>JAXMFB010000020.1:0-75083 GCA_046347945.1 Burkholderiaceae bacterium
TGCGATCCCTCCCCAGGATGCTGCCGGATCACGCCCGGCGCGAGCCGGTCGAGAAGCGCGCAACACGGCAGCGTGATCCCGTTTGCGTCCGCGATCAAGCCCCGGCGTCGGGCCGGCTCGAATCGCGCAACGGAGCGTCGCCGCGAGCGTGCTGCCGCCCGCGCGGGGTCTCGCTGCCCGGCGTGAACGCACTGGCGCGCGCGGCTTCGATCGGCCGCACCTCGAAGGAGAGGCCGACGGCCAGGCACGGGTTCCCGGCGGCGATCGTGGCCGCCTCGTCCAGGCTGCCGGCCACGATAAACCAGTAGCCGCCGATGACCTCCTTTGCCTCGGCGAACGGGCCGTCGGTCACGCCGCTCCTGGAGACCCGCTTCGCGTCGATCGCGAGCCGCTGCCCGGGCTTCATCTTCCCTTCGCCGACCAGCCGGTCGTGCCAGGCATAGAACCGGTCGATCGCGTCCTGGATCTGCTGCGGCGAAGCATCCTCGTCCCATTGGCCGCGCGAGATGACGAGGTATTCGGGTGGCTTCGGCATGGAGGGCATCCTCGTGAAGGACCGCCCCGGCTAGAAGCGGGCGCCCTTCTCGCGCAGCAGCTCCCGAAGCACCGAGCGGTGGCAGTGCGCCTCGTTCTCGCAGTAGCAGCCCACCGAGAAGTTCGTGTGGTGCGACAGCGTGGCGAGCAGCTCGATCGCGTGCGCGTGGTCCGGCTGCGCCATCTCCGCGCGGTACTTCCGGGCGAACGCCGCCCACTGGGCAGGCGTGGTGGCCTGCTGCGCCTGCTTCATCGTCTCGACGCTCGGCGCCAGGTTCGGAAACCAGACGTCGTACCAGTTGCGCGACGCGAATTCCGACTTCGGCACGCCGCGCGGCGGGCGGCGCACCGTGCCGATGCGCAGGCCTTCGTCGACGGCCCTGTCGGTTCCGAGACGGACTACGCGGACGACCATGGCTTCCTCCGTGGTGGCACGGTGCATTGTCGCGCGCCTGGCGGCGACGCGCAGCCCGGCCCCGCTTCCGGGACGGACTATCATGCAGGCTGCCCGCCGACCTGCACCCGCGACCTCGCCGTGACGATGAAAGACCGACCGGACGCCGCCGACCCGCTGCGCGAGCTTGCGCAGGCGCTGCGCCGCTTCGCCGACGAGCGCGACTGGGACCAGTTTCACGCGCCGAAGAACCTCGCGGCAGCGCTGTCGGTCGAAGCGGCCGAACTGCTCGAACACTTCCAGTGGATCGGCGAAGAAGAGTCGCGCCGGCTTGCGCCCGAGACGCTCGCGAAGGTCGCCGAAGAGATGGCCGACGTGCTGCTCTACCTCGTGCGGCTCGCCGACAAGCTCGACGTCGACCTCGTGCAGGCGGCGAAGCGCAAGATGGCGATCAACGCGCAGAAGTATCCGGTGGAGATCGCCCGCGGCTCGAGCCGCAAATACTCCGAGCGATAGCGCACATGGCCGCCCGCGCGCCGGGGCTTCATCCCCGGGACGCGGGCCCGGGCTCGCCCAGCGCCTTGGCGCGCAGTTCGCGCGGTGCGCAGCCGAAGCGCGCCCGGAACGCCCGACTGAAATGCGCCGCATCGTTGAAGCCCCAGTGGAACGCGATCTCGCTGACGCTGCGCCGCGCCAGCCCGGGGCTGCACAGGTCGCGCCGCGCGGCGTCGAGCCGCTGCGACCAGATCCAGTCGGCCAGCGAGCAGGGCTCGCCGGACCAGGCGCGGTGCAGGGTGCTCGGTGACAGGCGCAGCTGCGTCGCGATCGCGGCCACGGCCAGCCCGGGATCGCGCAGGCGGGCTCGCACGCGGGCCCTGATCTGCTCGCGACGGAGCGCCGCCAGCTGCGACACCGACGCAGGTTGCGCGCCGGGCCGTGCTGCGCCAGTGGCGCGCCGCCGAACCCGGGCGCATCGGCGACGGCGAGCGGCGGGCGCCGCGCCCGGGGCCGCGGAGGCCGCCCTCGTCGCAACCTTGCCGGGATCTCCGGCCCGCTACTCGAACTTGCCCTGGATGACGAAGCCGAAGTGGGGCGTCGGCTTCGTCACGACGATCTGTTCCCCGTTCGGTCGCCGGATCACATAGCCGTCGAAGATCCGCTCCGGGCCGCCTTGCAGGTTGCCGTACACCTTCACCCGCTCGCCGGCAGCCGGCCCTGCCGCTGCACCGCCCGGCAGCCTGGCCTTGACGAAGATCGAGCCGGTGTCGTCCGTGAGGGTGAAGCCGCCGGCGCCCGGTTGCGAGACGACTCCCTCGATCGTCGTGACTGGCGGCAAGGCCACGCGACTGATCGGCGTCGTGGTGGCGCAACCGCTGGCCAGCGCCGCGATCAACGCGAATTCCGCCATCCGCAGGGTCGTGCGACTTCGCATCAGAGCACCTCGACCATCAGGCTAGGCTGCCGGCGACGAGCGGTCCAGGCTCCGGTCACCCGGCACCCGGAGCCTTCGCCGCCCCGCGAAAGAACGCGTCGAGCTCGCGGCCCGACGCGGCGCTCGCGAAGCCGTCGAAGCGCCCCTGCTCGACGATCGAACGTGCCGCGTTCATCAGGCCCGCCCAGGCCGCGCGGGCCAGCGCGCCGCCGACGCTGATGCGTCGCACGCCGAGTTCGGCGATGTCGCGCACCGTGAGCTCGCTCGCGGTGCCGACGAGCAGGTTGACCGGCTTCGGCGCCACCGCGGCGACGACCGCAGCGATCTGCTCGCGCGTGCGAATCCCCGGGGCGTAGAGGCAGTCGGCGCCGGCGTTCGCGTAGGCCCTGAGCCGGGCGATCGTCTCGTCGAGATCGGGGCGTCCGACGATGAAGCACTCCGCGCGCCCGACCAGCAGGGTGTCGCCGCCCGAGCGGTCGATCGCGTCGCGCGCCGCGCGGATCCGGGCGACCGATTCGTCGAGGCCGCGCAGCGGATCGGCCGGATCGCCGGTCGAGTCTTCGATGGACACCCCGGCGACGCCGGTTTCGATGGCGAGGCGCACGCTCTCGGCCACGCCGGCCGGATCGGCGGCGAAGCCGCTCTCGAAGTCGGCGTTGACCGGCAGGTCGGTCGCAGCGACGAGCGCGGACAGGTGCTCGAGCACCCTGTCGCGCGACATCGAACCGTCCGCGCGCCCCTGGCTCCACGCGAAGCCGGAGCTGGTGGTCGCGAGCGCCTGGAAGCCGAGGCCCTGAAGGTAGCGCGCGCTGCCGACGTCCCAGGGGTTGGGAATGACGAAGCAGCCGGAAGCGTGCAGCTGGCGGAACGCGCGCCGCTTGTCGGCGACGCCGGGACGGGTGGGATCCATGGGGGATGCCTCTTCGTGGACGCGCGCGCTACGCGCGCTTCGCCGGGAATCGCGACTCCCTTGCGACGGTGCAGACCTGGATGCTGTACTCGCTGTAGAACGACTCGCGGCCCTTCTTCTTCGCCGCGACGTGCTCGGCGTGCGTCGACCAGGCGCGCTGGGCTTCCCCGGATTCGAACTCGACGATCGTCACGCGCTCTCCGTCGTCGGCGACGAAGCTCTTGTGCGACAGGTAGCCCGGCATCGTGCGCGCCAGCTCGGCCATTCTCGGCGCCAGGGCCATGTATTCGTCGCGCCCCTCGGGCTTGAGTCGCGAGCGGAAGACGGTGACGATCATCGGAATCTCCTGTGTCGTGCCTGAATGTCGCACGGATATCCGGCTGCGCGTGCGTGACCACGCGGCGCATCGGGAATTGTCACGGGTCGCGCGCCTCGCAGCTGCCGAACCCGAGGGCCGGATCGAACCGGCAGGACCGCTCCGCAGCGCAGTCCCCGTCCCGGCGACAGATCGCGTGCTGGCCGCACACCGCTGGCACGCGCAGGTTCCGAGCCAGTTCGCCGGGCGCCGTGACCTCGATCGCGAGCGAGGCGGCAAACCGGTCGGACGTCGGGTGCGCGAGCAGGAACTGGTCGTGGCGGATGCGCTGCACCGCGTAGCGGTGCCGGGCCTCGAACGTCCACTCGAAGCCGCACGAGGCGATCTCCGAGCTGTTGCGCAGGATCGCGACCCTGAGCCAGTGCGTTCCCGGCGGCAGGCTGACGGAATACGCGTAGGGCCAGCCGCTCCTGCCGCCCTCGCGCCGGCCGTCGACCGCCGCGACGTGGAGTTCCTCGTCGTAAAGGACGCGGTAGTGCCAGTAGCCTTCGACGACGGCGAGCTCGCCCGGCCGGGCCGCGCGGTCGCCGTAGGTCTCGTGCATCACGCAACCCGCGGCGAAGGCGAGCAGGCACGCGAGCACTGCGGCCCTGATGTCGAGGTGTCGGTCCGTGGCCAAGCCGGTCGTGGAGTTCGTCGGAGCTTGCGCAGCGGCTAGCGGACCCGCACCGGCAGGTCGGTGAATCCGCTCGCCGGGTACGCCGCCCGGGTCGCCGGCTTGCCCGGGACGGGGTCGATGCCCGTCGCGCGCCCGAGCAGTTCCTCGATGACCACGCGCAGCTCCATCCGGGCCAGCGGCGCGCCGGGGCACACGTGGATGCCCGCCCCGTAGAGCAGGTTCGCTGCCGGGTCGCGGTCGAGCCGGAACGCATCCGGATCGTCGAAGACGCGGCCGTCGCGGTTTGCGGAGACCCAGACCAGCGAGAGCCGTTCGCCGGCGGCGATGCTGCGCCCGCCGATCTCGACCGGGCGGGTCGCGACGCGCCGGTTCGCGACCAGCGGCCCGTGAATCCGCAGGATCTCGTCGATGGCCGCGGGCAGGAGCGCCGGCCGGGCGCGCAGCCGATCCTGCAGGCCCGCGTGTCGCGAGAGGTGCTCGACGAGGATGCCGACCGCTGCCGCGATCGTGCCGACCTCGCCGACGGTCCAGTTGCGCAGGATGCTGGCGATCTCCTCGTCGCCCAGCGGCTGTCCGCCGACCGTCTCGTGCATCAGCGCGGCCGTGACGTCGTCGCCGGGCTTCGCGCCGGCGTGCCGCCGCGCGTCGAGCATCTGGTCGATGAAGCCCTCGAACTCGCGCGCGATGTCCGACAGGGCGGCCTGGTCGCGGGCCAGCGTGGCCTCGTGGTTCTTGCGCGTCCAGCGCGCGAGCGGTTCGTGCAGCGCCGGTGGCCAGCCGAGGAACGCGCACTGGACGGCGACCGCGAACGGCCGTGCGAACCCGGCCATGAACTCCACTTCGCCGCGCGCCAGCACCCCGCCGACGAGGTCCGCGGCGATCTGTCGGCACGAGGGCTCGAAGGCATCGACGCGCGTCGCTGAGAAGTACGGCTCGACGACGCGGCGATACACGGTGTGCTCGGGCGGATCCATTCCGTTGGGCACCGACAGGTGCCGGGACACCGCGCTGCTGAACGTCTCGTGGTCGTGCAGCACGCGCACGATGTCTTCGTGCCGGAACAGCGACCACTGCAGGTAGTCGCTCCATGCGACCGGGCAGCGCTCGCGCATCGAGTCGTAGCCGGCGCGCTGGTCGCGCAGGACTTCGGCGGATCGGGGATCCCAGTCCGGCTTGCGTTCGTCGCTCATGGTGGCGGCTCGGCGGGTCGTGGCGTCCCCGATGATAGGCCGATGCGCGCGGCCGGCCCAGGATCCGGCAGGCGGCATCATTCGCGGATCTCGGCCTCGACCAGCTTCGCCAGCAGCACCAGCGATTCCTGCCAGCCGAGGTAGCACGCTTCGACGGGAATGACTTCGGGGATGCCCTCCTGGACGACCTCCAGCTCGGTGCCGCAGGACACCGCCTTCAGTGTCACGGTCGTCGTCATGACGCCGGGCAGGCTCGGGTCGTCGAACCGGTCGGTGTAGCGAAGCCGCGCGTTCTCGACGAGCTCGAGGTACTCGCCGCCGAACGCGTGGCTGTGCCCGGTCGTGAAATTCGTGAACGACATCTTGAACGTTCCCCCGACCCTGGCATCCAGGTGGTGGACGCTGCCGGTGAAGCCGTTCGGCGGCAGCCATTTGGCCATGGCGTCGGCGGTGAGAAAGGCCCGATAGACGCGCTCGGGGGGCGCCCGCAGGACGCGGTGAAGGTGAACGGTGCCCGTTGCCATCTGCGTGCTCCTGTCCAGGCTCAACGACGCTGTCCAAGACTACCCGGATCGATGCGGAAGAGCACCGGAAACGTCCTGGCCCATCCTTGCCATCGCAGCGAACCGGCTTCCGACACCGACCACAGCTGCCCCTGGTCGTCGAACGCGATGTCCTGCATGCCGATCGGCATTTCGTGACTCGAAGCGATCCGGCCCGTGCGGTCGTCGAGCCTGTACAGCCGGCCGAAACGGCTGCTGCTGGCCGAGATCCAGAGACGGCCCTCGCGGTCGAAGGCCGCTCCCTGCGCCCGCTGCGGCAGCGGGATCGAGCGGATCGCCGACCGGGCGTCGATGGCCCTGCCGTCGTGGGTATCGAACACCGACAGCGGAAGGAAGTGCCCCCGGGCCTTCGACGCGCCTTTCTCGAAGGCGCCGACGAACAGCGCGCTGCCGTCGAAGTCGGCGAACGAGCCCTTGACCGCGCCGCGCAGTTGCACGGTTGCCGTCACGGCGCCCGCGCCGTGGCCCGGAGGGAAGGCCCGGGCCGTATCGATCCGGTAGAGCCTTCGCGTGTCCGATGCAACCAGCGTGCCCTTGCCGACGTAGGCGAGGCCCCCCAGGTGGCCGCAGGTCTCGGGCAAGTCGAAGTGGCCGAGCGGGGCGCCGCTGCGCCGGTCGACCCTGAAGATCCGGCACGGTCCGCGATCGATGTCGGGCGCCGTGCTTCGGTAGCCCGACAGGTAGACCGCGCCGTCGCCCCAGGCGACGCCTTGCGGGACGTAGCCGTCGTCGATTCCGGGGGCCCAGATCAGGCCGCTCATCGGCGGGTCGCCGGCGACCGGACCGGGCGCGCCGTGCACGCGGGCCGGCCGCATCCCGAGCACCTCCGGCGTGCCCGCCCCGGCCGGGCCGGGCGCGCAGGCAACGAGGCTCGCGGCCGCGAGCGCTGCTACGAGGCCCGCTCGCACGCCCGGATTCGCCGTTGCCTCGCGCTCACGCCCGGGCGGTACGGCGACCGATCCACGCGAAGCCGAGGAACAACAGGAGCCACACCGCGGTCCGAAGGATCATCGCGCGCACGCTCTCGATGGCGATCGAGCTGCCGGTCGAGTACAGCCACGCGATCGCGGCCAGCACGACGAGATTGAGCACGAAGATCGCGAGGGCCGCGCGACCGCCCCAACCGAGGCTGCGCCACGCGACGATGCCTGCGGCGATGTACGCGAACCCCATCGCGACGTTGTAGACGAGCAGCGGTTCGAACACGACGTATCCCGGGTCGGAGCCAGCCAGGACCCGCGTGCCCGCGACGAGCGTCGCGAGGCCGAAGACGAGCGCAACGAACACGAGGAAGGCGCGAAAGAGTCGCATCGATCGAATCCGGGACCGTGTCGTTGTTCGCCGCAGCGAGGCGCCGCGAGCCCGCGCCGATCACGACTGGCGCCACATGCCCGCAGCTTCGGCGTCGCGAGCGAGCGCGTCAACGGAGACCCTGATCCGGAGTCGATCGCCGGAGCGAGCGCGAGCCTGGCATGCGGCGGGTGCAGACCGGCCGATCGCGGGCTCATGCCGCCGGTGCGTGGTCGAGGCCGGGTGCGTCGCCAGCGACTTCGCATCGCCGATGTTCACCAGCCGCCGCCGGTCGCCTTGAGCAGCGCCACGGCGGCGGTCAGCCGCCGGCCGCGCAGGTCGAGCACCGCGCGCTCGCCCTGCAGCACCGCGGTCTGCGCGACGATCACGTTCAGGTACGAGACCGTTCCCGCCTTGTACTGCAGCGTCGCGATCTCCAGCGCGGTGCGCGCCGCGGCCAGTGCTTCGCGCTGCACGCGCTCCTGGTCGGCCAGCACCGACAGCGCGACCAGGTTGTCCTCGACCTCGCCGAACGCCGTCAGCACGGCCTGCCGGTAGGCGGCGACGGTCGCGTCGTAGGCGGCCGCCGCCTGTGCGCTCGCGGCGGCGCGCGCGCCGCCGTCGAACAGTGCCGCGGCCAGCGACGGACCCAGCGACCAGAAGCGGTTCGGCAGCGAGAGCAGCTCGCCGAGCCGGTTCGAGCGGAAGCCGCCGTCGGCCGACAGCGTCAGCGTCGGGAAGTACGCGGCGCGCGCGACGCCGACCTGCGCGTTGGCGGCCGCGACGCGGCGCTCGGCCGCGGCGATGTCCGGACGCCGCTCGAGCAGCTGCGACGGGACGCCCGCCGGCACCGCCGGCACGTCGGCGGGCATCGGCGCCTCGGCGAGCGCGAGCGCGGACGGCGCGCGGCCGGTGAGCAGCGCGATCGCGTGCTCGAGCTGCGCACGCGCAATGCCTACCTCGAGGCGCTGCGCTTCGGCGCCCTTCAGTTGCGACTCGGCCTGTGCGACGTCTGCGCGCGTGGCCACGCCGGCGGCCAGTCGGTTTCGTGTGAGCTCCAGCGAGCGCTGGTAAGACTCGACCGTCTCGCCGAGCAGCTTGCGCTGCGCGTCGGCGATCCGCAGCTGGTGGTAGCTCTGGGCGAGCTGCGCCTGCAGCGACAGGCGCGCCGCCGCGAGGTCGGCTTCGCTGGCGCTCGCGGCGGCTTCGGCCGCGGCGACGCTGCTGCGCACGCGTCCCCAGAGATCGAGTTCCCAACCTGCGGCGACGTCCAGGCTGAAGGCGCTGAAGGTCGAGCCAGCCTGATGGGTGCGGCTCGCGCCCGCGCCGCCCGAGATCGACGGGTACAGGCTCGCGCGCGCGGCTTCGGTGGCGGCGCGCGCCTGCCGCAGCAACGCCTCGGCGCGGCGCAGGTCCTGGTTGCCGGCATCGACGTCGGCGATCAGTGCGTCGAGCCGCGAGTCGCCGAACACGGTCCACCAGGCGCTGCGGTACAGGTCGGCCGGGCGCGCCGCCTGCCAGCCTTCCGGCGGCTGCTCCTTGTAGGCGGCCGGTACCGCGACGTCCGGGCGGACGTAGGGGGGCGGATTCGCGCAGCCGGCCAGCAGCGCGAAGGGCAGCGCGAAGAGCGGGGGGAAGCGCCGACGCATCGATCGATCGGGGCGGGGATTCCGGTTCATGCGGCGTCCGGGGTCGAGGGTCGAATCGTGCCCGCCGGCGGCCGCCGCCGCAGGCCGCGCACCCGCGCGGCGAGCCGGTTCAGGGTCAGGTAGACGACCGGCGTCGTGTACAGGGTCAGCAGCTGGCTGAGCGCCAGGCCGCCGACGATCGCGATGCCCAGCGGCTGGCGCAATTCGGCGCCGTTGCCGGTGCCGATCGCGAGCGGCACGGCACCCAGCATTGCCGCCATCGTCGTCATCAGGATCGGCCGCACGCGCAGCCGGCACGCGCGGTGGATCGCTTCGCGCGGCGCGAGCCCCTGCTCGCGCTCGGCGGCGAGCGCGAAGTCGATCATGATGATCGCGTTCTTCTTCACGATGCCGATCAGCAGCAGCACGCCGATCAGCGCGATGATGCTGAACTCGGTGCCGGTGGCCATCAATGCGAGCAGCGCCCCGACGCCGGCCGACGGCAGCGTCGACAGGATCGTGATCGGGTGCACCAGGCTCTCGTACAGGATGCCGAGCACCAGGTAGACGGTGATCAATGCGGCGAGGATCAGCAGCGGCTGGCTCTCGAGCGAGCGCTGGAACGCGCCCGCGGTGCCCTCGAAGCTGCCGTACAGGCTGGTCGGCACGCCGAGGCGCGCCACCGCGTCCTCGATCGCCACGGTCGCCTGCGACAGCGACACGCCTTCGGGCAGGCTGAACGAGATCGTCGATGCCGCGAACTGGCCCTGGTGGCTCACGCCCAGCGGCGCGGGCGTCGTCGTCCAGCTGGCGAACTGCGACAGCGGCACGGCGATGCCGCTCGCGCTCGGCACGCTGAAGCTGGCCAGGTCTTCGGGGCTGTCGCGGAACTGCGGGCCGACCTCGAGCACGACGTGGTACTGGTTCAGCGGCTGGTAGATCGTCGAGACCTGCCGCTGGCCGTAGGCGTCGTTGAGCAGGCTGGTCACCAGCCGCGTCGGGATGCCGAGCCGCGCCGCGGCGTCGCGGTCGATCGCCAGCGACACCTGGCGGCCCTTGTCCTCCTGGTCGGTGTCGATGTCGGTGATCTGCGGCAGCCGGCTCAGCGCGTTGCGGATGCGCGGCTCCCACGTGCGCAGCACCTCGAGGTCGTCGGCCAGCAGCGTGTACTGGAACTCCGAGCTGCTCTGGCGACCGCCGATGCGGATCTCGCGCACCGGCACGATGAAGACCCGGGCGCCCGGCACGCGCGCGGTGGCGATGCGCAGCCGCGCGACGACCTGTTCGGCCGTTTCCGTTCGCTCGCCGAGCGGCTTCAGCGTGACGAAGCCCCAGCCGCTGTTCACGCGCGAGCCGCCGGTGAACCCGGTGACGATCGTGACCGCGGGGTCGGCGCGGACGATCTCGATGAACGCGGCGAGCTTCTGCTGCATCGCCTGGAACGAGATGCTCTGGTCGCCGCGGATCGACATGAACAGGCGCCCGGTGTCCTGCGCCGGAAAGAATCCCTTGGGCACGATGGCGTAGAGCCAGACGTTGAGCGCGATCGTGCCGGCGAGCACCATGAGCATCAGCCAGCCGTGATCGAGCGCCCAGCCGACGCTGCGCGAGTAGCCATCGACGACTTTCTCGAGCGAGCGCCGCGCCAGGCGCGCGAGTCGCCCTTCCGCGGACCCGGTGCCGCCCGCGCTGCCGGCGCCCGAGCCTTCTCGCGGGCCGCCGAGGAAGCGCGCGCACAGCATCGGCGTGGTCGTCAGCGATACCAGCAGCGAGATCAGGATCGCCACCGACAGCACCACGGCGAACTCGCGGAACAGCCGCCCGACGACGCCGCCCATTGCGAGGATCGGAATGAACACCGCGATCAGCGACAGGCTGATCGCGACGACGGTGAAGCCGACTTCGCGGGCGCCGGCGATCGCCGCCGCCATCGGCGGCTCGCCCGCCTCGCGGCGCCGCGCGATGTTCTCGAGCACCACGATCGCGTCGTCGACGACGAAGCCGGTGGCGATCGTGAGCGCCATCAGCGACAGGTTGTCCAGGCTGTAGCCGGCGAGGTACATCACGCCGAAGGTGCCGATCAGCGACGCGGGCACCGCGACCGCCGGGACCAGCGTCGCGGCGGCGCTGCGCAGGAACAGGAACACCACCATCACGACCAGCGCCACCGAGATGACCAGCGTGCGCTCGATCTCGTGCAGCGAGGCGCGAATCGTCGGCGTGCGGTCGAGCACCACCTGCATGTCGATCGCCGCCGGCGCCGACGCGCGCAGCACCGGCATCAGCTCGTAGATGTGGTCGACCGTCTCGATGATGTTCGCGCCCGGCTGCCGGTAGACGACCAGCAGTACCGAGGGCTTGCCGTTGGACGAGCCGGCATTGCGCTCGTCCTCGACCGACTCGCGCACGTCGGCGACGTCGGAGAGCCGCACCGCCGCGCCGTTGCGGTAGCTGACCACCAGCGGCACGTAGTCGGCGACGTCGCGCGACTGGTCGTTGGCGCCGATCTGCCAGTGGCGCTGGTCGTCGGAGACCGAGCCCTTCGGCCGGTTGGCGTTGGCGCCGGCGATCGCCAGCCGCACCTGCTCCAGGCCGATGCCGTAGCGGTCGAGCTGCAGCGGGTTGACCTGCACGCGCACCGCCGGCAGCGAGCTGCCGCCGATCGTGACCTGCCCGACGCCGCGCACCTGCGACAGCTTCTGCGCGAGCACGGTCGCCGCGACGTCGTAGATCTGGCCGCGCGTCATCGACCCGGAGGTGAGCGCAATGATGAACACCGGCGTGTCGGCCGGGTTCACCTTGCGGTAGGTGGGGTTGCGCACCAGGCCGCTGGGCAGCGAGCTGCGCGCCGCGTTGATCGCCGCCTGCACATCGTTGGCGGCGCTCTCGATCGAGCGGTCGAGGTCGAACTGCAGCACCACCCGCGTCTGCCCGAGCGAGCTGTTCGAGGTCATCTCGGTGACGCCGGCGATGCGCCCGAGCGCGCGCTCGAGCGGCGTCGCGACCGTGGCCGCCATGATCTCGGGGCTCGCGCCGGGCAGCGACGCCGACACCGAGATCGTCGGGTACTCGATCTGCGGCAGCGGCGCGACCGGCAGCAGCCGGAACGCCGCCAGCCCCGCGAGCACGATGCCCAGCGTGATCAGCGTGGTCGCCACCGGCCGGCGGATGAAGACCTCGGAGAAGTTCATCGCCGCGCCAGCCTGTCGAACGCCAGGTAGATCACCGGCGTCGTGAACAGCGTCAGCACCTGGCTGAGCAGCAGCCCGCCGACCATCGTCACGCCGAGCGGATGGCGCAGCTCCGAGCCCACGCCGGTGCCCAGCATCAGCGGCAGCGCGCTGAGCAGCGCCGCCATCGTGGTCATCAGGATCGGCCGGAAGCGCAGCAGGCAGGCCTGGTGGATCGCCTCGCGCGGCGACTTGCCCTCGTTGCGCTCGGCGTCCAGCGCGAAATCGATCATCATGATCGCGTTCTTCTTCACGATGCCGATCAGCAGCACGATGCCGATCACCGCGACGATGCCGAGGTCGCTGCCGGCCAGCATCAGCGCGAGCAGCGCGCCGACGCCGGCCGAGGGCAGCGTCGACAGGATCGTGATCGGGTGGATGTAGCTCTCGTAGAGCACGCCGAGCACGATGTACATGGTGACCAGCGCGGCCAGGATCAGCAGCAGCGTGCTGTCCAGCGAGGCCTGGAACGCCAGCGCGGCGCCCTGGAAGCGGGTCTGGATGCTGGCCGGCAGGCCGAGCTCGCGCTCGGCCGCGTGGATCGCGTCGACCGCGCTTCCGAGCGACGCGCCGGGCGCGAGATTGAACGAGATCGTCGCCGCCGGGAATTGCCCGAGGTGGTTGACGACGAGCGAGGTGGGCCGCTCGAGGACCCGCGCGATGCTCGACAGCGGCACCAGTTGCCCGGCGGTGCCGCTCACGTGGATCGCCTCGAGCGAGCGCGGGCTGGCCTGGAACCGAGGCGCGACCTCGAGCACGACGCGGTACTGGTTGGCCTGCGTGAAGATCGTCGAGACCTGCCGCTGGCCGAACGCGCTGTACAGCGCGTTGTCGATCGCGTTCATCGACAGGCCGAGGCGCCCGGCCGCGTCGCGGGCGATCTCCAGGTACGCCTGCAGGCCGCGGTCCTGCAGGTCGCTGGCGACGTCGGCCAGCCCGGGAATCGCGCGCATCCGCTCGACCATCCGGGGCACCCACCGCGCAAGCCGGTCGGGATCGGCGTCGTCGAGGCTGAACTGGTACTGGGTGCGGCTGACGCGGTCCTCGATCGTCAGGTCCTGCACCGGCTGCATGTACAGCGTGATGCCGGGCAGGTGCGCGAGCCGCGGCTGAAGCCGCCGGATGACGCCCGAGGCGTCGGCATCGCGCTGGCTGCGCGGCTTCAGGTTGATCAGCAGCCGGCCGGTGTTCAGCGTCGGGTTCACGCCGTCGACGCCGATGAACGAGCTCAGGCTCTCGACGGCCGGGTCCTTCAGGACCTCGCGCGCCAGCGCCTGCTGGCGCTCGGCCATCGCGGCGAACGAGATCGACTGCCCGGCCTCGGAAATCCCCTGGATCACGCCGGTGTCCTGCACCGGGAAGAAGCCCTTGGGCACCGCGACGTACAGCGCGACGGTGAGCGCGAGCGTCAGCACCGCGACGACGAGCGTTGCCGCCTGGTGGTCGAGCACCCGGTTCAGCCAGCGTCCGTAGGCCGCGACGACGCGATCGAAGGCCGCACCGCTGGCGCGCTGGAACCTGCCCTGGCGCTCTTCGGGAACGTGGCGCAGCAGCCGCGCGCACATCATCGGCGTGAGCGTGAGCGAAACGACCGCCGAGATCAGGATCGCCACCGCCAGCGTGATCGCGAACTCGCGGAACAGCCGGCCGACCACGTCGGCCATGAAGAGCAGCGGAATCAGCACCGCGATCAGCGAGACGGTGAGCGAGATGATCGTGAAGCCGATCTGCTTCGAGCCCTTGAGCGCCGCTTCGAGCGGCGAGTCGCCCTCCTCGAGGTAGCGCGCGATGTTCTCGATCATCACGATCGCGTCGTCGACGACGAAGCCGGTGGCGATCGTGAGCGCCATCAGCGTGAGGTTGTTCAGCGAGAAGCCGGCGAGGACCATCACGCCGAAGGTGCCCACCAGCGACAGTGGCACCGCCACGCTGGGGATGACCGTGGCCGACAGGTTGCGCAGGAACAGGAAGATCACCATCACGACCAGCGCGATCGCCAGCACCAGCTCGCGCTGGACGTCGCGCACCGACGCGCGGATCGTCGTCGTGCGGTCGGTGAGCAGCTTCACCTCGACCGCGCCCGGCAGCGAGGCGCGCAGCGTCGGCAGCAGCGCCTTGATCCGGTCGACCACCTCGATCACGTTCGAGCCGGGCTGGCGCTGGATGTTCAGCACGATCGCCGGCTCTTCGCTGGACCACGCGGCCAGCCGATCGTTCTCGGCGCCTTCCGAGATCTGCGCGACGTCGGAGAGCCGCAGCGGGGCGCCGCCGCGGTACGCGAGGATCAGGTCGCGATAGCCCGACACCGCGCGGATCTGGTCGTTGGCGTCGATCGTCGCTGCGCGGCTCGGGCCGTCGAAGCTGCCCTTGGCCTGGTTCGAGTTGGCGTTGCCGATCGCGGTGCGCACGTCCTCGATGCCGAGCCCGGCCGCGGCCAGCGCCTTCGGGTCGACGCGCACCCGCATCGCCGGCCGCTGCCCGCCGGCGATCGAGACCAGCCCCACGCCCGGCAGCTGCGAGATCTTCTGCGCCACCCGCGTCTCGACCAGGTCGCGCACGCGCGGCAGCGGGATCGTGGTCGACGCGACGCCGATCGTGAGCACCGGCGCGTCGGCCGGGTTGACCTTGCTGTAGACCGGCGGCACCGGCAGGTCGTTGGGCAGCGTCGTGCCGGCGGCGTTGATCGCCGCCTGCACCTGCTGCTCGGCCACGTCGAGCGGCAGCGTCAGGTCGAACTGCAGCGTGATCACCGACGCGCCGCCCGAACTCGACGACGACATCTGCTTCAGGCCCGGCATCTGCCCGAACTGGCGCTCCAGCGGCGCGGTGACCGACGAGGTCATCACGTCGGGGCTCGCCCCGGGATAGAGCGTGGTGACCTGGATCGTCGGGTAGTCGACCTCGGGCAGCGCCGACAGCGGCAGCAGCCGGTAGCCCACCAGCCCGGCCAGCAGGATCGCGACCATCAGCAGCGAGGTCGCGACCGGCCGCAGGATGAACAGGCGCGACGGGTTCATCGGGAGCGATTCATCGGGCGCGCCGGCACCGCTGCGGTCCGGTCGCTAGCGCTGGCGCTGCTGCGGGCGCCGGTGCTGTGCGGCGGGCTGCGACGCGGCGCGCTCGGCGGCCCCCTTGTCGATCGGGTCGACCCGGGCGCCGTCGCGCAGGTTGTCGACGCCGTCGATGACGACCCGCTGGCCGGGCTCGACGCCCTGCCTCACGACCGTGTGTTCGCCGTCGACCGGGCCGGTCTCGACGCGGCGCAGCGCGACCGAGTTGCCGGGCTGCACGACGTAGACGTAGGTGCCGGGCGCGCCGCGCTGGATCGCGGCATTGGGCACGACGGTGGCGTCGGCGAGCACGTCGATCTTCAGCCGCGCGTTGACGAACTGGTTCGGAAACAGCGCGCCGTCGGCGTTGGCGAACTCGGCCTTCATCTTCAGCGTGCCGGTCGCGATGTCGATCTGGTTGTCCAGCGTCGTGAGGCGGCCGGTGGCGAGCACCGCGCGCTGGTCGCGATCGAGCGCCTGCACCGTCATTGGCGTGCCCTCGCGATAGCGCGCGAGCACCGGGGCGAGGTCTTTCTCGGGCAGCGAGAACGTCACGCCGATCGGCTGCACCTGCGTGATCGTGACCAGCCCGTTCGCGTCGCCCGCGCGCACGAGGTTGCCGGGATCGACCAGTCGCAGGCCGAGTCGGCCGGAAAACGGCGCGGTGATCCGCGCATAGGTGAGCTGCAGACGCGCGCTGTCGACCTGGCCCTGGTCCGACTTGACCGCGCCCTCGTACTGGCGCACGAGCGCCTGCTGCGTGTCGAGCTGCTGCGCGCTGGCGGCCTCCTGCGCGACCAGCGTGCGATAGCGCTCGAGGTCGAGCCGCGCGTTCTCGAGCAGCGCGCGGTCGCGCGCGAGTTGCCCCTGCGCCTGCTCGAGCTGCACCTGGAACGGCCGCGGATCGATCTCCGCGAGCAGTTCGCCCGCCTTCACCATCTGCCCTTCGCGGAAGTTCACGCGCAGCAGCTGCCCGTCGACGCGCGAGCGCACGGTCACCGTGCGCAGCGAGGTCACGGTGCCCAGCGCGTTCAGCACCACCGGCACGTCGGCGCGCCCGACGGCGGCGACGGTGACCGGAATCGCCCGCTCGCCCGCCGGCCCGCGCCCGCCCGCGCCGGGGCCGCCGGGCCGCCGAGGCCGCCGACCGCCCCGGACCCTGTGCGCCGCCTGCGCCGGGCGCCGACGTGCTGCCCGGGCCGCCGGTGGGCGCGCCGTTCGCCCCCGCGCCCTGCGCGACAGGGGCCGGCTCGCCCGCACTGCCCGCGCGTCGCTTCGCGAAGTCGATAGCCCAGTACGCGCCGGCCGCCAGCGCGATCACCAGCACCCAGAACCACGGGCGCCGCAGCAGGGGCCGGGCCGCGGCCGGCGCGCCGGCCGCGCGCGTGACGTCATCGGGCGATTCGGGCATGGCAATCCGGTCGCGAGGGTCGTTGCGAGAGAGCGTCGGAGCCGTCGTCGCTCGACGACGCGCCGGGTGGTCCAATGTCGTGTGGGCCAATGCGTGGGCCGCCCGCGGCGTTCTGGTTCGAGTACCGCCTGCCGCGACGCGCACAGGCTGGCAAGCGACACCGAGACCGGAGCAAGGACAAGGGCAAGAAGGGCTTCACTTCAGGCAGCGGCAAGCTTGCGTTCGACGGCGCGCACGAAAAACGCGGCGCCCAGCGGAAGCGCCGCGTCGTTGAAATCGTAGGACGGATTGTGCACCTCGCAGGCGCCTTCGACGTCGCCGTTGCCGATGTTCACGTAGCAGCCGGGCACCTCGTTCAGCATGAACGAGAAGTCCTCCGAGGCCATGATCAGCGGCGGATCTCGCAGCACCTGCCCGGCCCCGACCAGTTCGGTGCAGACCGCGGCGGCGAACTCCGCCTGCTGCGGGTCGTTGACGGTGGGCGGGAAGTTCACGCGGAAGTCGACCGCGACGCTCGCGCCCATCGCCTGCGCGACGCCCTCGGCGACGCGCGCCAGGTGGCGGCCGATCAGGTCCATCACGCCGCTGGAGAACGCGCGGACGGTGCCCGACAGCCGCGCGGTCTGCGGGATCACGTTGTAGGCGTCGCCGGCGTGGATCTGCGTGATCGACAGCACCGCGGTCTCCACCGGCGGCACGTTGCGCGAGACGATCGTCTGCAGCGTCGCGGCGATGTGCACCGCGACCATCACCGGATCGACGCCGGATTCGGGGCGCGCGCCGTGGCTGCCGACGCCGGTCACGTCGATGTCGAAGAACGCGCCGCCGGCCATCATCGGCCCGGCGCGTACCGCGAACCGGCCGACCGCGAGTTTCGGCCGGTTGTGCATGCCGAAGATCGTTTCGCACGGAAAGCGCCGGAACAGCCCGTCGTCGATCATCGCCTTCGCGCCGCCGAGCCCTTCCTCGGCGGGCTGGAAGACGAAGTGAACCGTGCCGTCGAAGTTCCGGGTGGCGGCGAGGTATTGCGCCGCGCCCAGCAGCATCGTCGTATGGCCGTCGTGGCCGCAGGCGTGCATCCGGCCGGGGTGCGTCGAGCGGTGCACGAAGGTGTTGGCCTCGAGGATCGGCAGTGCGTCCATGTCGGCGCGCAGCCCGATCGTGCGCGGCGAGGCGCCGCTGCGCAGCACGCCGACCACGCCGGTCCGGCCCACGCCGCGGTGCACCTCGATGCCCCACGCGGCGAGCCGCTCGGCGACCAGCGCTGCGGTACGCGTTTCCTCGAATCCGAGCTCGGGATGCGCGTGGAGGTCGCGCCGCCAGGCGCTGAGTTCGGCGTGGTGCCGGGCGATGCGTTCGACGGTTTCGTGCATGGCAGAATCAATGGTACCGGCTGCAACAGGAGAAGACGATGAACCTTGCGCATTGGCTCGAGCGCAGCGCCGCGGTATTCGGCGAGCGGCCCGCCATCGCGCGCGGCCGCGTCGTGGTGTGCAGCTATCGCGAGTTCGCCGCCAGCGCCGCGCGCGCCGCCGCCTGGCTGCACGAGCAGGGGCTGGTTCCCGGCGACCGCGTCGGATTCTTCCTGGCCAACCAGCCCGATTACCTGCGCTTGCTCTGGGGCGCCTGGTGGGCCGGGATGGTGGCGGTGCCGATCAACGCCAGGCTTCACGGCCGCGAAGCGGCGTTCATCCTGTCCGACTGCGCGGCGACGATGTGCTTCGCCGACGCCAGCCATGCCGACAAGCTCGCCGGCCACGTGCCCGGCGCGTGCCGGATCATCGAGGGGCACCCGTTCCTCGACGCCGTCTCGGGCCCGGAGGCGCTCGCGCCGGCGCCGATCGCGGCGCGCGCCGAGGACGACGACGCGTGGCTCTTCTACACCAGCGGCACGACCGGCAAGCCCAAGGGGGTCCGCCTCACTGCCCGCAACGTGCGCTGGATGACGATGGCCTACCTGGCCGAGGTGCAGCCGGTGGCGCCCGGCGACGCGATGCTGCATCCGGCGCCGCTGTCGCACGGCAGCGGCATGTACCACTTCCCGTACGTGCTCAACGGCGGCATCAACGTGCTGCCCGAGTCGGGCGGCTTCGACGGCGCCGAGATCGCGGCGCTCGCAGCGCACTGGGGCAACGCGTCGCTGTTCGCCGCCCCGACGATGGTCCGCCGGCTGGTCGACTGGGCGCGCACGCGCCCGGGCCCGCTGCCGGGGCTGGCCACCGTCGTCTACGGAGGCGGGCCGATGTACCTGGCCGACATCGAGGACGCGTGCGCCGTGCTCGGCCCGCACCTGGCGCAGATCTACGGCCAGGGCGAAAGCCCGATGACGATCACCGTGCTGCCGAAGCACGTGATCGAGGACCGAGCGCACCCACGCCATCGCGAGCGGCTGGCCTCGGTCGGCTACCCGCAGCCGATGGTCGAGCTGTCGATCCGCGCGCCCGACGGCACGGCGTTGCCCACCGGCGAGGCGGGCGAGGTCTGCGTGCGCGGCGAGGTCGTCATGAAGGGCTACTGGAACCAGCCGCACGCGACCGAAGAGACGTTGCGCGACGGCTGGCTGCGCACCGGCGACATCGGCCGGCTCGATGCCGACGGCTTCCTGACGCTGCTCGATCGCGAGAAAGACCTGATCATCAGCGGCGGCAGCAACATCTATCCGCGCGAGGTCGAGGAGGCGCTGCTGCGCCACCCGGCCGTGGCCGAGGTCAGCGTGATCGGTGCGCCCGACGCCGAATGGGGCGAGATCGTCGTCGCCTACGTGGTGGCGCACGCGCCGGTCGGCGAGAACGAACTCGACGGCCACTGCCTCGAGCACATTGCGCGCTTCAAGCGGCCCCGGCGCTATCGCTTCGTCGAGGCGCTGCCGAAGAACAACTACGGCAAGGTGCTGAAGACCGAGTTGCGCGAGCAGGAACGGGTGGCGGCTGCGCATTGAGGGGCGTGCGCGAGGGGCGTGCGCGACGGCGGCGCGCGCGACGCGCCTGCGCGGGCGCGCCGCGTGCGCGGCGACGGCCGCCTCAGCCGACGTGCTGCGCGAGGAACGCCACCGTGCGGCTGCGCGCCAGCTTCGACGCCTCGGCGTTGTACGAGCCGCGCTGGTCGCAGTTGAATCCGTGCCCGGCGTCGTAGAAGTGCGCGGCGACTTCCGGGTGCTTCGCCAGCAGCGCTCGCGCCTGCGCCGGCGACGGCGACTTGTCCTGCTCGCCGAAGTGGCACAGCACCGGGCACTTCGGCGACTCGTCCATGAAGTTGGGCATGCCGCCGCCGTAGTACGGCACCGCGGCGGCCAGGCCCGACAGGCGGCTCGCGGCCAGCCAGGCCACCGTGCCGCCCCAGCAGTAGCCGACGATCGCCACGCGACCGGCCGATTTCGCGTGCTCGATCGCCGCGGCGACGTCGCGCAGCGCGGCGCCGAAGTCGATCTTCTGCATGATCGCGATGCCGGCCTGGATCTCGTCGGGCGCGTAGCCGGTCTCGTAGTGGCGCTGCACGCGGTCGAACAGCGCCGGCGCGATCGTCAGGTAGCCATCGGCGGCGTAACCGTCGGCCACCGAGCGGATGTGGCTGTTGACGCCGAAGATCTCGGGCGCGACGACCAGCGCGCCGCGCGCCTTGCCGGCCGGGGTGGCCTGGTACGCCGAAAAGCGATGGCCGTCGGCGGCCGTGAGTTCGATGAAGCTGCCCATGGGACGTCGTGCCTCCCGGTTACATCGTGCCCTTCATGCCCAGCCGCTCGATCGTCGCCGCTTCGGCCGCGAAGGTCTTCTTCGCCCACGCGGTGGCCAGTCGCCCCGGCGCTCATGTATAGACCTGTGGCTGGTCGAAGCGATCGAGGATCTCCTGAACCTTCGGGTCGTCCATCGCCTTGTGGAAGGCATCCTGCAGCACCTTGACGACCGCGGGATCCATGCCCTTGGGGCCCGCCAGCCCGAACGGCGAGTCGGACACGGTCTCGTAGCCGAGCTCGTTCAGCGTCGGCACGTTCGGCCAGCGCTTGGTGCGCTTGCTGCCGTAGGTGCCCAGCAGCGCGGCCGCCCCGACGCGACGTGAGGCGCCCAGCCGGTCGAATCGCTGGCCGCCATGATGTGGCCACCCAGGATGGCCTGCATCAGGTCGGCGCTGCCCTTGAACGGCACGTGGTTGAGCTTGATGCCGGCGCGCCTGCAGGCTCCTCGATCGCCAGGTGCGGAGACGTACCCACGCCGGTCGAGCCGTAGCTGGTGTTCCCGGGATTGGCCTTCGCGTAGTCGACCACGTCCTTGATCGACTTGAACGGCGAGTCGCCCGCGACCACCAGGCCGAACGTGTAGCCGGTCAGGTTCACGACGTAGGTAAAGTCGTTGATCAGGTCGAAGCTCGGCGTCTTCTGCATGTGCGGGATGCGGAACATCCCCATCAGCATCTGCGCCAGCGTGTAGCCGTCGGGGCGCGCGTTGCGCATCGACAGCGCGGCCAGCGTTCCGCCGGCGCCCGGCTTGTTCTCGACGACCACCGACTGGCCGAGCGTCTTCGCGGCCGCTTCGCCAGGCGGAACACCTGGTCGGTCGGTCCGCCGGCCGGGAACGCGCAGTACAGCGTCACCGGGCGGGTCGGAAACGGCTGCGCCAGCCGCGGAACTCGAAGCAGCGGCGGCGAGCGCGCCGGCGCCGAGGGAGGACTCGCGACGATCGGTCATCTGGCGTCTCCCCGGGCCACCGTGGCCATCGCCAGTCTGGTGGCGTTCGGCGCCGGCTGAAGAGTACCGAGCTGAGGGCGTCGCCGCCACTCGGACACCAGCTCGGGCTGCGCCGATGCCAGCCCGAACACCTCGATCATCGTCTTGCGGCCGACGTCGTCATGAACGCGCGATCGCGTCGCACGATCTCGAGCAACTGCTCGAGCGCCGGCGCCCAGGTCTTCTGGCCGATGTAGTGCCTGGCCAGGTCGAGCCGCGCCTGCAGGTCGTCGGGCCTCTCGGCGACGGCATCGAGCAGCTCGACCGGCGGCGGCTCGGCGCCTTCGGCGACCTGCCGGCGCACGCGCTCGACCAGCGCCTGGACCTCCGGGTCCTGCAGCGACTGGGCCGACAGGTGCACGAGTTGCGCCTGCGCGGCGCCGGCGTCGTCGTCCTGCAGCAGCAGTTGCGCGTACATCAGCCGCGCGCCGTCGTTGGCGGGGTCGCTCGCGAGCGCCTTCTGCAGGTGCCCGACGGCGGCGGCGGTGTCGCCGCGCTCTGCGGCCTGCATCGCCTGCTCGAGCTCGACGTCGCCGGGGTTCGGCAGCAGCCGGTCGATGAACTCGCGCAGCTGGCTTTCGGGCACCGCGCCCTGGAACTGGTCGACCGGCTGGCCGTTGACGATGCCGAACACGGTGGGGATCGAGCGGATGCGGAAGTGCTGCGCGAGCTCGGGCTGTGCGTCGGTGTCGACCTTGACCAGGCGGAAGCGGCCGCCGTACTGCTGCTCGAGCTTCTCCAGCATCGGGCCGAGGGTCTTGCACGGCCCGCACCATGGCGCCCAGAAGTCGAGCACCACCGGGGTTTGCATCGATGCGTCGATGACGTCTTCCTTGAAGCGTTCGAGGGTGGTGTCGATCATGGGAAATGGCGGTCGGTGAAGCGGGAAGGCGATGTTAGCTCAAGGGTGCCGCGGCCTTCGGCTCAGGCCGGCGGCGCGCTCGCGTATCCGTCGCGCGCCGCGGTCTCGAGCAGCCAGGCCCGCAGTGCGTGGGCCGCCGGCCTGCGCCCGGCTGCGCCGCTCAGCACGACCGAATAGCCGCGCGGCGATGCGAGCGCGCCCGACCAGGGCGCGGCCGGCCGTCTGCGAGCAGCGCGTCGATCAGCGGCCGGCGCCCGATCGCCACGCCCTGCCCCAGCACGGCGGCGCTCACCACGTCGTCGTAGCGCCGAGAAGCTCAGGCGCCCGGCCGGTTGGAGGTCCGGCAGGCCCATCGCGGCGAGCCACGGCTCCCATTCGGGCAGCACCCCCATCATCGGGTCGACGACCCGCAGCAGCGTGTGCAGCCGCAGGTCCGGCGGGACCCGCGAGCGGCGGCCCGTCTTCGAGCAGCGACGGACTGCACACCGGCAGCACCGACTCCTCGAACAGCCGCGAGCCGTGCATGCTGTCGAGCCGCCCATAGCGGATCGCCACGTCGATGCCCTCGGCATCGAGGTCGCGCAGGTCGAGGCTGGCGTCGACGCGCGCGTCGATTCCCGGGTGCTCGCGCGTGAAGCGCGAAAGCCAGGGATCAGCCACAGCGAGGCGACGCCTGGCGTCGTGGTCAGCGTGAGCACCTGCCGCTCGCCGGGCGCGCGCAGTTGCGCGACCGTGCTGCGCGAGCGCTCGAAGGCCTCGCGGCATGCGTCGTGCAACGCGCTGCCTTCCTCGGTGAGCGCCAGCCCCCGATGCCGGCGGCAAACAGCGCCACGCCGAGGAGGTCGTCCTACGAGGCGCGCGGATCTGCCGGCTGACCGCCGACTGCGTGACGAAGCGTTCCCGGGCGGCGCGCGTGAAAACTCGCTGAGCCGCCGCCTCGAAAGTGATCGGCCACTCTGGCGCCGGCAGCCGTCGGGTCGTTTCGCATGCGCTGAAGGAATGCGTCGTGTTCGAAAAGATCGTTTGAGCGGCGAATCAACGCGAGGGATGATCGGCCCCATCGATGCCGGAGTCAATCAGCAATCCATTCCCGTGATGCATGACTATCCGGCGTGACTGGAGGTCACCATGATGCTCGAACTCGACTCGCCGCGGATCCCGCTGGCCTGCCCACGGGCCTGGCACGCCTGCCCGATGCCGCCTCGACACGGATCGTCTGCGAGACGGGCACCGTCTGGCTCACGATCGACAACGATCCGCGCGAGCATCGTGCTCGCGCCCGGCCAGTCGTTCCTGGTCGACCGCCGCGCCGGGTGCTGGTCTACGCGCTCGAGGACGCCTGCGTGCGCGTCGTCGAGCCAGGCCGCGCCAGACCCCGCGTCGTCGCGCGCGCGCGCTGCGGCCTCCAGCGCGCTCGCGCGCGTCGTTGCTCGCCCGCTCGGGCGCGTAGCCACCCGACCGGTCGCACCCCGTCGCCACCGAGGTGGCGTGATGGACGCGGCGCGCGGGGGCGCGCAGAGCCCGGCGGGCGACGCGCTCGCGTCAGGTGCGCCCTGCGCCGGCTGCTGGCTTACTGCGACACGCGGGTCGTGCCCCGCACCGGATCGGTGAGGATGCGCACGCGCTGACCCGGGGCGAACGATTCGCCGCCCGACTCCTGCACCACGGCGAAGGTGCGACCGGCGTCGGTGCGCACGGTGATCTCGAGCGCCGGGCGGTCGCTGAGCGATTGTTCGGCGTGGCTGCCGATCACGCCGCCGGCCACTGCGCCGAGCACCGACCCGATGATCGAGCCCTTGCCGCCGCCGACGTTCGAGCCGGCGACCCCGCCGACCACCGCGCCGGCGCCGGTGCCCACGCCAGTGGGGTGGTCGCGCTCCATGCGGACCTCGCGGATCGCCTGGATCACGCCGGTCTGCACCTGCATGGGCCGGCGCGCCTCGCTGGCGGTGTACGTGTGGCCCGACTTCGACGGGGCGGCGCAGCCGGCGAGCAGCGCCGCGGCCACCAATGCCGTCATCGAGAGAATCCTGCTGCGAACCATGGTCGACACTCCTGCGCCGGACGCCGTGACGCCGCGATTATCGCAGGCGCGAGCCTCAGGGCACGGTGGCGCAGGCGAGGGCAGTGCCGGGCTCGGGCGCCGCGGCGAGCAGCAGTGCCACGACCAGCCCGATCGGGGCGGCCACCTTCAGCAGGGCGAACAGGAGTTGATCCCGCTTGTCGCGGGAGCGGGGAAACGCAAGGAGGATCGAATCGACCAGGCGCCTTGCGTTGCCTCCGCGCGAAGTGACGCGGATTGACATGGGGACACCTTTGTTGAGAGGGAGTCACCGCTTGTGCGATGATGTTGCAATCATACCACAAGACGCGCGTCTTCGGGAGCCTGGTGTGTGGTCAGCGCCATCGTCGGTGAGCATCCTCGTGCTCGATGCGAGCGGCACGCCGCGCCGCTGGATCGGCGTGGAAGAGGCGGTCGGTTACTACTACAAGCGCCAGGTCGCGTGGGATCTCGGCGATCACGCGTTCACGCTGCGCGGGGGCGTGTGCCGCGCCACCGGCGAGCGCTCGTCGCTCACCTTGCGTTCGATCGTCGCAGTGCGCGGAGACTCCTCGCGCCGCGCGCGCTTCGAGCACACTCCGGCGCTCACGCGCGAGATGCTGTTCGCGCGCGACCGCTTCGTCTGCGCGTATTGCGGCACCCGCCACCGGCCGTCGGAGCTCACCGCCGAGCACGTCCAGCCGCAGAGCCGCGGCGGACGCGACACCTGGACCAACCTGGTCAGCGCGTGCAAGCCCTGCAACCTGCGCAAGGGCGATCGCACGCCCGAGCAGGCGCGCATGCCGCTGCTCTACGTGCCGTACGTGCCGAGCCTGCACGAGGCGTTCATCCTGCGCAATCGGCGCATCCTCGCCGACCAGATGGAGTTCCTGATGGCCGGCGTGCCGGCCAATTCGCGATTGCACGCCGGCGACGGCGCGCGACTCGCCTGATCGTTCAGGCCGCGACGGCCTCGCGCGCGCGGCACTCGGCCGCCAGCAGGCGCCGGGCGATGCGCTCGAGGCGGGCGTCGCGCACGCCGCGCGCCTCGAGGGCACGCCAGGTGTTGATCGCGTAGTCGCGGTTGGCGCCGCGCTGGCCGGCGCAGCAGCCCAGCCGCTCGAGGATCTCGTCGTCGTCGAGTCGCTGATAGGCCGGGCGGTCGCGGTCGGCCGCGAAGGTCAGCGCGTCGATGCGCGTGCCGCAGGGCAGGCGCGCCTCGAGCACCACCGGCAGGTACACGCGATCGTCCCAGTCGGGGATCTCGCGCTCGTACAGCCGGTGAATCGCCTCGGCGCGACTCGCGGCGGTGAGCCGGTAGGCGACGCCTACGCAACTGCCGCCGCGGTCCAGCCCGAGCACCAGTCCAGGTTGCGCCGGGGTGCCGCGATAGCGCGTCGAGCGGATGCAGAACGCCCGGTGATAGCCGTGCACGCGGGCGACTTCGGCGCGCTCGAACTCGATTTCGGGGTTCCAGATGAGCGAGCCGTAGCCGAAGACCCAGTCGGCGACCACGGATGCGGGATGCATGCACACCATGCGCGAAAGGATACCGTCGGCGGACGCAAAGGGTGGCGCCCGCCGCTGCGCGGAGCCGCGCGGCGGTCGTTCGGCGGCGCTTCGGGGGGGGGTCGGCCCCGCTTCGTGGGGATGCGCGCAACAGCGCGCGCTGCCGCCGTCAGCGCGGCGCGGCGTCTCCGAGGAATACGCCGTCGTGCGCCAGCTTCGCGCGCAGCGCCGCCGGGTCGAGCGCGTGCAGTGCGACGTCGCGCGCGAGCGCCATCGCGGCGGCGTTGCCGGCCGCCTCGCCCATCGCGAAGCAGGCGCCGCTCACGCGCGCCGCCGACTGCCCCTCGTGGGTCATCGACGCGCAGCGGCCGGCGACCAGCAGGTTGCCGGGCACGCGAGCGCCGCCGCGCCGCGGCAGCAGCATCCGCCAGGGCAGCTGGTTGTAGCCGCGCGAGCCTTCGGGTGGCCAGGCCCACTGCACGTCGCCGGCCACGTGCATCTCGAGCGGCCAGCCGTTGACGCCGATCGCGTCGTCGAAGTCGGCGCAGCCGACGATGTCGTCGCGCGTGAGCACGTACTCGCCGACCATGCGCCGCGTCTCGCGGATGCCGAGTTGGGTCGCGATGTCGAGCAGGTAGCCGCGCTCGAAGCCGGGCACGCGCGCGCGCAGGAATGCGAGGTACTCGACCACCTGCCGGCGCCCTTCGACCTCGGCCGCCGACAGCGCGTCGGCGTCGGTGCCGTCGACCGCCGTCCCGTCGGCGTTCGTCAGTTGCGTGACGTTCACGCGCCATTCGGCGGGGTTCTTCTGCGGGCGCACGATCGCGCCGCGGCGCGGGAACGCGAACTCGCCGCGGCGCGCGCACTCGTCCATCAGCGCGGGAATCGTCCGCCACGCGTCGCCGGCACGAGCGGGGTCGACGCCGCCGACGCGGAACATCAGCGTCGGATACAGCGCGCCGCCGTGGCCGTCGCCGTGCTCCATCGGCACGCCGGCGCAGTGCGCCAGGTCGCCGTCGCCCGAGCAGTCGACGAAGGCGCGCGCGCGGATCGCGCGGCGGCCCGATTTCGTCTCGACGAACAGCGCGTCGATGTCGCCGCCATCGCGCTGCGCGATGCCCGCGCCCAGCGCGTGATGCAGTACCCGTGCGCCGGCGGCCGCGAGCAGTTCGTCGGCCGCGCACTTGTAGGCCGACATGTCGTAGGCCTGCGCGTGGATGCGCCCGAGCACCAGGTGCGGTCGCGTTCAGCCCGTCGAGCCGCTCGATGCGCGCGAGCAGCTCGTCGACGACCCCGTGGACGACACGCCGGATCTCGCCGTGCACGTTCGCGTGCAGGCCGCAGAAGTTCGTCACTCCCGCCGCCGTGCCCATGCCTCCGAGGAAGCCGTAGCGCTCGACCAGCAGCGTGCTCGCGCCGCTGCGCGCCGCGGCGGCGGCGGCCGCGATGCCGGCCGGGCCGCCGCCGAGCACGACGACGTCGAACTCGCCGTGCAGCGGCACGCTGCGCGCGGGCGCGGTCAGTGTCGTGGTGCGCGAGGCGGTCACGCTCGGGGAACCTGGGTTCGTTGCGGGGCGCAGCGGCCGCGCCGGCATCGGCGGGCCGCCGGCCTGCGGTCAGCGCACTGCGACGTCGAGGGTGCCCAGCCCGGCGATCTCGCCGTGCATCCGGTCGCCGCGCACGACGGCGGCTACGCCTTCCGGCGTGCCGGTCATGATCAGGTCGCCGGGGGCGAGTTCCCACGCCGCCGACAGGTACGAGATGACCTCGCTGACGTTCCAGATCAGCATCGACACGTCGCTGGCCTGTCGCTGCGCGCCGTTGACCGTGAGCGAGATCGCGCCCTTCGTGATCTCGCCCGACTTCGCGATCGGCGTGACCGGCCCGATCGGGGCGGACTGGTCGAAGCCCTTGCCGATGCACCAGGGCCGGCCCTGCTTCTTCATCTCGCCCTGCAGGTCGCGCCGCGTCATGTCCAGGCCGACCGCATAGCCGTAGATGTGCTTCGCCGCGTCGGCGACCGCGATGTCGCGCCCGCCCCGGCCGATCGCCACCACGAGCTCGATCTCGTGATGCAGGTCTTTCGTGAGCGACGGGTAGGCGATCTCGCCGACGCTGCCGGCCGGCACCGGCACGACGGCGTCGGCGGGCTTGAGGAAGAAGAACGGCGGCTCGCGGCCGGTGAAGCCCATCTCCTTCGCGTGCGCCTCGTAGTTGCGGCCCACGCAATAGACGCGGCGCACCGGGAAACGGTCGGCGCCGCCGACGACGGGCAGCGACACGATTGCGGGGGCGGGGACGACGTAGGCCACGGGCGATTCTCCGAAGAAGCGGGGGCGAAGGACGGCTGGGGCGACGGCTGGGGCGACGGCGCGCCGCGCTTCAGCCGAGCCTTTCCTCGCGCAGCAGGCCGAGCGCGGCGTGGATCGGCCGGTCGGAAAAGCTGAACAGTACCGCATCCTCGCTGGCCGAGAGGCGGCAGCGGTGCCACGACGGCACGACGAAATGGTCGCGCGGGCCGAACTCGAAGACCGTGCGTTGCACGTCGCCGTCGACCTCGCGCTCGATGGCAGCGCGGCCATGGCCCTCGACGACGCTGTACACGGCGCCGTCGGTCTGTCGCCACGCCTTGCCGTCGAAGCCGGCGGGCAGCATCTGCAGGAACGCGGCGATCGTGGGCATCGGCCAGCCGCCGGTGGCGGGATTCAGGTAGCGCAGCTTGAAGCCGTCCCACGGGTCGGCCGGCGCGTCGTGCCGCAGCCGCGCGAGCGCATCGCGCGAGCGCTCGTACGGGTAGGCGAACAGCGGCGACGTGGCGCCGTGCGGATCGGCCGCGGCGTCGTGCGCCATCGGCGCCATGTTGGCGCCGAAGCGCGCGAAGTTGCTGCCCTCGCTGCGCACGACCGGCTGCTGGGCCGCGGCGTAGTTCTCGGCGAAGCCGCTGTCGAGCATGCGCACGGTGGGGATGTCGAGCCCGTCGAGCCAGATCACCGGGTTGCGCGACTCGTTGCCGTGGTCGTGCCAGGTCCAGCTCGGCGTGATGATGAAGTCGCCGGGGTGCATCGTCGTGCGTTCGCCGTTGACGGCGGTGAACGCGCCCGCACCCTCGACGACGAAACGCAGCGCGGTCTGCGTATGACGATGACTGGGCGCCACCTCGCCGGGCAGGATCAGCTGCAGGCCGGCGTACAGCGTCTGCGTGATGGCCGACTGGCCGCGCAGGCCCGGGTTCTCGAGGATGAGCACGCGGCGAACCGCCTCCTCGGCGGTGATCACCTCGCCCGAACGCATCAGGAACGGGCGCACTTCGTCGTAACGCCAGAGCGCCGGTACGCACGGCGAACGCGGCTGCTTCGGCACCAGCGCGTGCAGCGACTCCCACAGCGGCGTGAGGTGGGCCGGGTCCATGTCGGCGTACAGGCGCGCGCGCTCGTCGGCGGCGCGGCTCGCGGTCGTGTCCATCGGTTGCCTCGGGAGATGGCGGGCGATGTCGTGCGTCGGCCGGCCGCCTCAGGCGAACACGGTCTTCGGGTCGACGCCCTGGTAGAGCCACTTCAGGCCCGCGAAGCCGGCGCTCTCGGTGCCCGACTGGAACAACTGGTTGCGCAGCTCTCGCGTGACGCCCGACGCGTGGTAGATGTCGCCGTAGAAGCGCGCCGTGAGCTGCACGCGGCCGGTGCGCAGGTAACGCACGCGCTGGTACTCCTGGAACGCGCTGGCGAAGTCGCCGTTGGCGCGCTCGAGCGCGACGCCGAGCACCGCCGCGTCCTCGATCGCCATGCACGCGCCCTGCGCGAGGTACTGCAGCATCGGGTGCGCGGCGTCGCCGAGCAGCGTGACGCGGCCCTGCGACCAGTTCTTCACCGGCTCGCGGTCGCACAGCACCCACATCTTCCAGGTCTCGATCTTGCCGAGCAGCTCGCGCACCGGCCCGACCGCGTCGGCGAAGCGCTCGTGCAGTTCGTGCGGGTCGCCGAAGATGTTCCAGCCTTCCTCGTAGCGGTTGCTGTGGAACACGGCGACCAGGTTGAACAGCTCGCCGCGGCGCAGCGGGTAGTGCACCAGGTGCGTCTTCTCGCCGCCCCACAGCACGACGTCGGGGCTGAACAGGTGCTTCGGTACCTCGCTGGCCGGCAGCACGGCGCGGTACGCGACGTGGCCCGACACGCGCGGCGCGCCGTCGCCGACGATCGCCTGGCGAACCACGCTCCACAGGCCGTCGGCGCCGATCAGCGCCGCGCCCTTGAACTTGCGCCCGTCGGTGAGCATGACCGTCACGCCGTCGTCGTCCTGCGCGAAGCGCTCGAGCCTGGCGCGCGTGTACAGGCCGACCGCGGGCTGCGCCGCGCAGGCCTCGAGCAGCACCGAGTGCAGGTCGACGCGATAGATCACGCCGTACGGGTGGCCGTAGGTGCCTTGCGAAGTGGCCGACACCGGAACCTGCGCGACGATCTCCCCGCTGCGCACGTCGCGCATGCACAGCTTGCCCGGGTAGTACGCGACGTGGTCGATGGCGCGCGTCAGCCCGAGGTGCTCGAACATGCGGAACGCGTTCGGGCCGATCTGGATGCCGGCGCCGATCTCCTTGAAGGCGTCCGACTGCTCGAACACCTCGACGCGATAGCCCTGGCGCGAGAGCACGAGCGCCGCCGCGAGTCCGCCGATGCCGCCGCCGCAGATCAGGACTGTTTGCTGTGTCATGGGAGTTGCCGCCTCCTGGTGGTCGTGTCGGGAGTGGTTCGGGGGCCTCGTGCGACGCGGTCGGCGCTCGCTCAGGCCGCGCCGTCGAGCCGGCCGCCGAGCGCCGCGGGGGCGCGCGACAGCGCGTTGTTCGATTCGACCAGCTGCGTGAGCAGCCGGATGAAGACCTTGCGCTCGTCCGGGCGCAGCGGCGCGACGATGCGCCGTTGCGCGCGCTCGACCGCCGTGTCGACCTTGCGCCGCAGCGCCCGCCCCGACTCGCTCAGGCGCAGCAATTTCACGCGCCGGTCCTGCGCGCTCGGGACGCGCACCACCAGCGCCTTCGCCTCGAGGCGCTCGAGCACGCTGCCGGTGGTCGAGCGGTCGAGCGCGATCAGCTGCGACAGTCGCGTCGCGTCGACGTCGGGTTGCAGCCCGATCGCGGTGAGCGCCGCGTACTGCACGGGCGTGAGGTCGAAGGCGCCGCACTCTTCCATGAACACCGCGACCGCGATCTGCTGCGCGCGGCGAATCAGGTGGCCCGGCTTGAGGTTCAGCTGTTCGAGCGACACGACGGTGGTCGGAGGAGGACGCGACGGAAAGACGCCGCAACGAGGCGCGCCCGGGCCGCGCGGCCGCGGGTCGAAAAACTCAGTGTACTGTCGAGTTCGGCGACTGTAAACGACCGGTCACGGCGCGCGGCGTCGCGCGGCCGTCAGGCTTTCGAGGCCTTGGCGGCCCGCGTCGAGCGGCCGGCGGCGCGCGTCGCCGCAGCGCGCTTGCCGGTGGCCTTGGCCGACGTCGCTTTCCGGGGGGCTGCGGCCTTCGTCGACACCCGCGTCGCCGAGGACGGCGTCGTCGCTGACCTCCCGGCCGGCGCCTTCTTCGTCGGCGCCTTATTCGCCGGCGGCTTCTTCGCGGCCGGCTTCTTCGCGGCCGGCTTCGTCGCCGCCGGCTGCCTCCCTGCGGCGGATCGCCGGGCGGGGGCGGGCGCCGCCTCCGCAGTGCCCGCGGCGGCACCGGTCCTGGCAGGGCGCGCCGGGCGCGGCTCGAACTCGAAGCCGATCTTCCCGTCGGCGCCGCGCACCAGGAACGCCTTGAACCGGCGCCGCGTGCGCGACGAGACGAAGCCCTGCAGCAGGTCGGTGCGGCCCTCGGCGAGCAGCTTGCTCATCTGGTCGCGGGCGACTTCCTGCTGCAGGATGATCTTGCCGCTGCGGAAATCGCAGCTGCGCGAGGGCCCGACCGACTTCTCGCAGACGTAGCTCATCCCGTGCTCGTAGACGTCGGCGCCGCACTTCGGGCAGGGTCCGAGCGGTTTCTGGTCGCCGAAGTCGACCGGCTCGGCCGACTCGTCGTCGCTGCCCGGCTGGCCGAAGTCGAACTCGAGCTTGTGCTCCGGGGTGAGCTTCAGGATCGCCGCGAACGGCCGCCCGAGCCGGCTGCGGAAGCCCTGCAACGGGCCGATCGTGCGCTCGCGCAGCAACTGCTCGGCCTCGGCCACCTCGAGTTGGCGGCCCCCGGGAATCTTGGTGATCGAGAAGTCGCACTTCGTGCATGCGAAGCGCTTGTAGTTCTCCTGGACCACGCCGCCGCACTTCGGGCATCGCGTGGCCAGCGTCGCGTAGTCGCCCGGCACGTTGTCGAGCTCGTAGTTCTTCGCGCGCTCGACGATCTGCCGGGTCATGTCGGCGATCTCGCGCATGAACGCATCGCGCCCGAGCCGCCCGCGCTCGATCTGCGAGAGCTTGTACTCCCACTCGCCGGTCAGCTCGGGGGCGGTCAGTTCGGCCACCCCGAGGCCGCGCAGCAGCGTGAGCAGCTGGAACGCCTTGGTGGTCGGCACCAGGTCGCGTCCCTCGCGCACCAGGTAGTTCTCGGCGATCAGGCCCTCGATGATCGCGGCGCGCGTGGCCGGCGTGCCCAGGCCCTTCTCGGCCATTGCCTCGCGCAACTCGTCGTCCTCGATCAGCTTGCCGGCGCCTTCCATGGCCGACAGCAGTGTCGCCTCGGTGTAGCGCGCCGGCGGCTTGGTGGCCAGTGCCTGCAGCTCGATCTCTTGAGTGAGCACATGCTCACCTGGCTTCACCGGCACCAGCGTCGCATCGGCCACACCCTCGCGGCCGTAGATCGCCAGCCAGCCGGGGTTCACCAGCACCTTGCCCTCGGTCTTGAACGGCTCGCCCTCGACCGTGGTGACCCGCGTCGTGACCAGGTATTCGGCGGCCGGGAAGAACACCGCCAGGAATCGCCGCACGACGAGGTCGTAGACCCTCTGTTCGGCGTCCGACAGGCCGCCGGCCTTCGGCGCCAGCAGCGTGGGGATGATCGCGAAGTGATCGGACACCTTCGAGTTGTCGAAGATCCGCTTGTTGGGCCGCACCCAATCCTTGCCGAGGGTCTGGCGGGCGAACGGGCCGTACGCCCGGTCGCCCTCGAGCGCGCCCATCGTCTGCTTGACGGTCGGCAGGTAGTCCTCGGGCAGCGCGCGCGAATCGGTTCGGGGGTAGGTCAGTACCTTGTGCCGCTCGTACAGGGCTTGCGCGATCGACAGCGTGGTGCGCGCGGAGAAACCGAACCGCGAGTTCGCCTCGCGCTGCAGGCTGGTGAGGTCGAACAGCAGCGGCGAGAGCTGCGTGCTCGGCTTGGATTCCTCGGCGGCCACGCCGGGCTTGTCGCGGCAGCGCTCGACGATGCCTTCGGCGCGGTCGCGCTGCCAGAGCCGCTCGGCGCGGCCGTCGGGCTCGCTGTCCGAGCGTTTGAAAGCAGGGTCGAACCATCGACCTTCGTAAGTGCCCGCTTCGGCCGCGAACGTGGCCCTGACCTCGAAGTACTCACGCGGCACGAAGCGCTTGATGCGCTCCTCGCGCTCGACGACGATGGTCAGCGTGGGCGTCTGGACGCGGCCGACGGTGGTCTTGTAGAAGCCGCCGCCGCGCGAATTGAAGGCGGTCATCGCCCGGGTGCCGTTGATGCCGACCAGCCAGTCGGCCTCGGAACGGCTGCGCGCCGCGTCGGCCAGCGGCAGCATCTGCGCGTCTTCGCGCAGCGTCGCGAACGCCTCGCGGATCGACGCCGGCGTCATCGACTGCAGCCACAGCCGCTGGATCGGCTGGCGGGCCTTCGCATACTGGACGATCAGCCGGAAGATCAGCTCGCCCTCGCGGCCCGCATCGCAGGCGTTGACCAGGCGATCGACGTCCTTGCGCTTGATCAGGCGGGTCAGCAGCTTCAGCCGGTCTTCGCTGCGAGCGATCGGCTGGAGGTCGAAATGCGGCGGGATGACCGGCAAGTGAGCGAACGACCACTTGCCGCGCTTGACCTCGTATTGCTCGGGCGCGGCGATTTCGACCAGGTGGCCGACCGCCGAGGACAGCACGTAGTCGTCGCTCTCGAAGTACTCGCCCTGGCGCGTGAAGCCGCCCAGCGCCCGCGCGATGTCGGCGGCGACGGACGGTTTCTCGGCAATGATCAGGGCTTTGCTCATGGACGTGCCGGGTGGGGCGGCGAGGGGCTGGGGACGGCGCGGCTGGCAGGGGCGCCGTCCACGAAAGGGCGCCAATCATAAGTGCCGGCCGGGATCGGGCGCAAGCCGGGAGTCGGACGGACGGCGGCGGCCGGATGGCCGAACCGTGACGGCGCGCGTCAGCGGCCGACGCGCACGTAGCGGCCGTCGACCCAGCGCTCGGCCAGTCCGGCCAGCTCGAGTTCGACGAGGCCGGCCGCCACGGCACCGATCGGCTGGCCGGTGCGCTCGGCGAGCGCATCGGGGTCGGAGGGATCCCAGCCCAGTTCGGCCAGCAGCGTCGCGGCGGCGGCGCTCGGGGCGGCGCTCGGTCGCGTGGCGCGTCGCCGGGCGCCGGCGCATCGACCGGGGCCCCCGCCCCCGCCATCTGCGCCCTGAGCTCCACCAGCACGTCCTCGACCGACTCGACCAGCTTCGCGCCCTCGCGGATCAGCTGGTGGCATCCCTTGGATACCGGCGAGTGGATCGAGCCCGGGATCGCCATGACTTCGCGCCCGAACTCGGCGGCCTGCCGCGCGGTGATCAGCGAGCCCGAATGGCGCGCCGCCTCGACCACCAGCACGCCGAGCGACAAGCCGGCGATCAGCCGGTTTCGGCGCGGGAAGTTCGCGCGTTGCACCTGCGTGCCCAGCGGCAGTTCGGAGACGAGCGCGCCGCGCTGGGCGATCGCGACGGCGAGCCCCGCGTGGCCCGCCGGATAGACCAGGTCGACGCCGGTTCCGACCACGGCCACCGTGCCGGCGCGGCCCGCGAGGGCGCCCCGATGCGCGGCTGCGTCGATGCCCTGGGCGAGCCCGCTGCAGATCTGCAGGCCGCTGTCGGCGAGCGCCTGCGCGAACGCCTGCGCGTGGCCCAGCCCCGCGCGCGTGGCATGGCGGCTGCCGACGATCGCGAGCGAAGGGCGCGACAGCGCATCGACGTCACCGCGGACGAACAGCAGCGGCGGCGGATCGCCGATGCCCAGCAGGCGCGGCGGGTAGCAGGCGTCGGTGAGCGCGACCAGGTGGTGGTGCTCGTCTTGCGCCCAGCGCAGCGAGGCGTCGATCTGCGCGTCGCGGGCCGGGTCGGCGCCCAGCAGCGCCTGCGCGCGCGCGCCATCGAGCGCCGCTGCGAGCTTCGCGCGGCCGGCCGAAGATGCTTCGGGCAGGCCGAACGCCTCGAGCAGGCGGCGCACCGAGGCCGGGCCGATGCCCGGCGTGAGGACGAGACGAAGCCAGACGGCGCGCTCGTCGCGCGCCCCGGCGGAAAGCGGCATGAAGGATCGCTGCTACGGGTTCGAGACGACGTCGCCTACCGCGATGGGTTGCGACGCCTCCATGACCAGACCGTATGCGATCTTATCGAAGACACGGAAAACGAGAAGATGGCCGACCGACTCGTCCGGAAGTCTGACCTGCTCGGACCTGGCCGCCTCGCGATCGGTCACGACGTTGCCGCGGTGCCTGATCGCGAGCACGTTGCCGATCTCGACGCCGGCGCCCTTGCCGACGTTGACCGCAACCACGTTGTTGCGGCCGACCTGGGTCACGCCGCGGTAGACCGAGACGATGCGCCCGTCGACCGAGCCTTCCGGCGGGCGCGGAACGTAATTGGTGGGCATCGAGCGCTCGGCCGGCATCAGCCGGTCGCCGACGCCGATCTCCTCGGTGTTGGCGACGATGCGCAGGGTGGCCGGATCGCCGCCGCGCTCGAGCTTCGCGGTGCCGACGAACATCGCCTCGTAGGCGATCGGCTTGCGGGTGTCCGGGTCGAGCAGCGGCTTGGCCGAGCGATAGACGTACCAGTCGGTGACCGAGGAATCGGCAATGCCGCGCACGTAGGCGAGCTCGCCGCGGGTGATGTTGACCCTGCCCTCCTGCGTGCCGACGATGCGCGGGTGGCTCTTCAGGCCCTCCTCGTCCACGATGAGCGGCCGGTTCAGGAACGCCTCGATGTCGGTCGAACTGATCGTGGGGATCGCCTCGCGATCGAGCGGCTGCGCGCGCACGCGCGGCCCCAGCCGTTCGGTGGGCAGGCTGCCGGCGCCGCCCGAGGTGTCGGCGCTGCTGCCGCCGCCGACCCTGCGGCCGAGCCGCAGCCGCGGCGACGCGCCGCTGTTGTCGAAGTAGACGACGTCGCCCGGATAGATCCAGTGCGGATCCTTGATCTGCTCGCGATTGAGTTGCCAGATTTCGGGCCAGCGCCACGGCTTCTGCAGGAAGCGGCCGGAGATGTCCCACAACGTGTCGCCCTTGACGACGACGTAGCGATCGGGCGCGTCCTTGGCGATCTCGAGGGGCGGCGTCGATTGCGCGATCGCAACGGCCCCGAGGGTCGCACTGAGCGAGACGGCAAGCGCCAGGATCTGCGTGCTAAACTTTTTCATGAAGTGACGCGCCGTTCAGCCGTGTGTGTGTCCGGTCATCCGGTGGCTTGATTCGGGCGAACCAGCCCCCATCTGTTGCTTGCAAGTCGCTTTGGATTCTGCCGCTAATGCATTGATGCCGCAAGCAAACTTGCCCGCACGATCTTACGGACGGTAGATATCTCCCGATGGCCGTACTGAGCATCCTCCGTTATCCAGACCCGCGCCTTCATCGCGTCGCCGAGCCCGTGCGCGAGGTCGACGACCGCATCCGGCAACTCGTGCGCGACATGGCCGAAACCATGTACGCGGCGCCCGGCATCGGTCTCGCGGCCACGCAGGTCGACGTGCATCTGCGCGTCGTCGTCATCGACGTGTCCGAAGCGCGCGACCAGTTGCGCGTGTTCGTCAATCCCGAGATCGTTGCCCGAAGCGACGACTCGAAGGTCTACGAGGAAGGCTGCCTGTCGGTGCCCGGCATCTACGACGAGGTCGAGCGTCCCGACCGCGTCACGGTGCGCGCGCTCGACGAGAACGGGCAACCGTTCACGCTCGAGGCCGACGGCCTGCTCGCGGTCTGCGTGCAGCACGAGATCGACCACCTGAACGGGCGCGTGTTCGTCCAGTACCTGTCGCGGCTCAAGCAGTCGCGAATCAAGACCCGCCTGCTCAAGGCCGAGCGCGCCGTCGCCTGACGGCGGCTTCGCGTCCGGTGCCCTTCACGAGGCCGTCGCGCATGGATCGGGCACGCGGGTTTCGAATCGTCTTCGCCGGCACCCCCGAGTTCGCCGCGGCCGCGCTCGATGCGATCGCGTCGGCCGGCCACGAGATCGTCCTGGTGCTCACCCGGGCCGACAAGCCTGCCGGGCGAGGGCGCGCGTTGCACGGGAGTCCGGTCAAGCGCCTCGCGCGCGAGCGCGGCATCGCGATCGAGCAGCCGCGTACGCTGCGCGACGCCGGGCTGCAGGCGACGCTGCGCGTGCTCGACGCCGATGCGATGGTGGTCGCCGCGTACGGACTGATCCTGCCGGCCGAAGTGCTGGCGATTCCGCGCCACGGTTGCCTGAACATCCACGCGTCGCTGCTTCCGCGCTGGCGTGGCGCGGCGCCGATCCAGCGCGCGATCGAGGCCGGCGACGCCGAGACCGGCATCACGATCATGCAGATGGACGAAGGGCTGGACACGGGGCCGATGCTGCTCGCCGCACGCGAGCCGATCCGCGCCGACGACACCGGGGGCAGCCTGCACGACCGGCTCGCGGTGCTGGGCGCGCGCACGATCGTCGCCGCGCTCGAGCGGTTGCGCGAGGGCACGCTGCGCGCGCAGCCGCAGCCGGCCGACGGCGTCACCTATGCGCACAAGCTCTCTCGCACCGACGCGCTGATCGACTGGTCGCAACCGGCGCGCCGCATCGTCGATCGCGTGCGCGCCTTCGATCCGGTGCCCGGCGCGACGGCGCTGCTCGAGCGCATGCCCGATTCTCACTTCAAGGTCTGGGCGGCGCGAGCGGCGCAAGGCGGCGCGCCACGCGGCGCGGCCGACGCCGGGGGGACGTCGTCGCTGCGCCCCGGCACGGTGCTGCTGGCCGCGCCCGGGCGCCTGTCGGTCGCCTGCGGGGACGGCGCGGTCGAGTTGCTCGAGTTGCAGCGGCCCGGCAGCCGGCGGCTGCCCGTCGCCGACTTCCTTCGCGGCTGTCCCGTCGAGCCCGGCGAAAGGTTCGTCATGCCGGCGGCGACGTAGGGCCTGGCTCGGGCGGGACGGACGAGACCGTGGGGCGCGCCACGCCGGGCCGGGCCACGACGCCCTTGCAGTGCCCGGCCATCGCCCCGATATCCGGCACACTGGTGTCCTGCGGACACGCACGAGGAGCACGAACGAAATGTTCAACTGGATGAAGACTGCGATCCTGATGGCGGGGATCATGGCGCTGTTCGGCGTCGTGGGCTCGGTGATCGGCGGACGACAGGGCATGCTGATGGCGCTGGCGTTCGGGGCGGTCGGCAACTTCTTCGCCTACTGGTTCTCCGACAAGATGGTCCTGCGGATGTACAACGCGCAGGAGGTCGACGAGACCAGCGCGCCGCAGTTCTACAACATGGTCAAGGACCTCGCCGCGCGCGCCGAGCTGCCGATGCCGCGCGTCTACCTGATCGAGGAAGACGCGCCCAACGCGTTCGCGACCGGCCGCAACCCCGAGCACGCGGCCGTGGCGGCCACTACCGGCATCCTGCGCGTGTTGAACGAGCGCGAGTTGCGCGGCGTGATGGCGCACGAACTCACGCACGTGAAGCACCGCGACATCCTGATCTCCACGATCTCCGCGACGATGGCGGGCGCGATCTCGGCACTGGCCAACTTCGCGATGTTCTTCGGCGGCCGCGACGAGAACGGCCGGCCGGCCAACCCGGTCGCGACGATCGCGGTCGCGCTGCTCGCGCCGCTCGCGGCGATGCTGATCCAGATGGCGATTTCGCGCGCCCGCGAGTTCGAGGCCGACCGTGGCGGCGCCGAGATCTCGGGCGACCCGCGCGCGCTCGCCTCGGCGCTCGACAAGATCCATCGCTACGCGCAGGGCATCCCGCTCGAGGCCACCGAGCGCCACCCCGAGACGGCGCAGATGATGATCATGAACCCGCTGTCCGGCGGCGGCCTGCGCGGACTGTTTTCGACGCACCCGGCCACCGAGGAGCGCGTGCAGCGCCTGCTCGCGATGGCCGGCGCACGCGGCTGAGCTTGGGCGCGCGCGCGCCGCTGTCGCGCGAGATCGCCTGCGCCGCGCAGGCGATCGAGTCGCTGGCAGCCGGCCGCTCGCTGCAGTCGGCGGTCGAGGCGGCGCTCGACGACGGGCTCGAGCCCGCGTCGCGCGCCGCAATCCGCGACATCGCCTACTCCACCTGCCGCCAGCTGGGCCTGGTGCGCGAACTGGCGCGGCGGATCAACAGCCGCCCGCCGCCGCCGCGGCTCGCCGCGTTGCAGTGGGTCGCGCTGGCGCAGCTCGTCGAGCCGCTGCGCGCCGAGGGCATCATCGTCGACCAGGCCGTCGCAGCCGCGCGGCTCGAGCCGGGCGGGGCCGCGGTCGCGGGCTTCCTGAACGCCACGCTGCGGCGCTTCGTGCGCGAGCGCGACGCGCTGCTGGCGGCGGCGGGCCGCAAGGACGAGGCGCGCTGGAACTTTCCCGACTGGTGGATCGCGCAACTGCGCGCCGAGCAGCCCGGGGCCTGGCAGTCGATCCTCGAAGCCGGCAACGCGCTCCCGCCGATGACCTTGCGCGTCGACCCGCGCCAGGGCAGCGTCGACGATTACCTGGCGAGCCTGGCCGGCGCCGGGCGCGGCGCGCACCGCGTCGGTCCGCAGGCCGTCGTGCTCGACGAGCCCTGCGCCGTCGAGGCGCTGCCCGGCTGGCGCGAGGGCCGGGTCACGGTGCAGGATGCCGTCGCCCAGCTGGCCGCCCCGCTGCTCGACCCGCAGCCCGGCGAGCGCGTGCTCGACGCCTGCGCCGGCCCGGGCGGCAAGACGACGCACCTGCTCGAACTGGCCGACTGCCGCGTCACCGCGCTCGACGTCGGCGAGGCGCGCCTGCGCCCGGTGCGCGAGAACCTCGCGCGGCTCGGCCTGGGGCAGCCGGGCGGCCCCGGCCACCCGGCGACCGTCGTCGCCGGGGACGCGCGCCGGCCGGCCGACTGGTGGGACCGCGAACCCTTCGACCGCATCCTCGTCGATGCGCCGTGCACCGCGTCGGGCATCGTGCGGCGCCACCCTGACATCCGCTGGCTGCGCCGTCGTAGCGATCTCGCGACACTTTCCCGGCAGCAATCGGAAATCCTGGCGGCCCTTTGGCCGCTCGTCCGGCCGGGTGGTAAATTGCTTTTTGCCACCTGCTCCGTGTTCCGGGCCGAAGGTGAGTCAGTGATCAATCACTTTCTCGATTCACGGCACGATGCAAGGCGGCTGGAGTTGTTCTGGCGCTTCGACACGGACATCGCGGAGCCGGTCTCGCAGCTGCTTCCGGTCGCGGCGCCCACCCGCAACCACGACGGATTCTTCTACGCGCTGCTGGAAAGACGCCCTTGATCGCCCGCCTCGCCCTGGCGCTGGCGTTGGTGGCCACGCTGTGGGGGCAGATGCCGGCAGCGAGGGCCGCCGACCCGGCTGAACCGTCCGCGCAGCCCAGGCTCGAGCTCAATGCCGAGGGCGACAGCTGGGTGCTCTCGGCCGACTTCGAGGTGCCGCTCACGCGCTCGCTCGACGACGCGGTGCGCCGGGGCGTGCCGCTGTACTTCGTGCTCGAGTTCGAACTGATCCGCCCGCGCTGGTGGTGGACCGACGAACGGGTCGTCGAGCGCTCGGTCGTCTACCGGCTCGCCTATCACGCGCTGACGCGCCAGTTCCGGCTGGGCTTCGACGGCCTGACGCAGACTTTCGACTCGCTGGACGAGGCGACGCGCGTGATGGCCACCGTGCGCAACTGGCGCGTCGTCGACGTCTCCCGCGTCGCGCCGGGCACCGACTACGAGGCTCGGGTACGCTTGCGCCTCGACACCGCGCAGCTGCCCAAGCCGTTCCAGGTCAACGCGATCACCAATCGGGACTGGAATCCGCAGACGGAATGGAAGCCTTTCACATTCACGCCGCAGACCCCGAAAAGCGGGCAGTAGGCAGGCTGCTGCGCTTCGCGCTGATCGGCTCGGTCGTGCTGGCGGTGATCCTGCTGCTGCTGCTGGCAGTGGCGAGCGCCAACACGCAGTTGTTCGAGAGCCAGTACCCGATGCTGCTGTGGCTCACCGTCGGGCTGGCGGTCGGGCTGTTCCTGCTGGTGCTCGAGTTGCTGCGCCGGCTCGTGCTGCGCTACCGGCGCGGACTGTTCGGCACGCGACTGATGGCGCGCATGGCGCTGTCGTTCACGCTGATGACGGTGATTCCGGTCGCGCTGATCTACCTGGTCTCGGTGCAGTTCATCGGTCGCTCGGTCGAGTCGTGGTTCGCGGTGCCGGTCGAGCGCGCGCTCGAGTCGGGCCTGAACCTCGGGCGCACTGCGCTCGATTCGCTGCTCACCGACCTGACGCAGAAGGCGCGCGGCATGGCGAGCGAACTCGCCGACACGCAGGAGTACGAATGGCCGTCGGCGCTGAACCGGCTGCGTGACCAGGTGGGCGTGCAGGACGCGCTGATCGCCTCGGGCACCGGGCGCATCATCACCACCAGCGGCAGCCGCTACGGACGCCTGGTGCCCGACCTGCCGTCGTCGAGCGCGCTGCGCCAGGCCCGCATCACGCGCCAGTACGCGGCGGTGGAGCCGGCCGAAGGCGAGGCCAACGCGCTGAAACTGCGCGTGATCGTCGCGATCAGCGCCGCGTCGCAGCGCACCGACGACAACCGTTACCTGCAGCTCACCCAGGCGGTGCCGTCGGCGATGACCGACAACGCCGAGGCGGTCGAGCGCGGCCGGCGCGATTTCCAGCAGCTGTCGCTGTCGCGCACCGGCCTGAAGCGCATCTTCAGCATCACGCTGACGCTGATCTTCCTGCTCACCGTGTTCTCGGCGGTCGCCGCGTCGTTCCTGCTGTCGGGCTGGCTCACCGGCCCGCTGTCGATGCTGGCCGCGGGCACGCGCGCGGTCGCCGAGGGCGATTATCGTCCGGTGAAGGACTATTCGGGGCGCGACGAGCTGGGGCTGCTCACGCAGTCGTTCAACGTGATGACGCGCCAGCTCGAGGACGCGCGGATGCAGGTCGAGCGCAACCAGCGCGAGCTCGAGCGCGTCAATGCACGGCTCGAGAGCGTGCTGGCCAACCTCACCGCCGGCGTGCTGGTGCTCGATTCCGACTTCAGGCTCACGTTGGCCAATGCCGGCGCCGAGCGCATTCTCGGCCTGTCGCTGATCGAGCACCTCGACAAGGCGATCGCCGAGGTGCCACGGCTGGCGGCGGTGGCGGCGCAGATCCGCACCGCGTTCAACGAACAGGCCGCGGCCGGCGCGGCGAGCTGGCAGCGGCAGTTCGTGCTGCCCCGGCTCGCGTTGTCCGGCGAGCCGATCGCAGAGCCCGCCGGCGACGCCGCCAGCCCGACCGGCTCGACCGGCTCGACCAGCGCGGCCAGCGCGTTCCGCGCGTTCCGCGCGTTCGATGCGTTCGGCGCCGGCGGCGCGCCCGGCGAGCCGGGCTCCGGCGCCGAGCAGACCATCCTCGCGCGCGGGTCGATCCTGCCCGAGCGGCGCGTGGGCTACGTGATCGTCTTCGACGACATCACCGAAGTGATCTCGGCCCAGCGCGCGGTCGCGTGGGCCGAGGTCGCGCGGCGGCTGGCGCACGAGATCAAGAACCCGCTCACCCCGATCCAGCTGGCCGCCGAGCGGATGCAGCGCAAGCTCGCCGACAAGCTGCCGGCACCCGACGCCGAGCTGCTCGCGAAGAACTCGCAGACGATCGTCAACCAGGTCTCGGCGCTCAAGCTGATGGTCGACGAGTTCCGCGACTACGCGCGGCTGCCCGCGGCGCAGCTCGCGCCGCTCGACCTCAACGCGCTGGCCGACGACGTGCTGCGGCTGTACTCGGCCGCGGGCGGCCGCTTCGCGATCCACGCGCGCCTGGAACCCGGCCTGCCGCTGGTGATGGGCGACCGCACCCAGCTGCGCCAGCTGATCCACAACCTGGTGAAGAACGCGGTCGAGGCGACCGAACGGGTCGAGCACCCCGAGATCGAGGTCCTCACCGAGGCACTCGCGTTGCCCGACGGCGGCGGCGCGGTGCGCGTGATGGTGCGCGACAACGGCGGCGGCTTCGCGCCGGCGGTGCTGGCGCGGGCGTTCGAGCCCTACGTGACGAACAAGCCGCGCGGCACCGGCCTGGGCCTGGCGATCGTCAAGAAGATCATCGACGAGCACGGCGCGCGCATCGACGTGAGCAACTGGGGCGACGCCTCGGGCCGGCCCGTCGGCGCGCAGATTTCGGCCCTATTTACGAAATTGGCGAAAAGCGAGGAAAATCGTCGCCTGATCGCAACAGACTCCTAGACTTCGAGCGGGAACGCATGGCGGAAATCCTGGTAGTGGATGACGAGATCGGCATCCGCGAACTGCTCTCCGAGATCCTCGGGGACGAAGGGCACACGGTGCTGCTCGCCGAGAGCGCGCAGCAGGCGCGGCAGGTGCGCGAGGCCAACCGGCTCGACCTGGTGCTGCTCGACATCTGGATGCCCGACACCGACGGCGTGACGCTGCTCAAGGAGTGGGCCAGCGGCGGCAAGTTGACGATGCCGGTGATCATGATGTCGGGCCACGCGACGATCGATACCGCGGTGGAGGCCACCCGCATCGGCGCACTCGACTTCCTCGAGAAGCCGATCACGCTGCAGAAGCTGCTCAAGGCGGTCGAGACCGGCCTGCTGCGCGGCCGCCCGGCGGCCGCCGGCCTGGCGCCCGGCACGCCGCCGTCGGCCGCGAGCATGCGCAGCGGCGCGGGCGGCTTCCAGGCCACGGCGCCGGTGGGCGCCGTTCCGGTCATCGGCGCGGTGCATGGTCTGCGCGTGCCGCCGCAGGGCGGCGCCGGCGAGCAGGCGGCCGGCGGCGCGTCCGCGGCCGCGCCTGCCGATGCCTCGGCATACGGCCACGCGGTCGTGCACGGCGGCCCGGCGGCCGTGCCGCTGCACGCGGCCGCGAGCGTCGCGCTGCGCGACCTGCCGCTCGACCTGCCGCTGCGCGAGGCGCGCGACGCGTTCGAGCGCGCCTACTTCGAGCACCACCTGTCGCGCGAGCACGGCAGCATGACCCGCGTCGCCGAGAAGACCGGCCTGGAACGCACGCACCTCTATCGCAAGCTCAAGCAGCTCGGCATCGACCTGTCGCGCGGCGCGTATCGCAAGCAGGGCAGTTGAAGATCATCATCCTGGGCGCCGGCCGCGTCGGGGCGTCGGTCGCCGAAAGCCTCGTCTCCGAGCGCAACGACATCACCGTCGTCGACACCGACGTGGTGCAGCTCGCGCAGCTGCAGGACAAGCTCGACCTGCGCACCGTCGCGGGCAACGGCACGCACCCGCCGGTGCTCGAGCAGGCCGGCGCCGCCGACGCCGACATGCTGATCGCCACGGCCGCGCGCGACGAGACCAACCTGGTCGCCTGCCAGCTCGCGGCGCGCCAGTTCAACGTGCCGACCCGCATCGCGCGGATCCGCGCTCCCGAGTTCCAGGACCATCCCGAGATCACCGGCGACGGCGGCTTCTACGTCGACCACCTGATCTGCCCCGAGCAGACGGTGACCGACTACATCGGGAAGCTGATCCAGTTCCCCGAGGCGCTGCAGGTGCTCGAGTTCGCCGACGGGCGCGCGGGGCTGGTCGCGGTGCGCTCGTACGCCGGGGGCCCGCTCGTGTCGCGCCCGATCCGCGACCTGCGCGCCGCGCACCCGAACATCGACATGCGCGTCGTGGCGGTATTCCGCAACGACCGCTCGATCCGCCCCGACGGCGACACGATGATCGAGCCCGGCGACGAGGTGTTCCTGCTGGCTGCCTCCGAGCACATCCGCACCGCGCTGTCCGACCTGCGCCGCATGGACAAGCCGGTGCGGCGCGTGATGATCGCCGGCGGCGGCAATATCGGGCTGCGGCTGGCGCGCGCGCTGGGCACGCAGTACCAGGTCAAGGTGATCGAGGCGAACCGCACCCGCTGCAATTACCTGTCGACGCAACTGCCGTCGTCGACGCTGGTCCTGCACGGCGACTCCACCGACGAGGACCTGCTCGCCGACGAGGCCGTGGCCGACATGGACCTCTTCGTCGCGCTGACCTCCGACGACGAGAACAACATCATGTCGTGCATGCTCGCCAAGCGGATGGGCGCGCGGCGCACGATCGCGCTGATCAACCGGCAGGCCTACGCCGACCTGGTCGAGGGCAACCGCATCGACATCGCGATCGTGCCGTCGCAGACCACCATCGGCAAGCTGCTCACCCACGTGCGCCGCGGCGACGTCGTCGCGGTGCACTCGCTGCGTCGTGGCGCCGCCGAGGCGCTCGAGGCGATCGCGCACGGCGACCCGAAGTCGTCGAAGGTGGTCGGCCGGCGCATCGAGCAGATCGACCTGCCGCGCGGCGCGACGATCGGCGCGATCGTGCGCTCGGCCGAGGGCGGCCCGCTCGGCCCGCTGCGCGGCCGCCGCGACGCGCCGCAGTTCGAGGTGATCATGGCCCACCACGACACGGTCATCCGCTCCGAGGACCACGTGATCGTCTTCGTCGAGAACAAGCGGATCATCCCGAAGGTCGAAAAGCTGTTCGAGGTCGGGGTCGGCTTCTTCTGACGCACCGGCACGGCGGAATCCGGGTAAACCCGGTGCGTCGTGCGCGGCGGGATGACATCGCGCCGACTGGCCGTTAGCATTCGGGATCGTCTTCGCCGCGGCTTGCGCCCGGCGAGGTCGCACGACGTTGCACCCCGATTCCAGTTCCGTGAGGAGACCTCGCATGACCGACCAGACCCGCGCCCGTCGCAAGTTCCTCGGTGGTGCCGCTGCCGCCGGTGCCGGCACGCTCGCCTTTCCGATGATCGCCAGGGCCCAGGGCCCGATCGCGATGCGCTGGCAGAGCACGTGGCCGTCGAAGGACATCTTCCACGAATACGCGCTCGATTTCGCCAAGAAGGTCAACGACATGACCGGCGGCGACATGAAGATCGAGGTGCTGCCCGCGGGCGCCGTGGTTCCGGCGTTCAACCTGCTCGACGCGGTGTCCAAGGGCACGCTCGACGGCGGCCACGGCGTGGTGGTCTACCACTACGGAAAGAACAACGCGCTGGCGCTGTGGGGTTCGGGCCCGTCGTTCGGCATGGATGCGAACATGCTGCTCGCGTGGCACAAGTACGGCGGCGGCAAGGCGCTGCTCGAGAAGCTCTACCAGACGGTGGGCGCCAACGTGAAGTCGTACCTGTACGGGCCGATGGCGACGCAGCCGCTGGGCTGGTTCAAGAAGCCGGTCACCAAGGCCGCCGACATCAAGGGGCTGAAGTTCCGCACCGTCGGCCTGTCGATCGACGTGTTCACCGCGATGGGCGTGGCGGTCAACGCGCTGCCCGGCGGCGAGATCGTCCCGGCGATGGACCGCGGCCTGCTCGACGGCGCCGAGTTCAACAACGCCAGCTCCGACCGGCTGCTCGGCTTCCCCGACGTGTCCAAGGTCTGCATGCTGCAGAGCTTTCACCAGAACGCCGAGCAGTTCGAGATCCTGTTCAACAAGACGAAGTTCGACTCGCTGCCCGACAAGCTCAAGGCGATCATCGACAACGCCGTCGAGGCGGCGTCGGCCGACATGTCGTGGAAGGCGGTCGACCGCTACTCGAAGGACTACCTCGAGATGCAGCAGAAGCAGGGCGTCAAGTTCTACAAGACCCCCGACGCGATCCTGCAGGAACAGCTGAAGGTCTACGACACGGTGGCCGCGAAGTACGCCGCCGGCAATCCGCTGTTCAAGGAGATCCTCGACTCGCAGCGGGCGTTCGCGGCGCGCACGGTGAAGTGGGACATGGACACCAACGCCAATCGCCGGATGGCGTACAACCACTATTTCGGCGCCCAGGCCGGAAAGAAGTCCTGAGGTAGCACGGCACCACCGGCGCCGGGGCCGCGAGGCCCCGCGCCGGATCGGGATTCCCGTCCCCGGTCGCCGCGGTTCTCGCAGCGACCCGCACTGCAGCCAGCAGGCCCATCATGCAGAAGCTGTTCCTTGCCGTCGACCGGTTCAACACCCGGATCGGCCACTTCTTCGCGTGGCTGATCGTCGCGCTCACCGGGCTGATCTGCTGGGAGGTGTTCTCGCGCTATGCGCTGAACAGCCCGCACCCCTGGGCGTTCGACGCCCAGATCATGCTCTACGGCACGCTGTTCATGATGGCCGGCGCCTACACGCTGGCGGCCAGCGGCCACGTGCGCGGCGACATCCTGTACGGCTTCTTCACGCCGCGCACGCAGGCGTTCTTCGACCTCGTGCTGTACATCGTGTTCTTCGTTCCGGGCATCGTCGCGCTGGTCTGGGCGGGCTACCGCTACGCCGGCGAGTCGTTCGCGATCAGGGAGCACTCGTCGATCACCGCCGAGGGGCCGCCGATCTATCCGTTCAAGGCCGTCATCCCCGTGGCCGGCGCGCTGCTGCTGTTCCAGGGCCTCGTCGAGATCCTGCGCTGCATCGTGTGCGTGAAGAACGGCGAGTGGCCGAGCCGGCAGGAAGACGTCGAGGAAGTCGACGTCGACAAGCTCAAGGCGATGGTCACGCACCACGAAGAAGAAAACGCCGCGCGGTAAGGGGACGCTTCGATGCGCAAGGAACTGATTTTCGGGGTCTCGATCCTCGGGCTGATCGTCGCGGCCGCGCTGCTCCTCACGCCGTGGACCGCGCTCACCAGCGGGCACCTCGGGTTGCTGATGCTCGCGCTGATCGTCGCGGCGATCATGCTCGGCTTTCCCACCGCGTTCACGCTGATGGGCATGGGCGTGATGTTCGCGTTCTTCGCCTACATGGAGCGAACGGGCAGCACCGAGGAGGCGTTGCGCCAGACGCTCGACCTGATGGTGCAGCGCGCCTACGCGGTGATGGCCAACGACGTGCTGATCGCGGTGCCGCTGTTCGTGTTCATGGGCTACCTGGTCGAGCGCGCCAACCTGATCGAGAAGCTGTTCAGGTCGCTGCACCTCGCGCTCGTGCGCCTGCCGGGCTCGCTGGCGGTGGCGACGATCTTCACCTGCGCGGTATTCGCGACCGCCACCGGCATCGTCGGTGCGGTGGTCACGCTGATGGGCCTGCTCGCGCTGCCCTCGATGCTCAAGGCCGGCTACGACACCAAGATCTCGGCCGGGTGATCACGGCCGGCGGCTGCCTGGGCATCCTGATCCCGCCGTCGGTGCTGCTGATCGTCTACGGCGCGACCGCCGGCGTCTCGGTGGTCAAGCTCTACGCCGGTGCGTTCTTCCCCGGCCTGATGCTCGCGGGCCTGTACATCGTCTACGTGATCGTGCTGGCCAAGATCAGGCCGAAGCTGATGCCGCCGCTGCCCGAGTCCGAGCGCCACGTGCCGCTGCACGCGGTGACCGAGCGCGTGCAGGAGCGCTTCGGCGACCGGGCGCTGCCCGCGCTGGTGCGCGCGATCAAGGGCCGCAACAACGTCGCCGTCCCGATGTCGGACCTGCTGCGCCAACTGTTCGTCACGCTGCTCCCGGCGCTGGTCATCGCGCTGGTGATCGGGCTGTCGTGGCGCTCGGCGACCGCGCCGGTCGAGCAGGTCGACACGTCGGGGCTCCAGCAGTTCGGCGAATCGCTGAACGCCCCGCCCGCCGCGGAGGGCAGCGACCTGGCCGAGCCTTCCGATCCGGACGCCGGGCAGGCGCCCGCCGACGAGCTCGCGGAGCCTCCGGCCGAGGGGGCCGAGGGCGGGGCCGGCGCGATGGAGCCGAAGGCCGAAGGCGCAGCGCCGGCGGCACCGGCGGGGACCGATGCCGCCGGGAAGCCTGGAGCGGCGCCCGAGGCAGCCGCTCCGGCGGCCGGTGCGCCGGCCGCGGCCGACGCCGCCGGCGGCGCGGCCAGCGCGCCGGTGCCGTTGTGGTTCTGGGTGGTGCTGGGCGTGGGCGTCGCGGTGCTCGTCGCGTACTACGCGCTGCTCAGCTTCACGCGGCTCGAAGTGTTCCGGATGCTGCTCACCTCGTTCTTCCCGCTCGCGATCCTGATCATCGCGGTGCTGGGCGCCATCGTGTTCGGATTCGCCACGCCCAGCGAGGCGGCGGCCGTCGGCGCGTTCGGCGGCTTCCTGCTGGCGATCGCCTACCGGCAGCTGAACTACGGGGTGATGAAGGACTCGGTGTTCCTCACCGCGAAGACCTCGGCGATGGTGTGCTGGCTGTTCGTCGGCTCGTCGATCTTCTCCGCGGCGTTCGCGCTGCTCGGCGGCCAGGAGATCATCGAGCACTGGGTGCTCTCGCTCGGCCTGAGCAAGATCCAGTTCATGCTGCTGTCGCAGGTGATCATCTTCCTGCTCGGCTGGCCGCTGGAGTGGACCGAGATCATCGTGATCTTCATGCCGATCTTCATTCCGCTGCTGGTGCACTTCGACGTCGATCCGCTGTTCTTCGGCCTGCTGGTCGCGCTGAACCTGCAGACCGCGTTCCTGTCGCCGCCGGTGGCGATGGCCGCCTTCTACCTGAAGGGCGTCGCGCCGCCGCACGTCACGCTCGGCCAGATCTTCTCGGGGATGATGCCGTTCATGGCGATCCAGATCCTCGCGATCTTCATCCTCTACATGTTCCCGGGCGTGGGCCGGTGGCTGCCGGAGGTGCTGTATCGCTGACGCCGGCGCAGCGGATGCGCCGGGCATCGACGCCTGGCGGCTGACGGCGACCGACGCGGCCCGCGCGATCCGCGAGGGCCGCCTGTCGGCGCAGGACTACACCCGCGCGCTGCTCGTGCATCGACGAGCGCGAGCCCGTCGTGCAGGCCTCGGCGTGGCTCGATCGTCGCCACGCGATCGAGCAGGCGCAGGCCGCCGACCGGCTGCGAGGCGGCGGCCTCGACGCGGGCCCGCTGGCCGGCCTGCCGGTTGGCGTCAAGGACATCATCGACGTGCAGGGCATGCCGACCGAGGACGGCACCGTGCTGCACGCGGGCCGCATCGCGCAGGCCGACGCGGCACTCGTCGCGCGGCTGCGCGCCGCAGGCGGCTGGCCGATCGGCAAGACGGTGACCACCGAGCTGGCCACCTACGCGCCCGGCAAGACGCGCAACCCTCACGACCCGGCGCGCACGCCCGGCGGCTCGTCCAGCGGCTCGGCCGCGGCGGTCGCCGCCGGCATGGTGCCGCTGGCGATCGGCACGCAGACCAACGGCTCGGTGATCCGCCCGGCGTCGTTCTGCGGGGTGGTCGGCTACAAGCCCGGCTTCGGCGCGATCGCGCGCACCGGCGCGCTACGCAGTCGCCACCGTTCGACCAGGTGGGTGTCTTCGCGCGCAGCGTCGAGGACGCCGCGCTGCTGGCCGAGGCGCTGTGGGCGATGACCCTGCGACCCGGCCGCGCGGCCGCTGCCGGCGCCGCCGCTGGCGCGCGTCGCGGCCTCCGAGCCGGCGCAGCCGCCGCGCCTGGGCTGGACGCCCACGCCGTGGCGCGACCGCATCGCGCCCGGACGCGCTGGCAGCCTTCGCGGGTTCTCGATCGGCTGGGCGACCTGCAGCAGGAGGTCGAGCTTCCCCGGCGCGGCCGACGCGGCCGGCTGGCATCGCACCGTGATGGAAGCCGACATCGCCGGCTCGTTCGAGGCCGAGTACGAGCGCGGGCGCGCGCAGCTGTCCGATTCGCTCGCCGGGCAGATCGAGCGCGGCCGGCGCGTCACCGCAGTCGACTACCGCAGGGCGCTGGCGCAGCGCGCGGCTCGACGCCGGCTTCGCGCCCCTGTTCGAGCGCTTCGACGCGATTCTCGCGCCGGCGACGCTGGGCACGGCGCCGCTCGCGTCGTCGGGCACCGGCGACCCGCTGATGTGCACGCTGTGGACGTTCTGCGGCATGCCGGCGATCGGCCTGCCGCTGCTGCGCGGCGCGGACGGCCTTCCGCTCGGGGTGCAGCTGGTGGCTGCGCGCGGCGACGACGCCCGGCTGCTGCGCACCGCCCGGTGGCTGATGCGGCATTTTCCCGCACTCGCGCAGCCCTGAACGGCGTACCATTGCCGTCCATGTCGTCGATGCATTCGATCGTGCGCCGGCTCGCGCTGGGCGGAGACCCGGCCGTCCTTCGCGAAGAGCTGGTCTTCATCAAGACCCGCATCGGTCGCGACGAGGCGCGCCGCACCGATTCCTCGATCCCCCGGCGGTTGCGCACGCTGCTCGCGCTGGTCGACGGCCGCCGCAGCGTCGGCGAACTGCGCGCGGCCATCCACAGCTATCGCGGGCTCGACGACGCCCTCGACATGCTGCGCAAGATGGGCTTCATCGAGCCGCTTCCCGAGCGCTGGGACATCGGCTGACCCCCCTCTCACGGGCGACCGCTTGAACCGCCTGCTGGTCATCGCCCACGTGCTGGGCGGCTTGCTGATGGTGTTCGCGGCGACCTTCGTGCTGCCGCTCGTGTGGTCGCTGGTGGTGGGCGACGGCACGCACGTCTCGTTCTTCCTCTCCGGCATCGGCTGCCTCGTCGCCGGCGCGCTGATGTGGGCCGCGACGCGTCGCTACCGGCGCGAGCTCGAGCCGCGCGACGGCGCGCTGCTGGTCGTGCTCGGCTGGCTGCTGATGTCGCTGGCCGGTACCGCGCCGCTGCTGCTCGAGATCCCCGGCCTGAGCTTCACCGACGCCTGCTTCGAGTCGATCGCCGGCCTCACGACGAGCGGCGCCACCGTGCTCAGCGGCCTGGAGCACCTGCCTCAGTCGGTCAATGTCTGGCGCCACGCGCTGCAGTGGTACGGCGGCATGGGCATCATCGTGATGGCGGTGGCGATCCTGCCGATGCTGGGCGTCGGCGGCATGCAGCTGTTCAAGGCCGAGATGCCGGGGCCGCTGAAGGAGCGCAAGCTCACGCCGCGCATCACGCAGACCGCCAAGGCGCTGTGGCTGATCTACATCGTGCTCACGCTGGCCTGCGTCCTGGCGCTGCGCTGGGCCGGGCTCGACTGGTTCGAGGCCGTCTGCCATGCGTTCTCGGCGCTCGCGCTCGGCGGCTTCTCCACGCGCGACGCCAGCATCATGAGCTTCGAGTCTCCGGCCGTCGAGGCCGTGCTGTCGGTGTTCATGCTGCTCGCGGCGCTGAACTTCTCGACGCACTTCCTCGCGCTGCGCGAGCGCTCGCTGCGCGTCTACCTCCACGACATCGAGGCGCGCGCGGTGCTCGGCCTGATCCTCGCGAGCTCGGCCGGGCTCGGTGCCTACCTGTACTTCGAGGGGCAATACCCGAGCTTCGTCGAGGCGCTGCGGCACGCGGCGTTCAACACCATCTCGCTGAGCACGTCCACCGGCTACTCGACGCAGGACTACGCGTCGTGGCCGCCTTTCGCGCCGCTGTGGATGCTGTTCCTGGCCTGCGTCGGGTCGTCGGCCGGCTCCACCGGCGGGGGCATCAAGATGATCCGCGCGCTGGTGCTGCTCAAGCAGACGCGCCGCGAGCTGAACCGGCTGGTGCATCCGCGCGCGATCGCGCCGCTGGTGATCAACGGCCACCTGGTCGAGAACCGGATCATCTTCGCGGTGCTGGGCTACATGCTGCTGTGGGGCGTGACGCACATCGTGCTCACGTTCGTCATGCTCGCCACCGGCCTCGACTTCATGTCGGCGTTCTCGGTCGTGGTGGCCGCGGTCAACAACCTCGGGCCGGCGCTCGGGCAATTCGGGCCCACGGGCAACTACGCGCCGCTGTCCGACTTCCAGACCTGGCTGCTGGCGATCGCGATGGTGGCCGGGCGACTCGAGCTGCTCACCTTCTACGTCGTGCTGATGCCCGCCTTCTGGCGCCGCTGAGAGGGCACCGGTGACGCCGCGGCTTCCGGTCACCGTCGTTGCCGGGTTCGCGGGCGCCGGCAAGAGCACGCTGATCGACCACTGGCTGCGTGGGCGACCGGCCGGCGAGCGCTGGGCGGTGCTGGCCAATGCGTCGGCCGTCGAGGCGCCGGACGAGGGCGCGATGGCGCCAGCCTCGCATCGCGCTGCCGGGCCGTGCGTCGCCGGGCCGTGCGTCGCCGAGCCGCGCGTTGCCGAGCCGCGCGTTGCCGAGCCGCGCGTTGCCGAGCCGCGCGTTGCCGAGCCGCGCGGCGTGGGGCCGGGCGTGCGCCTGCCGATCGGACGGTATCGCGTCGTGGGCGGCTGCGCCTGCTGCACCGCGCAAGCGAGCGCCCGCTCCGCGCTCGTTGCACTCCTTCGCGCCGGTCCCTGGGAGCGGCTCGTCGTCGAACTCGACGGCGCCGCGCACCCCGCGACGCTGGTCGACCTGCTGCGCCGGCCGCCCTTCGACGCGCTGCTGCGCATCGACGACCTCGTCACGGTGGTCGATGCCGCCCGCCCCGCGCCGTTCGAGGCCGAGCCGATGCACCCGCTGGCGCAGGCGCAGGTGGAAGTGGCCACCCGCATCGTCTTGAACCGGGTCGGGCGGCTGGCCGAGGCGCGGAGCGCTGCGCTGGTTCGCAGGCTGGCCGACGCGCCTCCGTTCGGCCGCGCCGTCGAGACGACCGACGACGGCCGCGCGGCGTGGACGCGCGGCGTCGACCAGGGGCGCGGCGTCGACCCGTCGTGCGCCGCCGACCGGGCGCGCGGCCCCCACGAAGTCGCCGGCGCGCCGACGAATCCGGCCACACAGCCCGTGGAATGGCACTGGCCCGACGACCGGATTTTCGACCGCCCCCGCCTGCAGGCCCTCGCGGTCGCCTGGCAGGCCCGCCTGCCGCTGTCGCGCGCGGTCGGCGTATTTCGCACCGAGCGCGACTGGTACCGGTGGCACCTCGACGGATCAGGCACATCCTGGGAAGCGAGCGCTTACCGTCTGGAGAGCCGGCTACAACTCTCCCTCGACGCACACTGCCCGGTCGATACCGCCGCGCCCCTGCTGGCGGCGATCGAGACCGAACTGGCCGGCGCGGTCAACCCCGAACCCGCCTGAAGCGTAAACGAGACAGGCGGATCCGCCCATCGGCCTCGCCGGTCGGGTCGGCAGGACAGCCTTGAAAGCCGAACCGGCCGGCACAAACTTGGAAGCATTGGAGAGGTGCCCCGATGGACATGATCTACAACAGCCCGAGTTACTGCGTCGTCGAGTTCACCGATCCCGAAGGCCTGGTCGGCGGGTTCGAGATCATGGACAAGCTGAGCCGGCGCGAGATCTACATCGGCGGCGAGCTCGCCAGGCATTTCCGCAGCGACGTGCAGCAGCTGATCCAGTCGGAGCCCTCGGAAGAGGACGTCGACGAGTTCCTGCGCCGCTTCGAAGGGCTGATGAACCAGCCGATGGTGATGCACTGAGCGCGAGGCACCGGGCGCCCGAGGCGCCGGTCAGAACTGCTCCCAGGGAAGCCCGTCGTAGCGCCAGCCGTTGAGCTTGCCGCGCTGCCGCTCGGCATTCAGGTCGCCCTCGAACCCGTGCAGCACGTTGCAGACCTTGCGGAACCCGGCCTGCTCGAGCGCCTGGCCGGCTTCCACCGAGCGCTTGCCGCTGCGGCAGATCAGCACCACGGGCCGCTGCATCGAGTGCCCGGCGAGCTTCTTCACGTCGGCAACGAAGTCCGGGTTCACGTCCCAATCGGGCGCGTCGCACCACGACACGTGCATCGAGCCCAGCGCGTGGCCGACGAAGAAGTACTCGGCGTCGCTGCGGCAGTCGATGAACAGTGCATCGGGCTCGTTCTGGACGAACTCGTGCGCCTGCTTCGGCAGTAGATGTTCCATGGCTTCATGCTAACGCCCCGATGCGCCGCGCGGGCGCTTATGCACGAGGCCGGCATGCACATGCCGCGAGTGCATGAGCCGCCGGCGGCCGCCCGTGGCGGGCCCGTGCGGCGGCCGCCGCACGGGCGGCGATCCGGCCGCTGGCTCAGGCGAGCGCCGGGCCTCCGTTCTCCAGGAACCCCGCCAGCAGCTCGACGTAGCGCTCCGGCGCCTCGACGAGCGGGATGTGCGCCAGCGTCCACTGCACGTGCCGCGCGCCCGGGATCGCCGCCGCGATCGCCTCGCCCATCGCTGCCGGCGTCGACGGGTCGTCGCGGCAGGTGAGCACCAGTGTCGGCGCGGCGATGCGCGCGAGCAGCGGGCGCAGGTCCATGTCGCGCAGCGCCGCGCAGCAGCCGATGTAGCCCGCGGGGTCGACCTGCAGCAGCGTCGTGCGCACGCCGTGATAGCGCTCGTCGGCCTGCGCGACGAAGCCCGGCGTGAAGAAGCGCCCGAGGATCGTGTCGGTGATCGCCGCGATGCCGCCCTCGCGAACGACGCGGATGCGCTCGACGAAGCCTTCGGGCGCGAGCTTCGCCGACGTGTTCGACAGCACCAGCCGGTCGATGCGCCCGGGCGCGTTCGCCGCGAGCCACGTTCCGATCATCCCGCCGATCGACACGCCGCACAGGTGCGCGCGCCGCACGCCGGCCGCGTCCATCGCGGCGAGCACGTCGCCCGCGAGCTGGCCGATCGTGTACTCGCCGGGCCGCGCCGACGACGCGCCGTGGCCCGGCTTGTCGGTGCGCAGCACGCGAAAGCGCCGCAGCAGCCCCGGCATCACCGGGTCCCACAGCGAGTGATCGGTGCCCAGCGAATTGAGCAGCACCAGCGCGGGCCGGTCGGGGTGGCCGTCGATGCGCCAGTACAGGCGCGCGCCTTCTCGATCGACGAATGGCATGGCTCGTTCTCCGGCGTTCCGCTCGCAGCGTAGCGACGAGTCTAAGCCAGGTGCGCATCGGATACGCTATCGCGATGCCGCTCTCCGCCCTGCTGCTCATCGTCGTCGCCGCGTTCATCCACGCGTGGTGGAACCTGCTGATGAAACGCGCCGGGGCGGGCGGCCTGGTGTTCGTCTGGGGCATTACCGCCGCGACGGCCGTCGTCTTTGCCGTGCCGGTGTTCGCGCTGATGCGCGAAGACCTCGCAGCGGTCGATGCGCCGATCTTCGTCGCGGTGCTGGTCAGCGCCGCGGTGCACACGCTGTACCTGTGGGTGCTGCAGCGCGGCTACGCGGCTGGCGACCTGTCGGTGGTCTACCCGGTGGCGCGCGGCGTGGGCCCGGCGCTTGCGTCGATCGGCGCGATCGTCTGGCTCGGCGAGGCCGCGAGCCTCGCGTCGCTGGGCGGCCTCGCCTTGATCGTCGCCGGCACGTTCACGATCGCGGGCGGCTGGGCGATGTTCGGCCGCGGCGCCGGGAAAGGACTCGGGCGCGGCATCGCCTGGGGCGTGGCAATCGGCGTCACGATCGCCGCCTACACGGTCAACGATGGGCGCGCGGTGCGGCTGCTGGGCGCCGCGCCGGTCGTGTTCTACTGGCTGGTCAACGTCGTGCAGGCGCTGGCGCTGGCGCCGTGGCTGGGGCGCGACGCGGGCGCGCGCGCGCTCGTCTCGAAGCACTGGCGCACGCTGCTCGCGGTGGGCGTGCTCTCGCCGCTGGGCTACATGCTGGCGCTGCAGGCGATGAAGTACGCGCCGGTGAGCCACGTGGCGCCGGCGCGCGAATTGTCGATGCTGATCGCCGCGTTCTTCGGCGTGCGCCTGCTGGGCGAGGGCGAGTTGTGGCGCCGTGTGGCCGGCGCGGCGCTGATCGCGTCGGGCGTGATGAGCCTCGCGCTCGCGGGGAGCGGCGCGTGAGCGACGCGCGCGCCGCGGTTCGCGCGCTGCTGTTCGGCAATTTCGCGATCGGCACCGGCGTGATGATCGTGCCGGGCATGCTCGGCGATCTCGCGCAAGGGCTCGAGGTGTCGGTGGCGACCGCCGGGCAACTGATCGCGCTGGCCGCGTTCGTCACCTGCATCGGCGCGCCGCTCGCCGCCGCGTTCACGTCGCGCATCGACCGGCGCGCGCTGCTGACCGGCGCACTGCTGCTGTACACGGCCGGACATGCGGCGTGCGCGCTCGCGCCGGGCTACGGTTCGCTCGCGGTCTTGCGCGCCGTCACGGTCGTCTCGGCCGCGGTGTTCACGCCGCAGGCGGCCGCCACCGTCGCGCTGCTCGTTCCGCCGGCGCAGCGCTCGAGTGCGGTCGCCTCGATCTTCGTCGGCTGGTCGGTGGCGTCGGTGCTGGGCATGCCGATCGGGCACCTGATCGGCGCGCACGCCGGCTGGCGCTGGGGCTTCGGCGCGGCCGCACTGCTCGCCGCGGTCGCGTCGGCCTGGGTCGCGCGCACGATCCCCGGTGGGCTCACGGTGCCGCCGCTGTCCGGCGCGGCCTGGCGCGCGGTGTTCGGCAATCGGCTGCTGGTGGGCGTGCTCGCGGTCACGCTGATGTCGGCGGCGGGCCAGTTCACGCTGTTCGCGTACGTCGCGCCCGCGCTGGACGCCGCCACGCACGCGTCGCCGGAAGCGATCTCCGCGCTGCTCGCGCTGTTCGGCGCATTCGGTGTCGTCGGCAACACCTGGATGGCGCGGCACGTCGGCCGGCTCGGCGCCGACCGCGCGGTCTCCGCGAGCCTGGCCGCGATCGTCATCGGTGTCGGCTTCGCGATGCTGGCCGTGCTGGCGCTCGCCGCGCCGCGCGTCGGCGCACCGGCCGCGGCGGTGGCCTGGCTGCTCTGGCCGCTGCTGTTCGCCGCCAGCCTGTCGTGGGGGCTCGGGTGCTTCGCGATGAACTCGGCCCAGCAGGGCCGCGTGGCCGCGATCGCGCCGTCGCTGGCGTCGGCGTCGATCGCGCTGAACACCTCGTGCATGTACGGCGGGCAGGCGGTGGGGGCCGCGATGGGCGGGGCGGCAATCGGGGCGTTCGGACTGGGCGCGCTGCCCTTCGTCGCGACGGCGCTGCTGGGCGCGACCTGGGCGCTGTCGTCGCGGCTGCGTGTCGCGCACGCCTGAATCCGGCGCCTTTCGTCGGCGCCACGGTTTTCGACAGCGGCCCGGCTGGGTACACTGCCCCCGTGTTCGCAGCTTCGCGGCATCGCGACCTCGCCATGAAGGACTTCGAACGAACCCGGTCTGGCGCCGACCCGATCGGCCCCTTCGTCCCCGATCCGGCCACGCGCCGCGCGCTGCTGGGCCTGCTCGGCGCCTCGATCCTGTCGGCCTGCTCGAGCCTGCCCTCGTCGGGGCCCGAATCGCTGCCTGGGGGACAGCCCGGCGACGTGGGCGGCAGCCCCCAGGGCCGCGTGCCGGAAGACCTCGCCCGCGAGGTGAGCTTCCTCGCGCTCAGCCTCGTCGACACGCCGTATCGCTTCGGCGGCAACACGCCCGACAGCGGCTTCGACTGCAGCGGGCTGATCGTCTACGTCTATCGCGAGGCTGCAGGGCTGGCGCTGCCGCGCACCGTCGCGCAGCTGGCGCGGGTCGGCGTTCACGTGCCGCTGTCCGCGGTGCGCAGCGGCGACCTGGTGCTGTTCGACACGCGCGGGCGGTACTCGCACGCGGGCATCTACGTGGGAGACGGGCGGTTCGTGCATGCGCCGTCGACCGGGGGGACGGTGCGGCTGGACGGGGTGGTGGCGCGGTACTGGAGGCCGAGGTTTTCGGGAGTGCGCAGGGTCTGATCCGCCTGCAGCTCGGCACCCGAGGTGGCCCGCCTGGGTGAACCGCGATCGCGGCAAGGCGCTGGAGGATGCGGCGCCGAGCCTTTCGTGACGCCTCGGCATGACAGCTTGTTCGCGCTCGGCCGGGTGGCCGGGACGACACCCACTGCTCGACTTCTGCTGTAACTATGGGCCGCGCGCGCCCAGGGCCTGCGCCGCGCCGCGCACCGCCTGCCCGACCCGGATACCGGCCGCCGCCGCCGGCGCGTTCACGTGGGTCACGACCCCGTTCTGCAGCCCGTCGCGCGCATCGCCGATCCGCGCCGAGTCGTGCGAGTAGGTGGCGCAGGCCACCCCGATCGCCTCGAGCAGCTCCAGCGCGACGATGCCGGCGCGCTCCTTGCCGACCCCGGCGTCGTTGAAGAACACGGCGAACGGCCTGGCCGGCGCCGCGAGCACGAAACCGGTCGACGACACCCCGCCGTGCGAGCCCGAGACGATCACGCCGCCGGCGCAGCCTTCGTCGATCGCGGTGATCGTGTCGAGCAGGTGCAGGGCGCGGGCAGGCATGAGGAGACTCTAGCCGATATACTGCTCGTCCCACGCACGTCCCACGCGTCCCACTCCATCCCACTTTCGATGAGCCCGACCGAAGCCCGACTGCGCGACCTGCTCGAACGCCGCATCCTGATCCTGGACGGCGCGATGGGCACGATGATCCAGCGCCACCGGCTCGACGAGGCGGGCTATCGCGGCGAGCGCTTCGCGGCGCTCGCCCACGACGTCAAGGGCAACAACGAGCTGCTGTCGCTGTCGCAGCCGCGGATCGTCCGCGAGATCCACGAGCAGTTCCTCGCGGCCGGCGCCGACATCGTCGAGACCAACACCTTCGGCGCCAGCGCGATCGCGCAGGCCGACTACCGGTTGTCGCACCTGGCGCGCGAGATGAATCTCGCGTCGGCGCGGCTGGCGCGCGAGGCCTGCGACCGGTTCGGCACCCCCGGGCGCCCGCGCTTCGTCGCCGGCGCGGTCGGCCCGCAGCCGAAGACCGCGTCGATCTCGCCCGACGTCAACGACCCCGGCGCGCGCAACGTCACGTTCGACGAGTTGCGCATCGCCTACGACGAGCAGGTGCGCGCGCTGGTCGACGGCGGCGCCGACCTGCTGCTGCTCGAGACGATCTTCGACACGCTGAATGCGAAGGCGGCGGTGTTCGCGATCGACACGATCATGGCCGAGCGTGAGGCCGCCGGCCTGCCGCGGCTGCCGATCATGGTCTCGGGCACGGTCACCGACGCGTCGGGCCGCATCCTGTCCGGGCAGACGGTCGAGGCGTTCTGGAACTCGCTGCGCCACGCGCGGCCGCTCACCGTCGGCCTGAACTGCGCGCTCGGCGCGGCGCTGATGCGCCCGTACGTCGAGGAGCTCTCGAACAAGGCCGACACCTTCATCTGCGTCTACCCGAACGCGGGGCTGCCCAATCCGATGTCGGACACCGGCTTCGACGAGACGCCCGAGGTCACCGCGCGCCTGCTGGGCGGGTTCGCGCAGGCGGGATTCGTCAACGTCGCCGGCGGCTGCTGCGGCACGACGCCCGAGCACATCGCAGCGATCGCGCGGGCGGTCGAGGGCCTGCCGCCGCGGCGCGTGCCCGAGCGGCCGCGCGCGCTGCGGCTCGCCGGCCTCGAGCCGTGCACGATCGACGAGGCATCGCTCTTCGTGAACGTCGGCGAGCGCACCAACGTCACCGGCTCGAAGGCGTTCGCGCGGATGATCCTCGGCGGGCAGTTCGACGAGGCGCTCGCGGTCGCGCGCCAGCAGGTCGAGAACGGCGCGCAGGTCATCGACGTCAACATGGACGAGGCGATGCTCGATTCGGTGGCGGCGATGACCCGCTTCCTGAACCTGGTCGCCTCCGAGCCCGACATCGCGCGCGTGCCGGTGATGATCGACAGCTCGAAGTGGACGGTGATCGAGGCCGGCCTGAAGTGCGTGCAGGGCAAGCCGATCGTCAACTCGATCTCGCTGAAGGAAGGCGAGGAAGAGTTCCTGCGCCAGGCGACGCTGTGCCGGCGCTACGGCGCGGCCGTGATCGTGATGGCCTTCGACGAGCAGGGCCAGGCCGACACCTTCGAGCGCAAGACGCAGATCTGCGCGCGCGCGTACCGGCTGCTGGTCGATCGGGTGGGCTTTCCGCCCGAGGACGTCGTCTTCGACCCGAACATCTTCGCGATCGCCACCGGCATCGAGGAGCACGACCACTACGCGGTCGACTTCATCGAGGCGACGCGCTGGATCCGCGAGCACCTGCCGCACGCGAAGGTCTCGGGCGGCGTCTCGAACGTGTCGTTCAGCTTCCGCGGCAACGACCCGGCGCGCGAGGCGATCCACACGGTGTTCCTGTACCACGCGATCCGCGCCGGGCTGACGATGGGCATCGTCAACGCCGGGATGGTGGGCGTCTACGACGAGCTCGACCGGGAACTGCGCGAGCGCGTCGAGGACGTGGTGCTCGACCGTCCGCCGAAGCTGCCGCCCGGACACCCCGACGAGGGCAAGAGCGCCACCGAGCGGATGATCGAGTTCGCCGCGACGCTGAAGGCCGGCGGTGCGAAGAAGGAAGAGAACCTCGAGTGGCGCAACCAGCCGGTCGAGCAGCGGCTCGCGCACGCGCTGGTCAACGGCATCACGACCTTCGTGGTCGAGGACACCGAGGAGGTGCGCGCGAAGATCGCCGCGCGCGGCGGCCGCCCGATCGAGGTGATCGAGGGCCCGCTGATGGACGGCATGAACATCGTCGGCGACCTGTTCGGCGCGGGTAAGATGTTCCTGCCGCAGGTGGTCAAGTCGGCGCGCGTGATGAAGCAGGCGGTCGCGCACCTGGTGCCGTTCATCGAAGAGGAGAAGCGCCAGCTCGAGGCGAGCGGCGTCGACGTCTCGTCGCGCGGGCGCATCGTGATCGCCACCGTGAAGGGCGACGTGCACGACATCGGCAAGAACATCGTCACCGTCGTGCTCCAGTGCAACAACTTCGAGGTCGTGAACATGGGCGTGATGGTCCCGTGTTCCGAGATCCTCGCGAAGGCGAAGGCCGAGGATGCCGACCTCGTCGGGCTGTCGGGCCTCATCACGCCGTCGCTCGAGGAGATGGCCTACGTCGCGAAGGAGATGGAGCGCGACGAGCACTTCCGTGCGAGGAAGACGCCGCTGCTGATCGGCGGCGCGACCACGTCGCGCGTGCACACCGCGGTGAAGGTCGCGCCGAACTACTCGGGGCCTGTGGTCTACGTGCCCGACGCGTCGCGCTCGGTGCCGGTGGTGCAGAGCCTGATGTCGGCCGACCAGCGTGACGACTTCCTCGCCTCGCTCGCCGCCGACTACGAGCGCGTGCGTGCGCAGCACGCGTCGAAGAAGGGCCCCGAGCTGGTTCCGCTCGCGCAGGCGCGCACCAAGCGCACGAAGTTCGACTGGCTGCACGCCGGCCCCGACGGCGGCCCGTACCGTCCGCCGAAGCCGAAGTTCCTCGGCCGGCGCGAATTCCGCAACTTCGACCTCGCCGAGATCGCGTCGTTCATCGACTGGGGCCCGTTCTTCCAGACCTGGGACCTGCACGGCGCGTACCCGGCGCTGCTCAACGACGACGTGGTCGGCGAGTCGGCGCGGCGCGTGTTCTCCGACGGCAAGTCGATGCTGAAGCGCGTCATCGACGGCCGCTGGCTCGGCGCCAACGGCGTGGTCGCGTTCCTGCCGGCCAACACGGTCAACGACGACGACATCGAGGTCTATACCGACGAGACGCGCACGCAGGTGGCGTTCACCTGGCGCAACCTGCGCCAGCAGACCGCCAAGCGCGACGGCGTCGACAACAAGTGCCTAGCCGACTTCGTCGCGCCGAAGCTGATCGACGGCAAGCCGTCGGGCATCGCCGACTACATCGGGATGTTCGCGGTCACCGCCGGCCTGGGCATCGAGAAGAAGCTCGACGAGTTCGCGCGGCTGCTCGACGACTACTCGTCGATCATGCTCAAGGCGATCGCCGACCGGCTCGCCGAGGCCTTCGCCGAGTGCCTGCACGCGCGCGTGCGCCGCGACCTCTGGGGCTACGCGCCCGACGAGGCGCTCGGCAACGACGAGCTGATCGCCGAGAAGTACCGCGGCATCCGCCCGGCGCCCGGCTATCCGGCTTGCCCCGAGCACACCGTGAAGCGCGCGCTGTTCGACGCGCTGCGCGCCGAGGAGATCGGCATGGGGCTCACCGAGCACTTCGCGATGATGCCGGCCTCGAGCGTGAGCGGGTTCTACTTCTCGCACCCGCTGTCGGCCTACTTCGCGGTCGGCCGCATCGGCGAGGACCAGCTGAAGGACTACGCGGCGCGCGCCGGCCGCGACGAGGAAGAGCTCAGGCGGGCGCTGGCACCGGTGCTGTAGCAGTCCGCCGCCGCGGGGCCGCCGCGCCGCGGCGACGTGCTGCGCGAGGCGGGTGGAACAACCCGCTTCACGGCGCTTGACTTCGAAGACGGTTACTCAGGCGTGCGTGCCGTGCGCGAGCCGGGAGAGCCGCACCGGGTCGCGCACCGAGATCCAGCGCCGCCCGCTGTCGATCAGCCCGTCGCGGCGGAACTCCGCGAGCACCCGGCTCACCGTCTCGACGCTGGCGCCGGTCATCGCGGCGAGGTCCTTGCGCGACAGCTCCGCGTCGATCACCGTCGCACCCCCCTCGGCACGGCCCGCCAGCTCGGCCAGCGCGAGCAGCGTGGCGGCGATGCGCCGGTCGGCCGGCACCGCGCTGATCTGCTCGAGCGTCTGCTGCGCGATGCGCAGCCGCGCGGCGGTGCGCTCGAGCGCGGCCATCGCCAGCGCGGGGTAGCGCTGCAGCAGGTCGTGGAAGCTCTCGGCGCTGATCGACAGCACGCAGCAGCCGGTGTGTGCATAGGCCGCGTCGCGATAGGTCGCGTCGCCGAGCTCCGGCAGGCTGCCGAACGGCTCGCCCGGGCCGAGGATCGCCAGCCGCGCGTCCTGGCCGCCGGCGGTCGGGTGCGCGATGCGCACCTTGCCGGCCGCGACGATCGACAACTGCCGCGCGGGCTCGCCGGCGCTGTGAATCGCCTGTCCGGCGGCGTAGGAGGCTTGGCCGAACAGCGCGTTGACCTGCTCGAGCTCGGGCGGCGACAGCCGCGAGAAGAACGGCGCCGAGCCGAGCACGTCGAGCCGCTCGCCGGTGGTGCAGACCGGCACGTCCGGCGCAGTCGCCTCGGGCGCGCGGATGCGCTGGCTCGCGGTCCGGCCCGCTGCCGGCTTGCCCGCAGCGGGTTTGCGGGCCGCGGGCTTGCGCGTCGCCGCCTTCCGGGTCCTGGTCTCGCCGTCCATGCCGCTCAGCCTCGAATCGCTCCCGTGGCCGATCACCATGCCCCGGCGTCCGCGGCGGCGCAAGTGCAAACGGCGCCCCCGTTGATTTGGGGCTGAATCCTGACAGAATACTGACTACCCTGACCGGCGCCGGCCCGGCCGCTCGCTCAGGGCTTCGCGTACTGCACGGCGGCGCGCCCGACGCGCTCGCGGGCGATGATCAGCTTCATGATCTGCGCGGTGCCGTCGCCGATCTCCAGCCCCATCACGTCGCGCAGCCGCTGCTGGTGCGGCGTGTCCATCGTGTAGCCGTAGTGGCCGAACGTGAGCAGGCACTGGTGGATGACGTCGAACGCGGTCTTCGGGCCCAGCCACTTGCACATGGCGGCCTCGGCGGTATGCGGCTTGCCGGCATCGCGCAGCCCCAGCGTCAGGTAGCACAGCGAGCGCGTCGCCGCGAGCATCGTGTCGGCCTCGGCCAGCGGAAAGCTCACGCCCTGGTAGTTGGCCAGCGGCGCGCCGAAGGCTTCGCGCTCGGTGGTGTAGGCCCAGGCCTCGTCGACCGAGGCCTGCGCGGCGGCCACGCACTGCAGGCCGATCAGCGCGCGGCTGAAGTCGAAGCCCTGCATCACCTGCGAGAAGCCGCGGTTCTCGTCGCCCAGGCGCAGGCCGGCGTCCACCTCGACGCCGTCGAAGAACAGCGAGCCGCGCCCGACTGCCTTGTGGCCGACGTCGTCGAAGTTCGTGCGCGTGAGCCCCTTCGCGTCGGCGTCGACGAAGAACGCCGAGACGCCGCGCGCGCCGGCGTCGGTCGCGCCGGTTCGGGCGAACACGACGAATGCGTCGCACTGCGTCGCGCAGCTGGCCGAGGTCTTCTCGCCGGTGAGCACGTAGCGCTCGCCGCGGCGCTCGGCGCGCAGCATCAGGTTGGCCGCGTCCGAGCCGCCGCGCGGCTCGGTGAGGCCGAGCCCGATCATCGCCTCGCCGGCGACCACGCGCGGGATCCACTTCGCGGCCAGATCGGGCGAGCCGTGGCGCTCGACGATGCTGCCCATCAGCGAGGCGAGCAGCTGCACGTAGGCGACGTTGAAGTCGCCGTAGGCGATCTGCTCGATGATGAGGCCGGCGGTGGCGCTGCCCAGGCCCATGCCGCCGTGGCGCTCGGAGAGGTCGACGCCGACCAGCCCCAGCGCGCCCATCTCGCGCATCAGCGCGCGGTCGATCGCCTGCGTGGCCTCGCGCTTCTGGTAGTCGGGCGCGAGGCGCTCGCGCGCGAAACGCGCCGCCGCCTCCTGCATCGCCTGCTGGTCGGGGGTGATCAGGTACGAGGGCATGGCGGCCGCTCCTCCGGGTGCCGGCCGGGCTTTCAGCCGGCCATCGTCAATCCGCCCGAGACGCTGATCACCTGCCCGGTGATGTAGTCGGCGTCGCTGCTGGCGAGGAACGCGACGAGCCCCGGATAGTCGTCCGGCTTGCCCAGCCGCCGCATCGGGATCGCGGCTTCGAGCGCCGCGACCAGCTTGCGCCCGGACTCGCCCTCGCCGGCGAAGTCGGCCAGCAGCGGCGTGTCGGTCGGCCCCGGGCACAGCGCGTTGAGCTGGATGTTCGAGCGCGCCATCTCGCGCGCCATCGTCTTGGTGAACGCGATGATGCCGCCCTTGCACGCGGCGTAGACCGCCTCGCCCGACGAGCCGACGCGGCCGGCGTCGGAGGCGACGTTGATCACCTTGCCGCGCTTGCGCTCGGCCATGCCCGGCAGGATCGCGTGGTGCATGTGCAGCGGGCCGTACAGGTTGATCGCGACGATCCGCTGCCACAGCGCGAAGTCGGTCTTCAGGAACGGCATTGCGCGGTCCCAGCCGGCGTTGTTCACCAGCACGTCGACCGGGCCGGCGGCCGCGGTGAACTGCGCGAGCGCTTCGGCGATCTCGCTGGCCTGGCTGATGTCGACGCGGTACGACCACGCCCGACCGCCGGCGGTGGCGATCGCGTCGCGGGTGTCGGCGCCGCCCGCCGCGTTCAGGTCGAAGATGCCGACCAGGCAGCCTTCTTCGGCGAGGCGCATCGCGATGGCGCGTCCGATGCCACTGCCGGCGCCGGTGACGATCGCGACCTTGCCCGATAGTCCGCGCATCGAAGGTCTCCTCAGGAGGGGGTTGCACCGCAGGGCCGGGTTGGCGTGCATTCTAGCTGCCCGGAGTCGAAGCTCATGGCCCTGATCGCGTGATCGCTATCGCGGCCGGCGACCGGGCGCGCCGGTAAGCTTCGTTCGCCGCGCGATCGCAGGCGCACGGGCCCGGGCATCGCTGCGGCATCACGACGGAACCGGCCACCCGCCGGCTTCCGTTCGAGCGGATCCGACTTGCACCCGACACGATCGGGCGCGGAGCGACGCCGATGGACAGCAACACCCCGAAGCCGTTGCGGCTGCACGTGCCGGAGCCCAGCGGGCGACCCGGCCATGCCACCGATTTCGGCTACCTGCGGCTGGCGCCGGCCGGCGCGGCGCGCCGCCCCCCGATCCACGCGCGGCCCCCGGACACCGCCGAACTGGCCGGATCGCTCGTTCGCGTGCTCGACGACGACGGCCGTGCCGTCGGGCCGTGGGCGCCGCAGCTCGACGCCGGGCGGCTGCGAGCCGGCCTGCGCGCGATGCTCGTCACGCGGATCTTCGACGCGCGGATGCTGATCGCGCAGCGCCAGAAGAAGCTGTCGTTCTACATGCAGTGCCTGGGCGAGGAGGCGATCGCGGTCGCCCACTCGATGGCGCTGCGCGACGGCGACATGTGCTTTCCCACCTACCGCCAGCAGGGCCTGCTGATCGCGCGCGGCGTGCCGCTGGTCGAGATGATCTGCCAGCTGCTGTCGAACGAGGCCGATCCGCTGAAGGGCCGCCAGCTGCCGGTGATGTACTCGCGCCGCGAAAGCGGCTTCTTCTCGATCTCGGGCAACCTGGCCACGCAGTTCGTCCAGGCGGTGGGCTGGGCGATGGCCTCGGCGATCAAGGGCGACACGAAGATCGCGTCGGGATGGATCGGCGACGGGTCGACCGCCGAGCCCGACTTCCACAACGGGCTCACCTTCGCGCACGTGTATCGGGCGCCGGTGATCCTGAACGTGGTGAACAACCAGTGGGCGATCTCGACGTTCCAGGCGATCGCCGGCGGCGAGCGCGCAACGTTCGCATCGCGCGGCGTCGGCGCCGGCATCGCGTCGCTGCGCGTCGACGGCAACGACTTCCTCGCGGTGTTCGCGGTGTCGCAATGGGCCGCCGAGCGCGCGCGCCACAACCTCGGGCCCACGCTGATCGAATGGGTCACGTATCGCGCGGGCGCGCACTCTACCTCCGACGATCCGTCGAAGTACCGGCCCGCCGACGACTGGCGGCACTTTCCGCTGGGCGATCCGGTCGCGCGACTCGAGCGCCACCTGGAAGCGCGCGGCGAGTGGTCGGCGCAGCAGGGCGAGCAGCTGCGCAAGGAGATCGAGGCCGAGGTGATCGCCGCGCAGAAGGAGGCCGAGCGGCACGGTACGCTGCTCGACGGGCGCGTGCCGCCGGCCGACACGATCTTCGAGGACGTCTACGCGCAGATGCCCGCGCACCTGCGCCGGCAGCGCGAACAACTGAGGGGCGAATCATGAGCACGCCGGCGCCGGGCGTGCCGGCGGCTGGGCCGCGCACCCGGATGACGATGATCCAGGCGCTGCGCTCGGCGATGGACCTGATGCTCGGTCGCGACCCCGGAGTCGTCGTCTACGGCGAGGACGTCGGCTACTTCGGCGGCGTGTTCCGCGTCACCGAGGGGCTGCAGGCGAAGCACGGCCGCGAGCGCGTGTTCGATGCGCCGATCTCCGAGGGCGGCATCGTCGGCACCGCGATCGGCATGGCCGCCTACGGGCTGCGTCCGGTGGTCGAGATCCAGTTCGCCGACTACTCGTATCCGGCCTACGACCAGATCGTTTCCGAAGCGGCGCGGCTGCGCTACCGCTCGGCCGGCGACTTCACCGCGCCGATCACGATCCGCATGCCCTGCGGCGGCGGCATCTACGGCGGGCAGACGCACAGCCAGAGCCCCGAGGCGCTGTTCACGCACGTCTGCGGCTTGCGCACCGTGATGCCGTCGAATCCGTACGACGCGAAAGGCCTGCTGATCGCCGCGATCGAGTGCGACGACCCGGTGATCTTCCTCGAACCGAAGCGGCTGTACAACGGGCCGTTCGACGGGCACCACGAGCGGCCGATCGTGCCGTGGTCGAAGCACCCGCTGGCCGACGTGCCCGAGGGCTACTACACGGTGCCGCTCGACTCGGCGGCGGTGCGGCGAGCCGGCGCGGACCTCACGGTGCTGGCCTATGGCACGATGGTCCACGTTGCCGAGGCCGCGGCCGCCGAGACCGGCATCGACGCCGAGATCGTCGACCTGCGCAGCCTGTGGCCGCTCGACCTCGACACGGTCGTCGCCTCGGTGAAGAAGACCGGGCGCTGCGTGGTCGTGCACGAGGCGACGCGCACGAGCGGCTTCGGGGCCGAACTGGCGGCGCTGGTGCAGGAGCACTGCTTCTTCCACCTCGAGGCGCCGATCGAGCGCGTCGCCGGCTGGGATACGCCGTACCCGCACGCGCAGGAGTGGGCGTACTTTCCCGGCCCGGGCCGCGTCGGCGCCGCGATGCGCCGCGCGATGGAGGCCTGAGATGGCCGTGCGTGTCGTCAAGGTGCCCGACATCGGCGAGGGTATTGCCGAGGTCGAGCTGGTCGAGTGGCTGGTGAAGGCGGGCGATGCGGTCGCCGAAGACCAGTCGCTGGCGATCGTGATGACCGACAAGGCGAGCGTCGAGATTCCGTCGCCGGTCGCGGGCACGGTGACGAGGCTCGCCGGCGAGGTCGGGCAGATGCTGGCGGTCGGCGCCGAGCTGGCCGGCATCGAGACGGACGCGGCTGGCAAGGGGACTACGGCCGGCCACGCCGTCGGCGCCAGCGAGGCGATCGCCCGCGCTGACGGCGAGAAGCCGCTCGCGTCGCCGTCGGTGCGACGGCACGCGCGCGAACTCGGCGTCGACCTGCGCCAGGTGCCGGGCAGCGGCCCGGGCGGCCGCGTCAGGCACGAGGACGTCGAGACCTTCGCCGCGCGCTCCCGGTCGGCGCCGGGCGCCGGGCATCCGGCCGCGCGCGAACCTGCAGCGGCCGCGGCGCGCGCCGGTGCCACGGCGGCCACGGGCGCCGTCGCGCCACGGCCCGCGGCGCCGGGCGCCGGCTACGCCGAGCGCCGCGACGAGCAGGCCGTGCCGGTCGTCGGCCTGCGCCGACGGATCGCCGAGAGGATGCAGGAGGCCAAGCGCCGCATCCCGCACTTCAGCTACATCGAGGAAGTCGACGTCACCGAACTCGAGGCGCTGCGCGCGCAACTGAACGCGAAGCGAGGCGCCGAGCGCGGCCGGCTGACGCTGCTGCCGTTCGTGCTGCGCGCGATCGTGCTCGCGGTGCGCGAGTTCCCGCAGGTCAATGCGCGCTACGACGACGAGGCCAACGTGGTCACCCGCTACGGCGCGGTGCACGTCGGCGTGGCGACGCAGACCGCCGCCGGCCTGATGGTGCCGGTGCTTCGGCATGCCGAGGCGCGCGACCTGTGGTCGACCGCGGGCGAGATCGCGCGGCTCGCCGAAGCCGCGCGCAGCGGCAAGGCGTCGCGCGAGGAACTGTCCGGCTCGACGATCACCGTCACCAGCCTCGGCGCGCTCGGCGGCATCGCGTCGACGCCGGTGATCAATTGGCCCGAAGTGGCGATCGTCGGCGTCAACCGGATCGTCGAGCGGCCGGTGATCCGCGGCGGCGCGGTCGTGGCGCGCAGGATGATGAACCTGTCGTCGTCGTTCGACCATCGCGTGGTCGACGGCATGCACGGCGCCGAGTTCGTGCAGTCCGTGCGCGGTTACCTGGAGTGCCCGGCGACGATGTTCGTCGACTGATGCCCGCCGCGCCGGCGCCGCCTATCGGGGCGCGGCCTGGCCGTTTTCCGGGGCGCGGATTTCGCGCGGGCGCTCGACCTCGCGCGTGACCGTTTCGCGGTAGATGCCGCCTGCCTCGACGCTGCCGCGCGTCGTGCCGCCGCCGCGAACGCGATACTCGCAATCGGCGCGATCGCCGGGCGGCAACGGCTCGCAGCGCCGCAGCGCGTTCTCGAGGTAGCGGATCGGGTCATCGGCGCCGTTCGCGAGCCGGCCGCGCCGGGCCTCGGCGCGCGCCGCCGCGGCCTCGCGCAGGCAGGTCGCGCGGTCCGCGGTCGATTCGATGCGCTCGCAGCGCTCGCGGTCTTGCCGGTAGCGCGCCTCCACGTCGGGGGCGCCGTTCGGCCCCGCAGCGATTGCGATCGATGCGGCGGGCAGCGCGCTGGCCGCGCACAGGGCGATTGCGGCGAGCGCGTGGCGCGCCCCCGGCCCGGCCGTCGCGGCCCGCGTTGCCGCCCCGCGTTCGTCAGTCGAGCGTGAACCCGACATTGATCGTCACCTGCCAGTGCGCGACCTTGCCGTCGACCACGTGGCCGCGCGTCTCGACGACGCGGAACCACTGGATGTTGTGGATCGTCTGGCTTGCCTTGGCGAGCGCGTTGCGGATCGCGTCGTCGGTGCCGGTCTTCGACGAACCGGTGATCTCGATGTGCTTGTAGACGTGGTTGGTCATGATCGGCCTCCTCGGTCCCGGGGGCACCCGGCCCTGCCATTCTGCACCAGACGGTGCGCGCTGGACACGCCGCGCGCGCTCCATCGTCTGCCGATCCACCGGCTGCGGGTGCCACTGCATCAGCGCTTCGACATCGTCCCGGGCCTGGTCTTCGGGAATGCCCGGCTTGAGCTTGCGGGTGACGGTCACATAGTACTCGGAGAGCACCTGGGTGCTCGTCCGTCCGAGTTCCTGCTGCCAGAGCCATTCGAGCCACGATCGGGCCAACGGCTGGCGCACGACGTCGTCGACGTCGCGCGCGTACACGAAGACGTTGGCGTCAACGAAGATCGGTGCGCTCATGCACTGCGTCGCGCGTCGGCAGGCGCGAGCGCGCGGCGTTGATGCGCGAGGGTTCGCGGTCGAGAAAGCTGCGCATCGCGTTCGCGTAGTCGCGCGACTCGCGCATCCGCTTCTCGAGCATTTCGGCGATGTATCGCGAGACGCTCTTGTCCTCGTGGGCCGCCGCGACGCGTACCCACGCGGCGGTCTTTTCCTCCAGCGTGATCGTGACGTTCTTCATGCGCATCCACCCGGCGTTCGGCACGAATTCCGTGTGACACGGATTCCGTGTCGAATGCGACCCCGGCCGCGAAGGTCGTTGCCCGTGACTCGCCCGTGGTTGCCCGAGCCCCGCTTATCCCGCTCCGCCCTGCCACGGTGCCGCGCCCTCGACCAGCCTGGCCAGCACCTCGCCCGGCGCCTGCACCGCGCTGCGCTGGTGATAGAACCCGAGTGCGCGCAGCCCGCCGAGCTCCTCGCCGCCGCCGGCGCGCCCGGGCCCGCCGTGCAACGACATCGGCATCACGTTGCCGTGGCCGGTGTGGCTCTTGCCGACCGCCGGCGTCACGACGTGCAGGCGGCCGTGCGCGTGCGCCATCTCGACGGCGGCGCGCGCGATGAAGTCGGTGTCGTCGCTGAACATCGACGCGACCAGCGAGCCGAAGCCGCGCCGCGCGAGCGCGAACGCGTGGTCGGCATCGCGGTACGGCACCACCGTGGCCACCGGCCCGAACACCTCGACGTCGTGCACCAGCTTCGCGGCGTCGCCGTCGTCGACCGCGAACAGGTGCGGCATCACGCAGGCCGCGACCTTCGGGTCGGCGTCGACGAGGTCGGCGTCCTTGCCGGCCCAAGCGAGCCGCGCTTCGCGCCCGAGCACGCCGAGGCCTTCGCGCACCGCGGCGAGCTGCGCGCGGCTGGCCAGCGCGCCCATCCGCACCGCCTCGTTGCGCGGGTTGCCGACCTTGACTGCCGCGAGCGCCGCGGCGATCGCCTCGGTGGCGGCCGCGGCGTGCGCCTGCGGCACCAGCACGCGGCGGATCGCGGTGCACTTCTGCCCCGACTTGACGGTCATCTCGCGGACGACCTCCTTCACCATCAGCGCGAACGCGTCGCTGCCCGGCGCGGCGTCGGGGCCCAGCAGCGCGCTGTTCAGGCTGTCGGTCTCGGCGTTCACGCGGATGGAGTGGCGCAGCACGTTCTCGTGCGCGCTGATCGAGCGCGCGGTGTCGGCCGAGCCGGTGAACGAGACCAGGTCGAACGGCTCGAGCGCGTCGATCAGCCCTTCGGAGCGTCCGCAGACGATCGACAGCGCGCCCGCGGGCAGCGCGCCGGCGGCGATCACGTCGGCAACCATCTGCTGCGTGAGCCACGCGGTGGCGGTGGCCGGCTTGACGACGACCGGCACGCCCGACAGCAGCGCCGGCGCCGCCTTCTCCCAGAGACCCCACGCCGGGAAGTTGAATGCGTTGATGAACAGCGCGATGCCGCGCTGCGGCACGAGGAAGTGGCCGCTCTGGAACGCGCCGTCCTTGCCGAGCTTCACCGCGTCGCCATCGGCGAGCCAGCGCGCGGCGCCGAGCTTCGCGCCCCATCGCGCGTACTGCGTCAGCGTGTAGATCGCGCCGTCGATGTCCACTGCCGAGTCGTTGCGCGTCGTGCCCGAGTTCTGCAGCGCAATGTCGTAGTAGGCGTCGCGCTGGCCTTGCAGCACCTCGGCGATGCGCGCAAGCTGTGCCGAGCGCTCCGCATACGTGAGCGCGCGCAGCGCCGCGCCGCCCCGGCTGCGAGCGAACGCGTATCCCTCGGCCAGGTCGAGCCCGGCGCCCGAGACGCGCACGAGCTCGGTGCCCAGCACCGGGTCGAACAGCGGGGTGCCTGCGCCGCTGCCGGTCTGCCAGCGGCCCGCGAAATGGTTGTCGAGCAGTCGGGTCATGGTTTCGGTTCCTCGAAAAGAAAGCCCCCGCACCCGTGCGAAGGGGCTTGACGCCGCCAAAAGTATGCATCATTATGCATTGACGCGCATCAATTCGGCAATATATTTCCTGTTTCGGTTTCTCTCCCTGCGCGGCCTTCCGCGGGTTTGCGCCCGCAGCCCGGCTGCCTGGTCCCCCTCACCGCGAGGAGCATCGCATGAGCGAATCCCCCAGGGTCGACTACCAGACCGACCCGTCGAAATACCGTCACCTGAAGCTCGGCTTCGACGGTCCCGTCGCCACGCTGTCGATCGACATCGACGAAGACGCCGGCATCCGTCCGGGCTACAAGCTCAAGCTCAACTCGTATGATCTGGGCGTCGACATCGAGTTGCACGACGCGCTGCAGCGCATCCGCTTCGAGCACCCCGAGGTGCGCTCGGTCGTCGTGACCAGCGGCAAGGATCGCATCTTCTGTTCGGGCGCGAACATCTTCATGCTGGGGCTGTCGAGCCACGCGTGGAAGGTGAACTTCTGCAAGTTCACCAACGAGACGCGCAACGGCATCGAGGACTCCAGCCGCCATTCGGGGCTGAAGTTCGTCGCCGCGCTCAACGGCGCCTGCGCCGGCGGCGGCTACGAACTGGCGCTGGCCTGCGACGACATCGTGCTGGTCGACGACCGCTCGTCGTCGGTGTCGCTGCCCGAGGTGCCGCTGCTCGGCGTGCTGCCCGGCACCGGCGGCCTCACCCGCGTCACCGACAAGCGCAAGGTGCGCCACGATCGCGCCGACATCTTCTGTACCACCACCGAGGGGGTGCGCGGCCAGCGCGCGAAGGAGTGGCGGCTGGTCGACGACGTGGCCAGGCCGCAGGACTTCGCCCGTGTCGTGAAGGAGCACGCGCTCGCGCTGGCTGCGAAGAGCGACCGGCCCGCCGACGCGAAGGGCGTCGCGCTGGTGCCGCTCGAGCGCACGATCGACGCCGACGGCCATCATTACCGCTTCGTCGACGTCGAGGTCGACCGCGCGCGCCGCACCGCCACCTTCGTCGTGAAGGGGCCCAGCGGCGCGCAACCGACGGGCATCGACGAGATCGTCGCTGCGGGCGCCGGCTGGTGGCCGCTGCAGATGGCGCGCGAGCTCGACGACGCGATCCTGTCGATGCGCACCAACGAGCTCGACCTGGGCGTCTGGCTGATGAAGACCGAGGGCGACCTGGCCGCGGTGCAGGCCGTCGACGCCACGCTGCTCGAGCACCGCAAGCACTGGTTCGTGCGCGAGGTGATCGGCATGCTGCGCCGCACGCTCGCCCGCCTGGACGTGAGCGCGCGCACGATGTTCGCGCTGATCGAGCCGGGCTCGTGCTTCGCCGGCACGCTGGCCGAGATCGCGTTCGCCGCCGACCGCAGCTACATGCTGGCGCTGCCCGACGAGCCGGCGAAGGCGCCGCGCATCGCGCTCACCGGGATGAACTTCGGCACCTACCCGATGGTCAACGGCCAGTCGCGGCTCGCGCGCCGCTTCTACGAGGAAGAGGCACCGCTGGCGGCCGCGCGCGAGCAGGTCGGCAAGCCGCTCGGCGGCGAGGAGGCCGAGCGACTCGGACTGGTCACCGCAGCGCCCGACGACATCGACTGGGCCGACGAGCTCCGCATCGCGATCGAGGAGCGCGCGGCGATGTCGCCCGACGCGCTCACCGGCCTCGAGGCGAACCTTCGCTTTGCCGGCAAGGAGACCATGGAAACGCGCATCTTCGGCCGGCTCACCGCCTGGCAGAACTGGATCTTCATCCGCCCGAACGCGGTCGGCGACAAGGGCGCGCTGAAGGTCTACGGCAAGGGCGAGAAGGCCGCCTTCGACTGGAACCGCGTCTGAGAACGTACGAATGAACCTACTGCGCGACCCGATCTCGCACCTGCGATGCCCGCCGTACTCTCGTACGGCTGCGCTTCTCGGTGCGACCTCGGGCCGCTCGCTACGGTTCATTCGCACGTTCTGACGTCAGCTTATTTTTTGCGGATTACGGGAGCCAACCCATGAGCAGCATCGACTACAGCGAGAAGATCCCCAACAACGTCAACCTGTCGGAAGACCGCACGCTGCAGCGCGCGCTCGAGCAGTGGCAGCCGAACTACCTGCACTGGTGGCAGGACATGGGCCCCGACAACTCGACCGGCTACGACGTCTACCTGCGCACCGCGGTCAGCGTCGACCCGAGCGGCTGGGCGCAGTTCGGCTACGTGAAGATGCCCGAGTACCGCTGGGGCATCTTCCTGAACGCGCCCGAGAAGGACCGCAAGATCCACTTCGGCGACCACCTCGGCGAGCCGGCCTGGCAGGACGTGCCCGGCGAGCATCGCGCCAACCTGCGCCGCATCATCGTCACGCAGGGCGACACCGA
>JAXMFB010000021.1:0-69257 GCA_046347945.1 Burkholderiaceae bacterium
CGTCACGGGGCAGGCGGCCGACGTCGCGCGCCAGTTCCTCGACCAGTTCGCGCGTGCGCGCGGCGCCGAGACCGGCGTCGCGGGCGATCGACTCGAGCCCCGCGACCTCGACGATGGTCAGCGCATTGTGCCGCATGCCGAGGTCGCCCTCGACGGTCCGCTTGGCGTAGGGCTCGGGAAGCCCGTACGGCAGGACGCCGGGCTCCGCCGGCTCGCCCTTGCCGATCGAGTGCACGTCGGTCGTCGCACCGCCGGGGTCGATCACCATCAGGTCGCCGAGTCCGCGCTCGCCGCCGGCGCCTTCGGCGAGCAGCCGCGCACCCTCGAGCACTGCGGCCGGGGTCGGCATCAGCACCCGGTCGAATTTCGCCTGCGCACGGTCGATGCCCTTGGCGGTGACGATCCGCGCCATGAACAGCTCGCGGATCGCCTTGCGCGCCGGCTCGATCGACAGCACGTTCAGCTCCGGCATGACGTTGTCGGTCACCAGCGCGAGCTTGCCCGCCGCGGCGAGGCTCTGCGCGACCTCGTCGGCGGCCTCGCGGTTGCCGGCGACCACGAACGGACAGCCGAGACTGCTGGCAGCCAGCGCGCGGGCGTTGTGGAGAATGACGTCGCTGTTGCCGCCGTCGGTGCCGCCGCACAGCAGCAGCAGGTCGGGGGCGAGATCCGCCAGGCGACGCAGGTCGCTCGCCGTGAGGCGGTAGGCGAAGCTGCCGACCAGCTTCGCGCCGGCGCCCAGTGCGGCCTGCCGCGCAGCCTCGGCAGTCAGCTCGCGCACCAGTCCGACGGTGGCCATCCGCAGCCCGCCGGCGGCGCTGCTCGACGCGAGCCGGTAGCGAAACCCCGGCAGCCCGCCCAACTCGCCTGCGAGTCCGGCCAGCGCGGCGTCCAGCCCCAGGTTGACGTCGCTGGACACGGTCGACGGCGCCTGCGCCGTCGCGACGATCCGGCAGGCGTCGAGGTCGACCGCGCGCAGCTTCGTGAACGTGCTGCCGAAGTCGATGAGCAGCGCGGCGCTCATGCCTGCCGGCTGCGCGGCCTCTCGGCGCGCGCCCCGAAGTCCTGCGCCAGCGCGTCGAGCACCGCTTCGACGCGGGTACCGGGCGGGAAGGCACGGTCGAAGCCCATGTCGAGAAACTTGCGCTCGACCTCCGCCCAAGGCGTCTTGCCGACCACCAGGTTGCCGCCGACGTAGATCAGGATGTCCTCGAGCCCGGCCTCGATGCACAGGTCGCGAAACCCCCGGCAGTCGATCTCGCCCTGCCCGTACAGCGACGAGACCATGATGCCGTCGGCGTCGGTCTCGATCGCCGCCTTGACGAAGTCCTGGGCCGGCGTCAGCGCGCCGAGCGCAACGACCTTGTAGCCGGCCTTCTCGAGCGCGAGGCTCAGGATCCGGTTGCCGACGATGTGCGTGTCGGCGCCGATGACTCCCGTCACCAGCGTGCGCTGCTTCATGCGGGTCTCCCCCCGTGTCGATCGATCTCGTAGCGCGCCAGCGCATCCTCTTCCGGAACGCCGCGGAACCCGGGCTGCAGGACGATCGCGCCGTCTTCGAAGGCGAGCGGCTGCCCGAGCAGCCCCGCGTGCGGCTTGAGGAAGCCGTTCATCTCGCCCGCGTTGTCGATGTGGCGCGCGGCGACGCAGGCCTCCATCCAGCAGCCGAGGTCGCAGGCCACGCCGTTTCCGAGCACAGGGATCATGCCGAGCGCGCGGATCCTCTCGATCGCCGCGACGAGGCCGTCCAGGGTCACCAGCTTCATCAGCTTCACTTTGACGTAACGCGCGGCGCCGAGCCGCGCGGCACGCTCGATGTCGGCGAGCCCGTAGATCGATTCGTCGAGCATCAGCGGCACCGTCGAGTGCGGCACCACCGACATGTGCGCGTCCCAGTCGCCGGCCGCGCACGGCTGCTCGAAGAGCTCGATCCCCGCCGGGTCGAGCGCGCCGGCGAAGCGCCGTGCCTGCTGGGCCGTGTAGCCCTGATTCGCGTCCAGGCGCAGGCGGGCGCGTCCCGCCACGCGCGCCTGGATCAGCGCGACGCGCCGCAGGTCGGACTCGACGTCGAAACCGACCTTCACCTTCAGCGTCCGGTAGCCCGCGCTCACCAGCCGTTCGATCTCGGCCTCGAGCGCGCCGTCGTCGGTCTCGTTGAGAATGCCGAGGATCGGCACCCGGGTCGGCGCGTCGACCGTCAGGAGCGGGTGCGCATGCAGCGTATCGAGCGCGGTCATGAACGCGGTCGCGAGAAAGGGCGACGACGGCGCGACCGCCAGCACCTTGCGGGCTACCTCGCGCGCCGATGCCCCGGCCAGCGCGGTCGCGAGCGCACGCGCCCCGTCCCATGCGCCCTCGATGGTTTCGTCGGTGTAGCCGGTCAGCAGCGTGGCCTCCCCGGCCCCGTGACGACCCGTGTCGTCGTGCATCAGCACGACCAGCGTGTCGAAGGCCGTGACCGGACCGAAGGCCAGCTTGTACGGGCGGACCAGCGGCACCCGCAGGCGGACGACCTCGATCCGGATCCGCGTGTCGCGCGGTTCGGTCGTCACGTGGCGGCCCTCGCAACCAGCAGCGCCCCGCCTGCGAGCGCGATCCACAGCAGCGCGCGATTGAATCCTTCGCCGCTCAGCCGGTCGAAGACCTTCAGCCCGAGGAACATCCCGAACAGTGCAATCGGCAGCGCCCAGGCCAGCAGGCGACCGGTGTCCTCGCGGAAACCGACGATGCCGGCGATGCAGGCGATGCAGGCGATCGTGATCAGGTGCGTGTACATTCCGAACGGTTGCGCGATCGCGCGCTGCTCCTCCTTGCTCCAGCCGCGGGCACTCCACCACAGCGCGGGCACGATGATCGACAGGCCGCTGGTACCGCCCATGACGCCGCCGACGAAACCCACCGTCGTGTCGGCCGCCGGACCCGCCAGCGCCGGCACGCGAATGCGCAGCCCGCGCGGCATCCGCAGCGCCAGCAGCGCGTAGCCGACCAGCACCGAGCCGATCGCGACACGCACGGTCGAGGCGTCGAGGCGCGCCAGCGCGAGCGCGCCCAGCGGGACCCCGAGCGTGCTGCCGACGGCAAACGGCAGCATCCTGCGCCAGGCGAAGTGACGCCTGAAGCGCGGCAGCAGGATCAGGTTCATCGCCAGCGGGATGACGATCACCAGCGCGACGATGCTCGCCGGCGCGAATGCCTGCAGCCAGATCGCCGAAGCGACGATGCCGAACGAGAAGCCGGCGATGCCGAAAGTCAACGATCCGGCGAGCGCCCCTGCGATCAGCACGACCAGTTCGGTGTCCATGCGTTGGCGTCCCCGTTGCCCTGCCGCCGAGCCGGCGGCGGGTTGTTCTGGAAGCATTGTCCGGAATCCGTCGATCAAGGAAAATCCATTTTTGGTTCACTCAAGCACAAGGAAAACTTTCGGATGTCATCGATCCGCACGATGAAGACCTTCCTCGCGGTCGTCAGGCACGGCAGCTTTGCGGCCGCCGGCGGCGAGATCGGGCTGAGCGCCGCCGCGGTCGGCCTGCAGATGCGCGCGCTCGAGGAGAGCCTGAAGCAGCAGCTGTTCGACCGCAGCGGCCGCTCGGTGGTGCTGAACACCGCCGGCCGGCGCGCGATCCCCCGGATCGAGGAGTTGGTGATGCGCTACGAGGAGCTGATCGGCGGCCGCGACGGCGACGCGCTTTCCGGAACGATCGTCATGGGCGCGCTGGTCTCGACGCTGATGGGCGCCTTCGCCGACGCGCTATGGTCGCTCAAGCGCGAGAACCCGGGGCTCGAGGTCAAGCTGTTCGCCGGACAGTCGAGCGACTTCGCGAACCGCGTCGAGCAGGGGTTGCTCGACGCGGCGATCGTGACCCGCCCGCCGCGCCCGCTGCCGCGCAGCCTGGCCTGGACCCAGCTCTACGTCGAGCCGATGGTGATGATCGTCCCGCGTCACCCGCACTTCGACCTGCCCAGGGACCCGCTCCAGGCGCTGCGCGAAGCCCCGTTCATCCGCTTCGACCGCGAGACCTGGACCGGGCTGCTGGTGAAGGACGTGCTGAGCCAGTGCGGGGCGGAGGTTCGCGACGAAATGGAACTGAACTCGGTCGAGGCGATCCTGGCGATCGTGCGCCAGGGCTTCGGGGTGTCGATCGTCCCGAAGCTCGCCAACGTGCGCTGGTCCGAGGACCGCGAGCTGCGCGTCGTCGAGTTGCCCGACGTCGACGTACGCCGGCGCGTGGGCCTGCTCGAGCGTTCGCGCCACGCGCGCATGCGCTTCACCGGCGCGATCAAGCGGTACTTTGCCGACGCCGGGCAACGCGCGAGGGCGCGCGCCCGCCGAGGGGCGCGCCGGCGGGCGGTTCACGTGTAAAGTGCCCGCAGCACATCCGCCCGATCGAACCGGAGGCTGCCCTGCCGACCCGACTTCTGCAGCTGCTGCGCCCCTTGCGCGTCTTCACGCTCGCGACGCTCGTGTGGTTCGGATGGTGGGGCCACGTGGCGCGGCTGCGCTACGCGCCAGCTCGAGTGCGACTTGTTTGCCGGCCCCTGGCTTCCATGCGGGCCATACGACTGGCGCACACCGCTGCTGGTTGCGCTGCTGCCGCTCGCGACGCTCGGGTTCGTGTGGGTTACGAGGATGATCGTCATGCGCCGGTTCCGGGCGCAGACCTAGCGCGAATCCACTGCCGAGCCGGAGCGCGCAGCCGCAGCGCGATCCCGATGGGCGGCCCGCCGCGTCTGGTGCCGGCTGTCTGACTCGAACAGACGACCTATCGCTTACAAGGCGATTGCTCTACCAGCTGAGCTAAGCCGGCACGGTCGGGCAAGTGTAGCCGAAGCCTCGCGATGTGCGACCCGGTCGCGCGCCGGCCACGCCTACTTCACGCGCTTCAGGTGCGGCCTTCCCGACGGGGGAGCGCCGGGACCGGGCTCGTCATCGCCGGAGCCGTCGGCGTCTGCCGCCGGGCTGGCCGGCGCTTCTGCACCAGACTTCGCCGCGTCGTGAGGAGCCGGCTCCGCCGCGGCGGAATCAGCCGAAGGCTTCGACGCCGCGGGCACCGCCGCGATCTGGGTCTTGCGGCGCCCCGGCTTCGGAGCCTCCTCGCCCGACGCCGGAACCGATGCGAGCTTCGGCCGCTTGCGCGCGCGACCGGTCGTCGTCGTGGCGCCAGCCGCCCCTTCGTCGTCGACCGGCAGCGACGCCGCGTCGGACCCCGCGGCGGCGTCGGATTCCGGCGCCTGCTCGCCGGCGCCCGCGTCGCCGCCGCCAGGCTCGGGCGCCACCGCCAGCGCCTTCGGCACCTCGAACGCCATCCCGTGGCCGTTCTCCTGCGCGAAGATCGCCGAGACGTTCTCGATCGGAATCGACACCTGCCGAGCAACGCCGCCGAAGCGCGCTTCGAACTCGAGCAACTCGTTGCCGATGGTAAGGCGGTTCGTGGCCGCCGCAGAGATGTTCAGCACGATCTCGCCGTTGCGCACGAACTCGCGCGGCACCAGCGTGCGCTCGTCGACGGCCACCGCGATGTACGGCCGGTAGCCGTTGTCCGAGCACCACTCGTACAGCGCCCGGATCAGGTACGGCTTGGTGGAAATCTCGGCCATCAGCGGCGCATCACCTTCTCGGACGGAGTGAGCGCCTCGATGTAGGCCGGGCGCGAGAAGATGCGCTCGGCGTAGCGCAACAGCGGCGCCGCGGTCTTGGGCATGTCGATCCCGTAGTGGTCGAGGCGCCAGAGCAGCGGCGCGATCGCCACGTCGAGCATCGAAAAGTCTTCGCCGAGCATGTACTTGTTCTTGATGAAGATCGGCGTGAGCTGCGTGAGGCGGTCGCGGATCTGCGAGCGGGCCCTGTCCATCGCCTTGGACGCGTCGCGCGCCTGGTCGCGGCGCTCGAGCTGCTGCACGTGCACGAACAGCTCGCGCTCGAAGTTGAACAGGAAAAGCCTCGCTCGCGCCCGCATGACCGGGTCGGCCGGCATCAGTTGCGGGTGCGGGAAGCGCTCGTCGATGTACTCGTTGATGATGTTCGACTCGTACAGGATCAGGTCGCGCTCGACCAGGATGGGCACCTGGCCGTACGGGTTCATGATCGAGATGTCCTCGGGCTTGTTGTAGAGGTCGACGTCGCGGATCTCGAAGTCCATGCCCTTCTCGAACAGCACGAAACGGCAGCGCTGCGAGAACGGGCAGGTCGTGCCGGAGTACAGCACCATCATGGTCGAGCTCCTGATAAGTCTGGGTACCGCATGAAAAAAATCAGGGTGAGCCCGTCGGCGGACTCACCCTGCATCGGGTCGGTGCCGCCCGGTTACTTGACGTCTTTCCAGTATTCCCGGTTCAGCATCCAGGCGAAGACGGTGAACACGCCGAGGAACAGCAGCACCCAGACGCCCAGCCGCGTGCGGGTCTGCGCCGTCGGGTCCGACATGTAGGTGACGTAGGCGACGAGGTCTGCGACGTTGTCGTCGTACGCGGCCTGCGACATCTTGCCGCCCGCGGGCGTGGCGAGCGTCCAGTGCCGCGAAGGGTGATGGTGCAGGCCTTCGAGCTTCTCGGACTTCTCGGTGCGCACGCCGCTCGCGTCGAAGGTCACGACGGTCTTCGTGAAGCCGGCGGGCTTGCCGGTGCCCTCGTCGGCGACTTCCCTGATCTCCTCGAGCGTGGCGCCGCGCGCGCCCTGCAGCTCCCAGAACACATGCGGCATGCCGACGTTCTCGAACAGCACGTTGTTCCAGCCGGTCGGCCGGGTGGAATCGCGGAAGTACGCGCGCAGGTAGGTGTAGAGCCAGTCGGAACCCGAGCCGGCGCCCGAGGCCCTCGCGCGCGCGATCACCGAGAGGTCGGGCGGCAGCGCGCCGAACCACTCCTTGGCGTCGGCGGCGTGCATCGCGATCGACATCGGGTCGCCGACCTTCCCGGCGGTGAACAGCAGGCTCTTCCTGATCTGGTCGTCGTTCAGGCCGATGTCGTGCAGCCGGTTGTAGCGCATCAGCGACGCGCTGTGGCAGTTCAGGCAGTAGTTGACGAACAGCTTCGCGCCGTTCTGCAGCGCCGCCTGTTGCGTGAGCTTCTCGGTGGGGAAGTGGTCCAGCGGATAGCCGGCCTCGGACGCGAAGGCGCTCCCGATCACAAGCGCCGACGCCAGCGCAGCGAGGGACTTGACGAGTTTTTTCATGTTCGATGCAGCTCCGTGTGCCTCGATTGCGCTCAGTGCGCCGCGAAGGTGACCCGATCGGGCACCGGCTTGAACTTGCCCATCTTGCTCCACCACGGCATCAGCAGGAAGAAGGCGAAGTAGATCAGCGTGCCGATCTTCGCGAACAGCGCGTTGACCGGCGACGGCGCGAGCGTGCCGAAGTAGCCGAGCACCAGGAACACGACGACGAACACGCCGTAGAGCCACCAGTGCAGCGCGGGCCGATAGCGGATCGAGCGGGCGGGGCTCTGGTCGATCCACGGCAGGGCGAACAGGATCATCACCGAGGCGCCCATCGCGACGACGCCCCAGAACTTCGCGTCGATGACGAAGAAGCCCAGGATCAGCGCCGCGCAGGCGCCGGCGCCGATGACCTTGGACAGGCCGCTGCGGGCGCTGGCGAGGATGAGCAATGCGAACGCCACCAGGAACGGAATCATCCAGTACATCAGGAAGTCTTCCGTCGTCGCGCGCAGGACCGAGTAGTACGGCGTGAAGTACCACACCGGCGCGATGTGCGGCGGCGTCTTCAGCGGGTCGGCCGGAATGAAGTTGTTGTACTCGAGGAAGTAGCCGCCGAACTCGGGCGCGAAGAACAGCACCGCGGAGAACGCCATCAGGAACACCGCCACGCCGAGGATGTCGTGCACGGTGTAGTATGGGTGGAACGGGATGCCGTCGAGCGGAATGCCCCGGGCGTCCTTCTTCGCCTTGATCTCGATGCCGTCGGGGTTGTTCGAGCCGACCTCGTGAAGTGCGATGATGTGCGCGACCACGAGGCCGAGAAGCACCAGCGGCACCGCGATCACGTGGAACGAGAAGAAGCGGTTCAGCGTCGCGTCGCCGACCACGTAGTCGCCGCGGATCCAGATCGCGAGGTCGGGGCCGATGAACGGGATCGCCGAGAACAGGTTGACGATCACCTGCGCGCCCCAGTACGACATCTGGCCCCACGGCAGCAGGTAGCCCATGAAGGCCTCGGCCATCAGGCACAGGAAGATCAGGCAGCCGAAGATCCAGACCAGCTCGCGCGGCTTGCGGTACGAGCCGTAGAGCAGCCCGCGGAACATGTGCAGGTAGACGACGATGAAGAACGCCGACGCGCCGGTGGAATGCATGTAGCGGATCAGCCAGCCCCACGGCACGTCGCGCATGATGTACTCGACCGACGCGAACGCCTGTGCCGCGTCGGGCTTGTAGTGCATGACCAGCACGATGCCCGTGACGATCTGGATGACCAGCACCAGCATCGCCAGCGAGCCGAAGAAGTACCAGAAGTTGAAGTTCTTCGGCGCGTAGTACTCGGACAGGTGCTCTTTCCAGAGCTTCGTCAGCGGGAAGCGGGTATCGATCCAGCCCAGCAGACCAGTGGTTTCGACCGTTTTTTCCTGCGCCATCTTCAATGCTCCCCGCGAGGCTTCACGAGTGATGGGTTGATCCTTGGACCCCGGTTTCGCCACGGACGCCGGGGGGCAGACTTCGCTTGTCGCTCGTCAGGCCTTCTTGTCGTCGCCGATCAGCAGGCGCGTGTCGGACAGGTACATGTGCGGCGGCACCTCGAGGTTGTCGGGCGCCGGCTTGTTCTTGAACACGCGGCCGGCCAGGTCGAAGGTGGAGCCATGGCAGGGGCACAGGAAACCGCCCGCCCAGTCGGCCGGCAGCGACGGGTCGCCGCCGCCCTCGAACTTGTCGATCGGCGAGCAGCCCAGGTGCGAGCAGATGCCGACCACGACCAGGTACTCGGGCTTGATCGAGCGGTATTCGTTCTTTGCGTAGTCGGGCGTGGGGTAGGCGGTGCGCAGCGAATCCGGATCGGCGACCTTGTCGTCGGTCTTCTTCAGCGACTCGAGCATTTCCGGCGTGCGCCGCACCACCCAGACCGGCTTGCCGCGCCATTCGACCCGCTTGAGCTCGCCCGGTTTCATGCCGGCGATGTCGACTTCGACCGGCGCCCCCGCGGCCTTGGCCTTCTCGGAAGGCGCCAGCGTGCTGACGAACGGGATGGCCACCGCAACGGTGCCGACGGCGCCCGCGGCACAGGTCAGGCCGATGGCGGTCCGGCGGGACGAGTCCAGTGGCTTGGGTGAATCGCTCATGACTTCCCTGTTGGAGATGATGTCGGGCGGGATCGAAAACCCCCTATTTTAGCGTATTGCGGCGCAACGATTAAAGGGGCGGTGGCTGCGGCGCTACGAAGGGCGGCGCGCTGCCCGCGGTTCGCTCGCTGAATCGGGCCCCGGTTCGCCCCGGGGCAACGACTGCATGCGGCCGGCGTGACGCCGGCGTCGTCGCAGTGCTAAGGTTGACGCGGACCGCTCGGGTCGTCGCGGACGGACCGGCACGTCGGACAACGGGTCGAACAACGAGAAGCAGGGAGAAACGACATGGGCATGATGGCGGAGTTCAAGGAATTCGCAATGAAGGGCAACGTGATGGATCTCGCCGTCGGCGTGATCATCGGCGGGGCCTTCGGAAAGATCGTCGACTCCCTGGTCGGCGACGTGATCATGCCGGTGATCTCGGCCATCCTGGGCGGCCGTTTCGACTTCAGCGGCCTGTTCATCGCGCTGGGCAAGGTGCCCGACGGCACCGCGATGACGCTCGACGCGCTGAAGAAGGCCGGGGTGCCGGTCTTCGCCTACGGCAACTTCATCACGATCCTGATCAACTTCGTCATCCTGGCCTTCGTGATCTTCATGATGGTCAAGATGATGAACCGCTGGAAAGAGCAGCCGGCCCCCGCTGCCCCGGCCGCCCCGCCCGCGCAGGAAGTGCTGCTGGGCGAGATCCGCGACCTGCTGAAGACCCGCGCCTGAGCGCCGGCCCGGCCGCGAGGCCGCGCCGCTCAGACCGGGTTGTCGTCGTCGACGTACCGGTGCGCGATGCGCAACCGGGCGGCGACGTGCTCGCCGAGCGCCTGCACGCCGTAGCGCTCGGTCGCGTGATGGCCTGCGGCGAAATAGACGACGCCGGCCTCGCGGGCCAGGTGCGTCGTCCGCTCGGCGATCTCGCCGCTCACGAACGCGTCGGCGCCCGCCGCGATCGCCTGATCGAGCATGTCCTGCGCCGCGCCGGTGCACCAGGCCAGGCGCCGGATGCGCCGGTCCAGCGCCCCCACCGCCAGCGGCTCGCGGCCAAGCCGCTCGCCGAGTTGCCGCGCGACCCGCTCGGCGCTCGCCGGCCGCGCGAGGTCGTGCCAGGCGATCAGGCCCTGCTCCCCCGCCTGGCCATCGACGCGCCAGCCCATCCGCGCGGCGAGCTGCGCGTTGTTGCCCAGTTGCGGATGCACGTCCAGCGGCAGGTGATACGCGAACAGGTGCAGGCCGTGGCCGAGCACTTCGGCCAACCGGGCGCGTCGCGTGCCCGTCACCCGCGGATCTTCGCCGCGCCAGAACCAGCCGTGGTGTACCAGCAGCGCGTCGGCGCCGTCGTCGACCGCGGCGCGGATCAGCGCGAGACTCGCGGTGACGCCGCTCACGAGCCGGCGGATCGGGCGCTCGCCTTCCACCTGCAGGCCGTTTGGGCAATAATCGGCGAACCTGCTCGCCCCGAGTACCTCCTCGAAGCACGCCGACAGTTCGGCGGCGGTGACCGCCGCGGCAGCCGAACCCCGTTCCGTGCGTCCCTCTCCGCGTCGCCGAGTCATGCTCAAGAAGCTCTGGTTGGTCTTTGCGCAGGCGGTCACGATCCTGCTGGCCCTGCTGTTCACGTCCGCGACCCTGCGTCCCGAATGGCTGCCGCAGCGCTTGGTGCGCGAGCGGCCGCCGCTGTCGGCGCCCGCGCCGGCACCCGGGGCCAACGCGCAGCCGGGTGACGTCGATGCCCCGCCGGCCACCGGCACCGCGGCGGGCCGCATCACGCCGATTCTGTCATACAGCGAAGCGGCGCGTCGGGCGACCGCGGCGGTGGTCAACATCTACACGATGAAGGCCGCGCGCGTCCCGCAGGATCACCCGCTGCTCGGCGACCCGCTGTTCCGCAGGTACTTCGGCGACCAGTTCGGCGATCGCCAGCAGGCCAGCAGCCTCGGCTCGGGCGTCATCGTCTCCGCCGACGGATATGTGCTCACCAACCACCACGTCGTCGAAGGCGCCGACGAGATCGAAGTGCTGCTGGCCGACGGCTCGCGGGCGCGCGCGCGGGTCGTCGGCTCCGATCCGGAGACCGACCTGGCCGTGCTGCGCATCGACCTGTCCGACCTTCCGGCCATCGCGTTCGGCAACGCCGACGCCGCCCGCGTAGGCGACGTCGTGCTGGCGGTGGGCAACCCGTTCGGCGTCGGACAGACCGTGACGATGGGAATCATCAGCGCGCTCGGACGCACGCAACTGGGCATCAACACCTTCGAGAACTTCATCCAGACCGACGCCGCCATCAACCCCGGCAACTCGGGCGGCGCGCTGGTCGACACCGAAGGCCGGCTGCTCGGCATCAACACGGCGATCTACTCGCGCACGGGCGGGTCGCTCGGCATCGGTTTCGCGATCCCGGCCAGCACCGCGCGCCAGGTGATGGAGCAGATCGTCGCCACCGGTTCGGTCACCCGCGGCTACATCGGCGTCGAGCCGCAGGACCTCACTCCCGAGCTGGCCGAGGCGTTCAAGCTGCCGCGCAAGGACGGCGCGATCATCGCCGGCGTGATGCGCAACGGGCCGGCCGATCGCGCCGGCGTCAAGGTCGGCGACATCCTGGTCGAGGTCGAAGGGCAGCAGGTGACGAACACTGCGACGATGCTCAACGTGATCGCGCAGCTCAAGCCGGGATCGACCGCGCGCTTCCGCTTCGTGCGCGACAGCAGCACGATCGAGATCCCGATCCGCATCGGCAAGCGTCCGAAGCCGGGGGCCCCGCGCGAGTGAGCGGGGAAACGAACGGGCGCCCTAGCGCTGCCCACCGCCCGGCGACGTGGGGTCGGCGGGCGCCGGGGTGACGGCCGCGGCCGCGCTGCCCGGCTCGCCCGAGCCGGCTTCGGCAGCCTCTTCGTCGTCGGGGGCGCGGCTGCGCGCCTTGATGAAGCCCGCCAGCACGATGCCCAGTTCGTAGAGCAGGATCAGCGGGATCGCGAGCATGAACTGGCTGAGCACGTCGGGCGGAGTCAGCACCGCCGCGACGATGAAGGCTCCGACCACCACGTAGCGGCGCGCCGCGCGCAGCTGCGCGGTCGTGACCATGCCCAGCTTGACCAGCAGCATCTCGGCCACCGGCACCTCGAAGGTCAGGCCGAAGCCGAAGAAGATCGCGAGCGTGAAGTCCCAGTACTTCTGCAGGTCCTGCAGCACGTCGGCGCCGGTGCGCGAAGCGAATGCGAAGAAGAACTTGTAGGCGGCCGGCAGCACGAACCAGTAGGCGAACGCGATGCCGACGACCAGGAAGAAGATGCTCGAGACGATCAGCGGCAGCGCGAACTTCTTCTCGTGCTCGTACAGGCCCGGCGCGACGAAGGCCCACGCCTGGTACATGATCCACGGGAGCGACAGCAGCACCGCGGCCAGGAACGACACCTTGGTCAGCGTGAAGAACGCGCCAGCCTGGTCGGTGAAGATCGGCTTGGTGCCCGGCGGCAGCGACTGGTACAGCGGCTGCGACAGGAACTTCATGATCTCGCCGGAGAAGTAGAAGCACACGCCGAACAGCACGAGCACCACCACCAGCGACCGGATCATCCGGTCGCGCAGTTCGACGAGGTGGGAGACGAAGCTTTCTTCCTGGCTCATGGAGATCGGATCGGGCTGCGGGCGCGAAGGCGCCCGCTGGGCCGGTGCCGCGCGGTGCGCGGACCGGGCCGTGTCAGTGGTGACGGCGCTTCGGACGCTTGTGCCCGAGCTCCTTCTCGCGCTCGATGCGCCGGTCGTGGATCCGCTCGCGCAGGCGCCGCTGCGCGTAGACCTTGTCCCAGTCGGTGGCCGGCTCGCTGGCGCCGGCCTTCGTGCCGTCGAGGTCGGCCGCGATCGAGTCGAACTGCGACTGCGTCTCGGAGATCGTCGATTTCAGCGTGGCTTCGAGGTTCTGCGCCGCGCCGGTGACCTCGCTCTGGAGCTTGCGCAATTCGTCGAGCTCCATCTGGCGGTTGATGTCCGACTTCACGTCGGCGACGTAGCGCTGCAGCTTGCCGAGCCACTGCCCGGCCTGCTTCGCGACCTTCGGCAGGCGCTCGGGGCCGAGCACGATCAGGCCCACGATCGCCACGATGACCATCTCGGAGAAACCGAAGTCGAACATCTTCGCGTCTCAGGCAATCGGGCGACCGGCAATCGTGCCCCCCGGAAACGACGCGAGCGGCCGCAGGCGACCGCTCGCAGGCGAAACCGGGCGCCCGTTGCGTCGATCAGCTCTTTTCGCGGGCCTCGACATCGATGGTCTTCGACGATGCCTGCTGCGATTCGGAGGCCGCCTTCTCGGTGCCTTCCTTGACGCCTTCCTTGAACCCGCGCACCGCTCCGCCGAGGTCGGATCCGATGTTGCGCAGCTTCTTGGTCCCGAAGATCAGCATGATGATCACCAGCACGATCAGCCAGTGCCAGATGCTAAGACTTCCCATGTCGTACTCCCGTCAGGTGCGGTTCATGCCCGAGCCGAGTGGCTCGGGCCCGCCTAGCACATGTACGTGAAGATGATACACCTCCTGCCTGCCCACCCTGCCGTTGTTGACGACCACCCGGAAGCCGTCGGTGGCACCCTGCTCGCGCGCGAGCCGGCCGGCGACGCCGAGCAGCTTGCCGAGCAGCGCCTGATGCTTCATGTCGGCGTCGTAAAGGTTCTCGAGGTGCAGCCGGGGAACGATCAGGAAGTGCACCGGGGCCGATGGGTGGATGTCGTGAAAGGCGACGATTTCGTCGTCCTCGTAGACCTTGCGCGACGGGATCTCCCCGCGCGCGATGCGGCAGAACAGGCAGTCGGCCTTGTGGCCCGCCGGCGCCTGCCCGCCGGCGCTTGCTCCGGTATTCGTGCTCACTCAGGCCTCCCCCCTGGAACCGGACTTCCTCGCGGCTTTCTCGTCGAGTCCGGGCAGGCCCTCGCGGCGGGCCAGTTCGTCGAGCACCTGGCGCGGCGACAACCCGAAGTGGGCCAGCATCACCAGGCAGTGGAACCACAGGTCGGCGGTCTCGGCGACGATCCGCTCGGGCACGCCGTCCTTCGCGGCCATCACGGTCTCGGTCGCTTCCTCGCCGATCTTCTTCAGGATCGCGTCGGGTCCCCTGGAGAGCAGCCGCGCGACGTAGGAGCGCTCGGGGTCACCCCCCTTGCGCGACTCGAGCACGGCCGCCAGCCGATCGAGGATCGCCCCGGCATCGTCGGGCGCCGCATCCGCCGCCGCTGCGAACGGCGCGCCCCCTGTCTTCGCATCGCTTCGGCGCGTCATCGGTAGATCGACTCCGGGTCCTTCAGCACCGGCTCGACCACGACCCAGTGCCCGTTCTCGAGGCGCCTGAAGAAGCACGAGTGGCGCCCGGTGTGGCAGGCGATGCCTCCGGCCTGCTCGACCTTCAGCAGGACCACGTCGCCGTCGCAGTCGAGGCGCAACTCGCGAACGGCCTGGACGTGCCCGGACTCCTCGCCCTTGCGCCACAGGCGGCCGCGCGAGCGCGACCAGTAGACCGCGCGGCCCGTGGCGACGGTTTCGGCGAGCGCCTCGCGGTTCATCCAGGCCACCATGAGGATGCGGTCGGTCGACGCCTCCTGGGCGATCGCGGGCACGAGGCCGTCGGCGTCGAACCGGACCTCGTCCAGCCAGGCGCTGTCGCCGCGCGGGTGGCCGGTGCTCGCGGGATCCATGGCTGCCGCGCCCGCGTCAGTCGAGGCGCACCGGGATGCCGCGCTCGGCCATGTAGCGCTTGGCCTGCCCGACGGTGAACTCGCCGAAGTGGAAGATGCTGGCCGCCAGCACCGCGTCGGCGCGCCCCTCGGTGACGCCGTCGGCCAGGTGCTGCAGCGTGCCCACGCCACCGGAGGCGATGACCGGCACGCCCACCGCGTCGGCCACCGCTCGCGTCAATGCCAGGTCGAAGCCCTGCTTCGTGCCGTCGCGGTCCATGCTGGTGAGCAGGATCTCGCCAGCGCCGAGTCGCTCGACCTCGCGCGCCCACTCGATCGCATCGCGGCCGGTCGGCTTGCGCCCACCGTGGGTGAAGACCTCCCAGCGCCCGGGGCCGGCCGCTTTCGCGTCGATCGCGCAGACGATGCACTGCGCGCCGTAGCGGGCGCTCGCGTCGGCGACCAGTTGCGGGTTCTGCAGCGCCGCCGTGTTGATCGACACCTTGTCGGCACCGGCGTTGAGCAGCCGGCGCACGTCGTCGACCGCGCGCACGCCGCCGCCCACCGTCAGCGGAATGAAGACCTCCTCGGCCACCGACTCGATCACGTGCAGGATGATGTCGCGCTCGTCGCTCGACGCGGTGATGTCGAGGAAGGTGAGCTCGTCGGCACCCTGCTCGTCGTAGCGACGCGCGATCGCGACCGGATCGCCGGCGTCGCGCAGCCCGACGAAATTGACGCCCTTGACGACGCGGCCCGCGGTCACGTCGAGGCAGGGAATGATGCGCTTGGTGAGCATCGGCGCGGCGCGCTCAACCGTTGAGTTCGTCGGCACGCGCCTGCGCGGCCCGGAAATCGAGCTTGCCCTCGTACAGCGCGCGGCCGAGGATCGCGCCGGTGACGCCGTCTTCCTCGATGGCGCAGAGCTTCTCGACGTCCTCGAGGCTGGCGAAACCGCCCGACGCGATGACCGGGATGCGCAGCTCGCGGGCCAGCCGCACGGTGGCCTCGACGTTCACTCCGGTGAGCATCCCGTCGCGACCGATGTCGGTGTAGATGACGGCCTCGACGCCGTATCCCTCGAACTTCTTCGCGAGGTCGAGCACGTCGTGGCGGGTGAGCTTGCTCCAGCCGTCGGTGGCGACCTTGCCGTCGCGGGCGTCGAGCCCGACGATGATCTGGCCGGGGAAAGCGCTGCAGGCGTCGTGCAGGAAGCCGGGGTTCTTGACCGCGGCGGTGCCGATGATGACGTAGCTGATGCCGTCGTCGAGATAGCGCTCGATGGTGTCGAGGTCGCGGATGCCGCCGCCCAGCTGCACCGGCACGTTGCCGCCGACCGCGTCGACGATCGAGCGGATCGCCGTCTCGTTGCGCGGGCGCCCGGCCACGGCCCCGTTCAGGTCGACGAGGTGGATGCGTCGTGCCCCCTGCTCGACCCAGTGCCGCGCGACGGCGCCCGGATCGTCGGAGAAGACGGTTTCGGCGTTCATGTCGCCCTGTTTGAGGCGGACGCAGCGGCCGTCCTTCAGGTCGATGGCGGGGATGAGGAGCATCGCAATGGTGAGGGTCGGTTCGGAAGCTTGCCGGGTGCGGCGCGGCCGCACCCGTCCGGGAAGGCTGCCTGCCGGCGGGCGCGGCGGGCTAGGGTTGCCAGTGGATGAAGTTCTCGTAGAGCCTCAGGCCGTTGGCTGCGCTCTTCTCGGGGTGGAACTGGGTCGCGAAAATGTTATCCCGCGCCACCGCCGAGGTAAAGCGAAGCCCGTACTCGGTTTCCCCGACCGACAGTTCGCCGGCCGCGGGCACCGCGTAGAAGCTGTGCACGAAATAGAAGTACGCGCCGTCGGGCACGCCCGACCAGATCGGGTGCGCGCGCGCCTGGGCGACGCGGTTCCAGCCCATGTGGGGCACCTTGAGCGCCGCGCCGTCGGGCGCACGCATCGCGTCGCGCCGGAACCGCGTCACCTTCCCGCCCAGCACGCCGAGCCCTTCGGTGTCGCCCTCTTCGCTGCGCTCGAACAGCATCTGCTCGCCCACGCAGACGCCGAACAGCGGCTTGGTGCGCGCGGCCCGCAGCACGGCCGCGCGCAGCCCGGCCGCGTCGAGATAGCGCATGCAGTCGGGCATTGCGCCCTGGCCAGGAAATACGACGCGGTCGGCCTCATCGAGTTGGGCAGCGGTGCCCGACACGACCACGCGCGCCTTCGGCGCCACGTGCTCGAGCGCCTTCGCCACCGAGCGAAGGTTGCCCATCCCGTAGTCGACGACCGCGATCAGCACCCCCTTCTCCCTTCCCCCTTCACCCCTGCCTCGGTCAGAGCGATTCCTTGGTGGAGGGAATGCGCCCGCCGGCGCGGGGGTCGAGCTCGACGGCCAGGCGCAACGCGCGGGCGAACGCCTTGAACACGGTCTCGCACTGGTGGTGGGCGTTCTCGCCGCGCAGGTTGTCGACGTGCAGCGTGACCTGCGCGTGGTTGACGAAACCCTGGAAGAACTCGCTCGCGAGGTCGACGTCGAAGTGGCCGATCATGGCGCGCGTGAACGGCACGTTCCAGTGCAGGCCGGGTCTTCCCGAGAAATCGATGACGACCCGCGTGAGCGCCTCGTCGAGCGGCACGTAGGCGTGCCCGTAGCGGCGGATTCCCTTCTTGTCGCCGATCGCGCGCGCGACGGCCTGGCCGAGCGTGATGCCGATGTCCTCGACGGTGTGGTGTGCGTCGATGTGCAGGTCTCCCTGCGCCTCGACCTCGAGGTCGACGAGGCCGTGGCGAGCGACCTGGTCGAGCATGTGGTCGAGGAACGGCACGCCGGTGGCCAGCTTCTGCTGGCCGCTGCCGTCGAGCGCGACGCGGACCCGGATTCGGGTCTCGGCGGTGTTGCGGGTGACTTCGGCGGTACGCATGGGGATCCGGCGGTTCTCGGGCAGCGCGACCGGCGCGCTGCGGGGGTTCACAAGGACTGGCGCAGCGCCTCGACCAGCAGCCGGTTCTCGTCGGGGGTCCCGACCGTCAGCCGAAGGCAGTTGCGCAGCGATTCGTGCATTCTACCGACGTCCTTGACCAGGACGCCGCGGGCGCGCAGCCGCTCGAAGGTCGCCGGGCCGTCGGGCACGCGCACCAGCAGGAAATTGGCGCGCGAGGGGAACACCGCCGCGCCGGGCAGGCCGCCGAGCAGCGCGCCCAGCGACCGTGCGAGCGCTTCCCGGTCGGCGCGCAGCCGCGCCGCTTGCGCCTCGAGCACGTCCAGGTGGTCGATCGCGAAGCGCGCCGCGGCCTCGGTCAGCACGTTGACGTTGTAGGGCGGCCGCACCTTGTCGAGTTCGGCGAGCCAGGGCCCGGACGCGCTCAGGTAGCCCAGCCGCAGGCCGGCCAGGCCGAGCTTGGAGACGGTGCGCAGGACCATCAGGTTCGGGTACTGCGGCAGGCGCGGCATCCAGGTGTCGACCGCGAAGGGCTGGTAGGCCTCGTCGATCACCACCAGCCCGGGCGCCGCGTCGAGCACCCGCCCGACTGCCGCCTCGTCGAAGCAGTTGCCGGTCGGGTTGTTCGGCCAGGAGAGCCACACGATCGCCGGGCGATGCGCTTCGATCGCGGCGAGCATGCCGGGCAGGTCGAGCGAGAAGTCGGCGGCCAGCGGCACGCCGACGAAACGGCTGCCGGCGAGCCGCGCCGACATCTCGTACATGACGAACGACGGCCACGGCGACAGGTGAACGGCCCCGGGCCGCGCGGTGGCCACCGTGAGCAGCGTGATCAGTTCATCGGAGCCGTTGCCGAGCAGCACGTCGTGGCCGGCAGGCACGCCGAACCGCTCGCGGATCGCCTGCCTGAGCTCGCGGTAGTCCGGCGCCGGGTAGCGGTTGATCGCGACGTCGGCGAGCCGGCGTGCCAGCTCGGCGCGCAACGGCTCGTCGAACCGGTACGGATTCTCCATCGCGTCGAGCTTGACCAGCCCCACGGCGTCGGGGACGTGGTAGGCCTTCATGGCTAGGATGTCGGCCCGCAGCAGCTCGGCCGGTGCCAGGCGGGCGCTCACGACGGCTCGTCCGCTTTGCCCTCCAGGCGCATCTCGGCGCTGCGCGCGTGCGCCTCGAGCCCCTCGCCGCGCGCCAGCGTCGCGGCGATGCGGCCCAGCGTGCGCGCGCCCGCCGCCGACACCTCGATGATGCTCGTGCGCTTCTGGAAATCGTAGACGCCCAGTGGCGACGAGAAGCGCGCGGTGCGCATCGTCGGCAGCACGTGATTCGGCCCGGCGCAATAGTCGCCGATCGACTCGGACGACCAGGGCCCGAGGAACATCGCACCGGCGTGGCGGATGCGCGCCGCCCATTTCGGCGCGTCGGCGGCCGAGATCTCGAGGTGCTCGGCGGCGATCCGGTTCGCGATGCCGCAGGCCTCGTCCATGCTGCGCACGACGACGAGCGCGCCGCGGTCGGCCAGCGAGCGGGCGATCACCTCGCGGCGCCGCATCGTCGGCAGCAACCTGGCGATCGAGGCCGCCACCCGGTCGGCGAAGCCGGCGTCGGGCGTGAGCAGGATCGACTGCGCCATCTCGTCGTGCTCGGCCTGCGAGAACAGGTCCATCGCGACCCAGTCCGGGTCGGTCGTGCCGTCGCACAGCACCAGGATCTCGCTGGGCCCGGCGATCATGTCGATGCCGACGGTGCCGAACACGCGGCGCTTGGCCTCGGCGACATAGGCGTTGCCGGGCCCGACGATCTTGTCGACCGCCGGCACGGTGGCCGTGCCGTAGGCGAGCGCCGCCACCGCCTGCGCGCCGCCGATCGTGAAGACACGGTCGACCCCCGCGATGCAGGCAGCGGCCAGCACCAGCGGGTTGCGCACCCCACCCGGCGTGGGGACGACCATCACGAGTTCGGGGACGCCCGCGACGCGGGCCGGCAGCGCGTTCATCAGCACCGACGACGGATAGGCCGCCTTCCCGCCGGGCACGTAGAGCCCGACCCGGTCGAGCGGCGTGATCTGCTGGCCGAGCCGGGTGCCGTCGGCCTCGGTGTACGACCACGACTTCGCCAGCTGGTGCGAGTGGTAGGTGCGCACGCGCTCGGCGGCCGCGTGCAGCGCATCGCGCTCGGCAGCGTCCAGCGAATCGAGCGCAGCCCGCAGCTCGGCCCCGGGCAATTCGAGGGCCGCGGCATCGGCCACGTCGACACGGTCGAAGCGCCGCGTGTACTCGATCAGGGCCTCGTCGCCCCGGCGTCGCACCTCGCGAAGGATCTCGGCGACGGCGCGCTCGACCGCGCCGTCCTGCATCGGCTCGTAGGCGAGCAGCGCGGCGAGCCGCCGGTCGAAATCGGCGGCGCGGCTGTCCAGCCGCGTGATCGGCACGCCGGCGCTCATCGCCCGCCCCCCGCCGCCCGGCCGAGCGCCGCCACCAGCGGCTCGAGCTGCGCCGACCTCGTCTTCAGCGACGCCTGGTTGACGATCAGCCGCGACGAGATCTGCATGATCTCCTCGACCTCGACCAGGTGGTTCGCGCGCAGCGTGCTGCCCGTGCTCACCAGATCGACGATCGCGTCGGCCAGGCCGACCAGCGGCGCGAGTTCCATCGAGCCGTAGAGCTTGATCAGGTCGACGTGCACGCCCTTGGCCGCGAAGTGCTCGCGCGCGACCTGCACGTACTTGGTGGCGATGCGCAGGCGCGCGCCGCGCCGCACCGCGTTGGCGTAATCGAAGCCGTCCGGCGCGGCCACGCACATCCGGCAGCGCGCGATGCCGAGGTCGACCGGCTGGTACAGGCCCTCGCCGCCGTGCTCGAGCAGCACGTCCTTGCCGGCCACGCCGAGGTCGGCCGCGCCGTACTGGACGTAGGTCGGCACGTCGGAGGCGCGCACGATGATCAGCCGCAGGCCCGGATCGCCGGTAGGCAGGATCAGCTTGCGCGAAGCCGCGATCGACGCGTCGACCGGGATGCCGGCGGCCGCGAGCAGCGGCAGCGTTTCATCGAAGATGCGACCCTTCGACAGGGCGAGCGTTATCACGTCAGTGGCTCCAGCGTGCGTTGCACGAGCTGCGACGCCCGGCGTACGGAAGGTTTGCATGGGCAAAGGCGTGGGCCGTGCGCCGCGGGCGCGCCGAGTGCTTGCCCCCGCTTCGCGGGGGTGCCCTGCGATGCTCGCCGCACCGGCTGGCGCGGCGAAACTCGCTACGCTCGCTGCGCGAGCTCCGCTCGAACAATCGCCGCGAGCATGATGAACGATGCGCGCTGCGCGCGCCGCCGGTGCTGCTGCGCTTCTCGGCTGCGCACAAGGCGCGCCCGCGGCGCACGGCCCACGCCTTTGCCGATACCGTCGTTGTGCTCGCGAGCACCGCCGAGACGCTGATCACGATCCACGCGGTCTTCGCTCCGAGCACCCCGGACGCTTTCAGAGCGGCGGGGGGCGGCGGGCCGGGGCGCGGCCGGCGCGCCCGCTTCGGGGGCGGGCTCTGGGGGCGCGAGTCAGGGGCAGCGGGGCCCGATCGGCGCGGCGATGTCGGCGGCGCCGAGCAGCGCAGCCTCGGGGTCGGCGCGCGAAGCGCGCTTCGTACTTCTGACTCGCGGCGACTGTCTGAGCGGAGCTCGCGCAGCGAGCGTAGCGAGTTTCGCCGCGCGACCCCGAGGCGAGCAGCGCCGGGCAGTCGGTGCGAAGCACCGACCGCCGTCGTCATCGCCGCGCCGATCGGGCCCCGCTGCCCCTGACTCGCGCCCCCAGAGCCCGCCCCCGAAGCGGGCGCGCCGGCCGCGCCCCGGCTCGCCGCCGCCTGCCGCGACGCGCCGACACCGGAAGTGGGAAGCATCATCTCAGGCGCCCCCGGGAAGTCGCTCGATGCGCGCGCCGAGCTGGCCCAGCTTGGCCTCCATGCGCTCGTAGCCGCGATCGAGATGATAGATCCGGTCGACCATCGTCTCGCCTTCGGCGACCAGCCCGGCGATGACCAGGCCCGCCGAGGCGCGCAGGTCGGTCGCCATCACCGTGGCGCCGGAGAGCTTCGGCACGCCGCGCACGATCGCGGTGTTTCCCTCGATCGTGATGTCCGCGCCGAGCCGCTGCATCTCGAGCACGTGCATGAAGCGGTTCTCGAAAATGGTCTCGGTGATCACCCCGGTGCCCTCGGCGATGCAGTTCATGGCCATGCACTGGGCCTGCATGTCGGTGGCGAAAGCCGGATACGGCGCGGTGCGCACGTTCACCGCGCGGGGCCGCCGCTTCATCGACAGGCTGATCCGGTCAGCCTCGGTCTCGATCGACGCGCCGGCCTCGCGAAGCTTGTCCAGCGTCGCGTCCATCGTCCCGGGCTGCGCGCGCGCGAGCGTGATGTCGCCGCCGGTCGCCGCGGCTGCGCACAGGAAGGTGCCCGCCTCGATCCGGTCGGCCATGACCCGGTGCTCGCCGCCGTCGAGCCGCCGGACGCCGTGCACCGTGATGCGGTCGGTACCCGCGCCCTCGATGCGCGCGCCCATCGCGACGAGCGCCGCGGCCAGGTCGACGACCTCGGGCTCGCGGGCGGCGTTCTCGATGACCGTCTCGCCGTCGGCCAAGGTGGCGGCCATCATCAGGTTCTCGGTGCCGGTCACCGTGACCATGTCGGTGACGATGCGCGCGCCCTTCAGGCGACTGGCCTTCGCGACCACGTAGCCGTGCTCGATCGAGATCTGCGCACCCATCGCCTGCAGGCCCTTGATGTGCTGGTCGACCGGGCGCTGGCCGATCGCGCACCCGCCCGGCAGCGACACGCGCGCCTCGCCGAAGCGCGCGAGCAGCGGGCCCAGCACGAGAATCGACGCGCGCATCGTCTTCACCAGCTCGTACGGCGCCTCGACCGATGCGACGCCTCCGGCGTCGAGCAGGACGCGTTCGCCATCGCGCTCGGCCTTCACGCCGAGCCGCCGCAGCAGCTTCAGCGTCGTGGCGACGTCGTGCAACTGCGGCACGTTGCCCAGCGCGAACGGCGCCGCGGTGAGCAGCCCGGCGCACAGGATCGGCAGCGCAGCGTTCTTGGCGCCCGACACGGCGATCTCGCCGTGCAGCGGGCGGCCGCCCTCGATTCTCAGCTTGTCCATGAATGTATCCGGCCTCCCCCGGCGATGGCTGCCGCGCGCGTCGCGGGCCCCGCCGGGGCCTTCATGCGCCGCCGCGGTCCGCGAACTCTTCGGGCGTCAGCGTGTTCATCGACAACGCGTGCACCTCCTCGCGCATGCGGTCGCCGAGCGCCGCATAGACGATCTGGTGGCGCTGCACGAGTCGCTTGCCCTCGAACAGTTTCGAGACGATCAGTGCCTCGAAGTGCCGTCCGTCGCCGCTGACCTCGAGATGCTCGCAATCGAGCCCGTCGGCGATGAACTTGCGGAGATTCTCGGGAGTGACCATGGCGCAATCCGGGCGAAACGATGTCGGTTGGAGGATGGATCGGCGGCGGCGGGCCGCTTCAGTGCCGCAGGCGGTAACCGCTCGCCAGCAGCCGCAGCGCGATCGCGCAGACGGCGGCGAGCGTGGCGGCGACGACTGCGAAGCTCGTTGCCGGCGGGACGTCGGACACCCCGAAGAAGCCGTAGCGGAACCCGTCGACCATGTAGAAGAACGGGTTCAGGTGCGACAGCGTCTGCCAGAAACCGGGCAGCGACTTCACCGAATAGAACACGCCGGACAGGAACGTGAGCGGCATGATGATGAAGTTCTGGAAGGCCGCGATCTGGTCGAACTTTTCGGCCCAGATCCCCGCGATCAGGCCCATTGTACCGAGAATCGCGCTGCCCAGCAGCGCGAAGGCGAGGATCCAGGCCGGCGCCGCGAACGACAGATGCGCGAACCACGCGGTGACGAAGAACACGCCCGCGCCGACCGCCATGCCGCGCAACATCGAGGCGAGCACGTAGGCCGCGTACATCTCGCGGTGCGACAGCGGCGCGAGCAGCAGGAACACGATGTTGCCGGTGATCTTGCTCTGGATCAGCGACGACGAGCTGTTGGCGAACGCGTTCTGCAGCACCGACATCATCACCAGGCCAGGCAGCAGGAACGACGTGTAACGCACCCCCTCGAACACCTGGACGCGGTCTTCGAGCACGTGGGAGAAGATCAGCAGGTAGAGCATGGCGGTGAGCACCGGTGCCGCGATCGTCTGCACGCCCACCTTGACGAAGCGCAGCACCTCCTTGTGCAGCAGCGTCGCGAAGCCCTGCACCGAGAACGCAGCGTCGGGAGGCTCGCGAACCGGGTCCATTCAGCGCGTCTCCTTCATGACCTGGACGAAGACGTCCTCGAGGTCGGTGTGCAGCAGCTCCATCTCCTCGATGCGGCACCCGCCTTCGCGCAGCGCCGCCAGCATCGGCTCGATCGCGCCGAAGTCGTCGACGCGCAGGCTCACCCTCGACTCGCCCGCGGCCGGCGGCGTCGCGACGCCCGGCTCCGGGATGCGCAGCGGCTCGAGCGCCGCCGGCAGCGGCGCGCCGGCCAGGCGCAGCTGCAACCGGCCCGCGGCGAAGCGGTGCAGCAGCGAGCGTGTGCGGTCGAGCGCGACCACCGTCCCGTTCTTGAGCATCGCGATGCGGTCGCACAGCTCCTGCGCCTCTTCGAGGTAGTGCGTCGTGAGGACGATCGTGTGGCCGTCTCGATTGAGCCGGCGGATGAACTGCCACAGCGTCTGGCGAAGCTCGACGTCCACGCCCGCCGTGGGCTCGTCGAGCACGATCACCGGCGGGCGATGGACCAGCGCCTGCGCCACCAGCACCCTGCGCTTCATGCCGCCGGAGAGCGCGCGCATGTTGACCTCGGCCTTCGAGGCAAGATCGAGGTTGGCGAGCACCTCGTCGATCCAGTCGTCGTTGCGCCGGATGCCGTAGTAGCCGGAAGTGATGCGCAGCGTCTCGCGTACCGTGAAGAACGGGTCGAAGACCAGCTCCTGCGGCACGACGCCGAGCGCGCGCCGCGCGGCGCGGAAGTCGCGCACGACGTCGTGCCCCATGACCGCCACCTCGCCGGAGCTCGCGCGGGTGAGCCCCGCGACGATCGAGATCAGCGTGGTCTTGCCGGCGCCGTTGGGGCCGAGCAGGCCGAAGAACTCGCCCTGCCCGATCGACAGCGAGACGCCGCGCAGCGCCTCGAAGCTGCCGTAGCGCTTGGCCACGCAGCGCACGTCGATCGCGGGGCTCATCGGGCGTGGTGGGTCGAGGGCGTGCCCTGCGCGTCGCGCTCGTCGAACAGCATGTGCTCGACGCCGTACAGGCCCGAGAGCTTGTGCAGGTTGGCCGAGGCCCCGACGAACGTGCAGCGGCGGCCGGCGGCCGAGGCACGCCTCGACAACTCGAGCAGCACGCCGATCAGCGACGAGTCGAAATGCCCGCACGCGGACAGGTCGTACAGCGGCCGCGCGGCTTCGAGCGCCGGAAGCGCCTGGGACAGGGCGGCCCGCGCAGTGGCGAAGGTGACCTCGGGCGGCAGCGCCAGCGCGCCCGCGGCTCGCAGGCGATCGGCGGGGGGCGGGGCCGCGGGCCGCGCACCCGCTGGTCGCTCGGCGCTCACGTCTTGCCGCTCGCGGCAGGCTGGCGGTTCTTCTCGCTCAGGCTCCTGATCAGCCCTTCGATGCCGCCGGCGCTGACCTCCTGCGCGAACTGCGTGCGGTAGGTCTCGACCAGCCAGACGCCCAGCACGTTGACGTCGTAGATCTTCCAGCCATCCGCCGCCTTCATCATCCGGTAGTCGAGCTGGATCGGCTCTCCTCGCGGCTGCAGGACTTCGCTGCGCACGATCACGTCGGTGTCCTGCGGATTGGCGCGCAACGGTCGCATCCGCACCTTCTGGTCGGCGACCGACGACAGCGCCCCGGAATACGTGCGGATCAGCAGCGCGCGGAACTCGGCCATCAGCTGCTTCTGCTGGTCGGGCGTCGCGCTGCGCCAGTTGCGGCCGACCGACAACGCGGTCATGCGCCTGAAGTCGACGTGCGGCATCACGGTCGAGTCGACCAGCTCGTTGAGCTTCTTCGGGTCGCCGGCCTGTAGCGCCGTGTCGGACTTGATGCGCTCGAGGATCTCGTTGCTGAGCCGCTCGATCAGCTTGTCCGGCGCCTCCGGCGCCGCGGCAGCCACCGGCAGCGCGAGCAGCAGCCCGAGGCAGAGCAACAGCAGTTTCTTCATCATCGTCGGTTCCCGCTCGGTTGGGGGGCGGACGACGGGGCAGGCGGCGTCCCGGGGGGCGCCGCCGGCGCCTCGGGGTCGTCCGCCGGGTCGTAGGCCGGCGCGCCCTCTTCCGACGGCGGCGGATTGCCGTCGTAGACCTGGCTGCGGCGGCGCTGCAGGTACCCGTCGCGAATGAACGAATAGCGGTCGAGCGCCGCGCCCTCGACCAGGCGCTCGGCGCGCAGCAACTGGGCGCGCGTATCGATCGTGCGCAGCAGGTACGCGTTGTTGCGCTGGCCGGCGGAATCGATCGCGAGGACGAGATCGCCCTGTGCGTCGACGATCCGCGCGGGCCCATCGCGCAGGCTCGAGGGGCCGAGCAGCGGCAGCACCAGGTACGGCCCTGCCGGAACGCCCCACACCCCCAGCGTCTGGCCGAAGTCCTCGTGGTGCTTCTCGAAACCGGCCGGCGTGGCGATGTCGGCCAGGCCCGCCAGGCCGAGCGTCGAGTTCAGCACGAAGCGCGAGAGATCGGAGATCGCCTCGACCGGCTTGCCCTGCAGCAGCTGGTTCACCGCCGTCCAGAGGTCGGCCACGTTGCCGAACACGCTGCCGATCGCGATTCGAAGGTTTTCGGGAATGTAGTCCTGGTAGCCCTGCGCGACGGGCTTGAGCACCGCTCGATCGACCGCATCGTTGAACTGGTAGACCGCGCGGTTCATCGGCTCGAGCGGGTCGCGCGCGGCCGAGGGGCTGCCAGCCGTCGCGCAGCCGCCGAGCAGCCACGCAGGCGCAAGCCAGGCGGCGAAGACGAACGTGCCGTACCTGCTCACTTGTTCGGCCCCTCGGCGGCCTTGCCGTACAGGAACTGTCCGATCAGGCTCTCGAGCACGACGGCCGACTGCGTCATCGTGATGCGGTCGCCGCTGGCGAGCATTTCGGTGTCGCCGCCCGGATCAAGGCCAATGTACTGCTCGCCGAGCAACCCCGAGGTGAGGATCTTCGCCGACGAGTCCTTCGGAAACCTGTAGCGCTGGTCGAGCGCCAGCACGACTTCCGCCTGGTAGGCCTGGTCGTCGAAGCGGATCGCCGCGACGCGTCCGACGACGACCCCGGCGCTGCGCACCGCGGCGCGCGGCTTGAGGCCCCCGATGTTGTCGAACCGGGCCGTGGTCTCGTACGTGGGACCCAGGCCGACCGCGCTGCTCATGTTGCCGGCGCGCAATGCCAGGAACACCAGCGCGCCGAAGCCGAGCAGCACGAACAACCCGACCAGAAGGTCGACTCCCGTGCGTTTCATCGAGAACTCTCCATGTCCTTGTACCCGCCCGCCGCGACGACCGTTCAGTTGGTGTTGAACATCAGCGCGGTCATGATGAAATCCAGCCCGAGGATCGCCAGCGAGGCGGCGACCACGGTGGTGGTGGTCGCGCGCGCGACCCCTTCGGGCGTCGGTTGCGCGTTGTAGCCGACGAAGAGCGCGACGTAGGCAACCGTGAAGCCGAACACCACGCTCTTCACCACCCCGTTGCCGACGTCGTCGAGCCAGTCGACGCCGCTCTGCATCTGGGACCAGAACGAGCCGGCGTCCACGCCGATCATCGCGACGCCCACCAGGTAGCCGCCGAGCACGCCGAGCGCCGAGAACAGCGCCGCGAGCAGCGGCATCGAGAATACCGCGGCCGCGAAGCGGGGCGCGAGCACCCGCGCCACCGGGTCGACGGCCATCATCTCCATCGCGTCGATCTGCTCGCCCGCCTTCATCAGCCCGACCTCGGCGGTCAGCGAGGTGCCCGCGCGACCGGCGAACAGCAACGCCGTCACGACGGGCCCGAGTTCGCGCACCAGCGACAGCGTGACCAGCACGCCCAGCGCCTCCTCGGAGCCGTAGCGTCGCAGCGTGTAGTACCCCTGCAGGCCGAGCACGAAGCCGATCAGGAGCCCCGATACGAGAATGATCGACAGCGAATAGTTGCCGATGAAGTGCACCTGGTCGATCACCAGCCGTGGCCTGCGCAACGCCGCCACGCCCAGCCAGCACAGGTGCACGAAGAAGCGCGCGCCCTTGCCGACCGAGGCGACGAATTCGACCAGCCACTGCAGCGGAAGCAGCAGCGCGCGCATCAGGCCCCCAGCCCGAGGTCTTCGGCGAGCGGTTTCGCCTGGAAGTGGAACGCGATCGGGCCGTCGATGTCGCCCTCGAGGAACTGGCGGACGTTCGGGTCCTCCGAGGCCTTCATCTCGTCGGGGGTTCCCTGCGCGGCGATCCGCCCGCCCGCCAGCAGGAAGACGTGGTCGGCGATGGCGAAGGCGTCCTTGATATCGTGCGAGACCACGATCGACGCGCAGTCGAGCGCATCGTTGAGCCTGCGGATCAGCTGTGCGACGGTCGCCAGCGCGACCGGGTCGAGGCCTGCGAACGGCTCGTCGTACATGATCAGCGGCGGATCGAGCGCGATCGCCCGCGCCAGCGCCACGCGCCGCGCCATGCCGCCCGAGAGCTCGGACGTGCGGAACTGCGCCGCGCCGCGCAAGCCGACCGCCTCGAGCTTCATCAGCACCAGGTCGCGGATCATCTCCTCGGGCAGGTCGGTGTGCTCGCGCAGCGGAAAGGCGACGTTCTCGAACGCGGTCAGGTCGGTGAACAGCGCGCCGAACTGGTAGAGCATGCCCATGCGTCGCCGCAGGCGATAGAGCCCATCGCGGTCGAGACGATGCACGTCCTGCCCGTCGAACACGACCGTGCCCTGCTGCGGGCGCAGTTGTCCGCCGATCAGCCGCAGGATGGTCGTCTTGCCCGAGCCGGAGCCTCCGATCAGCGCGACGACCTTTCCGCGCTCGAAACGCATCGAGATGTCGTTCAGGATGACGCGCTTGCCGTATCCGAAACGGACCCTGTCCAGCGTGAGGAACTCTGGCATCGAGGGGTTGCCGTGAGAGGTCTGGTTTTCCGTCGAACCCGGGATTCTAAACCGGGACGACGCCGGGGCGCTGCCTCGCCTGGCCGGCGTGCCAGTCGTCATATACTCGCGCCCATGAGCCAACCGACCGCCGTGACGCCGGAGCGACTGCTCGACCAGGCGCGCGAGGTGCTGCGCATCGAGGCCGAAGCGGTGGCGGGCCTGGCCGAACGCATCGACGCGAGCTTTGCCGACGCCTGCCGGATGATTCTCGCCTGCACCGGACGCGTCGTCGTCAGCGGCATCGGCAAGTCGGGACACGTCGCGCGCAAGATCGCGGCCACGCTCGCCTCGACCGGCACGCCGGCCTTCTTCGTGCACCCGGCCGAGGCCAGCCACGGCGACCTCGGCATGGTGACGCGCGACGACGTCTTCGTCGCGCTCTCGAACTCGGGCAGCACCGACGAGCTGCTGAAGATCGTGCCGGTGGTGAAGCGCCAGGGGGCCCGCCTCATCGCGATCACCGGCGACCGCGAATCGCCGCTCGCCCGGCTGGCCGACGTGCACCTCGACGCCGCAGTCGACCGCGAGGCCTGCCCGCTCAACCTCGCCCCCACCGCCAGCACGACGGCGACGCTGGCATTGGGCGACGCGCTGGCGGTCGCGCTGCTCGATGCGCGCGGCTTCGGGCCGATGGACTTCGCGCTGTCGCACCCGGGCGGCGCCCTGGGCCGGCGCCTGCTCACGCGCGTCGGCGACGTGATGCGATCGGGCGACACGCTCGCCACGGTGCCGACCGGGGCCCGGCTCGTCGACGCGATCCTGGAGATCACGCGCAAGCGCATGGGCATGACGGCGATCGTCGACCGCGAGGGGCGCCTCGCCGGGATCTTCACCGACGGCGACCTGCGCCGGCTCATCGAGCAGGGCCGCGACCTCCGCGGCCTGGGCATCGACGAGGTGATGACCCGCACGCCCGCGACCATCGATGCCCAGGCCCTTGCGGCCGAGGCGGTTCGGGTCATGGAAGAGCGGCGGATCAGCCAGTTGCTGGTCATCGACGCCCGGCGCCGCCTCCTCGGAGCGCTGCACATCCACGACCTGCTCACGGCGAAGGTCGTCTGAATGCACGCGACGGCTGACGCGGCGCGCCGTGCGGCACTCGTGCGCCTGGTGGCGCTCGACGTCGACGGCACGCTGACCGACGGGCGACTGTTCATCGGGCCGGGCGGCGAGGCGATGAAGGCGTTCTCGGTGCGCGACGGCTTCGGCCTCACGCTGCTGCGCGAAGCGGGCGTGAAGCTGGCGGTGATCACTGCGCGACAGTCCGCGATCGTCGAGGTGCGTGCCGCCGAACTGCGCTTCGACGAGGTGCGACAGGGGGTGAAGGACAAGGCCGCCGCGTTGCGCGAGATCTGCGACCGGTTCGGCCTCGCGGCCCGGCACGCGGCCTACGTGGGCGACGACTGGCCCGACCTTCGCGCGATGGCGCTGGCCGGCCTGGCGGCCAGCGTGGCCGACGCGCCCGCGGCCGTGCGCGAGCGCGCGCACTGGGTGTCCCATGCGGCAGCCGGCCGGGGCGCGGTGCGCGAGTTCGCCGAGTTCGTGCTGCAGTCGCAGCAGCGCCTCGACGCGGCGCTGGCACGCTACGCAGGCGACGTGCCGTGACGCCGCGCGTATACGACCGGCTCGCGGCCGGCATGTCGCTGGCGCTGCTGCTGACGCTGGCCGCCGGCACCTATTTCCTCGCGCAGATGTCGTTGCGCGAAACCGGCCCGGCCGTCGCCCGTGACGTCGCGCACGAACCCGACTACTTCGTCGAGGACCTGGTCTTCACGCGCATCAACACCCGCGGCGAGCCGGTGTTCCGGGTCTCGGCGGAGCGGATGCTGCACTACCCCGACGACCAGTCGAGCACGTTCGACAGGCCGGTGATGGTCAGCCTGGACCCCGCGAATCCGCGAGTCACGCTGCGCGCCGACCGGGGCCGCACGAGCGCCGAGGGCGAAGAGACCGTTCTGAGCGGCAACGTGGTGATGGTGCGCGACGCCTCCGCGAGCGAGCCGGCGATGACGATCCGCACCGAAAGCGCCACCATCTACAGCGAGACCGAGATCGCCCGAACCGACCAGCCGGTGCGCATCGAGCGTGGCGCCTCCGTCTTGACTGGCGTCGGCATGGAATTCAATAATGCGGCCCGCTCATTGCGGGTCGATTCCCGGGTGCAGCTCACCTGGCAGCCGCCGCCACCAACCCGCTGACCATGCGCGCGTTCCCCGCCCCCCTGACCCTGCCCCGGGCACGCCGGCGCGCGTCGGCGCGCGTGGTGCTGTGGCTGGCGCTCTCGGCATGCTTCCCGGCGCTGGCGCTGGCCGAAAAGGCCGACCGCAACAAGCCGATCAACGTCGAAGCCGACCGGATGCAGTACGACGATCTGAAGCAGATCAACGTCTTCACCGGCAACGTGGTGCTCACCAAGGGAACCATCCTCCTTCGCGCCGACCGGCTGGTGATCCGCCAGGATCCCGAGGGCTATCAGTACGGCACTGCCACCGGCAACCTCGCGTTCTTCCGGCAAAAGCGCGAGGGCGTCGACCAGTTCGTCGAGGGCCAGGCGCGCCAGATCGATTACGACGGCAAGCGCGAGACGTTCCGGCTGCAGCAGCAGGCGATGATGCGCCGTACCGAGAACGAGCGCGTCGTCGACGAGGTGCACGGCAGCGACATCCTCTACGAGAGCCGCAACGAGTTCTTCACCGTCGAGGGCACCAGTGGCACGGCAGCGACGCCGGGCAACCCGGCCGGGCGCGTGCGGGTCATCATCCAGCCGCGCGACGTCGCGCCGGCCGCGCCGCCCGCCCCGGGAGAGGCAACACCCCTGAAGCCCGCCGAACAGCTGGCGCCGCCACGCGGGAGCTCGTCGCGTTGATGGCGAATCGCGCGTCGAGCGCCGCGGGGCGCAGCGACAGCCGGCTGACGGTCCGGAACCTGATGAAGGCGTACCACGGCCGCAAGGTCGTGCAGGACGTCTCGCTCGATGTCGCCAGCGGCGAGGTGGTCGGCCTGCTCGGCCCGAATGGTGCCGGCAAGACCACCTGCTTCTACATGATCGTCGGGCTGGTGCCCTCCGACGGGGGTTCGATCGAACTCGACGGCGTGCCGATCGGCCGGTTGCCGATCCACCGCCGCGCCCGGCTGGGGCTGTCGTACCTGCCGCAGGAAGCTTCGGTGTTCCGCAAGCTGAGCGTGGAGGAGAACATCGTCGCGGTGCTCGAGTTGCAGACCGACGGGCGCGGGCGGCCGCTCTCGCGCGGCGAGATCGAGCAGCGGCTGGAGTCCCTGCTGACCGAGTTGCAGATCGAGCAGATCCGATCGAATACCGCGCAGTCACTGTCGGGCGGCGAGCGGCGCCGCGTCGAGATCGCGCGCGCGCTCGCCGGCTCGCCGCGATTCATCCTGCTCGACGAGCCGTTCGCTGGGGTCGACCCCATCGCGGTGATCGAAATCCAGCGAATCGTGCGGTTTCTCAAGGACCGGCGCATCGGCGTGTTGATCACCGACCACAACGTGCGCGAAACGCTTGGCATCTGCGACCGGGCGTATATCATCAGGGCTGGTACCGTTCTTGCTTCCGGTCGGCCGGACGAGGTCGTCCAGAACGAAGACGTCCGCCGCTATTACCTCGGCGAGCACTTCTCGATGTAGCGCGACACGGCCCGGTCGCGCGCCGCCACCGAAGCGGATGCAGTACCCGGACAACCGATGAAACCGTCGCTCCAGCTCAGACTCACGCCGCAGCTCGCGCTGACGCCGCAGCTGCAACAGTCGATCCGGCTGCTGCAGCTGTCGACGCTGGAGCTGAACCAGGAGCTCGAGCAGGCACTGTCCGAAAACCCCCTGCTCGAGCGGCTCGACGACCCCCTCGCCGAATGCGTGCGCATCGCCCCGAACGGCGGGCTCGACGACGGGCGGCCCGGCGCAGGCCCGGCCACGCCCGAGGCATCGCCCGGATCGAGCGACGAGCGGGGACAGGACGATTTCCCGACGGCGAACGGGGTCGGCGAAGGCGAGCCCGAGGGCGCATGGGACGCCGCCGACTCCCACGGCACCGACTGGAGTGGCGAAGGCGCGCCGCGCGGTGAAGGCGACGAGCGCGACTATCCGCAACTCGCGGCCGCCCGGGCGTCGCTTCGCGACCACCTCGCCGAGCAGCTCGCCGGCATGCAGTGCACGCGGCGCGACCGCGCGCTGGTGCAGACGCTGATCGGCGCCCTCGACGACGACGGCTACCTCGATTCTTCGCTCGAGGAGATCGTCGAGCTGCTGCCCGCGGCGCTCGCCGTCGAAACCGGTGAACTGGCGACCGCGCTCAAGCTGCTGCAGAGCCTCGACCCCATCGGGGTCGGCGCGCGCGACCTGCGCGAATGCCTGCTGCTGCAGATCGACCGCGGCGAAGCCGCGCGCAGCCACGCGCCCGAGGTCGTGCGGATCGCGCGCGCCATCGTCGACGAACACCTGCCGGCGCTCGCCGCGCACGATTTCTCCAGGCTGCGGCGCGCCCTGCGCTGCGACGACGAAGCGCTGCGCGACGCTCACGCACTGATCCGGCGCCTGGAGCCGCGGCCCGGCACTGCATTCGGCGGCGGCGAGGCGGGCTACGTCGTTCCTGACGTCATCGTCCGGCGCAGCCGCAACGGCTGGGTGGCGACGCTCAACGCCGACGTCCTCCCCAAGCTGCGGATCAACGACGCCTACGCCCAGATCCTGAAACGCAATCGCGGGGGCAACGGGGGCCTCGCCGGGCAACTCCAGGAAGCCCGCTGGCTGATCAAGAACGTGCAGCAGCGGTTCGACACGATCCTGCGGGTGGCCCAGGCGATCGTCGATCGCCAGCGGGCCTATTTTTCGCACGGCGCGGTGGCGATGCGCCCGCTCGTGCTACGCGAGATCGCCGATGCGCTGGGCTTGCACGAATCGACCGTGTCTCGGGTCACCACGCAGAAGTATATGCTTACACCGTTCGGGATCGTCGAGCTCAAGTACTTTTTCGGCAGCCACGTGGCGACCGACAGCGGCGGCTCTGCCTCGAGCACCGCCATCCGCGCGCTGATGAAGGAACTGTTCGCCGGCGAAGATCCCGCGCAGCCGCTGTCCGACGGCCACGTCGCCGAGTTGCTCGCCGGGCAGGGCTTCGTGGTGGCGCGGCGCACGGTCGCCAAGTACCGCGAAGCGCTGCGGATCCCGCCGGTCGCCCAGCGCCGGACGCTCTGAGGCGAATGCCGTGCCGCCCCTTGCGCCGCCCCGAGTTCCGGTTGTCGCGGCTTCTTGTTGCAACGCCGCAATTAGAGCTTTCATTCAGCAGCACCATCGATATAATCTGCCCAGTTTTCGAGTTCCCCTCGGGGGTTCACTTTCATGCTGCAAAGCGCCAGGCAGGCTCCCACGGGGGTCGTCGCGATGAACCGCCTCTCCAGGCTGCTGGCCCCCACCAACGTGGTGCTCGACCTGTCGGTCACCAGCAAGAAGCGCCTGTTCGAGCAGGTCGGGCTGCTGTTCGAGAACAACCACGGAATCGAGCGCAGCAAGGTGTTCGACTCGCTGTTCGCGCGCGAGCGACTCGGGTCGACGGGGCTCGGCGAAGGCGTCGCCATCCCTCATGGCCGGATCAAGGGCCTGAACGAGGCGCTGGCGGCGGTCGTCCGGCTGGCCGAGCCGATCGCGTTCGACGCGCCCGACGGCAAGCCCGTGAGCCTGCTGGTGTTCCTGCTGGTTCCCGAAGCGGCCACCGAAGAGCACCTCGAATTGCTGTCCGAACTGGCCGAGTTGCTGTCGGACGCCTCGATTCGCGATTCGATGGCCACCTGCAACGATCCCGTGCAGATGCACCGGATCCTCACCACCTGGGGACCTTTCCGCCCCGCGGCCTGAGGGTCGCCTGCCCGCGCAAGCGCAGGTCCGGACACGACGATCGCTGCGCTCGCCGCACGGGGCTGTATGCTTGACGCATGAGCGTCACCGTCCGCACCCTCTACGAGCAGAACCGCGAGCAGCTGCAACTGCGGTGGCTGACCGGCGAAGCCGGCGCCGATCGCGACGCCGCCCCGGGGTCGACCGAGCCGGCCGACCTCGTCGGCTACCTGAACCTGATCCATCCGAACCGCATCCACGTCTTCGGGCATGCGGAATTCGCGTACACCGGCCGCATCGGCGCGCCGCGCCGCGCCGCGCTCAATGAGGATCTCGTCGCGGGCCACCCGCCCGCGGTGATCGTCGCCGACGGGCTCGACCCGCCCGCCGACCTGCTCGAGCGCGCATCGGCCAACGGCCTGCCGATGCTCGGCACGCCGCTTCCCGCGGCGCGCATCATCGAGTTCCTGCGCGTCTACCTGACCAAGGCGATCGCGAAGACCTGCTCGATGCACGGCGTGCTGATGGACGTGCTGGGAATGGGCGTACTGATCTCGGGCGAGTCCGGGCTGGGCAAGAGCGAACTCGCGCTCGAGCTGATCAGCCGCGGCCACGGACTGGTGGCCGACGACGTGGTCGAGTTCGCGCGGATCGCACCGCACGCGATCGAAGGCCGCTGCCCGCCGTTGCTGCGCGACCTGCTCGAAGTGAGGGGGCTCGGCCTGCTCGACATCCGCACGATCTTCGGCGAGACGGCCGTGCGTCGCAAGATGACCCTCAAGCTGATCGTGCACCTGGTCCGCCGCAGCACGATGGACGACGCCTACCAGCGCCTGCCGCTCGAGGCGCTGACCGAGGACGTGCTCGGCCTGGCGATACCGAAAGTGGTGATTCCCGTCGCGGCTGGCCGCAACCTCGCGGTACTCACCGAGGCCGCGGTGCGCAGCACCGTCCTGCAGTTGCGCGGCTTCGACACCACCGGCGAGTTCCTCGCGCGCCAGCGCAAGCTGATCGAGTCGCAGGCCTAGCGCGATGCGCGTCGTGCTCGTCACCGGCATCTCGGGCTCGGGCAAGTCGATCGCGATCAACGTGCTCGAGGACGACGGCTATTTCTGCATCGACAACCTGCCGATCCGCTTCCTGCACGAAGTGATCACCTCGCTGCGCGAGGCCGGCCACGAGAAGGTGGCCGTGTCGGTCGACGCGCGCAGCGGCGAGTCGGTGGGCGACCTGCGCGAGATCGCCAGCGGCCTGGGGCGCTACGGGCACGACGTCAAGATCATCTTCCTGAACGCGCGCACCGACACGCTGGTGCAGCGCTATTCCGAGACCCGGCGGCGGCACCCGATGGCGCTGCGCAGCGGCGCCGATGCCGCAGCGGCGCCGACACTGGTCGAGTCGATCGAGCGCGAGCGCGAGCTGATGTCGGCGCTCGAGGACATCGGCGTGTCGCTCGACACCAGCGACCTGCACCCGAACGTGCTGCGCAGCTGGGTCCGCGACGTGGTCGGCACCGAACGCGCGCCGCTCACGCTGCTGTTCGAGTCGTTCGCGTACAAGCACGGGGTGCCGCTCGACGCAGACCTGGTGTTCGACGTGCGCTGCCTGCCCAATCCGTACTACACATCGGAGCTGCGTCCGCTCACGGGGCTCGACGCGCCCGTTGCCGAATACCTGCAGTCGATCCCGTCCGTGCAGCGGATGATCGACCACATCGGCACCTTCCTGCATTCCTGGCTGCCGCACTACATCCTGGAGAACCGCAGCTACCTGACCGTGGCGATCGGCTGCACTGGCGGCCAGCACCGCTCGGTCTACTGCGTCGAGGAGCTCGCGCGGCGGTTTCGCCGGATCGAGCACGTGCTGGTGCGCCATCGCGCGCTCGCCACGCGCGGCAGCGCGCACGCCTGAATCGCGTCGCAGGCGCCGTGGTTCGCGAACTCGCGATCTTCCCGCTCGGCACCGTGCTGTTTCCCGGCGGAGTGCTGCCGCTGCGCGTGTTCGAGGCGCGCTACCTCGATCTCGTCCGCGAGTGCACCGCCGCCGACGCGCCGTTCGGGGTGTGCCTGATCACCGAGGGCAGCGAGGTCGGCGAGGCCGCCCGGCACGAGGCGGTCGGCTGCACCGCCCACATCGTCGACTTCGACATGAAGGACACCGGCGTGCTCGAGTTGCGCACCGTCGGCGGGCAGCGCTTCAGGGTGCTCGAGCGTCGCGTCGGCAAGGACCGCCTGATCCGCGCCGACGTCGAGATGATCGACGCCGACGACCCCGCGGCGGTCCCCGAAGCGTTCGCCGCCTGCGCATCGCTCCTGCGACGCCTGGTCGACGACCTGGTCGCGCGCGAGCCCGATCCGATGCGGCAGATGATCGCCGCCCCATACGCCTTCGACTCCGCGGCCTGGGTCGGCAACCGGCTGTGCGAATTCCTGCCGATCCCGCCGCGCGCGCGCCAGAAGCTGATGGAACTCGAGGACGCGCCTACCCGCCTGTCGCTGATCCACCAGTACCTGCAGCAGCACCGGGTGATCTGAGCGCGAGACCCTGCAGCAGGGTCTTCACCGGTCGCGGCAACGCCGCCTCGCCGGCCTCGTCCAGCGCGAGCCAGGCCAGCCCCGGCGCATCGGCGGCCCGGCTGGCGGTCACCAGCTCGCATTCCACCGGCTGCACGTGCAGCCGGAAGTGCGTGAACGCGTGGTCGAACGGCGCGATCGCGCGCGGCAGCGTGACGCGCAGCCCGAAGCGGCGCTCGATCTCGCCCGCCAGGGCAGCGGGGTCTGGCGCGCCTTCGGGGCCGCCGTCGACCGCTAGCTGCGCGGCGCCGACCTGCGCCGACGCCGATTCCGGCAGGCTCCACAGGCCGCCCCAGATGCCACTCGGAGGGCGGCGCTCGACCAGCACCTGACGGCCGCGACGAATCACGAACATCGTGCAGCGACGCAGCGGAACCGCACGCCTGGGCCTTGGCGCCGGCAGTTCCGCGACGGCGCCCTCGCGCAGCGCGACGCAGTCGCTCGCGATTGGACACGCGCTGCAGTCGGGGCGGGCGCGCACGCACAACGTCGCGCCCAGGTCCATCAGCCCCTGCGTATAGGCCTCGACGTCGTCGTGCGCGAGCTCGGCCTCCGCGATGCGCCAGAGCTCGCGCTCGACCGCGCGCTCGCCGGGATAGCCGCGCACGCCCGCGTGTCGGCACAGCACGCGCCGCACGTTGCCGTCGAGGATCGCTGCCCTGCGGCCGAACGCGAACACCGCGATCGCGGCGGCGGTCGAGCGGCCGATGCCGGGCAGCTCGGCGAGCCGCTGCGGATCGTCAGGAAAGGCGCCGGCGTGCCGCGCGACGACTTCGCGTGCACAGCGATGCAGGTTGCGTGCGCGGCTGTAGTAGCCCAGCCCGCTCCACAGCGCGAGCACGTGATCGACCTGCGCGGCCGCCAGGGACGCGACGTCCGGAAAGCGCGCGACGAAGCGCTCGTAGTACGGCTTGACCGTGTCGACCTGCGTCTGCTGCAGCATGACCTCGGAAAGCCAGATCCGGTAAGGGTCGCGCGTGCCCTGCCAGGGCAGGTCGTGGCGCCCGTGTCGGCGCTGCCAGTCGATCAGTCGGGGGGCGATCACCCGGCGGATTGTACGGTCGCGCGGACGCGCCCGAAGGACGAGGGCGCGGGGCCGCCTCAGGCCACGGCGGGCTCGGCGACGTTCGCCGGTTCTCCCAGCTGCCGGCGCACCTGCAGCGCGAACTCCTCGGCAAGCGCGATGCGCTGCTCGATCTCGGCGCGCTGCTGCTCGACCTCGGCGATCCGCGACTCGAGGCTGTCGTTGGCGTCGAGCACGCGCCGCACCGAATCGAGCCGGCGCTTCAGCTGTGCCTGGTGCTCGCGCACCTGCGTCTCGATCGGGGCCATGACGGTGCGCAGCCAGGCCTGGATCTCCCGATCGGCGAGCTCCTGCAACTCGCGCAGGCGGGTCGCGACCGACTCGAAGAAGCGCCGCATCAGCGCCCACTGCGACGTCGTCGCCATCGTGATCGCACCGAACTGCCGGCGCTGCAGCTGCTCGATGCGGTCGAGTTCGGCGTAGAAGCGCCGCGTCGAGTACAGCGCCGGGTTGCCGAGCGACAGGCCGTGCTCGGCGCTGAAGCTGCGGTACATCGCGCTCATCAGCGCCGCGATCTCGTCGACCAGCCGCGTCGCCTCGTCGAAGTCGGCGCGCACTGCATCGAGCAGCGAAGTCATTCCCGAGCGCAGGCCGACGGAGAAGGTGCTGGCCTTCATCGCCTCGCGCGCCTGCCGCACGTGGCGCTTCAGGGCTTCGCCGCCCACCGCCCGACCCAGCGTCTGCGAATGCTTCGACAGCACCGATCGCAGCCCCTGCAGCTGGCGCAGGCTCTTCTCGAAGTCCTCGCGCTCGCCCCGGATCCGCGCGGCCATGTGGTCCATCACGCCGCGGTTCTTCCCGCGAAGGCCGCCGAGCTCGAACAGCTGCTCGACCGCGGCGCGCCGGCGCGCGCCCAGCGTGGCGTAGACCTGGCCGTGCAGCTCGTCGAATTCGCGGCGCACGTGCTCTGCGGCGATCTCGCGCTGCTGCGGCACCAGCTCGCGGCCCAGCGCGTACTCGAGGTCCGACATGCGGCTGCGCTTGAGCAGCAGCGGGTCGCGATTGACCCTGGCGACCAGCGCCTTCTGCGCCGACACCGGGTAGATGCGCTCGTTGGGCAGGTCGAGCGTGTGCGCGACCGAACTCACCTGGCGCGCGATCTCGAGCTGGATCTGCACTTCGTCCTTCAGGCCGTCCCACAGCCCGTCGATCTTGTTCAACACGACGAAGCGGCCGGACTTGTGGCTCGCGCAGATGTGCTCGCGCCAGACCTCGACGTCGGTACGGGTGACGCCCGCGTCGGCCGCGAGCACGAACAGCACGGCGTCGGAATCGGGGATCAGCTTCAGCGTCAGCTCGGGCTCGGCGCCGATCGCGTTGAGTCCCGGCGTGTCGATGACCACCAGCCCGAACTCGAGCAGCGGATGCGGGTAGTTGACGATGGCGTGGCGCCAGCGCGGGACCTCGATGCGGCCCCCGGAGTCGGGCCGGACCGCCGAGTTCGGATCGTCCTCGTCGTAGACGCCCAGCAGCGTGGCCTGCGCGACATTGACCTCGATCGTCTCGCGGACGCTGGCGAGCGCCTTGCTCAGGCCGACCGGATCGGTGGGATCGATCGGCAACTCGGTCCACTCGGCATCGTTCTGCCGGAGCTCCGAAACGCTCGCCTCCTGGAGGCGGGTCTCGATCGGGAGCAGCCTGATCGAGGCCGGTCGCGCCCGGTCGTACATCAGTTCGGTCGGGCACATCGTCGTGCGGCCGGCCGACGACGGCAGGATTCGCTGGCCCTGGTCGGCGAAGAAGATCGCGTTGATCAGCTCCGACTTGCCGCGCGAGAACTCGGCGACGAACGCGATCGAGATGCGGTCCTTCGCGAGGCGCTCGGCAATGCGGTCGACGCGCGCCTGCAGCGACGCGTCCGAGAGCTCGGCGTCCGTGAGCCACCGGCCGTAACGCTGCACGGACTCGGACAGTTCGCGCCGCCAGCTGCCGTAGCCGGCGATCTGTTCTCCAAGGACTCCCATCGGCTTTCGTCGACTCGTGCGATGTGACGCACCGATAAATAGCACAGGCGATTCGCAGCCAGCGTGGATCATTTCGCCGGGGACTCGCGCGGCCCGCCCTGTGGCGGATTTGGGCTGGCAGACGGCATCCCGGCACGTCGGCCCGCAACGAGGCGGGTCAGTGCTGGCAGCGCGGGCAGTAGAACGTCGAGCGCTGCGCCTGGCGCAGCGTGCGAACCGGCTCGCCGCAGACCCGGCAGGGTTGCCCGGCGCGGCCGTAGACGTAGCAGTCGAGCTGGAAGTAGCCGCTCGCGCCGTCGCTGGCGACGAAATCGCGCAGGCTGCTGCCGCCGCGCGCGATCGCATCGGACAGCGTGGCGCGGATCGCCGCGGCCAGGCGCCCGCAACGCTCGCGCCCGACGCGATGCGCAGAGGTAGCCGGGCGTATGGCGGCGCGAAAGAGGCTCTCGGACGCGTAGATGTTGCCGACCCCGACGACGATCTCGCCCGAAAGAAGGGCCTGCTTGATCGACACGCGTCGGCCACGCGTGGCCCGGTAGAGCATCTCGCCATGGAAGTCGCTCGACAGCGGCTCGACGCCGAGTCCGGCGAGCAGCGGATGCTCGAGGATGGGCCCCTGGGCGGCATCGTGCCACAGCATCGCGCCGAAGCGGCGCGGGTCGTGGAAGCGCAGCGTGCCGTGCTCGAACGGCAGGTCCACGTGATCGTGTCGCGACGGCGGCGGCGGCCTCGACAGGAACCGCAGGCTGCCGGACATGCCGAGGTGGACGATCAGCACGCCGTGGTCGAAGCCGAGCAGCAGGTACTTGCCGCGCCGCTCGACCGAACGCAACGTGCGGCCCGCCAGCGTCTGCGGCAGCTCGCGCGGCACCGGCCAGCGCAGGCGCGACTCGCGCACGTGGGCCGCACCGACGGCGCGGCCGAGCACGCTCTGCTGCAGACCACGGCGGACGACCTCGACCTCTGGAAGCTCGGGCATCGGGAACGGGAGATTGCCGGAGCGGCGGCAGCTTCGTGAAGTGCTCCGGCCCCGGCTCGGGTAATCTTGTCGGGCAGTTTAATGGAACCTGGCACCGACTCATGAAACCACCGCATCCGGCGGCCGACTCGCCGAAACATGCGCTTGCAGCCCCTGCTGCGGGCTGGCGCGCGTGCGCGCTGCCGAAGCTGGCCGCGCTGGCGGCCGCTGCGCTGCTCGCCAGCGCCTGCGCCGTCCCGTCGGGCCCCAAGGCCGCCGGCAAGGCCGGCGACGAGACGGCGACGAAGCCACCGGCCGCATCGCCGGCCGATGCGCGCGCCGGCCGATTCGTCGGCGCGCGCGACCGCCGAGCCTGCGGCCGACGCCCTTCCGCAGGTCGACCTGACGCCGCAACTGATGTTCCAGCTGCTCGCCGCCGAGATCGCCGCGCAGCGCGGCGAAGTGGGCAGCGCCGCGGCAACCTACCTGTCGATGGCCAGGCAGACCCGCGATGCGCGGCTCGCTCGCCGCGCCACGGAACTGGCGCTGGTCGAGCGCTGCTCGACCACGCCCTGCCCGCGGCCGAACTCGGCACGAGCTGTCCCCGAACTCGCCGATCGCGACCCAGACGATCGAGTCGCTGTGGATCAGCACCGGACGGCTCGCGGACGCCGAGCCGCTGCTTCGCGCGCGGCTCGACAAGGCGCGCGCCGATCGACGCCTGCCCGAGACGTACTCGCTGCTGCAGCGCACGCTCACGCGCGCGCCCGACCGCAAAGCGGCGCTGGCAATGCTCGAGCGTCTCGCCGCGCCCGACGCAAGCGTGCCCGCCGCGCGACTCGCGCTCGCCGCCGTGGCGCACGCCGCCGACGACGCGATGCGCGCGGCCGCCGAAGCCGAGGCGGCGCTCAAGCTCGACCCCAGGGACGAAGACGCGGCGGTCGCGGCGGCACGCTACGTCGCCCAGACACCCCGCGGCAGCACCGGAGCGATTGCGCTGCTCGAGTCGTTCGTCAAGCGCGAGCCCAAGGCCATCGAAGCCCGCTTCTCGCTCGCGCGCTTGCTCGCCGCCGCCGGCCGCAGCGACGACGCGCGCGCGCAGTTCGAAACTGCGCTCAAGCAGGAGCCCGACAGCCCGGGCATCCTGTTCTCGCTGGCGCAACTGGCGTACCAGACGAAGCAGCCGAAGGTCGCGGAGGACTACCTGCGCCGCTATCTCGAACTGCCGGCGCAGGTGCAGCGCGACAACGATCCCGCCTATCTGTTCATGGGCCAGCTCTCCGAGGAGGCGGGTCGCACCGCCGACGCGATCGACTGGTACGCGCGCGTGCGGCGCGGCGAGCAGTTCCTGCCGGCGCTCACTCGCCGCGCGGTGCTGCTCGACAAGCTCGGCCGCGTCGACGAGGCGCGCGATCTGCTGCGCTCGACTTCGGTGGGCAGCGTGCGCGAGCGCGTGCAACTCACCGCGGCCGAGGCGCAGGTGCTGCGCGAGGCCGGGCGCGACGCCGACGCGTACACGGTGCTGGCGCAGGCGCTCGAGCGCAATCCCGAGAACCCCGAGCTGCTGTACGACCACGCGATGGCCGCCGAGCGCGTCGACAAGCTCGATGCGATGGAGGGCAGCCTGCGCAAGTTGATCGCGCTGCGCCCCGACTACGCGCACGCCTACAACGCGCTGGGCTACACCTTCGCCGAGCGCAACATCCGTCTCGACGAGGCGCATGCCCTGATCGAGAAGGCGCTCGAGCTCGCCCCGAACGACGCACACGTCATCGACAGCATGGGCTGGGTGCTGTTCCGGCGCGGCCGGTTCGCCGCCGCAGTCGAACAGCTGCAGAAAGCCTACAAGCTGCGACCCGAGGCCGAGATCGCCGCGCACCTGGGCGAGGCGCTCTGGCAGGCCGGCCGCGCCGAGGATGCGCAACGCGTCTGGCGCGAGGCGTCCGCCCGCGAGCCCGGCAACAAGGTGCTCAACGAGACGCTGGCGCGGTTCAAGATCACGCGATGAGGCGCCCGCTCGCCGCGCTCGCGGCCGCGTCCGTGCTCGCGCTGGCGGGCTGCGCGACCCCGTCGGCGCCGTCCGGGCCCGTGACCGGCGAAGGGCCACCGAACCAGTGGACCGGTCGCTTCGCCGCCACCGTCACCGAGGCGGGCGACGGGGCCCGCGAAGAGCGATCGAGCGGTCGCTTCTCGCTGCGCGTCGAGGGCCCGAGCACGGAAATCGAGCTGTCTTCGCCGCTGGGGCAGACGATCGCGCAGGTGCGAATCGACGGCGCACGCGCGACGCTGCTCGCCGCCGACGGCAGATCGTGGCAGGCGCCGTCGGCCGAAGCGCTGACCGAGCAGGTGTTCGGCTGGCGCGTGCCGTTGGCCAACCTCCCCGGCTGGCTCGAAGGTCGCATCGCCGAGCCGACCGAGCACGACGGCTCGCGCGTCGTGGCCGGGCTCGACCACGGGTGGTCGGTCAGGATCGACGCGAGCGAGGCGGGTCGCCCGCGACGCCTGGCGTTGGATTGGCCCGCCGGCGCCGGCGCCGGCGAGCGCCGACTGTCCCTGCGGCTGGTGGTCGACAGCGCGCTGCGCAGCGTCGCCCGGCCATGATCGACTCGCTGCGCAACCTGCCGGCGCCGGCCAAGCTCAACCTGTTCCTGCACGTCACGGGACGTCGCCCCGACGGCTACCACCTGCTCGAAACCGTCTTCGAGCTCGTCGACCTCTGCGACCGGGTACACCTGCGGCGGCGCAACGACGGTGCGATTCGCCGCCGCGATCCGATTCCCGGCGTCGCGGCCGAAGACGATCTCGCCGTGCGCGCCGCGCGCCTGCTGGCCGCCGAAACCGGCTGCCCGCTCGGCGCGGACATCTCGATCGACAAGCACATCCCGATGGGCGGCGGCCTCGGCGGGGGCAGTTCCGACGCCGCCACCGTGCTGCTCGGGCTGAACCGCCTCTGGGGGCTCGGCCTCGATCGGCGCCGGTTGATGGCGCTCGGCCTGCGGCTGGGCGCCGACGTGCCGGCGTTCGTATTCGGCTGCCGGGCCTTCGCCACCGGCGTCGGAGAGCGGCTGCGCGCGCTGCCCGCCGCGCCCCAGTGGTTCGTGATCGTCGCCCCGCCGGTGTCGGTGCCGACTGCGTCGGTCTTCGCCTCTCCCGAATTGACACGTCATACGAAACCGCTCAGAATCTCGGGTCTTTCGCGAGGGCGGTCCGTCTATCGCGGGAAGAACGATCTCGAACCGGTGGTGTGCGCGGCCTGGCCGCTCGTCGCCGATGCGCTTGCCGCGCTCAGACTCGCCGCCGATTCGGCCGGCGCGGAGGGGCGACTGGCGCGGATGACCGGTTCGGGGGCCTGCGTGTTCTGTCCCGTGCCTGACGAACCGGTCGCCGCTTCGATCCGGAAACGGCTCGCGCGGCAGGCGGTCGGAACGATCCACTCGGTCCGCTCGCTGCGCCGGCACCCGCTGCGCGACTGGTCGTTTGCCTGAGGGCGTGCCCGCAGGCGGTGCGACCCGGGCCAGCAGGCCGTCACGACGCAAGCGCGGCGTGAGGCCCTCCGGCCCGATGCATGACCATTGGGGAGTCGCCAAGTTGGTTAAGGCACCGGATTTTGATTCCGGCATTCGAGGGTTCGAATCCTTCCTCCCCAGCCACCTTCTCCAGCCCGGGGCCTGAGCCGGGCTGCCAGCCGAGAGCCAGACAAGTGCAGGGCTACCGCCGAAACGCCGATGTGGTCGACCCGGAAGGTCTGATGATCTTCACGGGCAACGCCAACCCGCGATTGGCCGCCGATGTCGCCCGGCACCTGTACATCAATCTCGGAAAAGCCACCGTCAGCCACTTCTCCGATGGCGAAGTGATGGTCGAGATCCTCGAGAACGTGCGCGGCAAGGATGTCTTCGTCCTGCAGCCGACCTGCGCGCCGACCAACGATCACCTGATGGAAGTCATGATCATGGTCGACGCGCTCAAGCGCGCATCGGCCGGGCGCATCACCGCGGCATTGCCCTATTTCGGCTACGCGCGCCAGGACCGCCGCGTGCGCTCGATGCGGGTGGCGATCAGCGCCAAGGTGGTCGCCAACATGCTGGAAACCGCCGGCGTCGACCGCGTGCTGACGATGGACCTGCACGCCGAGCAGATCCAGGGCTTCTTCGACATCCCGGTAGACAACATCTACGCGGCGCCGCTGCTGCTGGCCGACGTGCACAAGCAGCAGTTCGAGAACCTGCTGATCGTCTCGCCAGACGTCGGCGGCGTCGTTCGGGCGCGCGCGCTGGCCAAGCGGCTCGACTCGGACCTCGCAATCATCGACAAGCGGCGTCCGAAAGCCAACGTCGCCGAGGTGATGAACATCATCGGCGACGTCGAAGGCCGCACCTGCGTGATCATGGACGACATCGTCGACACCGCGAACACGCTGGTGAAGGCGGCCGCCGCGCTCAAGGAACACGGCGCCCAGCGCGTGGTCGCGTATTGCACGCACGCGGTGCTGTCGGGCGGCGCCACCTCCCGCATCACCGACTCGGCGCTCGACGAGCTGGTGGTCACCGACACGATCCCGCTGTCGGCCGAAGCGGGGGCCTGCGACCGCGTCCGCGTGCTGTCGTGCGCACAATTGCTGGCCGAGACGATCCTGCGCATCAACCGCGCCGATTCGGTCTCGTCGCTGTTCGTCGACTGAGCCGCGGCCGGCGGCGAAGCGAAGTTTTCTGGTGCCGGTGGGCCTCGCGGCCTGCCGGCTGGTGTGGTTGCCCCGTCGTTCTGGTCGCGGACCCGGGGCCTGATGAAAGGAAATAACGATGAAAGTCGTTGCAAAGACCCGCAGTGAGCAGGGTTCCGGTGCGAGCCGCCGCCTGCGTCGTGCCGGCCTCGTGCCGGGAATCGTCTACGGTGGCAAGGGTGCTGCGACGCCCGTGTCGATCGAGCACAACCCGCTGTACCACGCGTTGCGCGTGGAGGCGTTCCACTCGTCGATCCTCGACATGGAACTCGACGGGGCCAGGGAGCGCGTGCTGCTGCGCGACGTGCAATGGCACGCGTACAAGCCGCAGGTGATGCACATCGACTTCCAGCGCGTGGCTGCGGACGAGAAGATCACCGTCAAGGTGCCTCTGCACTTCGTCAACCAGGAGATCTCGCCGGCGGTCAAGCTGACGGCGGGCATCATCGGCCACGTGGTGAACGACGTCGAGATCAGCTGCCTTCCCGACGACCTGCCCAGCTTCATCGAAGTCGATCTCGCGAACCTGGAAGCGGGCAAACCGGTGCACTTCAGCGACATCGTCTTCCCGAAAGGCGTGACGCCGCTCACCCACGCCGGCGACGATCCGGTCATCGTCACGGTCACGATCCCCGGCGCGGCCGAGGAAGAGCCGGCCCCTGCACCGGCGGCGGCGCCCGCTGCCGCAGCGGCGCCCGCGGCGAAGAAGTGACGCCGGCCGGGCTCGCCGGTCTGCGCGAAGGCCCGGGTCGTTCCCGGGCCTTTTCGTTTCAGCGGCCGCTGCGATGAACCCCGATGCCGCCACCGTCTGGCGCGCGCCGCGGTGGGCGCTCGCCGTGCTGCTCGCGGCGCTGGGCATGCTCGGGCCGTTCTCGATCGACACCTACCTGCCGGCGTTCTCCGGCATCGCGCGGGCGCTGGACGCGACGCCGGTGCAGATGCAGCAGACGCTGTCGGCCTACCTGTTCGGCTTCGCGTTCATGAACCTGTTCCACGGCGCGCTGGCCGACAGCTTCGGAAGGCGTCCGGTGGTGCTGTGGGGCGTCGGCGTGTTCACGCTCGCCTCGATCGGATGCGCGCTGTCGCCGACGATCGGCTGGCTGGTGTTCTTCCGCGCGCTGCAGGGCCTGTCGACCGGCGCGGGCATCGTCGTTTCGCGCGCGGTCATCCGCGACCTGTTCCCGCCCGAGGACGCGCAGCGGATGATGTCGCAGGTGACGATCTACTTCGGCGTCGCGCCCGCGGTCGCGCCGATGGTCGGCGGATGGCTCTTCGTCCACGTCGACTGGCACGGCATCTTCTGGCTGCTGGCGGTGCTGGGCCTGCTGCTGTGGCTGGGCAACTGGAAGTTCCTGCCCGAGACGCTGCACCCTACGCACCGCCAGCCGTTCGAGTTCGCGCACCTGATGCGCGGCTACTCGCAATTGCTGTCCGATCCGCGCTTCCTGCTGCTGGCCCTGGCGAGCGGCGTGCCGTTCAACGGCATGTTCCTGTACGTGCTGTCGGCGCCCGAGTTCCTCGGCACGCACTTGCGGCTCGGCCCGACCGAGTTCTTCTGGTTCTTCCTGCTCACCATTGCCGGGATCATGACCGGCGCCTGGGCCAGCGGCCGGCTGGCCGGCCGCATCCTGCCGCGCCAGCAGGTTCGCTACGGGTTCGTCGTCATGTTCACGACCGCGACGCTGAACCTGCTGGCCAACCTCGTGTTCACCCCGCACGTCGCCTGGGCACTGCTGCCGCTCGCGGTCTTCGCCTTCGGCTGGGCGTTGAACGTTCCGGTGGTCACGCTGATGGTGCTCGACCTGTACCCGCACCGGCGCGGCATGGCCTCGTCGCTTCAGGCCGTGGTCGGCAGCGTCGCGAACGGCGTGGTGGCCGGCGTGATCGCGCCGGTGGTCATGCACTCGACCGTCGCACTGGCGTCGACCTCGCTGGCGATGCTGTGTGTCGGCCTGTTCGCGTGGCTTCACCTGCGGCGGCGCTGGCCCGAAGCGGCCAGCATGACCGGGGACGCGCCGCCGCAAGTCTAGACACCATGGTCGCCCGCGCCCTTGCGGGACACCGCCGGATCAGCGTGCGCCGCCGGCGATCAGTTCCGGCGGCACCGAGTGCAGGGCCTCGACACCCAGCGGCGGGTCGTTCTCGCCGAACTGCGCGGCCGGCAGCGCCGCATGACCCCAATGCGGGTCGTCGTCGCAACACGGCTGCGGTGGCGGGTGGGCGTTCATCGTCGCGCTCCTCGTTGTCTGTTCCGGGAGCATTCTCGGGCGCGCGACGCGGGCGCGCATCGCACCACCGAGCCATCGATGCATGGCTCCAGCGAGCCACGAGGCGGCTCAGCGCCCCGAGCCGAGGTAGCGCGCGATCACCTCGCCACGGGTGTGGACCCCGAGCTTGGCGATGATGTTGGCGACGTGGCGCTTGACCGTGTGCAGGCTGATGTCGAGCGTCAGGGCGATCCGCTTGTTGCTCGCGCCCTTGACGATCAGCGCGACGACCTCGCGCTCGCGGGTGGTGAGCTCGTCGAGCGTCGCGGGCCCCGGCTGGGGGGCCAGCGCCGGGCCGACCGGGCACACCGCCGGGCGCAGTGCGTTGCAGCGCCCGATCAGCGCCAGCCAGGCGGCGCGGCGCGGATGCTCGCGATCGATCCGGTCGGCCAGTGCGACCACGAGCTCGGCGCGCTCGAGCAGCAGGCGGCCGAACATCCCGGCCTCGAGCGCGTCGTCGAGCAGCTCGGCGGCCATCGCCTGCGCGCGCTCGGCCTGGCCGCTGCGCGCCAGCGCATCGACGGCTGCAACCCGCACGTCGCCGCCGATCGTCAGCAGCGGATAGCGCCGCTGCGCGTCGACCACGTCGCTCATCAGCTCGGCGGCGCGTGCCCACTGGCCGTCCTGGTACGCGACCAGCGCCTCGGCCCACCGGCGCGCCCCGGCCATGTAGGGCCATTCGGTCTCGCGGAATGCCGTGAGCAGCCGCGCGTAGTCCTGGCGCAGCGCGGCATCGTCGCCGCTGCTCCAGTGCAACCTCGCCATCAGGTACAGGTAGGTGCCGACCCAGGCATTGCGGGTGCCCAGGGTCATGGTCTGCCCGGTGCGGATGACCTCCTGCACCAGTTCGACCGCCTCGTCGCCGCGGCCCGCGATCGACAACAGCATCGTGCGGACCATGCACAGGTCGACCATCAGCGCACGGAACTCGCGCCAGCGCTCGACGTCGACCCAGACCGACTCGACGAGATCGTGCGCGCGCTCGAGGTCGCCTTCCCACATCGCTGCCCAGGCCGCGAGCACGGTCGCATGCGCGAACGCCAGGCTGTCGGGGCGGGCGTCGAGCGCAATGACCAGCGCGTGGAAGCGCCGGAACAGCTCGCTGAAGGCCGGCGTCGCGACGAAATGCGAGCGGATGCGCTCGGCGAGGCGGACGCACAGGTCGACCGATGCGACGCGCTCGGCCAGCCCGATGGCGCTTCGCAGCGCCGCTGAGGCCTCGTCGGGCCGGCCCGTGGCGTTGAACAGCCAGGCCCGTTCGAGCACGAGCTCGGCCTGCAGCTCGGCGTCGAGCCCGGTATCGTCGATCCGCTCGAGCCGCTCGGCTGCAGCCCGTACGTCGCCGGTGTAGCTGACCACGCGCGCGAGCAGCAGCAGGCTGCGAACCGCGTGCGCGCGGTCTCCGGCCGCCTCGAATCCCTGCCAGGCGAGCTCGAGGCTCGCGCGGCCCTCGTCGAAGGCGCTGCGCTGCCAGGCCAGCAGCCCGGCGATCCAGTGCGCCTGCACGTGGTCGCCGACGCCGGCCGCCGCCAGTGCGCGCAGCGCCTGTGTCACGGCCTCGGTGTGCCCCTGCCTCAACAGCGCCTCGGCATGCCTGCCCAGCACCTCGAGCGCCCGTCGCGGCTCGCCGGCTTCGACCGCGTGACGCACCGCGCGCAGCGGCTCGTCGGCGATCGATGCCGCACGCAGGTTCAGCTCGCGCCACGCCTGCGGCGCCCCGCGGCGCAGCCGGGCGTTCAGGAAATCGCGGAACAGGTCGTGCATCCGCACGGTCGGGCGCGACGGGTCGAGCACCGTGACGAACAGGTTGCGCTGGATCAGCTGGTCGATCATCGCCAAGCTGTCGACGCGCCCGCTCAGCTGCGTGCAACGCTGCGGATCGAGTTCGTCGAGCACGCAGCACACGGACACGAACGCGGAGAGCTCCGGCGGCAACTTGGCCAGCACCTCCTCGGCCAGGTACTCGAATACCTGCTCGTCGCCGGGTACCAGGCTGCCGGCCGGCCCCTGGGGCGCGGCCGCGTCGTCGCGGCACCCGGCGGCGAGCAAGCGCAGGCCCGCAATCCAGCCCTGGGAGCGCCGAATCCAGGCCTGCGCCAGCTGCCCGGACGAAGCCTCGCCCAGGCGAGCCAGGAACGCCGCCGCCTCGTCGGTCGAGAAACGCAATCGCGACTGCGGGAACTCGGCCAGATGGCCCGCGGCGCGACGCCGCGCCAGCGGCAGGCGCGGCGGCTCGCGCGAGGCCATGACGCAGGTGACGCGCTCGGGCAGCAGCCCGATGAAGTAGTCGAGCCAGTTCCAGGTGATCGCGTCGTCGATCACGTGCAGGTCGTCCCACACCCAGACGAAGCGCCCGACTTCGCATTCGGCCAGCCAACCGGCGACTTCGGCGGCCGCTGCGCGCGCACCGGCCTCGCTGGACCCGACCATGCGGGTCAGCGTGTCGGCGTCGAGCCCGTCGGCGTGGTGCAGCGTCGCGTTGATGGAATCGACCAGCACGCGGAACAGGCGCGCCGGCGCGCGGTCGAGACGGTCGACCGCGATCCACGACAGCGCCCAGCCGGCGGGAGCCTCGGCCAACGCCTGCGCGAGCGCGGTGGTCTTGCCGAACCCGGCACCCGCCACGACGAGCACCAGCCGCGCCTCGGCGATCGCATCGAGCATGGCGCGCGACAACCGCTCGCGCTCGAGCAGCCGCGGCCGCAACGACGGCACCGTGAAGCGGCTGCCCGGCGCGCGCCGTGGCGCCGCAAACGGCGTGCGGACGGCAGCGGGCGCCGGCATTCGACCTCCGGCAGACGGCAAGCTTGTTCCCCCAAGGAGACGGACGGGCCGCATCGCGAGGCTGCGCAGGCGAGGCTGCGCGCCGACCGGAACTTTTGATGATAGCCGATCGGGTGACGCGGATTCCACTACACTTGCGCCCGGCACTCTCCGGGTCATTCACCGGGCCACCCACCGGGACACCCGAGCGGCACACGAGATGAACGGCATCCGACTCGTAGTCGGGCTGGGCAACCCCGGCCCCGAGCACCATCTGGACCGGCACAACGCCGGCTTCTGGTTCGTCGACGCGCTCGCGCGCGATCACGGTGCGCAACTCGCGCGCGAAGGCAAGTTCCACGGCGACGTCGGCCGCGCCCGCATCGGCGGCGCAACGGTGTTCCTGCTCGAGCCCGCCACCTGGATGAACCGCTCCGGACAGGCCGTGGTCGCGCTGGCGCACTTCTACCGGATCCTCCCCGACGAGATCGTGGTGGTGCACGACGAGCTCGATCTGCTGCCCGGCCAGGCGAAAATGAAGAAGGGCGGCGGCCACGCCGGCCACAACGGGCTGAAGGACATCCAGGCCCGGCTCGGCAGCGCCGACTTCTGGCGCCTTCGCATCGGCATCGGCCACCCGCGCACGCTGCAGCTGAACCAGGAGGTGGCCGACTTCGTCCTGAACCGCCCGACGCGCGAGCAGCAGCAGGCGATCGACGAGGCGATCGGGCGCGGGCTCGACTGCATCGCGGAGACGGTGGCCGGCGACTTCGAAGCCGCGATGATGAAGCTTCACACCCGCAAGTAACGGAACCCCATGCCCGCCAGAATCGTCACCCGCCGCTCCGCCATCCACGGCAACGGCATGTTCGCCGCCACCGACATCCCGGCCGGCGCCCGGCTGATCCAGTACAAGGGAAGGCTGCTCACGCACGCCGAGAGCGACGAGCTCTACGGTGACGGCGCCGACACCGGCCACACGTTCCTGTTCTCGCTGAACGACGACTACGTGATCGACGCCAACCAGCAGGGCAACAGCGCGCGATGGATCAACCACGGTTGCGCGCCGAACTGCGAGGCGGTGGTCGACGAGGACGCCCGCGGCGACCGGCGCCGCGACCGCGTGTTCATCGAGTCGACCCGCGACATCCGCAAGGGCGAGGAGCTCACCTACAACTACGGGATCGTGCTCGGCGTTCCCCACACGCGCGCGATGAAGCGGATCTGGGCGTGCCGCTGCGGCGCGCCGCAGTGCACCGGAACGATGCTTCAGCCCAGGCGCGGGCGCCGCTGAGCGGCGCCGCCGCACGGCGCCGCCCCGCAGCGCGCTCGCCGCTCACCGGCCCGCTTGCGCTCAGCCGTCGCTGCGGCGTCGCCTCGCCACGCTGCGCTCGGCCACCAGCTCGACGATCCCGTCGGCTTCCTGCTGCTCGAGCCGCACGGTGAACCCCCACAGGTACGCGAGGTGCTCGAGCACGGCCTCGCAGGAAGCCTCGGCGAGCGGCCGCCGGTCGCGAACGAAGTGGCGCAGCGTGAGCGAACGGTCGCCATGCAGGTCCACGTTCCAGACCTGGATGTCGGGCTCGCGGCTGCCCAGGTCGTATTGCGCGGAGAGCAGCCGGCGAAGCGCGCGGTAGCCCCGCTCGTCGTGGATCGCGTCGATCCTCAGCTTCTCGCGGCTGTCGTCGTCGAGCACCGCGAAGAAGCGGAACTCGCGCATCAGGCGCGGCGACAGGTACTGGGCGACGAAGCTCTCGTCCTTGAAGTTGCGCATCGCGAAGTCGAACGTCTTTCTCCAGTCCGAGCCTGCGATCTCGGGAAACCACTCGCGGTCCTCGTCGGTCGGCGCCTCGCAGATGCGCCGGATGTCGCGCCATATCGCGAAGCCCAGCGCATAGGGGTTGATCCCCGAATAGTGCGGGCTGTTGTACGGCGGCTGGTAGACGACGTTGGTGTGCGACTGCAGGAACTCGAGCATGAACCCGTCCGAGAGCAGTCCGTCGTCGTACATCGAGTTGAGCAGCGTGTAGTGCCAGAACGTCGCCCAGCCCTCGTTCATGACCTGCGTCTGCCGCTGCGGGTAGAAGTACTGGCCGATCTTGCGGATGATGCGCACCACCTCGCGCTGCCACGGCTCGAGCAGCGGCGCGTGCTTCTCGACGAAGTACAGCAGGTTCTCCTCGGGCTCCTCGGGCCAGCGCTTCTCGCACCGCTCCTCGGCCTTCTCGATCGCCGGCGGCAGCGTGCGCCACAGGTCGTTGACCTGTGCCTGCAGGTACTCCTCGCGTTCCTTCTGGCGCAGCTTCTCCTTCTCGAGCGACAACCGTGGGGCGCGCTGGTAGCGGTCGACACCGAGGTTGACCAGGGCGTGGCAGGCGTCGATCAGCCGCTCGACCGCCGCCTCGCCGTGGTGCTCCTCGCACTCGGCGATGTAGTTGCGCGCGAACACCAGGTAATCGATGATCGCGTCGGCGCTGGTCCACTGCCGGAACAGGTGATTGCCCTTGAAGAAGGAGTTGTGCCCGTAGGCGGCGTGCGCGATCACCAGCGCCTGCATCGGCAGCGTGTTTTCCTCCATCAGGTAGGCGATGCACGGGTTCGAGTTGATGACGATCTCGTAGGCCAGCCCCATCTGGCCGCGCCGGTAGCGGCTCTCGGTCGCCAGGAAGTGCTTGCCGAACGACCAGTGGTGGTAGTAGACCGGCATGCCGCTCGACGCGTAGGCGTCCATCATCTGCTCGGCGCTGATGATCTCGACCAGGTGCGGATAGACGTCGAGCCCGTAGCGCCGCGCGACTTCGCCGATCGCCCCGTCGTAGCGCTCGATCGCCTCGAAGCTCCATTCGGAGCTGTCGGGGAGGCGCACCGCCTGCCACGCCGTCATGCCGGGCCCGCCTGGCTGCGCTTGCGGAACAGCTCGCGGAACACCGGGTAGATGTCACCCGGCCCGCCGATCCGCTGCATCGCGAACCTGTCGGGATGCAGCGCCTGCAGCTTCTCGTACTCGCGCCACAGGTTCTGCGGCTCGCCCTGGCTGATCTCGATGTAGGCGAAATACTGGCACGACGGCAGGATCGACTCCCCGATCAGCGTCCGGCACAGCGGCGAATCGTCGTTCCAGTTGTCGCCGTCCGAGGCCTGCGCGACGTAGATGTTCCAGAGGCTCGACGAATAGCGCTCGGCGACGATGTCGCGCGCGAGTTCGAGCGCGCTCGACACCACCGTTCCGCCGGTCTCGCGCGAGCCGAAGAATTCGGCCTCGTCGACCTCGCTGGCTACCGTGTGGTGCCGGATGAACACGATGTCGATGCGGTCGTAGTTGCGGTCGAGGAACAGGTACAGCAGCATGAAGAAGCGCTTGGCGATGCTCTTGCGCTCCTCGTCCATCGAGCCCGAGACGTCCATGATGCAGAACATCACCGCCTGCGTCGTCGGCTCGGGCACGCGAACGCGGTGCCGGTAGCGCAGGTCGAAGGTGTCGATGAACGGGATGGCCTCGATGCGGGCCTTCAGGCGCGCGATCTCCTCGCGCAGCGCCTCGACTTCCGGGTCGTCGTCGCGACGCTCGAGGCGCAGCCGTTCGAGCTCCTGCTCGAGTTCGTGCAGCCTGCGCCCGTAAGGGCCGCCGGCGGCGACCCGCCGGCCGGCGGCGCCGCGCATGGTCCGCGTGAGGCTGATGTTGGTCGGAACGCCGCTCTGCGTGTAGCCGGCCCGCACCCGCCTGGTCTGCTCGATGCGGGCGAGCTGGCGCTTGACGAGGTTGGGCAGTGCCAGCTCGTCGAAGAAGATGTCGAGGAACTCCTCGCGCGTGAGGGTGAACGCGAACTCGTCGAGGCCCTCGCCCTCGCTGCTCGCCTGGCCGCGGCCCGGGCCGCCCTCGCCGCCCTCGGGGCGCTCGACCTCGTCGCCTGCGGCGAAACGGTCGTTGCCTGCGTGAACGTACTCGCGCACGCCGCCGCGGCCGTGCGCGAACTGCGGCTCGGCGATGTCGCGCCCCGAGATGCCGATCTTCTCGCCGTTCTCGAGGTCGCGGATGCCGCGCTTCGACACCGCGTCGGCGACCGCCCTGCGGATCTGCGCCTTGAAGCGGCGGATGAAGCGGCTGCGATTGACCGAGCTGCGGTTGCGGCTGTCGAAGCGCCGGTCGACGATGCGCAGCATCACGGCCTCACGACGACTTCCTCACCCGCAGGTACCACTCGCACAGCAGCCGCACCTGCTTCTCGGTGTAACCCCGGGCGATCATCCGGTTCACGAAGTCCTGGTGCTTCTTCTGCTCGTCCGCGCTTGCCTTCGCGTTGAACGAGATGACGGGCAGCAGCTCCTCGGTGTTCGAGAACATCTTCTTCTCGATCACCGCGCGAAGCTTCTCGTAGCTGGTCCACGACGGGCTCTTGCCGTCCTGCGCCGCGCGCGCGCGCAGCACGAAGTTCACGACCTCGTTGCGGAAGTCCTTCGGGTTCGAGATGCCGGCCGGCTTCTCGATCTTCTCGAGCTCGTCGTTGAGGGCGCGGCGATCGAGGATCTCGCCGGTGTTCGGGTCGCGGAACTCCTGGTCCTGGATCCAGAAGTCGGCGTAGGTGACGTAGCGATCGAAGATGTTCTGCCCGTACTCCGAGTAGCTCTCGAGGTAGGCGGTCTGGATCTCCTTGCCGATGAACTCGGCGTAGCGAGGCGACAGGTACTCCTTGATGAAGCGCAGGTACTTCTCCTCGACCTCGGGCGGGAACTGCTCCTGCCCGATCTGCTGCTCGAGCACGTACATCAGGTGCACCGGGTTGGCCGCCACCTCGCGATGGTCGAAGTTGAACACCCGGGAAAGGATCTTGAACGCGAAGCGCGTCGACAGCCCCGTCATGCCTTCGTCGACGCCGGCGTAGTCGCGGTACTCCTGGTAGCTCTTGGCCTTCGGGTCGGTGTCCTTGAGGTTCTCGCCGTCGTAGACGCGCATCTTCGAGTAGATCGACGAGTTCTCGGGCTCCTTGAGCCGCGACAGCACCGAGAACTGCCCCATCATCCGCAGCGTGTCGGGCGCGCACGGCGCCTGCGACAGCGACGAATTGGCGAGCAGCTTCTCGTAGATGCGCATCTCGTCGCCGACGCGCAGCGAGTACGGCACCTTGACGATGTAGATGCGGTCGAGGAACGCCTCGTTGTTGCGGTTGTTGCGGAACGACAGCCACTCTGCCTCGTTCGAGTGCGCGAGGATCAGCCCGTCGAACGGGATCGCGCCGAACCCCTCGGTGCCCTTGTAGTTGCCCTCCTGGGTCGCCGTGAGCAGCGGGTGCAACACCTTGATCGGCGCCTTGAACATCTCGACGAACTCGAGCACGCCGCGGTTGGCCAGGCACAGGCCGCCCGAATAGCTGTAGCAGTCGGGATCGTTCTGCGAGAAAGTCTCGAGCTTGCGGATGTCGACCTTGCCCACCAGCGACGAGATATCCTGGTTGTTCTCGTCGCCGGGTTCGGTCTTCGAGACCGCCAGCTGCGAGAGCACCGACGGCCGCAGCTTGACGACACGGAACTTCGTGATGTCGCCGCCGAACTCGTGCAGCCGCTTGACCGCCCAGGGGCTCATGATCGTCGACAGGTAGCGGCGGGGAATGCCGTAGTCTTCCTCGAGGATGGCCGCGTCCTCGTCGGGCCTGAACAGGCCGAGCGGCGACTCGTGCACCGGCGATCCCTTGATCGCGTAGAACGGCACCTTCTCGATCAGCGACTTCAGCTTCTCGGCCAGCGAACTCTTGCCGCCTCCGACCGGCCCGAGCAGGTAGAGGATCTGCTTCTTCTCCTCGAGCCCCTGCGCCGCGTGACGGAAGTACGAGACGATGTTCTCGATCACCTCTTCCATGCCGTAGAAGTCGGTGAAGGCGGGGTAGACCCTGAGCATCTTGTTGGCGAAGATCCGCGAGCGGCGCGGATCGAGCCGCGTGTCGACCAGCTCGGGCTCGCCGATCGCCATCAGCATCCGCTCGGCGACGCTCGCATACGCCGACGCGTCGCTGCGGCAGAGGTCCAGGAATTCCCGGACCGACATCTCCTCTTCCTGGGCCGCTTCGTATCGGCTCTGGTAGCGGGCGAAGATCGTCATGCTCACCTCCTGCTGTCGGCGATGCACGTCTGTCGTGCGGCGCCTTCCAGCTTCTGTCTGTCGTCTCCTGGCCTCCTGTCGCTTCTTTTTCCTCTTTATATGCCTTTACGGATCAACCTGCATAGTGGTTGACGCGCGAGAGGGTTTGCACCTACCCGAATGCCTGCGCCCTCGCAACCGTTTTTCGCCTGCCTGCGCGGCACGATTACTCAGCGCAGCCACGCGTGCCCGGCGAGTCGTCGCGCCTCGAACGCGGCGATCGCATCGCGATGCTGAAGCGTGCGCTCGATCTCGTCCCAGCCTGCGAGCAGCGACTGCTTCGCTCGCGCGCCAATGTCGAACGCGAAGTCCAGGCCTGCAGCGCGCAGCCGCTGCCGCGGCAGGTCGATCTCGACCTCGGGAAGCGCCTGCGCGCACACCCGGTCGAACAGCGCGGCAACCTCCGCAGCGGGCAGTTCCACGGCAAGCATGCCGTTGGCCAGCGCGTTGCCCGCGAAGATCGACGCGAAGCGCGGCGCGACGATCGCCCGGAAGCCGAAATCGCGCAGCGCCCACACGGCGTGCTCGCGGCTCGAGCCGCATCCGAAGTTCTCGCGCACCAGCAGCACGGTCGCGCGGCGATAAGGCTCGCGGTTCAGGACGAAGTCCGGGTTCTCGCGACGACGCGAGTGATCACTATCGAGATCGCCCGCATCGAGGTAACGCCAGTGGTCGAACAGGATCGGTCCGAAACCGCTGGCAGCGATCGAGCGGCCGTACTGCTTGGGGAAGATCGCGTCGGTGTCGACGTTGGCGACGTCCAGCGGCGCCACGATGCCGCGATGGGTGACGAACGGCGCGCGCTTCACGCGAACGCCGCCTCAGCGGCCATTGGCGATCCCGGCGGGCACGTGCCCGGCCGGCCCGTAGCGCGACGCCGACTCGCAATGGCCGGTCTGGTCGTCGAAGAAGAAGTCGGGCTCGAACTCGTTCAGGAACGGTCCCTTGGCGAGCCCGCCGAGGAACATCGCCTCGTCGACCTCGATGCCCCAGTGCATCAGCGTGCGGATCGCGCGCTCGTGCGCCGGCGCGCTGCGCGCGGTCACCAGCGCAGTGCGGATTCGCACCGGCACCTGCGCGTCCGTCTCGCCGCCGGCGCGCGCGTCCTCGCGCTGCAGCCGGTGCAGCGCCTCGAGCAGCGGCTTGAACGGCCCCGGCGGCAAAGGCAGCGCCGCGCGATCGGCCTCGTGGCGCTGGAACGCGTCGAGCCCGGCAGACTGGAACACCCTCTCGGACTCGTCGGAGAACAGCACCGCGTCGCCGTCGAACGCGATGCGCAGTTCGTCCGGATGCGACTCGGAGGCCTTGACCGACTCCGGGAACACCCGCGCCGCCGGGATGCCTGCGTCGATCGCCGCGCCGACGTCGTCGGCGTTGGCCGACAGGAACAGGTTGGCCTTGAGCGGCGCCAGGTAGCGCCACGGCGCGCGCCCGCGGGTGAACACCCCCCGCTCGAGGCGCAGCCCGGCCTGCTGCGCCGAGCGGAAGACGCGCAGCCCGCTGACCGGGTCGTTGCGCGAGACGACCACCACCTCGATGCGCCGCTCGCGCTCGGGCCGATCCGGCGGGTCGAACTGCAGCAGCTTGCGCACCAGCGCCCAGGCGACGCCGGGCTGCGCGCTGACGTCGAGCCGCTCGCGCTGCAGCGCCATGTACGCCGCGTCGTCGTCGCGTTCGAAGACGCGGTTCTCCTCCTCGAAGTCGAACACCGCGCGCGAGGAGATCGCGACGACCAGCTTTCCTTCCAGCGATGCGGGCATGATCGCCAAGCGTAGGCACTGCGCGCCGTTTGCGCAAACCGGCGGCCCCCGGGCGGCCCGGCGTGCCCGGCCGGGCCGCCCGCGACCCCGGCGACGCTCTGCGACAATGGCGGTTTGTCCGCATCCGGCCGCCTTTCCCGGCGACCTGTGCAGCGGCCCGCCCGGAGTCCCCAAGCATGTCCCTGAAATGCGGCATCGTCGGCCTGCCCAACGTCGGCAAGTCGACCCTGTTCAACGCGCTGACCAAGGCCGGCATCTCGGCCGAGAACTACCCGTTCTGCACGATCGAGCCCAACGTGGGCATCGTCGAGGTGCCCGATCGCAGGCTCGACGCGCTCGCGGCGATCGTCAAGCCGCAGCGCGTGCTGCCCGCCACGGTCGAGTTCGTCGACATCGCCGGGCTGGTGGCAGGCGCCTCCAAGGGCGAGGGGCTGGGCAACCAGTTCCTCGCCAACATCCGCGAGACCGACGCGATCGTGCACGTCGTGCGCTGCTTCGAGGACGAGAACGTCGTGCACGTGAGCGGGAAGATCGACCCGCTGTCGGACATCGAGGTGATCGACACCGAGCTCGCGCTGGCCGACATGGCCACGGTCGAGAAGGCGCTCGTACGCTACGGCAAGGTCGCGCGCGCCGGCGGCGACAAGGAGGCGCAGCGGCTGGTCGCGGTGCTCGAGAAGTGCATGACGGTGCTCGACCGGGCGAAGCCGGTGCGTTCGCTCGAGCTGTACGACGAGGAGAAGGCGGTGCTCGGGCCGCTGTGCCTGATCACCGCCAAGCCGACGATGTACGTGGCCAACGTGCGCGAGGACGGCTTCGAGGGCAACCCGCACCTCGACGCGGTGCGCCGCCACGCCGAAGCCGAGGGCTCGATCGTCGTGCCGGTGTGCGCGGCGATCGAGGCCGAGATCGCCGACCTGCCCGACGAGGACAAGGCGGTGTTCCTCGCCGACATGGGGATGGACGAGCCGGGGCTGAACCGCGTGATCCGCGCGGCGTTCTCGCTGCTCGGCCTGCAGACCTATTTCACCGCCGGCGAGAAGGAGGTGCGCGCGTGGACCGTTCCGGTGGGCGCGACCGCGCCCCAGGCCGCCGGCGTGATCCACACCGACTTCGAGCGCGGCTTCATCCGCGCCGAGACGATCGCCTACGAGGACTTCGTCGCGCTGGGCGGCGAGACGGGCGCGAAGGAGAAGGGCAGAATGCGGCTCGAAGGCAAGGACTACGTCGTGAAGGACGGCGACGTCATGCACTTCAGGTTCAACGTCTGACGCCGTTCTGCGCGGGCGTTGCCGGCCCGCCCTCTTGCCCGCCTACAGGCGCCTCGCGCTTCCGATGCACAGCCCACCGCTGCCCCGGCTCGGCCCTTCCTGATAGACGTAGGCCGAAATCTGCGAGAACGTCTTTCCGTTGGGCGCCAGCGTCCAGTTGAAGTCCTCGCGATAGGTGCTCCCGGCCGGGCCGCCGATGAAGTAGCCGCGGATCGCATAGGGGCTGGCGCCGAGAACGGAAGCCGCGTACACCTTCACGTCGCCCGAGCCCGGCGGGTCCTCGTCCGAGACCGAGACGGTGGCCGCGCCGGTCGACGCGATCGTCAGCCGCGCGCGGCCCGACTCCCTCGGCAGGCACGCCCAGTCCATCTCGAACGTGCCGGCCCAGTCGGCAATGCTGCCGGCGGCGCCGCAGCGGATGTCGACGCTCGAATCGGGCAACGCCCAGGTGCGGCCGGCGCCATCGGTGAACGTCGTGGCGCTCACCGCCGCGCTCGCGCGAGTCGCCGCGAAGTTCCAGGTCGAGGACAGGGTTCCGCCGGGGCTCGAGACCGTGAGCCGCATGTCGCCGTCGAGGCTGTAGCCGCAAGCGTTGGGCACCGCGTCGGGCGCGCCCGTGGCCGGCGCGATCCGCAGCGGGGCGGACGGGTCGACCGACAGAGTCGTCGTCGTATTGCCGAGCGGCTCCGTAAAGGTGCCCGATCCCGACAGCTGGCGCTCGCCGGAACCGATCGTGAACGCCATGTCGCCGTGGTAGACGTGCACCAGGCCGAGGATGTCCACGTCGGTGGTCGTTCGCCCCTGCAGGCCGGTCCACGCGCTGTCCGGATCGCTGTCGAAGCTCACGCCTCCGGACAGCGTCGTCTCGTTGGAGCCGTCGGCATTGCCGTCGTAGGGACCGTTGAAGAGGAACGAGAACGGCGGGGCGCCGGCGCTGCCGTCGGGGGTCAGCACGACACCCTGTGCCAGCGGCGTCCCGGGGTTGAGGATGCCGACCATGCTCGACTCGAAGCCGGCCGCGCGCGGGACGAAGGAGCCCATGCCCGACTTGAGCTTCGACTCCATGGCCAAGGCCTCGGGCGGAATGCCGGACGAGCCCGAGTCGGAGCCGCCGCCGCACGCCGACACGAACAGAAGCAGCGAAGTCGCGCTGAGCCGACGCATGGCACCTCCCCCCTGCACCGCGGCAGAAAACGCCCGCCGCAGCCCGCTCAGATGCTAGACCTCGCCGCCGGTAGGGTCAATCGACACGCGCGCCTGCGACGCCGTGCGGCGATCAGTCGAGCGTGCGCCGGTAGAACGCCAGCCCGATCCCGGTCACCACGACCATGAACGCGACGATCGGCCAGACGGCCGGCCACAGCTCGCCGATGCCGATCCCCTTGAGCAGGATGCCGCGCACCAGCACCAGGAAGTGCGTGAGCGGCAGCAGGTTGCCGATCCACTGCGCCCACTCCGGCATGCCGCGGAACGGGAACATGAACCCGGAGAGCAGGATCGACGGCAGGAAGAAGAAGAAGGTCATCTGCATCGACTGCAGCTGGTTGCGCGCCAGGGACGAGAAGGTGATCCCGAGCGCGAGGTTGGCGGCGATGAACAGCAGCACGACCAGGTACAGCAGCAGCAGGCTCCCCTGGAACGGCACGTCGAACACGTAGCGGGCCGCGGCGAGCACCAGCGTGACCTGCACCAGCCCGATCAGGATGTACGGGACGATCTTTCCGGTCATCACCTCGATCGGCAGCGCGGGCGTCGCGAGCAGGTTCTCGTAGGTGCCGCGCTCGCGCTCGCGCGTGAGCGCGAGGCCGGTCATCAGCACCATCGTCATCGTGAGGATCACGCCGATCAGGCCCGGCACGATGTTGTACTGGGTGACGCCCTCGGGGTTGTAGCGCCGGTGCACGCGCACTTCGACGCGCTGCGCCGGCGGCGGCCGCGGCTGCAGCACGCCGGCGGCGTCGCGCGCCACCACCGCGTCGACCAGCGTGCCCAGCGTCGCGAGCGCGTTGCTGGTCGACGCCGGGTCGGTGGCGTCGGCCTCGACCAGCAGCACCGGCTGCTCGTTGCGCACCAGGCGCCGCGAGAAATCCTCGGGAATCGTCACCGCGAACTGCACCCGCCCGTGCGCGAGCAGTTCCTCGACGTCGCGGGTCGTGCGGGCGTTCGCGGTCAGCGCGAAGTAGCCGCTGTTCTGCAGCGCAGCGACGATGCTGCGCGAATACGGGCTGTTGTCCATCGACAGCACCGCGGTCGGCAGGTGGCGCGGGTCGGAGTTGATCGCGAACCCGAACAGCAGCAACTGCAGCACCGGAATGCCGATGATCATCCCGAAGGTGAGCCGGTCGCGTTGCAACTGGATGAACTCCTTGAGCATGATGCCGATCCAGCGGCCGGGCGAGAACGACATCGGCGTCACCCACGCTCGCCGTTCGCACGGTCCATCAGGTCGATGAATGCGTCCTCGAGGCTCGGCGCGATCGCCTCGACACGCGCCCCGCTCTCGGCGGCCCATGCGTTCATGCTGCTCGCCAGCAGCGGGGCATCGTGCCCGGTCACGTGCAGCGTGTTGCCGAACGGCGTGATCCGCGCGACGCCGGGCAGCTGCGCAAGCACTCGCGACACCGTCGCCGGATCCGCCCCGCTGACCGACCAGGCCGACAACTGCTGGCCGGCGACGACCTCCCCGGCACTGCCGCTCGCCAGCAGGCGACCTTCGGCGATGTAGGCCAGCCGGTGGCAGCGCTCGGCCTCGTCCATGTAGTGGGTCGACACCAGCACCGTGATGCCCTCGGCGGCCAGCCGGTGGATCTCGTCCCAGAAGTCGCGCCGCGCCTTCGGGTCGACCCCGGCGGTCGGCTCGTCGAGCAGCAGCAGCTTCGGGCGATGGATCAGGCAGGCCGCCAACGCGAGCCGCTGCTTCCAGCCGCCCGACAACGTGCCCGCGAGCTGGCTTCGCCGGCCCGCGAGCCCGAGTGCGTCGAGGGCCGCGGATACCGCCGCGCGCCGCTGCGCGAGCCCGTACATGCGTGCGACGAAGTCGAGGTTCTCGGCGATCGTCAGGTCTTCCCACAGCGAGAAGCGCTGCGTCATGTAGCCGGCCTCGCGCTTGATCGCCGCGGTCTCCCGGATCACGTCGTGGCCGAGGCAGCTGCCGTGGCCGCTGTCGGGCCTGAGCAGGCCGCACAGCATCCGGATCGAGGTCGTCTTGCCGCTGCCGTTGGGACCCAGGAAGCCGAAGATCTCGCCGTGCCGGACCTGCAGCGTCAAGTCGCGGACGACGTGGCGGTCGCCGAAGTGCTTGTTCAGGCCGGCGACGTCGATGACCAGTCCGTCGCTCATGGCGCGCCGAGCGCGATCTCGACCGGCTGGCCCGGATGCAGGCGCGTCGCGTCGGCGGCCGCGGGCCTGGCCTCGACCAGGAACACGAGCTTCGCGCGCGACTCCCGGCTGTAGATCACCGGCGGCGTGTACTCGGCCTTCGGCGACACGAAGCTCACGCGCGCGGCGATCGGCGCGCCGCAGCCGTCGCAGCTCGCGCTGACCGCGTCGCCGACGCGCAGGCGCCCGAGCTGCGGCTCGGCGACGAAGAAGCGCAGCTTGATGTTCTGCGGCGGCAGCAGGCTCACCACCGGTGCCCCGGCTGGCACCCACTCGCCGACCCGGAAGTAGGTGTCGGCGACCAGGCTGTCGGCGGGCGCTGCGAGCGACTTGTCATCGTAGCGGTTGCGCGCCTGTGCCTCCGCGGCGCGGGCCGCGTCGAGCTCGGCGCGCGCCGCCTCGATCTCCTGGGCGCGGCCGACGCTTTGCGTCGCGTTGCGCAGCTGAGCCTGGGCGGCCGCGAGCTGCGCGGCGTCGCGGTCGCGGGCGGCCTGCGCCTCGTCGCGGCGAGCCACCGAAACGAAGCCGTCGGCGAACAGGCGCTGCTGCTGGCGAAGCGTCGCCTCCGACAACGCCAGCGCGGCCTGCGCGGCGACCACCTGCTGGCGCAGCGCGTCGACCTCGGGCGCGCGGCGCGCGGCGACCAGGTTGGCCAGCCGCGACTCGGCGCCCTGCACCCGCGCCTGCGCCTCGGCCGCGGCGCCTTGCTCGATGAGCCGCTCGAGCGTGAACAGCGCCTGGCCGGCGCGCACCTGCTGGCCGCGCTCGACCCGCAACGACAACAGCTTGCCGGCCGACGGCGCTGCCACCAGCACGAACTCGCCCTCGGCGTAGCCCTGCAGCCGCGACGGCACACGCTCGCCGCAGGCGGCGGCGACGCCCAGGAGGCCCACAGCCGCGATCGATCGGATTCGCATGCGAGGGCAGCTTAGCACCGGGCCGGCGCGTCTCGCCCGCGATCCGGGGAAGACATCGACCTGCCTCGGCCCTCGGCGCAAGGCGACGCAGAAAGTATTGCAAACGCGAACAATTTGCGTTTATACTGCCCCGCAAAGCGGGACCTTGGGGAATCCGCCGCCCGAGGCCATCTTTCATCACTCCGAACGCCGAGCCATCATGTACGCGACCCTGATGATCACCTTCCGCGAAGGCCTCGAGGCCTTCCTCATCGCGGCGATCAGCGCCGCGTACCTGCGCCAGACCGGTCGCGCCGCGTTGCTCGCGCCGCTGCGCGGTGGCGTCGCGGTGGCGGTGCTCGCGAGTGCCGCGCTGGGCGTGCTGCTGGCGCGCATCGGGTCGCTGACGCCGGCCACCGAGGGCTGGCTCGCGGCAGCCGCGATGGTTCTCGTGCTCGGCTGCACCGTGCACATGCTGCGCCACGGCAAGCAGATGAAGGGTGAGATCGGCAAGCGGCTCGATTCGTTGTCGGGCAAGGCCGGCTTCGGCGCGGGCGCAGCGGTGTTCCTGTTCGCGCTGCTGATGGTCGGCCGCGAAGGCGTCGAGACGGCGACGATGCTCGCGTCGCTGGCGTCGCAAGGCGGCAGCGGCGACATGTTCGTCGGCGGCGCGCTGGGCGTCGCCTGCGCCGGGCTGATGGCGCTGGCGTGGACCCGCTACGGGCGTCGCGTGAACCTGTCGCGCTTCTTCCAGGTCACCGCAGTGTTCATGGTGCTGTTCTCGGTGCAACTCGCGATCTACGCGTTCCACGAGTTCAGCGAGGCCGGCGCACTGCCGGGCCTCGACAACGCCTGGTGGCACATCGCGACCGAGCCCTACGGGCCGGAGGGCGTCTACGGCCACTGGCTCACCTACGGACTTCTGCTCGTGCCCGCAGCCTTCCTGCTCGTCGGCGCGCTCAGGGACCGGCACGCGGTCCCGGTGGTGCCACAGCAAGGCGATGGTCTGCGCCGAGCCAGCGACCCGATTCCCGCGAGCGCCAGGTAAGCTCGATCGTCTGTCCGCTCGTCAGGCCCGCGGTGGGCAGCCTGGCCACATTCAGGCCGGGGCCGACTGGCCGCGTGACCGCATCGGCCGGTTCGCGCCAACCATCCACGCCCCAGTGCACCAGCGCGGGCTCGCGCAGGCAGACCAGCAGTTCGGCCCCCTCGAAGCACGACGGCGTGCGCGCGTGCTCGAGCCACACTGCGAGCCGCGGCACCGGCCGCTCGCCGCGATAGCGTTCGGCCACCGCCGACGGGCAGTCGCAGGCGCGGCCGAGCGCGGCCGAGACCGCCAGCTTGACGAATTCCGCGTGCGCCCAGGCCAGCGGCATCGCCGAGCCGGTCGGGCGGCCCGGCAGCAGCCCGAGCGACGGCAGCGGCGCACCGTCCCAGACCTGCTCGGGGAGCATGCCCGTGCCGCCGGCCATCGCCGCCATGGCTTCGAGGGCCGGACGCGGATCGCGCCCGGCGAGCAACTCGTAGTGGCCGCGCTCGCCGGCCAGAAGCGGCCACGGGCGACCGCAGCCGGTGCCGTCGAACGGCGCCCCGTCCTCGTGCTCGCCGTAGCCGTCGCCGCTGTAGCGGCGCCAGGCCGAGCCAGAGGGCATGTCGACCTTCAGCAGTGCATCGATGGCCCGCACGGTGTCGACGATCAGCGGGTCGTCGGCACGGCGCAGGCCGAAGCGCACCAGTTGCAGCACGTCGGTGGCGATCTGCTCGTCGGCCGGCGGCGCCGCCTCGATCCGGTTGCGGATCGACAGCCGCCGATGCAGCGCCGCCTCGCTGCCCGGCGCCGCCGGCGGCGCGATCCGGACGAAATAGCCGCGCACGCCCAGGCGCCGCGCGAGCGCGGTGTCGAAGACCGCGGTCAGTTCCTCGATGCGCGCGTTCCAGTCGTCGGCGAGCGCGAGCGCAAACTCGCGCAAGCCCGGTCCGACGAAACGGGCACCCGCGACCAGCGCGGCGATGCAGACCGCCAGCGTGAAGGCGTTGACGCCCGCGTCCTCTTCCCAGCGGTCCTGCTCGCTCGCCGGGCCGGTGCGCGCGACGAACGCAATCGCCCGCCGCACCATGTCGCCGACCTCGATGCCGTCGAGCGCGCCGTGCTCGGCGAGCAGCGCGGCCAGCAGCACCGGAAAAGCGGCCTCGTCGAGTTGCACGCCGCGCCAGTAAGGCGTGCCGCCGAGCCACTGGTTCTGGTGCCAGTGACCGTCGGCCTGCTGCGACGCGATCAGGTAGCGCAACACGTTGCGTGCGCGCGCCGGTTCGCCGAGCGCAATCAGCGCGCCGGCGCATTCGACCAGGTCGCGCGGCCACACGAGGTGGTAGCCGCCGCGCTCGTCGCGCCGGTTGCCCCAGGGGACGCTGAGGCTGGCGACGATCGCCCCGGGGTAGATCCTGTCCTGGTGCGCGCGCAGCACCATCGCCGACACCGCGACCTGCTCGCGCACGCGCGGCGACAGCGTGGCCGGCAGCCGCACCGGCAGTTCCTCGTGCCAGCGCGTCCACTGCGCCACCTGCCGCTGCCATGGCTGCTCGAACGGCTGCGCGAGCGAGGCGATCGCGAGCGCAGCCGCTGCCTCGCGGCTGCTCGCCAGCCCGAGCGCGAGCACGCAGCGGCGCGGCAGCTCGCCCATCAACGCGACGTTGCCCGGCCCGGCGCGCCGATTCTCCCAGCGCATCGCCGCATGACGGTCGAAGTCCTGCCAGCCATCGCTGGCGCCGACGTAGCCCGCACTGCCGCGCAGCCAGGCGTCGCGCTGCGCGTCGTCGACGGCAGCCAGCGCCAGGCCGAACGGCCCCTGCTCGGCCCACAGGACGCGCCGGCAGCCGTGGCGACCTACCTCGGCGCGGTTGTCGGCGCCGCTGCCGCCCAGGTGGGGCGCGAGCAGCGCATACAGCCGCAGCCCCGGTGCCTGGTTCGCGCCGTCGAGGCGCAGTTCGATCAACAGCACGTCGCGCTCCGGATCGGGCGTGATCCTGAGCGCCAGCGTGAAGCGCTCGTGGCGATGCACGATGCGCGCTGCCGGCACTCCGGGCGCGGCAGTCTCGATACGGTAATTGCCCGCGCGCTTCACCTCGACCCAGAAGCCTGCCCCGTCGGCGACGATGAAGCCCAGGTCACGGATCTGCGGCAGGTCGACGCGCGGAAAGTAGACCTCGTTGACGATGCCGAAGCCGGTGGTGAACCACAGCCGCGCCGCACCGAGCGTCGTGCCGACGAGATCCTTGGCGCTGCTGGTCCAGGTGGGGGCGATGCCCGGCGCCCCGGGCGCATCGCCCGGCTCGTCGGCGCGGTCGGCCACCCAGCTCATGACCGCGATTCCGCATGGGTGTGCGATCGGGCGCGCGGTGCTTGCGCCGCACCGGCCCAGAGCCGGAAACCGCCGACGAACGCGTTGGCGTTGTCGCCGAGCCGCACCTGCGGGGGCAGCGCCTGCGCATCGAGCTTGCGTGCGTTGCCTCCACCGAGCACCACGTAGTCGGGCTGCAGCGCGGCGCGCAGCGTGTCGACCACGTCGAGCACGGCCTTGCGCCACCTCTTCGTGCCGAGCCGCTCCAGGCCGCGCTCGCCGACGTAATCCTCGTAGCTGCGCCCCTTGCGGTACGGCAGGTGCGCGAGTTCCATCGCCTCGACGCGCCCGTCGACCATCAGCGCCGAACCGAGCCCGGTGCCCAGCCCGAGGAACAGCATCGTGCCGCCCTCGTAGCTGCCGATCGCCTGCATCGCCGCATCGTTGACCACCCTCACCGGGCGTCCAAGCGCCGCCCCGAAATCGAAGCCGACCCAGCCGCGGCCGAGGTTGTGCGGCTCGCGCACCGGCCTGCCGTGCAGCACCGGGCCCGGGTAGCCGATCGAGACGGCCTCGTAGCGCCAGTCGCAGCTCGCATCGAGCGTGCCGCGCACCATCTGCTGCGGCGACAGCCGGCTTCCCGACACGAATGCGCGCGGCTCGCTCTCGCCGCTGGCGAGCAGCTTCACGTGATGGCCGCCGACGTCGACGACGAGGATCTTCATCGTCGCGCGCGCTCCGGGGCTGCGTCGCCCGGACGGGGCAGCAGCGCGGCCGCCGCCTCGTCGGCCACGACGCAGGCGCGATCGCGACGCACGAGCCCGGAGGGGATCGCCCGATCGCCGAGCACCAGCCGCTCGAGCATCGCCGCCTTCGATGCGCCGCAGGCCAGCCACAGCACGTGCCGGGCCGCGTCGATCGCGGGCAGGGTCAGCGTCATGCGCCGCCATCCGCCGTACGCGCCGGTGACCGACACCCAGGCATCGACCACGCGCATTGCCGGGTCGCCCGGGATCAGCGACGCGGTGTGTCCGTCGCCGCCCAACCCCAGGTGTACCAGGTCGAACACCGGCGGCTCGCCCAGCGTATCGGTCAGTGCCTCGGCGTATGCCGCGGCCGCCGCCGACAGGTCGGGCTCGTCGACCGGCATCGGGTGCACGCGGGCGCGAGGAATCGGCACGCGAGACACCAGCAGTCGTTCGAGATCGTTCAGGTTGCGCTCGCTGCTGCCGCGCGGCGCCGCACGCTCGTAGACCTGGAACAGGTCGACGCGGCTCCAGTCGATCGATCCGAGC
>JAXMFB010000022.1:0-67146 GCA_046347945.1 Burkholderiaceae bacterium
CGCCGGCGGCATCTCGCGGCGCAGGCGTTCGAGCAGCTCGCAGGTGCCCGTGGCGACGATCTCGTGGATCTTGCCGGCCAGGTCGGCCCCGATGCCGCGCAACTCGGTGAGGTCGCGGCCCTGCTCGATCATCTGCCCGACGTCCCCGCCGAGTTCCTGCAGCGTGCGGGCGGCATTGCGGTAGGCATTGATGCGAAACACGTTGGCGCCCTGGATGGCGAGCCTGTCCGCCAGTTCTTCGAAGACCGCCGCCACCGCCAGGTTCCGGACCGGCATCTCTCCCCTCCCGTCTGGCGCCATTCGACCACGGTCGAGGGGTCGTCGGGAAGCGAGAATCGTGCGCCAGGGCGACGACCGGAGTCGAGGTGGCTGCGGTCAGTGTCGGCTCATGCGGCCAGCATGCGGTCGCTGACGTATCCGAGGTGATGGTCGGCGTCGCCGAACGTGGCGTTGATCATCGTGAGGCGCTTGAAATAGTGGCTGACGCCGAGCGCGTCGACCACGCCCATGCCGCCATGCAGCTGCACCGCCTCCTGGCCCACGCGACGCGACGCCTGGCCGACATGGGCCTTGGCCGCCGAGATCGCCAATCGCCGCTCGGCCGCATCGTCCGAATCGGCGCGAACCGCCGCCAGTGTCGCCATCGAACGAGCCTGCTCTGTCGCGACCACCATGTCGACCATCCGGTGTTGCAGCGCCTGGAAACTGCCGATCGGCTGGCCGAACTGCTTGCGCACCTTCAGGTATTCGAGCGTCGCCTCGTTGAGGGCGGACATGATGCCCACGGCCTCTGCGCACAGGGCCGCGATCGATCGATCGATGGCGCGCTCGATGGTCGGCAGCGCGCGATCCCTCTCCCCCACCAGGGCATCGGCCCCTACCCGCACTTCGGCGAGTTCGACGTCCGCGGCGCGCCTGTCATCGTGCGTCGGGTAGCCGATGACGCGAACTCCAGGCGCCTTCGAATCGACGATGAAAAGCGAGAGGCCGGCATCGTCGCGCACGTCGCCGCTCGTGCGTGCGGAGACGATCAGCTTGTCTGCGGTGTCTCCGCCGAGCACGACAGTCTTCGCACCGTCGATCACGTAGCCGCTGCCCTCACGCCTTGCCGTCGTCGCGACATGGTTCGACTCGTAGCGCGTGCCGGGCTCGTGGTGAGCGAGGGCCATCAACAGGGCCCCTCCGGCGACGATCGGCAACAGGGCCCTTTGCTGCAAGTCGCTGCCGGCGTCGCGGATCAGGCCACCGCACAGGACGATCGTCGTCAGATACGGTTCGACGACCAGGCCGCGCCCGAGCATCTCCATGACGAGCATGGTGTCGACCGCATTGCCGTCGGCGCCGTCGAGGTGCCCTGGAAAGGGCATGGCGAGAATGCCCAGATCAGCGAACTTCGACCACACGCCGCGACTGAATCCGTCGGCGGACGCGATGAATGTACGGCGCTCCTCGAACCCGTATTCCCTGCCGATGAAGCGGTGCAGGGTTTCCTGCAGCGCCAGCTGTTCTTCGTCGTAGTCGAAATTCACCGTCGTCTCGCCTAGTCGGGATGCTCAGAGCCCGAGGATCATCCTGGAGATGATGTTCTTCTGGATCTCGTTGGAGCCGCCGTAGATCGACGTCTTGCGGCCATTGAAGTAGTTGCCGGAGAGTGGCGCAGCGAAATCGGGGTGGATCGGCTCGCCACGCCGGTTCGCATCGATCGATCCCTCGACCCTGGGTATCGAGCGATGGCCCAGGGTCTGCATCATCAGCTCGCTCAGCATCTGCTCGATTTCCGAGCCCTTGAGCTTCAGCAGCGATGGCTCGGGACCCGGTGCGCGCTTCTTCGCCATGGTGCACAGCGCGCGCAGGTTCGTGATCTCGAGGGCCATCAACTCGATTTCCACCTGGGCGATCCTGTCGCGAAAGCGCTGGTTCTCGATCAGCGGGCGCCCGCCGTCGAGTTCACGGCGCGCGATCGTCTTTAGGTACTTGAGTGCGGCCTTGGAGCGGCCCACGCGGGCGATGTCGGTACGTTCCTGGTCGAGCAGGAACTTGGCGTACGTCCAGCCCCTGTTTTCGTCACCCACCAGGTTGCGCGCCGGGACTTCGACGTTCTCGAACCACACTTCGTTGATCTCGTGCCCACCGTCGAGCATGACGATCGGTCGGACGCTGACGCCGGGCGTCTTCATGTCGACCAGAAGGAACGAAATCCCCTCTTGAGGGCGACCGTCGCTACGGGTGCGCACCAGGCAGAAGATCCAGTCGGCGTAGTGTGCATAGGTGGTCCAGGTCTTCTGCCCGTTGACCAGGTAGTGCCCGCCGTCCGGGCCCGAAACACGTTCGGCGCGCATCTTCAGCGAGGCCAGGTCGGAACCCGCGCCGGGCTCGGAGAAGCCCTGGCACCACCAGTCTTCGCCCGAAGCGATGCCGGGCAGGAAGCTCTCCAGCTGGAAATCGCTCCCGAAGGCCATGATGACCGGGCCGACCATCTTCGGGCCGAACGGAAGTTGCATCGGCGCGCCGGCGTCGGCGCATTCTTCCTCGAAGATGTACTGCTGGATCGGGGTCCATCCCGCGCCGCCGAATTCCCTCGGCCATGCCGGGACGCCCCACCCCCTATCGTGCAGGATCTTCTGCCAGCGCGTGAAGTCGTCCTTGCCGAGCGGCCTGCGCGCGTGGACCCTGGCCGCGATGTCGGCCGGCAGGTTGCCGCCGATGAACTCGCGCACGATGGCGCGGAAGTCGCAATCTTCCGGCGTGAATTCCAGATCCATGGTCCGTCCTGGCGTGCCCCGGCCATCCCCAGGATGCCGGGCCCGTTGAAGAGCCGCGGCGCGCCGGCGCCGCGGCAGGCGGCTCAGCGCTCGCCGAAGTAGTCCGACGTCGTCACCCAGCGGCCGTCGCGAATTTCGGCGAACCGATAGAGGCTCGATCCGAGGCGCTTGGTGGGGCTGAAGGTCATCTCCGCGCTGCCAAAGATGTCCGTGGGGAACCTGGTCGCCTCGATCGCTCTGATGAGCGACCCGGTGCTCAGGTCGGGCCCGGCCTTCTCCAGCGCGATGATCATGGCCTCGGCGTTTGCGTAGCCGTAGACCGAGTGCATCCACGGGTCTTCGCCGAACTTGCTCTTGTAGCGCTGGATCCAGGCGCGCACCTGTTCCGACCCGCTATCCGGGTAGGGAACCGCGGCCGTGTGGGTGGCGACGATGCCATCCATCGCGGAGCCGCCGAGCTTGTGGATCTGGTCGTAGTAGATCCCGGTCGTTCCCAGGAAGACCGGATTGAAGCCCGTCTTGCGAGCCTCGGCGACGGTTCCGATCGTCTCGCGGATGAGGGTACCGAGGACGACCAGGTCGCACCCCGCGCTTCTCATGCGTGCCACCTGTGACGAGAAGTCGGTGGCGCCGCGCTTGTACGACGTCTTCTCGACCCACTGCAGGTCGATCGTCTTCAGGCCGTCCTCGGCACCCTTGAGGTGCTCGATGCCGTAGTCGTCGTCCTGATAGATGATGCAGGGTTTCTTCAGCGCCCTCTGCTTGACGAGCACGGGGACGGACTGGCGTGCCTGGTCGTAGTAGGGAGTGAAGGACGCGAACTTCAGGCGATGCACAGGATCGAACATCTGCCTGCCCGGGCTGAAGGGAAACAGGTTGATGACGTTGCGCTCGAACAGCAGCGGCATCACCGCGACGTTCGTCGGCGTGCCGATGTGCCCCAGCATCAGGAAGATCTTGTCCTGCTCGAGCAGCTTGTGCGTCGCGAGGACTGCGCGCTTCGGGTCGTAGGCGTGGTCTTCGACGACGAACCGGATCTTGCGGCCGTGAATGCCGCCCTTCTCGTTCTGCTCGTCGATCCTCATCTGCATGCCGTTGCGGCTCGCCTTGCCGAGGCTGGCGATCGGGCCGGACAGGTCCTGCAGCGAACCGACCACGATCTCGGTCCTGCTCACGCCCTGGGTCTGGCCCGACGCCGCCCCCGCCACGAGCGCCAGCGCAGCCCCCAGCGTCAACAGTCTCCAGCGCATACCCCTCTCTCTCTCGTGAGTGAACGATCGGCTCGCGAGCGGCGATCGGTCGTGGCAAGGTTAACCGTCCGATCAGTTTAGTTACCGATCGGTTACCTGTCAACGAACCGGGAACGGGCCGACCGACCCGACCGGGAGTTGCCGCCGACCGGTCGCGCGGGCGGCGGCATCCAGAGCCCGCCTTCCGGGACGATCTTGCCGACGCTGTCCGGCAACGGGCCGATCGGCGCGCTGCTTAGCATTCGCGCGTACAGCACGCTCGTCGCCTCAGCCACCTGTTCGCCGGTCCAGGGGCCTCTCGGGTCGTACCACTTCGTCACCCACGCCATGCTCCCGGTCACCAGCAACGACACCAGCTGGGGATCGCACGGCAGGATCGACCCGTCGCGTATTCCCGCTGCGACCCAGCTCCGGAACTCATGATCGAGCGCGCGCCGGGCGGCGAGTATTTCCTCGGCCTGCTCGGGAGCGAGAGCCCCGTCTTCCAGCAGGATGAACGTCACCGTCGGCGACTCGGTGATCGCGGCGACGTAGTTGAAGATCATCTTCCGGACCCTGCCGAGGCCGGTGCTCTCGGTGGCCGCACTGTCCTGGGCGGCCCGCGCCGCCTGGAGCGAGCGCACGTGTATGTTGTAGAGCAACTCCCTCTTGTTCGCGACGTAGTTGTACAGCGCGGCCTTGGTGATTCCCAGCTCCTTCGCCAGGTCGCTCAGCGACGTGCCGTGATAGCCGTGGTTGTTGAACCACCGGGCGGCGGTCTCGTAGAGCACCTCTTCCCTCAGTCCCCGCTGCGCCCTGCGCCCCGGAACGCGATTGGCCCACGCCGTCTCGTCGGGAAGACTGCCGGCCGTCGCCTGCGACGCGTGCGCGCGGCTTTCCGCTTTCTGCGCCTTGCGGCTTTCGGCGGGGTCGACCCCGCTGGCCAGCAGTCGCCGGGCTTCGTCGCGTTTCTCCCTGGCGCCTGGAATCCATTCCCCCGTGACTGCGTCCCGGCAGCCCTCGAGCGGAACGGCAGGATAGGCCCCCAGCGCCAGCCTCTTTTCCTTGCCGCCGAATCGATACTTGAAACGCCAGAGCTTTCCACCGGCGGGCGAGATTTCGATGTACAGCCCGCCGCCGTCGAACATGCGCACGGGTTTGGCGGCAGGCATGGCGCGGCGAATGGCGGCGTCAGTCAGGGGCATTTGTCTCATCCACGTATGCAATGCCCCCGATTATGCCCCCGCTCAGCCAGCATCGCAATCGAAGCGGTACGAGGTGTTCCCATCGGAGCAGGCACGCCCGTGGGCTGCCGGGTCGGTCGTTACCGGATCGGGCTCGTTCCGCGCAGCAGGCGCTCGGCCAGCTCGGCCAGCGCGATCTCCTCCTCGCCTTCGCCGCGGCGAGCGCGCCTGAGCGCCAGCCGCTCGCGCTCGAGTGTCGCCACCAGGCAGCGCTGGTAGAAAGCCGGCAGGTCGACCGCGTCGCGCTTTGCTTCGAGCAGGCCGTACTGCGCCTCGGCGGCGACCAGCGCCGGGTCCAGCTTCGGAATCCGCAGCGTGCGCGTGCAATCGGGAAGATGCGCCTCCAGTTCGCGAAGCCGGCTTCCCTTCGGCGCGGCCGCGACCAGCTTCGCGGCCAGCGCGCGATGAATCCGGTGGTGCGTCACGGCGGCCAGCGACGCGTCGCGCTCGACCTGCCGCAGGCTCGCGACGGATTCGGCTCGGGCAGCGGCGCGTTGCGTGGCCCGTTCGAGCGCCGCGGCGTCGGGCCGGCGCGCGCCCCCCGGCTGCAGTGTCGCAAGCTGTCCGAATTCCTCGACGACGACCGGCCCGGTGTTCGTCGACACGACCCAGGACACGACGCTCGCGCGCGTCCCGGGCACGTCGGCGCAGGCGCGTGCGAAGCCGGCGGGCGCGTGGCCGCGCGCGAGCACGTGCGCCACCAGCGCGTCGAATACCGGCTCGCCCCAGGTCGCGAAACGCAGCGGTTCGTCGCGCCCCGGCAGGCCCCGCTCGTATAGCGCGCGAGAGACGGTGAGCAGGTACGGCTCGCAACCGGGGATCCCGCGGACCAGCAGCGCCGCCCCGTGCGGCGTCTCGATCCGTTCGCTGCCCAGCGCCTTCAGCGTTGCCGAGCCGGCCAGCGTCTCGAAGATCTCCCCGAGCGCAATCGGCAGCTTGGTCGCCGCCAGCTCGTCGCCGAGCTCGCGGTACAGCGCGTGCAGTTCGGCCGCGGTCGGCGACATCGACTCGGCGCGCTCGCGCACCAGCCGCAGCCGCTCGCGCACGATCGCCTCGAGACGCTCCGGCTCGAGCTCGCCGGTCGACAGGCGCCGCAGGTCGGCCGGACCGACCGGCAGCACGACCAGCGGCTGCGCCCCCACGGTGCCTGCCGCTCCCCGGATTCGCCGCAGCAGCCGCACGTACACCTCCTCCTCCACCGTGCCGGGGTAGGCGAGGTTGATCACGTGGATCGTGCGATGGCGCTGGCCGATGCGATCGATGCGGCCGATCCGCTGCTCGAGCTTCATCGGATTCCATGGCAGGTCGAAGTTGACCAGCAGGTCGGCCGACTGCAGGTTCAGCCCTTCGGCGGCCGCGTCGGTGCATAGCAGCAGGTCGATTTCGCCGCGGACGAAGCGCCGTTTCACTTCCTCGCGGCTGGCCCCGTGCCAGCCGCGCGTATCGTCCATCCACGCGCAGCGCGGCCCCGAGAAGACACCCAGGCGCACCGACGGCTCGTCGCGCTCGATCCAGCCCTGCAGATCGACCAGCGTGTCGTAGAAGCGCGTGAAGACGACGGCCTGCCGCAGGCGCCCGTCCGTGCCGCGGCGCGCGCGCAGCCCCTTCAGCAGCGCGCGCACCTTCGGCGAGCGCAGTTGCGCAAGCGGCGCGAGCCGCTCGAGCAGCGCCGTCAACTGCTCGACCTCCCAGCCGAGGTCGACCCGGCTGCGCCAGTGCAGGCCGGCCGTCAGCAGTTCGTCGTCCGGCGTGTCGGCCTCGTCGTGGGCGCGCCCCTCCAGATCACGCCGTTCCCACTCGTGATCCTCCCAGTCGCGTTCGCTCCAGCCGACCGTCTCGCCCGACGACGGAAGCGGCCGGCCCTCCAGCGCGGCAACGACCTTGTCGCGCCGCCGCGCCAGCGTGTCGTGGATCGCCTTGTAGCTCGACGCGAAGCGCAGGCCGAAGAAACTCAGCATGAAGCCGACGGCGATGCGCTGCCGGCTGTGTGCCCTGACCTGCTCGGCGAGGGTGCGGCAATACGGCGCGAACAGGTCGTAGACCTCCCGCTCCGCGGTGGTGAGCCGGATCGCTGGCAGATGGACCTTGCGCGTGGGCAGCGGCGCAGCCAGGCGCCCCTGGCGCTGGTAGCGGCGCAGCAATCCGCGGTCGTGCCGAATCATCGCCCGCGACAGCGGCGCCACCGCGAACAGCAGCCGCAGCACCGCCTTGCGCAGCGACGGCACTGGCGTGGCACTCGCCGTGTCGGGGGCGTCGAGCCAGCGCCGCAGCGCTGCGCCGGCACGTCCGCGCATCATTGCGCGCTCGACGAAGCGGGCGGCTGCGGCGTCGAAGCGCAGCACGTGCCGCGCCACGCGCGCGACGAAGCGCCATTCCAGGGGCTCGAGCCCGGCCCCGGCGCGCAGCCTTGCGAGCAGGCCGTAGTAGGCGAGCGCGACGCGGGGTTCGAGCGCGAAGGGCCCGAGCCGTCGCGTGAGCGTCGCGAGATCGATCGCCTCGATCGGCTCGAGCTGCATCGGCGTCGCCGTGGCAAGCCACAGCGCGGCCGCCTTCGGGCGCAGCACGTCGCGCGCGATCCGGTAGAGCCGGGTCCATCGCGGCGGGCGGTCGGGGCCGGCAGTCGGATTCGATCGGCGCGCGCAGTGTGCCTCGTCGAGCAGCACCAGATCCCAGCCGTCGGCGTCCTTCAGCTCGGGCTGTCGCTCGCGCCGCGTGAGCAGCCCGGTCGAGACGATCACCAACTCGGGCGCGAACAGCGAGGCTGCCGCACGCTCGTGCTCGCGCGGCAGCAGCACCCGGTGACGAGGGTACGCCCCGCCGAGCGCGCGGGCGAACGGCAGCAGGCACTTGTCCGCCATCTCGCGCTGCCATTGCGCGGCGATGCTCGCGGGCACCGCGATCAACGCGCGCCCGACGTAGCCGGACATCCGCAACGCACGCAGCGCCAGCCCGGCTTCGATCGTCTTGCCCAGCCCCACTTCGTCGCAGAGCATCCACGACAGCGGCCAACCGTCGACCAGCCGCCGCGCGACGACGCGCTGGTGCGGCCAGGGCTCGACCGGCGCGGTCTCGATGCCCAGGTACTGGCCGTTGGGCATGCGCGGCGCGTCGCGGATGAACGCGAACGCGAGCCACTCCGACGGGCTCGGCGCCGGAGTCGCAGCCGCGCTATCGTCCATGCTGGTGCATTTTCCTTTCGACCAGCTTGCCACAGCCCCTGCCGATGCCGCACTTCCGCTTCCACGACGAGCTCAACGACCTCCTTCGACCGGACTGGCGCGATCGCGCCTTCGAATGGCCCTGCGCCGAACGCGCGACCGCCAAGCACGCGATCGAGGCGATCGGGGTGCCGCACACCGAGGTCGGCCGGGTCCTGGTCGACGGCCGCCCCGCCGGGCTCGGGCACCTGCTGCGGGCGACCGATTCGCTCGACGTGTTCCCGGCCGAGGCGATGCGCCTCGCCTCGGGAGACCCGTCGCCGCGCTTCCTCGCCGACGCGCATCTCGGCGGCCTGGCACGGCGACTGCGGCTGCTCGGCTTCGACACCAAGCTGGCGCGCGACGCGCCGGATCGCTCGCTCGCCGGCCTCGCCGACGGCGACGGGCGCATCGTGCTGAGCCGCGACCGCGAGCTGCTCAAGCATCGGCGGGTGGCGCGCGGGCGCTACGTGCGGGCGCGCACGACCGAAGAGCAGTTGCGCGAGGTCGTCGCGCATTTCGGCCTGCGCGAGGGCATCCGCCCGTTCAGCCGTTGCCTCGCGTGCAATGCCCTGCTGCGACCCGCCGAAAGGGGCGATATCGCAGGTCGCCTGCCGCCGCGGGTGGCCGCCGGGCAGACGGAGTTCACGTTGTGCACCGGCTGCGGTCGGCTCTACTGGCCGGGTTCGCACTGGCGGCGGCTGAAGGCGGTGGTGTCGGAATACTCGACGGCCTCGACCGATCGAAGCGCGAGCGCCGAGCCCGGTTCCTGAATCTGCGGGGCTCGCCGGCGGGCGGCGCGAGGAGCGCCGCCTCCCTCGTCAGGACAAGCCGACCTCGTCGAGCGCCTTCGCGTGCCCGCCACCCTGCGTCGCTGCGAGCGGCTCGTTCGCGTTCACGACCTGCACCTGCCCCGCCCTGGCGACGAAGCGCCGCGCGAGCGGGCTGCGCGGGCGCAGTGCCAGCCGCTCGGCCGCCAGTGCCGCAGCCAGCGGCGCGTCCTGCGCTCGCAGTGCCGCCTCGACCAGCGTCAGGTCGATCACGTCGCGCTGCGCGTGGCTGCCGCCGAACCGATTCGCGGTGGAGCGGATCGAGCGCAGCAGGCGCACCGCCAGCGCCGGATCTCCGCGACCAAAGGCCTGCATCGCCTGCGTCGCGGCCCCACCCACCTCGCGCGTGAACTCCGCGTTGTCGTCGTCGACACCGAGCGCCCGGCGCTGTGCATCGAGCACCGCGACCTGCGCATCGGGCAGGCCCGCGCCGACGAACGCCATCATCGCGTGCATGTCGTTGAACGCGTAGGTGCCCGCCCCGGCGAGCGGCGCCCAGTTCCCCGCCACGGCCTGCCAGCGATCGCCGACATCGGCGCCGCGCAGCTGCAGCCGCCACAGCATCGCCGTCGCGTCGACCAGGTCGAGGACGACCGCGGATCGCGCGCCGAAGATCGGGCCGTCGAACAGGCGCAGGACCTCGTCGATCTCGTCGCGCTCCAGATGGAACAGCGCGAGGTGCCACCAGTTGTGGACGGCGAAGAAGCTGTCCGTCGACCAGTGCCGCGCCCCCGGCGCCAGCCACGCGATGCCGTCGTCGGGACGGTTGCGCATCTCCATCACGTGCGCGACCGCGTGCCATCCCCATCCGTCGCGCGGCTCGAGCTCGACGCAGCGCCGGCCCTGCCGCTCGGCCTGCTCGTAGTCGCCGGTCTCCTCGAGGCCGAAGGCGTGCATGCCGAGCAGAGCGTGGTAGCCGGGCATCGACGGGCTCCACGCCGGCAGCGCCCGGGCGATGCGGTCGCGCAGCATGCGGGAGTCTCCGGTGAAGAAGTCGACCTGGTGGCCGACGCCGAGTGCCAGCGCGTCGCGCGGGTAGCGCGCGCTCAGGTCCTCGAGCACCCGCCCGGCCTCGCGCCAGCGGCCGTGGGACACGAGCCGCACCGCTTCCACGTGGCGGCGCTCGCGGTCGGTGGCGGACAGTGCGCCTGCCGCCGCTGCGCAGTCGCGGGCGACCGGCAGGCCCGTCGGCTCAGTGCCCAGCAGGTGCAGCCAAGCGCGCAGCACGTGGGCCATCGTCATCCGCGGGGCCGCAGCCAGCGCGCGGTCGACGGCTGCGAGCGGGTCGCCGATGAAGCAGCGCAGCTCGTGCGCCGCCTGCTCGAAGTGTGCGAGGCTCTCCCCGGTTGCGCCGGAAACCGCGTGGCCGGCGTGATCGATCATCTTCATGTCCGTGTCGCTCCAGTGAGTGGCTGATGCCGCGAGGCGGCCCATGGAGCGCAAGTGTGTCGCCGGGGCGCCGGATCGACTAAAGTGATTCGTGCAACGAAGCGGACATTCGTGCCATGGGCAATGCGACGCGAACCCCCTCCCGACCCGTGGTCGTGGCGCTGCTCGGCGTCCCCGACACGTCGGCGGCGACGCTGTACGGCTACTACGACGCGCTGGCCAGCACCTGTCGCGACTGGCAGATGGTCCACGGCGGCAGCGCGGAGTCGCCGTTTCGCCCGCTCGTGGTGTCGCGCGACGGCGCGCCGTTCACGGCCGCCAACGGCGTCCGCATCACACCCGACGCCAGCCTTGCCGGGGCGCGTGCCCCCGACATCGTCTGCGTCACGGACCTGGCAATTCCGCCGGACGAGCCGCTCGGCGATCGCTACGACGTGGAAGCGAGCTGGCTGCGCGAGCGCTACGCCGCCGGCGCGACCGTTACCTCGTCCTGCTCAGGCGCAGTGCTGCTCGCGCGCACGGGGCTTCTCGACGGCCTCGACGCCACGACCCACTGGGCCTATTGCGACGCGCTGCGCCGGCACTATCCGCGCATCCGATGGCATCCCGAGCGCGGGCTCGTCTTCGCCGGCGCCGGGCAGCGCATCATGATGGCCGGCAGCGGCATCGCGTGGCACCAGCTCGTGCTCTCGCTCATCGCCCGCCATGCCGGTCCCGAGGCGGCGATGCAGGTCGCGCGGATCAACCTGATGGACTGGAACACGACGAGCCCGATCGCCTACGCGTCGTTGCGCCACGGCGCGCAGTCGTCGGACCCGGTGGTGACGCGTTGCCAGGAATGGGCGGCACGCCACTACCAGGCGGAGGCGCCGGTCGCGCAGATGGTCGCGCTGTCGGGCCTGCCCGAGCGCACGTTCAAGCGGCGGTTCGCGCAGGCCACCGGAATGAGCCCGATCGAGTACGTCCACACGCTGCGCCTCGAGGAGGCCAAGCAGATGCTGGAGGCGGGCGACGATCCGGTCGAAGCCGTCGCGCTCGAAGTCGGTTACCAGGACGCGAGTTTCTTCTCGCGCCTGTTCCGCCGCCGCGTCGCGCTGACGCCGGCGCAGTACCGTCGCCGCTTCGGCGGCCTCAAGCGCCGCCTGGCGGCCGCCCAGCCCGATCCGGACGCGCCGCCAGATGCGCGCGCGCGGCCGAAGAGCCCGTGAACTCCCGCGTGTAGCGACCCAGCAGCTTGCCGATGCGCGGCAGCTCGTAGCCCAGCTGCGTGAAGGCGATCCCGCGGTCGAACGTCTCGTCGTACTCGGCGATCAGCCCGTCGCGCAGCCGCATCTGCGCGATCCCTTCGAACACGACCACCTGCCCGGCGCTCTCGGGTTCGCGCGAGCGATAGCTGAACACGTAGCGCGCATAGCCGAGGTCGCTCGAGGCGACCACGTCGCGGAATTGCCAGAAGAACGCCTCGCCTCCGACGTAGAAGCGCTCGAGCATCGCGGCGATCGTCTCGCGCCCCTCGTGCACCCCGAAGAAGCCGTCGTGGTACCGCCCGTCCGGCGTGAACAGCGACGCGAACCCGTCCGCATCGTGCGCGGCGACGGCCCGGGCGAAGCGCCCGAGCAGCGCGGACAGGTGCGCAGCCGCCACGGCGTCAGCGGTCATCGCCCAGCGGCAGCTCGCCGGCCAGGTAACGTTGCCGGTAGGTCTCGAAGGGCATCTCGTCGGCGGCCTCGATGCGCCGCTGCTCGGCGAGCGACTCCTCGGCCATCCGGCGGAAGCGCTTCTCGGAGCCCTCGTCGAACGGCAGAGCGAGCAGCGCCTCGCGGTGCTGCACGGATCGAGCCAGCGCGAAACGCGAGAACGAATTGTCGAAGCCCTGCGCCATCTCGCGCAGGCTGCGCGCCGAGGGCGTGAGCGACGGATCGGCCAGCAGCGCCCCGGCCGCGGCGAGCGCGTGACGGTGAGGGGTGGCGCCTTCGGCGCGCGGGCTCGTCGCCGCGTCGAGCGCCGCCGCGATCGGCGCGCACTCTTGCAGCAATTCGCGGCCCCACTCGACGAGGCTCACCTCGTGGCCGCCATGCTCGAGGCGCAGCCCCGGCTCGCGGCCGTTCTGCGCCACCTTGTGCTGGTTGCGCGACATCGCCGCGATCTCCTCGGGCGTGTCGCGCGGGCTCTCGTCGAGCAGGCAATGCAGCAGGAACACGTCGAGGAAGTGCAGCGTGCCCGCCTCGATCCCGATCGGCGAGAACGGATCGAGGTCGAGGCAGCGCACCTCGACGTACTCCACGCCGCGTTCGGCGAGCGCTCGCAGCGGCCGTTCGCCGGAACGGATGCTGCGCTTGGGGCGAATCGTTCCGTAGAACTCGTTCTCGATCTGCAGCAAGGTCGCGGCCAACTGGCGGTACAGCCCGTTGCCGTCGTGGATGCCGATCCGCTCGTAGGCCGGATACGGCTCGCTCAACGCGCGCGACAGCGACTTCGAGTAGCTGTCCAGGCAATTGAAGCTCACCGCCAGCGCGGCCTGCGCGTCGCTCTGGTAGCCCAGCGGCCCCATTCGCAGCGATGTCGCGTGCGGCAGGTGCAGCGTGCCTCCCTCGAGCTTCTGCAGGTTGTGCGGGTGCCCGGCCAGGAACGTGCTGCATGCCGCGGGCGAGGCGCCGAACAGGTACAGCAGCAACCACGAGCGACGCCGGAAGTTGCGGATCAGCGAGAAGTAGGACGCGGTGCGGTAGTCCTGCTCCGATCCGGCGTGGCCATCGGCCCGCTGCAGGATCGGCCAGGCCGCCTCGGGCATCGAAAAGTTGTAATGGATGCCCGAAATCGTCTGCATCCGCCGCCCGTAGCGGTGAGACAGGCCCTGCCGGTAGACGGTCTTCGCGCGGCCGACGTTCGACGTGCCGTAGCGCGCGAGCGGAATGGCGTCGTCGGCCGGCAAGCCACAGGGCATGCTCGCCGCCCACAGGATCTCGTCGCCGATCCCGCGGTGCACCGCCTGGTGGATCGCGGTCAGCTCGGCGAGACACGATTGCGCGTCGCGGTGCACGCCGGTGATCAGCTCGAGCTGCGACTCACTGAAGTCGGTGGTGATGTGGGGGTGGGTCAGCGCCGACCCGAGCGCCCGGGGGTGCGGGGTGTCGGCCAGCATCCCGTCGGCACGGGCGCGCAGGCTCTCCTTCTCGATGCCGCGCGCGAGCGCCCCCAGCAACTCCGGCGGCAGCAGGCGAAGGCGGTCGTTCAGGCGGCTCAAGATCGGAAACTCCACCGGTTTCGATGCCCGTCGCGGTCCGGCGGGCGTCCGGCAGCGATCTTACCTGCTTGCCGCAGGCGAGCCGCAGCTCAGGGCATCCGCGACGGCAGGCGGACCGTCTCGCCGGCCACCATGAACGTGCCGTAGCCGCGATGGTGAAGCGTGCGCGGCGCGCCGCGAGACCGGTCCGCCCAGGCCGCGACGACCTCGAGGACGAAGAATCCGTACTTCGCGACCATCCGCGTGTCAACGACCCGGCACTCGAGGCTGGCGAAGCACTCGCGGATCAGCGGCGCCGAGACGCGGCTCGCGGGCGCGGCCGTCAGGCCGAACGCGGCGAACTTGTCGACGTCGCGCCCCGACGTGTTGCCGCATCGGACCACCTGGTCGGCGAGGTCGCACTCCGGGACGTTGATCGCGCACTCGCGCGTGGCCTTCAGCGCCGCGAAGCTGTGGTTGCGGTCGCTGATCACGCAACCCACCAGCGGCGGCTCGAATTCCATCATCGTGTGCCACGACATCGTCATGACGTTCGGGCGCCCCTTGCGCGCCGTCGTCAGCAGCACGACCGGGCCGGGCTCGAGCAACTGGTAGACCTTCGACAGGGCGAGAGCACGCCGGGCCACTTCGACCTCCTCGTTCGAACGCCCGGCGTCGACCCGCGCCTCGACGCGGATCGAAGCACGGCCGATTCCGCGACATTACACTCGATGGCCTCGAATCAGCGAGAGCACGACATGCCGAAAGAGCTCGAGAAGCGCGTCATCATCGTCACCGGCGCAGGTTCTGGCATCGGGCGCGCGGGCGCCGTCGCCTGGCCGCCGCGGGCAGCGCCGCTCACGCGCCGCCGGCCAACGAATCGCGGGGAAAGTCGCGCTCGAGGTCGACGGTCGAGCGCCGGCCGAGGTGCATGAAGTTGCGCGCCAGCCAGCCGTCGGCGGCATCGTAGCCGAGACGGTGCAACTGCGACAGCGTCGCCGGGTCGGCGGCGAGCCGGCTCGAATTGCCGAGCCGGGCCAGCTCGACGCCGCCGTCGAGCCGGTGCAGGCGAAGATCGTGCAGCCGCCGGAACAACGGTGCGCGGTAGCGCTCGATCGGCCTGCCCTCCTGGCGCAGCATCCACCTGACCAGCGCGATCGAGCGCAACTCCTTGAGCAGGCTGCCGTTGAACGTGATCTCGTCGATCCGCGCAAGGATGTCCGGGGCGCGCGTGGGCACCTCGTCGCGCTCGGTCGGGTTGATCTGCACCAGCAGCACGTCGTCGGCGCTCGCCTCGGCGATCAGCGGCAGCAGCGTCGGATTGCCGGTGTAGCCGCCGTCCCAGTAGGCCTCGCCGTCGATCTCGACCGCCTGGAACAGCATCGGCAGGCACGCCGACGCCAGCACCGCGTCGACGCTCAGCTCCGCGTTGCGAAAAACCCGCAAGCGGCCGGTGCGAACCTGTGTCGCGCCGATGAACAGGTCGACCTTGTCGCAGCGTCGCACCGCATCGAAATCGACCGCGTCGGCGATCACCTGGCGCAGCGGGTTGACGTTCAGCGGATTGAACTGGTATGGCGAGAAGACGTGGCTCGCCATGTCGAGATAAAGCCCCAGAGGCGTCCAGGCCGCGGCCGCGCTGCCGAACATGGCGCCGAACATGCCGCCGTTCAGCGGGTTGAGCCGCGCCGACGCGCCGACGCTCGCCCAGAATTCGCGCAGCGCCTCGCGTGCGGCGGTGCGACCGCCCGCCATCAGGCCTGCCGCCATGACCACCGCGTTGATCGCGCCGCCACTCGAGCCGCTGATGGCGCTGATCTCGATGCGATCGTCTTCGAGCAATCGATGGAGCACGCCCCACGTGAAGGCGCCGTGCGCACCACCCCCCTGCAGCGCGAGATCGATCTTCCTGCGGACGCGCGACGATCTTCGTACGGTGCTCATGGATAATGGCCGATGCTGCCCGCCTGCGGCGATACGATCCGGTGACCGCGCCGGGCACGGCTCGGCACGATGATAATGGACTGCTCGCGGAGGCAAAGCGGATGGGCAAGGAACTCGAGCTCTACATCGGCAACCGGAACTACTCGTCGTGGTCGATGCGGCCCTGGGTGCTGATGCGCCAGGCGGGCATCGACTTCGACGAGGTGCAGGTCCGCCTGGACTCGTACGCCTCCGACTCCGAGTTCAAGCGGCGCATGGCGGCGATCAGCCCCGCCGGCAAGGTGCCGGTGCTCAAGACTGTCGTCGACGGCACGCCGATGGCGATCTGGGACACGCTCGCGATCGCGGAATACCTGGCCGAGCGCTTCCCGACGCTGCACCTGTGGCCCGCGCAGCCGGCCTCGCGCGCACGGGCCCGCTCGGTCACCGCCGAGATGCACTCCGGTTTCGTCGCGTTGCGAAGCCGCTTCCCGTTCAACGTCGAGGCCAGCCTGCCGCAAATCGGGCAGCAGGTGCTGGCCGAGCAGCCGGCGCTGCGCGCAGACGTCGCGCGGATCACGCAGATGTGGAACGAGTGCCTCGGCGCATCGGGCGGCCCGTTCCTGTTCGGGGGCTTCGGCATCGCCGACGCCTTCTACGCGCCGGTCGTGCTGCGCTTTCGCACCTACGGTGTACCGCTCGACGCCACTTGCGTCGGCTACGCGCGCCGCATCGTGGAATGCGCGGCAATCCGCGAATGGATCGATGCGGCGCTGGCCGAGAAAGACTTCCTGCCGTCCGCGGAACCCTACCGCAGCCCGCCGAATGACGCCCGGGGCTGAGTCGTCGGCGTCGGCGCCGACCCGGCGGCCCTGCCAATGGCGTGAGGGCGACCGGTCTCGCGTACCATCAGGCTGAAACCGTCGATTTCGCTGGAGATCCTGGCAATGAGTTCCGAACACGTCACAGTGCAGCTGGCGCAGAAACACGACTACCAGTTCGAGGTGGCCTACGGTGCCGACGTTCCCGGCCTGGTCGGCGACGAGCCGCCGCCGCTCGGACAGGGCGCGGGTCCGTCGCCGATCCAGCTGCTGGCCTCGGCAGTCGGCAACTGCCTGTCGAGCTCGCTGCTGTTCGCGCTGCGCAAGTTCAAGCAGAAACCCGAGCCGCTCGCCGCGGAAGTCACCGCCGAGGTCGGCCGCAATGCCGAGAACCGGCTGCGCGTGCTGGCGATCCGGGCGCGCCTGACGCTCGGCGTGCCCGGCGGCACGCTCGAACACCTCGATCGCGTGCTCGGGCAATTCGAGCAGTTCTGCACGGTGACGCAGAGCGTGGCCGCGGGCATCCCGGTGACCGTGCAGGTGTTCGACTCCGAAGGCACGCAGCTCAAGTAGCACGCCAGGATCCGCGCGGTCTATCCGGGCGTAGGGCCCCCCGAGGGCACCCGCCTGGCCTGCGTCCGCCCGGATCGGTCATCCGCGCGCATCAGCGTCGCCGGCGCAGGGGCACGATGCGGGGCTCGGGCGAGCCCGACCAGGTCAGCCGCCAGCCCTCGCCGCGCCGGACGTTGCCGACCACGGCTGGCCGGAAGCAGGCCAGGTTGACGCCCGCGGGGCGCCTCACGCTGGGGTAGACGACGCCGACCGCTCCCGCCCGCATCAGCCGTTCGGCGAGCTTCTGGGACGACCGGTAGCTGCGCGGATCCAGGCACGCGGCGAAGCGCGGGTCGCCGCGCAGCTCGTGGAACGCGTGCGTGAAGTCTGCCCGAAACGCCTCGTAGGTCACGCTGTCCTCGTAGCGCCCGATCTCGGCATACTCGACGCCCTTGTGGAAGGCGACCTCGGCCAGCGCGGTCTCGATCTCGAAGCTGCAGTACCAGGCCCCCCGATCGGGGCCATTGAACCGGCTGCCTTCCGGACGGGCGTGCGTGAACGCGGCGTTCACGATCCTGAAGTTCGGTACACCGAACACCAGCTCGTCGATCCCGATTCCCGGCAGCAGTCCGCGCTCGGCGCGCAGGCGCTCGTTGGTCGCGGCGTCCAGCTCGAACAGGTCGGCGAGGTGCGCGTCGTCGGTCGCGATCGCCGCCAGCACCGAGTCTTCGACTGCCGCGAAGCGCGACGGAACGAGCCTGACCGTGTCGAACTGGCGCAGCAGCGTCGTGCGCGGAAGGGCCGCGCTCACACGCCGCCCCGGCGCGCGTCGAGCAGCTTGCGCACCGTCTGCATCGCCAGCAGCCCGCCGGAGATCATGTAGGCCAGCGGCGTGGCGCCGCCGAAGATCGCGTTGCGGTTCGGCAGCCCGATCCACTGGTCTGCCAGCTCGTCGCCGTACAGGATGTGCAGCGCCTTGTAGATGCCGACGAGATACGAGATCCGCGTGATGCGATCGACGTCGAGCAGCCGGTCGGGCTTCTTCTTCCACTCGTACCACGCGCTGCTCGACAGGCCGCCGAGCAGCGCGCGGGCATCCTCGTCGCGCAGCTTCCACCGGTCGGCCAGCGCGAAGAAGCCGAGCAGCGCCGAACGCGACAGGCGCGCACGGTGCTCCTTCGACGCGAGGTCGACGATCGGGTCGGGCGCAAAGCGGCTCGACGGATAGGCAGGCCGCGCAAGGCTCAAGTCATTCTCCGGATCGGGAGATTCTACACTCCTTATCCGGAGTCGACAATTCCGGCACGCCGGCGGCGAGGAAGGCGTCCGCCGGGCGCGCCGCGCTCACTGCGACCGGCCGCGGATCGGACGAGGCCGCGTCAGCTCCTCGGGGCGCATCACCCGGTCGAGTTCCTCGCGCGACATCAGCCCGCGCTCGAGCACGATCCGGTAGACCGAGCCGCCCGTCGCGTGCGCTTCGGCAGCCACCGCGGTCGCGTTGGCGTAGCCGATGTAAGGATTGAGCGCGGTGACGATGCCGATCGAGTTCTCGACCATGGCGCGCAAGCGCTCGCGGTTCGCGGTGATGCCGCGCACGCAACGCTCGGCGAGCGTCAGGCAGCCGTTGCGCAGGTGCGTGATGCTCTTGAACAGGCTGTGCGCGATAATCGGCTCGAAGGCGTTCAGCTGCAGCTGGCCCGCTTCCGCGGCGTAGGTGACGGTGACGTCGTTGCCGATCACCTCGTAGGCGATCTGGTTGACCACCTCGGGGATGACCGGGTTCACCTTGCCCGGCATGATCGACGAGCCGGCCTGCATCGCCGGCAGGTCGATCTCGTTGAGCCCGGCGCGCGGACCCGACGACAACAGCCGCAGGTCGCTGCAGGTCTTCGACAGCTTGACCGCGACGCGCTTGAGCACGCCGGAAAGCTGCACGAAGGCGCCGCAATCCTGCGTCTCCTCGATCAGGTCGGGCGCGGTCATCAGCTGCACGCCGGTGACCTCCGAGAGCCGCCGGCAAACCAGCGCCGCATAGTCGGGGTGCGCGGTGATGCCGGTGCCGATGGCGGTGGCGCCGAGGTTGATCTCGCGGATCAGGTCGCCGGCCTCGCGCAGCCGCTGCTGGTCCTCGCCGAGCATCGTCGCGTAGGTGGAGAACTCCTGACCGAGCGTCATCGGGACGGCGTCCTGCAGCTGGGTGCGGCCCATCTTCAGCACGTCGGCGAATTCGAGCGCCTTGTCGGCGAACGCGCGCCGCAGGGTTTCCATCGCGTCGATCAACCCCGCGATGCCGAACCAGGCGGCGAGCTTGAGCGCCGTCGGGTAGACGTCGTTGGTGCTCTGGCTCATGTTGACGTGCTCGATCGGGTGCAGCACCGCGTAGTCGCCGCGGACGCGACCCATCAGCTCGAGCGCGCGGTTGCAGATCACCTCGTTGGCGTTCATGTTCGTCGAGGTGCCCGCGCCGCCCTGGATCACGTCGACGACGAACTGGTCGTGCAGCCTGCCGTCCCTCAGCTCTTCGCAGGCGCGCACGATGCCGCGGGTGCGCTCGTCGTCGAGCAGTCCCAGTTCGTTGTTGGCCATCGCCGCGGCCTGCTTGATGCAGGCCAGTGCGCGAACCAGCGCCGGATAGATCGAGATCGGCGTTCCCGTGATGGGGAAGTTCTCGAGCGCGCGCAGCGTGTGCACGCCGTAGTAGGCGTCGTCGGGAACCGCGCGATCACCGAGCAGGTCGTGTTCGAGACGGGTGCGATGCGGATCCATGGCGCCTCCCGGGGCGGGCTCGCGAATCCCGATGGTACGCGCGCGCAGCGGGCCGCGACGCGAGCCGCGCGTCCGGCGCGTGCTGCGGGGGTCTAGCCCGGCTTGCCGTCCAGGCGCGGGCGGGTCAGCACGGGCCAGTAGCGCACCGCGTAGAGCCCGAACGCGGCCACCCACAGCAGGCCCGAGACCTGCACGCAGGCCAGGTAGTGCGCGGGCAGCAGCATCGGCCCGAACACCCGCGCGAGCGCCGCGGCGAACACCAGCAGGTACGCCGCGGCTTCGTAGCCGTCGGCCTTCAGCGGGCGGGCGGTGTGCCCGCGCGCGGTGCGGGTGATCATGCCGATCGTGAGCCCGCCGATCGCACCCAGCGTGAGCGCGTGCAGCGCCAGCGGCTCGGCGACCCATCCGGCGGCGGCCAGCGCGCGCAGCAGCAGGTGGATCACGATCCAGGCATAGGCGCCGTGCAGCACCCAGACCAGCGGCGTTCTCAGGGTGCGCCAGCCCTGCCAGAGCGCCAGCCGCGCCGCGTGCACGATCGCCGCGAACAGCGCCACCGCCCCGGCGAGCGCCGGCATCGACTGCACGTGGTCGGCCAGGAACAGCGCGATGATCGAACCCAGCGCCAGACGTTCGAGCCAGGGGCGGCGAGTGGCGTTGGTGCCCGGCACCCCGTTGTTGGTGAACATCGGGACAACGCGCCCGGCCATGACCGCCATGATGAACAGGATCACGTCGATCGCCAGCTGCAGCGCAAAGCGCGGCGACACGTCGATCGCCCCGTTCAGCGCCGCGTGCGTGGCGAGCGTGATCACCCCGAGCAGCACGAGCAGCGCAATGAAGAAGTAATTGCGCCGGTTGCGCGAGCGCACGATCGGCCTGGCGATCGCGGCGGCCACCGCGACCGGAAAGGCGGCGCTCACCACGGCGGCAGCCAGGCTCCACGGCGTGAGCACCAGGATGCGCCCGGCGACCCACAGCACGGCCAGCGCGGCCAGCGGCGCTCCGGCGGGCGTGGGCAGGCCGGTCCAGTTGCGCACCGCCGTGAGCAGGAAGCCGGCGATCACCGCCACCGTGTAGCCGAACAGCATCTCGTGGCCGTGCCAGAGGGGGCCTTTCAGGTACGCCCCGCCGAGCCACCCCGAGTATTGAAGCGTCCACAGGCCGACGCTGACGGCGCTGAACACGCTGGCCAGCAGGTAGAACGGGCGAAAACCCAGTTGCCACAGCGCGAAAGCGGGGACCGCGGCGGGCGCAGCCGCCCCGCCCGGTCGCTTCAACTGCAGTTCGTCCATCTTGCCTGCCGTTCTGGAGTTCAGTACAGGATGCGGCAGCGGATCGTCCCTTCGATCGCGCTGATCTCGTCGAGCGCGACCTGGCTGGCCGACGCGTCGACGTCTATCACCACGTAGCCCAGCCGCGCGTCGGTCTGCAGGTACTGCGCCGCGACGTTGATGCCGGCGCGCGAGAAGCGCTCGTTGATGCTGGCGATGATACCCGGCACGTTGCGATGGACGTGCAGCAGCCGGCACTTCCCGGTGTGCTCGGGAAGCGACACCTCCGGGAAGTTCACCGCCGAGACGGTCGAGCCGTTGTCGCTGTAGCGCAGCAGCTTGGCGGCCACTTCGCCGCCGATGTTCGCCTGCGCCTCGGAGGTCGATCCGCCGATGTGCGGGGTGAGGATCACATTGTCGAAGCGCACGAGCGGCGACTCGAACACGCCGTCGTTGCCCTTGGGCTCGACCGGGAACACGTCGATCGCGGCGCCCGCGAGGTGCCCGGCCTCGAGCGCGCCGGCCAGCGCGTCGATGTCGACGACGTTGCCGCGCGAGGCGTTGATCAGGTGGCTGCCGCGCTTCATCTTCGCGAGTTGCGGCGCGGCGATCATGTTCTTCGTGGCCGCGGTCGCCGGTACGTGCAGCGTCACCACGTCGGACTCGGCCAGCAGCGCGTCGAGCGACGCGGCCTGCCGCGCGTTGCCCAGCGGCAGCTTCTTCTCGATGTCGTGGAACAGCACCGACATGCCGAGCTGCTCGGCGAGAATGCCGGTCTGCGTGCCGATGTGACCGTAGCCGACGATGCCCAGCGTCTTGCCGCGCACCTCGAACGATCCGGCCGCGCTCTTCTCCCAGCCGCCGCGGTGCAGCTTCGCGTTCTTCGCCGGAATGCCGCGCATCAGCATGATGACCTCGCCCAGCACCAGCTCGGCGACGCTGCGCGTGTTCGAGAACGGTGCGTTGAACACCGGGATGCCGCGGCGCGCCGCCGCGTCGAGGTCGACCTGGTTGGTGCCGATGCAGAAGCAGCCGATCGCGATGAGCTTGGGCGCGCGGGCCAGCACGGCCTCGGTGAGCTGCGTGCGCGAGCGGATCCCGACGAAGTGCGCGGCTTCGATCGCGCGCACGAGCTCGTCGCCGGACAGCGACTGGCGATGGGTCTCGACGTTGATGTAGCCGTCGGCGCGCAGCGTCTCGATCGCCGAGGCGTGGATGCCCTCGAGCAGGACGAACCGGAGCTTTTCCTTGGGAACGGAGAGGCGGGGGGCAGGTGGATTCATCCGCGAATTGTAGAGTTCCCTGCTCAGGTATTCTTCCAGTACGGGTATTGGCCCACGCCAGTGCCCTGCCCCGGAGAACCGACGATGCCCACCATTTTCGAAAGACTGCATGCCGGCGAGCTGCCGTGCGCGCGCGTGTATGCCGACGATCGCGTCTTCGCGTTCATGGACGCCGGCCAGGTCAACGACGGCCACGTGATTGTCGCGTCGATCCGCCCGTACGAGACGCTGATGGACGCCGACGAGGACACCGCCGTGGCGATGATGCGGGCGGCGCGCCGCATCGCGATCGCGGTCGAGCGCGAGTTCGCCGCCGACGGCGTGACGATCCTGCAGGCCAACCGCGTGGCGGGCTGGCAGACGGTGCCGCACCTGCACCTGCACGTGCTGCCGCGGCGCCACGGCGACGCGGTGACGCTCGGATGGCCGCGCCGCGATCCGCCGTTCGCGCAGTTGCAGGCGATGGCGGCGCGCATCCGGCTCTGAAGCCGGTCCGCGGCTCGCAACGCTCAGGCGGCAACGAGCGCGCGTAGCGCCCCGAGCGCGACGGCGGTCGCCACGACGGCCAGCGGCGGCCAGCGCAGGCGCACCAGCAGCACGACGAGAACGATCGCCACGACGACGTCGAGCGCCGACCGCAGCGCGCTGGTCGACACCGGATCGATCCACGCCGCGAGCAGCACGCCGACCACGCCGGCGTTGATGCCTGCCACCGCCGAGCGCAGCGCGGCACGCTGGCGCAGCCGAGCCCAGAACGGCAGCGCACCCACCAGCACCAGCATCCCCGGAAGGAATACGGCGACGAGGCAGGCACCCGCCCCGAACCATGCGCCCCGGATGCCTGCGGCCGCGAAACCGACCTGAGCGACAGCGGCCTGAGCGACAGCGGCCTGTCCGGCGCCGCCCTCCCCGCCCGCGATCACCGCGCCGAGGTAGGCGGCGAACGCGAACAGCGGGCCCGGCACGGCCTGCGCGGCCCCGTAGCCCGAGAGGAAGGCGGATTCCGAGACCCAACCGGGCTCGACCACGCTCGCCTGCAGCAGCGGCAGTACCACGTGGCCGCCGCCGAAGACCAGCGCGCCGGCGCGATAGAAGGCTTCGAAGAGCCGCAGCGAAGCGCTTCCCGAGAAGCTTGCCGCGACCGGCAGTGCCGCGAGCAACGCGGCGAACAGCACCAGGGCAAGAAGCCCCGATCGCCGGCCGACGCGATAGTCGTCGCCACCCCCGACCGCGATCGGCGCGCTGTCGAGCATGCGCGCGCCAATGAGCGCACAGGCTGCGAGCGCCAGCAGCTGGGCGACAGCCCCGGGCGCGGCGAGCGCCACCGCCGCTGCCAGCAGCGCGAGCGCCCGGCGCGGCCAGTCCGGCAGCAGCGACCTGGCCATCGACCAGACCGCTTGGGCGACCACCGCGACCGCGACGATCTTCAGCGAATGCACGATCGCGGCGAACAGCGCGCCGTTGCCGCCTTCGCGCGCGAAGCCGAGCGCGAACAGCACCAGCAGCAGCGCAGACGGCAGCGTGAATCCCAGCCATGCGGCGATCGCGCCCGGCCAGCCTGCCCGGCGCAACCCGAGGGCGAACCCGACCTGGCTGCTCGCCGGCCCGGGCAGGAACTGGCACAGCGCGACCAGGTCTGCGTAGTCGCGCTCACCGAGCCAGCGGCGCCGCTCGACGAACTCGCGGCGGAAATAGCCGAGGTGCGCGACCGGCCCGCCAAACGATGTGAGGCCCAGCCTCAGGAACGCCCCGAAGACCTCGCGCGCGCTGCCCGCTCTGGAGCCCTCTTGCATGCGCGCGACGATACCGCATCGGACAGCCTGCCGCTTCCCGCCTGCGCCGCTCATCGAACGGCGGGGCCGGGATCGGACGGTATCCTGTCGGCCTCGCGATGCCCCAGGATTCGCCCGATGCACCTGATACGTCTGATGCGCCCGCCCGTGTTCGCCGACGTCCAGGCCGCCGCCGAGCGGCTGCGCGGCCGCGCCCATCGCACGCCGGTGTTGCGCTCGGCGACCGCCGACTCGCGCGCCGGCGCCTCGCTCTTCTTCAAGTGCGAGAACTTCCAGCGGATGGGCGCGTTCAAGTTCCGCGGCGCGTTCAACGCGATCGCGAAGCTGTCACCGGCGCACCAGCGCGCCGGAGTGATCGCGTTCTCGTCGGGCAACCACGCGCAGGCGATCGCGCTCGCGGCGCGCGAGCTCGGCGTCGACGCGACGATCGTGATGCCTTCCGACGCCCCGGCGGCCAAGCTGGCCGCGACGCGCGACTACGGAGGCGAGATCGTCGCCTACGACCGCTTCGCCGAGGACCGCGAGGCGCTGACGCGGCGCATCGCCGAGGAGCGCGGCCTGACGATCATCCCGCCGTACGATCACGCCGACGTCATCGCCGGCCAGGGCACCGCGGCGCTCGAGCTGTTCGAGGAGGTCGGCCCGCTCGATGCGCTGTTCGTCTGCCTCGGCGGCGGCGGCCTGCTGTCGGGCTGCGCGCTCGCAGCCGGCGCACTCGCCCCCGACTGCGCGGTCTTCGGCGTCGAGCCCCAGGCCGGCGACGACGGCCGCCAGTCGCTGCGCGCCGGGCGCATCGTGACGATCGCGGTGCCGAAGACGATCGCCGACGGGGCGATGACGACCCACCTGGGCGAGCTCACCTTTCCGATCATCCGCGAGCGCGTGCGCGACATCCTGACCGTGTCCGACGAGCAACTCGTCGCCGTCATGCGCTTCTTCGCCGAGCGGATGAAGATCGTGGTCGAGCCGACCGGCTGCCTCGCTGCCGCGGGCGCATTCGCGTCGGTGCCGAACTGGCGCGGGCGGCGCGTGGGCGTGATCGTCAGCGGCGGCAACGTCGATCTCGGGGCCTATGCGGACTGGATCGGCACGCGCTGAGCCGACGCGCATCGGTCAGGCGGGGACGCCACGCGCGCGCGCCGCCCTGCGCCCCTGCCCCCACCAGAGCAACGCCACCAGCAGCAGCGCGGGCGCGTAGACCCAGTGCGCCGACGGCCGGTCGGTCGGCACCAGCACGCCGCCGATCTTCCAGCCCGGCTCGAAGCCCGACTTCTTCGCGCGACTGCCGAAGCGCACGTTGGCGACCTGCACCTGCTCGCCCAGCGCGACCACCGTGATGCCGGCGTCCTGCAGTCGCTTGCGCCCGTCGCCGGGCGCGCCGAGCTGCACGCCGACGGTCTTGCGCACCTGCTCGCCCTCGATGTTGGTGCCCTCGATGATCATCGCGAGCCGCTCGTCCTCGCCGAGTTGCTGCGCCACTTCGAAGATCCTCGACGCCGGCGCCTCGGCGTACGGGGCGGCGATCCGGTCCATGAAGAAGTCGGGCCGGAAGAGCGCGAACGAGGCCCACAGCAGCAGCACCACCTCCCACCATCGACAGCGCTCGCGAAACCACGCCATCGTCGCGGCCGCGAACGCCAGCGATGCGACCGTCGACGCGACCGCGACGCTCGCGAGGTCGAACCAGCCGCTGACGTCGATCAGCAGCAGCGCCGGGTTGAAGACGAAGACGAACGGCAGCACCACCGTGCGCAACGCGTAGACCGAGCCCTGCAGGCCGGTGCGGATCGGGTCTTCGCCCGAAATCGCGGCGGCGGCGAACGACGCGAGGCCGACCGGCGGCGTGATGTCGCCCATGATGCCGAAGTAGAAGACGAACAGGTGCACCGCGACCAGCGGAATGATCAACCCGCTCTGGGCGCCCAGTTCGACGATCACCGGCGCCATCAGCGACGCGACCAGGATGTAGTTGGCCGTGGTCGGCACCCCGAGGCCCAGCACCAGGCAGACGAACGCGGTGAACAGCAGCATCGCGATCACGTTGCCCTGCGAGACGACCTCGACGAAGTCCGTCATGCGGAATCCCAGGCCGGTCAGCGTGATGCCGCCGACGATGATCCCCGCCGTCGCCGTCGCGATGCCGATGCCGATCATGTTGCGCGCGCCGTCGTTCAGGCCCTGCACGACCTCGTCGAAGCCCCTGCGCCACGCGCCGTCCGTCCCGGTGCCGCGGAACAGCGCGATCAGCGGGCGCTGCGTCAGCATCAGCGCCACCAGCGTGGCGGTCGCCCAGAATGCGCTCAGCGCCGGGCTCATCTCTTCGACCATCAGGCACCAGATCAGGACGCCGATCGGGATCAGGAAGTGCAGCCCCGCCCTGACCGTCGGCCAGGTGTCGGGCAGCACCGGGTTGTCGATGTCGATCTCCTGCGGCAGGTCCGGATAGCGGCTCGCCACGCGCAGCAGCGCGACGTGCAGCGCCAGCAGCAGCGCCGCGAGTACCCACGGCGCGGCCGCGCCGAGCAGTGCCTGCGCGCCGATCGCGATCCAGTAGACGAGGCCGCAGACGGCGATCGTGCCCGAGACGCCCAGCGACCATCCGATCGCCTTCTCGCGCAGGCTGTGCGGGCGCTGGGAGGCGCTCGCGCGCAGCCCCATCTTCAGCGCCTCGAGATGCACGATGTAGAAGAGCGAGATGTACGAGATCGTCGCCGGCAGGAATGCGTGCCGGACGATGTCGCTATAGGGAATGCCGACGTACTCGACCATCAGGAACGCCGCCGCGCCCATCACCGGCGGCATGATCTGCCCGTTGACCGACGACGCCGTCTCGATCGCGCCCGCCTTGATGCCGCCGTAGCCGGCCTTCTTCATCAGCGGAATCGTGAAGATGCCGCCCGACACCACGTTGGACACCGAGGAGCCGGAGATCAGCCCGTTGAGCGCCGAGGAGACCACGGCCACCTTGGCCGGTCCGCCGCGCAGGTGGCCGAGCATCGCGAACGACACCTGCATCATGTAGTTGCCGGCGCCGGCGCGATCGAGCAGCGAGCCGAACAGCACGTAGATGAAGATGAACGTCACCGACACGCCGAGCGCCACGCCGTAGACGCCCTCGGTCGTGAGCCACATGTGCGAGAGCATCCGCTCGAGCGAAGCGCCCTTGTGCGAGACGACGTCGGGCAGGTGCGGGCCGAGGAAGACGTAGCCGATGAACACCAGCGCCAGCACCGCCATCGGCGCGCCGACCGCGCGGCGCGTTGCCTCGAACAGCAGCAGCATGCCGATCGTGGCGACGACGATGTCCATTGCGATCGGCACGCCGGGTCGCGTCGCGAGCTGGTTGTAGAACAGCAGCAGGTACGCGCCGGCGAATGCGCCGACCAGCGCGAACGCCCAGTCCAGCAGCGGCACGCGGTTGCGCACGCCGGGCCGCCGCGAGCCCGGGTACGCGAGAAACGCGAGGAAAAGCGCGATACCCAGGTGCAGCGCGCGCGCCTCGGTGTCGTTCAGCACCCCGAAGCCCAGCGAGAACGGCAGCGGCGACGCATACCAGAGCTGGAATGCCGACCAGGCGAGCGCAACCGCGGTGATGATCGCGCCGGAGGCACCCGACGCGGCGCGCCCGCCGGTATCGGCGTCGGCGACGAGTTGCTGAAGTTCGGCCGAGGGCTTGCCGATCTCGCTCATGCGGATCTCCGGTTCGGGGGTGCGCACGAAAAAGCGGGCGCATGGCCCGCTTCTTCGCCCGCTCGGAGACGGGTGCCTACTTCACCCAGCCCTTCTCGCGGTAGTAGCGCAGCGCGCCCTCGTGCAGCGGCGCCGACAGGCCGTCCTTGACCATGTTCTGCGGCGCGAGGCTGGCGAGCGCCGGGTGCAGCTTCTTGAACTCGTCGAAGTTGTCGAACACCGCCTTGACGACCTGGTACACGGTGTCGGCCGGCACCTTCGCCGACGTGACCACCGTGGCGAGCACGCCGTAGGTCTGCGTGGGCTGCGGGTTGCCGGGGTACAGGCCGGCGGGGATCGTCGCCTTCGCGTAGTACGGCTTGTCGGCCAGCAGCTTGTCGACCGCCGGGCCGGTCAGCGAGACCAGCTTCGCGCCGCAGGTCGTCGTCGGGTCCTGGATGTTCGCCGACGGATGGCCGACCGCGTAGAAGAAGCCGTCGATCTTGCCGTCGCACAGGGCCGGGCCGTGCTCGTCGGCCTTCAGTTCGGCGGCGAGCCCGAAGTCGCCCATCTTCCAGCCGAGCGCGCCGAGGAGTTCCTCCATCGACGAGCGCGTACCGGAGCCCGGATTGCCGACGTTGAAGCGCTTGCCCTTGAAGTCGGCGAAGCCCTGCACGTTGGCTTCCTTGCGCGCCACCACCGTGAACGGCTCGGGGTGCACCGAGAACACCGCGCGCTCGTCGGTCCAGGCGCCGGCGTCCTTGAACTGCCCGACGCCCTTGACCGCGTTGTACTGCACGTCGGATTGCGTGAAGCCGAGGTCGAGCTCGCCCGCCTTGATCGTGTTGACGTTGAACACCGAGCCGCCGGTCGACTCGACCGAGCAGCGGATGCCGTGCCTGGCGCGGTCCTTGTTGACCAGCCTGCAGATCGCGCCACCGGCCGCGTAGTAGACCCCGGTGACGCCGCCGGTGCCGATGGTGATGAACTTCGACTGCGCCGCGACCGGCGCCGTGAACGCGGCCGCAGACAGCGCGGCACCGACGATCGCGGCGAAACGCACGGCTCGGATGGTCTTCTTCATGCGGAGGACTCCCTGACTTGCTCTTGTTGGAACCGGCTCATTATGCTGATCCCGCGGCCCGAGGCAAGTCGGGAAAGCGTGGCCCGCCCCCGCGATGCACGGGCGCTGCGGCCGGCTTCGACGCCGTTCAGCGCGGCGCACCCGCCAGCGCCGCGATCGACGCGTCGACGGCCTCGCCGAGCCGCTCGACGATCTGCCCGACCTCCTGCGGCGTGACGATGAACGGCGGCGCAAGCAACACGTGGTCGCCCAGGCGTCCGTCGATCGTGCCGCCCATCGGATAGACCATCAGGCCGCGCGCCATCGACTCCTGCTTGATGCGCGCGTGCAGCTTCAGCGCGGGATCGAACGGCGCCTTCGCCTCGCGGTCGGCCACCAGTTCGATCGCCATGAACAGGCCGCGGCCACGGATGTCGCCGACGTGCGGGTGGGCGCCGAAGCGCCGCGCGAGCCCGGCGCGCAGTTCTTCGCCGCGCTGCACGCAGGCATCGAGCAGGCGGTCGCGCCGGATGACCCGTTGCACCGCGAGCGCCGCCGAGCATGCCACCGCGTGGCCGAGGTACGTGTGCCCGTGCTGGAAGAAGCCGCTGCCGCGCGCGAACGCATCGACCACGCGCTGCTGCACCAGCACGGCCCCGATCGGCTGGTAGCCGCCCCCGAGCCCCTTGGCGATCGTCATCAGGTCGGGCGAGACGCCCTCCTGCTCGCAGGCGTGCAGCGTGCCGGTGCGGCCCATGCCGCACATCACCTCGTCGAGGATCAGCAGGATGCCGTGGCGATCGCACAGCTCGCGAACGCCGCGGAAGTAGCCGGGCACCGGCGTGGGTGCGCCCGAGGTGGCCCCACCCACCGTCTCGGCGACGAAGGCGATCACCGTGCGCGGCCCGAGCCGCTCGATCTCGGCCGCGAGCTCGGCGACCAGGCGCTGCCCGTAGGCCTCGGGCGTCTCGCCGGCACCGCGGTCGCGGTACTCGTAGCACGGCGACACGTGCGCGACGTCGATCAGCAGGGGCGCGAACTGCGCACGACGCCAGGCGTTGCCGCCGACTGCCAGCGCGCCGAGCGTATTGCCGTGGTAGCTCTGCCGGCGCGCGATGAAGTGGCGCCGCTCGGGTTGCCCGATCTCGACGAAGTACTGGCGCGCCATCTTGAGCGCCGCCTCGATCGCCTCGGAGCCGCCCGACACGAAGTAGACCTGGCCGATTCCCTGCGGCGCGTCGCCCACCAGCGTCTCGGCCAGTTCCTCGGCCACCTCGGTCGTGAAGAAGCTGGTGTGAGCGTAGGAGAGCCGGTCGATCTGGGCGTGCATCGCGGCGACGACGTCGGGGTGTCCGTGGCCGAGGCACGAGACGGCCGCGCCGCCCGATGCGTCGATGTAGGCCTTGCCTTCGGCGTCGCGCAGCCACACGCCGCTGCCCGAAACGGCGACCGGGAACCTGCGTCCGAGCGTGCGGTGGAATACGCGTGTCATGGCGCGCAGGATAGCGCAGTCACTGCGACGCGAGGACCTGGTCGAGCGCCCGCCCGCTGGGCTCGGTGATGCGCATGCGCACCGGCACGATGCGCGCGTCCAGGGCCAGCCAGACGTCGATCGCCGGGTCGTCCTCGCTCGCGCCGGCGCGGCTCAGGCGCACGGCCCGCACCACGCCGGCGTCGGTCGCCACCGGCTCTTCGCCGAGCACGCGCCAGCCCACCGACTCGACGCTCGAGCTGCCGAGCATCGGCACACGGATCGTCGCGCCGCGTTCGAACAGCGCCGGCCGAGACTGCCGCAGCAGCGCCAGCTGCACTGCCACCGACAGGCGATCCTGCACGCCGGGTGGCGCTTCGCGCCGCAGGCCGGTGCCGAAAACGACCTCGCCTCGCGCGGCGTCGATCGACGCCCATCGTGGCCCCCGGTCGCCGCGCTGCTCGCGATAGATCGACGGCGCGAGCCCGGCCGCCGACACGGTGCCGACGCTGTCCTGCACCAGCGTGCCGCGGTAGAACCACGCGATCAGGCCTTGCGCCCGCCCCTCGCTGTGCAACTGGTACCGATCGGCGCCGATGGCGAACGACTGCTCGAGCGTCGCGACCACGTTGCCATCGGCCGGATCGCCGTAGTGGACCCGGTAGCGCACGGAACCGGACTGCGGCGTCACCACGATCGGCGGCTCGGGGGGTGGGGGCGCCATCGCGGGTTCGGCGGCCGCCGGCTCCGCGGCCGGCGCCACTGCCGCGGCGGACGCCGGCCCGGCCGGCGTCCCGCCCTGGCCGGTGCCCGCCACGTCGGGTCCGATTCGGCGGCGGACACCGATTCGCCTTCGGCGATCGGCGGCTCGGGCGCATCGAGGACACGCTGCGCGGGCGCGGGCGCGGGCGCGGGCGCCTCGGCGACGGGCTTCGGCACGGCCTTCGGCGCCGTGCGCGGCGCAGGGCGGGCTTGGCGCGCGGCGGCGGTCTGGGCCTGGCGGGCGGCGGCGCTTCGACCGCCGGGGGCGGCGGCGGCGCGACCGTCTCGATCAGGCCACCACCACGGGCGGCGCAGGGGGCGCAAGCGGCGAGAACCACCCGGACAGGCTGGCGCCGCGCAACACGGCCAGGTGCACGGCGAGCGACAGCAACAGGAAGACGATGACCGCCGGCGCGCGTCCGGCCCATCGCGCGAGGGCATCCATCGCTCGATTCCCTATCCGCCGCACGCCGTGCCGAGCGGCCCGCGTCGCGCGCGGCACGCGCGCCAGTCCTGGTCCGCCAGGCGCTGCGCAGCCGCGCCAGCCGCACCAGCACGATGGTGGCCAGCGGCGCGACCAGCGCGATCAGCAACACCAGCAGCATCAGCTCGCCCAGCTGGCTGTAGTCGGCCGGCGCAGACACCACGCCGCTCACCGGGTCCTTGACCTGGCGCGTCACGACGAAGGCCTGGTTGAGCCACTTCGTGCCCAACTGCGAGGCCGACAGCGCGAGGTTGGTGAACGACGCCATCACGGCGAAGTAGGTTGCCTTCAGCTTCTCCGGGGCCGAGTTGGCGATCCAGGCCAGCATCGGCACCATCGCGATCTGGCCCAGCGGCGACTCGATGGCGGTGTCGACCAGCGCGATGAAGCGGGCGTCGACCAGGCCGCCGGTGTGCGCGGCCGTCCAGTGGTGCAGACCGTAGTACATGCCGACGATCGGCAGCATCAGCAGCATGCCCACGACGGTGAGCATGCCGACGATGTAGTAGATCGAGCGCTCGGCCATGAAGCGCCGGAAGACGAACAGGCCGGCCAGCGTCAGCGCGCTGCCGATCACCGAGAGCACGGACAGGAACTGCTGGTCGAAGCCGAGTTCGTCGATCATCCACCAGGTCTGGCCGGCGCCGGCCGTCGGCGTCGCCCTGAAGACGAACACGACCAGCGCGGTTCCCATCAGCGTCGCCCGCGCAGCGGGCTCGAGCTCGCCCAGCAGGCGCCACATCAGCGCGACGATGATCGCCATCGACACGCCGAAGATCAGCTCCTCGCTCCAGCGAAAGTCGCTGAGCCCGACCGCCACCGACACCACCGCGAACGCGAGGCCGCCGCCGAGCACCCACCAGTTGACCGGCGGGCGTTGCGGGTGGACGTCGATCCTGGCCGAAATCTCGGCCTCGGCAAGCCCTTCGGCGCGCAGCCGGCGGCGCGCCCGCCGCTGCAGCCATGCCGCGAACACCACGCCGGCGACCGACACCACCGGGATCAGCAGCGCCAGTTGATGGACCAGCACGTAGAGCGCCACCTTCTGCGCCTCGGGCAGCGTGCCAGCGCCGCGCAGCAGGAACACGTTGGCCAGCGCGACCAGCACGCCGCCGCCGATGATCGCGACGCGCCCGAGCGTCTGCATCGTCGTGTGCATCGCGCGCCGGCGCGCTTCGTGCAGCGGGCGCCCGGCCTCGTCGTGGTGTGGCACCGCCTCGACGGTCATCGCGTCGGCGACCACGTCCTGCGTGACGTAACCGATCGGGGCCAGTAGCGAGGACAGCACGTACCAGGCCTCGGCGCGCATGACCGTCGCCATCGCCCGAGGGTCGGCCAGCAGCCCGATCATGATCAGCAGGCTCGCGGCGATCAGCGACGCCCCGAGATAGACCAGCCAGGCCTTGTAGCGCCAGACGAGGTCGACCAGGTGCCCCAGCGGCATCTTCAGCGCCCAGGGCAGGCCGGCCCAGAATCCGAGCGCGGCGAGAAACTCGGCCGACAGGCCGAGGTACTCCTTGACGAAGAAGGTGCCGACGATCGCCGTCAGCCCGGAGATGCCCGCCGCCATGTAGACCATCAGCGGCGGCAGGTAGGACAGCCGCATGTCGCGGCCCAGGGACAGCACGTTGGCGTCGAACCAGCGCGCCAGTCGCGCGAGCCCGCCCGTCGGGACGCGCCCCGCGTCGGGCTCAGCGGGCCTCACGTTGCTCGCGCTGGATGTCCTCGGCGGTCCAGAACGACAGCGCGGCGATCGCCACGCCGCAGGCGAGCGCGTTGATCATCGCCGTCCGCTCGCCGTCGTAGCCCAGCAACCAGGGCGACGCCGCCAGGCCGATGCCGACCGCCAGGTTGCCCCATTCCTCGACGATCTCCGGGTAGTAGAAGGCGTCGACCGCGAGCGTCACGACGGCCACGCCTGCGAGAATCGCCGCCCAGGCGGCCGGCTGGCGCGTCACGCCCAGCACGAAGGGCGAGGCCACCAGCCACAAGCCCAGCGCAACTTCGATCCGGTCCTGCCAATGAGCCCTGATCATTCGCTTCGTCCTCGTTGGATGCTTCGACTGTAACTTAACATCGGACGACCCCGCGCCCCCGTGGCGCTGCCGCGACCGTTGACGGCCATCAAGCCCATGCCCGCGCTCGACCCCCACCCACCGCTCGCGTTCGACGAATCGGGCGCCCCGCTGAGCACCCTCTACGGGGACGTGTTCCGCAGCCGCGCCGGCGCGTGGTCGGAGGCGCGCGCGGAACATCGAGGGCTGCGAACTGCCGCAGCGCTGGGCGCTCGCGCCGGCGACGCCGAAGCGCGTCGTTCACGATCCTCGAACTCGGCTTCGGTCTCGGCGTCACCTTCTCGCGACGCTGCAGACCTGGCGTGGCGCGGTGGCGCGCCGGCCTGGCTGCACTACGTGTCGGTCGAGGCGCATCCGCTGGCCGCCGACGACCTGCGGCGCGCGCTCGAGGCGCTGGCGCTCCGGCGCGCACGACGCGCAGCGCCTGCTGTCGCAGTGGCCCGACGCGCTGCCGGGCCTGCACCGCCTGCTCTTCGAGGACGGAGCCGTCACGCTGACGCTGTGCTTCGGCGACGCGCTCGCGCTCGTGCCGAAACTTCGGCTCGGCGCCGACGCCATCTTCCTCGACGGGTTCTCGCCGGCGCGCAATCCGCGGATGTGGGACCCGGCGCTGATGCGGGCGCTGGGGCGGCTTGCCCGGCCGGGCGCCACGCTGGCGACCTGGTCGGCAGCGGGCGCGGTGCGCGAGGCGCTGCACGGCGCCGGGTTCGACGTCGAGCGAGTGGCCGGCTCAGCCGCAGGCAAACGCCATCGGCTACGCGGCCGTGCTACGGCAAGCCCGCTGGCGCGGCGCTGCGCCGCCCGAGCCACCGCCGCGCTGGCCGGCGCGCACCGCGCTGGTGGTCGGCGCCGGGTCGCGGGCGCGGCGGTTGCCGCCGGCTTCGCGCGACGCGGCTGGCAGACGACCGTGCCGAATCGGCCGCGGCGCCTCTGCGCGGTGGCTCGGCACAGCCGCTGTGCGCCGATCACCTGCACCTGTCGCCGGACGACAACCCGCTCGCATGACTGACGCGCAGCGCCTGGCTGGCGCAGGCTCGACGCGGCGCTGGCCTTCGCGCGCCGCTCGGCAAGCTGCTGGTCGATGCCGACGAGCACGGCACGCGGCCCGCGCCGGGCGATGCCGGCGGGCTGGGCTCCCCGGCCTGTTCGTGCGCCAGCTCGCGCACGACGAGGCTTCGGACGCGACCGGCCTGCTGCGCCTGCCTCGCGGTGGACTGTGGCTGCCGGGCCGCGACGCGCTCGATCCTCGACGCTGGCCTCCGCATGGCTGGCGACCTCGGCGTCGAACTGCGATGCGGCGCGACGGTCGCCACGCTGGAGCCTGGTGAGCGAGGGCTGGGTCGCCCGCGACGCCGCCGGGCGCACGATCGGCGAGGCCGCGGTCGCGATCCTAGCCAACGCCGGCGACGCCGCGCGGCTCTCCGGCATGGGCCTCGCCCGCGCTGCGCCGCGTGCGCGGACAGAGCACGCTGGTCGAGCGCGAGCGGATCGGCGCGCTGCGCGCCGTGCTGGTGGCGACGCCTACGCCGCGCCGCTGGCGACGCGATCCTGGTGGGCGCCAGCTTCGACGACGACGCCTTCGCTCGAGCCCTCCGCCGACATCGATGCCGGCAACCTCGACGGCCTGCGCGGATGATCGGCGACGACCCCCGCGGCTGGCTCGCCGGCGCCCGGTCCGGGCCGGTCGGACATCGCTACGCCAGCGCCGACCGGATGCCGGCGATCGGCACGCTCCCCGACGAGCCGGCAACCCTGCGCGAGGGTCGCTGCGCTGCTCCGCAACGATCGGCTGCTGCTGCTGCGCGCGCCTGGGCTCTACGGCGCATTCGCCTTCGGCTCGCGCGGCCTGCTGTGGGCAGCCCTGGCCGCCGTGCTGCTTCCCGCCCTCGCCGAAGGCGACCCGCTTCCGCTCGAATCGGACCTGCTGCGCGCGATCGATCCGGGCCGCTTCGTCAGGCGAATGCTGCGCCGGCGCCGCGGTGGCTGAAGGCGACGCCCGCGCTACACTTTCGCTCCCGCCGCCGTGCCCCTGCCTTGCCGCCCATGCCCAAGACCACGCCCGAGAAAATCAAGTACGACTGCTCCAGATGCCCCGGCTACTGCTGCAGCTACCCGCGCATCGAGGTGCGCGACAAGGACCTCGCCCGCCTGGCGCGGCACTTCGGGCTCTCGCTCGAGGAGGCCGAGAAGCGCTTCACCCGCCGCTACCGCGACGAGGAGGACGACGAGCGGATCCTTCGTCACCGCAAGGACGAGATCTACGGATCGATCTGCCGTTTCTTCGACACCGATGCCCGCCGCTGCACCGTCTACGAGGCGCGCCCCGCGGTGTGCCGGCAGTATCCGAACGGCCGCAAGTGCGGCTACTACGATTTCCTGCGATTCGAACGCAAGCACCAGGACGACCCGGACTTCATCCCGTCGGCCTGACGCCGTCCGCCTGCACCCTGCGACCGTTCCACGCCAGCCACGAGGCCGCTTCACGATGTCCCGATCGAGGCCTGCTGGCGCGGGCCGACGACGCCGAGATGGCCCGCAGTCGCGCGAAGCTTGCCGCGTCGCTGGTCGAGCCGTGCGCAACCTGACAGCGGGCTCCGATCCCGGATAGCCGAGACAATATTCGATGGAACAATAGCTTGAGAGATGGACTTCAAGCCCGTTGATTCGATGAATTCCACTATTTATCGATAATTTCGATGGACGAACTGCCGCTTCCGCAGCTCCGCGCGCTGGTCGCCGTTGCCGAAGCACGCAGCTTCTCGCGCGCTGCCCGCGCGCTCGGCATCAGCCAGTCCACCGTCAGCACGCAGATCCTGAGACTCGAGCAACGGGTCGGGGCGACGCTGATCGAACGCACCACCCGCTCGGTGGAGCCGACCGCCGCGGCGCAGCGCCTGCTGCCGATTGCCCGCGACATCCTGCGGCTGCAGCGCATCGCGTCGAGCCGCCTCGATGCGCGGCCGTTGTCGGGAATGGTCGTGTTCGCCGCCGACGAATCGGCTGCGCTGGCACACGGCCTGATCGAGCTGGCTCGCGGCTTCAACGAGGTATGGCCCGACGTGGACCTGCGAGTCGAAGTCGCCCCGGCTGCGGCCCTGCTCGAGCGTTTCGCCGCAGGGCTCGTGGATGTGGCCGTCGTGCACGGCGCCGACGATGCGCCGGTGCGGCACGGCCCGCCGCCCTGGTCGAGCAGCGAACTCGGTCGCGATCGCCTTCGCTGGTACGGGAACGCGGCCGCTTCGGCGCCGGATCCCCGGTGGCCGATCGTCGGCCTGCCTCGCGGCGGCGCGCTTCGAGCACGCGTCGAGCGCGCGCTCGCCGACACCGCGACGCCCCATCGAACCGTGTTCGAGGCCGACAGCCTGTCGATCGGCATCGAAGCGGCACGCCGTGGGTTCGGCCTGATTGCCCTGCCCGAGCCTGCCGCGCGTCGCCACCTGCTGGAAGCGGTGCGCGCCGGCGGCCTGCCCGCGCTCGGAAGCTGCCCGGTCCGGCTGCTGCAGCGCGCCGACCCGTCGGACGCCGCGGCCGCACTGCGCAACGAGGTCCGCAGCGCCTGGCCGGCTCGTCGCAGCCGAGGCGCGCCGCCGGCCGCGTAGCGCGGCGCCGGCCCGCCGTCAGGCGATGCCCTGGCTCGCCAGGTACTCCTCGTAGTCGCCGCGATAGTCGACGATGACGCCGCCCGCCCGCACCTCGAGCACGCGGGTGGCCACCGCGTCGACGAACTGGCGGTCGTGCGACACGACGAACAGCGTCCCGGTGAACTTCTCGAGCGCCAGCTGCAGCGACTCGATCGACTCCATGTCGAGGTGGTTGGTGGGCTCATCGAGCATCAGCACGTTGTGGCGGCCGAGCATCAGCCGGCCGAAGCTCATCCGGTGCTTCTCGCCGCCCGACAGCACCCGCACCGGCTTGCGCACGTCGTCGCCCGAGAACAGCAGCCGCCCCAGCACGCTGCGCACCATCTGGTCGTCGTCGCCCGCCTTCGTATAGCGGCCGATCCAGTCGGTGACCGTCTCGTCGCTGTCGAAGTCCGGGTGCACGTCCTGCGCCATGTAGCCGATGTCGGCGTTCTCGGACCACTTGACCGTTCCGCGCGTGGGCGGCAGGCCCCCGAGCGCCGCGCCGGCCAGGCAGCGCAGCAGCGTGGTCTTGCCGGCGCCGTTGGCACCGACGATCGCGACCCGGTCGCCGGCCTCGACGATGGAGGAGAAGCCGCTGAACACCGGCCGCTGTGCGCCCTCGTACCGGTATTCGAGCCCTTCGACCTCCACGGCCTGGCGATGCAGCGCCCTGGCCTGCTCGAAGCGGATGTACGGGTTCTGGCGCGACGACGGCTTGACCTCGACCGCCTCGCTGCGGATCTTGGCGATCAGCTTCTGCCGCGAGGTGGCCTGGCGCGCCTTGGCCTTGTTGGCGGCGAAGCGCTGGACGAACTCCTGCAGTTCGGCGATGCGATCCTTCGCGCGCTCGTTGGCCGAGAGCTGGCGCTGGCGCGCCTGGGCCGACGCCAGCATGTAGTCGTCGTAGTTGCCCGGATAGACGCGCAGCTCGCCATAGTCCAGGTCCGCCATGTGCGTGCACACGGCGTTCAGGAAGTGGCGATCGTGCGAGATGATCACCATCGTCGAATCGCGCTCGTTGAGCACCGACTCGAGCCAGCGGATGGTGTCGATGTCGAGGTTGTTGGTCGGCTCGTCGAGCAGCATCACGTCCGGGTCGGCGAACAGCGCCTGCGCCAGCAGCACGCGCACCTTCCAGCCCGGAGCGACCTCGCGCATCGGCCCGCCGTGCTGCCCGGCCGGGATGCCCAGCCCCAGCAGCAACTCGCCGGCACGCGCCTCGGCGGTGTAGCCGCCGTATTCGGCGAAGCGCGCCTCGAGCTCGGCCGCGTGCATGTAGTCGTCCTCGCTCGCGTCCGGGTTCGCGTAGATCGCGTCGCGCTCGCTCATCGCCTGCCACATCTCCGCGTGGCCCATCATCACGACGTCGAGCACGCGGTCGTCCTCGAAGGCGAACTGGTCCTGGCGCAGCTTGCCGAGCCGCTCGTTGGGGTCGAGCATCACCTGGCCCGAGCTCGGCTCGAGGTCGCCGCCGAGGATCTTCATGAACGTGGACTTGCCGGAGCCGTTGGCGCCGATCAGCCCGTAGCGGTTGCCCTCGCCGAACTTGACGGAGACGTTCTCGAACAGGGGCTTGGCCCCGAACTGCATCGTGACATTGACGGTGGAGAGCATTCGATCAGGCGACCCAGGCGCGGGCGTTGCGGAACAGGCGCATCCAGGGCGAATCCTCGCCGAGCGACGCGTCGCGCCAGCTCATCTGGATCGAGCGGAATACCCGCTCGGGATGCGGCATCAGGATCGTCGCGCGCCCGTCGGCGCTGGTGAAGCCGGTCAGGCCGCCCGGCGATCCGTTCGGGTTGGCGGGATAGGTGTCGGCCGGCGAGCCGTCGTTCTCGACGAAGCGCAGCACCGGCCCGGCGTGGCGCTGCTGCTCGCCGGTGTCGAACTCGGCGCGGCCTTCGCCGTGCGCGACCACGATCGGCACGCGGCTGCCGGCCATGCCCGCGAACAGCACCGACGGCGAATCGAGCACTTCGACCATCGACAGCCGCGCCTCGTATTGCTCGGAGCGGTTGCGCAGGAATCGGGGCCAGTGCGCGGCGCCGGGGATGATCGCCTTGAGCTGCGACATCATCTGGCAGCCGTTGCACACACCGAGGCTGAAGGTGTCGGCGCGCCCGAAGAACAGCGCGAACTGCTCGGCCACTGCCGCGTTGAACAGGATCGACCTGGCCCAGCCGCTGCCGGCGCCCAGCACGTCGCCATAGGAGAAGCCGCCGCAGGCGACCAGCCCGCGGAAATCGGCGAGCTTGTGGCGTCCCTCGATCAGGTCGGTCATGTGCACGTCGAAGGCGTCGAACCCGGCACGATCGAAGGCCGCGGCCATCTCGGTCTGGCTGTTCACGCCCTGCTCGCGCAGGATCGCGACGCGCGGCCGCGCACCGCGCGCGACGAACGGCGCGGCAATGTCCTCGGCCGGGTCGAAGCCGAGCCGCAGGTGCAGCCCTGGGTCGTCGGCGCGCGCGATGCGCTCGAACTCCTGGGCGGCGCACTCCGGATGGTCGCGCAGCGCGGCGATCCGGTAGCTCGTCTCGCTCCACGCCTGCTGCAGTTTCGCGCGCGACTCGCCGTAGACGAGCTTCGCGTCGCGGTAGAACTCGATCGCGTCCTTCGCCTGCGGCTTGCCGATCACGTGCGAGAACTTCGACAGCCCCGCCTCGCGAAGCACGCCCAGCACCGCGTCGCGGTCGGCGGCCCGCACCTGCACGACGGCGCCGAGCTCCTCGTTGAACAGCGCCGCGAGCGTCAGCTCGTTGCGCTGCACGGAAACCTGCTCGGGGCGGATCTTGTAGTCGCCCCAGTCCTCGGCGTGCGGGTCGATGGTGAGCAGGTCGAGATTGACCGCGACGCCGCAGCGGCCCGCGAAGGCCATCTCGCAGACCGTCGCGAACAGCCCGCCGTCGGAGCGATCGTGGTAGGCGAGCAGCCTGCCCTCGGCATTCAGGCGCTGGATCACGGCGAAAAAGCGCGCCAACGCATCGGGGTCGTCGAGGTCGGGCGCGTCGTCGCCGACCTGCTGGGTCACCTGCGCCAGCGCCGAGCCGCCGAGCCGCGCCCGCCCCATCCCCAGGTCGACCAGGATCAGCACCGAATCGACGCCGCGCGCCAGTTGCGGCGTGAGCACGCGGCGCGCGTCGGTGACCGGCGCGAACGCGGTCACGATCAACGACGTCGGCGCGACCACCTGCTTGTCGAGCGACGTCTCGGCGAGCATGCCCTGGACGCGCTCCTGCCACACGGTGCGCATCGACAACGAGTCCTTGCCGACCGGGATCGCCACGCCGAGTTGCCGGCACAGCGCCGCGCACGCATCGACCGCGTCGAACAGGTCGGCGTCCTCGGCGGGGTCGCCGCAGGCGGCCATCCAGTTGGCCGACAGCTTGATCCGGTCGACGGCCTCGATCGGCGCGCCGGCGAGGTTGGTGATCGCCTCGGCGACGGCCATCCGCGACGCCGCGCGCGGATCGATGACCGCGAGCGGCGTGCGCTCGCCCATCGACAGCGCATCGCCCCGGTACCCGGCGTAGTCGACCAGGCCCACGGCGCAGTCGGCCACCGGCACCTGCCACGGCCCGACCATCTGGTCGCGCGCGCTCAGGCCGCCGACGGTGCGGTCGCCGATGGTGACCAGGAACGACTTGCTCGCGACGGCCGGCAATCGCAGCACGCGGCCAGCGACGTCGGCGACGTCGAGGTCGGCCACCGCGACCGGCGGCAGCGACCGCGCGCGCCGCCGGCCTTCGCGATGCATGCGCGGCGGCTTGCCGAGCAGCACCTCGATCGGCATGTCGACGGGCCGCAACGGCTTGCCGTCGGCATCGGCGGCCTCGACGACGAGCTGCTGGTCGTCCGACACCTCGCCGACCACCGCGTACGGGCAGCGCTCGCGCCGGCACAGGTAGTCGAAGGTCGTGAGCGAGCCGGCGGCGATCGCCAGCACGTAACGCTCCTGCGACTCGTTGCACCAGATTTCGGCGGGCGAGAGCCCCGATGCCTCGATCGGAACCTTGCCGAGGTCGAAGTGGCCCGAACGGCCTGCACCGTGCACCAGCTCCGGAAATGCGTTGGACAGGCCGCCCGCGCCGACGTCGTGGATCGACAGCACCGGATTGTCCTCGCGCATCGCCCAGCAGCGGTCGAGCACTTCCTGCGCCCGGCGCTGCATTTCGGGATTGCCGCGCTGGACCGAGTCGAAATCGAGCTCGGCGATATTGGTGCCCGCGCCCATGCTCGACGCGGCGCCTCCGCCGACGCCGATGCGCATCCCCGGACCGCCGAGCTGGACCAGCAGCGTGCCCGGCGGCAGGTCGAGCTTCGCCGTGTGCGCCGCATCGACGCTGCCGACGCCGCCGGCGATCATGATCGGCTTGTGATAGCCGCGCACGGTGCCCGCGACGTTCTGCTCGTAGGTGCGGAAATATCCGAGCAGGTTCGGCCGGCCGAACTCGTTGTTGAACGCGGCGCCGCCGATCGGCCCTTCGATCATGATCTGCAGCGGCGTGGCGATGCGCGACGGCAGCCCGTAAGGGGTCGCCTCGCCCGCGCTCGGGTCCGCGGGCGCGGTGGCGTCGCGCGCGTTCTCCCAGGGTTGCTCGAAGCCCTCGATGCGCAGGTTCGACACCGTGAAGCCGGTCAGCCCGAATCTCGGCCTGGCGCCACGGCCGGTGGCGCCCTCGTCGCGGATTTCGCCGCCGGCGCCGGTGGCGGCGCCGGGGAACGGCGAGATCGCCGTGGGGTGATTGTGCGTCTCGACCTTCAGCAGCGCGTGCGTGAGCCGCTCGCTGGCGCGATAGAGCCCGTTGCCGGCCAGCACCGGATGGAACCGCCGGGCCGTGCCGCCCTCGAGGATCGCCGAGTTGTCGGCGTACGCGACGATCGTGCCCGCCGGATGCGCCGCGTGCGTGGTGCGGATCATGCCGAACAGCGTCTCCTCGCGCTGCACGCCGTCGATCGTCCAGCTCGCGTTGAAGATCTTGTGCCGGCAGTGCTCGGAGTTGGCCTGCGCGAACATCATCAGCTCGACGTCGGTCGGGTCGCGCCCGGCGCGCACGAACGCCTCGAGCAGGTAGTCGATCTCGTCGGCGGACAGCGCGAGGCCCAGCTCGCGATTGGCCGACTCGAGCGCGGCGCGCCCGTCGCGACCGACCGCGACGTGCTGCATCGGCTTGCCCGGCAGCGACGCGAAGATGGCGGCCGGGTCCGGCGCATCGAGCAGCGCCGTCTCGGTCATCCGGTCGTGAAGGGGCGCGGCGAGCGCCGCGAGCTCCGCCGGCTCGAACTGCTTGCCGCCGACCAGGCCCGCCAGCAGGCCGCTGCGGGCTTCGACGCGGAATTCGATGCCGCGCTCGACGCGACGCACGCCGGTCATCCCGCAGTTGTGCGCGATGTCGGTGGCCTTGCTGGCCCAGGGCGACACGGTGCCCAGCCGCGGAACGACCCAGATCGGCTGGCCGCCCGGGGTCGGCGCGTCGGGCGCGACCTCGAGCAGCGCCGCGAGCCGCGCCTGCTCGTCGATGCCGAGGCGGCTGGTCGCTCCAGACGGCGTAGACGAAGCGCGCGTCGAGCCCGACCGCGCGCACGTCGACGCGGCGCAGTTGCTCGAGCAGGCGCCCAAGGCGGAACTCGGACAGCGCGGGCTGTCCAGCAAGCATCAGGTACGCGGGCATGGGGCGGTCGCGGTGTGAGTGATGCGCGCACGGCGCGATGGGCGGCCGCACGCGCTGGGTGAACCCGTCATTATAAAGGGGGTGCCCCGGCTGCGCCCCCCGACAAGGCCGAGCCCCGGCGGCGCCGCCCGCCTGCGGCGCGAGGGCCGGGTCAGGGTGCGCCGAAGCCCCCGCCGCCCGGCGTCTCCACCACGAAGACGTCGCCGGCGTCCAGTTCCGCGCGATCGGCGTGGCGCAGGCGATCGACGCGGCCGTCGGCGCGCACGACGTAGTCGGCGCCGGGCGCGCCCGGAGCGCCACCGGAAGCGCCGAACGCCGGATGCACGCGCCCGTTGGCCAGGATCGACGCGATCATCGGCTCGAGGAAACGGATGCGCCGCGTGCCCCCGTCGCCGCCGCGCCAGCGCCCCGCCCCGCCCGAGCCCGGACGGATCTCGTAGCTGTCGAGCCGCACCGGGAAGCGCAGCTCGAGGATCTCCGGGTCGGTCAGCCGCGAGTTGGTCATGTGCGTCTGGACCAGCGCGGTGCCATCGAACCCGCCAACCAGGCGGCCGGCCTCGTCGAACTGCCCGCCCGCGCCGGAGCCGCCCGAGATCGTCTCGTAGTACTGGTAGCGATCGTTGCCGAAGGTGAAGTTGCTCATCGTCGGCGCGCCCGAGGCCATCACGCCCAGCGCGCCGTACAGGCAGTTGGTGATGCACTGCGAGGTCTCGACGTTGCCCGCCACCACCGCCGCGGGGTAGCGCGGATTGAGCATCGAGCCTTCCGGGACGACGACGTCGATCGGCTTCAGGCAGCCGGCGTTCATCGGGATCTCGTCGTCGACCAGCGTGCGGAACACGTAGAGCACGGCGGCCATCGTCACCGCGTGCGGCGCGTTGAAGTTGTTGGGCTGCTGCGCCGAGGTGCCGCCGAAGTCGATCGTCGCGGCGCGCCGCTCGCGGTCGACCGTGATTCGGGCGCGGATCACGGCGCCGTTGTCCAGCGACAACTCGAACGCTCCGTCCTTCAGCGCACCGATGACCCGGCGCACCGAGGCCTCGGCGTTGTCCTGCACGTGCGCCATGTACGCGCGCACGACTTCGAGCCCGAAGTGCTGCACCATCTTCAGCAGCTCCTCGCGCCCCTTCTCGTTGGCCGCCACCTGCGCGCGCAGGTCGGCCAGGTTCTGGTCGGGGTTGCGCGCCGGGTAGCGCGCCGAGGCCAGCGCCTCGCGCAACCCGGCCTCTCGCAACCGGCCCGCGCGCACCAGCGGGAAGTCGGTCAGCAGGACCCCCTCTTCCTCGATGTGCGCGCTGCCCGGGGGCATCGAACCCGGCGTCGTCCCGCCGATGTCGGCGTGGTGGCCGCGCGAGCCGACGTAGAAGAGGATCTCGCGGCCCGCGGCGTCGAAGACCGGCGTGATGACGGTGACGTCGGGCAGGTGGGTGCCGCCTGCATACGGGTCGTTCAACACGTAGACGTCGCCCGGCTCGAGCGGCGCCGCGCCGCCCGAGCGCGCCTGCGGACCCGCATGCGCGTCGATGATCGCGCGCACGCTCGCGCCCATCGAGCCCAGGTGCACCGGCATGTGCGGGGCGTTGGCCACCAGGTTGCCGTCGCGATCGAACACTGCGCACGAGAAGTCGAGCCGCTCCTTGATGTTCACCGAGTGCGCGGTGTTCTGCAGCCGGTAGCCCATCTGCTCGGCAATCGACATGAACAGGTTGTTGAAGATCTCGAGCATGACCGGGTCGGCGTCGGTGCCCACCGCGATGCGTCGCGGCCGCGGCTGATGGCGCTCGAGGACCAGGTCGCCGCGCACGCTCATCGCGGCACGCCAGCCCGACTCGACCACCGTGGTGGCAGTCGCCTCGGCGATCACCGCGGGTCCGTCGACCGTGTCGCCGGCGATCATCCGCTCGCGCCAGTAGAGCGGCGTGTCGTGCCAGGCCCCGGAGGCGAACACCTGCACCCGGGCCTGCGGCTCGAGCGGCCCCATGCGGTGCCCGGGCGGCGCGAGCGACGCGCCCTGCCCCGACTCGCCGAGCGCCTCGACGACCGCCGACTCGATCACCAGCGCGCGATCGGGCATCAGGAACGCGAAACGCTGCCGGTAGGCCGCCTCGAAGCGCTCGCGCATCGCCGCCTCGTCGCCCGCATCGACCGGCAGCGAGGTGTCGGTGCCCTCGTAGCGCAGGTGCAGCCGATGGCGCACCCGGATCGACTGCTCGGGCTCGCCCTGCGCGAGCAGTTCGGCGCGCGCCTGCGCGTCGAGCTGCGCCAGCGCGCCGAGCGCCTCGGCGATGCCGGCAACGTCGAGCCGGCGCTCGATCGAGCGCGCGCGCATCGCCACCTGCTCGGCCAGCCCCATTCCATAGGCCGACAGCACGCCGGCCAGCGGGTGCGCGAGCACGCGCGGCATGGCCAGCGCATCGGCCACGTCGCAGGCGTGCTGGCCGCCGGCGCCCCCGAAGGTCGTCAGCGTGTAGCGCGTGACGTCGTAGCCTCGCTGCACCGAGATCTTCTTGATCGCATTGGCCATGTTGGCGACCGCGATGTCGACGAAGCCCTGCGCGACCTCCTCGGGGCTCATCGCGCGGCCGGTCGCGGCACCGATGCGCGCAGCGAGCTCGGCGAAGCGCTCGCGCACGACGTCGGCGTCGAGCGGCTGGTCGCCGCCCGGCCCGAACACCGCTGGAAAGAATGCCGGCTGCAGCTTGCCGAGCATGACGTTGGCGTCGGTGACCGTGAGCGGGCCGCCGCGCCGGTAGCAGGCCGGACCCGGGTCGGCCCCGGCCGAGTCCGGGCCGACGCGCATGCGCGCGCCATCGAAGTGCAGGATCGAGCCACCGCCCGCGGCCACCGTGTGGATGCTCATCATCGGCGCGCGCATCCGCACGCCGGCAACCAGCGTCTCGAACTCGCGCTCGAACTCGCCAGCGAAGTGCGAGACGTCGGTCGAGGTGCCGCCCATGTCGAAGCCGATCACGCGGTCGAAGCCGGCGGCGGCGCTCACCCGCGCCATGCCGACGATTCCGCCCGCCGGGCCCGACAGGATCGAGTCCTTGCCCTGGAACGCATGCGCGTCGGTCAACCCCCCGTTGGACTGCATGAACTGCAATCGCACGCCCTGCATCGCCGCGGCGACCCGCTCGACGTAGCGGCGCAGCACCGGCGACAGGTAGGCGTCGACGACCGTGGTATCGCCGCGAGCGACGAAGCGCACCAGCGGCGAGACCCGGTGCGACACCGAGACCTGCGTGAAGCCGATCTCGCGGGCGATCGCCGCGACGCGCTCCTCGTGCGCCGAATGACGGTAGCCGTGCATCAGCACCACCGCGACCGCGCGCAGGCCGGCGTCCCAGGCGCGCTGCAGCGAGGCGCGCGCCGACGCCTCGTCGAGCGCGCGCACGACGCTGCCGTCGGCGCCGAGCCGCTCGTCGATCTCGATCACGTCGCGGTACAGCAGCTCGGGCAGCACGATCCTGCGCTCGAACAGCTTCGGCCGGTTCTGGTAGGCAATGCGCAGCGCATCGCGAAAGCCGCGGGTCACCGCCAGCACCAGCGGTTCGCCCTTGCGCTCGAGCAGCGCGTTGGTGGCCACCGTGGTGCCCATCTTCACCACTTCGACGCGACCGGAGTCGATCGGTACGCCGGGGGCAAGCCCCAGCAGCCGGCGGATGCCCTCGACTGCCGCGTCGTCGTAGCGCCCCGGGTTCTCGGACAGCAGCTTCGCCGTTGCCAGCGTGCCGTCGGGACGCCGGGCGACGATGTCGGTGAAGGTGCCGCCGCGATCGATCCAGAACTGCCAAGCGCTCATCGACGGCCCCCCCCGATCGCGGTGATCATAGTGAAGCCGCGGCGCGCGCGGCCTGGTCGTACAGCCCGGACAGCGTGCGCAGCATCCGGGCGAGGTGCGCGAGCTCCGAGCGGTCGTCGCTGGCGGGGCCGGCCTCGCGGCTCGCTCCACCAGCCAGGCTGCCGAGCCGGTCGGGCACGCTCGAGACGAGGCAGCGGTCGCGCACCGCGCGATAGCGCGCCACCAGCGCGGCACCGGCCGGCGTGCTCGAATGAAGCACTTCCTTGCCCGTCTTCTCGCCGCGTACCAGGCCCAGGTGCGTGAGCTTGCGCAGCGCGTAGGCGACGACGTGCGCGTCCTCGTAGTTCAGCGTGAAGCAGATGTCGGCAAGTTTCTTGGCCTTGCCGCGGTGATGGACATGGTGCAGCACCAGCACGTCGGTGATCGTCAGGTCGGGCATGCCGGCGGCCGACATGCAGCGCACGGCCCAGCGGTCGAAGGCGTGCGTCGCGACGATCAACCCGAACTCGAATTCGGACAGCTCGCCCCAGTCGCCTTCGCCCAGGTGTACCGAGGACAGGATGCGCAGCGGCGCCTCCGCGGGCGATACGCTCGCGGCCTGCGCTCGGCCACTGCGACGTCGGGTAGCCATGCATGTCTCCGAAACGTTCATAAAACGTTGACAATTTATCTTTATCGCTCCTAAGCTTCAAGCCCGGTTATGCTCGGCGTGCCTGATCGCCGGGCCGCACCGTCCGCGCAATGCGCCGTCACCGATCACCGGAGATCCGATGAAGCCCACCCGATTCCTGCCCCTGCTGTTCGCTGCCGTGGCCGGCAGCGCATTCGCCCAGGTCAAGTGGGACCTGCCCGCCGCCTACCCGGCCAGCAACTTCCACACCGAGAACCTCGTGCAGTTCGCCGCCGACGTCGACCGCGCCACCGGCGGCAAGCTCAAGATCACCGTCCACGCCAACGCGTCGCTGTTCAAGGCGCCCGAGATCAAGCGCGCGGTGCAGGGGAACCAGGCGCAGATCGGCGAGATCCTGCTGTCCAACTTCGCCAACGAGCACCCGCTGTACGGCGTCGACGTGCTGCCCTTCGTCGCCACCAGCTACGCGGCCGCGCACAAGCTCGACAAGGCGTCTCGCCCGGCGCTGGACAAGCTGCTCGCGTCGCAGGGCATGAAGCTGCTGTACACGGTCGCCTGGCCGCCGCAGGGGCTGTACTCGAAGAAGCCGCTGAACGCTGCATCCGACCTCAAAGGGGTCAAGTTCCGCTCGTACAACCCGGCGACGGCCAAGATCGCCGAGATGTTCGGCGCACAGCCGGTGACGATCCAGGCCGCGGACCTCTCGCAGGCGATGGCCACCGGCGCGGTCGAGTCGTTCATCACTTCGGGCTCGACCGGGTACGACACCAAGGCCTACGAGCACATCAAGTACTTCTACGACACGCAGGCCTGGCTGCCGAAGAACGCGGTGATCGCCAACCAGAAGGCCTTCGATGCACTGGACAAGGCCACGCAGGACGCCGTGCTCAAGGCCGCCGCCGACGCCGAGGCGCGCGGATGGAAGAGCTCCGAAGACAAGACCGCGTGGTACCTCGATCAGCTGAAGAAGAACGGCATGCAGGTCCTGCCGCCTCCGGCGCAGATGAGCGCCGAGTTCAAGAAGGTCGGCGACGCGCTGGTCGATGACTGGCTGAAGAAGGCCGGCCCCGAGGGCAAGGCCATCCTGGACGCCTACGGCAGGATGTGATGCGAGCGGCGCTCGACCGCCTGTACGACGTCGCCGCGTGGGTCGCGGCGGCGTTCATGGTCGGGCTGCTCGCGATGGTCCTGATCGGCGTCGCCGGCCGCCAGTTCGGCTTCTACGTGCCGGGCACCGACGCCTATGCCGGCTACCTGATGGCAGGGGCAGGCTTCCTCTCGCTGGCTCACACGCTCAAGCGCAACGAGCACATCCGCGTGACGCTGCTGCTGAGCCTGTCGGGCCCGCGCACGCGGCGCGCGCTCGAGCGCTGGTCGCTGGCGGTGGCGTTGCTGCTGGCCGGGCTGCTCGCGTTCTACAGCGCGAGGCTCGCCTGGCAATCCTGGGCGTTCAACGACGTCTCCACCGGCACCGACGCCTCGCCGCTGTGGATCCCGCAGCTGTCGATGGCCATCGGCTCGCTGATCCTGCTGGTGGCGTTCGTCGACGAATCGGTGCTCGAGCTGCGCGGCCGCCGCGCCGGTGCAACGCCCGGCGAAATGCAGCACGTCGAATGAGCGAGGACACGGTCACCGCGCTGCTGATCGTGGCGCTGTTCGCGCTGCTGGGCAGCGGGGTCTGGATCGGGCTGGCGCTGTCGGGCGTCGCATGGATCGCGATGGAACTGTTCTCGTCGCGCCCGGCCGGCGACGCGATGGCGGTCACGATCTGGGGATCGGCGTCGAGTTGGACGCTGACCGCGCTGCCGCTGTTCGTCTGGATGGGCGAAATCCTGTTCCGCACGCGGCTGTCGGCCGACATGTTCCAGGGGCTCGCGCCGTGGATGAACCGGCTGCCGGGGCGCCTGCTGCACACCAACATCATCGGTTGCGCGATCTTCGCGGCGGTGTCGGGCTCGTCGGCGGCCACCTGCGCCACCATCGGCAAGATGACGCTGCCGGAACTGGCGCGCCGCGGCTACCCCGAAGGCATGGTCGTCGGCACGCTGGCCGGCGCAGGAACCCTCGGGCTGCTGATCCCGCCGTCGATCATCATGATCGTCTACGGCGTGAGCGCAGACGTGTCGATCGCACAGTTGTTCGTCGCCGGCGTGGCGCCCGGAATCCTCCTCGCGCTGCTGTTCATGGGCTACGTGGCCGGCTGGGCGCTGCTGAACCCCTCGCGCGTGCCGCCGGCCGAGGGCTCGATGAGCCTGCGCGAGAAGCTGTGGGCCTCGCGCAGCCTGATCCCGGTGGTCCTGCTGATCACCGCGGTGCTGGGCGCGATCTACGCGGGCATCGCCACCGCCACCGAGGCGGCGGCGATCGGCGTGGTCGGCGCGCTGCTGCTCTCGGCGTTTCAGGGGTCGCTCGACCGGCGCACCTTCGTCGAGTCGCTGCTCGGCGCCACGCGGTTGTACTGCATGATCGCGCTGATCCTGGCCGGCGCAGCGTTCCTCACGCTGGCGATGGGCTACATCGGCTTGCCGCGCCACCTCGCCGAATGGATCGCGTCGCTGGGCCTGTCGCGCTTCCAGCTGATCGTCGCGCTGGCGCTGTTCTACATCCTGCTCGGGTGCTTCCTCGACGGCATCTCGATGGTCGTGCTGACCATGGGCGTGATCCTCCCCACCGTGCAGGCCGCCGGCATCGACCTGCTGTGGTTCGGCATCTTCGTGGTGCTGGTGGTCGAGATGGCGCAGATCACCCCACCGGTGGGCTTCAACCTGTTCGTGCTGCAGGGCATGACGGGCCGCCAGCTGCCCTGGATCGCGCGGCAGGCGCTGCCGATGTTCGCGTTGATGGTGGTCGCGGTGCTGCTCATCTACGCCGTGCCCGACCTGGTCACCTGGCTGCCCAGGCAGATGCGGCTGGGGGCCTGATGGCGCAACTGTTCACCGCCTCCGCGCTGCGCCGCCTCGAGGCGGCGGCGATCGCTGCGCTGCCGGCCGGCACGCTGATGCAGCGCGCCGCGTCCGCGGTGGCCGACGCGACGGGCCGGCTCGCGCGAACGCTGCCGCCGGCGCGCCCGGTGCTGGCGCTCGTCGGCCCGGGCAACAACGGCGGCGACGCGCTGCTCGCCGCGCTGTTGGTGCGCGAGCGCGGCCATGCGTGCAGCGCGATCGCGCTGCGCCCGGATGGGCCGAGCGCCGGCGAGTCGGTCGATGCCTGGCGCGCCGCGCGCGCAACGGGCCTGCACATCGATCTCCCCGGCGACCTGCCGGCGCTGCTGGCGGCGGCGCCGATCGTCATCGACGGCCTGTTCGGTATCGGGCTCGATCGCCCGCTGGACGGGGACGCGCGCCGGATGTGCGAAGCGGTCGCGCTGGCCGCGCTGCCGGTCGTCGCGGTGGACGTCCCGAGCGGCATCGACGCCGATACCGGCGCGATCGTCGGAGGCGCACGCGGCTGCGCCATGCACGCCACCGTCACCGTGACGATGATCGCGGACAAGCCCGGGTTGCATACGGGCACCGCGCTCGACCGCGTCGGCCAGCTCCGCGTGGCCGCGCTCGGGCTCGACGCACAGCGCGCGGAGTTCGCACGGCGGCGGGGCCGAGGTCGGCCGCCTGTTCGATGCGGCGTGCGCGACGCGGGGCTCGGCGCCCCGCGCGCGCGACAGCCACAAGGGCAGCTTCGGCACGGTGCTCGCCTATGGGGGCGCACCCGGGATGCGCGGCGCGGCCCTGCTCGCCGCACGCGGCGCGCAGGCGCTCGGCGCGAGGCAAGGTGACGTCGGCGCACCGGCCGACGAGCTGTTCGACCCGGGGCAGCCGCAGCTGATGACGGCCCCTGCGGAGCCTGACTTCGGCGCGTTCGACGCGGTCGCGATCGGCTGTGGGCTGGGTCGCTCGGACGCCGCCCGGCAACGGGTCGCGGCGGCGCTGGCCGACGCGCGAGCGCTGGTGCTCGACGCCGATGCGCTGAACCTGCTCGCCGACGAGCCGGAGCTGGCCGACGCGCGCCAGAGCCGTTCGGGGCCCTCCGTGCACCGCGTGATGACGCCGCATCCGCTCGAGGCGGCGCGGCTGCTGCGTTGCGAGGCGGCCCAGGTCCAGGCGGATCGGCGCGGCGCGGCGACCCAGCTCGCGCAGCGCTACCGGATGGTCGCACTGCTCAAGGGCGCGGGGAGCGTCGTCGCCACGCCCGACGGCGCCTGGTCGATCATCGACGCAGGCAGCCCGGCGCTGGCCCGCGCGGGCACCGGCGACGGACTCGCCGGAATGATCGCCACGCTGCTCGCCCGCGGCCATGAACCCGGGACGGCCGCGTGCCTCGCCGCGTGGCTGCACGGCCGCGCCGGCATGCTGTTCGAGACGACACACGGCCACGCGGAGGGGCTCTCGGCGGCCGAACTGCCCGGGCTCGTGCGCCAGGTGCTCGGCCAACTCGATCGCTGAACGGGGAGCGCCCGATGGGCAACGACAGACTGGCCGGAGCCTGGCGCGACGTCGCGCGGCGGGCGCGCACGGCGGGCGAGGTCGAGATCGAAGCGCTGCTGCGCGGCGAGCCCGATCGCAGGCAGCGGCTGAGCCTCGACGCGGCCGGGCTGCACCTGGACCTGACGCGGCACCGCCTGCCTGCAGACGCGCTCGACGCACTGCTGGCGCTGGCCGGGGCCGCGTCGGTCGCCTCGCGTCGCGACGCGATGTACGCGGGCGAACCGGTCAACTTCACCGAAGGCCGGCCCGCGCTGCACGTGGCGCTGCGCGACCCGGCGCGCCCGGGCGCCGACGGCTCGCGCGCCGACGACCCGCGTGCCGGCATCGCCGCCGAGGTGGCCGACACGCTCGATCGCATGGCACGCTTTTGCGACGCGGTTCGCAGCGGGGCGTGGCGCGGCGCGACCGGGCGACCGATCGGCGACATCGTGCACGTGGGCATCGGCGGCTCGCACCTCGGCCCGCAACTCGCCTGCGAGGCGCTTGCCGGATACGCGCATCCGCGGCTGCGCTGCCGCTTCCTGTCCAACGTCGATCCGCAGGCCTTCGATCGCGCGGTGAGCGGCCTGGAGCCGGCGACGACGCTGGCGATCGTCGCCTCGAAGTCCTGGCACACGCTGGAGACCGCGCGCAACGCGCAGGCGCTGCGGCGCTGGTTCGCCGAGGGCGGCGTCGGCCACGACGCGCTGCGCCACCACCTGGTCGGCGTCACCGCCAACGTCGACGCCGCGACCGCGTTCGGGCTGGCGCCCGAATCGATCTTCCCGTTCCGCGACTGGGTCGGCGGGCGCTATTCGCTGTGGTCGGCAATCGGCCTGCCGGCCATGCTGTCGGTCGGGCCGGAGCACTTCCGCTCGATGCTCGCCGGCGCGCACGCGATGGACCGCCACTTCGCCGAGGCCCCGCTGGCGGCCAACGCACCGGTGCTGATGGCGCTCGTGTCGCTGTGGAACTCGCTGGCGCTGCCCGGCGCGACCGAAGTGGTCGTGCCCTACAGCGATGCGCTGCGCAGCCTCACCGCGTGGCTGCAACAGCTGCAGATGGAGAGCAACGGCAAGCGCGTCGGGCGCGACGGCGCGCCGGTGGCCTGGCCGACCGCGCCGGTCGTCTGGGGCGGCCCGGGGACCGACGTCCAGCACTCGTTCTTCCAGGCGCTGCACCAGGGCACCGGCGTGCATCCGGTCGAGTTCGTCGTCGTCGTGCCTTCCGGGCACGATCCCGAAGGCCGCGGCAATGCGCTGCTCGCCAACGCGCTCGCGCAGCGCGAGGCGCTGCTGCACGGCCGCAGCGGCAGCCAGGGCGGCCCGAAGGACGGCAACGGGATGGACTGGCTCGCCGCGCACCGCGCCTGTCCCGGCAACCGCCCGTCCAGTCTCGTGCTGCTCGATTGCCTCGACCCGGCGCGCTTCGGCGCGCTGCTCGCGCTCTACGAGCACAAGACCGCGACGCTCGGCTGGCTGTGGGACATCGATTCGTTCGACCAGTGGGGCGTCGAGCTCGGCAAGCTGCTGGCGACCGACATCGAGCCGCTGCTCGACCCGGCGCGCGCCTTGCCCGACGGCCTGGCGCCGGACCTGCGCGCGCTCGTCGAGCGGATCCGTGCCATCAGGGCGGCGTCGGGCTGACTTCCCGGCGGACGTGCCCCTGGATACCTTCGGGCGCCCTCAGTCAGGTGCCTCAGGTGCCTCAGTTGCCCTCAAGCGCCGACCGGTGCCTCCAGGCGGCCCGCGTGCAGCGCCAGCCGCTGGCCGCAGCGAACGGCGAGATCCGGGTCGTGCGTCACCAGCACCAGGGTCGCGCCCGCCTCCCGATTGAGCTCGAACAGCAGGTCGATCACGCGCGCGCCGGTGGCGACGTCGAGGCTTCCGGTAGGCTCGTCGGCGAACAGCAGCTTCGGCGCCGGCGCGAACGCGCGCGCGAGCGCCACGCGTTGCTGCTCGCCGCCCGACAGCGTCTTCGGGTAGTGGCCGAGGCGGCTGCCCAGCCCCACGCGCTCGAGCAGGCGCCGCGCGCGCTCGGCGGGCTTGCGCTCGCCGGCCAGCTCCAGCGGCAGCATCACGTTCTCGAGGGCGGTCATCTGCGGCAGCAGCTGGAACGACTGGAACACGAAGCCGAGGTTGCGCGCGCGCCAGGCCGCCCGCCCGTCCTCGTCGAGCGCGAACAGCGACTCTCCGAACATCGTCACCGTACCCTCGCTCGGCAGGTCCAGGCCGGCCAGAAGCCCCAGCAGCGTCGACTTCCCGGAGCCCGATGCGCCGACGATCGCCACCGTCTGACCGGCGGGAACGCGAAACGACAGATCGTCGAGAATGGTGAGCCAGCCGTCCGCGTCCCTGACGCGCTTGCTCAGATGCTCGACGATAATCGCGTCCATGCCTGATCGATCCTTTCCGTTGGGGCCCTCGCGGCCCTGGCCGTCGTTCGTTCCCGCAGCGGCTGCCCACGCGAGCCGATCCGGTCGTCGCGCGCTGCTGCGCTTCCTTGCGGCGTGCGCGACCGGGGCGAGTCTACCGGGACTCGGCCGCGCGGACCCCGCAGCGGCCGCGGCGGGGCGCACGCTGCTCGTCCTGGGCGACAGCCTGTCGGCGGAATACGGGCTGCGCCGCGGCTCGGGCTGGGTCGAGCTGCTGTCGCGCCGGCTCTCCGGGCGACGCCCGCCGTGGCAGGTCGTCAACGCAAGCATCAGCGGCGAGACCACGGCCGGGGGGCGGACCCGCATCGCCGCGCTGCTCGAGCGGCACCGACCCGCGGTGGTCGTGATCGAGCTGGGCGGCAACGACGCATTGCGCGGGCTCGACCTCGGCGCGACCGAGGCCAACCTCGCGACCATGACGCGGGCCGCGCGCCAGACCGGCGCGCGGGTCCTGCTGCTGGGCATGCAGGTGCCGCCGAACTACGGTCGCGCCTATACCGACGCGTTCGCGGCGCTGTTCCGCAACGTGGCCGAGCGCGAGAAGGCGTCGCTGCTGCCGTTCTTCCTCGACGGGGTGGCCGATCGGCCCGAGCTGTTCCAGCCCGATCGCATCCACCCGAACGAGTCGGCGCAGGCGCGGATGCTCGAGAACGTGTGGCCGGCGTTGGGGCCCTTGCTGGGCTGACGATGCCCCCCTTGCGCCGCGCATCGTGGCTCGCCGAGGCCTCGGGCGCATTCGGCGACCTCGGGGTGCTGATCCCCTTCGTCACCGCGTACCTGGGCGTGGTCGGGATGGCGCCGGCCGGCGTGCTGGTGCCGATCGGCCTGGCGTCGCTCGCGGCGGGCCTGTGGTACCGCACGCCATTCCCGGTCCAGCCGATGAAGCTGATCGGCGCATCGGTCATCCTCTATGCCGGCTCGGGGGTCGAGATCACGCCGACGGTCGTCGTCGCGGCCGGGCTGTGCACGGGGCTGATCTGGCTGGCCCTGGGCCTCACGGGCCTGGCCGCGCGCCTGAGCGCGCTGATCCCGCGCGAAGCGATGCTCGGCGTCGTGATGGGCCTCGGCTTCGGCTTCATGCTCGAGGGCCTGCGCACGATGTCGGCGACGCCGGTCGCTTCGGGCCTGACGCTGGCCGTCGCGATGCTGCTGCTTTCGCGGCCGACGGTCCCGACGATGCTGGTACTGCTGTTCGGCGGCGCCGCGGCGAGCCTGCTCGGCGGCGGCGCAGCGGCCTTCGACGCGTCGCGGCTCGTTCCCGCGCTGACGCTCCCCGCGCCAGCCTGGCCGCAGGTGTCCTGGCACGCGATCGAGCTGGGCCTGCTGCTGCTCGCGCTGCCGCAATTGCCGCTCACCTTCGGCAACGCGCTGTTCGCGGTCGTCGACGAGAACAACCGGCGCTTTCCCGACCGGCCGACGCACGAGCGAACGGTCGCGCTGTCCACCGGCCTGATGAACCTCGTGTCGAGCGCGCTGGGCGGCATCCCGCTGTGCCACGGCACCGGCGGAATGGCGGCGCAGGTCCGCTTCGGCGCGCGCAGCGGCCGTGCGCCGCTGATCTTCGGCGCGACGATGCTGGCGATCGGCCTCCTCTTCGCCGACGCGGTGTCGCTGCTGTTCGCCCTGGTGCCGGCGGCGGTGCTGGGCAGCATCCTGTTCCTGGCCGGGCTGCAGCTCGCACTGGGCAGCCGCGCCGAGGGCGGCCAGAAGGCCGAGCGATTCGTCGTGCTGGCGACTGCGGGCATCGCGGTCTGGCACACGGGGCTCGCGGTGCTGTTCGGCGTGCTCGCGCACCACGCGGCGAAACGGGGTTGGCTCAGGCTGTAGGCTTGCGGACGGGCCACCGCAGTATCATGCGGGGCGCCCGGCGCGGGTGACGAAACCGGTAGACGTAGCGGACTTAAAATCCGCGGCCGCAAGGCGTGCGGGTTCGAGTCCCGCCCCGCGCACCAGGCACGGCCGCCTCAGAACTCGACCGCGAACTCCGTCGCCTGGAAGATGGCGCGCTTGGCGTCCAGCTCGGCCGCGACGTCCGCCCCGCCGATCAGTGTGTACGGCTTGCCCCAGAGCTCCATGGAAACGTCGCCAGGAACTACCCCCACAGCCAACCGAGCAACGCCGAGCAGTAGAATGTAATTGCCGACCGTGACCGCTTGAAGGTCCCGTTCGAGCTCCGCAATCTGCTTCTCACGGGCGGCCGCCTCGCCCTCAACGCCTTCTTGTGCTCAGTTCTGGCTGTTGCAAGCTCACCCCATACCGACGCGACGGCATTGTCCAGCTGAAACGTTGTGCTCAAGCGCAGCAAGTCGTTCGCCCAGCGGCGCATCGAGCGGCACCTGATTGCGTGCGGACGCTCGACCCACGCGACGTCGAGATCGGTCTCGACGACGATGAGTTGGCCACGTACCTCAGCGTGTCCCAGAAGCCGCGCCACCATTGCGCCATGCTCTGTAGCACAGTCGCCTGCCCGAAGTGCCTGCCATTGCGCGTCAAGTCCCGATACACGGTGTAGATTCAATGCCTTGGAGCACGAGACCGAATAACCGGATCCGCAGGTCTGACGGACCGGGATAGCCGACCACTATCAACACATTGACTCCCGCCAGCGCCAGGTTGAGCCACACCATCGGCTTCTTTGCTGCCCAAGGCCACAGGCTCCTGACTATGGTCATGATCGCCCTTGTCGGTCGAAACGTTCAATCTGCGCACTTCATGGCTACCGTTCCTTCTGATCACTTTCCGGCATCCGCGAGTGTCGGTAAACGCGACAGGTACGTAACAACCGCCAGGTGGCGCTCTGCTCGACGGGGTCACTCGACGGCCGCCCATCTGCATTCATGCCGGCGCAACGATCGATGCAGCGCCGTTCGATCCTCGCTCAGGTGGGCCGAGTTCGTGGAAGTCGCGCGCACGATCGGCCGGGTCCTTGCCTACCTTGAGTGCTCTGCCCTCGTGCAAGTAGGCGCCTTCAGTAGCAGCGACTCGGTGTGCAGCTTCGGCATGCCCCAGCGGCACCTTCTTGCGGCAGTTCTTGTCGTCGATTCGAGCCGCGCCTGCCATGCGGCCACCTTCAACACGCGATCGTCGCGCCTCGCGAACCGCAGCCCTTGCCCTTGGTGAATCCAGACCTTGGCTCGCGGGTGTGCAATCGAGGCCTCGACCGAAGCCTGCGGATGAGCGGCGTAGCGGCTAGCCAGCTGCGGTGCGAGCTCACGTAGCGCGACATCGACACGTGACGATCAGCCCGCCGCCCGATTTGTGGCCCGGCGAGGAGCTGCGCGCGGTAGCCGCTCGATGAGTTGAAGAACAGATCTAGCCGCGCCGGGTCGACGCGGATGACGACGACGAAGCGGCGGCCGCGACTGTCCTCGCCCAGGCGCTCCATCGAATCGCCTCGACGCGCTTCGCGCGCAGCATGTCGGCCGCCAGACGTTCGAACGGTGGGGCAAGCAGCAACCCTTGCGGCGCCCGGGCTCGACAGATGGGTCGAGTCATGAACGTCCCCCTCGAACCGAGCGAAACCCCTCATCGATCGCGGCCCAACTTCCTAAGACGAGGCCTACGCGCCCCCGCAGCAGCACTCGAAGCTGGTCGTAGCCAATGACAACGCCCTGGCGAGGCACGTCGATAATCGGTGGCGTCGTCGGCGGCCCCAGCGCCCGCGCGATCCATTCGTCGACTTGATTCTGCGCGTGGGCGTCGCCGGCTTCAGCGCGCTTCAGCAGTTCGTCGATCTCTTGGTCGTCCATGACTTCGCTCTCCGATTGGTGTGGGTTCGACGACGATAGTCCCTCGCCCGCACCAGGACCGTGCATTTGTCGCAGCGCACCAGGCGAGCGTCTTTCAGCTGACAGGCGGCAGCGCGGCCAGTACGAGCGGCGCACACGGGGAGCTGCTCAAGGAGTTGGCGAGGGCGACGCCGCAGACGGCGAACCTAGCGGCGTGAAGGCTGGACCCATGTCCAGCGACGTGACGCGGGCTGCGCCTTCTTCACGCCGAAGCCCTGCAGTCCACCGGCATCAGCCGGCAGACAGCGCATCGGTACCAGGCTCTCGCCAGAGCGACGATCAGCCGCGGCCGGCACTCACTTGATCATCCGGAACGAAAAAGCCGCCCGAAGGCGGCTCGAGTGCGGCGCTGCCGAGGCTCACCATGCGAGCCGATGAACGCGGCGCAGATTCTCGGCGCGCGCTACTGCCGTCGAGCTAGAACCGGCACCCTCCCCGTTCTCGATGTTGAACGTGTCCAGATCGCCGTACACGGCGCGCACGATCCAGTCACCCCGCGGGAAACTGGCCGAGCCATCGCACAGCTCGAGAATCCGCACCAGTTTGCCGCGATTGCTCGGCAGCCCTCCGATCATTTCGCAAACGTCGCCCGGCATCAGACGCGGACGTGACTTGATCGAGACAACGCCGCGCGGGTAGCGCCCTCGACGACAGGCGTTGACCACTGGTTCGCGGTCCTCTGTGCAGGCAGACGACGTTGGGTGCCAAGCGCCTGCGCGGCGCGGCGCGGGTAGCTGCATCGGTTGATGCGCCTTCTCCGGATGCTGGCGTTCATGGTCATGCCTCCTTGCGCGTCGGCGATGACGGCATCCATGTCGTCACGCCCGCACAACCCGAGTGTCAGGCGCAGCTCCGCCGCCTTCATGGTGTCGACCACGGCGGCCAGGTACACCAGATAGTCGGTGATCGAGACACGCACCCCCGCCAACGCCGACCGCAGCGCGGTCCATCGATCCGCCCGAACAGTTGTTCGCACGGCTGCTGAGCACGGCCAGCGCTGCTCGCCGCGCAGGCCCTTGGCGATCCTCGCCAAAGAGCGCCTCCATCTGGATCACCTGCGCCTCGGTGAACGCCGCCGGCATCGCGCAGACGCGACGGTAGAGCACCTCTTCGGACTCGGGTTCCCGGTGTTTGCGTTTCGTCGTCGTCATGGTTGCCATGCTCCTGAAAAGGTGGGCGGAACCGACGGGTTGGCGGACCGGAACATAGGAACCGGCAGGCCCTTTCGGACCTCCCGCCGGCCCGCCCATAGCGGAGCACAGCGAGCAGGCATGAAAAAACCGCCATTGCGGCGGTTGTGCCCGCCTATGTTTCCGGGCCGCCAAGCCCGAGCGCCGAAACCTCGGCGCGCATCAAGTCTGCGCTCGGTCCATCCGACGGGTCAAGCGGCAAGTTTGCCGGTTGAACTTTGGCCAGCGCGGCGGGTCAAGCTCAGTGCTTCGCCCTCGGCCCGCCCTCGAGCTCGGCGAGCCGGGCCTCGAGCAGGTTGACCCGCTCGACCAGCTCGGCATGAGCAAATGCGAGCCGCACCAGCGGAAGCGTCGGGATCAGTGGCACCTCGCCGACATTGTCCGGGCTGTCTTTCTCGTCCATGACTCCCTCCTATCGCGCGCGCATCGTGCGAACGCTCAGAACCTGCATCCCGATCGGGGTCGCCGTGAAGTCCCCCGGCCGCGCCCCCTCGAAGAACGGTGCCAGCTTCCAGCCGGCGCGCAGCTCGACGTCGACCCCCGCGAGCCGCGCCGCCGCCGTCAGCTCGAACCACCAGCGACGACCATCCGCAATCGTCCCGAGCCACCAGGCCGGCGGATTCGTGCGCGGGTCTCGGGTGCCGCGCTCGCGCAGGACCATCGTCTCGAAGTCCGGCGAGCAGCGCCAGGTGTTCGACAGCCGATAGGCGCGATTGCGCCAGAGCCAGCGGATCAGCCCCCAGCGGGTCGCCGGGTAGCCCTCCGACAGCGGCCCTTGCCATCCCGGCTGGTCGTGCGTCTCGAGCCAGCGAAAGCACGGCGGCAGGCGCCCGGCTGGATCGGCAAGCGCCACAGCCAGCGGCACGAGCGGGACCGCGAGCACTTCGGCCACCAGTAGGACGGCGGACCAGCCGAGCCACGCCAGGACGATGCAGGCCGGCCTCATATGACGACGTACTGCGCGACGAAATACAGCTGCAGCGCGCTCGCCGTCTGCGGCGTGAAACTGCACCGCAGTCGGGCATCGGTCGCGTTCGCGTAGATCACGCCGCCCCGGCTCGCCGATGCGGTGTTGAATGTTCCGTTTGCGTTGGTAATGGCCGCGAACGCCGATGCAATCGGCAGCGTCAAATCGAAGATCGTCCCCGTGTCCGCGGCGGTCGGGTCGATGTCGACCACGCCGCTGACCGTCACGGTATTACCGACCCGCGAGTATCGGCAGAGAGAGGCCGTCGAGGACGCGACGTTCGTGACAGCTGATACCGAAGGGGTCCAGGTGCCGGACGTCGCGTTCAGGTCATCCACATACTTCTTCGTGGCCGCGTGAAGATCGCTGGTCGGCGTGCTGACGATGAACGGCGCCGCCTGCCGTGCGGTACAGGCGCACGCGCCAGTTTCCGGCGCCCAGCGACTCGGCGATCAGCCAATCACCGCTCGCGGTCGTGATGTTCGCCGCCCTTCGGCAGCGCCAGCGAGGTCGCGTTGTGCGTGAGCGTGAGCGCGCCGGAGAAGCGCACGTAGCGGAGACGCCATCGTCGGCGGTGCCGAAGCTCGTGATCGTGGTCGTGCCGGTGATCGCGACGATGCGACCCGATTGCGCGCCGAGATCTACCGTCGCGCCAGAAGCTACCGTCGCAACCGGCTCCTTGACGAGCTGCGCCATCTCGTCGGTGATCGCGACCCAGCTCGTGCCGTTGTATCGCCTTCGAAGCGCTTGTTCGTCGCCGACCAGCGTTTGAAGCCCGAGGCGAGCTCCTGTCGGCGACAGGTCTTCGAGCAGCTGCGCAAGCGCGAGCGAGGGTGTTCCTTGTCGCGACGAGGTTGTCGGCGCGATCATTGTTCGCGACTGGTTTGGTGAAATCGGCTGGCATCAGACGCCTCGATCAGGCCGAAGGGTTTCCTGCGCGTTGGCCTGACCCCTCTGGAAAACCTGGTCGGCGCCACGCGCCCGCAAGAATCGAACAGCCACCAGCCGCCGCTACGGGTACCTACGCGCACGCGTCGCGGCTCCTCGAGCGGCAGCAGGTCGACCACCGGGCGGAGGAGTCCGCCGCGGTTCAACTGACATGCGGCCAGATCGAGCGACGCTTTATATCGAGCGGCAGCGACTGCAGCAGCTCGGGCTCGAGATCGGCGGCGTCGAGCCACTGACGCATGGGCACGGTCACGCCAGCGGGCCGTCCCAACTCGGGCTTCGCAATATACGGTTTCGAATCTCGTTGACCGTGTCTTGCTTGATCGCCGCCCCATGCCCGCACCGCGGCGGACCCTGTTATCTGCGAGGGCGCGGCCCGGATCCCGTCATGCCGAGCCTCTCCGGGCGGTGCGCTGGCCCGAGTCTCGAGCAGCTTGCGCGAGCGTGGGCCAGACGCAGGCGCGGCCCAAACGAGCCGCCGAAGACGTGCTCGCGAGGCGCCTACCGCCGCGGGCGAGGCGATCGATCACCTTGATCGAGGGTCTCGATCCCGTCGAGCATGCCGGCGCGCCTGGCGTCCTCGGGCGTCAACAGCCTGCCCTTGCCCGAACCGCTCCCGGACGTGCTCCACCGGACAGCCCCCGGGTCGATGCCGAGCCTCTGAGTCGAGCGGCGCGTGCGGACGGGTTCTCCGCCTTGAAGCGACCCGCGGTCACGTAGTTGATGCGGCGCTCGGCCGCAGCGTCGGCTGCGCTGCGGTCCTCGTGCATCACCACGACGCCCACCGACCCCTACGGATGCCGATGGCGTCGCGGATCACCTCGTCGGCTGCGGTCGCGATCCAGTAAGCGGCCGATGCGGCGCTCGCGTTCGCCACCGCAACGATGCGTTTTCCGCGACCGCGCGCGGCCCGGATCACCTCGACCAGCTCGGGGTTCCTGCGACCGACCCGCCAGGGGATTCCACGTCGATGACGATGTGTGCAACCGACGGGTTTGGCCATCAGGGCACGGAACTCACGTGCGAACAGAGTTCGGTGGACTTCCGGCCCCACTCGAGGTTCGGCGACCATGTGCGCCCGGTGCGCAATGACACCATGGAGCGGCAGCACGGCGACCGATCGACCCGGCGCGCCGATTCGCGACGGGCGCCATCCGTTCCGGCGCCCCCGCGACGGCCGCCTGCACCTGCTGCGGATCGAGCCGAGCACCGGACACCCACCGATCGAGCGTGCCCACCATCGCCGCCGCGGAACGGCAGCGAGACGGCCCCGGCTGGCCGATGATCGTCTGCAGAAGCAGCGCCCCGTGCATGGCTCTACGCAGGCAGCGCCTCGAATGGCACGCCGACCAGGTTGCGGTGTCGCCCCTGATCTCCCGGCACCGCCGAAGCGCCGCGCGCCGCCGCCCTCGATTTCGCGGGCGTGCGCTCCGAATAGCGCATCGCCTCGAGCTCGTCGATCGAAGAGCCAGCTTGCGGCCAGCTTGCCATGTTCGGGTTTTCGATGTCGAGCCCGACCACCGCCGTCTCGCTGTTGAGCCAGGATTTCCGAAGCCTCGGCGACTTGCCGGATCAGCGTGCGGGCGTTGTCGCGCATCGATTGGAGTGCCACGAGCACGTCGTCGAGCACGGCGTTGCCCAACGGGCCGAGCGCCTGCCTTTGCGCGCCGTGCTCCCGGTCGAGCCGCGAACTCGCTCCGTAGGCGGCCGCCGCCATCGCGGACCGCAGTCGTTCGTCGGCCACACGCCATTCGGCATTGATTCGATCGAACTCGGCTTGCGCGGCTCGCAGTGTCGCGCCTGTGGCCTCGAGGTTTCTTTCATTGCCGCGATCGCCTTGATGCTCCGCGAGCGCTTTGCGCCGCTGCCCGGCACGCCGCGCGTCGGAACCTGCGCGGTCGCCTCGTCCAGTTGCGGCGCCAGGACGGATTCGATTCGGTCGAGCCTGCTCGGTCGCCGGTCGATCAGGTCATCGACGGGAATACGCGACTCCATTGGTGGCGTACCGGACTGCGCAGCTTCGGCTGCGCAGTTGGGCACGATGGGTGCGCACGCATCGGCGTACGCGTCATGAACTTGGGCCAGCGCGCAACGGCCATCAGCGACGCACTCGCGCGCAGCCGCGGAGAAGGTGCGCGGCGTCGCGAACTCGATCAAAACCGCGGCCAGGCGCCGCGCGCCGTCGCGGGCGAGATGCGCGCTGCCAGGCGCTCCTGACCGATCACGACGGCGACCTCGAGCGGGTCCGTAGCGAGCCTCGACACGCGGGCATCGATCATGGGGACGGGGTTTCATGATGAGTACTTACGCGCGCCCCCGTCATGGCCGATGACGGTGCGCACGCCGCCGCGCCTGCGGATCGCCGACGGGCTGGGCCGGGACGTGCTGGGCGCGCAATTCCTCAAGATCGGCGGAGAGACCCGGCGGGCATGCGCGCTCGCCCCGAAGCACCGCCGCTGCGCCCTGATCCGTGCCAACTCAAGCCGCGAACGCACACGAGCTGATCGCGTTCATGTTGCGCGATGATCGCCTGCGGACGACGCGATCCGCGCTCGGGGCGCACGCCGAGCCGGCGTTCGAGATCGCCGTCCGCGAGCCAGTCGAGCAGTGCTCCGCCCGAGGTAAGCCGCCGCGTAGGGCGCCGGCGCCCGTCCCGCGACGAGCGCGCGGGCCGCCTGCGCAAGCAACTCGACCTTGCTCGCTGGTGATCAAGGCGTCTGCTCGACGAGCGGCGCCCCTGGGCGATCGCGAGGAACAGGCCGAGCCGCCGGCGTCAGCGCGGGGCCCGGGCCGCCTTACCGGCCTGGCCGGCCGGCACACGGTGCGCGGTCCAGCCCGCGGCCTCCGCCGCCTCACCCGCGGCGATGTCTCGCTCGCGCTCGGCGAGCAGCAGCGCGCGTTCGCGCGCCGCCGCGGCTTCCTGCGCCGCTTCGACTTCCTGGATCTGCAGCTCGGCCGGCTTCGGTGCTGGTCCGCGCTGTCCTATGACTGCTCCAATACCCCCCCGCCGAAACCTTGGGAGAAAAACGATTGGGGCCCGGCTTCCATGCCTCGAGCGCCAGAGATTCAGACCCCCTTACGGGGTAGAGGGGTCGGATTCCTCCGCCGAGGTCGGAAGCCGGGCGCCAAGTCGTTTTTTCCTACCGTCGAAATTGGGATCGGAAAATGAGGACGGAGGTTTCGAAAATCCTTGAAGTTTGTGGGCGGAACCGATTGCGCGCGGTTTCCAGACCGACGGCGCAAAGATCGCGACCCCATACCCCTTGCGCGTCATGCACGCCCCCACTGGCGACGCGCGCAGTCGTCGACGATCCGGTGTCGGTGCCGCTCGCCCGGCAGCCGTTCGAGCAGCGACGACATGGACCTCCGCCGATCGGATCGGCGAGCAGCCGGCAGACGAGGTGCCAGCGGTTGTCGAGCCGCGAAGCCGCGAACCGCCATTGCGTACCTTCCCCTCCGGACATGTCCCGACCTTCACCTTCGCAAAAGCGCGCACGCGCGAGGAGAGGTGTCCGCAACGGTTTTTCACTGACTTCACCGATTACGCTGACCATCACAAGAGCCCCCGTGCTGCCCGAACCTGCTCGGCCAGCGTTGCCTTCTCGGGCCGTAGGCTTGGCGGCGCCCTGCGACCTCCAGAGTCCGTCGTCGGCGTCGGGGTTGCGAACCGGCACGTATCCGGCCCGCTCGAACTGCGGGGGACCTGGCGGCGGCCCTTGCGGTCGGCCAGGTCGTCGGCCAGCTCGTTCATGCCGATGGCGCGGGCGGCGCCTACCGCCATGTCGAGCGCGAGCGCGGCCGGGCGCCGCAGCGCGGCGGTAGTCGAGCACGTCGGCGAGCTCGAATCCTCCGGCGCCTGGCCGGCGGCGAACATCGCGTAGAACGCGGCGGTTTTCGGCGGTGGCGCCTTCGGATCGAACCCGGAGAGGTCGAGCGCGCAGGTAGGCGGCGACGTTGGCGATGCCGGCTCGGCCGTACCCAGCCCCAGAGCCGCGCCAGTAGTCCTCTGCGAACTCCTCTTCGCCGCATCCGACCAGGCCACGTAGTGGCGGCGGTCGTCGGCCGGCAGGTAGAGCAGCCGCCGAATTCCTTGTGGTTCGTCGTGATGACCACGCCCATGACGTTCATCACGTAGTGCTCGCGCAGGTGCTTTTCGTCCACGCGGATCACGTCGGGCGGCGCGGCGATGTACGCCTTGCTGTGGTCGTAGAAGGCGAACCGATCCACGTCCCCGAGGTCGCGCGCCTCCGAGACCCGCACGATGACTGCCTTCGCCCAGCCGTTGAACCGGCCCATCATCTGGCCCGGGCTGATCTCGTGGGTATTCCACTCGCCGACGGCTGCCTTCACCGGCTCGAGCAGCGTGTCTTTGCCGATGCCTTGCTGCCCGCCGAAAACAAGTGCGTGATTCACCTTCACGCCCGGCTGTTGTACTCGCTGCGCGAGCCACAGCACGATGTGCTCCCAGTCGTCGGGGTAGATGAGGCGCAGGTGATCGAGCCAGGGGTGCACGTCCGACGGGTCGCCTTGGGTGATGCTGGCCGGCCGGTAGAGGTTGAACACTCGCGCGCCCGGCTCCGGTATCCAGCCCCCGGCGTCGATGTGCTTGTTCTCGATCACCTCGGGCTCGCCCGGCGCCCACGTCATCTGGTGCAAGGGACGCATCCTCTGCAGCCACGCGGCCGGCGCCATGCGTTTGGCCGGCTTCATCGGGTCGGCGGGCCAGTCGGCCACGGCGGCGTTTACCGAGTCGCCCGGCCAGAGCTCGCGCGTCGGTGCGTACAGGAACGCGCCCCGCGGCAGGTAACAGTAGAAGTCCTCCAGGCGGCGTGCGGTCGCGCTGCGGGTCGCGTCGTCGTCGCTCACGATGTTGGCGGCCTCGCGCAGAACATCCTGATCGACGTGCGTCATGCCTTCGCCCCCATTGTCGTGACGTGATCGAGGAACCGGAACAGGTGCCCGATCCCGCGGCCCTCGCAATGGCCGTGATGGCACTTAAAGGCGCCCACCAGGTTGTTCTCGGGCGCCGGCTCGCGGTACGCCGTGCCGGTCGTGACGCCGCCCGAGTGCTCATGTACCCAGGGACAGGTGATCGCGTGCCAGCCGTCGCCGAGAGGCGTCTGGTACAGGCCGAGGTCGTGCAGCCGGGCGAGCACGTCGGGCAGCGGCCCATCGGGCGGCGGTCGAATCGGACGCGGCGGCGGTGGCGTCATGTCGAGCTCGTAGGCGTCGGCAATCTCGTCGGCCGTATAGGCCAGCGTCTCGCGGACCTCGAGCACGCGGTGCCGCCACGGCCCGGTTTCGCGCGGCTTGGTGTTCACGCCTTCGGGTAGCCGGCCGTAGCGGGTCACGCCCTTCATACCCGAGTCGCGTCCGTCGGCGGTCAGGCCGGCGGCGATCATCCGGTCGACCAGTCGCTCAGCAAGCGCGCGGTCGGTGATCGGCGGATCGAGCCGCATCCATCCCTGGCAGTTGCCGGGGCTCGTCTCGATGAGCACCGTGAACGGCAGCGCGATCGACCGCTCGGCGATCTTCGTGCCGATGTCGTCCACCATCACGGCGTGCATCGCCGCGAATTGCCCTTTGCGGCGGCGGTAGCGGCCCTCAGAGCCGACGAACGACGAGACGACGACGTAGGTGTTGCCCGAGCGCGGAAGGTTGCCCGAGCGCACAGGCCAGCCCGCCCACTCCCCGCGCGACGCATCGCCCGGTGCGCTGGCGAACGCCGTCACCCAGGGCAGCGCACCGTCGGGTCGGTTGGCGAACATCAGGCGGATGAACTCGCTGTTCGTCATGCCTTCCCCCTGCGCGCGCGCCGTGCAGCCTC
>JAXMFB010000023.1:0-66262 GCA_046347945.1 Burkholderiaceae bacterium
ACCGGCTCCGAACTGACAGATTCAGACTCATCTACGGATTGGAAACGACTTCATGCCCCAAGCCGACTCCGACCTCGCCCGCCCGCTTCGCCTGCTGGGCCTTGCCGCCTTCGCCAGCGCGGCGTCGATGCGCTGGTGCGATGCGTTGTTGCCCGTGCTGTCGGACGAGTTCTCGGTCACCGCGGGCCAGAGCGCGCAGGTCGTCTACGCGTTCGCGATCGTCTATGGCGTGATGCAGCTGGTCTACGGGCCGCTGGGCGACCGGCTGGGCAAGTACACGGTGGTGTCGTTCGCCGTGCTGGCCTGCACGGTGGGCGCGCTGGGCTCGGCGCTGGCGCCCGGTCTGGGCTGGCTGACGCTGGCGCGCGTGGTCAACGGGGCCGCGGCAGCCGGAGTGATTCCGCTCGCGATGGCCTGGGTCGGCGACAACGTGCCGTACGAGCGACGCCAGCCGGTGCTCGCGCGCCTGATGGGCTCGATGGTGCTCGGGGTCATCGCGGGGCAATGGCTGTCGGGTGTCTTCGCGGACACGCTGGGATGGCGCTACGGCTTCGTCGGCGTCGCGCTGTTGTTCGCCACGACCGGTGTCGCAATGCGCGTGGCCGCGCGCGCCGGCGATTCGACGCCCGCGGACCCGGCCGACGCGCCGCTCGATGCCGGCGCCGCGGGCGTCTCCAACCTCGAGCGGATGCGCCGCGTCGTGCGCGATCGGCACGCCCGGCTGATCCTGGCGATCACGGCGGTCGAAGGCGGCTGCGCGTTCAGTGCGATGGCTTTTGCGCCGAGCCATCTCCACGAGCGCTTCGGGATTGCGGTCTCGTCGGCCGGCGCGATCCTGGCGCTCTACGGCGCCGGCGGCTACCTGTACAGCCGCAGCGTGCACTGGCTGCTCGCGCGGATGGGCCCGCTCGCCATGGCGCGCGCAGGCGGCCTGCTCGCCGGCCTGTCGTGGCTGCTGTTCGCGCTGGCGCCGGGATGGGTCTGGACGCTGCCGCTGTGCCTGGGATCGGGGATGGGCTTCTACATGATCCACAACACGCTGCAGACGCAGGCCACGCAGATGTCGCCCGGGCAGCGTGGCACGGCGGTCTCGCTGTTCGCGTTCGCGCTGTTCTCCGGGCAGTCGGTGGGGACGGGCATTGCGTCGCTCTTCGTCGACACGTTGTCGACCGGCGCGGTGCTGGCCGCTTGCGGCGTCGGCCTGGTGCCGCTCGGATTCGTCGTCGCGAGAATCGAGCTCGTCGCGGATCCGGCGGCGCGGCCTGCGCGGTGAGATCACGGGCGGCCGTCTCGCTTGCGGGGTCGGGCGTGTCGGATAATAATGCGTCTCAATTACATATTGGGGCGCAGGATGAACTTCAAGCGAATCGCCGCCTCCCGCTGCCTGGCGGCGCTGCTGTTCGGAGCGGCTGGCGCTTGCGCGCACGCGGCGCCCGACGAGATCCAGGTCTACACCGAGGAACTGGATGCGCCAGGCGAATCCGGCGTGGAGCTGCACCTGAACCACGTTCCGTCCGGGCGCACGAAGCCGACGCATCCGGGCGAGTCGCAGTCCGCGCACCGGCTTCAGGTCACGCCGGAGTTCTCGTACGGGCTGACCCGGACGCTCGAAGCGGGGCTCTACCTTCCGGTGGCCGTTGGCCCCGACACCGGGCTCGTCGACAACGGCATCCGCTTCCGGCTGAAGTTCATTGCGCCGCGCCCGGCGACGCAGAAATTCTTCTGGGGGCTGAACGGCGAACTGGGCTGGTACGCGCGTCGCACGAGCGAGAGTCGCCGGGCGATGGAGTTCCGCCCGATCATCGGCTGGCGTGACCAGGGCTGGCTCGTCAGCTTCAACCCGATCCTCGACGTCGAACTGTCGGGCGGCCAGAGCCACAAACCGTCCTTCGACCCCGCGCTGAAGATTGCGCGGGCGATCCGCGGCGACACGATGCTCGGCGTCGAGTACTACTCGGAGTTCGGGCCGCTCGGCGACTTCCATCCGGCGCGCGAGCGGCCGACCTACGTCTACGCGGTGATCGACACCACGATCGCTGCGGGCGTCGACCTGAATTTCGGGGTCGGGCGCGGATCGAGGGGGGCGGAGGACCGCTGGGTCCTGAAGGCGATCGTGTCGATGGCCTTCGAGTAAGCGCAAGCCGGGTTACGATCCGCGCGAGGGTCGGGAGCGCGGCGCGAGATGGGAACCCCACGATGCAGAACGACGAGATCCGCGACGCCGTGCGCGCGGTGATCGGATCGGTCGCGCCCGGCGCCGACCTGGGGGCGCTGCGCCCCGATCGGCCGCTGCGCGAGCAGATCGACCTCGACTCGATGGACTGGCTCAACGTGCTGGCTGCGCTGCAGGAGCGACTGGCGATCGCGATCCCCGAGCACGACTACGGGCGCCTCGACACGCTGGACGCGATCGTCGGTTACGTGACCGATCGCCGGGCCAAGCCCACCGCCGATGCGGCGCGCGTCGCCGCGGCGCACGATGGGCCGCCGCCCGGAGTCGAGCATCGGGTCGACGGGGTGCGCGTCACGCTGCGCCCGATCCGCCCCGACGATATGGCGCGCGAACGCGATTTCATCCGCGCGCTCTCCGACGAAGCCCGCTACCAGCGGTTCATGGCCACCGTCGGCGAGATGCCGGCCTCGCAATTGCGCACGCTGACGAACGTCGACCAGCGCCGCGATCTGGCCCTGGCGGCGACGATCGATCGCGAGGGGCGCGAGGCCTTCGTCGGCGTCGCGCGCTTCGGCGTCGACACGAGCGGCGCCGGCTGCGAGTTCGCGGTTGCGGTCGCCGACGACTGGCACGGCACGGGCCTCGCAGGCATCCTGATGCAGGCGCTGATCGACGTCGCGCGGCGCCGCGGCCTGCGCACGATGGAGGGCTTCGTGCTGTCCACGAACAGCCGGATGCTCAAGCTCGCGCGGCAGCTCGGGTTCAGGCAGCTGCCCGATGCCGAGAGCCATGAGACGGTGCGCGTCGTGCGCAGCCTTTGACCGGACGGCGGCCTGGGGAGCGCGGCTACGACGACTCGCACGCGCCGCGCGCGGCCTTGCGGCGAGGCTTCGTCGCGGGACCGGAAGCGCCGAAAGCCGACCCACCCTCGGTGGTCTCGTCGCGAAGGTGCGCGATCAATCGATCGATCATCGTCCTCAGGGCTGCTGCCTCGCTGTCGCTGAGAACGGCGCGCACCATGTCTTCGCGCGCTTGTGCACTGGGCGCGATCACGGCAAACAGCGCCTGGCCGCGTCGCGACAACCGCAGCAGCGAGCGCCGACGGTCCGCGGGGTCGACCGCGCGCAGCACGCGCCCCTGGCGGACCAGCCGGGCGACGCTGCGGCTGACGTTCATCACGTGCAGGCCGCTCCAGTCGGAAATCTCGGTTGCCGTGGTGCCGGGTCGCGCAGCCAGTGCCATCATGACGCGCCACTCGGTCAGTGACAGGTCGTAGCGCGTGCCGAAGCGCTCCTGGAACGGTCTCGAGAGCAGGTTGACCAGACGCAGCAGCCGGTAGATCAGCGCCCGGTCGTCGAGCATCGACTTCGTGATCTTCGCTTGCGGTGCGGCATTCATTGTTGCAGTGCGTATAGACCGGGATCCGCCCATATATTAACGTTTGTTAAGAATCGACGATGGCGATACCCGTGGGCGACGATCCGGCTTCCCCAGACGGAACGACCAGGCATGTGCCGGAACCGCGCGCGGCCAGGCTCGGGCCGATGCAGCGCATCGCTGCCGCGCACCTTTCGAAGAGCCATCTGGAGACAGCGCCGATCACGCTGCTCGGCGAGGTCGAAGTCGACGCGCTGGTCGCGCTACGCGAGGCGCTGAATGCCGGCGCCGCGCGCAGCGCCGGCCCGCACGTCAGCCTGACTGCGCTACTGGCGAAAATCGTCGCGCAGGCCTTGTGCGCGCACCCGGCACTGAACTGCACCTTCGTCGACGGCGAGGTTCGCATCTCCGACGCGGTCCACATGGGTGTCGCTCTGTCGATGCCCGACGACAACCTCGTCGTTCCGGTGGTGCGCGATGTCGGGCGCCGCACGCTCGCCGAGGTGGCTGACGCGCTTGCCGACGCCGGCACCCGCGCGAAGGCAGGCCGCTTGACTCTCGAAGACGTTCGGGGCGCCACCTTCACGCTGACCAACCCGGGTGGCGTGCGAAGCGCGCAATGGTCGACGCCGATCATCGCGCTGCCGCAGTGCGCAATCCTGGGCGTCGGTGCCATGAAGCGCAAGCCGGTGGTGCGCGACGGGGAGGTCGTGCCCGGATGGGTCCTGCCGACCAGCCTGACCGTCGATCATCGCGTCGTCAACGGCGTGCCGGCTCAGCGGTTCGTCGACACTCTCCACGGACTGCTCGCTGCGCCGCAGACGGTGAACCTCGGAACCTGAAATCGGGAAGGAGCACGATGAGCATCGAAGTGAGGATGCCCGACTTCGGCGGCGACGCCCACGAGGCGACGATCGTCGCGTGGCACAAGCGGGCTGGCGACACGGTGGCGTCCGGAGAGCTGCTGGTCGAGGTCATGACCGACAAGGTGAACATCGAGGTCGAGGCGCCGGCAACCGGCGTGGTGGCCGAGATCCTGCATGCGGACGACGAAACGGTCGCTACCGGAGTGGTGATCGCACGCATCGATGCAGCCTGACGGAGGAACCTGATGAGCACGCGCGACGAGACCTGGCTTGCGTTGTACCGGCTGATGCTGGTCGTGCGGGAGGCCGACCGGGTCATCGGTGAGATCGATGGCCACTGGCACCCTGCGCTCGGCGAGGAGGCGGTCATCGCAGGTTGTTACCACGGCTTGCGCGCCGACGACGTCGTGGCGCCGCACTATCGCGGCATGCTGGGTGCGTCGTATGCGCGAGGTGCCGACCTGCGGCGCCTGTTCGCCGGCCTCGACGGCAGGGCGACCAGCCATACGCGCGGGCGCTACCGCTCCGACGTCTGCGGCCCCATCGAGGTCGGCGTGATCGGGCTCTACTCCGGGGCCCTGGGGCCGCCGATCGAGTACGCGGCCGGCGCGGCGCTGGCGGCCAAGCTCGACGGCAAGGGCGCGGTGGCGTTGGCGGTATTCGGCGACGGATCGGCCAGCCGCGGCAACTTCCACGAGGCGGTGAACCTCGGCGCGGTGCTGCGGCTGCCGGTCGTGTTCGTCTGCCAGAACAACCAGTACGCGATCTCGACACCGTCCGGATCGGAGCATGGCGGCAGCATCGTCGATCGCGCGCCGGGCTACGGGATTCCCGGCGTGCGCGTCGACGGAAACGACGTCGTCGCGATGCACGAGGCGGTCCAGTCGGCAATCGCGCGGGCGCGCGCAGGCGGCGGACCGACCCTTCTGGAGGCGTTCACCTATCGCCTCGGCGGCCATATGAGCGCCGATCCCGCGCCGTACCGCTCCAGCAGCGAGGTCGAAGAGTGGGCGGGACGCGATCCGTTGTTGCGGCACGAGGCGCGGTTGGCGGCCGAGGGAATCGTCGACGAGCAGCGCGCGGCGCGACTGAAGCAGCATGTGGCGCAGGAGGTCGCGCATGCGATGGCGCAGGCGCGCGAAGATCCGATGCCGGACGCCGGAGTGCTGGGGCTCGATCGCGTGTTCGCGGGAGCGTGAGATGGCGCGACTTACGTTGCAGCAGGCAGTCGTCAGCGGAATCGCCGAGGAGATGCGGCGCGACCGCAACGTCTTCATCATGGGCCTGGACATCGGCCGCTTTGGCGGCCCCCTGAATTCATGCAAGGGGCTCTGGGAGGAGTTCGGCTCCGAGCGGGTCATCGACACGCCGATCTCCGAGGGCGGCGTCGTCGGACTGGGGGTCGGCGCCGCGCTGATGGGCAAGCGCCCGATCGTCGACATCATGTTCCTGGAGTACCTGGGGCTGGTGCTTCAGCAGGTCGGTTGCGACGCGGGCGCCATGCACTACTACTCCGACGGAAAGGCGCGCGTGCCGCTGGTGGTCCGCGCGAAATACGGCGTGGGCCCGTACCACGGCCATGCCTACGACTATCACGCATGGGTCGCGCACGTCCCCGGCGTCAAGGTCGCGATTCCTTCGAATGCGCGCGACGCCAAGGGAATGATCAAGGCGGCGATCCGCGACGACAACCCCGTGATGTTCCTGGAGCACATGGGGCTGTACCACGGCGCGCGCGACGAGATCCCGGACGGCGACGTCGTGACGCCGTTGGGGCAGGCGGCGGTCGTTCGCGAGGGCGACGCGGTGACGCTGGTCGCCGTCGGCGCGATGGTCAGGCGCGCGCTGCAGGCAGCCACGATGCTCGCAGCCGAGGGTGTCGAGGCCGAGGTGGTCGACCTGCGCACGATCGTTCCGCTGGACACGGGCACCGTGCTGAAGTCGGTCGCCAGGACCGGCCGCCTGGTCGTGGTCACCGAGTCGGTGCGGTTCTGCGGATCGGCGGGCGAGGTGGCCGCGATCGTCGCCGAGGAGGGATTCCGGTCGCTGAAGGCCCCGATCGAGCGGCTCGGAATGCCGAGCGTGCCGATCCCGTTCGCGCGCAATCTCGAGAAGATGCTCGTTCCGGACGAGGACGCGATCGTGGCGGCGGCGCGACGCACGCTGGCCGCCTGAGAGCCCGGAGGCCGTCATGCAGGGAAAGGTGGCGATCGTGACGGGGGCGGCCAGCGGAATCGGCGAGGCTTGCGCGCAGGCGTTCGCGCGCGCCGGCGCGCGCGTGGCGATGTTCGACCGCGACGCTGCGGCGCTCTCGGCCGCCGCTGCGGCGATCGACGGCGCGCTCTCGGTCGTCGTCGACGTGGCCGACCGCAAGTCGGTCGAGGCTGGCGTGCGCGCGACCTGCGACGCGTTCGGCGGTGTCGATGTTCTGGTCAACAGCGCCGGCATCGAGTCGACCTATACGATCGAGCGGATGCCGCAGCAGGAGTGGGACCGGGTGATCGAGGTCAACCTGCGCGGGGTCATGCTGTGCACCCAGGCGGTCGTCGAGACGATGAGCACGCGCGGCGGCGGCGCCGTGGTCAACATCGCCTCGATCGCGGGTAAGCGGATCTCCTACCACGGCGGCGCGGCCTATACCGCATCGAAGTCCGGGGTGCTGGGGTTCACGCGGCACGCGGCGTTCGAGCTCGGCATCCGGCGCATTCGCGTCAACGCGATCTGCCCCGGCCCGACGCTGACGCCGATGATCCGGCGCAACGCGACCGAGGCGGAGATAGCGCGCACCGTGAAGACGATTCCGCTCGGGCGCTGGGTCCAGCCCTCCGAGATCGCCTCCGCGGCGCTGTTCTTCGCCAGCGACGCGGCGGCGATGTGCACCGGCACTTCGATCGACGTCGATGGCGGCGTGCTGGTGTCCAACGGCAGTTCGTACGAAGATTACTTTGCGCGGCGACGCTAGCCGCAACCAGGGGGAGATCGACATGAACCGACGCATCCTCGCAATCGCGGCCGCCGTCGGCTGCGCCGCCGTCCTGGCGGTCGCGCCCGCGCGCGCGCAGACGACCTTCAAGATGGCGTTCGTGGCCCCTCCGCCGGTGTGGGGCCCGATCGCCGACCACTACGGCGAGCAGGTGGCGAAGCTGACCAACGGCGCGATCAAGGTGCAGGGCGTCGGCGGCGGCCAACTCGGCAACCTGCCGCAGAACTACGCGGGGCTCAAGACGGGCCAGATCGACATGATGCTGGCCGATACCGGCACGCTGGCACTGGCCCGCGGCGGCAAGGATTTCAACGCGCTGTTCGCGCCGTACGTCTTCCACGACCATGCGCATTTCCGCAAGTTCATGTTCTCGAAGACCTTCACCGACATGCTCGCGCCGGTCGAAAAGGAGGCAGGTTTCAAGTATGTCGGCTACGTGTCGGACCGCACGCCTCGGCAATTGACCACCGCGAACACCCGGGTCACGAAGCCGGAAGACCTGAAGGGGCTGAAGGTCCGCGTGCCCGAGACGCCGACGATCCTCGAGGTGTTCAAGGCCTGGGGAGCGGCGCCGACACCGGTCGCTGCGGCTGAGCTCTACCTGGCGATGAAGCAGGGCATCGTCGACGGGCAGGACAACGGATTCGACGCGATTGCCGGCGCCAAGTACTACGAGGTGCAAAAGTACGCGATCCGCATCGACTACATCCAGTCGGCCCTGATGGTCCTGATGGCCGAGAGCAGGTGGAACGCGCTGAGCCCGGCGCACCGGCAGGCCATGCTCGACGCCGCGATCGCAACGGAGAAGTGGGCCAGCAAGCGAACCTGGGAGGTGAGCGACAAGTCGATGGCGGTGCTCAAGGAGAAGGGCATGGAGATCGTCGAGCCGGATCTTGCGCCATTCAAGGCGTCGGCGGCGAAGGCCTTGAGCGCGCTCGACGGCAATCTCTGGAGCAAGGGCACGCTCGAGAAGATCGCGGCCGAGCGATAGCGCTCCCGCCAGCGCCGCACGCTACGGTCGCATGCTCGGGCGCCTCGATCGTTTCGTCGAGTTCACGATTGGCGCGATCGCCGTGGCGCTGATCGCCACGGCCTTCGGCCAGGTCGTCGCGCGCTACGTGTTCGGACAGTCGTTCGCGTGGGTGCTCGAGGTCGATGTCATGCTGATGGTCTGGCTCACGATGCTGTCCGGCTACGTCGGCGTGCGGCGCCGTGCGCACATGGCAACCGACTTCCTGGTGGCGTCGCTGTCGCCCGCCTGGCGCCGGCGTGCCTCGATCCTTGCGTGGACGTTGTGCGCACTGCTCGTAGCGATCGTCGGTTGGACCAGCCGGATCATCGTCGACTCGATGAGCGGCATGTATTTCGTCTCGATCCACGTCGAGCAGACCGTGATGTACGCGAGCCTGCCGGTCGGCATGGGCCTGATGCTGTTGGCGATCGTCGTCGAGCTGGCCGGCCTGGTGCGCGGCGGGGCGTGATGCTTCAGCAGCTCCTGCCTTTCGGCGTCCTGATGGGGGCGTTCCTGGCGTTGCTGGCGCTAGGGGTACCGGTATTCTTCGCAATGGGGCTCGCGTCGCTGTCGTTCATCCTGGCGATGGGTGGCCAGGTCCCCTTCAACGTCCTGGCCTCGACGCTGATCCAGGGCATCGACTCGTTCGCGTTCCTGGCGATCCCGTTCTTCTTCCTCGCCGGCGAGCTGATGAATACGGGCGGCATCACGCGGCGGCTGCTGGCATTCGCGGCTGCACTGGTCGGACACATCCGCGGAGGGCTCTCCCACGTCGCGATCGTCGCGAGCATGGTGTTCTCGGGGGTGTCCGGATCGGCGGTCGCGGACGCTTCGGCGATCGGTGGCGCGCTGATCCCCGCGATGAAGGCACAGAAGTATCCGGCCGAGTACGCGGCGGCGGTCGTTGCGGCTGCCTCGACGATGGGGCCGGTGATTCCGCCGTCGATCGCGTTCGTGGTCTATGCGCTGGTGACCGAAACATCGGTCGGCGAGCTGTTCCTGGCGGGCGCGCTGCCCGGCCTGATGATGGGCGTCTGGCTGCTGGCTGCAGCGAGCCTGATCGCGCGGCGCCGCGCGTTTCCTTTCTCGCCGCGGGCAACCATCGCGCGCGTGTTCGAGACGCTGCGCGATGCGATCTTTGCGCTCATGATGCCCGTCATCATCCTCGGGGGGATTGTCGGCGGCGTCGTGACGCCGACCGAGGCAGGCGTGATCGCGGTGGTCTATGCCGCGCTGGTGGGCCTGTTCGTCCACCGCGAGATGCGGCTGGCCGATCTCTGGCGTGTGCTGCGCGAGTCGACGATCAACTCCGGCTTGATCCTGCTGATGGTCGCGGCGTCGGGGACGTTCTCGTGGCTGGTCGCGAACATGGCGATCGGCGATACGCTGGTGAAGTTCTTCACCTCGCTCACCGACAGCCGCTGGGTGATGCTCGCGGTCATCAACGTGTTCTTCCTGATCTGGGGTCTTGCGCTCGAGCCGCCCGTCGCGCTGGTGACGATGGTGCCGCTGCTGGTGCCGTTGGCGAATGCGTACCAGATCGACCTGATCCACCTGGGCGTGGTGGTGGTTCTGAACCTGATGATCGGACAATTGACGCCACCGTCCGGCGTCGTCACTTTCCTGACCGCGCAGATCGCCGGTGCGCCGCTCGCCGCGGTGTTCAAGGAGGCGACGCCCTTCATGGTCGCGCTCCTCGTGGTGCTGTTGTTGATCACCTATGTGCCGGCGATCGCGTTGTGGTTGCCTGGCCTGCTGATGGGCAGGCCGGGGTAGGACGGGCAGGGCACGGCCCGGAGCGTTACGGAGAAGCAGGCGACCCCGATGATCACCGTCCACCACCTGAACAACTCGCGCTCGCAGCGCGTGCTGTGGCTGCTCGAGGAACTCGGCCTCGACTACGAGATCGAGCGATACGAGCGCGACCCGAAGACGATGCTCGCGCCGGCCTCGTTGCGCGCGGTGCATCCGCTGGGCAAGTCGCCGGTGATCACCGAGGACGGCCTGACGATCGCCGAATCCGGCGCGATCATCGAGTACCTGCTCGAGCGCCACGGCAAGGGGCGGCTGATTCCGCCCGCGGGCACACCCGAGCGGCTGCGCTACACCTATTGGTTGCACTTCGCCGAGGGATCGGCGATGTCGCCGTTGCTGCTGAAGCTGATCTTCAGCCGCCTGCCGCGCCAGCCGATGCCCTTCGTCGTGCGGCCCGTCGTCCGCGCGGTCAGCGAGCGGGTGTTGAAGTCGTTCGTCGATCCGCAGCTGCGCGCGCACCGCGACTTCATGGAGGCCGAGCTCGGCACGAGTGCCTGGTTCGCGGGCAAGGCCTTCACCGCGGCCGACATCCAGATGAGCTTCGTCGTCGAGGCCTCGGCAGCGCGCGGCGGGCTGGACAAGCGCTACCCGAAGCTGGCCGACTGGCTCGAGCGCATTCACGCGCGGCCCGCCTATCGGCGCGCGCTGGAGAAGGGCGGGCCTTACGAGCTGATGAGCTGAACCCGTTGACACGCGCCGGCGTCGGGCGTACGGTACCGACTAGACCGATCGGTCTAGTCGGCGGCGAGCCCCGACCCGCCGCCCCCGGGGCGCCTTCTTGGCGCGCGCTTCGACGAGGAGACACGGACATGCGGATTTCGAAAGAGAACGTGGACCTGCAGATGGCCATTCCCGGCGCGGTGATCCGCCAGCGGGCCGACTTCGGCGACGCCACCGGGCTGGGCAAGATCAGCGGCGAGGTTTTCTCGCTCGCGGCGGGCGTCGACACGACGCCGCTGTTCCAGGGGCTGGAGGGCGATTGCTGCCAGTGCCCGCATTGGGGTTTCGTGCTGCGCGGGCGGGTCACCACGACCGACGCGAACGGCGTGCAGGAGACGGCCGAGGCGAACGACCTGTTCTACTGGCCGCCGGGCCACAACGTGCGGGTCGACGACGACGCCGAACTGGTCATGTTCAGTCCGCAGCACGAGCACAAGCGCGTGATCGCCCACATGGCCGAGAGAATCGCCGGATCGAAATAGATGGCGCACGCAACGAAGCAGCGCCTGCTCGATGCGGGTCTGGCCATGCTGCTGAAGCACGGCTACAACGACCTCGGCATCCAGGCGCTGCTCGAGGCGACCGGCGTTCCGAAGGGCTCGTTCTACCACCACTTTCGCGACAAGGAGGCCTTCGCGCTCGAGGTCGTCGACGAGTACATGCGCAACGTGCACGCCGGACTCGACGCGTGTCTGGGCGACGAGACGGTGCCGCCGCTGGAGCGGGTGCGCGGTTTCTTCGTCGCCTCGCAGGACAAGTATCGCCACGAGGGCTACATGGGTTGCCTGCTGGGCGGCCTGGGCCAGGAACTCTCCGGCGTGAGCGATGTCTTCCGCAGCAAGATCGACTGGTGCTTCGCCGAAATCGCCGGGCGCATCGCCGGGTGCCTCGAGGAGGCTCGCGAGCGCGGCGAGCTGCCGGTCGACTCGGACGTGAAGAAGCTCGCGGTGCTGCTGGTCGACTGCTGGGAGGGCGCGGCGCTGCGCAGCCGGCTGCGGCGCGATCTGGCGCCGCTGGGCGAGATGCTCGACTTCTACTTCGGCAAGGTGGCCGCGTAGCGTCGAGCGGCCGCGTCGCCGATCACCCGGTTTCCGCGAAGCTGTGCGCGATTTCGGCGAAGCTGTGCGCGATCTCGGGCACCTCGACCGCGGCGCCGAGTTGCCGCTCGATCTGCGCCCGCGAGATCACGCCGCGCACGCGCTCGGGCGCCGACCCCGAGGCGGCCTCGATGACCAGCAGGTGGTTGCGGCCGTGCTTCTTCAGCGTCGCGATCAGGTTGCTGACGCGCGCGCCCTTCAGCGCCTCGTAGTCGATCGCGTCGAGCATCGACAGCGGCGTCATGGCATCGGCCACGCACAGCTCTTCGTAGCGCGCGTGGCGCTGCTGCACGGCGCGCATCGGGCGGTCGCCGCGCAGGTCGGTCGTGGTGATGAGGCCTTCGAGCGACGGCATCTCGCTGACGACGAACAGCATCCGCACGCCCTGGTGGATCATGATCTGCTCGGCCTGCCGCAGCGTGGTCGTCGGATGGGTCGTCGCCGCGCGCACCTGGGTCAGGTCGGTCATCACGTCGAGGGCCGGCGAGTCGAGCGTCACCGCCGCGGTGGGCGACGGCGAGGTCTGCGCCACCGAAATGCCGGCCCGCAGGCTGCGGGCCGCAAGGGGGGAATCCGGAAGCATGAGGGCCTCCCGATGAAAATGGGACGCAAAATCGATCCGAATGTCGTCACCTTACGCCCATTCCGGATGCGATGCCAGCCGGGGCCGGCGATCGTGCGCGCCGACCCGTTGCGCGACGGCGGCGGCGAGCCTACGCTTCCCGGCAGGCGCATCGCGAACCGCGAGGAGGCAGCATGTCGGCAGTGCCCACCCCACAGGCGAGCGCCGTTTCCGGTCGCGCGCGAGGTTTTCTCTCCGGTGCGCGCGAGATCGACGACGCCGGGGTCGGCGTGCAGGGCGCGCTGCCGCCGTGGCTGCGCGGCACGCTGCTGCTCAACGGCCCGGCCCTCTGGGAGTTGCCCGGCGGGCGGCTCGAGCACTGGTTCGACGGCTATGCGATGTGGCATGCGTTGCGCATCGACGGCGCGAGCGTGCGATATCGGAGCCGCTTCTGCGCGAGCCAGTCGTATCGGCGCAGCGTCGCGGCCGGCGCGCCGGTCTTCGGCGAGTTCGGAACCGCGAATCCGGCCAGCCTGCTCGCTCGGCTGAAGTCGCCGCAGGTCACGGACAACCCGGCGGTCGTGATGTCGCGTCATGGCGAGCGGTGGCTGGCGGTCACCGAGGTGCCCAGCCTGACGTACTTCGATCCCCGGACGCTGCAGACGCTCGAGCGGCTCGACCTCGGACGCCGCGAGGAGCCGATGCACCTGATGAGCGCGCACGGCTTTACCTTGCCCGACGGCAGCTACCTGAACGTGGCCACGGCGCTCGGCCCGAAGTGCGAGATGAAGCTCTTCCGGCTGGCGCCGGGCGCGACGCGTCCCCGGGTGATCGGCCGGATGAGGATGCGGAAGTCGGGCTATACGCACGGCTTCGGGCTGGCGCCCGGGCATGCGCTCGTCTGGGAGACCGCGCTGCGCGCGCAGCCGCTGGCCTTTCGCTTCGGCGCGAAATCGTATGCCGACAATTTCCGCTGGGAGCCCGACGGCGGTTCGGCCATCCATGCGGTCGCGCTGGACACAGGCGTCGTGCGCAGCTGGCGCATTGCGCCGATGATGGCGTTTCACGCGACGCAGGCCTGGGCCGACGGCGGCGACCTCGTGCTCGAGATCGCGATCTACGACGACGGCGTGGTGTTCGACGACTTGCGGCTCGAACGTCGACGCGCCGGGCTGCCGATGCGCAGCCCGACGCGTCACGTGCGCTACCGCCTGCGAGACGGGCGCCGCGACGCCGAGCCCGAGCCGATCGCGGGCGCCGCGATCGAGCTGCAGCAGGTGCATCCCGGGCGCATCGGGCGCGGCCGCGCGAGCGTTTGCTGGGGGGCCGGCAACGGAGATCGCGGCGAGTTGTTCGACTGCACGCACCGCGTCGACCTGGACAGCGGCGCGGTGACGACCTGGCGGCGCCCGGGCGCCACGCACCTCGAGCCGCTGTTCGTGCCGCGACCGGGCGGCTCGGCCGACGACGACGGTGTGCTGCTCGTGCCGACGCTGGCCGATGACGACGAGACGACCGTGGTCGGCGTCCTGGATGCGCGCACGATGAACTGCGTGGCCGAGCTGCGCGCGCCGCAGATCGTGCCGTTCGGCTTTCACGCGGCGTTCCAGACGGTATAGCGGCGCCGCCCGCGTACGGCGGGCGCCGCCGACGGGCTACGTCTCGCCGGTGCGGGCCGCCTCGAGCGCGGCGATGTCGAACTCGACCATCTTCATCATCGCGTCGGCGGCGCGTTTCGCGCGGGCCCGATCGGGGTCGGCGTGATTGCGCCCATCGTGGTGGGCACGACCTGCCACGCGAGCCCGTAGCGGTCGCGCAGCCAGCCGCACTGCCCGGCGCGATCGATCACCGCGCACAGGCATCGTGGGTCGACAGCGGGCTCTGACGCATAATCGGCCGGGCACCGTCCGGCGGCAGCGCCGGCGCCTCGTTCGGAGACCGGTTTCATGCCCCAGCCCCAGCCCGCCATCCTGCTGCCGGTTCCGGCAGTCGCCCGCTACCTGTTCTTCGTCGCCACGCCCGGCGCCGACCTGCGCGGCGCACTGCAGACGCTCGCGACGCTGGTCGACGGCGAGCACTGCGTGGCCGGGCTCGGGGCGCCGCTGGTCGCGTCGCTGGGCGCGAAAGTCGCGGGCCTGCACGGCTTTCCCGCGCTGCAGTCCACGCGCCTGTCCATCCCGTCGACGCCGACCGATCTGTGGCTGTGGCTGCGCGGCGACGACCCCGGCGAGCTCTTCCATCGTTCGCGGCGCATCGAGGAGGCGCTGGCGCCCGCATTCCAGCTGATCGAACTCACGTCGGCGTTCCGGCATCGCGATGGCGACGACCTCACCGGATACGAGGACGGCACCGAGAACCCGAAGGACGACGACGCCGTCGCCGCAGCGATCGTGGCCGAGGGCGGCGCTGCGCCTGCCGGCTCGAGCTTCGTCGCGGTGCAGCGCTGGGTGCATCGCTTCGACCTGTTCGACGCGATGTCGCGAGACGAACAGGACGCGACCTTTGGCCGTCGCCGCGACGACAACGAGGAGATCGACGAGGCGCCGCCCTCGGCGCACGTCAAGCGCACGGCGCAGGAGAGCTTCGATCCGGAGGCGTTCGTCGTGCGCCGCTCGATGCCCTGGTCCGACGGGCAGCGCGCCGGGCTGGTGTTCGTTTCCTTCGGAAAGAGCTTCGATGCGTTCATCGCGCAATTGAAGCGGATGGCCGGGCTCGACGACGGGATCGAGGATGCACTGTTCCGCTTCACGCGCCCCGAGACGGGCGGCTATTATTGGTGCCCGCCGGTGCGCGACGGCCGACTCGACCTGTCCGCGCTGAAGCTCTGAGGCCGGCGGCGCGGGAGACGACTTGCGGCAACTGACCGGACTCGATTCGGCCTTCCTGTATCTCGAGACGCCCGAGACGCCGATGCATGTGGCGTCGCTGCATCTCTACGATCTCCCCGAGGGATTCCGCGGCGATTTCCTGAAGGCGATCCGCGCGCACATTCGCAGCCGGCTGCAGCTGTTGCCGGTGCTGCGGCGGCGCCTGGCGCCGCTGCCGCTGCAGATCGCGAGCCCGGTCTGGGTCGACGAGCGCCGCGTCGATCTCGCGCACCACATCCGGCGCGCGACGCTGCCGAAGCCGGGTACGCTGGCGCAGCTGCACGAGTGGGTCGCGCGGGCGCACGCGACGACGCTCGACCGCAGCCGGCCGCTGTGGGAGTTCTGGCTCGTCGAGGGACTCGCGTCGGGGCAGGTGGCGCTCTACTGCAAGGTGCACCACGCGACGCTGGACGGCGCCTCGGGCGTGCTGCTCGTCACCGAGATGCTCGACACGACGCCGCAGCCGCGCCCGCTCGGTCGCGCGCCGCCGCGCGCCGAGAGGGCGACGAGCACGAGGGCCGCGACGTCGAAGGCCGCCGTGGCGCCGGACACGCGCGCGCTGCTTGGCACCGCGTTCGAGCACACCGCGGGCCAGTTCGTGAAGCTGGCGCGCAGCCTGCCGGGCCTGCTGCCGATGCTGGCCGGCGTCGTCGGCGGCGTGCGCTCGCGCGAGGCGCGCCCGGGGCTCGCACTGCTGCGCGGCAACTTCGCATTCGGCCCGCGCACGCCGTGGAGCGGAGCGATCGGGCGCGAGCGATCGGTCGCGACCGTGTCGCTGCCGCTCGATGCGGTGAAGGCGATCGCGCGCGCCCACGACGCGAAGGTCAACGACGTGGTGCTGGCGATCTGCAGCGGCGCGCTTCGCCGCTATCTCGCCGCGCACGGTGGCGTGCCGCGCAAGCCGCTGGTGGCCGCGGTGCCGGTGTCGCTGCGCGCCGCCGGCGACGTGGATTTCGCGACGCAGGCGACGATGGTGCCGGCAAGCCTCGCGACGCACCTGGCCGACCCGGTGCGTCGGTTGCGCGCGATCCGCGACGCGGCGGGCGCATCGAAGTCGCTGACGGCCTCGGCCAGGCAGGTGCTGCCCACCGACTTCCCGACGCTCGGCCTGCCGTGGCTGCTGTCGGCGCTGGCTTCGCTGTACGGCCGCACGCGGCTGGCCAACGCGATTCCGCCGATCGCCAACCTGGTGATCTCGAACGTGCCGGGCCCGCAGGTGCCGCTGTATCTCGCCGGCGCGCGGATGCGCACCTACTGGCCGCTGTCGATCGTCGAGCACGGGCTCGGGCTGAACATCACGGTCGAAAGCTACAGCGGGTCGCTCGACTTCGGGCTGGTCGCATGCCGCCAGTCGATCCCCGACCTCGACGCGCTCGCGGCCGCGATGAGCGACGCCTTCGAGGAACTGCGAGCGACCGGCGATCGGCCGCGTGGCACGGCGCGCGGTCGCGCGCGCAAGATGACAGCGTCGCTGGCAGGGCGCGAGGTGCCTGCAGCGCCTGCGCGCAGGGCGAAAGCGAAACAGCCGGCGCGATCCAGACCGGCGAAGATCAACGGAGACTGATCGATGCACAACGCACACCATTGGTACGAGGTGGGCCCGATGCGCGCACCGGGCGTCGTGCGGCTCGCGCTCGAGTGGCGCGCGCCGTGGGAGTTCGGCGCGGCGCTGTGGTCGCAGCCGCTGTTGCCGCTTGCGCCGCGCGGCGACGGGCACCCGGTGATCGTCTATCCCGGCCTGCTGGCCGGCGACCGCAGCACCGGCGTGCTGCGCCGTTTCCTCGCGCGGCTCGGCTATGCGGTCATCCCGTCGGGCATCAGGCGCAACCTCGGCCCGCGCGACGGCGTGCTCGAAGCGCTTCGCGAGGGACTGCTCGCAGCGCGGCGCGAGCACCGTCGCACGGTGAGCCTGATCGGCTGGAGCCTGGGCGGGGTGTACGCGCGCGAGCTGGCCAAGGAGTATCCCGACGACGTGCGGCAGGTGGTCACGATGGGCACGCCGTTCACGGGTCATCCGAAGGCGACCAACGCGTGGCGGATCTACGAGTTCTTCACCGGCCACCGGATCGGCGCACCCGAGCTGCACGAGCCGCTGCGCGAGCCGCCGCCGGTGCCGACGACGTCGATCTTCAGCCGCACCGACGGCGTCGTGTCGTGGCAGTGCTGCGTCGAGAAGGAGGGCCCGGCCGCCGAGAACATCGAGGTCGAGGCGAGCCACCTCGGCATGGGCTTCAACCCGATGGTGTTGTACGCGGTCGCCGACCGTCTCTCGCAGCCCGAAGGGGCCTGGCAGCCGTTCGACCGGGCCGGCGTGCGCGCGCTGCTCTACCGCGATCCGCGGCGCAAGACCTGGTACTGAGCCGGCGAGGCCGGAGCCTGCCGCGAGGAGACGGACGATGCCGTCGGTCGACGCAAACGGCGTGCGCCTCGACTACGAGTCGATGGGCGACCTGCAGGCGCCGGCGATCGTGCTCGTCATGGGGCTGGGCATGCAGTCGATCGCGTGGCCCGACCCCTTCTGCGAAGGGCTGGCGCGCGAGGGCTTCCGCGTGATCCGCTTCGACAACCGCGACAGCGGCCTGTCGTCGCGGATGACGGGCGGCGGCACGGCGAACCTGATGATGGCGCTGGCGGCGAAGTGGCTTCGCCTGCCGGTGCCGGCCCCGTATTCGCTCGACGACATGGCCGCCGACACGGTGGGCCTGATGGACGCGCTGGGCGTCGCGCGCGCGCACGTGGTCGGTGCGTCGATGGGCGGCATGATTGCGCAGCTCGTGGCGATCCATTACCCGGCGCGCGTCGCGAGCCTGACTTCGATCATGTCGAGCACCGGCAACGCGGCGCTGGCGAAGCCGACCGCCGCCGCGCGCAAGGCGCTGCTGCGTCCGGCGCCGCGGCCCGGCGACGTCGATGCCGTGGTCGAGCACCTGGTGTCGCTGTTCGGCGTGATCGGCAGCCCGGGTTTTCCGGCCGACCACGCGGAGCTGCGCAGCCGCATCGAGCGCGGCGTGCGCCGCGCCTACGACCCGGCGGGCACGCTGCGGCAGCTGCTGGCCATCGTCGCGGCGCCCGATCGTCGCCCGCAGCTGAAGCGGCTCGCCGTAGCGACGCTGGTGATCCACGGCGCAAACGATCCGCTGGTGCCGGTCGACGCGGGGCGCGAGACCGCGCGCTCGATTCCGGGCGCGCGGCTGATGGTGATCGAAGGGATGGGGCACGACCTGCCGCCGGCGCTGTGGCCGGCGCTGGTCGAGGCGATCGCCGCGCATTGCCGCGCGGCGGGGTAGGACGGAATTCGCGCGACTACTTGCCCGGGCAGGCCTTCGTTTCGCTCGCCACCTTGCCGACCAGCAGCAGGAAGTTCTCGAACGGCCCCATGTTGCCCATCGCCTCGAGCTTCGGTCCTTCGAAGCCCAGGCGCTGCATGAACATCGCCCGCATCGGGCCGTAGTCGCCGCGGCCCATCTCGATCCAGCGGGCGGTCTCGGCCATCATCACGTAGTCGGCGCCGGAGTCGAGCTTGTCGGCTTGCGGTGCGCCGCCGTAGACGCACGTCGCCTTGCCGTCCTTCAGCGCGACGCGCAGCTCGGCGGTGGGCTTGTCGCCGCAGTCGGTGCGGTAGACCTGCATGATCTTGAAGCCGCGCGACTTGTCGTTGGCCATCCAGCCGCTCTCGACCAGCTTGTCGGTCAACACGGGGTCCTTGTTCCATGCCTCGCAGGCGGCCTTGCCCCATTCGGCCGACATCATCGTCGGTGCTGCCCAGGCGGGCGCGGCGATGCCGATCGCGATCAGCGAGGCAGCCAGGGTGGTACGACGCATCCGACTTCTCCTTCGGTGGTTAAAGCGTTCTCGCGGAGAACGTGTCGCACTGCGACGCGCGCCCGCTTTCCAGTCCGGTGCGGAACCAGCGCACGCGTTGCGCCGACGATCCGTGCGTGAACGATTCGGGCACCACGGTGCCTTGCGACTGCTTCTGCAGGCGGTCGTCGCCGACCGCCGACGCCGCGCCCATGCCTTCCTCGACGTCGCCCTTCTCGAGCCAGTTGCGCGCCTGCTGCGAGTGATTGGCCCAGACGCCGGCGTAGCAGTCGGCCTGCAACTCGAGCCGCACCGACAGCGCGTTGTACTGCTGTTCGGAGGCGCGCCCGCGCGCGCGCTCCATCTGGTCCATCGTGCCGAGCAGGTTCTGCACGTGGTGCCCGACCTCGTGCGCGACCACGTAGGCCTGCGCGAAGTCGCCGGGGGCGCCCAGCCGCTCGCGCATCAGCTGGAAGAAGCTCAGGTCGATGTAGAGCCGCTGGTCGCCGGGGCAGTAGAACGGGCCCGACGCGGCCGCGCCCAGTCCGCAGGCGGTGTCGATGCGTCCGCTGTACAGGACGAGCTTGGGCGGCTGGTAGGTGCGGCCCGCCTGCTGGAAAGCTTGCGACCAGACGTCCTCGGTGCTGGCGAGCACCACCGATACGAAGCGGCCGGTCTCGTCGGTCGGCGCGGGCGCGGGGCCCTGCTGCGTGGACGAACCGGTCATCGTGTCGACGCCCTCGAGCACCCCCATGATCATCCGCGGGTCGACGCCGAACAGCCAGGCCGCGATCACCGCGATCACGATCGTTCCGAGCCCGAAGCCGGCCCGGCGACCGCCCATCCCGCGGCGATCCTCGACGTTCGAGCTCTCCCGTTCTCCTTGCCAGCGCATGACGGCCTCCGTTCACGAATCGAAGGCACATATTAGTGGCTGCGGAGCGCTTTGCACGAGGCCCGGCCGCCGCCTGCCGCGAACGCGAACCACTCGCGCAGTGAACGCAGCGACACAGGCCCGCGGGCGAAGGGAACGACCGACGAGCGCAAAGGTGCGCACGAAGCGAGGCCATCGCACTCCGCGAGCGCGCCGTCGAACGCGCAATCGCCGAAGTACGCGCTGCGCGTGACCAGCGTCGCGATGCCGGCCGCGCGCGCTGCCGCGAGTCCGTTCGGCGAATCCTCGATCGCGATCGCCTCGTCGGCCTCGATGCCCAGCCGCTGCAGCGCCAGCAGGTAGGCCTGCGGGTCGGGCTTCTTGCGCGGCGCGTCCTCGGCGCAGACGACGGCGCGAAAGCGCGACTCCCAGTGTTCGCCCAGGTTCGCGCGCAGCAGCGCGTCGACGTTGCCGCGTCCGGTGGTGGTGGCAATCGCGGTCATCACGCCCCAGTCGATGCACTCGTCGATCAACCCGCGCACGCCGGGTCGCAGCGCGATCCCGCCCGCCGCCACGCGCGCCTCGTACAGCACGTTCTTGCGGCGGTGCAACGCGCGGGCAAGCGCCTCGCGCCCGGGCTGCGAAGCGGGCGCCCCGGCGCGGCCCGCCATGTCGTGCAGGATGCGCTCGTAGCCGCCGGTGACGCGCAGCAGGCGGCCGTACGTGGCGACGTCCCAGCGCCACGGGACGCCGAGCGCCTCGAACGCGCCGTTGAACGCGACGCGATGGCCGTCGCGCTCGGTCTCGGCGAGCGTGCCGTCGACGTCCCAGATCAGCGCCCGCAGCACCGCGGGGCCGTTCAGCGATAGCGCTGGATCATGGCCTCCGGCGGCACCGGCTTGATCCTCGCGGCCTGTCCGGCGCAGCCGAACGCCTCGAAGCGTGCCTTGACGATGTCGCGCGCAGCGTTCTTCGCGGCGGCGAGCGCCTTGCGCGGATCGAACTCCGACGGCTGCTCGGCGAACACCCGGCGCATCGCGCCGGTCATCGCCAGCCGGATGTCGGTGTCGATGTTGACCTTGCGCACGCCGTTGTCGATGCCGCGGCGGATCTCCTCGACCGGCACGCCGTAGGTCTCGCGAATGTCGCCGCCGTACTTGCGGATGATCCCGAGCCACTCCTGCGGCACGCTGGAGCTGCCGTGCATGACCAGGTGCGTGTTCGGCACCGCGGCGTGGATCTTCGCGATGCGATCGATCGCAAGAATGTCGCCGGTGGGCTTGCGGGTGAACTTGTAGGCGCCGTGGCTGGTGCCGATCGCGATCGCCAGCGCGTCGACGCCGGTGCGCGCGACGAAGTCGCGCGCCTGGTCGGGGTCGGTGAGCAGCATGTCGTGGCTGAGCTTGCCGGCCGCGCCGACGCCGTCTTCCTCGCCGGCCTCGCCGGTCTCGAGCGAGCCCAGGCAGCCGAGTTCGCCCTCGACCGACACGCCGATCGCGTGCGAGAACTCGCAGACCTTGCGGGTGACCTCGACGTTGTAGTCGTAGCTGGCCGGCGTTTTCGCGTCTTCCAGCAGCGAGCCGTCCATCATCACGCTGGTGAAGCCCGAGCGGATCGCCTGCTGGCACACCGCCGGCGACGCGCCGTGGTCCTGGTGCAGCACGACCGGGATGTCGGGGTGCGCCTCGACCGCTGCGAGCACCATGTGGCGCAGGTACGGCTCGCCCGCGTACTTGCGCGCGCCTGCCGAGGCCTGCAGGATCACCGGGCTCTGCGTCTGCTGCGCGCCCTCCATGATCGCGTGGATCTGCTCGAGGTTGTTGACGTTGAAGGCGGGCACGCCGTAGCCGTGCTCGGCCGCGTGGTCCAGCACCTGGCGAAGCGAAACGAGCGCCATCGGGTCAGGCTCCTGCCGCAGTGGAGATCCGCTCGCTGCCGACGTGCATCAGCACGAGGTCCGCGAGCCCTTCGGCAGTGAGCCCGAAGTGCGCATAGACGGCGGCCGCAGGCGCCGACTCGCCGAAGCCGTCGACGCCCAGCGCGGCCACGCAGCCGTACTGCGACCACCACCGCGTGACGCCCGCCTCGACGCCGAAGCGCGGCAACCCCGCGGGTAGCACTTCTTCGCGCCAGCGCGTGTCCTGCCGGTCGAATACGGTGGACGAGGGCATCGAGACGATGCGCACCGGCACGCCGCGCGCGTCGAGCAGCTTCTGCGCCTCGACGGCCAGCGAGACTTCCGAGCCGGTGGCCAGCAGCACCGCCACCGCGTCGTCACGGTCGGCGAGCACGTAGCCGCCACGACGGATCGCCAGCACCCGTTCGGGCGAGCGCGGTTGCGCCGGCAGGTTCTGGCGCGACAGCAGCAGCGCGCTCGGGCGCGTCGCCTGTCCGAGCGCGCCCAGCCAGGCGACCGCGGTCTCGGCCGGGTCGCAGGGCCGCCAGACGTCGAGGTTCGGGATCAGCCGCAGGCTGGCGGCGTGCTCGACCGCCTGGTGCGTCGGGCCGTCTTCGCCGAGGCCGATCGAGTCGTGCGTGAACACGTGCACGACGCGCTGCTTCATCAGCGCCGCCATGCGGATCGCATTGCGGCTGTAGTCGCTGAAGGTGAGGAAGGTGCCGCCGTACGGAATGAACCCGCCGTGCAGCGCCATGCCGTTCATCGCCGCGGCCATGCCGAACTCGCGCACGCCGTAGTTGACGTGCCGGCCGCCCTTCTGGCCGCCGCGCACCGCGCCGCAGCCGGGGAAGTCGGTCAGGTTCGAGCCGGTGAGGTCGGCCGACCCGCCGATCAGCTCGGGCACCTTCGGCGCGATCGCGGCCAGCACGTTCTGCGAGGCCTTGCGCGTGGCGATCGTGTCCTTCGACTGGCCGAAGCCGGCCATCACCGCGACCAGCGTCTCCTGGAAGTCGGCCGGCAGGTCGCCGCGCATGCGGCGGCCGAACTCGGCGGCGAGTGCCGGAAACTCGGCCTGGTAGGCCGAGAAGCGGCGCTGCCAGTCGCGATACGCGGCCTCGCCGCGCTCGCGCGCGTCCCAGGCCTCGTAGACGTCGTTCGGGATCTCGAACGGCGCGTGCGGCCACTCGAGCGCCTCGCGGGTGAGCCGCACTTCCTCGGCGCCGAGCGCCTCGCCGTGCACCTTCGCGCTGCCGGCCCGGTTGGGCGAGCCCTTGCCGATCTGCGTGCGGCAGACGACGAGGCTCGGCGCGTCGTCGCAGGCCTTCGCGCGGCGAAGCGCCGCGTCGAGCGCGTCGACATCGTGCCCGTCGACCGGCCCGATCACGTTCCAGCCGTAGGCGCGGAAACGCGCCGGCGTGTCATCGGGGAACCAGGGGTCGACCTGTCCGTCGATCGAGATGCCGTTGTCGTCGTACAGCGCGACCAGCTTGTTCAGCTTCCAGGCCGCGGCCAGCGAGCAGACCTCGTGGCTGATGCCCTCCATCAGGCAGCCGTCGCCGAGGAACACCCAGGTGCGGTGATCGACGATCTCGTGCCCGTCGCGGTTGAACTCGTCGGCCAGCAGCTTCTCGGCCAGCGCCATGCCGACCGCGTTGGCCAGACCCTGGCCCAGCGGGCCGGTCGTGGTTTCGACGCCGGGCGTGACGCCGACCTCGGGGTGCCCCGGGGTCTTGCTGTGAAGTTGCCGGAAGTTCTGCAGCTCGGCAACCGGCAGGTCGTAGCCGGTCAGGTGCAGCAGCGAATACAGCAGTGCCGACGCGTGGCCGTTGGACAGCACGAAACGGTCGCGGTCGGGCCAGCGCGGGTTCGCGGGATGGTGCTTCAGGTGCCCGTCCCAGAGGGCCACCGCCATGTCCGCCATGCCCATCGGGGCGCCGGGGTGGCCGCTGCGGGCGCGCTCGACGATATCGACCGCCAGCACGCGCAGCGAGTCGGCCATGCGCCGGGTGCGCAGCGGGCGATAGCCGCTGCGATCGGACGGGGTCGGGACGGCGAGCAGGGCGTTCATCGGGAGTCTCCAGGGGGCTACCCGGAGACTCTAGGATCGGTGCCGGCTCATTTGAAGTCAGGAATTCTTAGGGCCGGGTTCAGGGAAAGCTGAACTCAGGCGTGGTGATCGTGCAGCGTGAAGCGGGCGCCACCGCGCTCGCGCAGGACGCTGAAGCGCAGACCGGGCCAGCGCTCCTGCGCCACGGTGATCTCGTGCGGGGTGCGTACCAGGTAGGTCGGGGCGTCGGCGGCGTCCAGCGCCACCCGCGCGGCATTCTGTTCCAGAAAGCGCGCCACCATCGCCTCGTCGTCGCCGTTGATCCAGCGGGCGGCCACGTACGGGGCGGGCGCGATGCGCGCTTCCACGTTGTACTCCACGCGCAGCCGGTGGGCGACGACCTCGAACTGCAGCTCGCCGACCGCGCCCAGCAGCAGGCGGCTGCCGCCGTCCTGCCGGAACACCTGGATCGCGCCCTCGTCGCCGAGTTGCGCGAGCGCCGCGCGCAGCTGCTTCATCTTCATCGGGTCGACCACCTCGATCGTGCGGAACGACTCCGGCGCGAAGAACGGCAGCCCGCTGAAGTGCAGCACCTCGCCTTCGGTCAGCGTGTCGCCGAGGCTCAGCGTGCCGTGGTTCGGGATGCCGATGATGTCGCCCGGATACGCCTCGTCGACGAGGTCGCGGCGCTGGGACAGGAAGGTGACCACGTTCTGCGGGCGCAGCTGGCGCTTCGTGCGCGTGTTGAACAGCGCCATCCCGCGCTCGAAGCGGCCGGAACAGACGCGCACGAAGGCCACGCGGTCGCGGTGCTGTGGGTCCATGTTGGCCTGCACCTTGAACACGACGCCGCTGAACTTCGGCTCGTCGGGGGCGACCATGCGCTCGTCGGCGTGCTTCGGGCCCGGCATCGGCACCAGGTCGACGATCGAGTCGAGCACCTCGCGAACGCCGAAGTTGTTGATCGCCGAGCCGAAAAAGACCGGCGTCTGGCGCGCGTCGAGGAACAGCGCGCGATCGAACTCCGGCGAGGCGCCGCGCACCAGCTCGAGCTCGGGCTCGGCGTCGGCCCACTCCTGTCCGAGCGTCGCCGCCTGGGCCGGGTCGGTCACGTCGACCAGTTCGGCCTCCTCGACGTCGCGGTCCATTCCGGGCCGGAAGCACCGCACGCGGTCGATGCGCAGGTCGTAGACGCCGCGGAAACGGTTGCCCATCCCGATCGGCCAGGTGAACGGAATCGGCGCCATCCCCAGCTCGCGCTCGATCTCGTCGAGCAGGTCCAGCGGGCCTCGCACCTCGCGGTCGAGCTTGTTGACGAAGGTGACGATCGGGATGTTCCGGCTGCGGCAGATCTTCAGCAGCCGCAGCGTCTGCGACTCGATGCCGTTGGCCGCGTCGATCACCATCAGCGCCGCGTCGACCGCCGTGAGCACCCGGTAGGTGTCTTCGGAGAAGTCCTGGTGGCCCGGCGTGTCGAGCAGGTTGATCACGCAGTCGCGGTGCACGAACTGCATCACCGAGCTGGCCACCGAGATGCCGCGCTGCTTCTCGATCTCCATCCAGTCCGAGGTCGCGTGGCGGCTCGCCTTGCGCGCCTTGACGCTGCCGGCAATCTGGATGGCGCCCGAGAACAGCAGCAGCTTCTCGGTCAGCGTCGTCTTGCCGGCGTCGGGGTGGGAAACGATGGCGAAGGTTCTTCGCCGGGCGTACTCGGGGGGGGCTTGCATCGTGGGCCGCTCGGGGCCCCGAAGTATATGCGAACGGCCCCGGGAGCCGGGCCGCCGGGACTCGCGGCGCTGGGCGGCGTCAGTACCGCGGGCGCAGCGCCTCGCCCCAGCCCTGCAGCGGCCCGAGCGGGTTGCGCGTGACCTGCAACTCATGCAGGTTCGGTTGCCCGCCGAACACGGTGTAGACGACCAGGTCGTCGACGAACAGGATGAGCGCGTTGAAGGTCCAGCCGGTGATGTTGGTTTCGCGGCGGAACGCGAACGAATCGAGCCAGAAGTTGCCGATCCGGTCGCGCTTGATCCGCTTCGCGGCGATCGCGTAGCCCGAACAGGCTTTCCCGGCGGCCAGGCACGAGCGGATGCCGGCCTCGTACTCGTCGGGCCGCAGCGCCGTGCCGGCCGAAAAGCGCTGGACGATCTCGGGGTAGGTGAGGATCGTTACCGCAGGGTTGCGCCTCGGGTCGAAACCGTTGTCGACCAGATCGGACTTGTGGGTGCTGAACGGCTCGATCGCCTCGACCGCCTCGCGCGCCTCGTCGAAGGTGTGCCACTCCACGTCGGTGCGGTCGCTCGCGTCGGGCAGCAGCGCCTGGCAGCCCGCGAGCGCGGCCAGCGCCAGCGCGGCAAGGAAGGTGCGCATCCGGGGCGGGGTGGGTGGCGGACTCAGTCGGGAAGCTCCGATGGGAGGCTCGGGCCGGGTCGATTGCATTGCTCAGTATCCGGCAGGCGGGGTACTCCCGCTCTTGCGCTGGGTCAACGGGCCGGCACACCGGCGCCCGGGTTCCCGGGACGTCCGAGGGGGCGCTCCAGCCGCGCGGTTGCATCTGCGTCCGAAAGGCGGACAATAGCGCTTTTTACCAGATGCCCCGCCCCCTACCGACCGCGGCGGCACATCCGAACGGACCCATTTGAGCACCACCTTCGATTCCTTCGGCCTGGCCGAACCCATCCTGCGAGCAGTCACCGAACTCGGCTACCGGGAACCCACACCGATCCAGGCACAGGCGATCCCTGTCGTCATGCAGGGGCGCGACGTCATGGGCGCTGCCCAGACGGGCACCGGCAAGACCGCCGGTTTCGCGCTGCCCATCCTCCAGCGGCTGATGCCGATGGCCAACACCAGCGCTTCTCCGGCGCGCCACCCGGTGCGCGCGCTGATCCTCGCGCCCACCCGCGAGCTGGCGGACCAGATCTACGAGAACGTCCGCGAATACGCGAAGCACACCGGCCTGAAGTCGGCGGTGGTGTTCGGCGGCGTCGACATCAAGCCGCAGATCGCGGCGCTGCGCCAGGGCTGCGAGGTGCTGATCGCCACGCCCGGGCGCCTGCTCGATCACATGGGGCAGAAGACGGTCACGCTGGCGCAGGCCGAGTTGCTGGTGCTCGACGAAGCCGACCGGATGCTCGACATGGGCTTCCTGCCCGACATCCAGCGGATCATCCATGCGCTGCCGGTGCGCCGCCAGAACCTGATGTTCTCCGCGACGTTCTCGGGGGAAATCCGCAAGCTGGCGGAGACGTTCCTGAACGACCCGGTGCTGATCGAGGTCGCCCGGCGCAACGCCACGGCCGAGAACGTCGAACAGCTGGTGTTTCGCGTGGCCGACCTCGACGCCAAGCGCGCCGCGGTCGCGAAGCTGGTTCGCGACCGGCAGCTCTCGCAGGTCATCGTGTTCACCAACACGAAGATCGGCGCCGGCCGGCTGGCGCGGCTGCTCGAGCGCGACGGCCTGAACGCCGCGGCGATCCACGGCGACAAGACGCAGCAGGAGCGCCTGGCCACGCTCGAGGCGTTCAAGAAGGGCGAGATCGTCGTGCTGGTGGCCACCGACGTCGCGGCGCGCGGGCTGGACATCGCCGAGTTGCCCGCGGTCATCAACTACGACCTGCCGTACAACGCCGAGGACTACGTGCACCGCATCGGTCGCACCGGCCGCGCCGGGGCGAGCGGCGTGGCGCTGTCGCTGATGGTCGGCGGCGACGAGCGTCTGCTCGACGACATCGAGAAGCTGATCAAGCGCAAGCTGCCGGTCGAGCGGCTCGACGTCGGCCCCATCGAAGAGCGGCCGCGTCGCGAGCGGCGCGAGCCGACCGGGGAGCGACGCGAAGCATCCGGGGACAGGCGCGAGCCGGGCGCCGGGCGGCGCGAACCGGCGGGCGAACCCGCGGCCCCGAGGCGCCGTCGCCCCGAGGGCGAAACGCGGGGGCCGCGCGCGATGGCCTATTCCACCGATCCGTTCTTCTACAAGCCCTACGAGCCGCAGGCTGCCGAACCGGCCGAGGCGACGGCGGAGGCCGCCGCCGAAGCCCCCGCGCGCCCATCGGCGACCGGGGCGCGCAAATCGAGCCGCCCGGTGGCGGCGCTTCTCGGCGGCGCCAGCCGCAAGAGCTAGGCGTCGGCGGGTGGGCGTCCGCGGCCACGTGTCCGCGCGGCGGCGCTGCGGCGCGCCCCCCGGGCCCTCAGTGCGATTCGCTCATCCACGGCGAGTTCGCCCAGCGAGCGGTCGCTTCGGCCCAGAAGGCATCCGGCGTGCCGGCCCCGACCTGGCCCAGGCCCAGGAATGCCAGCGCCGCGTCGAGCGCCTGCACGCCGCGCCGCGGATCGACCGCGGCGGCCCCGGTCTGCTTCGACAGCTTCTCTCCGTGCGCATCGAGCACCACCGGCACGTGCAGGTAGCGCGGCGTCGGCAGTCCGAGCAGCCGCTGCAGGTGCACCTGGCGCGCCGTCGAGTCGCGCAGGTCGGCGCCGCGCACGACGTCGGTGACGCCCTGGTACGCATCGTCGACGACCACCGCGAGCTGGTAGGCCCACAGGCCGTCGGCGCGACGCAGCACGAAGTCGCCGACCGTTTCGTCCAGGCGCTCGGTCGACGTGCCCGCACGCCGGTCGCGCCAGGCGATCGGCGCGGCATCGACGCGGACGCGCCAGGCCCGTGCCTGGCGCCCCGCCGGCATGCCGTGGCGGCACGTTCCCGGATAGACGAACTCGGCGCTGCGCGGCCGCCGGGCGCCGTGCAGCGCGGAATCCGCGACCTCGCGGCGCGTGCACGCGCAGGGGTAGACGCGCCCGGCGGCCCGCAGGCGATCGAAGGCGGCGCGATAGGCCGCGTCGCGAGTGCTCTGGTAGAGGATCTCGCCGTCGTGCGCGAAGCCGAGCCGGGCGAGCGCATCGACGATCGCCGCGCTCGCGCCGCGCGCTTCGCGCGGTGGATCGAGGTCCTCGATGCGCAACAGCCAGCGGCCCCCGTGTGCGCGTGCGTCGAGATAGCTCGCCATCGCCGCGACCAGCGAGCCCGCGTGCAGCGGGCCGGTGGGCGACGGGGCGAAGCGGCCCACGTAGGGCTCGCGTCGGTTCACCCGGACGGGCTCGCGCCGGCCGCGCCCGCGGCGTTGCGCTGCGCCAGCCACCGCTCGAGATCGGCGAGCACGGCGCTGCGTCCTTCAGGCGACTCGTTCAGGATCTCGTGCCACAGCGCCGGGTATTCGCGCGCGACCAGCAACGATCGCGGTGCGCGCCGCGCGAACTCGCGGCTGCCCTCGGGGTCGACGAGGCGGTCGTCGCCGGCGTAGATCAGCAGCGTCGGCACCGACAGCGCCGACGCGCGCTCGAGCGCGTCGCGTCCCCCGTCCACGAGGAAGCGCGCGAGCCGCGCCGAGATCCGGTCGTGCACCAGCGGGTCGTCGACGTAGGCGCGCACGACGGCCGCGTCGTGCGAGAGCCTGGAGGGATCGAGGCCGTTGTTCACGGCGACGTCGGGCGCGACCCGCGACATCACCGCCAGCAGCGCCTTCTGGAACAGGCCCAGCCCCAGCGCGAGTGCGGGCGACGACAGCACCAGGCCGCCGATGCGCTCGGGATGACGCAGCGCATAGGTGAGCGCCACCAGTCCGCCCATGCTGTGGCCCATCAGCAGCGGCGGCGCGGACGCGGGGGCAGCCAGCGCTTCGATGGCGGCTGCGAGGTCGTCGACCAGGTCGTGCGACGAAGCCAGCTTGCCGCGCGCGCCCTGCGAGCGGCCGTGGCCGCGGTGGTCGTGGCCGCGCAGCGTCCATCCGCGCGCGGCGAGCCAGTCGCCCAGCGCCGCGTAGCGCCCGACGTGCTCGCCCAGGCCATGCGCGATCACCAGCGTGCGAGACGCCGCAGCCCCGGCGACCGGCGGGCGCCAGCACAGGCCGTGCAGTTCGACGCCGTCGGGCCGCGCGAGCGTGAAGGTTTCGGGCGTCGTCATCTCGGGTGCTGCAGCGGGTGGAGCTCAGTGTAGCCCGGCGGGACCGGTGGCGGGGGCGGCGAGCGGCCGGGTTCGGCGCGCGAACAGCGTATCGCCGACCAGCGCGGCCAGCACGACGAGGCCGCCCTGGATCGTCGCCGCCGGCATCGCCTCGCCGGCGCCCAGCCAGGCCCAGATCGGACCCAGCACGACCTCGAGCAGCGCGATCAGCGCGACCTCGTGCGGGGCGAGGTGGCGCACCGCGCGGATCATCAGGAAGCAGGGAATCGCGAGCTGCACCGTGCCGAGCAGGGCGAGCAGCGCGAGGTCGCGGCCGCTGGCCTCGAGCGGCCAGGCCAGCGGCGCGGTCGCCACGCAGCACAGGATCGCGCCGACCAGCACCGCCGGGGCGAGATCGACTTCGGCGTGAATGCGCTTGAGGGTGACGATGTTGATCGCCGCCGCCACCGGCACGGCCAGCGCGATCGTCATGCCGGCGAGCCCTTCGCCGCTCACGCCCTCGTGCACCATCCACCCGATGCCGAGGCCGGCCATCACGATGGCGATCGCCGTCACGGCCGACACGCGCGTGCCGAGCACGGCGCGACCCAGCAGCGCCGCCAGCAGCGGCGAGACGCTCATCACCAGCAAAGTGTTGGCCACGCTGGTGCGCGTCAGCGCGAGCATGAAGCAGGTGAACATCACGCCCCACATCGCGCCCGAGAACAGGCCGGGCCAGCCCATCGCGCGCACCGGCACGAAGGGGTTGCCGCGCTGCTGCCAGCCGAGGATCACCAGCACGGCGATCGCGCAGAACAGCCCGCGCCAGAACGTGACCTCGAAGCCGTCGGCGCGCTCGAGCTGGCGCGTGACGACGCCCGCGATGCTCCACAGCAGCGCGCAGAATGCAAGCAGGAGTGCTGCGCGTCGGTGCGCGGCCTGTGGGGTCGGGAACATGGGTAGAATTTGCCGGTGAGATTCTACCCATGAGCGCACCCCGCTTCGTCCATCTTCGGGTCCACTCCGAGTATTCGGTCAGCGACTCGATCGTGCGCCTCGAGTCGCTGATCGGCGCCGCGGTCGCCGACGAACAACCCGCCGTGGCCGTCACCGATCTCGCGAACCTGTTCGGGTGGGTCAAGTTCTACAAGTCCGCGCGCGGCCGCGGGCTCAAGCCGATCTGCGGGGTCGACGCCTGGCTCACCAACGACACCGATCGCGACCGGCCGCTGCGATTCCTGCTGCTCGCGCGCAACCGCGGCGGGTACCTGCGGCTGTGCGAGCTGATCAGCCGCGCGTGGATCGAAAACGAGCATCGCGGGCGCGGCGAGATGCGCGCCGAGTGGTTCGACGCGCCAGGGGCCGATGGCGCGCCGATGGGCGAGGGGCTGATCGCGCTGTCGGGCGCACAGCACGGCGATGTCGGCCAGGCGCTGCTCGCCGGCAACGTCGACGCCGCGCAGGAGCTGGCGAAGGCCTGGGCGCGGCGGTTCCCGGGCGCCTACTTCCTCGAGGTCCAGCGCACCGGCCAGCACGAAGCCGAAATGCAGACGCGCGCCGCCGCGCAACTCGCGGCGCGCCTGGATCTGCCGATCGTCGCCACGCACCCGGTGCAGTTCATCGGACGCGACGAATTCCGCGCGCACGAGGCGAGGGTGTGCATCGCCGAGGGCGAAATCCTCGCGAATCCGCGGCGCGCGCGCCGCTTCACCGACGAACAGTACTTCAAGTCGCAGGCCGAGATGGTCGAGGCGTTCTCCGACCTGCCCGAAGCGCTCGCCAACAGCGTCGAGATCGCGCGGCGCTGCAACCTGCCGATGGAGCTCGGCAAGCCGCAACTGCCGCAGTTCCCGACGCCGCCGGGCATCACGCTCGACGACTACCTGCGCCAGCTCGCGCGCGCGGGGCTCGCGCAGCGGATGGAGAAGCTCTTCCCCGAGCAGAGTACCCCGCCCGACGTGCTCGCCGCGCGCCGGGAGCAGTACGGCAAGCGCCTCGAGTTCGAGTGCGACATGATCGTGCAGATGGGCTTCCCGGGCTATTTCCTGATCGTCGCCGACTTCATCAACTGGGCGAAGAACAACGGCGTGCCGGTCGGCCCGGGCCGGGGCTCGGGTGCCGGATCGCTGGTGGCGTTCGCGCTCGGCATCACCGACCTCGACCCGATTCCGTACGCGCTGCTGTTCGAGCGCTTCCTGAACCCCGAGCGCGTGTCGATGCCCGACTTCGACATCGACTTCTGCCAGGACCAGCGCTACCGCGTGATCGAGTACGTGCGCGGGCGCTACGGCGAACAGGCGGTGTCGCAGATCGCCACGTTCGGCACGATGGCCTCGAAGGCGGTGATTCGCGACGTCGGGCGCGTGCTCGACATGGGGTACAACTTCTGCGACCAGCTCTCCAAGCTCGTCCCGGTGGTGCAGAACAAGCCGCTGTCGCTCGCCAAGGCGCGCGAGGCCGAGCCGCTGCTGGCCGAGCGCGAGCAGAAGGAGGACGAGGTGCGCGAGCTGCTCGCGCTCGCCGAACGCCTCGAGGACCTGACCCGCAACGTCGGCATGCACGCCGGCGGCGTGCTGATTGCCCCGGGGCAGCTCACCGACTTCTGCCCGCTGTACAAGCAGCCGGGCGCCGAGGCGGGCGTGGTCAGCCAGTTCGACAAGGACGACGTCGAGGCGGTCGGGCTGGTGAAGTTCGACTTTCTCGGCCTGCGCAACCTGACGATCATCGACCTCGCGGTCGCCTACATCAACCGCCGCCATCCGCAGCTGAAGCTCGACCTGCAGAAGCTCGGCTTCGACGACCCCAAGGCCTACCAGGTGCTGAAGGACGCGAACACCACCGCGATCTTCCAGCTGGAAGGCGACGGCATGAAGAAGCTGCTGAAGAAGCTCCAGCCCGACCGCTTCGAGGACATCATCGCGGTACTCGCGCTGTACCGCCCGGGGCCGCTCGGCTCGGGGATGGTCGACGACTTCATCCTGCGCAAGAAGGGCCAGCAGGGAATCGACTATTTCCATCCCGACCTTCAGGCCTGCCTCGAACCCACCTACGGCGTCATCGTCTACCAGGAACAGGTGATGCAGATCGCGCAGATCATCGGCGGCTACACGCTGGGCGGCGCCGACCTGCTGCGGCGCGCGATGGGCAAGAAGAAGCCCGAGGAGATGGCCAAGCACCGCGGCACCTTCGTCGAGGGCGCCCAGGCGAACGGATACCCGGTCGCGCTGGCCAACAAGCTGTTCGACCTGATGGCGATGTTCGCCGAGTACGGCTTCAACAAGTCGCACACGGCCGCCTACGCGGTGGTCACCTACCACACCGCATGGCTCAAGGCCTGCTTCCCGGCCGAGTTCATGGCCGCGACGCTGTCGTCGGACATGGACGACACCGACAAGGTGAAGCTCTTCGTCGACGACGCGCGCGCCAACCGGGTCGACGTGCTGCCGCCCGACATCAACGCGTCGGCGTTTCGCTTCGAACCGGTCGCCGATCGCGCGATCCGCTACGGGCTGGGCGCGGTGAAGGGCACCGGCGAGTCGGCCGTCGTCGACATCCTGCGCGCGCGCGCCGAGCGCCCGTTCACCGACCTGTTCGACTTCTGCGCGCGCGTCGACCGCAAGGTCGTCAACCGGCGCGCGATCGAGGCGCTGGTGCGCGCGGGCGCGTTCGACGCGCTCGACGCCGACCGCGCGAAGCTGCTTGCCAACGTCGGTCGCGCGATCGACGCGGCCGAAGCGGCCGGGGCGGCGGTCGACCAGGTGAGCCTGTTCGGCGACGAGGTCGGGGGCCTGCCGAGCGCGCCCGAGTGGATCGCGGCGCCGGCGTGGACCGAGCGGCAGCGATTGCAGGAAGAGAAGGCCGCCCTCGGGCTGTTCCTCAGCGGCCACCTGTTCGACGCTTGCCAGGCCGAGGTGCGCAGCTTCGTGCGCGCGCGGCTGGCCGACCTGCAACCGGCGCCGCAGCCGGTCTGGCTCGCGGGGATCGTTGCCGCGCAGCGCCCGCAGATGACCCGCCGCGGCAAGATGGTCTTCGTCACGCTCGACGACGGTAGCGCGACGGTCGAGGTGTCGGTGTTCAACGAGCTGTACGAAGCGCATCGAAGGCTGATCCGCGACGACGAGCTGCTGGTGGTGCTCGGCAAGGTGAGCCGCGACGACTACACGGGCGGCCAGCGCATCGTCGCCGACCGGCTGCTCGACCTGGTCGGCGCCCGCCAGGAGTTCGGCAAGCGGCTGCGCATCCGCCTGAACGGCATCGCCGACGGCGGCGCGCTGCGCGGCGCGATCGCGCCGTTCGCGATCGGCGACCGCGAGGGCACGCCGGCGATCCCGGTGGTGGTCGAGTACGGCAACCGCGACGCCGCGTGCGCGATCGAACTCGGCCCGCGATGGCGCGTGCAGCCCCACGACGACCTGATCGGCGCGATCCGATCCGTGCTGCACCCGCTGACCGCGGAGGTCGAGTATTGAGCCCGCCCCGGAGAGGTAGCGCGGGCTCGAAGTCGAGCTGGGCGATCTATCGCCGGCTGTTCGCGTACACGCGCCCGTACCGTTTGGGGTTCGCGGTCGCCCTCGCGGCGATGGTGGTCGCCGCGGCCACCGAGCCGATGTTCCCGGCGCTGATGAAGCCGCTGCTCGACCAGGGCTTCGTCGCGCGCTCGGGCTTCCCGCTGTGGTTCGTGCCGGTCGCGCTGGTCGGCATCTTCGTGCTGCGCGGCGCGGCCACCTTCACCAGCAGCTATGCGCTGTCGTGGGTGGCCAATCGCGTGCTGGTCGACCTCAGGCGCGAGATGTTCGCGCGCACGATGCGGCTCTCGTCGGCCGAGTTCGAGCGCGAGGCCTCGGGCATGCTGATCTCGCGGATCGTCTTCGAGGTGACCAACGTCACCGCCGCGGTCACGCGCGCCCTCACCGTGCTGGTGCGCGACTCGCTGGTGATCGTCGGGCTGCTGGGCTGGCTCTTCTACCTGAACTGGAAGCTGACGCTGGTCGCGTTGGCGCTGATTCCGGTCGTCGCGCTGGTCGTCGCGCTGTACAGCCGGCGCATGCGCCAGTTGAGCCGTCGCAGCCTGGAGTACACCGGCGAGCTCACGCGTGTCGTCGAGGAGGCCGTGCACGGCTACAAGGTCATCAAGATCTTCGGCGGCTACGGCGAGCAGGGGCGGCTGTTCGAGCGCACCAGCGAGAAGTTGCGCGGCTTCGCGATGCGCATCACGGTCGCGAGCAGCGCCACGGTGCCGATCACGCAGCTGTGCGCGGCGATCGCAGTGGCGATCGTCGTCACGATCGCGCTGCTGCAGTCGATGGACAACCAGACGACGGTCGGCGGCTTCGTCTCGTTCATTACCGCGATGCTGATGCTGCTCGCGCCGCTCAAGCACCTGGCCGACGTCAACGCGCAGCTGCAGCGCGGACTGGCCGCCGCCGAGTCGGTGTTCGAGCTGCTCGACAAGCCCGAGGAGACCGACCAGGGCACGCAGCGGCTCGAGCGCGCGCGCGGCGAGCTCGCATTCGAGCACGTGACTTTCCGTTATCCCGGCGCCGCGGCCGACGCGCTGCGCGACGTCGACGTGCGGGTGCGCGCCGGCGAGGTGGTCGCGCTGGTGGGTGCCTCGGGCGCCGGCAAGACGACGCTGATGAACCTGCTGCCGCGCTTCATCGAGCCGACTGCCGGCCGGATCACCATCGACGGCATGGCGCTACCCGAGCTGCGGCTGGCCGACCTGCGTCGCCAGTTCGCGCTGGTGAGCCAGGACGTCGTGCTGTTCAACGACAGCATCCGCGCCAACGTGGCCTTCGGCTCGGAGGACGACGTCGACGACGCCCGAATCTGGGCGGCGCTCGAGGCGGCGATGCTCGACGCCGCAGTGCGCGCGCTGCCCGAGGGGCTCGACGCGTCGGTCGGCGAACGCGGCACGCGCCTGTCGGGCGGCCAGCGCCAGCGGCTCGCGCTCGCGCGTGCGATCGTCAAGGACGCGCCGATCCTGCTGCTCGACGAGGCAACCTCGGCGCTCGATTCCGAGACCGAGCGCGACGTGCAGCTCGCGCTCGAGCGCACGATGCGCGGCCGCACGACGCTGGTGATCGCGCACCGGTTGTCGACGATCGAGCGCGCCGACCGCATCCTCGTGTTCGAGCAGGGCCGCATCGTCGAGCAGGGCACGCACGCCGAGCTGCTCGCGGCCGACTCGCTGTACGCGCGCCTGTACCGGATCCAGTACGGCAGCCCCCAATCCTGAAGGAGATCCCCCGCATGGCACAGATCGCCGATCGCTACCCGGTGGCCACGCTGGCCGAGTTGCCCGACGACATCCGCGAACGCATCGTCGCGGTGCAGGAGAAGTCGGGTTTCGTGCCGACGGTGTTCCTCAAGCTTGCGCGCCGCCCCGACGAGTTCCGCGCGTTCTTCGCCTATCACGACGCGCTGATGCTGCGCGAGAACAGCCTGTCGAAGGGCGAGAAGGAGATGATCGTCGTTGCGACCAGCGGCGCCAACGGCTGCCTGTACTGCGTGGTCGCGCACGGCGCGATCCTGCGCATCTACGAGAAGAACCCGCTGATCGCCGACCAGCTCGCGACCAACTGGCGCAAGGCCGACCTGACGCCGCGCCAGCGTGCGATGATCACGTTCGCGATGAAGGTTTCGCTCGAATCGAGCGAGATCGACGAGGCCGACTTCGCCGGGCTGCACCGGCACGGCTTCAGCGACGAGGACGCCTGGGACATCGGCGCGATCGCCGCGTTCTTCGCGTTGTCGAACCGGATGGCCAACCTGTCGAACATGATGCCGAACCCCGAGTTCTACCTGCTCGGGCGCGTGCCGAGGTCGAAGCCCTGAACGAGGAGGAGCCCGACGATGGAACCGACCATTGCCGACGACAAACGTACCGCCGACGCGAAGCGGCTGGCGACGATCTGCTATGCGCTCTATGCGGCGTCGTGCCTGGTAGGCATCACCGCGATCGCGGCGATCATCGTGAACTACCTCAAGCGCGACGACGTCGCGGGCACCTGGGTCGCCAGCCACTTCGAGTGGCAGATCAAGACCTTCTGGTACGGCCTGGCCGGCGCGGTCGTGTCGTGGCTCCTGATGGCCGTTCTGATCGGCTTTCCGCTGCTGCTGGCCGTCGGCGTCTGGGCGATCTACCGCATCGTCAAGGGTTGGCTCGCGCTGGCCGACGGCAACCCGGTCGACGCGTCGAAGCTGCTCTGAGGGGCGCGCAGGGCGCACGCCGCTACATCAGCACGATGTCGTACTGCTCCTGCAGGTACAGCGTTTCGACCTGCAGCGCGATCCGCTTGCCGATCAGGTCGCCCAGGGCGGCCAGCGGCTGCGCCTCCTCCTCGAGGAACAGGTCGACCACGTCCTGCGATGCGACGATGCGGAACTCGCGCGGGTTGAACTGCCGCGCCTCGCGCTGGATCTCGCGCAGGATCTCGTAGCAGACCGTGCGGGCCGTCTTGACCTGACCCTTGCCTTCGCAGGTGGGGCACGGCTCGAGCAGCAGGTGGGCGAGCGATTCGCGGGTGCGCTTGCGCGTCATCTCGACCAGGCCGAGCGAGGTGAAGCCGTTGACGCTCGACTTGGTGCGGTCGCGCGCGAGCGCCTTGCGCAGCTCCTGCAGCACCTGCTCGCGGTGCTCGCCGCTGGCCATGTCGATGAAGTCGACGATGATGATGCCGCCGAGGTTGCGCACGCGCAGCTGCCGCGCGATCGCGTGCGCGGCCTCGAGGTTGGTGCGGAAGATCGTGTCGTCGAAGTTGCGCCCGCCGATGTACCCGCCGGTGTTGACGTCGATCGTCGTCATCGCCTCGGTCTGGTCGATGATCAGGTAGCCGCCGGACTTCAGGTCGACGCGGCGCGAGAGCGCCTTGGCGATCTCGCCTTCGACGCCGTGCAGCTCGAACAGCGGCCGCTCGCCGCTGTACTGGCGCAGCCGGCCCGCCATCGCCGGCATGTAGGTGCGGGCGAACTCCGACAGCTCGGCCAGCGCCTCGGGCGAATCGACGAGGATGGCCGCGGTGGCGTCGCCGGCGATGTCGCGCAGCACGCGCTGGCCGAGGCTGAGCTCCTGGTAGAGCAGCGCGGGTGCTGACTCGCGGCGGCTGCCGTCGAGGATCTGCCGCCAGCGTCGCCGCAGGTAGGCGATGTCGGCTTCGAGCTCGGCTTCGCCGGCTTCCTCGGCCGAGGTCCGGATGATGAAGCCGCCCTTCTCGTCGGCCGGCAGCAGCTTCTGCAGCCGGCTGCGCAGCAGCTGCCGCTCGGCCTCGTCCTCGATGCGCTGCGACACGCCGATGTGCGGATCCTGGGGCAGGTAGACGAGGAGCCGCCCGGCGATGCTGATCTGCGTGGACAGCCGCGCGCCCTTGGTGCCCAGCGGGTCCTTGATGACCTGGACCAGCAGCGGCTGTCCCTCGAACAGCAGCTTCTCGATCGGTGCGGGGTGGCCGCCGCCGTTGGCCGAGCCGCTGCGCGACTGCCAGAGGTCGGCGACGTGCAGGAACGCGGCGCGCTCGAGGCCGATGTCGATGAACGCCGACTGCATGCCCGGCAGCACGCGCGACACCTTGCCCAGGCAGACGTTGCCGACCAGCCCGCGGGTGGCCGCGCGCTCGATGTGCAGTTCCTGGGTCGCACCCTGCTGGACGACCGCGACCCGCGTCTCGTGCGCGGTGTGGTTGACGAGGATCTCTTCGGTCATCGCGGGGTCTGGCCGGCCCCGCGCAGCAGCCGGGACGTCTCGTACAGCGGGAGGCCCATGATACCGGAGTGGCTGCCGTCGATCCGGCGCACGTGGCGCGCCGCGTCGCCCTGGATCGCGTAGGCGCCGGCCTTGTCCATCGGCTCGCCGCTGGCGACGTAGGCGTCGATCCAGGCCGTCGGCAGGCGGGCGAAGACGACCCGCGACACGCTCAGCGCCGACTCGATCCGGCGGCCGCGCACGACGGCGACGGCGCTCAGCACGCGGTGCGTGCGCCCCGAGAGCATCCGCAGCATCCGCGCGGCGTCGGCGGCGTCGACCGGCTTGCCGAGGATCCGCCCGCCGACCGCGACGGTGGTGTCGCTGGCCACGATGGGCGCCTCGGGCAGCGCGCGGCGCGCGAGCCGGTCGCGTGCCGCCTCGGCCTTGGCACGGGTGACGCGCTGCACGTACGCGGTCGGCGATTCGCCGGCGCGCACCGCCTCGAGCGCCTCGGCGTCCTCGCCGTCGTCGGGCAGCAGCAATTCGAAGCGCACGCCGATTCTCCGCAGCAGTTCCTGGCGGCGCGGGCTCTGCGAGGCGAGGTAGACGAAGGATTCGTTCACGGCGTCACTCGCGATGATAGGGGTGGCCTGCCAGGATCGACCAGGCGCGGAACAGCTGTTCGGCGAGCAGCACGCGCACCAGCGGGTGCGGCAGGGTGAGGCTGGACAGGCGCAGCGTCTCGCGCGCTTCGCGCGCGAGGGCGGGGTCCAGCCCGTCCGGTCCGCCGATGACGATCGCCACGGGTTGCGCCTCGTCGCGCCACGCCGCGACGCGCTGCGCGAGTTGCCGGGTGTCGAGGTCGCGACCGCGCTCGTCCATCACGACCAGCCGCGCGCCCTGCGGCAGCGCGGCGCGGATGCGCTCGGCCTCGCGCTGCATCCAGGCCGCCGCGTGGCCGGACGCGCCGCGCGGCTCGGCGCGTACTTCGCGCCATTCGACGCGCCAGTCGGGCGGCATTCGCCGCGCGTAGTCGTCGACGGCCGCACCGACCCAGGCCGGCATCTTCGTGCCGACCGCGACGATGCGGATCAGCATGCTCAGCCCGCGGCGGCGCGGGGCTTGCGCTTGCGCGCCGGGGCCTTCCTGGCGGCGGCCGCCTCGCCGGCCGCCGACGCGCGTGACGCCACGGGCGAGCGAGACGCCACGGGCGAGCGAGACGCCACGGGCGAGCGAGACGCCGCGGGCGGGCGCGCGACCTGCATCCGCACCGGCTTGGCGCCCCAGAGCTCCTCGAGGTTGTAGTACGCGCGGATCGCCGGCTGCATGATGTGGACGACGGCGTCGCCGAGGTCGACCAGCACCCACTCGCCGGTGTCGCCGCCTTCCATCGAGACGATCGTGCCCCCGGCCTCCTTGACCTTGTCGCGCACGTGCGCGGCGAGCGACCGGGTTTGCCGGTTCGAGGTGCCGGTGGCGATGATCACGCGGTCGAACAGCTCGGTCTGGCCGGTGGTGTTGAAGACCCGGATGTCCTGGGCCTTGATGTCGTCGAGGGCGTCGACGACGATGCGCTGCAGCTTTCTGAGATCCATCCGGTTCCTTCGGACCAGCGCGCCGAGTTCAGGGCGAACCCGCTGCGGCGCGATAGAGTCGATGTCGTTCAATATAGTCGAGAACGGCGGGCGGCAACAATTCGGCCGGCCGCTCGCCGCGCGCGAGGCGCTCGCGCAGGGCGGTGGCCGACACCGGCACCGGCGCCATCCTGAAGAAGACGACGGCGCCCGCGGGCGCGTCGGGCAGCGCGTCGCGGCCGTGCGCAGCGAGCAGCGCCTCCACCGGCGCGTCGAGCGTGGCCAGCGGATGCGTGCCGCGCTGGGTCACCGCGATGTGCGCGTGATCGAGCAACTCGCGGTAGCGGTGCCAGGTGGCGAGGTTGCGCAACTGGTCGCTGCCCAGCACCAGCACCAGCGCCGGTTCGGGGCCGAGTTCGGCGCGCAACTCGATCAGCGTGTCGATCGTGTAGCTCGCGCCTGCGCGGCGCACTTCGCGATCGTCGACGACGAAGCCCGGTGTCGCGCCCACCGCGAGACGTACCATTTCGAGCCGCGCGGCCGCGTCGACGCCGGAGCCCGACTTCTGCCACGACTGCCCGGTGGGGATGAAGCGCAGCTCGTCGAGCAGCAGCGCCTCGCGTGCCGCGCGCGCCAGCGCCAGGTGGCCCACGTGGATGGGATCGAACGTGCCACCCAGCAGCCCGATGCGTCGGCGCGCGGCCAAGGTCTAGACCCAGTCGCGCGGGACGAGGAATTCGTGCAGCCGCGCCTCGGGCGAGCCCGGCTCGGGATGCCAGTCGTAGCGCCAGCGCGCCAGCGGCGGCATCGAGCACAGGATCGACTCGGTGCGGCCGCCCGACTGCAGGCCGAACAGCGTGCCGCGGTCGTAGACGAGGTTGAACTCGACGTAGCGGCCGCGCCGCCAGGCCTGGAAGTCGCGCTCGCGCTCGCCCCAGGGCTCGTCGCGGTGGCGCACGACGATCGGCGCGTAGGCTTCGATGAAGGCGTCGCCGACCGACCGCACGAGGGCGAACGAGCGCTCGAAGCCCGGTTCGTTCAGGTCGTCGAAGAAGATGCCGCCGACGCCGCGCGCCTCGTTGCGGTGTTTCAGGAAGAAGTAGTCGTCGCACCACTTCTTGAAGCGCGGGTGCCAGTGCTCGCCGAAAGGCGCGAGCGCCTGGCGGCAGACGCTGTGGAAGCGGACGATGTCCTTCTCGAACGGGTAGTACGGGGTGAGGTCCATGCCGCCCCCGAACCACCAGACCGGGTCGACGCCGTCGGCGCCCGGCGCGACGAAGAAGCGCACGTTCAGGTGCACGGTGGGCACGTACGGGTTGCGCGGGTGGATGACGAGCGAGACGCCCATCGCCTCGAACGAGCGCCCGGCCAGTTCGGCGCGATGCGCGCTCGCCGAGGCCGGCAGGCGCGCGCCGCGCACGTGCGAGAACAGCACCGCGCCGCGCTCGAAGACGTTGCCCTCCTCGATGACCCGCGTGAGGCCGCCGCCGCCCTCGGGGCGTTGCCAGGCGTCGGCGCGGAACGGCTGCCCGTCGATTGCCTCGAGTTCGGCGACGATACGGCGCTGCAGCCCGAGCAGGTAGTCGCGGACCGCGCCGGTGTCGACGCCGGGCGCCGACGCGCGGCCGACCGCGGCGCTCATCGCCCGGACCCGCGGCCGATCGCGCGATGGCCGATGTCGTGCCGGTATTGCATGCCTTCGAAGCGGATCGCGTCGATCGCGCGGTACGCGCGCGCCTGCGCCATCTTGACCGAGTCGCCCAGCGCGGTCACGCACAGCACGCGGCCGCCCGCGGTGAGCGTGCGCGCGCCGTCGGCGGCCGTGCCGGCGTGGAACACCAGGCAGTCGTCGTCGATCACGCTGCCGTTCGCGGGCAGGCCGGAGATCTCGTCGCCCTTTCTCGGAGAATCGGGGTAGCCGCCCGCGGCGAGCACCACGCCCAGCGCGGTGCGGCGGTCCCATTCGATCGTGGCGGCATCGAGCGTGCCCGACAGCGCGTGCTCGAACACGCCGACCAGGTCGCTCTTCACGCGCGCCATGATCGGCTGCGTTTCCGGGTCGCCCATCCGGCAGTTGAACTCGAGCGTGCGCGGATGGCCGCTCGCGTCGATCATCAGGCCGGCATAGAGGAAGCCGGTGTACGGGATGCCGTCGGCGGCCATGCCCTCGACCGTGGGCTTGATGATCTCGCGCAGCGCCCGGGCGTGGATCTCGGGCGTGACCACCGGCGCCGGCGAATAGGCGCCCATGCCGCCGGTGTTGGGCCCCTGGTCGCCGTCGCGAAGCCGCTTGTGGTCCTGGCTGGTGGCCAGCGGCAGCACGTTGTGCCCGTCGACCATCACCATGAAGCTGGCTTCCTCGCCTTCGAGGAAGTCTTCGATGACGACGCGCGCGCCGGCGTCGCCCATCCGGTTGTCGACGAGCATCGCGTCGATCGCGGCGTGCGCCTCGTCGAGGCTGGCGGCGACCACCACCCCCTTGCCCGCCGCCAGCCCGTCGGCCTTGACGACGATCGGCGCGCCGCGCCGGTCGACGTACGCGTGCGCGGCCGCGGCGTCGGAGAAGGTCTCGTAGTCGGCGGTCGGGATGCGGTGGCGCTTCATGAACGCCTTGGCGAAGTCCTTCGACGACTCGAGTTGCGCGGCGCGCCGCGTCGGCCCGAAGATGCGCAGCCCCCTCGAGCGGAACAGGTCGACGATGCCGGCCGCCAGCGGCGCCTCGGGCCCGACGACCGTGAACGCCACCTTCTCGCGCTCGGCGAACGCGGCGAGCGTGCTCAGGTCGGTGATCGGCACGTTCTTCAGGTTGCGCTCGCGCGCCGTGCCGCCGTTGCCGGGCGCCACGTAGACGACCTGCACGCGCGCCGAGCGCGACAGCCGCCAGGCCAGCGCGTGCTCTCGCCCTCCGGAGCCGACGACGAGGATCTTCATGTGGCCGTTTCGTCGAACTCGGCGTTGGTGTACACCTGCTGGACGTCGTCGAGATTCTCGAGCGCGTCGAGCAGCTTCTGCATCCTCGCGGCGTCGTCGCCGGCGAGCGAGGTTTCGTTCAGCGGCTTCATCGTGATCTCGGCGACGTCGGCCTTCAGGCCCGCCTTCGCGAGGGCGTCCTTCAGCACGCCGAAGCCGCCGGGCGCGCAGATCACCTCGATGCCGCCTTCCTCGTCGGCGCCGACGTCATCGGCGCCGGCGTCGATCGCGACTTCCATCACCCTGTCTTCCGGCGTGCCCGGCGCGAACAGGAACTGCCCGCAGTGCCGGAACTGGAACGCGACCGAACCGTCGGTGCCGAGGTTGCCGCCGTTCTTGGAGAACGCGTGGCGCACCTCGGCGACGGTGCGGGTGCGGTTGTCGGTGAGGCAGTCGACGATGACGGCAGCCCCGCCGATGCCGTAGCCCTCGTAACGGATCTCTTCGTAGTTGGCGCCCTCGAGGCCGCCCGCGCCGCGCTGGATCGCGCGCTGGACCGTGTCCTTGGGCATGTTGGCCTCGGAGGCCTTGTCCATCGCCAGGCGCAGGCGCGGGTTGGCGTTGGGGTCGGCCCCGCCCAGCCTGGCGGCGACGGTGATCTCCTTGATCACGCGCGTGAACAGCTTGCCCCGCTTGGCGTCCTGGCGCCCCTTGCGGTGCTGGATGTTGGCCCACTTGCTGTGCCCGGCCATTGCTTCCTCTCGTGGCGATCGCGCTTGCCGCGCAGGCGCTGCCGTGATCGAATACCCGCATCGTCGAACCCGAAATTCTAGCATCGCCGCCATGCCCGAACCCCTGCTGATTGCCCGCAACAACGAGACGGAGTTGCACCTCCTGCCGGCGATGGGCAACCGTCACGGCCTGATCACCGGCGCCACCGGCACCGGCAAGACCGTGACGCTGCAGGTGCTATCCGAGCGCTTTTCCTCGATCGGTGTGCCGGTGTTCGCGGCCGACGTGAAGGGCGACCTCGCCGGCATCTCGCAGCCGGGAACGCTGTCGCCGAAGCTCAAGGAGCGCCTCGACCGTCTCGGCTTCGCGGTGCCCGATTTCGCCGGCGCGCCGGTCACGCTGTGGGACGTCTACGGCCAGAAGGGGCACCCGCTGCGCGCGACCGTCTCCGACATGGGGCCGCTGCTGTTGTCCCGGATGCTCGGCCTGAACGATACGCAGGAGGGCGTGCTGCACCTGGTGTTCAAGATCGCCGACGAGCGCGGGCTGCTGCTGCTCGACGCGAAAGACCTGCGCGCAATGCTTCAGTTCGTCGGCGACAACGCGCGCGAATTCACCACCGAGTACGGCAACGTCTCGAGCGCATCGATCGGCGCGATCCAGCGCGGGCTGCTCACGCTCGACCAGCAGGGCGCCGACCGCTTCTTCGGCGAGCCGATGCTGAACATCGACGACCTGATGCAGACGGACGCACAGGGCCGCGGCGTCGTCAACATCCTGGCGGCCGACCAGCTCCTCAACGCGCCGAAGCTCTACGCGACCTTCCTGCTCTGGCTGATGTCGGAACTGTTCGAGAAGCTGCCGGAAGTCGGTGATCGCGACAAGCCGCGACTCGTGTTCTTCTTCGACGAGGCGCACCTGCTGTTCAGCGACGCGCCGAAGGCGCTGCTCGACAAGGTCGAGCAACTCGTGAGGCTGATCCGCTCGAAGGGCGTCGGCGTCTACTTCGTCACGCAGAACCCGATCGACGTGCCCGACACGGTGCTCGGGCAGCTGGGCAACCGCGTCCAGCACGCGCTGCGCGCGTTCACCGCGCGCGACCAGAAGGCCGTGCGCGCCACCGCCGAGACGATGCGCGCCAACCCGAAATTCGACACCGAGAAGGCGATCACCGAGCTCGGTGTCGGCGAGGCGCTGGTGTCGCTGCTCGACGAGAAGGGCCGTCCCGGCGTGGTCGAGCGAGCGTTCATCGCGCCGCCCGCTTCGCGGATCGGGCCGATCACCGATGCCGAGCGCGCGGCGCTCGTCCAGCGCTCGGTCGTCGCGGGCACCTACGACAAGCTGCAGGATCGCGAGTCGGCCTATGAGCGGCTCAAGGGGCGCGCGGCGGGTGGCGCGCAGGGTGGCGCGCAGGGTGGGGGCCAGCCGGCCGGCGCGCCTGCCGAGGGCGGCGGGATCGGCGGCATGCTGAAGGACGCGCTGGGTGGCGTGATGACCGGCAGCGGCCGCAAGGATTCCGCGATCGAGGCGATGGCCAAGAGCGCGGCGCGCTCGATCGGTTCGTCGCTCGGCCGCGAGATCATTCGCGGCGTGCTCGGCACGCTGCTGGGCGGCAGTCGGCGGCGCTGATTTCAGGAGTTCGACGATGGACCTCGGCATAGCCGGCAAGTGGGCGCTCGTCTGCGGCGCCAGCAAGGGGCTCGGATACGGTTGCGCGCTGTCGCTGGCGCGCGAAGGCGTCAACCTGGTGATCAACGCGCGCACGCCGGGGTCGTTGGCCGAGGCGGCGCAGCGCATCGGCGACGAGTCCGGGGTGACCGTCGTGGCGGTGGCCTGCGACATCACCACTCAGTCCGGCCGAGACGAGGCGCTGTCGGCCTGCCCGCAGGTCGACATCCTGGTGACCAACGCCGGCGGCCCGCCCCCGGGCGACTTCCGCAAGTTCACCCGCGACGACTGGATCCGCGCGCTCGATGCGAACATGCTCACGCCGATCGAACTGATCAAGGCGACCGTCGACCCGATGATCGAGCGGCGCTTCGGGCGGATCGTCAACGTCACCTCGGGCGCGGTGAAGGCGCCGATGCACATCCTCGGCCTGTCCAACGGCGCGCGCTCGGGGCTCACCGGCTTCGTCGCCGGGCTCGCGAGAACGACGGTCGCGCACAACGTGACGATCAACAACCTGCTGCCCGGCTTCCACGACACCGACCGCGTGCGCAGCGTGATCGGCGCGCAGGCGAAGGCGCAGGGCATCCCCTACGAGGACGCGATCCGGCAGCGGATCGCGACGATCCCCGCCGGACGGATCGGAGATCCCTGGGAGTTCGGCCAGGCCTGTGCTTACCTGTGCAGCGCGCAGGCGGGATGGATCACCGGGCAAAACCTGCTGATCGACGGCGGCGTGTACCCGGGCACCTTCTGAGCGTCTCGGGGGCGCCGCGCGCGCGAGTCAGGCGGGCAACTCGCGCGCCGGCGCCGCGCGATTGCGGCTCGCAGCCAGGTACGAGTCGAGCGTGTCCCGGATGTGCTCGGCGAGCAATTCCTGCGACCGGGCGAGGTCGGCGGTGCGGATCCTGCGGACGATCCGGGCGTGGTTCGCCTGGCACTCGCCCACGCGCTCGTTCTCCTCGGGAAGGCGCGCGCGCAGCGCGCTGATCTTGTGCGCGACCAGCTCGTACGAGGCCTGCAGGTAGGGATTGCCGCAGCAGGCGAGCAGGGTCTCGTGGAACGCCTGGTCGAGCTTGGGAAGGGCTTTCAGGTCGTGCGCAGCGTGGGCATCGGCCATGTCGCGAACGTTGCGATCGAGGCGGGCTAGGAGCTCGGCGCAGTGGCCTCGCATCGCTTCGCCGAGCGCGGCGGTTTCGATGATCTCGCGGAACCGGCAGACCTCGGCCACGCCCGCCTCGTCGAGGCTGAACACGTAGGTGCCGCGCTGTGGGTGGATCTCGACCAGCCCCTCGGTCTGCAGGCGCAGCAGCGCTTCGCGCACTGGCGTCTTGCTGATTCCCATGCGCGCGGCGAGCGAGGCTTCCGAGAGCTGCTCGCCGAACGCGTACTGCCCGTCGACGATCGCTTCGCGGATCCGCTCGATCGCGATCTCGGTCAGCGTCTTCGGCCGTTCGACCCGGTTCACCATGGCATTGCGCTTCGTTCGCCCGATTGTAACTGCGGCGCGTCTCGCACTCGGCCGTTGCCGGACACCACGCGTCACCCCGACGCGAGGAGCCGGCGCACCGCGTCAGGACGCGGCAGCGGCGCGACCGCGCCGAATCCGGTGGTGGAGAGCGCGGCGGCGGCATTCGCGTAGCGCGCCGCGTCCCAGATCGTGTCGCCGGCGGCGATCCGCGCCAGGCACGCGCCGCAGAAGCAGTCCCCGGCCCCGGTCGCGTCGACCGCGTCGACGCGGTGACCGTCGATGCGCTCGCTTCGCGACCCGTCGCTCACCAGCGCGCCGTCGGCGCCCAGCTTCAGGAACACCGTCTTTGCCCCCAGCCGATGGCACCAGTCGAGAATCGCTCCCGGGTCGTCCAGTCCGGACAGCGCGCGGGCGTCCTCGAGGCTGGGAAAGAAGTAGTCGGCCATCGCGGCGGTCGCCGAGATCGTCGCGCGGGCGCGCGCGAGCGGCCACAGCTTCAGCCGCAGGTTCGAGTCGAACGAGACGCGGGCGCCGGCCGCGCGTGCGGTCTCGAACGCGTGCAGAACGGTGTCGCAGGCGCTGCTGGAGATCGCCTCGCTGATCCCGGAGGCGTGGACGATGCGGGCCTCGCGCAGCAGCGCGACCGGAAGGTCGTCGGGGCGCATGCGGCTGGCGGCCGAGCCTGCGCGCAGGTAGCTGAACGAATGGCCGCCACGATCGTGGGCGACGAAGTAGACGGCGGTGTGCGCCTGCGGGTCGAACACGACGGAGCCGGCGTCGACGCCTTCGCGCTGCCACAGGTCGGCGAACATGCGGCCGAACGCGTCGTCGCCCAGCCGCGTGAAGTACGCGGCGCGCGCGCCCGAGCGCGCCGCCGCGATGATCATGTTCGAGGTGTCGCCGCCGAAGCCCTGCAGGTAGTTCGGCTCGTCGGGCGACACCCGGTTGAACTCGATCATCGGTTCGCCGATCGCCAGGATGTCAGGCTTCATGGCGTGGGTCCGGCCGGGCTGCACGGGTGTCGGAGCGGGGGGCGGCGGCGGGCGCTCAGATGCGGCCGTATCTGGCCAGGCCCTGTCGCAGCGACTTCGCCTCGACGATCAGCCGGGCCTGCTCGAGCTCGCGCCGGTCGATCTCGCGCGCCATCTCGAGCACTTCTGCGCAGCGCGCGCGCGGAACGACCACCACGCCGTCGATGTCGCCGACGATCATGTCGCCAGGATTGACCTCGATTCCGCCGCAGACCACCGGCACGTTCGACGCGACGGTGCGGTGGCGGCCGACCGTCGTGCCCGGCGAGACCGAGCGGGCGATGACCGGGAAGTCGTAGTCGCGGCGGATCTCGGCGAGGTCGCGCACACCGCCGTCGAGCACCGCGCCGGCCATCCCCCGGGCCCACGCGCCGGCGGTCATCAGCCCGCCCCAGACCGCGACATCGGCGTCGCCGCCGATCGCGATGACGATGACGCTGCCGGGCGCTGCCTCGTCGATCAGGTCGAGCGCGTGCTGGGGCGGCACCGACTCGGTGGTCGGCTCCTCCTGGACGGTGACCGCAGGCCCGACGATCCGCCGCTCGTTGATGCGCGGCTTCAGTTCGTGCTCCATGTAGCCACGCCGACCACAGACGCGATCGACGGCGTCGGCCACCGAAGCCGTCGCCACCTCGCCGAATCCCTTGACCAGTTCTTCCAGTGTCATCTCATGCTCCATGCGATGCGTGTTGCAGGTACCCGCGGGCGCGCTCGATCGCTGCGGCGCGGTCGCCGCGCGCCAGTGCCGCGCGATCGACGAGCTGGCTGCCGGCCCCGACCAGCGCGGCACCGGCCCGCAGGTACGCCGCGACCTGCGTGTCGTCGATCCCGCCGGTCGGACACAGCGGCACGCCCGGGAACACCGACGCGAGCGCGGCGACGTGCGCGGGCCCGCCGGTCGATGCAGGAAAGATCTTCACGACGTCGGTGCCTTCGTCGAGGGCCGCCGCGACTTCGCCCGGCGTGAATGCGCCCACCATCGCGATGCGGCCGGCTTGCGCGCACCGCCTCGCCAGGCCGCGCACGAGGTATGGCGAGACGACGAACGAGGCGCCGTGGGCGATGCAGGCATCGGCGCGGCCGAGGTCGGTGACCGTGCCCGCGCCGACCAGGCTGTCGGGGCGCTCGCGCGCGAGACGCTCGATCAATGCCTCGGCGCCGGGCGTGGTCATCGTGACCTCGAAGACGCGAAAGCCCGCCTCGTGCAGGCAGTCGACGGCCGCGAGCGTGGTCGCGGCATCGGGCAGGCGCAACACCGGCAGCACGCGCTGCGCGCGCAGCCGCGCGAGCAGCGCCGCGCGCTCGGTGGGCGCCGTCGACGGATGCATCACTTCCTCGTCGCCTCGATTGCCTTGAACAGGCTGTCGACGTAGTTCTTGCCGATCTCCTGCTCGGCCCACGCCCGCACCGGCGGCTGCGCCAGCTTGCGGAACTCGCCGACCTGGGCGGGCGTCAGCTCGGTCACCTGCATGCCGACTTTCTCGAGGATCGGCCTGGCGTTGAGGTCCTGGTCGGCGGTCATCTTGCGATGGATCGCAATCGCCTTCTTCACGCCTTCGTCGACCGCCTTGCGCTCGACCGGCGTCAGCGACTGGTAGAAGCGCTCGTTGATCAGGTAGCCGTGCACGCTCCAGACGTGGCCGTCGAGCGTGATGTACTTCTGGTGCTGGTAGAGGCTGGCGGCCAGGATGTTGGTCACGCCGTTCTCCTGCCCGTCGACGACCTTCTGCTGCAGCGCGGTCGGCAGCTCGGCCCACGGGATCGCCGACGGCGACGCGCCGAGCGATTCGACCAGAGCCTTGTAGACCGGCGAAGGCTGGATGCGGATCTTCATTCCCTTCATGTCGGCCGGCGTATGGATCGGCCGCAGGCTGTTCGTGAAGTGGCGTACTCCGTTGTCGGCCAGGCCGAGCAGCCGGATGCCCTGCTTCCTGATCATGTCGTCGGAGAACTCCTTCAGCCACGGGCTGTCGTAGACGCGCCAGGCGTGCGCGTGGTCCTGGTAGAGGAACGGAATCCCGAGGATGCCGATCGGCTTGTGGACCGTGGCGATCGCGCCGTCGTGCGCAACCGCCAGTTCGAGCGTGCCGAGCTTGACCGCCTCCATCGTCGGCTGGTCCTTGCCGAACTGACCGGCCGGGAAGATCTCGACCTTGATCGAGCCGTTGGTGGCTCGCTCGACGTGCTCCTTGAAGGCGAGCGCCGCGACGTGCTTGGGCTGGTCGTCCTTGGCGGGCTGGAAGTGCGCGTACTTCAGTACCTTCTGGGCGTGGGCGGCCGGTGCGGCGACCATCAGCATGGCCGCGAGTGCGGCGAGCAGGAATCGTGGCTTCATGACGTCTCCTTGTGGGCGTTGACTACTTCGCGTAGCCGAAAAGCGCGGGCACCGCGGTGCTCAGCGACGGAAAGAAGATGACCAGCAACAGCACGATCAGTTCGGCGGCCAGCAGCGGAGCAATGGCGCGCGCGAGCCGGTCGAGCTTGAGCCGCGCGACCGACACCATGACGAACAGCACGGCGCCGACCGGCGGCGTGATCATTCCGATCGTCAGGTTCAGCACGATGGCCATCGCGAACTGAAGCGGTGGTATGCCGAACTGGTCGGCCAGCGGCGCCAGCACCGGAACGAGGATGATCACCGCCGGCAGCGTGTCGATGAACAACCCGCAGGCGAGCACGAAGGCGGCGACGATGATCATCACCAGCAGGGGGCTGGTCGTCATCTGGCCGATCGATCCGGCGATGGTCTGCGGGATCTGCAGCAGCGTGAGCAGCCACGCGAACAGCGAGGCCGTCGACACGATGATCAGCGCCGCCGAGGTCACCAGGCCGCTCTGCAGCAGCACCTTCGCGATGATTCGCGCGTTCAGTGTGCGGGTAACGAAGAGCCCGATCAGCAGCGCGTAGACGACCGCGACCGCCGATGCCTCGGTCGGCGTGAACAGGCCGGACAGGATGCCGCCGATGATGATCGCCGGCATGGCGAGGATCGGCGTTGCGCGCCACAGCGCCCGCAACCGTTCGCCCCAGCCGCGGCGCGGCTCGGCGGCGCCGTATCCGCGGCGCACCGAGATCACGTGGTTGGCGACCATCAGCGCGGCGCCGAGCAGCAGCCCCGGCACCACGCCGGCCAGGAACAGGCCGGCGACCGTGACCCGGCTGTCGGTCAGCGCGTAGATGACCATGATGATCGACGGCGGGATGATCGGGCCGATCGTGGCCGTGGCCGCCGACAGGGCCGCCGAGTAGTAGCGGTCGTAGCCGGCCTTCTCCATCATCCGCATTTCGATCGCGCCCGGCCCGGCGGCGTCGGCGAGCGCCGAGCCGCTGATGCCTGCGAACAGCACCGAGGTCACCACATTCACGTGGCCGAGCCCGCCGCGGATGTGGCCGACGATGCTCTGCGAGAAGCGCAGCAGCGCTGTCGTGATGCCGCTGGCGGTCATCAGGTCGGCGGCGAGGATGAAGAACGGCACCGCCATCAGCGGGAACGAGTTGATGCCGTCGAACACGCGCTGCGGGACCGACAGCATCGAGAGCTTGCCCTCCCACGCGAGCGCGGCGAGGCTGGACACGCCCATCACGAACGCGATCGGCAGGCCGATCGCCAGGCCGATCACGAACGTGCCGATCAGGATCGGGGTCACGTCAGCCCGCCTCCGCGTCGGACAGCTCGTCGTGCTCGAAGCGCCGCTCGACGAAGCCGCGGAAGAACAACACCAGATGCAGCGCGCACAGCAGCGCGCCGATCGGGATGCCGAGGTAGGGAATGCCGGTGCGGATGCCGAGCATCGGCGTTTCCTGGTTCCAGCTGAACGCGACGATCTGCGTGCCGTACCAGCCGAGCGCGAGCAGGAAGGCCAGCATCGTCAGCGCGATCGCGCCGCGCAGGATGCGACGCGGGCCTTCGGGCAGGGCGTCTTCGAGCAGGTCGACCGCGACGTGCCGTCCCTCGCGCAGCGCCAGTCCGGCACCCAGCCAGGCGATCCAGATCATCTGGTACTGGGTGAGTTCCTCGACCCAGACCAGCGAGTGGTCGAACAGGTAGCGGGAGACGACGTTGGCGAAGACGAGGAGCGCCATCGTCCCCATCATCGCGATGATCGCCCACCGGTTCGCTGCGACCAGAAGCGCCTCGGCCGCAGGAAGGCGGGGCGCTTCGGCGTCGGTCGATGCACTCATGACATCTAAGATATCAGATACCAGATTCGGCCGGGCACTGGTGTTTGCCCGGATGCCGCGGGCCGCGTGGCTATACTCGGCCGAACCCCTTTTCCCGGAGCGAGCATGCCCAAAGCGATCCGCATCCAGCAGACCGGCGGCCCCGAGGTCATGCAGTACGTCGACGTCGAGGTCGGTCCGCCCGGCCCCGGCGAAGCGCAGGTGCGCCACCAGGCGATCGGCCTGAACTACATCGACGTCTACTTCCGCACCGGCCTGTATCCGCAGCCGCTCCCCGGCGGCGTCGGCCTGGAGGGGGCGGGCGTGGTCACCGCCGTGGGCGAGGGCGTGACGCACGTGAAGCCCGGCGATCGCGTCGCCTATAGCGACCGTCCGCCCGGCTCGTACGCCGAGTTGCGCAACATGCCGGCCAAGCCGCTGGTGAGGCTGCCCCGGGGCATCGCGTTCGAGACCGCTGCAGCGATGATGCTCAAGGGCATGACGGTGCAATACCTGTTCCGGCGCACCTACAAGCTGCAGAAGGGGCAGACCATCCTGTTCCACGCGGCGGCCGGCGGCGTCGGGCTGATCGCGATGCAGTGGGCGAAGGCGCTCGGCGTCACCGTGATCGGCACCGTCGGTTCGGAGGAGAAGGCGGCGCTCGCGCGCCGCTTCGGCTGCGACCACACGATCCTGTACAAGCGCGAGAACATCGTCGAGCGCGTGCGCGAGATCACCGGCGGCGCGATGGTTCCGGTGGTCTACGACTCGGTCGGCAAGGACACCTTCCAGGCCTCGATCGACTGCCTGCAGCCGTTCGGGCTGATGGTCAGCTTCGGCAACGCGTCGGGGCCGGTGCCGCCGATGGCGCTCACGGCGCTGAAGGGCTCGCTCTATGTCACTCGCCCGTCGCTGATGGCGCACACGGCCAATCGCGCCAACCTCGAGGAGATGGCGGCCGACCTGTTCCGGATGGTCGGCTCGGGCAAGGTGAAGATCGAGATCGACCAGCGCTATCGACTCGCCGATGCCGTGCAGGCGCACCGCGACCTCGAATCGCGCAAGACCACCGGCTCGTCGTTGATCCTGCCGTAGCGGGCGATGACGGCGGTGCGCGCGGGGGCCGCGGGCCACCCTCCGGTGGATGCCGCACGTCGCTTCGGCGGCGTGGCGCGCCTGTTCGGCGACGACGCGCTCGCGGTGCTCGCGCGCACGCACGCCTGCGTGATCGGCGTCGGCGGCGTCGGCTCGTGGACCGCCGAGGCGTTGGCGCGCTCGGGCGTCGGTCGCCTGACGCTGATCGACCTCGATCATGTCTCCGAGTCCAACGTGAACCGGCAGGTGCACGCGCTCGGGTCGACGCTGGGCGCCGCGAAGGTCGAGGTCATGCGCCGGCGCATCGCCGATATCTCGCCCGCTTGCGAGGTGCGCGTCGTCGACGATTTCGTGAGCGCCGGGAATGTCGAGCAACTGGTGCCCGCCGATGCGCTGGTCATCGACGCGATCGATGCTCCGCGGGCCAAGGCCGCGCTCGTCGCCTGCCTGCGCCGGCGCCGCCAGCCGATCGTCGTCTGCGGCGGCGCCGGCGGGCGCACCGACCCGTTGCGGCTGCGCCGCGACGACCTGTCGCGCACGCGGGGCGATGCGCTGCTGGCGGCGGTGCGCGCGCGACTTCGGCGCGACCACGGCTTTCCTCGCGATGCGGGCAAGCGCTTTCGCGTCGAGGCGATCTACTCCGACGAGCACCTCGGGCCGGCGGCGCGCGAGGCGGCCTGCGAGGAGGGAGCGCGTGGCGGAGCGCCGCTGAACTGCGCCGGCTACGGGTCGCTGGTCACGGTGACCGCGGCGATGGGGCTGGCCGCCGCGTCGTGGGCGATCGACCGGGCACTGGCCGGCGAGCGGCCGCATCGCGACGGCGATCGCGGCGCAAGGGAGGCCGCGGCGCAACGGGGGCCGCGGCCGTAAAGAGGTAGCATCTGCGCTGCGCACAGCCACCCGCGTCACCCCGCATGAGCCGTTCCGGCACGGTCGCCGTCTACTTCGTCGCATCCCCGCTGCAGTATCTTGCGGCCCGGCGCATCGCCGGGAACTTCGAGGCGGGCTCGCGCCAGGTGCTGGTCTGGTACAAGCCGGGGCTCGACGCGGTGGTCGACGCGCGTGAATGGGACGCCTGCACCTACATGGCCTGGCCTCGGCTCGAGCCGTTGCCGGGGCCGCTCGGCCGCCATCGCCGCCTGCGTGCCAACATCGAGCTGGTCGCCGGGCTCGCCGGACCTTGCGAGCGCCTGGTCCTGCACAGCGCGGTCTACGACACCGAGGCGATCAACTACTTCCTGCGTGCGCTCCCCGTCGCCTGCGGGGCGCGCGAGTTGCGCGCGCGCATCCTGCCCGACGGCGTGATCAGCATTCGCCGCTATCCGCTGTCGCCGCTCAAGCGGCTGCTGCAGTACGCGCGCAAGCTGCGCCGCCTGTTCGCTCCCGAACTCGACTACCAGTGCTTCGGCGGCGACCGGATCGGATCGGACGCGTCGTTCTGCGACCGCATCTACGTGCTGCCGGGGCTGCCGAACGAGTACCCGTCGCACAAGGTGCGAGTGCTGCCGCCGCTGGTCGACCCGCGGGCGCGCGACGAGCCGGCGTCGAGCGAGCGCCGCGCGCTGGTGATCGGGCAGCCGCTGACCCCGTTTCGCCTGATGTCGGCGTCGGACCTGGCCGACACCACCGAGCGGATGCGTCGCTGGCTGGCGGGCGAGGGCATCGCGAGCATCGACTACAAGGCGCACCCGAAGGACGATGCCCGCGAGCTCGGCCATCCCGACTACCTGGTGATCGAGCCGGCCGGCGCGCTCGAATCGCACATGGCGCAGACGCCGTACGACGTCGTGATCGGCGTGCGCTCTTCGTCGCTGCTGCTTGCGCGGCAGATCTACCCGCCGCGGGTGCGCGTGGTCGCGTTCGGCTGGGAGCGCGTGAGGTTCAAGTCGGAGCAGGAGCGCGAAGACATGAGGCGGGCGTTCACGGCCTGCGGCGTGGAGTTCGCGTGAACCTCGCGCAACTGCGCGAACGCATTCCGCTGGCCAACTCGTGGCTGCTCGCCGCGGTCTTCTTCTGCATTCCGGTGCAGGTTGCGCCGGCCTACGTCCTGTCGGCGGCGATGTTGCTGCTGTGGGTGATCGAAGGCCACCTCGGTCGGAAGCTGCGCGAGCTCGCCGCCGAGCCGCTGGTCTGGATCGTCCTGGGCTGCTATGGGGTGTTCCTGTTTTCTCTGCTCTGGAGCGACGACCTCGACTGGGGGTGGCAGACGACGCAGCGTCACAGGTTCTTCGTGCTGTTTCCGCTCTACTTCAGCGTTGCGCGGCGCGAACATTTCGGGCGCTACGTCGGCGCCTTCCTCGCGTCGATCGCGCTGTGCGAGGCACTGGCGTTCTACAACTGGGCGAAGCTCTACCTCTGGCCCGGCCTGCCGGAGGGCATCCGCGTCGACAAGGGTGCCGACGACACCGCGCCGTTCGTCGACCGGATCTTCTACACGCCGGTGCTGGCGCTGGCCGGGTACCTCGCGGGGCATCGGTTGCTGTTCGACGCTGCGACGCTGCGCCTGCGCCTCGTCTACGGCGCGCTGCTCGCCACAACGACGCTGAACCTCTTGATCGCGGGTGGGCGCGCCGGAATGGTGGGCTTTCTCGCGATGCTCGCACTGCTGGCGTTCCAGCGGCTCGGACGCCGGCCGGTGGTCGCCGGGGCGGTGGCGGCCGCACTGGTGGCGGCCGTGCTGGTCGGCGGCTATCACGGCAACAGTTACTTCAAGAGCCGGGTCGATGACGCAATCGACACCTTCGTCAATTACCGGGTGCGGCCCGACAGCTCAGTCAGCCTGCGCCTCGTCTACGCAATGAACGCGCTGCGGATCTACGCCGCGCATCCGGTGCTCGGCGTGGGCATCGGTGACTACCCGAAGGAGTACGAGCGGGTCAACGCGATCCACACGCCGCAGTGGGCGCCTGCCTGGAATCCGCACAACTATTACCTGTTCGCGCTGACGGCCGCGGGGATACCGGGCGGAGTCGCGCTCGCGCTGGTGCTCGGCTATCCGTTGCGAAGGCAGGGGCCGGCCGACGAGCGCAAGCGGATCCGCCGAGCGGTGCCGGTGCTGATGATCACGCTGTGCCTGTTCGAGTCGTACCTGCTGCGATCGAACGTGAGCATGATGTACATGCTGTTCACTGCCGCACTGTGGCGCGGTGCGTCTCCCGCGGATCCCGCGCGAGCAGCAAGCCTCCGGCCGCTGCCTGCATGAGCCCGAAGAGCCCGTAGAGCACCGACGCGCCGACGGCCGGCGCGGCCGGCACGCCGAACGCCGACAGCGCGACCACGGCCGCGGCTTCGCGCGTGCCCCAGCCGCCGAAGCTCACCGGCAGCGTCGCCATCAGGAACACGGGTACCGCCGCGGCGGCCCAGCTCCAGGCAGCCAGTTCGATGCCCAGCGCGTGGCCGCCCAGCGCGAAGGCGCCGATCGACAGCACCTGCACCGCGAGCGATGCGATGATCTGCAGCGCGTATTGCCGCCAGATGCCCGGCCGCTGCGCGGCAGCATCGAGCCGCGCTCGCCAAGCGCTGGCCGGCCTCGCGACGCCGCCCAGCGCGGCGCCGAGCTTGCCCAACGCGACGATGGCCAGCGCCGGCGCCGCGAGCAGGCATGCGGCCAGCGCCGCCAGCGCGCCGGCTCCCGGCGCGCGCAGCACGGCCGGCACCAACTCCTGCGCCGGAGTATCGGCAACGCCCCAGGCCGCGGCCGCCATGCCCAGCACGACCAGCATCCACAGTCCGCTCAGGCGGTCGAGGAACACCGACAGGCCCGCTTCGAGCGCCGGCAGGCCACGACGGTTCAGCGTCACCGCGCGATAGACGTCGCCCCCGACGATCGCGCCGGGTAGCAGCGCGTTGATCGCGATGGCGCGGAAGTAGACGCCGGCGGCCGCGATGGCGCCGATGCGGTGGCCGAGCCAGCCGGCCAGTGCACGCCAGCGTTGCGCCGACACGAGGTTCGACAGCGTCGAGGCCGAGAGCCCGGCGAGCAGCCAGGCGGGATCTGCGTTGGCGACTACCTGAATGACCCGCCCCGGATCGGCCCACCAGAGGATGGCCGCGACGAGCAGCGGCGCGAGGACGATCCGCGCGACCCGCGCCCAACCGGCCGCGCGTCCGCGCGCCATCAGCGCGTCCGCGCAGGCCTGCCTGGCCCGTTCACGGCGCCCGCTCCGCCGTACGCTCGCGCGAGCGCGGTTCGCGGACGAAATACTGCGGCGTGCCGCGCCCCTCGTGGTAGATGCGCGTGAGCAGTTCGCCGACGAGCCCGGCGACGACCAGTTGCACGCCCATCAGCACCAGCATCACGCCGGCCAGCAGCAGCGGCCGGCCGCCGATGTCCTCGCCGCCCAGCTTGAGCACGAACAGCCACGCCAGGATGAGCGCGCCCGGTGCGGCGAGCCACAGGCCGACTGCGCCGAATGCGTGCAGCGGACGCTGCCGGTACCGCATGAAGAAGACGATCAGCACCAGGTCGAGGATCACCCGGAACGTGCGGTCGATCCCGTACTTGGACACCCCGCGCGTGCGCGCATGGTGGCGCACCGGCATTTCGGCGATGTGCGCGCCGGCATCGCGCGCCAGCGAAGGGATGAAGCGATGCAGCTCGCCGTACAGCCGGACGCGGTCGATGATCTCGCGCCGGTACGCCTTGAGCGCGCAGCCGTAGTCGTGCAGGTGCACGCCGGTGCTGCGCGAGATCAGGCGGTTGGCGATCACCGACGGCAGCCGGCGCGACAGCGCCTTGTCCTGGCGCTGCTGGCGCCAGCCGGAGATCATGTCGACGTCGTCGTCGCGGTCGAGGCGCTCGAGCATCGCCGGTATGTCGAGCGGGTCGTTCTGGAGGTCGGCGTCGAGCGTCACGACGTAGCGCCCGCGCACGCGGTCGAACCCGGCCTGCAGCGCGCTCGATTGGCCATAATTGCGCGCCAGCAGTACCGGACGCAGCCAGGGGCGGTCGGCCGCGAGCCGCGTGAGCACGGCCGCGCTGTCGTCGCGCGATCCGTCGTCGACGGCGATCAGTTCGAACGCGCGCCCGGTCGGTCGCATCGCCTGGTCGATGCGATCGACCAGGTCGGGCAGGTTGTCGACCTCGTTGTAAATGGGGACGACAATGCTGACATCCGGCTCGGCGGTGGCCGGCGTGAGGGCGATCTCGGATGCGACGGATTGGGGCATGGGGGCTCGGCAGGCTGCCGGCAATGTTAACTGATGAGTGAACGGGCTTCGCGCCGATGATCCGCGCCACCACGACTTCGCCCACCGCTGCACCGTCGGGTCGTCAGTTGCTGCTGCTGATGCTCGTCTACTTCGGCGCGCACCTGCTTTCGCGGACGCTGATCTCCGGGGCGCTCGAGCTCGACGAGGCCGAACAGGCGCTGTGGACGCAGCAGCTCGCACCCGGCTACGGCGCGCAGCCGCCGTTGTACACCTGGCTGCAGTGGGGCGTGTTCCAGCTCGCCGGCGTCTCGGTGTTCTCGCTGGCGCTGCTGAAGAACGTGCTGATCGCGCTCACCTACCTGTTCGTCTACCTCGCGGCGCTGCGGGCGATGCCTGCGCCGCTCGCGCTGCTCGCATCGGCGAGCATGCTGCTGATCCCGCACATCGGCTGGGAGTCGCACCGCGACCTGACGCACTCGGTGCTGGTGACGACGATGGCGAGCGCGACGGTGCTCGTCGCGATGCGGCTGGTCGAGCGGCCCCGGCCCGCGCTCTATCTGCTGCTGGGCCTCGTCGCGGGGCTGGGGATGCTGTCGAAGTACAGCTACGCGCTGTTCTTCGCGGCGCTGGCGCTGGCGATGCTCGCCAGCCCGCGCACGCGAACGCTCGCGCTCGGCCCGTGGACCCTCGCCAGCGCGCTGGTGGCGCTCGTGGTGGTCGCGCCGCACGCGTGGTGGCTGCTCGACCACTGGCAGATGGCCAGCGACCGCACGCTGGCGAAGATGGAGGCCCGGCCGGGCGCCGTCGCCGGCGCGCTGGCCGGGCTCGGCAGCCTCGTCGAGGCGGTCGCCGGCACGCTGGTCGTGCTGGTCGTCGCAGCGGCGGCGGTGTTCGGGCGCGACGCGTGGCGCGCGAAGACGCCGGGCGCGCGCGGCCCCTTCTGCTCGCTGTGGCTGCGCTACCTGGCCGTGCTCGCCGTGTTGCTGGCGGCGATGGTGGTGCTGGGCGGGGTCACCAACGTCAAGGGGCGCTGGCTGCAACCGCTGCTGTGCATGGCGCCGCTCGTCTGGTTCGGCTGCCGGACCGACCTCGACGGGCATCCGCGCCTGCGTGCCTGGCGTCGCGTGCTGGCCGGTTTCGCGATCGTCTTCTTCACGCTGCTGACGTTGCGGCCGGCCTGGGACGGCTGGCGCGGCAAGCCGGGCGACCTGAACCAGCCGGCGGCCGACCTGGCGCACGCGCTGCAGGCGGAGGGCTACGACGGGCGCGGGACGATCGTCGCGGCCGACCGGGTGATGGCCGGCGTGCTGCGGACGCGCTTCACCGGCGCGCGGGTCGAGGTCTCCGCGCCGGGCGCGCCGCCGCCCGCAGTGGCCGACGACGAGGCGCTGCTGCTGGTCGCGGACGGCGGTCCTGCCGACGAAGCCTGGCTGCGCGACCGCGCGGCGGCGCTCGGCCTCGTCGAGGGCGCCGCGGTCGCGGGTGAGTTCGAACTGCCGTTCGCCTATTCGCGGCCGGGCCAGCCGAAGGCGAGGTACCGGTTCCTGCTGGTCCGCGCCCGCTGAGGCGCCAGGCGCCACATCGATCTGCGGCGCCGACCTGCGGCGTCGACGTTTCGCCGACGATACCCTTGTGTGCACGCCGCGCGACCCCATATCGTGCGCGTGAGGAGTACAGCATGTCGTCGTCGATCCGTCCGGCCGCGGTAGCGGGCACCTTCTACCCGGCGACGCCGGGCGCGCTGCGCGGCGTGATGGTCGACTGGCTGTCGTCGGCGCCAGCCGCAGCGGACGCCGCGCGCGGGTCCGCGCCGAAGCTGCTGGTCGTTCCGCACGCGGGCTACGTCTACTCCGGTCCGATCGCTGCCCAGGCCTATGCGCTGCTCGCGCCGTGGCGCGCGCGCATCGAGCGCGTCGTGCTGCTCGGCCCGGCGCATCGCGTCGCGGTGCGCGGACTCGCGGTGCCGACGGTTTCCGGGTTCGAGACGCCGCTCGGCGCGGTGGCGGTCGATCGCGAATCGATCGACGCGCTGGCCGCGCTGCCGCAGGTCGTGTCGAGCGACGCCGCGCACGCGCACGAACATTCGCTCGAGGTCCAACTGCCCTTCCTGCAGGCCGCGCTCGGGAGTTTCTCGATCGTGCCGCTCGTGGTCGGGCGCGCGGCCGCCGGCGAGGTCGCCGAGGTCCTCGAGCGCGCCTGGGGCGGCGACGAGACGCTGGTCGTCGTGAGCACGGACCTGTCGCACTACCTGCCGTATGCGCACGCACGCGCCGCCGACGCGGCGACCGTCGAGCAGATTCTCGCGCTCGACGCGAACATCGATCACGACCAGGCGTGCGGTGCAACGCCGCTCAACGGCGCGCTTCGGGTCGCGCGTGCGCGCGGCCTGACGGCGCGGCTGCTCGACCTGCGCAATTCCGGCGACACGGCCGGCGATCGCTCGCGGGTGGTCGGCTACGGCGCGATCGGATTCTGGGCGGACGCGACGGGCGTCGCGCGCGGGGAGGCTGCGGACGCCGAGGCCCGCGTCGCGCACGACGGCGCGCACGATGACGCACACGACAGCGCGCTCGGCGCGGCGTTGCTCAGCCGCGCCCGCAACGCGATCGCCGCGGCGCTCGGCCTGCCGCAGGTGGCCGAGCCTTCTCACCCGGCGCTCGCGGCCCCCGGGGCCACGTTCGTCACGTTGCGTCGCGCGGGGCAGTTGCGCGGCTGCATCGGGCGGCTCGAGGCCGGCGAGCATTCGCTCGACGAGGACGTGCGCCGCAACGCGCGCCGCGCCGCGTTCGAGGATCCGCGTTTCCCGTCGCTCGGGCCCGACGAATGGCCGGGGCTCGCGGTCGAGGTGTCGCTGCTCGGCGCGCTCGAGCCGGTGGCGGCGATGACGGAGTCGGACGCCTGCCGGCTGCTGCGTCCGCACGAGGACGGCGTGGTCCTCGACTGGCGTGGCCGGCGCGCGACCTTCCTGCCGCAGGTGTGGGCGCAGATGGCCGACGCGCGCGAGTTCCTGTCGGCGCTGCGGCACAAGGCTGGCCTGCCGGCCGGTTTCTGGCACGAAGAAATGACGCTGTCGCGCTACCGCGTCCTGAAGTACGCCGACGGCGAGGTCCCCGCATGAATCCGCGCGACGACGCTCCCGACACCCATGCCGCCAGGTGGTGGTACCGGCTGGACGACGGCCGGATCCAGTGCGACCTGTGCCCGCGCGACTGCAGGCTGCACGATGGCCAGCGCGGGCTGTGCTTCGTGCGCGAGCGCCGCGGCGACGAGATGGTGCTGGCCACCTACGGGCGCAGTTCGGGCTTCTGCATCGACCCGATCGAGAAGAAGCCGCTGAACCACTTCCATCCCGGATCGAGCGTCCTGTCGTTCGGCACCGCGGGCTGCAATCTCGCCTGCAAGTTCTGCCAGAACTGGGACATTTCGAAGAGCCGCGAGATGGACCGGCTGATGGACCGCGCGAGCCCGGCGCGCATCGCCGAGGCGGCGCGCGACAGCGGATGCACGAGCGTCGCGTTCACCTACAACGACCCCGTGATCTTCGCCGAGTACGCGATGGACACCGCCGACGCCTGCCACGCGCTCGGCGTGAAGACCGTCGCGGTGACGGCGGGCTACATCCACGCCGGGCCGCGCCGCGAGTTCTTCTCGAAGATGGACGCGGCCAACATCGACCTGAAGGCGTTCAGCGAGGACTTCTACTTCAAGCTCACCGGCGCGCACCTGGCGCCGGTGCTCGACACGCTGCGCTACGTGAGGCAGGAGACCGGTTGCTGGCTCGAGATCACCACGCTGCTGATCCCCGGACAGAACGACGGCAACGACGAGATCGACGCGATGACGCGCTGGATCGCGGCCGAACTCGGCACGGACGTGCCGCTGCACTTCTCGGCGTTCCACCCCGACTACCGGATGTCCGACGTCGCGCCGACGCCGGCGATCACGCTGGCGCGCGCCCGCAAGATCGCGCTCGACAACGGCCTGCGCCACGTCTACACCGGCAACGTTCATGACCGCGAGGGCGGCGCGACCTTCTGCGCCGGTTGCGGCGCCGTGCTCATCGAGCGCGACTGGCACGAGATCCTCGGATACGAGCTCGACGCGAAGGGCGCGTGCCCGCACTGCGGGAAGGCGCTCGCGGGCCGCTTCGGCGCGGAGCCGGGGCGCTTCGGTCGGCGGCGGATTCCGCTGCGCGTCGCGATGCGCTGACCTTGTTGCGCTGACCTTTTCCCGCCCGGGGCAGCGTCAGTCGAGCGTACCCATCCGCTCGAGCGCCGACCAGACCTCGTCGACCTCGGGCATCTTTCCGGCGTGACCGAACGCCGCCATCTGCGGCAGCCAGAACGGCTCGGCCCGGTAGCGCGGCCAGCGCGGCGTGTCGGGCACCATGAACACCAGCGGGCGCTCGAAGGCCGCGGCCAGGTGAGTGAGGCCGGTATCGAGGCCCACGACCGCGCGCGCATGCGCGAGCAGCGCGGCACACTGCGCGAGGCTCAGCCGCTGCGGCACGCGCGCGCGCGCCAGGCCGGCGGCGATCGCTTCGGCGCGCGCGCGCTCGCCATCGTTGCCCCACGGCACCACGATGTCGCGGCCGGCCGCGTCGAGCCGCTGCGCGAGTGCTCGCCAGTGATCCACAGGCCACTGCTTCTCGGGACGCGCGGTCATGTGAAGCAGCACGATCGAGCCCGGTGCGAGCGGCCCGCCGGGCATCTGCGCGAGGCCTTCGGCCGGCGGCGGTGCGAGCGCGAAGCGCGGCAAGCCCTCGGCGCGATAGCCGAGCGCCTGCGCGGCGAGCGAGCGCAGCGCGCGGATCGCGTGCTGCTTCTGGTCGACGCGGAAGCGCCGCTCGTAGAACAGCGCCGCCAGCGGCTCGCGCGCGCTCGCGCGGTCGAAGCCGGCCCGCGGGCCCCGGCCCTGCAACGCAAGGAAGGCGCTCTTGAGCAACCCTTGCAGGTCGAGGATCAGGTCGTAGCGGCGCGCGCGGAATCCGGCGCGAAAGCGCGACCACTCGGCACGGGTCGTCGCCGACAACGGCGCCTTGCGCCAGCGCCGCATCGCGACGCGATGGAGGGTCGCGACGCCCGGGTGCAGCGCCGGCAACTCGGCGAACGATTCCTCGACCACCCAGTCGATCCGGGCTGCGGGGCAGGCCGCGAGGATGTCGGTCACCACCGGCAGCGCGTGGATCACGTCGCCCAGCGAACTCGTCTTGACGAGCGCCACGTCGAGTGAAGCGGGAACGGATCGGGCCGGGGCGCGGTCGGCCGCTTCGTGGTGCGCCATGCTCAGACGACCAGACGCTCGGGGTGTGCTGCGCCCGCCGCGAAGCGCTCGATGCGCAGCGGCGCCATGTCGACGAACGCCGGCTCGCCGGCGATCTCCTGCGCGACGATGCGCCCGATCGCCGCAGCCTGCTGGACTCCGTGCCCCGAGAAGCCGCAGGCGTTGTACCAGCCCGGCGCGCCCGGCATCTCGCCGACCACCGGCTGGTGGTCGGGCGTCGTCTCGTAATAGCCCCACCAGCACGCGCGACGGTCGATCGACAGCGTCTCGAACCAGCGGAAGTGGCGCAGCGCCGATTCGTAGACCGTCTCGAGCCAGGTCCAGTCGACGCCCTCGGCGAAGCCGGTGTCGGCGGGGTTGCTCAGGCCGAAGATCAGCCGGTCGCGCTCCGGGCGGAACCACAGGCCGGTGTCGAGGTCGACGGTGAGCGGGTACGCGGGCGCCGGCGCGAGCGGCGCCGTGGTGTAGACCATGCGCCGGGCCGGGCGCACCGGTACCTGCAGCCCGGCCAGCGCTGCGACTTCGCCGGCCCAGGCGCCCGCCGCGTTGACGATCCAGTCGGCATCGAACTCGCCGTCCTCGGTGCTGGCCCGCCACCGCTCGCCTCGTCGATCGATCGAGCGCACCGCGCAGTCCAGCTTCATCACCGCGCCGGACGAGCGGGCCTGCGCGAGCCAGCGCATCGTGATGCCGTGGGGATCGACGACGCCGTCGAGTCCGCACCAGGTCGCGCCGGCGAAACTGTCGGTGTCGGCGGGCACGATGCGCGTCGCCGCGGCAGCGTCGAGGAGCTCCACCGGCATGCCGAGGCGCTGCTGCATCCGTGCGGCCTCGCGATGCGCGCTCCATTGCGCCTGCGGCACGTAGAACAGGTAGCCGATCGGGCGGTAGCCGGCCTCCGGCAGTTCGCGATACTCGGCGATGCTCGCGGCCGAGAGGCGCACGTTGACCTCTTCGGAAAACTGCACCCGTACGCCGGCGGCGCTGCGCCCGGTGGAGCCGGACGCCGGTGCCGGTTCGCGCTCGAGCACGACGACGCGCAGCCCGCGCTCGGACAGCCTGCGCGTGCAGGCTGCGCCGACGATGCCGGCGCCGATCACGATTGCGTCGGCCTGCGTCGTCATCCCGGTGCCCGAAGGTCCGGCCGGGCCGCGGTGGGGTCGTCGTGCATCGCGTCGTGCATCGGAAGAAGGCGGATGGAGCCGCGAAGCGGTCGTGCCCGCATGATAAACGCCCCAACCCGGCGCCCCGGCCGCGTCGCGCGCGGTGACCGGCGAATGGCGGTACGATCCGGTGGCCGCGCGATTCCGCGTGGTGCTCGCTGACACCGATACGCTCGCGCTCCTCACGATGCCCGATGTCGATCGCCAACGCCGCGCGAATCGCTCGACGACCGCGCGCTGGCCACCGCCGGCGCCCCGGGGCATGCGCCTGCGTGCAGGAGAGGGCCGCCGTCGCGCCGGGGCATCCGGATGAACGGGGGGCTACCCGCGGGCGTGCTGCTGTCGGCCATCGAGGTCGCCGGCACGCTGGCGTTCGCGCTGTCGGGATTCATCGAGGCGACGCGCAAGCGGATGGACATCGTCGGGGTCGCCGCGGTGACCTTCTTCGCGGCTTTCGGCGGCGGCACCCTGCGCGACCTGCTGCTCGATCGCCGGCCGTTCTTCTGGGTGATGCACAGCGGCTACGTCTGGGCCGTGCTCGCGCTGGTCGTTGTCGGCTGGCTCTGGCTGCATGCGGCGCGCCCGACGCCGCCGGCCTGGCCGATGCTCTGGGCCGACGCGTTCGGAATGGGGCTGTTCAGCGCGTCGGGAGCCGGCATGGCCTGGGAGATCGGGCAACCGGCGATTGTCTGCGCACTGATGGGGGTCGTGACCGGCGTGTTCGGCGGCGTGATGCGCGACGTGCTGTGCAACGAGGTGCCGGCGATCTTCCGCGATCATCGGCCCTATGCCGTGTGCTCGTTCGCCGGCGCGTGGGCATTCCTCGCGGTCGCCGGCGTGCTCGGCGCCGACTGGCAGGCGCTCGTCGCCGGCATCGTGGTCACCGCCGGGATGCGGCTCGTCGCGCTGGCGCGCGACTGGCGCGTGCCCGGCTGGGCGGGAGATCCGGATGAGCAGCGGCCCCGCGATTGATTCAGCTGGAGACCCGATGAATCCGCTCCTCGAACCCGCCGGCGACGCATTGCGCATCGACGTCGTCTCCGACGTCGTCTGTCCGTGGTGCTACGTGGGCAAGCGCCAGCTCGAAACCGCGCTCGCACGCTGGCGTGCCGCGCACCCGGACGCGCCCGAGCCGGCAGTGCGCTGGCACCCGTTCCAGCTGAACCCGGACCTTCCGGACGAGGGGATGAACCGCGCCGACTACCTGCGCGAGAAGTTCGGAGCCTCGGATCCCGCCGCGATCTACCAGCGGGTCAGTGCGGCCGCGCACGCGGTCGGGCTCGCGCCCGAGTTCGCGAAGATCGCTCGTCA
>JAXMFB010000024.1:0-42073 GCA_046347945.1 Burkholderiaceae bacterium
CGCCAGCGTGAACAGCGTGCGCGCCTCGGCCGGGACGAAGGTCGACGGCGTGAACGCCGAGCGCAGTTGCGCGAGCGCGTCGCGGACGGCCGGCCACAGCGACAGCGCGGTCGGCGTCGGCTCGACGCCGTAGCCCGAGCGCACGACGAGTTCGTCGCCGAGCGCCTCGCGCAGCCGCTTCAGCGCGTTGCTGACCGCAGGCTGGGTCATGGCCAGTTTTCCTGCCGCGCGTGTCAGGTTGCGTTCCGCCATCACCTCGTCGAACACGCGCAGCAGGTTCAGGTCGAGCGTGCGAAAATTCATCGGGCTTTCCCGGATAAACAATAAACATCGTGAATTGTACTCATCGCCAACATCAATTGGAAATATACCTGTGAATCCCGATAATTGAGACATTGCAGCGCAACATGGCATAAGGAGTTCCAGATGAGCACGCTTGTCACCACGCACGACGGCCTCGAGCGGGTCCTCCGGGGCGGGCAGGCTGTCGCGGACATGTTCGGCCGCGGGCCGGCTCGCCCCGTCGGGCGCGAGGCCGCCAGGGTCGAGAGGGCACTGGGCACCGGCATCGCCGGCCTGATCGCCCGGATGGTCGAGCGGGCGCACCGGCGCCGGCAGGACCGCATTTTCGAGCAACTGATGCACGACGATCCGCGGGTCTATGCGGACGTGCAGGCGGCTGCCGCGCGCCAGGAGTGGCGCTGACGAATCACGGGCGGTGACCGCGTCGCCGCCCCCACCGTGTCTCCTCCTCCACTTGACAAGTGGATTCGGCCCGCGAGTCTCGCGGGCTTTTTTTTTCTGCAACAATGACCCGTTCCCCCGTGGCACGGAACCCTGACGCATGCACCCTGATCCCATCGACCTGCAGGCAATCCTCGACGGTTCGCGGACGGCGCTGGCGCGCGCGGCGACGCTGCTCGAGAACGACCGGTCCGGCGCGCAGGCGCTGCACGCGAGCCTGGTCGCGCACTGCGGGCGCGCGCACGTGGTGGGCATCACCGGGGCTCCTGGCGCCGGCAAGTCGACACTGATCAACGCGTTGCTGGCCGAGTTGGTCCGGCAGGGGCGTCGCACGGCGGTGCTCGCGGTCGATCCGTCGAGTCCGGTCACCGGCGGCGCGCTGCTCGGCGACCGCGTGCGGATGGGCGACGCGGGCGACCACGACGGCGTCTTCATTCGCTCGGTTTCTTCGCGAGGTCACCTCGGCGGCCTGTCGCGTACCGCGGGACGCATCATCGACCTGTTCGACGCCGCGGGTTTCGACCTCGTGATCGTCGAGACCGTGGGAACCGGGCAATCAGAGGTCGAGATCGCGCGCTTCGCCGACACGAAGGTGGTCGTCTGTCCGCCGGGGCTGGGCGACGAGGTGCAGGCCATCAAGGGCGGCGTTCTCGAGATCGCCGATTTGCTGGTCGTGAACAAGGGCGACCTTCCGGCCGCCGCGCGCACCGCGCACGAGCTGCAGACCTCCCCGGGCCTGCGCCGTCGCGACGGCACCCAGGTACCGGTGCTGCGCACGGTCGCCACCACCGGAGAGGGCGTCGCGGCCCTCGTCGAGCGCATCGACGAGCATGCGCGAGCGATCGGCCGCGGTCGGCGCCTGGGCGGTGCCGCACCCGACGCAATGGAGGCGGCGGCGCCCCAGGCGAGCGACGACGAACTGCTCCAGCGCGTCCGCGCGTGGCGCGCGGCGGGCAAGGGCGTGGCGCTGGCCACGGTCGTGCGAACCTGGGGATCGTCGCCGCGAGCCGAAGGCAGCCATCTCGCGGTCGAGGAGGGCGGCGGTTTCGTCGGTTCGGTGTCGGGCGGCTGCGTCGAGGGCGCGGTGATCTCCGAGGCGATGGGCGTGATCGCCGACGGCAAGCCGAAGCTGCTGGACTTCGGCGTCAGCGACGAGCAGGCCTGGGAAGTCGGGCTCGCCTGCGGCGGCAAGGTGCAGGTCTACGTGGAGCGGGTCGGATGAAGACCGAGCTGTTCGACCGCGTGCTCGCCGATCGCGCGGCCAAGCGCGCCGCTGCGGTGGTCACGCGGCTGTCCGACGGCGCGCAGGCGCTGGTGCACGACGACGACGTCGACGGCGACCTGCCGCTGACGGACGAGCAGGTTGCCGAGGCGCGGCGCCGGCTGCGCGGCAACCGCAGCGGCACGCTCGACACGTCCGAAGGCACGCTGTTCGCGCGCTGCCACGTGGCCGCGCCGCGAATGGTGCTCGTCGGCGCGGTGCACATCGCCCAGGCGCTCGCGCCGATGGCCGCGATGGCCGGATTCGAGGTGATCGTCGTCGATCCGCGTCGCGCCTTCGCGACCAACGAGCGGCTGCCGGGCGTCAGCGTCATGAGCCAGTGGCCCGACGAGGCGATGGCGAGCATTGGCGTGGACGCGCAGACCGCGGTCGTCACGCTGTCGCACGATCCCAAGCTCGACGATCCTGCGCTGGTCGCCGCGTTGCGCAGCCGCGCGTTCTACATCGGCGCGCTCGGCAGCACACGCACGCATGCCAAGCGTGTGGCGAGGCTGACCGAGGCAGGGCTCGGCGACGCGATTGCCCGGATCCGCGCGCCGGTCGGGCTCGACCTCGGCGGCCGCGCGCCGGCCGAGATCGCGGTGTCGATCCTCGCGCAGGTGATCCAGGCGCGCTACGCGGCTTAGGATGAACAGGCGCAGCTAGCGCGGCCCCAGCCGATCTTCGATCGACCGGGGCGCGCGCGGCAGGCTCGGCGCGACGAGCATCCGCGCGAAGAGCAGCAGGTAGATCGCGAACGGCGCCGTCCACAGCAGCGCCGCGACGGCCACGGCCCAGTGGCCGAGGCCGTGCACGGTGGCGGCGAGCCTGAGCAACGCCGCGGCGAACATCATCGCCCAGGCCGCGAGCATCGGGCGCGGCACGCGCAGCGGCCGGCCGGTGTGACGCAGCACCACGCGGGTCATCAGGCCGAGCATCATCATGCCGAGCGCGCCGACCGTGAAGGCGTGGAGCCAGGCGCCCTCGGGCACGAGCCCCGCGAGGTCGGCGGCCGCCTTCAGCGCGAACGCGACCACCAGCCAGCCGAAGCCCAGGTGCATCACGAACACCAGCGGGACGTCGCTGACGCGCCAGCCCCGCCAGCGCGCGACCCGCCAGCCGTGCACGATCGCGCAGGCGAGCGCAGCCCCGCCGCTCCAGCGCGCCGGCGCCCCGCCCACGTCGAGCCCGGCGAGCACGACGACCGCGGCGACCGCCGCCGCATCGAGCGCCATCACGAACGGCGCCTGGTCGCCGCGCCCTCGTTCGCGCAGCGCATTGCCGGTGAAGATCGGCGTGAGCACGCCGCCCTTGAGCACGAACAGCACGATCAGCGCGTAGACGCCGGCGCGCAACCCGCGCTCGGAGAGACTCGGGTCGGCGGCGATCGCGCCGGCGTGCCAGGCGAGGTTCGCGCCGGCGAGCGCCGCGAGGACCGGCAGCAGCAGCAGGTAGAGCCGGTTCGGCGTGCGCATCAGCTGCGGCGCGACCGCGACGAACACTGCGGGGAAGAACAGCGCATCGATGGCGACACGCCAGGATGGGGATATCCAGGGCCCGGCCCACAGCGCGAGCCGGCCCGCCGCCCACAGCGCGACCAGCAGCGCGAGCCGCGCCCCGCGCACCTCGGCCGTGCCCGGCCAGCTCGGCAGCGCGGTCAGCGTGATGCCGATCACGATGGCTGCGGCGAAGCCGAACAGCATCTCGTGGCCGTGCCAGAGCGCGAGGGGCAGGGAGGCCGTGGGCGCGTTCCAGACTCCGAGCCACGCGCCGAGCCAGCCCGGCGCGAGCGCCAGCGCGTAGAGCGCGCCCAGCAGGTAGAACGGGCGGAACGGGCTCGTCCAGAGCGGCGCGCCGCTCAGGCGCTCGCGCCGCATCAGGCGGCCTCGAGGGCGGCCGCGGGCGGGGCCGGCGCGCGTAGCGTAGCCATCAGTTCGGCCTGGCGCGTGCGCGCGGCCTGCGCGTTGCGCTGCCTGATCGGGCCGAAGCCGCGAATGCCCTCGGGCAGCGCGGCGATCTCGGCAGCCACGCGCAGCGTGCGGCCGTCGAGCTGCCCGAGCAGCGTCGCGATGGTGGCCTCGTACTCGGCGATCAGTTCGCGTTCGAGGCGCCGCTCGGCGCCCACGCCGAACGGGTCGAACGGCGTGTCGCGCAGGAACTTCAGGCGCGCGAGCACGCGCAGCACCGGCATCAGCCAGGCGCCGTATCGATGCTTGGCCGGCTCGCCGGTATGTGGATCGACGGGTCCGCGACGCGGCACGCCGAGATGGAAGCGCAGCCGGAAGTCGCCGTTGAAGGTCGCCCGCAGCGTGCGCTCGAATTCGCCGTCGGTGTAGAGCCGCGCGACCTCGTACGCGTCCTTGCGCGCGAGCAGCCGGAACCAGCCACGCGCGACCGCTTCCGCGAAGGCGGTGCTGCCTGCGTCGACGCGCCGCTCGGCCTCGCGCGCGCGCGCGACGAGTTCGGTGTAGCGGCGCGCGTAGGCGGCGTCCTGGTAAGCGACGAGGTAGTCGCGGCGCCGCTCGACCAGCTCGTCGATGTCGCGCGACAGGCGGTGCGCAGGCAGCTCGGGCTCGGCGGCGCGGGCGAGGCGCTCGACGCGCTCGGCGTCGAAGGCGGCGCGGCGGCCCCAGAGAAAGGCGGCACGGTTGTCTTCGATGGCCACGCCATTGAGCTCGATCGCGCGCATCAATGCTTCGCCCGAGACCGGCACCAGCCCCTTCTGCCATGCGTAGCCCAGCATGAAGGTGTTGGTGGCGATCGAGTGACCCATCAGCAGCGCGGCCAGCCGCGACGCATCGACGAAATCCACCGCGTCGGCGCCGACCGCGTCGGCCAGCTGGCCCTTCATCGCGGCGAGCGGAAACGGGAAGTCGGGGTTGCGCACGAAGTCGCCGGTGATCGCCTGTCCGGTATTGGCGATCGCGCGGGTCAGGCCGGCCCGCGTCTTCGACAGCGCATCGTCGCCGACCGCGACGATCAGGTCGCAGCCGAGCACGAGGTTGGCCTCGCCGGTGGCGACGCGGGCCGCGTGGATCGCTTCCTGCCGGTCGGCGATGCGCACGTGCGACATGACCGCGCCGCCCTTCTGTGCGAGTCCGGTCATGTCGAGTACCGAGACGCCCTTGCCTTCGAGGTGCGCGGCCATGCCGACCAGCGCGCCGATGGTGACGACGCCGGTGCCGCCGACGCCCGCGACGACGATGCTCCAGGGCGTCGCGAGCGCGGGCAGCGCCGGCTCCGGCAGTTCGGGGAAGTCGCCGGCGTGCGTCGCCACCGCCTGGCCCCGTCGAAGCGTGCCGCCCTCGACCGTGACGATGCTCGGGCAGAAGCCGGCGACGCACGAGTAGTCCTTGTTGCACGAGAACTGGTCGATCGCGCGCTTGCGCCCGAACTCGGTCTCGACCGGCACCACCGACAGGCAGTTCGACTTGGCGCTGCAGTCGCCGCAGCCTTCGCAGACCAGCTCGTTGATGAACACCCGCGTCGCCGGGTCGGGGTAGCTGCCGCGCTTGCGGCGGCGGCGCTTCTCGGCTGCGCAGGTCTGGTCGTAGACGAGCGCGGTGACCCCCGGCGACTCGCGCAGTTCGCGCTGGACCGCGTCGATGTCGTCGCGCGGGCGCAGTTGCACGCCGGGCGCGAAGCCGGCGTCGCCCGGGTAGCGCGCCGGATCCTCGGCGAGCACGACGATGCGCTCGACGCCCTCGGCGGCGAGCTGCCGCGTGATCTGCGGAACCGTGATCGGGCCGTCGACCGGCTGCCCGCCGGTCATCGCGACCGCGTCGTTGTAGAGGATCTTGTAGGTGATGTTCACGCGCGCCGCGACGGCCGCGCGGATGGCGAGCAGCCCGGAGTGGTAGTAGGTGCCGTCGCCCATGTTGGCGAACACGTGGCGCGTGCCCGAGTGGCCGGCGATGCCGAGCCAGTTCACGCCTTCGCCGCCCATCTGCGCGATCGTCGCGGTGTTGCGGCCCATCCAGACCGCCATCAGGTGGCAGCCGACGCCTGGCGACGGCGGACGAGCCCTGCGGCACCTGCGTCGACCGGTTGTGCGGGCAGCCCGAGCAGAACCACGGCGTGCGCGGCACCGCGAGCCGCGGCCGCGCGAGCGCCGCCTCTTTCGCGTCGAGGAACGCAAGCCGCTCGCGCATCGCGGCCGAATCGTGGAAGCGCGCAATGCGTGCGGCGATGGCGCGCGCGACGATCGCAGGCGTGAGTTCGCCGGTGGGCGGCAGCAGCCAGTGGCCGTGCGGACCGACCTTGCCTGCGGCAGCGCCGGGCCCGGCCGTCGCCGCGACGGCCTGCGGGGATGCGGCGCGCCCCGGCATCCATTCGTCGCTGTCGGCGAACTTGCCGACCACGCGCGGCCGCACGTCTTCGCGCCACGCGTACAGCTGCTCCTTGAGCTGGTATTCGATGATCTGCCGCTTCTCCTCGACGACGAGGATCTCCTCGAGGCCTTCGGCGAAGCGGCGCACGCCCTCGGCCTCCAGCGGCCAGGGCATCGCGACATTGTACAGCCGCAGGCCGATATCGGCCGCCACCCGCTCGTCGATCCCCAGGTCATCGAGCGCCTGGCGCACGTCGAGGTAGGCCTTGCCGCAGGCGACGATGCCCAGCCGCGGCCGCGGCGAATCGAACACCACGCGGTTGAGCCGGTTGGCGCGCGCGTAGGCGATCGCGGCGTAGACCTTGTACTCGTGCATCCGCCGCTCCTGCACCAGTTGCGGATCGGGCCAGCGCAGGTGCAGCCCGTCGGCGGGCAGGACGAAGTCGTCCGGCAAGCGGATCTCGATGCGGCCGGCGTCGATCTCCACCGAGGCCGAGCTCTCGACCGTGTCGGCGGTGGTCTTCAGCGCCACCCAGCAGCCGGAGTAGCGCGACATCGCCCAGCCGTGCAGCCCGAGGTCGATGCACTCCTGGATGCTCGCCGGCGCGAGCACCGGAATGCCGCAGGCCGAGAACACGTGCTCGCTCTGGTGCGCGACCGACGACGAGCGCGCGGCCGGGTCGTCGCCAGCCACCAGCAGCACGCCACCGTGCTTCGCGCTTCCCGCGTAGTTGGCGTTCTTCAGCACGTCGACGCTTCGATCGACGCCGGGCCCCTTGCCGTACCACATCGCAAAGACGCCGTCGTACTGCGGATCGGGGAACAGGTGCAGTTGCTGCGTGCCCCAGATCGCGGTCGCGGCGAGGTCTTCGTTGACCGCCGGATGGAAGGCGACGCGGTGCGCCTGCAGGAAGGCCTGCGCGCCGTGCAGCGCGGTGTCGAGGCCGCCGAGCGGCGATCCGCGATACCCGGACACGTAGCCCGCGGTGTTCAGGCCGGCCGCGGCGTCGCGCTGCTGCTGCAGCATCGGCAGACGCGCGAGCGCCTGCACGCCGGTCAGGAAGACCCGACCGTGTTCGAGCCGGTACTTGTCGTCGAGGGAGACGCTTGCAAGGGTCATGACCGCCCTCGGGGCCTGCGTGCGTCGGGTTCGAGCTCAGGTTCAAGCTCAGGTTCAAGAATAGGCAGCCCGCGCCCCGCGAACAAGCGGGGTTCGACGCTTCCCTTGATCTGTGCGAGGCCGCGCGCCGGTATATCGTTCGTGGCGGGCGCGAGGGCGCCCGGGGGAGCCGGGGAGGGCACATGGCAGGCACGACGATCCGCAGGGCGTTCGCCGAACTGGGCGACGGCCAGGTGCACTATGCGCAATGCGGGCCCGACGACGCGGAGGCCGTGCTGCTGCTGCACCAGACGCCGCGCAGCTGGGCCGAGTACCGGTGGGTGCTGCCGATCCTCGGCCAGCGCTACCGGGCGATCGCGATGGACACGATCGGCTTCGGCGACTCGGCGCGGCCGGCATGGCCCGGCAGCATCGAGCGCTGGGCCGCGGTCGCGGTCGAGCTGCTCGACGCGCTGCGCGTGGCGCGCGCGCACGTCGTCGGCCACCACACCGGCGGCGTGATCGCGATCGAACTCGCGGCGGCGCATCCGCAGCGGGTCGGCAGGCTGGTGCTGTCGTCGACGCCGTTCACCGACGCGGCGTTCCGCCGCGCGCGCGCGCAGCGCCCGCCGATCGACGAGGTCGCGCGCAGCGCCGACGGCACGCACCTGGGCGCGCTGTGGCGCAATCGCCAGCCGTTCTATCCGGCCGATCGCCCCGAGTTGCTCGAGGCTTTCGTCATCGACGCACTGAAGGTCGTCGATCGCGTCGAGGACGGCCATCGCGCGGTGGCGAACTACCATATGGAGACTCGCATCGCGCGGGTCGCGCAGCCGGCGCTGCTGATCCGCGCCACCGCCGACCCGTTCGCGTCGCCGCACGCGGCCGAACTGTGCGCACGGCTAGCCGATGCGCGCATCGTCGACATCGAGGGTGGCATGGTGCCGCTGCCGGAGCAGATGCCGCAGGCGTTCGCCATGGCGGTGCTCGGTTTCCTTGCCGGAGCCTGACGGCGGCCCGCTACTCGAGCTTCGCGCCGGTCAGCGCGATGATGCGTCGGTACTTGTCGACGTCGCGCCTGACCAGCGCCGCAAGCTCCGCCGGGCTGCCGGTGGTCGGCTCGAGGCCGGCGCCGGCCAGGCGCTCGACGACGCCCGGGTCGCGCAGCGCGCGTCCGATCTCGACGTTGAGTCGCTCGACGATCGCCGTCGGCGTGCCCGCCGGCGCCAGGATCGCGTACCAGTTGACGAGCGCGAACTCCGGATAGCCGCTCTCGGCGATCGTCGGCACGTCCGGCGCGATCGACGTGCGCCGCGGACTGGTCACCGCGACCGCGAGCAGCTTGCCTGCGCGAGCCTGGCGGATGCCGTTGCCGGCGACGACCAGCGACAGGTCGACCTGGCCGCCGAGCGTGTCGGCCAGCGCCTGGCCGCCGCCCTTGTAGGGCACGTCGACGACGTCGATGCCTGCCATCCGCTCGAACCATTCGAAGCCGAGGTAATGCGGGCTGCTCGGCCCCAGCGACGCGAAGCTGAGCCGGCCCGGCGCTGCTTTCGCCTGCCTGACCAGGTCCGCCACGGTGCGGATGCCGGTCGACGGATGGGAGACCAGCATCAGCGGCGAGGTCGTCAGCTGGGCGACGAAGCTGAAGTCCTTCAGCGAGTCGTAGGGCAGTTGCGGGGCGTAGGCCGCGTTGACCGCGTGGATGTCGGTGGTGAGCAACAGCGTGTGGCCGTCGGCAGGAGCGGTCGCGACGATCCGCGACGCGATCACCGAGTTGCCTCCGGGGCGGTTCTCGACCAGCACGGGCTTGCCGAGCGACGCGGTGAGCCGTTCCGCGATCGCGCGGGCGGCCAGGTCGGTGCCTCCGCCCGGAGCGAACGGCACGACGATGCGCACCGGCTGGGTCGGAAATTCGGCGGCTTGCGCGAAGGCAGGCAGCCAGGCGAACAGCGCGACGACGATCGACGAGAGCCAGGTGGTCATGACCGGTCTCCGATGCAGGGCAGGGGTGGCGAGCGGATCCTCGATGCGTGCAGCCCGCGCTCAACCGGTGCGTGCGAAGTCGGGGCTGCGCCGCTCGTGGAAGGCGGCGATGCCTTCGCGCGCGGCGGCGGTGCAGGCGCTCTCGCCGAATGCGCGGTAGCCGATCTCGAGCGCCGCCGCGAGCGTGGGCGCGGCGGCCGCCTCGCGCACCGCGCGCTCGATCAGCGCCACGGTGGCGCGGCTGAGCGCCATGCCGCCGGCGGCGGTCGGCGCCTGTTGGCCCGCGAACGGCGGGACCTCGACCGGGCCATCGGGAATCGACATTCGCCGCCCGGCGAGCGTGCGCACCCGTTGCGCCGCCTCGTGCACCAGCGCGTGCGGGTCGTCGGCCAGCGCATCGACGATGCCGAGCTCGTGGGCGCGCGCCGCCTTCAGCCGCTCGCCACGCCGCAGCATCTCGTGGAACACGGTGGCGGCCGCGGGCCAGCGCCGGTAAGGCACCACCATTGCGCCGATGCCCGGCAGGATGCCCAGCGTCACCTCGGGCAGCTGCATCCACGCGTCGCGCGTCGCCACCAGCGCGTGGCAGCGCATCGCCAGCTCCAAGCCGCCGCCCAGCGCCATGCCGTTGAGCGCCGCGACCACCGGCTTGGCCATCGCGTCGAGGTGCACCAGCAGCCGCGAGCAGTCGCGCGCGTACTGCGCCGACGCCTCGGCGTCGCCGAGCATCGACGGGAAGCGCCCGATGTCGGCGCCCGCGCAGAACGGCGCGTGCCGTAGCCGGTGATCACGAAGCCGGCGACCGCGTCGTCGTGCTCGTGGCGCCGGATCACCGCGAGGATCTCGTCGGTCATCTCGTCGTGCAGCGCATTGAGCGCCTCGGGCCTGCGCAGCGTGATCACCTTCACCCCGTCGACGTCGTCGACCAGCACGTGGCGCTCGAAGCGCTGGTAGTGGGCGAGCGGGCGCTTCGGCATCGGCATGCCGGGGCGCTCGCGAGCGAAGCGCTGGAGGATGCGCGCGGTCTCGGCTTCGCCGAGCGCGCGCATCAGCTCGAGCGGGCCGCGCTTGAAGCCGAGCGCGACCTTGCAGCCCAGGTCGAGGTCGGCCGGCTCGCCGATCCCGCGATCGAGGATGTCCACCGACTGCGAGAACAGCACCCCGAGCAGGCGCTCGCGCACCGCGGCCGCCGTGTCGGCGCGACCTCGAGCCGCTGGTTCGGCTTGGTCGTGATCCAGTTCTCCACCGAGCGGAAGATCGGCGCCGGCCGGTAGTGCTCGCCCTCTTCGTCGGCCTGCAGCGTATTGGTCTCGACGATGATCGGTTGCCGCGCGCCAGGTTCAGCACGAAGAACGGCCCGGCGTGCACGTAGTCGGCCGCAACGCTGTCGATTTCGCCGGCGCTGGCGTGCTCGAGCAGCAGCGCCGACTCGTTGCACCAGTTGTCGAAGATCCGGTCGAGCATGAAGCACGGCGCATCGGCCGTGACCAGCGCCAGCTTGCCGGTCTCGCAGAACAGGCGCCGCAGGTGCGCGACCAGCGCCGGATCGGCCTGTGGCCAGTCGATGACTTCCACTGCCGGGTTGCGCCAGGCCGGCGCGAAGAAGTGGGTGACGGTGGCGCGGCGCGGGTGGCGCAGATCGGCGAAGATCCGCGCGGCCGGCAGCGAACTGGTGTTCGACGTGATGATCGCGTCGGGCGAGACCCGCGCTTCGACCTCGGCGAAGATACGGCGCTTGAGCGCCAGATTCTCGGTGGCCGCCTCGAGCACCCAGTCGGCGCCGGCGATCGCGTCGTAGTCGGTCGTGCCGGCGATGCCGGCCAGCACGGCGTCCCGCTCGGCGGCCTTCATTTGCCTTCGCGCCACCGCCTTCTCGGCATAGCCGCGAAAGCGTGCCAGCGCGGCATCGAGCGCCGCCTGCTGCAGGTCGACCAGCGTGAGCGACAGCGACGGCAGCGCGCTCTTCAGGTAGTAACCAATGTCCGGGCCGATCGAACCGGCGCCGATGATCGCGACGTGGCGCGGCAGCGGGCGCGTGGGCGGCTGCAGCAGCGGATTGGCGAATTGCGTGTTCAAGGGTTCCTCCCGGAGGGGACGGCGCTCGTGGGCTCGCCCAGCGACCGGCGCAGGGCGTTCTTGTCGGTCTTGTTCGCCGAGGTCTTCGGCAGCGCGTCGACGATCGCGATGCGCGAGGGCACCTTGAAGCGCGCGAGATTCGCGGCGCAGTGCGCCGCGAGCGCGTCGGGCAGCGTGGCCGCCCCGGCGCGCAACACGACCTGCGCGACCAGCGCCTCGCCGCGGTAGCCGTCGGGCACGCCGACCACCGCGGCGTCGATCACGTCGGGGTGCAGGAACAGCACCTCCTCGACTTCGCGCGGATAGACGTTGTAGCCGCCGACGATTGCCATGTCCTTCTTGCGATCGCGGATGTAGAGGTAGCCGTCGGCGTCGAACTCGCCGACGTCGCCGGTGTACAGCCAGCCGTCGCGAAGCGCCTCGGCGGTCTCGGCAGGCCGGTTGCGGTAGCCGGCCATGCACTGCGGGCCGCGTGCGCGGATCTCTCCGCGTTCGCCAGGGCCCAGCACGGTGCGTCCGGTGGCGACGTCGACGATCTCGATGTCGGTCAGCGGCGCCGCGATGCCGACCGAGCCGGGCTTGACCGGGCCGCCTGCCGGATTGAACGACAGCACGGGCCCGGCCTCGGTCTGGCCGTAGCCCTCGTAGACCGGCGCGCCGACCGCTTCGCGCCAGCGGCGCAACGTTTCGGCCGACAGCGGCGCGGCGCCCGAATAGCAGGTGTGCACGCTCGACCAGTCGGTGCGCGCGAACGCGGGGTGCGCCATCAGGCCCACGAAGACGGTCGGGCTGCCGGGAAATACGGTGATCCGTTCGCGCTCGACGGCGGCGAGCACCTCGTCGGGCGCGTAGCGCGGCAGGATGACCAGCGTGCCGCCGCAGTACGCGGCGAGGAACAGGCCCATCGCCATCCCGTAGGCGTGCGAGATCGGCATCATGCAGACGATGCGCTCGCCGGACCGGGTCGGCAGCAGCGCTTCGCGCTGCGACACGTTGGTCGAGATCGCGCGGTGCGTGAGGTCGACGCCCTTGGGGCGGCCGGTGGTGCCGCCGGTGTATTGCAGCAGCGCGAGCGCCTCGGGCGCGGGCCACGCCAGCGGCGCGCCCGCCATTGCGGCGCAACGATCGAGCCGCCGCGACTGCGGGCCCACGACGATCAGGTGCCGGATGCCGGCTGCGCGCGCGATCTCCGCCGTGGCCGGTGCGAGCGCCTCGTCGACGACCAGCGCGACCGGCGCCGCGTCGCGCAGGATGAAGTCGAGCTCGCGCGGCGCGTAGAGCGGATTGAGCGGCACGTGTTGCGCGCCGGCGGCCAGCGCCGCGAACGCCGCGATGCAGGCGTCGATCGAGTTGCCCAGTAGCGTCGCGACGCGCTCGCCGCGGGCGCCGAGCGAGCCGAGCTCGGCGGCGAAGCCGCGCACGCATTCGAGGTAGCTCGCGTAGTCCAGCCGCCGCTCGCCGCAGACCAGCGCCTCGCCGTGCGGCACGCGGTCGGCCGCGTCGGCCAGCATGTGCACCACCGTCGGGTGCACCCGCGGCAGCGCCGGCCTCGGGCGGTGGTCGGTGCTCATGGCCGGCTCGCGAATCCGAGGTACGACTCGACGACCCGCGGGTTGCCGGCCAGCGACGACGACTGGCCTTCGAGCGCGATCTCGCCGGTCTCGAGCACGTACCCGTAGTCGGCGACCTGCAGCGCGGCGCGCGCGTTCTGCTCGACCAGCAGGATCGACACGCCGGTCTTCCTCAGGTCGGCCACGATGTGCATGATCTCGCGGACGATCCGGGGCGCGAGCCCCAGGCTCGGCTCGTCGAGCATCAGCAGCCGCGGCTTGCCCATCAGCGCGCGCCCGAGCGCCAGCATCTGCCGCTCGCCGCCCGACAGCGTCGCCGCGAGCTGCGTGCGCCGCTCGGCCAGCCGCGGGAAGCGCTGGTAGACGTCGCCGAGGTCGCGGTCGGCGCCGCGCTCGCCGTGGCGCACGCGCTGGAACGCGCCCAGCCGCAGGTTGTCCTCGACCGACAGCTCGCCGAACAGCTCGCGGCGCTCGGGCACCAGGCACAGGCCGCGCGCGACGCGCGCCTCGACCTTCGTCGCGCCGATGTCGGCGCCGAGGTAGCGGATCGCGCCGCTGGCCGGCAGCAGGCCCATGATCGCGCCCAGCAGCGTGGTCTTGCCCGCGCCGTTGGGGCCGATCACGGTGACGATCGAGCCCTGCTCGACCCGCAGCGAGACGCGGTGCAGCGCCTCGACCTTGCGGTAGCACACGCGCAGGTCGTCGACCTCGAGCAGCGCGCTCACTCGATTCCCCCGAGATAGGCCTCGAGCACCGCCGGGTTCGACTGGATCTCGGCGGGCAGCCCTTCGGCGAGCTTCTCGCCGAAGTCCATCACCACCAGCCGGTCGACCAGCCCCATCACGAACTCCATGTCGTGCTCGACGAGCAGGATGCTCATCCCCTCGTCGCGCAGCTTGCGCAGCAACGCGGCCAGCGCCTGCTTCTCGCCATAACGCAGGCCGGCGGCGGGCTCGTCCATCAGCAGCAGCACCGGGTCGGCGCACAGCGCGCGGGCGATCTCGACGATGCGCTGCTGGCCCAGCGGCAGGCTTCCCGCAGGCTCGAACAGGTGGTCGCCGAGGCCGACGCGATCGAGCTGGCGCGCGGCCTCGGCCAGCAGGCGCCGCTCCTCGTCCCGGTCGGCGTGCAGCATCGCGGCGACGCTGCCCTTCGTGCCCCGCAGGTGGGCGCCGATCGCCACGTTCTCGATCACGGACATCGTGCTCACCAGGTTCACGTGCTGGAAGGTGCGGGCGACGCCGCGACGCGCGATGTCGCGCTGCGTCGCGCGCTCGATGCGCTGGCCGAGGAAGCGGACTTCGCCCCCGTCCGCCGCCAGGACGCCCGTGACGAGGTTGAACAAGGTGCTCTTGCCGGCGCCGTTGGGACCGATCAGGCCCAGGATCTGGCCGCTCGCCATGGCAAAGGACATCTCGTTGACCGCGAGCAGGCCGCCGAAGCGCTTCTGCACGCGGCGCAAATCGAGCAGTGGTTGCCCGCGCGCCGGCTGCGCGCGTTTGGGCAGCGCCGGCGCGTCGGGCGGCCGTCGGCGCGGCGCGCCCGCCGGAAGCAGCCGCGCGATGGCCGGCACCAGGCCGTCGCGCGTGCGGTGCAGCAGCAGCATCATCAGCACGCCGAAGACGACGATCTCGTAGTTGCCGCTCTTCTGGAACAGCGCGGGCAGCAGGTCCTTCAGCCACTCCTTGAGCACCGTCAGCACCGACGCGCCGAGCAGCGCGCCCCAGACCTGGCTCGCGCCGCCGATCACCGCCATGAACAGGTAGTCGATCCCGGCGTTGACGCCGAACGCGTGCGGGCTCACGAAGCGCAGGAAGTGCGCGTACAGCCATCCCGACAGCGCGGCGAGCACGGCCGCATACAGGAACACCTGCAGCTTGAGCGCCGCGGTGTCGACGCCGAAGCTCTCGGCCATCACGCCGCGGAAGCGCAGCGCGCGGATCGCGCGCCCGCTGCGCGAGTCGAGCAGGTTGCGCGCGGCGAGCAGCGCGGCGACGGTGGCGAGCCAGATCAGGTAGTACGACTCGCGGCCCGTGTCGAGGGTCCAGCCCGCCAGCGAGACCGCCGGGACGTTGTCGATGCCGCTGTACTGGCCGAGCCCCGGCAGGTTGCCGAACAGGTAGTAGAGCGCGATGCCCCAGGCGATCGTGACGATCGACAGGTAGTGCCCCGACAGGCGCAGCGTGATCGCGCCGAGCAGCAACGCGAACGCGGCCGTCAGCGCCAGCCCGGCGGCCAGTCCGGCCCACGGCGACAGGCCCATCAGCACGGTGACGGCGGCGGTCGTGTAGGCGGCGATCCCGACGAAGGCCTGCTGCCCGAACGAGACGACGCCGGCCACCCCGGTGAGCAGCACGAGACCGAGCGTGACCAGCGTCGCGAGCCCGATGTAGTTGAGCAGCGTGACGTAGAACGCCGGCAGCGCGAGCGGCGCGAGCGCGACGACGACGAGAAACAGCGCGAGCGCGCGGTGCGTGCGGATCACTCTTCCTCGTCCTCGACGTGATGGCGCGACGTGAGCGAGCGCCAGACCAGCACGGGGATGATGAGCGTGAAGACGATCGACTCCTTCAGTGCGCTGGCCCAGAACGAGGAGAAGGACTCGAGCAGCCCGACCGCGATGGCGCCGGCCGCAGCCAGCGGATAGCTCGCCATGCCGCCGAGGATCGCCCCGACGAAGCCTTTCAGGCCGATCATCAGCCCGGTGTCGTAGTAGATCGTCGCGATCGGCGCGATCAGCACGCCCGAAACTGCGCCGATGAAGGCCGCCACCAGGAAGCTGAGGCTGCCCGACAACTCGGTCGGGATGCCGACCAGCCGCGCGCCCACGCGGTTGATCGCCGTGGCGCGCAGCGCCTTGCCGTAGAGCGTGCGCTCGAAGAAGAGCCACAGCGCGATCATGCCGACGACGCTGGCCGACACCACCCAGACGCTCTGCGCGGTGATGTCGAGCACGCCGAGCCGGAACTTCGCGTCGGAGAACGCGGCCGAGCGCAGGCCTTCGCCGCCGAAGAACACCAGCCCCAGGCCGGTCAGCGCGTAGTGTGCCGCCATCGAGATGATGAACAGCACGAGCACCGACGCGTTCGCCAGCGGCTGGTAGGCGACGCGGTAGAGGATCGGGCCGAGCGGAACGACCAGCCCGATCACGATCAGCACCTGCGCCCACATGTCGAGCTTGCGCGGCGCCGCCCACCACGCGAGCGCGGCCATCGCGACCGGCACCGCGACGTAGACCAGCAGGATCCGCGGCAGGCGGCCCGTGGCCTTCTCGCGCAGCGCCACGGCGATGTCGAACGCGGCGGCGAGCAGCCCGCCGCCGACCAGCACGTACACCGTTCCGGGAACCTGCCCCGTCTGCAGCAGGCCGAGAGACAGCGCCGCATAGGCGATGAACTCGCCCTGCGGCACGAAGATCACGCGGGTGACCGCGAACACCAGCAGCAGTGCGAGCGCGAGAAGCGCGTAGATGGCGCCGTTGGTGACGCCATCCTGAACGAGCCAGAGGACGATGTCCGCGGTCATCGTGGCCTGCGTAACGGCGCTACTTCAGCAGCCGCCACGCGCCGTTCTCGACGCGCACCAGCACGCGCGCCCGCTCGTCCAGCCCGTTGTGGTTCGCGGCGCTCATGTTGTAGACGCCGTGCGTGCCGACGACGTTGCGGACGTTCTCGAGCGCGTCGCGCAGTGCCTCGCGGAACTCCGGCGTGCCCGGCTTCGCCTTCTTCAGCGCCACCGGCACCGCGGCGTCGAGCAGCTGCACGCCGTCGAAGCTGTAGCCGGCAAACGCGTTGCGGCTGCCCGGGCCGAACGCCGCCTCGTAGCGCTTGACGAAGTCGAGCGAGACCTTCTTGGTCGGGAAGTTGTCGGGCAGCTCCTCGGCGACGATCAGCGCGCCGGTCGGCGCGATCGCGCCTTCGACCGCCTTCTTGCCGGTCTGGATGAACGGCAGGTTGACGGTGCCGTGGTTGTGGTAGATCTGCCCCTTGTAGCCGCGCTCGGCGAGCGCGATGTGCGGCGTCGCGCCGGGCGAGCCGGAGCCGCCGACGATGACCGCGTCGGGGTTGGCCGCCATCACCTTGAGCACCTGGCCGGTCACGCTGGTGTCGGCGCGCCCGTAGCGCTCGTTGGTCACGACCTTGTAGCCGCCCGCGGGCGCGAGCGCGAGCGCGGTGATCGCGTTGTAGACGAGATCACCCCAGGTGTCGGAGAAACCGATGTAGCCGACGGTCTTCACGCCGTGCGCCTTCATGTGCTCGACGACCGCGCTCATCATCAGCTCGGTGGTCTGCGGCACGACGAAGGTCCAGTGCAGGCGGTCGGGCGCCAGCGGCGGCACCGGCGTGAGCGCGATCATCGGCGTCTTCGACTCGGCGGCGACCGCGGTCATCGCGACGGCCGAGGGCACGCCGTTGGAGCCCATGATCGCGTCGACCTTGTCCTCGGTGACGAACTTGCGGGCGTTCTTGGCCGCGTTGTCGGGCTTGGACTCGTCGTCGAGGATGATGTACTTCACCGGCTCGCCGCCGAGCGTCTTCGGCAGCAGCTGGAAGGCGTTCTTGTACGGGATGCCGAGCGAAGAGCCCGGGCCGGTGGTGCCCAGGGACACGCCGACGGTGATCTCGGCGCGCGCGGTCGTGGCCGCGAGCGCCCCCGCGATGGCGAGGGCGGCGAACAGGTGTCGTTTCATGACTGCTCCTTGGTGGGTCGCTTGCTGGGTCGATCGGGGGAACTGCGATGCGCCGGCGATCGGCTAACCGGGATCGGGCGGCCGCAGCATGCCCAGGTGCGCCAGCATGCCCAGCATCCGCCCGAGCGCCTGCGTGCGGTAGGCCGCCACGTCGACGCCGCCGAAGTCGTAGAACCCCTTGCCGTCGCGCAGGCCGTTGCGGCCTTCGCGCATGTGCCGGTCGACGATCGCCGGCGACGCGTAGCGCTCGTCGCCGAGCGCCTGCGACAGGTAGCGGCTCGCGTAGTACAGGATGTCGTTGCCGCCGAAGTCGATGAACTCGACGACGCCCATGTTCGCGAACCGGAAGCCCAGGCCGAAGCGCGTGGCGCGGTCGATGTCCTCGGCGCTGGCCACGCCCTGTTCGATCATCCGCGCCGCCTCGTTCATGATCAGCGACTGCAGGCGCGGGACGATGTAGCCGGGGGCGGCCGCGCACGTCACCGGCACCTTGCCGATGCGCTCGAGCAGCGACGACAGCGCCTGGCTCGCCTCGGGCGCCGTGCCCGGATGCGCGCTCAGCTCGACCAGCGGAATCACGTGCGCCGGATTGAGCCAGTGCGCGTTGAGGAAGCGCTGCGGACGCGGCGCGAAGCCGGCCAGCTCGGTGACCAGGAACGACGAGGTCGTCGACGCGAGCACGGCGTCGGGCCGCAGGTGCGGCGCGGCGAAGGCGAAGGCTTCGCGCTTGGCGTCGAGCACCTCGGGCACGCCCTCGAAGACGACGTCGGCGCGCGACAGCGCCGCCGGCGCGGCCTCGCGGGCCGCGAAGCGCACGCGGCCCAGGATCGCCGGGCGCAGCGCGTCGTCGAACGCGCCCCACCGCGCCATCGCGGCGAGCGACGCGTCGATCTCGGCGAGCGCGTCGCGCGCGAGCGCGTCGGCCTGCCCGGACGGCCGGGCCTTGGCGTCGACCAGCCAGACTTCGTGGCCCGCGTAGGCGAACGCGGTGGCGATGCCGCGGCCCATGCGGCCGGCGCCGAGCGCAGCGATGGTTTCGCGTGCGGCGCCCGCGGTGCTCATGCGTCGAAACCGCGTTCGAGCAGCCGGCGCATCGCCGCGCGGTCGAGCCCGGCCAGGCCGAGCGCGCCGAGCGTGCGCGGCCCGCGCGAGAGGTCGTCCCCGACGATCGCGCCGGCGATCGCGAGCAGCCCGCGAGCCACCGGGCAGGGCACGCCGGCCCAGTCGGCGACGGAGACCAGGAACGCGAGCCCGTAGGCGACGTCTTCGCGCATGTACCGGTGCGAGGCGAGGTCGATGTGCTCGCGCCAGTCGCCGCTGTCGACGAGCTTGTCGTGCGCGTTGCCGTACATCCAGCGGTCGGTGTGGTAGTGATCCGAGAGCGGGAAGTGCGGCGCCCCGTAGCCCAGCGCCTCGCGCACCGCGACCCGCTCGGCGTCCAGCGCGTCGGTGACCCTGCGCACCGACGGCTGCGTGCCTTCGTTGTGGATGTCCCAGCGCTCGAAGTGCTCGAGCGGGGCGGCGTTCATCACGATGAGCGGCGGATGGATGATCGGCCCGGCGTTCATCAGCGCGCCCGACAGCGCGTCGTCGGCCGGCTCGATCGACGGGTAGGCGCGCGCGATGACCGCGCGCGCTCGCTCGCTCGCCGCGGCGGGGAACACGCCGGTGGGCAGTCGCGTCGCGCGGGTGGTGATCGCCACCTCGGCGGGCCCGTGCTTGCGCGCCAGGTAGGGCAGGGTGCCGGTCTCGGCCCACGCGACCTCTGCGCGGTTGCCGGCAGTGCGCACGGCGCTCGCCATCACGTAGCTGCCGAAGGTGCCCGGAGGCAGGAACACGACCTGCCCGTCGGCCAGGTGCGGCGCGAGCGCGCGCGCGATGTCCTGCTGCGAGAACGCGGGCGTGGGCACCAGGACAGTTCGGCGCCGCGCACCGCGGCGCCGATCTCGGCAGTGGCGAGCGCCAGCGGCACCTCGCGGCGGCCGCGGAAGTCGCGCAGCACGATGCGCCGCGATTCGGCGACCGGCGCGAGCGCCGCGGCGTCGCGCCGCCAGAGCCTGACCTCGTGTCCCTGCTCGGACAGGTCGGCCGCCGCAGCGTAGCAGCCGTGCCCGCCACCCAGAACCGCGATACGCATCCAGTCTCCTCTCGCGCGGGGCCGGTCGGTGCCGGCCCGTCGTTTCGTCTTCCGTACGTCGCAGCGCCGCGCAGCCGCCTCAGGCCACGACGCCCGCGCCCCGCAGTGCCTGCACCTCGTCGGCCGAGTAGCCTGCCTCGCCGAGCACCCGCTGCGTGTCCGCGCCGTACCCGGGCGGGAACGGCAACTCGGTGCGCGCGCCGGCCACGTCGACCGCCATCGGCTGCATGTGGATCGCCCGGCCGTCGGGCATCGTCGTCCGGGTGAGCTTGCCGCGCAATTGTGGCAGTTCCCGTACCTGCCGGATGTCCAGGATCCGCGTTGCCGGAATCGTGGCCGCGCGCAGGTCGGCGAGGATCTCGTCGGCCGGGTAGCGCGAGGTCACCGCGGCCATGTCCCGGTGGATCGACTCGCGCTCCCGGTGGCGCCCCTCGTTGGTCGCGCGCACCTCGTTGGCCACCGGGGCGAACTTCGGAATCGCGGTGAGCCGCCGCCACTGCACGTCGCTGCCGATCGCGAGGAACACGTACCCGTCGCTGGTCGGATAGACGTTGGTCGGGATGAACTTGCGGTGCTCGTTGCCGGCGCGGGTGATCTCGTTGGGCTGGCAGCCGAAGTCGATCAGCGGCAGCACGGTGATCAGCCACGACGCGGCCGCCTGCAGCATCGAGACGTCGATGCGCGTGCCGCGGCCGGTCTCGTGGCGCTCGAGCAGCGCCGCCATCACGTTGGCGTAGACCTCGTCGCCCGCCTTCAGGTCGATCACGGGAATGCCGGCGAGCATCGGCGGGCCGTTCGGGTCGCCGGTGACCTCCATGTAGCCGACCATCGCCTGCATGACCGGGTCGTAGCCGGGCGCGTCCGGGTACGCGGGGCCCATTGCCGAGATCCCGGCCCAGATCAGGTCGGGCTTGACCGTCGAAAGCGTCTCGTAGTCGATGCCCAGCGCCCGGTAGCGCGAGGGTACCGTGTTGCAGCAGAACACGTCGACGTCGAGTTCGCGCAGCAGCCGCTGCAGCACCTCGCGGCCGCGCTCGTCCTTCAGGTTCAGCGCGATCGCTTCCTTGCCGACGTTGGGCGCGACGAAGTAGCTGCGCCGGTCGTCGTCGGCCACGCGCGAACCGATGTAGCGGTTCGGGTCGCCTGGCAGGCCGGCGCCGGTCGGCGTCGACTCGATGCGGATCACGCGCCAGCCCAGCTGCGCGAAGCGCAGCGTCGCCGAGGGCAGCGACAACGCCTGCTCCATCGACAGCACCGTGCGTCGCTTCATGCCGGCAGCCACGGCTTCAGGGTGGGCTTCTCGGCCTTGCCCTTCAATGCCCGGTAGACGCGCTCGGGCGTGAACGGCAGGTCGTAAATGCGCACGCCCGTCGCGTTGTAGATCGCGTTGGCGGTAGCCGCCGCGATGCAGATCGCCGGCGCCTCGCCGACGCCCTTGGCGCCCTGCGGGCCCTCGCCGTCCATCGACTCGACGAACGACACGTCCATCTCCGGGATCTCGGGCGCGGTCACCAGCTTGTAGTCGCGGAAGTTCGGGTTGCGCACGACGCCGTTCTCGACCATGAGGTTCTCGGTGAGCGCATACCCCTGGCCCATGACGACGCCGCCCTCGATCTGGCCCTCGATGCCGAGGCGGTTGAGCACGCGGCCGACGTCGTGCGCGCCGGTGACCCGGGTCATCTTCACGACGCCGGTCTGCGTGTCGACTTCGACTTCCACCACCTGCGTCGCCCATGCGTAGGCCGCCGAGACGTCTCCCTTGAAGCCCTTGTCCTGGTGCTGGCTCGGCGGCTCGTAGTAGTAGGTCGTCATCACGAGCTCGGCGCGATCGGAGAAGTGCAGGCTGCGCATCAGCCGCGCCAGGTCCACCAGCGGCTCGCCGGTGTCGACGCGGATCACGTGGCCGCCGTGCAGGTCGAGCTCCTTCTCGTCGCATTCGTGCTTCTTGGCCGCCGCGGCCAGAATCTTCGCCTTGGCCTTCCGCGCGGCGCCGATGGCGGAGTTGCCGGCGATGAAGGTGGTGCGCGACGCGTGCACGCCGACGTCCCACGGAGTGATGTCGGTGTCGTTGTTCACCACCGTGACCGCCGAGATCGGCAGCCCGAGCTCCTCGCAGACGAGCTGCGCGAGCACCGTCTCGGAACCCTGGCCGATCTCGGAGGCGCCGGTGATCAGCGTCACGTGCGCGAAGTCGTCGAGCTTGAGGATCGTCCCGCAGCCGTCCGACGGGTAGATCTTCGCGCCGCCGCCGACGTGCAGCATCGACGCGATGCCGATCCCGCGCTTGACCGGGTCGGGCTCCTTCTGCCTCGCGAGGTTCTCGCGGTGCTTGCGCTGGTAGTCGCTGCGCGTGGCCGCGGTGGTCAGGCACTCGCGAAAGCCGCAGCTCTTGAAGGTCATCCCCTGGCCGGTGACTTCGCCCGGCTCCTGCGCGTTCTTCAGCCGGAACTCGAGCGGGTCCATCCCGATCGCCTCGGCCAGCTTGTCCATGTGCGCTTCGACCGCGAACGTGGCCTGCAGGTTGCCGTAGCCGCGGAACGACCCGGCATACGGGTTGTTCGTGTAGACCGCGACGGTGTGGTAGTCGCAGTGCGGCACCCGGTACAGCGACGAGAAGGTCTGCATCATCACGAACGGCGTGGTCGCGCCCCACGAGGTGTACGCGCCGTTGTCGTGCAGCGTGTGAACCTGCCGGAAGGTGAGGGTGCCGTCCTTCCTGCAGCCCGAGCGCAGCGTGAGCAGCACCGGCTGGCGGGTCGGCGACGCGATGAACTCCTCCTCGCGGCTGAACACCATCTTCACCGGGCGCCTGGCGGCGCGCGCGAGGAACACGCAGATGACCTCGAACGGGTAGATGTCGAGCTTCGAGCCGAAGCCCCCGCCGATCGGCGGCTGGATGATGCGGATGCGCGCCGGGTCCATGTTCAGGTACTCGGCGAATTCGCGCTTGTGCAGGAAAGGCACCTGCGTGTTCGAGTACATCAGCAGGTTGCCCGAGGCGTCGAACTCGGCGAGGATCCCCGACACGCCCATGCAGCAGTGCGTCACGTAGTGCAGCTTGAAGGTGTCCTCGATCACCACGTCGGACTCGGCTTCTCCCTGCACCACGTCGCCGTGCGCGTAGTCGAAGCGCATCGCGACGTTGTCCTTCTTGCCGGCGAAGGCGACCGGAGCGCCCGGCTTCTTCAGGTTCAGGTGGTGGTGCTCGACGCCGTGCGGCTCGGGGTGGATCAGTGTCGCGCCGGGCTCGAGCGCGGCCTGCGCGTCGCTGACGACCGGCAGGTCCTCGTACTCGACCTCGATCAGGCGCAGTGCGCGCTCGGCGACCTCCTCGGACACCGCGGCGACCGCGGCGATCTCGTCGCGCTGGCTGCGGACCCGGTCGGTCTTCAGCGGCAGGTGGTCCTTCGCAACCCCGATCGGGCGCTGGTCGGGCACGTCGGCAGCGGTGATCACCACGTGCACGCCGGGCAGCGCGCGCGCCTTGCTCGTGTCGATCCGCTTGACCAGCGCGTGCACGCGCGACGAGCGCAGGATCTTGCCGTAGAGCTGCCCCGGCAGGTCGATGTCGTGGATGTAGCGGGTCTTGCCGCTGGCTTTCTCCGGCGCATCCATCTTCGCGATGCGCTTGCCGATCAGCGAGTCGCGCTCGACGAGCGCTTTCTTCTCGACGACGTTCATGGCCGTTCTCCCTGTCCGGGCGTGCCGGGCCGTGGCTTGGCGGCGACCGACGCGATCGCGTCGACGATCTTGCGGTAGCCGGTGCAGCGGCACAGGTTGCCCTCGATGCCGCGCTTGATCGTCTCCTCGTCGGCACCGGGGTGCGTGGCGAGCAGGTGATTCGCCTGCATCATCATCCCAGGCGTGCAGAACCCGCACTGCACGGCGCCGTGCGCGACGAAGGCCTCGCGCAGCGCGTCGGCGCGCGGATCGGCGGCGAGCCCCTCGATCGTCGCCACTTGCCGGCCGTCGCAGTCGATGGCGAACATCAGGCAGGCGTTGACCGAGACACCGTCGACGACGATCGTGCACGCGCCGCACTCGCCCTCGCCGCAGCCGTACTTGGTGCCGGTGAGGCCCAGCACGTCGCGCATCATCGTGAGCGTGCTCATGTCCACGGGCACCGTCGCGCGCGTGCTCACCCCGTTCAGGGTGAATTCGATGTCATGCTTGAGCGGCATGGTGGAGCATCCTTCCCGTCATGTTGTGGATCAGTTCCTTGCGGTACCAGGCGCTGGCGCGCACGTCGTCGATCGGGTTGACCTCGTCGCGCGCGGCCTCGGCGGCGCGCGCGATGGCCGACTCGTCGAGGCGCAGGCCTTCGAGCACCGCTTCGGTCTGGCGGGCGCGCACGGGGGTCGGCGCCACCGCGCCGAACGCCACGCGCACGTTCGACAGCGCGCCGGCCGACCGCACTCCGGCGATCCCGATCGAGATCGCCGAGATGTCCAGCGCCGGCCGGGTGCCAAACTTGAAGAAGCGGGCGTAGTGGCCGTCCGGCGGCAGCGGGATGCGCACGCCGGTGACCAACTCGTTCGGCGCGCGGCGCGTGCGGCCCGGCCCGGTGAAGTATTCCGCGATCGGCACGCTGCGGCGTGCGAGGCCGGCGCCGCCCGCGCTCGCGAGCTCGACCTGCGCGTCCAGCACCAGCAGCGGCACCAGCGTGTCGCCGGCCGGCGACGCGTTCGAAATGTTGCCGCCGATCGTTGCGGCGTTGCGGATCTGGTCGCTCGCGAAGTGGTCGCAGGCCTCGACGAGCACCGGCAGGTGATTGCGCACCAGCGGGTCGTTCATGATCCGCGCAATCGTCGCGAGCGCGCCGATGCGGATCGCGTCGCCGTCGCGGGCGATGCCTTCGAGCTCGACGATGCGCCGGATGTTCAGCAGCGTGGCGCCGATTCGCCTGCGCCCGATGCTCGCCTGCACCATCAGGTCGGTGCCGCCGGCGAGGATCGTCGCGTCGTCGGAGTCGCGCAGCGCCTCGAGCGCTTCCTGCAGCGTGGCCGGCGCGAGGTAGCGCCCGACCGTGGATTCGATGACCGTCATCTTCGTGTCCTCAGAACCGGATCGGCTCGCGGTAGCGACCGAACACCTTCACCATCTGCTTCGTGATCTCGCCTACGCTCGCGTAGGCCTTCACGGCCTCGACGATCGCCGGCATCAGGTTGACGCCGGCTTGCGCGTCGCGGGCGACGCGATCGAGCGCGCGCGCCACCGCGGCGCCGTCGCGCTCGGCGCGTACCTGGTTCAGGCCGTCGATCTGCACCCGCGCGTCGGCTTCGTCGTACGGGTGGAACTCGACCGGGTGGTCTTCTTCCTCGTCGTTGCGGTAGCGGTTGACGCCGACCTTCGGGAACTTGCCCGATTCGATGTCGCGCTGCATCTCGTAGGCCTGTGCCGACACTTTCGCCTGGATGATGCCCTCGGAGACCAGCCGCACGATACCGCCCTGCGCGTCGGTCTCGGCGATGATCTCCTCCATCTTCTGGCGCATCCGGTTGGTCATCGTCTCGACGTAGAACGAGCCGCCCAGCGGATCGACCGTCTCGGTCAGGCCCATCTCCTCGATCAGGATCTGCATCGTGCGCAGCGAGATGCGCGCCGAGTACTCGGTGGGGATCGTGTAGGCCTCGTCGTACGAGCACAGCGCCATCGTCTGCGCGCCCGACAGCGCGCTGATCAGCGCGTAGTAGGCGCCGCGCACGATGTTGAGCTCGGGCTGCTCGAAGGTGAGGCCGCCGCCGCCGCCGCCGGCGATCATCCGCAGCCACATCGAGCCGGGCTTCTCGGCCTTGTACTGCTCCTTCATGATCTTCGCCCACAGGCTGCGCCCGGCGCGGAACTTGCAGACCTGCTCGAAGATGTTTCCGAAGATGTTGAAGTTGTACGACAGCCGGCCCGCGAACTCGTCGACGTGCAGTCCGCGCCGGATCACCTCGTCGGCGTAGGCCCGCGCGATGCAGAACGCATAGGCCATCTCCTGCGCCGGCGTCGCGCCCGACTCGCGGATGTGGTAGCCGCAGACCGACACCGGGCTGTACTTCGGCGCGTGCTCGGCGCAGTACTCGATCGTGTCGCCCACCAGCCGGATCGACGGCTCGACCGGGAAGATCCAGGTGCCGCGGCCGATGAACTCCTTCAGGATGTCGTTCTGCGCGGTGCCGCGCAACTGCTTCACGTCGTAGCCGCGCTTCTCGGCCATCGCCAGGTACATGGCGATCAGGATCGCCGCCGCGCCGTTGATCGTCAACGACACGGTGATCTTCGCCAGGTCGATGCCGTCGAACGCGACCTCGAAGTCGCGCAGCGTGTCGATCGACATGCCCACGCGGCCGATCTCGCCCTCGGCCAGCGGGTCGTCGGAATCCAGCCCGATCTGCGTGGGCAGGTCGAACGCGACGTTCAGCCCGGTCTGCCCGTTGGCGATCAGGTACTTGAAGCGCTGGTTGGTCTCGCGCGGGTTGCCGAAGCCGGCGTACTGGCGCATCGTCCACGGCTGCTTGCGGTACATCAGCCGGTGGATGCCGCGGGTGAACGGGTACTCGCCGGGTTCGCCCAGCATCGCCAGGCCGCCGCTCTCCTCGACGTCTGCGGCGGTGTACAGCGGCTGCACTGCGAGGCCGGACTCGTTGAGTACCGGCCTCGGTTCGGGGGGCAGGCGATCGTTCATTTCACCTGCTCCCGGATGTAGTCGCAAATGGCATCGAGCTTCGAGCCGGTGGGAAACACGCCGCGAAAGCCCAGCACGCGCAACTCGTCGTGGTCCTGCGCGGGCAGGTTGCCGCCGATCAGCCACAGCTTGTCGGTCAGCCCGTTGGCCTCGAGCAGCGTCTTCAGCTTGCGACAGAACGACAGGTGCGAGCCGGCCAGGCTCGACAGCGCGATCACGTCGACGTCCTCCTCGAGCGACATCCGGGCGACCGACTCCGGCGTCTGCCGCAGCCCGGTGTAGATGACCTCGAAGCCCGCGTCCATCATTGCGCGGGCGACGACCTTGGCGCCCTGGTCGTGGCCGTCGAGGCCGGGCTTGGCGAGCAGCACCTTGATCCGGCGTTGCTGCGGGTGTCGCGGCGCGAGCCCCGGAACGGCACTCATGACGTCACCTCCTTGGCGATGATCAGTTTCAGGATTTCGCTGGTGCCGCCGCCGATCAGCGTGAAGCGCACGTCGCGCAGGTAGCGTTGCACCGGGTATTCCATCGCGTAGCCGTACGAGGCCAGCACGCGTGCCGCCTGGTCGCAGATGCCGGCCGCGGTCTCGGTGGCGAAGAGCTTGCACATCGCCGCCTCCTTGTGGTGCGGGCGCCCCGAGTCGCGCCGCCACGCCGCGTAGCGCACGAGGTGCGTCGCCGCCTCCAGCCCGGTGGCCATGTCGGCGAGCTTCGTCTGGATCGCCTGGTAGCGGTCGATCGGCTTGCCGAACTGCTGGCGCTCGCCGGCGTATCGCACGGCCTCGTCGAGCGCGGCGCGCGCCACGCCCAGCGCCATCGCGCCGGTGATGATGCGGATCTCGGCCAGCGTCTTGCGCAGGTGGCCCTCGCCGTCGCCTTCCTCCTTCGACAACCGGTGGCTGTCCGGGACGAAGCAGCCGGCGAACGCGACCTCGGAGGTCGGCAGTGCCCAGACCCCCATCTTGTGGATCTCGCGGCCGACGGTGATGCCGGGGAAGTGCTTCTCGACGAGGAAGATCGTGAGCTTCTTCTCGCTGCCGGCGCGCGCGAACACGGTGAAGAAGTCGGCCACCGGGGCGGACGTGATCCAGGTCTTCTGCCCGTCGAGCACGTAGCCGCCGTCGACCTTCTTCGCGACGGTGGCGATCGAACCGAGGTCGGAGCCGGCGTTCGGCTCGGTCATGCAGATCGCGCCGATTCTCTCGCCGGCCAGCGCCGGCTTGAACAGCCGCTCGACGATGTCGGCGTTGCCCAGCATGTGCAGGAACTTGGTGCCCATCAGCGACTGCATCGCCGCGGCGCCGGCCAGCGACATCGAGCCGCGGGCGATCTCCTCGAGCGCCAGACAGAACTCGGCGAGCGCCATGCCGCTGCCGCCGACGTCCTCGGGATAGCGCATGCCGAACAGGCCGAGCGACGCCAGTTCGCCGAACAACTCGCGCGGGAATGCGCGCGCCTCGTCCAGCGCGGCGGCCTGCGGCGCGATCCGCTGGTCGGTGAAGCGCGCGAAGGTGTCGCGGACCGCCTTCTGCTCGACGCTCGGTTCGAAGTCCATCGTGTCCGGTCCGTTCGCGTTCAGGCGTCGCCCATGCCGTACAGCTCGCGCGCCGCTTCGGGCGAGATCACGCCGTTGCGGACCTCCTCGGCGAGCACCTTGCGGTCGCGCTTCCTCGGGTCGCCGTAGCCGCCGCCGCCGCTGGCCACCTGGTGGTAGACGGTGCCCTTCGGCACGCCGGTGATCAGGTCCTTGTTCCGCGGCACGACGGTGCGGCCGTCCGGGTAGTGCAGCCGGATGAAGTTCAGGCCCGCGTCGCGGCCGCCGAAGAGCCCGAACGCCGGCTCGAAGTCGCCGTCGCCGAAAGTGACGAGTTGCGTGTCGTCGGAGCCGATCTCGAAGATCGTCTCGACGCCCAGGCCGCCGCGCCACTGCCCGGCGCCGGCGGAGTCGGTCAGCAGTTCGTGGCGCACCAGCGTGTGCGGCGTCTGCTGCTCGAACATCTCGTAGTCCTGGTCGAGCACGCCGCCCGACGCGTCGATCATGCCGATGTGGTCGTAGCCGTCGGTGCCGAGCATCCCGCCCGAGCCGCCCTTCAGGCCCATGAAGCCGATGTCGACGTACTTCTCGCCGGTGCGCGGATCGATCCCGGTGGTGAGCGACGCGAGCAGGTTGTTCCAGCCGGCGGTGACGCGGTCGGGCAGCACCGGCGCGAGCGCGCGCTGGATCGCGTCGGCGTTGGGCGGGCACAGGTGGTTGCCGAACGTGGTCGCCTTGGGGTAGGCCGCGTTCAGGATCGTGCCCTCTGGGATCACGATCTCGATCGGCTGCACCATCCCCTCGTTGTGCGGGATGTCGGGGTTGACCATCTGCAACAGTGTGAGGATCGTCGCCGACGCGCTCGACGTGAAGGTGCCGTTGACGAAGCCGTTGGTCTGCGGGTCGGTGCGCGAGTAGTCGAAGCGGATCCTGCGGTCCTCGACGTCGATGTCGACGCGGATCGTGAACTTCGAGCCCTCGTGGCGGCCGTCGTAGTAGACGTAGCCCTCGCCCGAGTAGCGGCCGTTCGGGATCTTCGCGATCTCGGCTTCCATCATCCGGCGCGTAGCGTCGAACAGCGCCTGCTTGTGCGCCTCGTAGCTGTCGACGCCGTACTTGGCCAGCAGCTCGAGCACCCGCCGCTCGCCGATCGTGCACGCGCCCATCTCGGCCTTCATGTCGTGCTGGACGATGTCGAGCCGCACGTTGGCGAAGATCAGGTTCCAGACGTCGCGGCGCAGCTTGCCGCGCTCGACGACCTTCACCGGCGGGATGCGCAGCGCCTCCTGCCAGACCTCGACCGCGTTCGGGTTGTAGCCGCCGGCGACGTTGCCGCCGATGTCGGCCTGGTGGCCCTTGACCGCGGTCCAGGCGACCAGCTTGTCGCCGAGGAACACCGGCTTGAACACCGCGACGTCGTTGTTCTGGTTGCCCAGGCTGAACACGTCGTTGTGGAAGATGACGTCGCCGGGATGCAGGTCGTCGCCGAAGTACTGCTTGATGTACTTGCACACCGGCGCCAGCGAGAACGCCAGGATCGGCAGGTTCTCGGTCTGCTCGAGCATGTTGCCGTCGCCGTCGTACAGGCCGGTGACGTAGTCCTTGGCCTCGCACAGGATCGGCGAGCGCGTCGTCTGCTCCATCGAGATGCTCATCTCGTCGGTGATCGAGCGGAACGTGCGCGCGTAGACCGACAGCAGGATCGGGTCGATTTTCACGGCTTCGGCAGTGCTCATCTCGTTGTCTCCGCGGGAGGAGGTCAGGCGGCCACCGTCGCCGGCTCGGCCTTCGCCGCCGGCCCGAACGCCGACCGGCACAGGTCTTCGCGACCTTTCAGGTAGACGGCGAACGAGCCCAGCGCGTCGACCACGCAGTCGTACGAGGCGCTGACGAAGATCGCGGTCGTCGCCTGCTCGATCATCGCCGGGCCGTCGATCCGGTTGCCGAAGCGCATCCGGTGGCCGTCGTAGACCGGCACGTCGGCGAAGGCGCGGGTCTCGGGAATGTAGACGCTGCGGCGGCCCTTGAGCGCGTGCGACGCATCGGCGCCCGTCCAGTCTTCCTTGCGGTAGGCCGGCTTGTCGGTCGCGCCCACCGCCTGCACCCGGACGTTGATGATCTCGATCGGCGTGTTCTCCTGCTCGAGCGAGTAGCCGTAGAGCCGGTTGTGCTCGGCGTGGAACGCGCGCGCGATACCGGACGCGTCGCGCGCATCGAGCAGCGCGCGCGGCACGACGAACGACACCTCGTGGTACTGGCGGATGTAGCGGCAGTCGAACTTGATCTCGTGGCGGCGGCGCGCCTCCGGGATGCGCTCGTCTGTCAGCTGCGCGGCGCCGTCGGCAACCATCGCGTCGACGATCTCGCCGAGCCTCGTCCAGTCGAGCGACTCGAGCCGCGCGACGAAGGTGCGAACGAAGTCGTGCTTGAGTTCGCTCATCAGCATGCCGAACGCGCACAGCACCGAGGACTCTCGCGGCACGATCTGCAGCGGGATCTCGAGCTCGTGGCAGATCAGGCACGAGTGGATCGGGCCCGCGCCGCCGGCCGGGATGATCGGGAACTCGCGCGGATCGAAGCCGCGCTTGATCGTGACCTCGCGCACGCCCTGCGCCATGTTGTTGCAGGCGACCCGGTACATGCCCGCGGCCGCTTCCTCGACGGTGAGGCCCATCGGCCGCGCGATGTGTTCGTCGATCGCGGCGCGCGCCGCGCCGACGTCGAGCTTCATCTTCCCGCCGGCGAAGAACTCGGGGTCGAGGTAGCCGAGCACCACGTTGGCGTCGGTGGTCGTGGGCAGCGTGCCGCCCTTGCCGTAGCAGGCCGGCCCCGGGTCGGCGCCGGCGCTCTGCGGGCCCATCCGCAGCAGCCCGCCTTCGTCGAGCCAGCCGATCGAGCCCCCGCCCGCGCCGATCGTGTGGATGTCGAGCATCGGCAGCGCGAGTTTGTGGCGGGCGATCTCGCCGTCGTTCTTGATCATCGGCGCGCCCACCGAGACCGAGGCCTCGAAGCTGGTGCCGCCCATGTCGGTGGTGATGCACTTGTCGGTGCCGTGCGCGCGCACGTAGAACAATCCGGCGCCCGGGCCGCCGGCCGGGCCCGAGAGCAGCGTGAGCGCCGCCTTCTCGCGCGCGAGCTGCGGCGAGATCACGCCGCCGTTGGACTGCATGATGAGCAGCAGCCCGCCGAAGCCGATGCCCTTCAGGCGCGCGACCAGCTGGTCGAGGTAGTGGTTCAGCTTCGGGCCGACGTACGAGTTCAGCGCGGTGGTGCTCACGCGCTCGTAGAAGCGGATCGACGGCAGCAGGTCGGTGGAGACCGACAGGTACGCGCCCGGAAGTTCGCGGCGAACGATCTCGGCCACCGCCTGCTCGTGCGCCGGATTGGCGAACGAGTTCATGAAGCAGACCGACACCGCCTGCACGCCCTCGCGCCGGAACAGCCCGATCGCCTCGCGCACGCCGTCGACGTCGAGCGGCGCGGTCTCGGCGCCGGCGCGGTCGAGCCGGCCGTCGATGCCGGCGCGCAGGTAGCGCGGCACCAGCGGCTTCACGTTGGTGAAGCGGTTGTTGTACTGCTCCTCGCGGATGCCGCGGCGCATCTCGAGCGCGTCGCGCACGCCGCGCGTCGTGAGCAGCCCGCACTTCGCGCCGGTGTGCGTCAGCGTCGCGTTGGTGGTCACCGTGGTGCCATGGACGATCGTGTCGATCGTCCGCGCGAACGCCTCGACCGACATCGGCGGGTCCATGCTCGCCGCGATGTCGGTCAGCCCGTTGACCACCGCGATCGACGGGTCGGCGGGCGTCGACAGCGACTTGAAGATGGCCGGCTCGGCGCCGTCGCGGGTGACGACGAAGTCGGTGAAGGTGCCGCCTACGTCGATGCCGATCTTGAGGGTCATGGCGGGGACTCCGTTGTCAGCCGGTGACGGGGTTGCCGACCACCAGGCGCCGCACTTCGTCGCGGCGCACCTTGCCGAGCGCCGTCTTCGGGAGTGCGTCGATGAAGACGACCTTCTTCGGATGCTTGAAGCGGGCGATGCGGCCCTCGAGCAACCGCATCACGTCGGCCTCTGCGAGGTGCCGGCCCGGCTCGGGCGCGACGACCGCGACCACGATCTCGCCCCAGCGCTCGTCGGGCCAGCCGACCACCGAGGCCTCGGCGATGTCGGGCGACTCCATCAGGACGTTCTCGATCTCGGCCGGATAGATGTTCTCGCCGCCGGAGATGATCATCTCCTTGCGGCGGCCGTCGACGTAGAGGAAGCCCTCGGCGTCCTGGTGGCCCATGTCGCCGGTGTGGAACCAGCCGTTGATCAGGACCGCGTCGGTGGCCTTCGGCGCGTTCCAGTAGCCGGTCATGAGGTTCGGCCCGCGCACGAGGATTTCGCCGGTGGCGCCCTGTGCGACGTCCCGGCCGGCCTCGTCGACGATGCGCAGTTCGCAGTGCGCGGCTGCCCGGCCGGCCGAGCCGGGCTTGCGGAAGGCGTCTTGCGCCCGCTGGCAGGCCGCGATCGGACAGGTCTCCGTGGCGCCGTAGACCTGCACCAGCGGCACGCCGCGGGCGTGCACTGCGCGGATCAGCCGCTCGGGCACGATCATCGAGCCGGTGGTGATCATCCGCAGGCTGGAAAAGTCGGCGGACTGCCAGCGCGGGTGGGCGAGCATCGCGTCGAGCTGTGCCGGCACCAGCACGGTGAGGGTGATGCGTTCGCGCTCGATCGCGTCGAAGGTCGCCTCGACGTCGAACTTCGGATGCAGCACGACCGTGCAGCCCATGCTGAGAGCCGGCGTCGTCTGGTTGTTCAGCCCGCCCACGTGGAACAGCGGCAGCGTGGTGAGGACGCGGTCGTCCCCGGTCAGGTCGTGCATCGCCGCGCTGTTCAGCGCGTTCCACGCGAGCGCGTCCTGCGTGAGCACGACGCCCTTGGGCGTGCCGGTCGACCCGGACGTGTAGCAGACGAGCAGCGGCGCCCGGGGGTCGACGTCGATGGCGGCTTCGGACGCGCCTCGCGATCCGGCCGCGTGCGCGTCCGCGCCGCGGGCACGCGAGAGGAACTCGTCGCCACCGAGCCAGCCGCGCGGCGTCTCTCCCGACGCGACGATCGCGGCGTCGCCGAGCGACGCGCGCAGCGCCTCGGCGTGCTCGATGAACGGCGGCTCGACGAACAGCACCGACGGCGGGCAGTCGGCGAGGATCTGCCGGTGCTCGGGCGCCGCGAGGCGCCAGTTCAGCGGCAAGAGCATCGCCTGGCGCCTCGCACAGGCGAACAGCAGCGCGATCTCGTCGGGACTGTTCAGGCCCAGGAAGGCGACGCAGCCCCCGCGCCCGACCCCGGCGGCGGCCAGGCCCGCCGCGTAGCGGTCGACCCGCTGCGCCAACGCGGCATAGTCGAGGTCGCGACCGGGAAAGCGGATGGCCACGCGCCCGGGCGATCGCCCGGCGTGATGGTGGATCCATTCGTGCAGCCGCATCGTCGCGCTCCGCCGGCCGCCGCGGCTATTCGTCGCCGACTTCCAGGACCACGGCCATCGAGGTGTCGCCGGCGGCGCAGCCGGTGAACAGCCCGTAGCCGCCGCCGCGGATCGCCAGCTCCTCGATCAATTCGATGATCGCGCGCGTGCCCATCGGCGCCTGCGGGTGGCCCCAGACCAGCGAGCAGCCGTAGTTGTTCATCGTCCGCAGGTCGGCGCCGGTTTCCTTCGCGAAATACAGGTCGTTGACCGCGAACGGGTTGTGCGTCTTGATCGCCGACATCTGCGCGATCGACCGCCCGGCCTGTTCGAGCGCGCGCTGCGCGGCCGGCACCGTCGCTTCGGGCATGTGCGCCAGCGCCGCGCGTGCCAGGCCGAAGCCGTGCAGCCGAACCACGATCTTCGGATCGGTGGAGAGCTCGCGCGCGCGCTCGGCAGTGGTGACGATGATCGCCGCGTTGCCGTCGGCCGGATGGGTCTGGCCGCCGAAGGTGATCGTGCCGCCCTTGGCGACCGGCTCGAGCCGGGCCAGTCCCTCGGGAGTCGAGCGCGACACGCCTTCGTCGGCTTCGAGCGTGCCGGCGCTCTTGCGGTAGTTCGGCGCCGGCACGTCGAACGGCAGCGTCATGAAGCGCTTCAGGAACGCGGCGCCGTCGGCCAGCGCGTCGCGGTACTGCTCCTCGCGGCGCAGCACCACTTCGTGCTGCGCGGCGGTGGCCATGCCGTGCTTCTTGGCGACGTTCTCGGCGGTGACCAGCATCGCGTGCGGGCCGAGCGGGTCGCAGTTGAAGTTGTCCATCACCCAGTCTTCGGCGGCGCCGGTGCCGCCGGGGCCGCGCGGGTTCGGGTAGTACAGGTGCGGGCCGTTGGACGTGCGGTCGCAGTTGATCGCCAGCGCCACGCCGGCCATGCCGACTTCGATCTCCTGCGCGGCGGCCAGCAGCGTGCGCACGCCGGTGGCGCAGGCCTGCATCAGCGTCGGCCCGCCGACGTGGCCGGCGCCGATCATTCCGGTGAGCCAGGGCAGCCCGTAGAACGAGTGCTTCTGCGGTACCGAGAAGCCGAGCACGCCGTAATCGAGCGCCTTCGGGTCGATGCGGCGCTTCGCGAGTTCGGCGCGCGCGACGTGCGCGGCGAACTCGATGCTGTTCAGGTTGGCGAAGCTGCCCTGCCAGCGCGCGAACGGCGTGCTCCAGTACGCGCCGTAGGGGATCCGGGCCTTGTAGCGCATGGTGGCTCCTGTCTGGGGGTCAGGCCGTGGCCTTGTCGAGGCCGACCGCGGTGACGAACGCGCGCTTGGCCTCGACGAGATGGGCGCGCATCGCCGCGGCGGCCGCATCGCCGTTGCCGGCGCGAAGCGCCTCGGTGACGCGCTCGAAGCCTTCGAGCACGATGGCGCGGATGGCCGGGTCGTCCAGCGTCAGCGCGCGGATCCGCTGCATGTGGTCGGCGTACTGCTCGATCACCTTGACGAGCCGCCGGTTCGGCACCAGCGAGAGCCAGGCGCTGCGGAAGTGCACGTGGCTTTCGCGGAAGGCCTCGGCGTCGCCGGCGCGGTGCGCCGCGCGGGCTTCGGCGAGCGCCGCCTCGATCGGCGCGCGGACCGCGGGGTCGGCGGTGCGCTGGGCCACGCGGCGGGTCGCGGCCGGCTCGATCAGGAAGCGCACCTCGTAGATGTCGTCGACGTCGGCCAGCGTGAGCTCGGGCACCATGTAGCTGCGACCGCCCGACACCAGCAGGCCTTCGCTGGCCAGGCGCGCCAGCGCCTCCCGGACCGGCGTGCGCGAGACTCCCAGTTGCGTCGCCAGCTGCACTTCCTGAAGCGGCTGTCCGGCCTTGATCGCACCGTCGCGCAGGTGGGCGCGCAAGGTGTCGTAGACCTGCTCGCCAAGGGCGACAGGGCGATCGACCGGTTCGAGCGAAGGAACCAAGGCGCACCTCCACCGCTCGGGGCGGCTGGGGTTCGGTTGTGTGCTGGATACTGTATACACACTGTAGACCCGAAATCGCGGGCTGTAAAGCGCCGCCCTGCGGTCGCCTTGCTCGCCCGGGTCGCTCCGGTCGCCCCGGTTGCTCCGGTCGCTATAGTCTCGACCATACCGATCCGGAGGAGGCCCGAGGCCCATGTCGACCCCCGAAGTCCTGTGGCGCCCGAGTCGCGAGCGGATCGCCCGCGCCGGCATCACCCGCTACCGCCACTGGCTGCAGCAGACGCGCGGCCTGGCCTTCACCGACTACGAGTCGCTATGGACGTGGTCGGTCGAGCATCTGGAAGATTTCTGGGAGTCGTTCCAGCAGTGGGCCGGCGTGATCGTGCACGCCCCGCATTCGAAGGTGCTGTCGGCCCGCGTGATGCCGGGCGCGCGCTGGTTCGAGGGCGAGACGCTGAACTACGCCGAGAACCTGCTCGCGCCGGCGCGCGTGCACGCGCACACGAACCGTCCGGCGCTCGTATTCGAGTCGGAACTTCGGCCGCGCACCGAGATCGGCTGGGACCAGTTGCGCGCCGAGACCGGGGCGCTGACCGCGACGCTGAAGCGGCTCGGCGTGGCCCGGGGCGAGCGCTGCGTGTCGTTCATGCCGAACATCCCGCAGGCGGTGGTCGCGCTGCTGGCCACGACCAGCCTCGGTGCGGTCTGGTCGAGCGCGTCGCCCGACATGGGGCCGGTGAGCGTGCTCGACCGGTTCCGCCAGATCGAACCCACCGTGCTGTTCGCGGTCGACGGCTATCGCTACGGCGGCAAGGACTTCGACCGGCGCGACGTGGTCGGGGAACTGGTGCGCGAGCTGCCGTCGCTGCGCGCGGTGGTGCTCGTTCCGTACCTCGACGCGCACGCGTCGCTGGGCGGGCTCGACGGCGCCTCGACGGTCGAGGTCGTCGCCTGGGCGGATGCGCTCGCGCAGCCGGCCGATTGCGCGTTCACGCCGGTGCCGTTCGACCATCCGCTGTGGATCGTCTACTCGTCGGGCACCACCGGCATGCCCAAGCCGATCGTGCACGGCCACGGCGGCACCGTGCTCGAGAACCTCAAGAGCGACCTGCTGCACCTGGACGTCGGCGAGGACGACCGCTTCTTCTGGTTCTCGTCGACCGGCTGGATCATGTGGAACCTGTGGGTGTCCACGCTGATGACCGGCGCGACGCTGCTGCAGTTCGACGGCAATCCCGGCCATCCCGACCTGGGCACACTCTGGCGGCTGGCCGAGCGCGAGCGCCTGACCTTCATGGGCATCAGCCCGGCGTTCGTCTCGCTGTGCATGAAGGCGGGGATGAAGCCGCGCGAGCAGTTCGACCTGTCGGCGCTGCGCTCGATCGGTTCGACCGGCTCGCCGCTGACCGACGAGGCCTACCGGTGGATCTATTCGGCGGTGCACCCCGACGTGATGCTCGCGTCGATCTCGGGCGGCACCGATCCGGGCGCCGCGTTCCTCACCTCGTGCCCGATCCTGCCGGTCTACGCCGGCGAGATGCAGTGCCGCACGCTGGGCGGCGCGGTCCATGCATATGGCGACGACGGCAAGCCCCTGCTGGGCGACGTGGGCGAGCTGGTCTGCGCCGAGCCGATGCCGTCGATGCCGCTGTACTTCTGGGGCGACACCGACGGTCGCCGCTACTTCGACAGCTACTTCGACGTGTTTCCGGGGCCGCCGAACGTCTGGCGCCACGGCGATTGGCTCGAACTCGTGCAGCGTCCCGAATCGGTGACCGCGACCATCTACGGACGCTCGGACTCGACGATCAACCGCTACGGCATCCGCATGGGCACCAGCGAGCTGTACCGGGTCGTCGAGGAGTTCGACGAGGTGGCCGATTCGCTGGTGGTCGACCTCGAGTACCTGGGGCGCGAGTCGTTCCTCGCGCTGTTCGTCGTGCTGCGCGAGCCCGGCGCGACGATCGCCGGCATCGGCGCGAAGGGCCCGGCGCAGGACGGCGCGTCGGCTGCGCGCGGGCAGACCGGCGTCGATCCCGAACTGCGCCGGCGCATCCTCGATGCGCTGCGCACGCGGCTGTCGGCGCGGCACCTGCCCAACGAGGTCTACGCGATTCCCGAGGTGCCGCGCACAATGTCGGGCAAGAAGCTCGAGGTGCCGGTCAGGAAGATCCTGCTTGGGCAGCCGGTCGACAAGTCCGTGAACCGCGATTCGATGGCCAATCCGGCATCGATCGACTGGTTCGTGGCCTTCGCCGCCGCGCGGGCCAGATGACGACGCGTTTGTGCAGCCATCGTCCGTCGGCGATCCGGGTTCGTGGCCTTCGCCGCCGCGCGGGCCAGATGACCGGGCGCGGCTGTCGGAAAAGCTTACATGGCTTGCCCGCGGCGCGTCGGCGTCGCGCGGCAATCGCAGCATAATCAGCGGGTTGCACGTGGCGGAATGTTTCTTGCATGAGAAACCTCCTGCAGGGGAAACATTCTCAGCTTCGATCCGACACTCAGGAGACCCGCCTTGATCACCCTCTCGTCCTCGGGCCGCCTGCCGCGCCTGGCGCGGCGCCTGCGCACGGCTGCCGCCGCGTTGATTCTCGCCGGTGGCTCCACGCTGGCCCACGCTGCGCTGTTCTCGAGCCTGTACGTGTTCGGCGACAGCCTGAGCGATTCCGGCAACAACGCCGTCGTCCTGTCCGGGCTCGGGATGTCGCCGACCGCGGTGCCGATCGCCGACAACACCTTCATCCCGTCCGCGCCGTACGCGTCGGGGCGCTACACCGACGGGCCGGTGTGGGCCGAGACCTTCGCCAGCCACTTCGGCCTTTCCGCAGCGCCGTCGCTGCTGGGCGGCACCGACTTCGCGTTCGGCGGCGCGAGAACCGGCCCCGCAGGGGGCCCGGCGTTTCCGGCGAGCCTGAGCGACCAGGTGAGCGCATTCCTGCTGGGCGCGGGCGGCGTCGCGCCGTCCGACGCGCTCTACGTGATCGCGGGCGGCGGAAACAATGCGCGCGATGCGCTGACCGCGATCGCGCTGGGCGCCGATCCGTTCGCGACGATTCTGTCGACGGTGGCCGGCTTCGTCACCGACACGGTGACGATGGTTTCGCAACTGCTGGCCGCCGGCGCCGACGACATCGTCGTGTGGACGGCGCCGAACGTCGGGGTCACGCCGGCGGTGCAGGCGATGGGCCCCGCCGCGGCCGGGCTCGCGACGATGCTCGCGAATGCGATGAACATCGCGCTCGTCGCGACGCTCGACCCGATCGCCGACGTGCGCATCTTCGACGTCGCCGGGCTGATTGCCCAGGCTATCGCCGCGCCGCTCGACTTCGGGATGGCCAACGTCTCCGACGCCTGCGCGGCGAATCTCGCAACCTGCGATCCGTCGAGCTGGCTGTTCTGGGACGGCATCCACCCGACGTCGGGGGGCCACGCGATGCTCGCGCAGGCGATGGTGTCGCTGGTGCCCGAGCCGGGCTCGCTGGCGCTGATCGCGCTGGCGCTCGGGCCGGCGCTGCTGATCACGCGCAGGCGATTGCAGCGGCAGTAGCCGCCCGCGACTGGCGCGCGGACGAGCGCTAGTGCGCCTGCAAGGCGTGCGCCGTCCGCAGCGCGATCCGCGCCAGGCGCGTGACCACGTTGACGAGCGCGACCTCCGACTGCTCGAACAACGCGACCGTCGCTGCGCCCATCACCGCCTCGAGCTCCTCGCTCAGGGCCTCGAGCGGCTTCTGCGCTGCGACGAGCAGATGCACCGGGTCGTCGGTGTCGGGAACCGGTGCCGGCGGGCCGGCGGAGCCCGCAGCCGGACGTGAAGGCGTTTCGAGCAGCGTTTCGAGAAGGTTCGCGCTCTCGTCGTCGCCGATCTCGCGAAGACGGGCGGCAATCGTGCGATGAATCTGCGCGATCGCCGCCTCGCGCTTCGCGAGCAGCGCGTGCAGCGCGTCGACCGAGGCGACTGCGACCGCGGCGGGCTGCGGCGCCTCGCGCCGCTCGCGATGCCAGGCTTCGCGGCGCCAGCGACGCATGACCGCCGCATGACGCAGCTCCTCGATGCCCAGCCGCTCGGCTTGCGCCCTGACGCCCGGATCGGTCGCGCGTGCGGCCAGGTAGCTGTAGAGCGCGAACGCGCGCGTCTCGTTGTCGACCGCAATCGCGAACGCACGGTAGGGGGTGAGCAGCGCGCTGCCGGCAATCTCGTCCCACGAGCTCGTCAACTCGGCCGGCAGTTGCCAGTCGAACCTGCCCGGCTCGGGAACCTGTTCACCCAGGCCTGCCGCCCATCGCGCGACTTCGTCGACGTGGTGGCGTTCCTCCTCGTGCATGACCCGACGGCGCAGCCGCTCTATCGGCTCTACGCCGCGCACTTCGCGCGGCCGGGCGCGCCCGCCGCGGGGCCGTCTCCAGCGGCGATCGCCGACACCCTGAAGAAGGTGGGGTTTGCCGGCGTCGAGCTTCGTGCCGATCGCGTCCGGTTGCGCCGCCCCGGCATGGCGATCACGCTGAACGGCATCGCGCAAGGCTTCGTGACCGACCGCGTGGCCGAACTGCTGCGCGGCGCGGGTCTCGTGAACCTGATGATCGACCTCGGCGAGGCGCGCGCGCATGGCCGCAGCGCCCGCGGGGATGCGTGGCGCGCCGCGATCGCGGATCCGGGCCGGCCCCGGCGCGCGTTGCTCGAACTGCCGATGGGCGACGACGCCGGCGTGTGGCCGGCGCTGGCCACGTCGGCCGGATACGGCACCCCCTTCGGAACCGATCCGCGCATCCACCACCTGTTCGACCCCGGAACGGGTCGCAGCGCGAACCGCTATCTGTCGGTCTCGGTCGCGGCGCAGCGCGCCGCCGTGACCGACGGACTTTCCACCGCGTTGTCGGTCATGCCTGCCGAGCGCGCCGCTGCGCTGCTCGCAGCCTATCCGTCGGTGCGCGCCTGGTTCGTGCAGCCCGATGGGCGGGTCACGGTGCTCGACCGCGGTGCGCGGGCCGACGGCGTCGGATAGCGGGGCGAGACCGGCCCGTCATCGGCGAGGGTGCCTTTCATCGCCGCGGCCGATGAGCGGATTGTCGCGCGAGAGCCGGAAAGACTACACTGCTCGGCGACATCGTGACGGAAGAGATCAAGGAGAGCGTGGTGCCCGATCTGCCCGAAACGCGGGCGCGCGCATGACGGCGGTCGCTGCGCGGCAGGTCGCGCGCATCGAGGTGATCGCGCCGTCGGGCGCGCACCTGTCGGTCGATGCCTTCGACGCGGCCGTGGCCGCGCTGCGCGCGCGCGGCCACTCGGTGCGCTGCGACGTGCCGCGCGAGGGCTGGCAGCGCTTCTCGGACACCGACGACGCCCGCCTCGAGCAGGTGCACCGCGCCGCCCGTGCGAAGGACATCGACGTGGTGATGATCGCGCGCGGCGGCTACGGGCTGTCGCGCCTGCTCGACCGCATCGACTGGGCGCTGGTCGCCGCCTCGGCCACGCGGGGCGTGCGCTGGGTCGGCTACAGCGACTTCACCGCGTTCCAGCTCGCGCTGCTGGCGCGCACCGGTGCCCGCAGCTTCGCCGGCCCGGGCGTGAGCGGCGATTTCGGCGTGGCCACGCCCGACGCGTTCATGCTCGCGCACTTCGATGCGCTGGTCGAAGGCAGGCTTCTGCCGGTCGAGTGGACAGAGGCGCATCCGGCGAACGCTCCGGCCGTCGCCGAACCCATCGACGGCACGCTGTGGGGCGGCAACCTGTCGCTGGTCGCAGGCCTGGTGGGCACGCCCTTCCTGCCCGCGGTCGAAGACGGACTGCTCTTCCTCGAGGACGTCTCCGAGCATCCGTATCGCATCGAGCGGATGCTGCACCAGTTGCTCTATGCAGGCGTGCTGTCGCGCCAGCGCGCGATCGTGTTCGGCGCGTTCACCGACTGGAAGCCCGCGCCGCACGACAACGGCTACGACCTCGGCGCCGTCGTCGACTACTTCCGTTCGCGGCTGCCGGTGCCGATCGTGACCGGCCTGCCGTTCGGGCACGTGCCGCGCAAGGCGGTGCTGGCCGTGGGCGAGCGCTACCGGCTCGAGGCGGCCGGCGCGGACGTTCGCCTCGCGCCGGTCGAGTCGGCCTAATCGATCTTCGCCCCCGAGGCCTTGACCACCTTCGCCCACTTGGCGATCTCGGACTGGATGTACTTCGCGAATTCCTCGGGCGTGTCGGCCACCGGGTCGGCGCCCTGTCCGAGCAGCTTCTCGCGCACGTCGGGGCGGGCCCAGCCCCTGGCGATCGCGTCGCGCGTCTTGTCGACGATCTCCTTCGGCGTGCCGGCCGGCGCCACCAGGCCGAACCACGAGCTCGCCTCGTAGCCCGGCACGCCGGCCTCCGCGACGGTCGGCACGTCGGGCAACGCCGCTGCGCGCTTCGCGCTGGTCACCGCCAGCGCGCGCAACTTGCCGGCCTTGATCTGCGGCATCGCCGACGGCAGGTTGTCGAACATCACCTGCGTCTGGTTCGCGAGCAGGTCGGCGATCGCCGGCGCGCTGCCGCGGTACGGGATGTGCGTCATGAACGTGCCGGTCATCGTCTTGAACAGCTCGGCCGAC
>JAXMFB010000025.1:0-36275 GCA_046347945.1 Burkholderiaceae bacterium
GTCCGCGCCGGTGGCCCGCGCGGCGCGCGCGTGCCGGCGCGGACCGGTCGCCTTCGGCTTGTCCGGGGCTGCGCTCGCACTCGCCTCGGCAGCCTGGCCGGCCGGCCCCTGCGTCGCGGCCTGCGCGATCTTCGTTCCGGCATCCGCCGTCGTCGTCGACGCCTGGGCGATCGCTGCATGAGCGAGAACGCCCGAGAGAATCAGCATCGTCGTGATGGTGCGCATGGAGATCCCCCGTTCGTCGTGACGCTAACCCTCGCGGTGCCGCCTGGACGCGTACGGGCTGACGAACGCGCAGAATCCGCATACGGATGGCGCCGCCGGCATCGGCGCCGGACGCCGGCCCGGGGCCGCCTCAACGGTCGCGCGCCAGCCTGACGCCCGAGAACTGCCAGCGCTGGTGCGGGTAGAAGAAGTTCCGATAGGTGGCGCGCAGGTGCCCCTCGGGCGTCGCGCATGACCCGCCCCGCAACACGTACTGGCCGCACATGAACTTGCCGTTGTACTCGCCGACCGCGCCTTCGGCGACTCGAAAGCCGGGGTACGGAGCGAACGCGCTCGCGGTCCACTCCCAGACGTCCCCGTAGAGCTGGCGCAGCGGCGCCTGCGCGTCGTGCGATGCCGCGCGTGGCCGGTAGCGCCCGGCCGACGCGAGGTTGCCTTCGATCGGCTGCGCGCGGGCCGCGACCTCCCATTCGTGCTCGGTCGGAAGCCGGGCACCGCGCCAGCGCGCGAACGCGTCGGCCTCGAAGTACGACACGTGCGAAACCGGCGCCTGCACGTCGAGGGCCAACTCGCCGGCCAGCGTCATCTGCCGCCAGGCACCGCCGCGCCTGTCCCAGTACAGCGGCGCCTGCCAGCCTTCGGCCTGCACCCTCGCCCAGCCGTCGGCGAGCCACAGCCGCGGCTCGCGGTAGCCGCCGTCGGCGATGAATTCGCCCCAGTCGCCGTTGGTCACCGGACGGCTGGCCAGCGCGTAGGGCGCGAGCGCCACCCGATGGCGCGGCGCCTCGCAGTCGAACGCGAAGCCCGTGCCGTCGTGCCCGACCTCCACCACGCCGCCGTCGTAGTCGACCCATGTGGGAGGCGCCGCCACCGCGGGCACGACGGCCCCGTCCGGGCCCGCCGCTCGATAAACGGGGCGCAACGGGTTCTGCGCGAACAGGTGCAGGAGGTCGGTCAGCAGCAGCTCCTGGTGTTGCTGCTCGTGCTGGATGCCGAGTTCGACCAACTCGAGCGCGGGCCGCGGCAGGTCGCCGGCCAGCAGCGAGGACAGCGCGTCGTCGATGCGCCGCCGATAGGCGACGACCTCGTCGATCGTCGGGCGGGTCAGCAGCCCGCGCCGGGGTCTCGCGTGGCGCGGACCGACCGCCTCGTAGTACGAGTTGAACAGGAAGCGATAGCGCGGGTCCGCCGGCCGGTAGCCGGCCAGGAGCGGACCGAGCACGAACTCCTCGAAGAACCAGGTCGTGTGCGCCAGGTGCCACTTCGCCGGGCTCGCGTCGTCCATGGACTGGACCGTGACGTCGGCGTCGCTCAGGCCATCGATGAGTTGCAGCGTCAGGGCGCGGCAGCCCAGGAAGCGGTTCATCGCCGCCTGCGCCGCCGCGACCGGTGCGATCGAGGTTCGCATCGTGTTTCCTCGTCGTCCGCGAGCAGGCGTTCATGCTACGCCGCGGGAGCCGGAAGGGAAGCGGCCGATCACGGCGCGCGTCGCAGCAGCCCGTTCTCCGAGGCTCGCGACACGATCGCGCGACACTGTGCCCCGGTCAGGCGCACGTTCGCCGGCGCCGTCTCGTCGCGCATCAGGTTCTCCGGCTCGGCCGAGTGCTCGCCCGAGTCGGCCAGCACGTGCACGAGCTCGTGCGCGATCACGATCGGCAGGTCGCGAGTGCCCGCCGTGATCCAGACGGTATCGGTCATTTCGGCGCGTGTCCGGCTGTTGGCCCGCCCGATCGCCTCGGCATCGAAGGCCGGCCGCTGCAACGTGTCGGCCACGAAGAACAGCGCCGGGCGCCCGGGATTCACGCGGCGCGCCAGCTCGCGCGACGCATGCGACTGCAGGAAGCGAAAGCGCAGTGGACCGTCGACCTCGGTCAGCCGGGCCGGCTCGACGTCGATGCCGCATTGGCGGAGGATCGCGCCCGCCTGCCGGGCCGAAGCGACGATGCGTTCGACCGACCAGCCGCTCCCGGCCACGACGACCAGTTCGAGCGGGAGGCGATACGCGAGCGCCGGACGGTTCGTCACCGACGAAGCTCCGATGGCCACGACCTCGCTGCGCAACAGGCGCAGCGGCGGATCGCCCGCCTGCGGTTGCGGATCGGCCGCCTCCGGTCGCGCATCGGGCGCCTGCGGTTGCGCATCGGGCGCCTCCGGTTGCGGATCGGCCACCGACGCACCTGCGGCACCGAGCGCAAGGGCGACCGCCCACCCCGCCATCGTGAGACGGGTCCGGTTCACTTCGACCCCGACGCGCGATGCGCCGACGCGGCAGTTCGACGGGCCGAACCTTGCACAGCGGCGCGATCGAGCAACGTGGCGTAGGCCGCCGCAGCGCCGCGCACGCCGATGCCGGCGTACAGCTGCGACGTGGTGCGCGGGTCACTGTGCCCGAGCAGGCTCCTGACCAACCCGAATTCGCCGGGCCGCTCGCGCAGCACCAGCATGGCCGCGAGATGCCTGAACTGGCCGGGGGTCAGCGCGACACCGATCGCGCGCCGCGTCTGCGTCGCGATGCCGTACCGGAGCGCTGCCTCCGGCACCGGCTCACCGTCGGGTCGCACGAACAGCCGGTGACGGGCATCCTGCGGCAGCCGGGCATGGCATCCGTCGAGGTAATCATCGATGAGTTCCCTGGCGGCCCCGACGATCGGGCATGCGCTGGCGTGCGCGGTACCGCCCGCGCCCACGCCGGGCACGATCGACAGGGGCCCCTGTCGTCCCGACGGGCGAAGGAGGCCGCGCCCGAGTTCGAGTCCGGCCAACTCCCGAAGCCGCAGCGGAACCGTGAGCAGCAGCGCGATCGCCACGCCGATCTGTGCCTTGCGTACTGCTCGCGCCTCCAGCGACTGGCCAGCCGAGACCTGCGCGAGCAATCGCTGCGACAGCGCCAGCAGCGCAGCGAGCACCATCGGATCGGCGAACGGCTCGATGGCGCGGCGGTTCCGCTCGGCGAGCCCGGCCGGGGGGCTGCCCAGGCGCCGCTTGAACTGGCCCAGCTGGTCGAGCTGCGACGCGGGCGCCTTCACCCACTGGCGGGCGACGCCGAACAGCGTTCCCGCGAGGCCCCGCACGAACGCGCTCGGGCGGCGCTCCGGCCCCGCCTCGAGGTACTCCGCGAGGACGAGCTTGAAGTTGACCGGCTCGACCAGCGTCGCGAGATTGATCACCCGGCGCGCGTAACCGAGTCGGCGGGCCAGCGCCGAGGCGGCCAGCCGCAGGTGCTCGCCCCGCAGCCGGACGGTAGCGGGCGAGAGGGCCCGCGACGCCCCATCGCGGGTCAGGCGCCCGGAATGGGCCGCCCATGCGAGGTAGCTGTCGAGATCGCGCCCGAACGAGATCGGAAACGCCTCGACCGGCAGCCGCCCGGGGCGCCCGGATGGCCCCGGCACTGCGAGCATCGTCGATGGCCAGCCCGCGACCGAGCCGGCGGCTTCGTTCCAGCAGGCGGCCGCCTGTTTGCGAAAGGCCCGCGCCCGGGCCTCGCCCCTCGTCGCCGCGACGCGCACCGCGATCGCCTCCACGAACGCGTCGGAGACGCCCTCCGGCTCCACCCCGTGCGCCGATGCCTCGCGAATCAGTCGCGACAGCCCGTTCCGCAACCGGGGCGTGCCGAGCCGCTCGCGCAGCGCGGCCCAGCGAGGCGCCAGGGCAGCGCCCCGCGCCGGCGCCGCCGCAGCCCCGACGCTGAGCGCGATCGCACGCTTGAGCCGCCAGCGGGCGTTGACCACCGTCTTGTCGGACCGTCTCCGGGCCGGCTTTGGCACGGCCGCCAGCCGTCGGTCGATCTCGGCCGGGTCTGCCGGGACGGCCGCCGGCGGCGCACCGAGGATGGAACAGACGGTGCGGACAGCACCGCGGAAGTCTCGCCGGTCGCGCTCGGCGATCGCGGTCGCTGCCTCGATCCAGCCCAGCAGGTCGGCCAGGCTGCGCCGGGCCGCCGGAGGCGGACGGGGGAGCTCGTGTGCACCTTGAATGGCGGGCATTCGTGTGGCTGTCGCAGCGGCGTGAATGACTCGTAAAGAGAATACTCCTTGATGATGGGCTGAACAATTACGCCGTTTTCTTCCTGATCCTTGCCTAGGTCGGGTCTGGCAGGGCCCAAGCCGCGGCCTGCACAACCCGCCGCGGCTCCAGCGAATCTGTCGGCAGGATTTACACCGTCCGAGGCACCGATCGGTCAAGTGATTGATTTCACGAAGCGGCCCGTTTTTTGCTTGACATGAATCGTTCGACTGCAACGACCGGAAGGAGTTCCACGATGTCCCTGGTCCGCACTTTGCGCAAACACGGCAGCCTGATCGCGCTGGCGCTCGGCCTGTCTGTCAGTTCGTCAGCTTCAGCGGCGGTGCTGCTGTCGGAGACCTTCACGGGCGCGACGTTCCATGACGGCCTGACGATCAACCTGTCCAACGCCAGCACGGCCGACGACAACCTGAACAGGTGGATCAAGCTGGGCACCTGGTCGGTCCAGTCGGGTGGAATCTGCGCGGCACCCTGCGACGGCAGTTTCGCCCAGCACGTGCCGCCCACCACCGACAACACCAACCTGCTGTTCTACGGGTTGGGCGCCGGCTCGGTCGCCGCAGGCACGAACCTGACCCTGAGCTTCGACTACATCAGCTCCAACCGCATCGCTACGGTTTACCTGGCCGGCCTGACGGTCGGGCTGCACTCGCTCGACCCGTTCGCCCCGTGGTTCGACGTCGAAGCGGCCCCCACCGACGGTGTCCTGCTGTCGAGCGTGGCGCTCGCGCAGACCGCGAGCTGGAGTTCGGTGTCGCTCAACGTCACGCTCGGGCAGTCGTTCGACGCGCTGGTCATCGGTTTCGCGATGGGCGGCACGGGTGGCGCCCGCGGCGTCGACAACGTCGTGCTGCAGACGGTTCCCGAGCCGGGCCCGCTCGCGCTGCTCGGACTCGGCGCGGCGGCGTTGGCGCTGGTCGCACGCCGCCGCAGGAAATAGGCTGTCCGCCGCCCGGATGCGAAAGCCCCGCCGCGGCGGGGCGCGTCGTTTCTGCGCCGCCCGAGCGCCCTGCCCCGCGGGGCGCTACCCGCCCATCATCTGGTTCGGCAGCCAGGTGGCGATTCCGGGGAAGATCGCCAGCAGCACCATCGTCAGCAACATGATCACGACGAAGGGCATCGCGCCCAGCAGCACGGTCGTGAGCGGCACCTGCGGCGCGACCCCCTTGAGCACGTACAGGTTCAGCCCCACCGGCGGCGTGATCAGGCCGACCTCCATGTTGATCGTCAGGATCACCGCGAACCAGATCAGGTCGAAGCCGTTGGCCTCGAGCACCGGCGTGAGGATCGGCATCACCATCACGATGATCGCCACCGGCGGCAGGAAGCAGCCGGCCAGAAGCAGGAACGCGTTGATCGCCAGCATCAGCACCCAGCGGTTCAGGCCCAGGTCGACCAGCGCCTGCGCCGCGGTCTGCGTCACGTAGAGCAGCGACATCATGTACGAGAAGATCGCCGCGGCGCCGATGATCATCAGGATCATCGTCGACTCGCGGACGGTCTCGCTCATGATCCGCCACAGGTCGTCGGCCCGCCATGCGCGGTAGATCGCCAGCACCAGCAGCATCGCCAGCACCGCCGAGATCGCGGCGACCTCCGACGGCGTCGCGAGCCCGCCGTACATCGCGTAGGCGATCGCGACGATGATCGCGATGAACGGCGAGACGCGCCCCAGGCCGTTCATCTTCTCGGCCAGCGTGTAGCCGCGCTCCTCGACTTCCAGCCCGCGCCTGGACACCAGCGTCGCGATCCACGCGTAGATCGAGAACAGCACGACCAGCAGGATGCCGGGCACGATGCCCGCAAGGAACAGCCGCCCGATCGAGGTCTCGGTCGCCAGCCCGTAGAGGATCATCGTGATCGACGGCGGAATCAGGATGCCGAGCGTGCCGCCGGCGCAGATCGAGCCGGTGGCCAGCGCGGGCGAGACGCCCCGGCGCAGCATCTCGGGCACGCCCGCCTTGCCGATGGCTGCCGCGGTGGCAGGACTCGATCCGCAGATCGCCGAGAACACCCCGCAAGCGAGGATGTTCGCGATGACGAGCCCACCCGGCACCCGTGCCAGCCAGCGATGCAGCGACTCGTAGATGTCGCGGCCCGCGGCCGACGAGCCGATCGCCGCCCCCAGCAGCACGAACAACGGGATCGTCAGCAGCGCGAACGACGCGAGCTCGTCCATCATCACGATCGGCACGTTGGCGATGCTGGCGAACCCCTGGAACACGATCAGGAAGCCCACCGACACCAGCGTCAGGCCCCACGCGATCGGCAAGCCGGAGAACAGCACGAACAGGGTGACGACCAGGATCAGCAGGCCGACCTGCATCTCACTCATGCGCGAGGCTCTCCGGTTCGGGCGAGCGCACCAGCTCGGCCAGGTACTGCAGCGCGGTCAGGCCCAAGCCGAGCGGCATCATCAGGAACAGCGGCCACTTGTACGGCGCCCACGTGCTCTCGGTGCGCTCGCCGCGCAGCATCGATTCCCAGGCGAGCTCGCCGCCGAGCACGGCCAGGTACAGGCAGACCAGCAGGCCGACGATCGTCACGACGATGGCCAGCTTGGTTCGCCATCGCTGCGGCAGGTAGTGCGACAGCAGATCGACGCCGACGTGGCCGTTGGTCTTCAGCGTGTACGGCGAGGCGAGGAACAGCGACGCCACCATCATGTAGACCGAGAACTCGATCTCCCAGAAGGTGGAATTGCCCAGCGCCCGGTAGACGACGCTCCAGGTGATGACGATCGACGCGGCGACCAGCAGCGCCGCGGCGGCGACCGCCAGCGCGTCGCTGAGGCGGTCGACCGCCCGGACGAAGGGGCGCATGCGCCGATTACTTCGCTTGCAGCAGCGCGTCCATCAGGTCCTTGGCCTCGGGAGAGATCGCAGCGAACTCCTTCCACGAGGTGTCCTTGGCCAGCGCGAGCCACTGGTCGAACTCGGCCTTGGTCATCTGGTGCACCTTGCCGCCGGCCTTGCGATACGCCTCGGCCATCTTCTCGCCCGCCTCGCGCTGCAGCTTCAGGAAGTACTCGTCGGACTTGTTCGCCGCCTCCTCGAAGATCTTCTGCTGCGCCGGCGTGAGCTTGTCCCAGTGCTGCTTGGACATCACCAGCGGCTGCATCAGCATCCACAGCGTGTAGTCGCCCGGCACGGTCGCGTGCTTCGTCTGCTCGTACAGGCGCATGCTGACGAAGGTCTCGGCCGAGGTCAGCGTCGCGTTGAGCACGCCGGACTGCAGCGCCGGATAGAGCTCGCTGGAGGCCATGCTGACCACCGAGGCGCCGGCGGTCTTCAGCATCGACTCGAAGGTCGGGTCGGCGGCGCGCATCTTCAGGCCCGCCACCGACTTCGGATCGGTGATGTCGCGGTCCTTCGCCGCGAAGCCGCCGGGCGTCCACCACCACGTCACGATGTGAACGCCATTCCTGTGCGCCAGCGCCTGCAATTTCTGCTGGTACGGCGAGTTCTTCAGCTTCATCGCGAAGTCGAGGTTCGGGATCGTGCCCGGCAGGATGACCGCCGAGAACTCCTTCGCCTTGCCCACCGCGTACGACATCGGGAAGATCGCCATCTCGAGCGTGCCGTTCTGCAGCGCGTCGAACTGCGCGACCGGCTTGATGCCCAGCGAACTCGACGGGAAGATGCGGAACTTGATGTTCTTGTCGTGCCTGGTCACCTCGTCGACGAAGACCCGCGCGGCCAGGTCACGGCCGTCGGCGTTCGCCTTGAACTGGTGCGAGATCTTGATTTCCTGCGCGTTGACGCCGGCGCTCGCGCCGAATGCGAATGCCAGTGCCGCCACCAGGGCGGCTCCCATCCCGACCGTCTTTGCCATGCTGTCTCCCCTGTCGTGAGCACGCCCCGTCGCGAGGCCGGTGCCATCTTCTACTTGTGACCGATTCTCAATATGCGTGGCGCGCCGGCGGCCTGTCAACTGAGGGGAAATGCCGGGTGATTGCGCGCCCGGGTCAGGCGAACGTCGCGCGGATCGCCTCGGCGGCCGCGCGCAGCCGAGGCACCTGCCCCAGCAACTCGTCGAGCGTCATGCGCCCTTCGGGCGCCTGGACGGCCACCGCTGCGCAGGCTCGCTGCCGATCGAGCATCACCGGAACGGCGATCGCATTGAGCCCGCGCAGGTGCTCCGAACGATTGATGCCGATGCGTCGCCGGCGCGTCTCGACCAGCTCGCGCTCGAGCACTTCGCGATCGACGATGGTGGCGCCCGTGTAGCCGCGCAACGACAGCTGGGCGATCAGCCGCTCGCGCTGCGCCTTCGGCAACAGGCTCAACAGCAGCTTGCCGCTCGAGGTGGCGTGCAGCGGCACGTGCGAGCCGGGCGCGAGCATCATCCGCAGCGGCCACGAGGTCTCGACCCGATCGAGATAGACGACGTCGGTGCCGGCGAGCGCGGTGAGGTTGCAGGTCTCGCCGATCGTGTCGACCAGCCGCTGCAGGATCGCCCTGCGCTCCTGGCGCGCCGGCGCGTTCATCAATGCGTCGAGCGCCATCCGCTCGACGCGCACCCCGAGCTGCAGCCGCCGACCCGTCGGCTCGCGCATCAGCAGGCCGGCCCGCTGCAACTGGCCGACGAGCCGGTGCACGGTCTGCTTCGGCAGCGCGATCGCCTCGACGATCTCGGCCAGCGTGCAGCCGTCCACGCGCGCGGCCACGACCTCGAGCACGCGGAACGCCCGCACCGCCGCCGCGTTCGCCTGGTTGCTTTGCATCGGTCGTCCTCCTGCCGTTGCGCGCTTCGCTCTGCATCTGAAAATACACTAATCGGGACGCTGCTGCACCGCGTTCAGCCATAACATGATGCGAATCCCGCGCCGGCCAAAGGCCCAATCAGCCCTGCAAGAGGCCTGCCGCCCGGGACATCCGACCGCGACGGTCGCCCCGACGAGGAGACAACGATGCCCGCGCAACACCCAGCCACCCCTTCCCGCGAACCGAACCCGACGCGCCGCACGCTGCTCGGTGCAGCCGGCGCGCTCGCGCTGGCGCCGGCCCTGGCGCGGGCCCAGGACAAGTTCCCGTCGCGGCCGATCGAGTTCGTCGTGCCCTGGGGGGCCGGCGGTGGCGCCGACCAGTTGGCGCGCCGCACCGGCAAGCTGCTCGAAGCCGAGTTGAAGGTGTCGCTGCCGGTGCTGAACATCGCCGGCGCGACCGGCAACACCGGGACGGCCAAGATGCTGTCGGCGCCCGCCGACGGCTACACGGTCTGCGTGTTCATCGGCGACACGCTCGCCTCGCTGGCCGGCGGCAAGGGCCGCTGGAAGCTCTCGGACATCACGCCGCTGGGCATCATGATCCGTCAGCCGAGCGGCCTGTTCGTCAAGGCCGACGCGAAGTGGAAGAACTTCGCCGAACTGCTCGCCGACGCGCGCAACCACGAGCTGAAGGTCGGCGTCACCGGCTTCGGCAGCGTCGACGAGATCCTGGTCAACCAGATGAACGCGAAGGGCTACAAGTTCCGCGTCGTCCCGTTCGCGGCGCCCGGCGAACGCTACACGTCGGTGCTCGGCGGCCATGCCGACATCGTGATCGAGCAGGCCGGCGACGTGCGCTCGTTCCTCGCGAACAAGCAGATGCGGCCGGTCACGTTCTTCGCCGACCAGCCGCAGACGGGTTACGCGGACACTCCGCTCGCGAAGGACTCCGGCTTCCCGATCGTCATCAGCCAGTTCCGCGCAATCATCGTGCGTGCGGGCACCGATCCGAAGCACGTCGCAACGCTGGCCGCCGCGATCGAGAAGGTCGCCCGCAGCGACGACTTCAGGCAGTACCTGACCGACGAGCTGGCCTTCGCCGACAGCTACATCCCCGCGGACAAGGCCGCCGCGTTCCTGAAGGGCGAGCTCGACCGGATCGAAGCCAACATGCCGGCGAAGTCCTGAGGGCGGCGAGCGCACGGAGCCGCTGCGATGACCCACCGCATGAGGCGGGTGCTGCCGCACCTGGTGATGCTGCTGGTTTCGGTACTGCTGTACTGGGCGGCGATGCAGATCGACACGCGCGGCGCCGAGGGGGGTCGACGCATCGGCCCCGAGTTCTGGCCGAAGGCGATCATCGTGATCATGGGCGCGCTGTGCGTCTACGAGGTGATCAAGCGGCTGGTGGTCAGGACGACGTTCACCGCCGAGGGGCTCACGGGCGAGGTCGACCACAATCCGGCCGAGCCGGCGCTGCCCGAGCCGGCGCCGCAGGCCGAGGTGGCGCCGCCCGCGCAGCGCGAGTACCCGGGCCGGCTGCTGGCCGGGATCGTCCTGATTGCGGCGTTCGCGCTCGGCGTCGACTGGCTGGGCTTCTTCGTCGCCACGGCGGTGTTCCTGTCGGCATTCATGCTGATCGGGGGGCTCGGGCGCCCGCTGCTGGCGGCGGGCATCGGCGTGGCGGGCAGCTTCGCGCTGATCGTGATCTTCATGCGCGTGGCCTATATCTCGCTGCCGCTGGGCGCGGGGCCCTTTCGCGAGTTGTCGCTGGCGCTGCTGCGCCTGCTGGGCGTGAGCTGAGGAGGCGACCGCGATGGACGTATTGGCGCACCTGTTCGGCGGCATCCTGACGGTACTCTCGCCGGTTCACTTTCTCGTGCTGGTGATCGGGCTGGTGCTGGGCATGCTGGTGGCGGTGCTGCCCGGGCTGACGCTGGTGATGGGCGTCGTGCTCGCGCTGCCGTTCACCTACAAGATGGGGGTGGGTCCCGCGCTGATCCTCCTCACGGCCATGTACGCGTCGGGGACGTATGCCGGCGCGATCACGTCGATCCTGTTCCGGATCCCCGGCGAGCCGATGGACGTTCCGCTGCTGTGGGACGGCTACGAGATGACGCGCAAGGGCCAGGCCGCCAAGGCGCTCGGATGGTCGCTGACCGCCTCGTTCCTCGGCGGGATCGCCTCGGCGGTGATGATGGTCGCGATGGCCGAGCCGGTGGCGCACATGGCGCTGAGCTTCTCGTCGCCGGAGTTCTTCGCGATCGTGTTCTTCGGCCTGATCAGCGTGGTCGCGCTGTCGGGCGACTCGGTCGTGAACTCGCTGATCAGCCTGTGCATGGGGCTGCTGATCGCGACGGTCGGCGTCGACTCGATCTACGGCGCCGAGCGCTTCGCGTTCGGGCAGCCGTTCCTGCTCGACGGCATCGAGTTCCTGCTGGTGATGGTGGGCGCCTACGGGATCGGCGAGGTGCTCACGCGGCTGCGCGCGGGCTTCGCCGCCGAGCCAGGCGAGGCCGGCGACGGGCAGTCGCGCTTTCGCACGGCGCTGCCGCGATGGGCCGAAATCGTGCGACTGAGGTACACGCTGCTGCGCGGCACGCTCACCGGCGTGGTGGTCGGCATCGTGCCCGGGGCCGGGGCAACGGTCTCGGCGTTCGTCGCCTACGGGCTGGAGAGCCAGTACGGCAAGAACCGCAAGCAACTCGGCACCGGAGCCCCCGAGGGCATCGTCGTCGCCAAGTCGGCGGCCACCGCGTCGGTGGGCGGCGCGCTCGTGCCGCTGCTCGCGATGGGCATACCGGGCAGCGGCGCCACCGCGATCATCCTGGCGGCGTTCCTGCTGCACGGCATCCAGCCCGGGCCGCAGGTGTTCGTGAGCAGCACCGACCTGGTCTACACGGTGTTCGCCGCGGTGTTCCTGTCGATCGTCGGCATGTGCGTGCTGGGCTACTTCGCGATCAGGCCGCTGTGCAAGGTGCTCGACGCACCCGAGGCCATCGTCTCGGCGTTCGTGGTCGTGTTCTGCTTCGTCGGCGCGTTCGCCGCGCGCAACAGCCTGTCCGACCTGTACGTGATCTCCGCCTTCGGGCTCGTCGGATACCTGTTCGAGCGCTTCCGGTTCCCGATCGCGCCGCTGGTGCTGGGCACCATCCTCGGGCCGCTGGCCGAGACGAACTTCATGACCCTGATGGTCAGTTTCGACAACGACTGGACCATCCTGTTCCGCCGCCCGATCAGCGGCGTCGTGATGGTCCTGGCGCTCATCGGCCTGTTCTGGCCGATCGTGCGCGCACTGACCCAAAGGCGCCGCGCGGCGCGGTTCGCCCAGGTTGCGGCCCGGGGCTGATCGGGCGAAGAAGTCGTCAATCCATGAAAACTTTATCTCGATGCAAGAATAAATCTGTTTTCCTTCATTTATCAAACCCGGACAATGCGCCCATGTCCACCCACCTGCGCGTCAAGGTCTGGCGCGGCGGCGCCGACGGCGGCTTCTCCACCTACGAGGTGCCGCGGCAGGCCAGCCAGACGGTGCTCGACGTCGTCACCTACATCCAGCGCCGGCTCGAGCCGACGCTGAGCTATCGCTTTTCCTGCCGCGTCGGCATGTGCGGCTCGTGCGCGATGACCGTCAACGGCGTCGCGCGCTGGACCTGCAGGACCCACGTGTCGAAGGTCGTCGACGGCGACTCGCTCGAGATCGCGCCGCTGTCGAACCTGCCGGTCATCAAGGACCTCGCAACCGACATGGGCGAGTTCTTCGACAAGTGGGCGCGCGCGAAGGGCCGGTTCAGCGGCGCGAAGACGCGCCACGACGACTTCGCGCGGGTCGACCCCGCGTCGCCCGAGCGCGTCGCGGCGAACGCCGGGATCGAGTGCATCGGTTGCGGCGTCTGCTACGCGTCGTGCGACGTGGTCGCGTGGCGTCCCGACTATCTCGGGCCCGCCGCGCTCAATCGCGCGTGGACGCTGGTCAACGACGTGCGCGACGTCGACCAGAAGGAGCGGCTGCGCGCGGTGGCCGGCGACGCGGGCTGCCACGCCTGCCACACGCAGGGCTCGTGCAGCGAGCGCTGCCCGAAGGCGATCGAGCCGACCGCCGGGATCTCCGGCCTCAAGCGCGTCGCGGCGCGACGCGCGATGCGCGGCGAACTCTGAGCCGCGGCGGGCGAGCGACGCGACATGAGGAGCCGATCGTGAGTTCCGCCGTCACGCAGGCCCGGCTCTGGTACCTGCAGCGCCTGAGCGCGATGGTGCTCGCGCTCTTCGTCGCGATCCACCTCGCGACGATCGTCTATGCGGTCCGCGGCGGCCTGAGTGGCACCGAGATCCTCGCGCGCACCCGGGGCAGCTGGCTGGTCGCCGCGTTCTATGGTGCATTCGTGCTCGCCTGCGCGGTGCACGTCCCGATCGGGCTCGCCCGAATCGCCGAGGAGTGGCTCGGCTGGAGCCCGCGACGCAGCAACGTCGCTGCGGTCGCGGTGGCGCTCGCGCTCGCGGCGCTGGGCATGCGGGCCGTGTACGCGGTGGTCGCATGAGCGCGACGACCGGCTCCGCCGTGCCGCCGCCGCGCCGCGCGGCGCGCCGCAACGATTTCCGCGCCCGCAGCCACCCGGCGTGGTGGGCGTTCCTCGCGCATCGCGTGTCCGGGATCGCACTGGCCGCGTTCCTGCCGCTGCACTTCTGGGTGCTCGGCCAGGCGCTGCGCGGCGAGGCCACGCTCGACGGCTTCCTGCGCTTCGCGGACCGGCCGCTGTTCAAGTTCGGCGAGTGGTGCCTGGTCGTCCTGTTAGCGATTCACCTGACTGGTGGCCTGCGGCTGCTCGTGATCGAATTCAGGCCGTGGTCGGGGCTGCGCAAGAACTGGATCGCCGCAGCCGCCGGCCTGGGAATCGTCGCGGGCCTCGCGTTCGCGCTGGCGCTGATCGGTTGAACGCCCGGCCATCCGCGGGGGCGACGATGAACGTATCGAATCAGGAAAGGGAGACCGAGCTTGAAGACAATCGATAACCGGAACCGCCGCGTCGCCGTTGGCTTCGCCGCCGCATCGTGCGCGCTCGCGCTGTGGACGCCGCTGCCGGCTGCCGCGCAGGACGCGTGGCCTTCCCGGCCGGTGAAGATCGTCGTGCCGTTCGTGGCCGGCGGCACCACCGACGTGGTGGCCAGGGCGCTTGCGAAGGACCTCAGCGAGATGTGGGGCCAGCCGGTGGTGGTCGAGAACCGCGGCGGCGCGGGCGGCAACATCGGTGCCGACGTCGTCGCGAAATCGGCGCCCGACGGCTACACGCTGCTGATGACCTCGGGCAGCATCTTCACCGTCAATCCGCACATGTACGCGAAGATGCCCTTCGACGCGAAGAAGGACTTCATCGCCGTGACGAACGTGGCGAGCGGACCGCAGGTCGTGACGGTCAATCCGTCGCTTCCGGCCAAGACGTTGAAGGAATTCATCGCCTATGCGAAGAGCCGACCCGGCAAGCTGAACTTCGGTTCGGCTGGCATCGGCAGCCAGGTGCACATGGCGGGCGAAAGCTTCGTCGACGCGGCCGGCATCGACCTCGTCCACATCCCGTACAAGGGCGAGGCCGCTTCGTACCCCGACCTCGTGACGGGCGCGCTGCAGCTGGTAGTGGGCAACATCGCCGCGGTGGCGCCCTATGTGAACAACGGCCGCCTGCGCGCGCTGGCGGTGACGAGCAAGACACGCTCGCCATTGCTGCCGAACGTGCCGACGGTCGCCGAGAGCGGGCTGCCCGGCTTCGAAAACACCGGCTGGTTCGGGTTCATGGTGCCTGCCGGCACGCCCAAGGCCATCGTCGACAAGATCCACCGCGACACGGTCAAGGCGCTGCAGAGTACCGAAATGAAGGCGCGGCTGTTCGTGGCAGGCATGAGTCCGGTGGGCAACTCGCCCGCGGAGTTCGCTGCGGCGATCGACAAGGAGTCGGCGTACTGGGCGAAGGTGGTCGAGCGCCGCAAGCTCAAGGCCAATTGAACGAGGTTCGCCGAGTTGAAGATCGATCTGTCCGCGGTCGAGGATGCCGCCAGGGAACTCTACATCCGGGCGCTGAAGGTGCTGCCGCCGGACATCAAGGACGGTTTCGCACGCCTGTCGGCGGGCGAAACCGACCGCACCGCCCAGGGCGTGCTGGCGACCATGGTGACCAACATCCGGGTGGCCGAGGACACCGGCAACCTGCTCTGCCAGGACACCGGCATTCCGATCTACAACGTGGTGATCGGCAGCGGCGTCGAGGTCGACGGCCACGCGCTGAAGCAGGCGATCCGCAGGGGCTGCGAGCGCGCGACGCGCGAGCACCCGTTGCGATCGTCGGTCGTGCACCCGCTCACCAGGAAGAACGAGCACACCTCGTGCGGCATCGGGGTGCCGGTGATCCACGTCGATTTCAGCGACCGCCGCGAGACGCTGTCGATCGAGATGGTGCCCAAGGGCAGCGGCTCCGAGAACAACTCGTTCCTGAAGATGGCGATTCCCGCCGAAGGCGTCGACGCGATCAAGACCTTCGTCGTCGACTGCGTGATCGCGGCCGGCGGCAAGACCTGCCCGCCGACGATCGTCGGGGTCGGCATCGGCGGCACTTCCGACCTGTGTGTGGCGCTGGCCAAGCGTGCGGCCACGCGCGAGCTCGGCAGCCGCTGCAGCGACCCGGAAGGCGCGAAGATCGAGGAGCAACTGAGCACGGCGGTCAACCGGCTCGGCGTCGGGCCGCAGGGGCTGGGCGGCGATTCGACCGCCTTCGCGGTGCACGTCGAGCTCGCCGCGACGCACATCACGATGAACCCGGTCGCGGTGAACATGCAGTGCCATTCGGCGCGACGCGCGACTGCGACGTTCGGGCCCGGCGGCGTCACGTTCGGATTCTGAGCATGGCCCACTACGAGCTGAAGACGCCGGTGACCGAAGAGCAGGTCCGGCAGCTGCGCGTCAACGACACGGTGACGCTGCAGCAGACGCTGTTCGGCATCCGCGATGCGACACAGATCGCGATGTTCGACCGCGGGCGCACGACCCGCTTCGACCTGCGCGGCCACGCGGTGATCCACACGGCGCCCAACGTGAAGAAGGTCGAGCCGAGCGCCGGGCATCCGGCGGGCTACGCGCCGGTGTGCATCGGCACCACGACGTCCGACCGGATGGAGCGCTTCACGCGCCCGCTGATGGAGCGCAACGGCGTGCGCATCATCATCGGAAAGGGCGGATTGCGTGCCGATTCGCTCGCGGCATTCCGCGAGTTGGGCGGCGTCTATCTCGCGATCGTCGGCGGCACCGCCGCGCTCGAGACCACGTGGATCGAGAGCATCGAGGACGTCGACCTCGACGACCTCAACCCCGAATCGCTGTGGAAGTTCCGCATCCGCGACTTCGGGCCGCTGCTGGTGGCGATGGACAGCCACGGCGGCAGCCTCTACGACGTCGTCCGGCACGACGTCGACGCGCGGCGCGCGCAGGTGCTCGCCAGCCTCGGAGTGCAGTCGCGGTGACGCTGCGCAGGCTGCAGACCGACATCCTCATCCTCGGCTCGGGCGGCGCCGGCCTGTTCGCGGCGCTGCACGCGCACCAGGCCAATCCTGCACTGTCGATCACCGTCGCGGTGAAGGGGCTGCTCGGCAAGAGCGGCTGCACGCGGATGGTCCAGGGCGGCTACAACGTGGCCCTCGCCGAGGGCGACTCGGTCGAGCGCCACTTCATGGACACGATCGAAGGCAGCAAGTGGCTGTCCGACCAGGACCTCGCCTGGACGCTGGTTGCCACGGCGGTCGAGCGCATCCACGAACTCGAGAACGAACTCGGATGCTTCTTCGATCGCAACCCGGACGGCACGGTCCACCAGAAGGCGTTCGCCGGGCAGACCTTCGACCGCACGGTGCACAAGGGCGACCTGACCGGCATCGAGATCATCAACCGGCTCGCCGAGCAGGTCTGGTCGCGCGGCATCGACCGGCTCGAGGAGCATCGCGCGATCGAACTGGTGCGCACCGCCGACGGGTCGGCGCTGGCGGGCGTGCTGATGATCGACATGCGCACCGGCGACTTCGTCTTCGTGCAGGCGAAGGCGGTGCTGCTCGCCACCGGCGGCGGGCCGACGATGTACAAGTACCACACGCCGTCGGGCGACAAGAGCTGCGACGGGCTGGCGATGGCGCTGCGCGCCGGGCTCGCGCTGCGCGACATGGAGATGGTGCAATTCCACCCCACCGGCCTGCTCGCCGGACCCGGCACGCGGATGACCGGAACCGTGCTCGAGGAAGGGCTGCGCGGCGCCGGCGGCTGGCTGCTCAACGGCGCGCAGGAGCGCTTCATGCAGCGCTACGATCCACGCGCCGAGCGCGCGACGCGCGACATCGTCTCGCGCTCGATCTACTCGGAGATGCGCGCGGGCCGCACCTCGCCCAACGGCGGCGTCTACATCCAGATGCACCAGCTCGGCCCCGACAAGGTGCGGCGGATGTTCAAGGGGATGGTCGAGCGCTGCGCCGATTGCGGCTTCGACCTGGCCGGCGGCCTGGTCGAGGTCGTTCCGACTGCGCACTACATGATGGGCGGCGTGGTGTTCAAGGCCGACTGCACGACACAGCTGCCGGGCCTGTTCGCGGCCGGCGAGGACACCGGCGGCGTGCACGGGGCGAATCGCCTGGGCGGCAACGGGGTGGCCAACTCGACCGTCTTCGGCGGCATTGCCGGGGAGACCATGGCCGCGTGGGTCGGCGGGCATCCGGGGCATCGCGAGCCCGACATGGCGGCGATCGAGCGCAGCATCGCCGCGCACGAGGCGCCGTTCTCGCTGCCGGCCGGAGACGTCGAAGCGATCCGCGAGGCGCTCTACGAGTGCATGTGGGACGACGTCGGCATCCTGCGCAGCGCCGACGGCCTGCGGCGCGCCGCGAAGCGGCTCGACGAACTCGACGCGCAGCTGTCGCGAACCGGGGTCGCCGACCAGGGGCGCGCGTTCAACCTGAGCTGGCACGACTGGCTGAACCTGCGCAGCCTGATCTCGGTGAGCCGCGTCATCGCCGCCGCGGCGATCGCGCGCGAGGATTCGCGGGGCGCGCACTTCCGCGAAGACCACCCGGAGACCGGCGACCTCGAGCAATCGTCGTACACGGTGGCGCGCTGGCACGACGGCGCGGTGAGCATCGGCCGCGAGCCCGTGAATTTCACGCGGGTGCGGCCCGGGCAGAGCCTGATCTCCGACGACCAGGCGGCCTGAACGATCATTCCAGCGACCGGAGAACCACGGTGAGCACCACCAGGAAAGCCGTGGCCGCGCTCGCGGCCTGCATCGTGACGGCGCTGAGCGCCGTTCCCGTCGGGGCGCAGACCTATCCGGAGCGCCCGATCACGCTGGTCGCGCCCTTCAGCGTCGGCGGCGATGCCGACCTCTCGGCGCGCAACCTCGCTGCGGCCGCGCAGAAGTATGTGCCGCAGCCGATCGTCGTCGGCAACCGTGCCGGCGCCGGCGGCGCGATCGGCTCGCAGCTGGTCAAGGAAGCGAAGCCCGACGGCTACACGCTGCTGCTCGCGCGCGTCGGCTCGCAGACGCTGCTTCCGGCGCTCAAGCCGAGCGTGCCGTACAGGTGGAGCGACTTCACGTTCCTCGGGCTGCTCGAACGCAATCCGTTCGTCTGCGTCGTTCACGCCGACTCGCCGTACCGGACGCTCGGCGATCTCGTCGGCGCGCTGAAGGCGCAGCCCGGCAAGCTCAACTACAGCACCTCGGGGCCCGGGACGATCCTGAACTTCGGGCCGCAGCTGCTGTTCGACACGCTCGGGCTCGGCAAGGACGCGGCGACGCAGGTCGTCTACAAGGGCGGCGGCGACGCGGCGCTGGCCGTGCTGTCGCGCGAGGTCGACTTCAACTGCGCGAACCTCACTTCGGTGATCGGCAACATCAAGGCCGGCAAGCTGCGCGCGCTGATGACCACCACGCCCGAGCGCTGGAAGGACATTCCCGACGTGCCGACGGTTCGTGAGCTGGGCTACCCGCAGCTCGAGGCGATCGTCGGCTGGAGCGCGCTATACGGCCCGCCGGGCATGAGCGCCGAACTCGTCGCGTACTGGGCCGACGTGCTCGCAAAGCTCGCGAAGGATCCCTCGTGGGTCGCCGGCACCGAGCGCTTCGGCGGAATTCCCGGCGTGATGTCGCCCGCCGCCACCGCGAAATTCGCGGCCGACCAGTTCGGGGTCTACGACCGGCTCGGCAAGCAGCTCGGCATCGAGCTGAAGTAGGCGCCTCGATGGCACGAGTCTTCCGCGGCGCCGACGCGCTGGCGCGCACGCTGCGCACGGCCGGCATCGAGCGCGTCTTCACGCTGTCGGGCAACCACGTGATGCCGGTGTTCGACGCGACGATCGACGCCGGTATCTCGCTGCTGCACACGCGCCACGAAGCGGCGGCGGTCCACATGGCCGACGCCTGGGCCCGGCTCACCGGCGAGCCGGGCATCGCGCTGGTCACCGGCGGGCCGGGCCATGCGAATGCGGTGTCGGCGCTCTATACCGCGCAGATGGCCGAGGCGCCGGTCGTGCTGCTGTCGGGCCATGCGCCCACCGGGCAGCTGGGCATGGGCGCGTTCCAGGAGATGCGACAGGCCGAGATGGCGGCACCCGTCACGAAGGCTTCGTGGACTTGCGCGAGCGCCGACGAGGTCGCCGCCGACCTGGCCCGCGCGATCTCGATCGCGCGCTCGGGCAGGCCGGGGCCCGTGCACCTGAGCCTTCCCGCCGACGTGCTCGGGCAGGCGGCCGACGCCGATCGCCTGCCGCGCGCGCCGGCGTTCGCCGCGCGAGCGCAGTCGCTGACGGCGAGTGACGCAAGATCGGTGCTCGCGCGCTTGTGGCAGGCGAAGCGGCCGCTGGTGCTCGCAGGGCCGGCCTGCATGAGCCGGCGCGGGCGCGTCCGACTGCGTGCGCTCGAAGCGGCGATCGACGTGCCGGTGATCGGCATGGAGAGCCCGCGCGGCGTGAACGACCCGAGCCTCGGCGCCTTCGCACAGGTGCTGGCTCAGGCCGATTGCGTGCTGCTCGTCGGCAAGCGCTGCGATTTCACGCTGAAGTTCGGCCAGCCGCCGGCGTTCGACGCGGGCTGCATCTTCGTCCAGGTCGACGCCGAGCAGGCCGAGATCGAGCGCGCGCGACGCGCGGTCGGCGCCCGCCTGGCGGCCGCGTTCGTCGCCGACGCGCAGGCCGCGATCGAGGCGCTCGCAGCCTGCGCGCGCGAGCAGAGTCCGTCCGCGGAGAAGTCGCGCGCCGCCTGGCTCGCCGAGGTACGCGGCGCGATCGACTGGCGTCCGCCCGAGTGGGATCGCGCCGCGTCGGACGAGCCCGACCGGCTGCACCCGGTGCAGGCCTGCCGCCCGTTGCAGAAGCTGCTCGACGCGCACCCGGATTCGGTGCTGGTGTCCGATGGCGGCGAGATCGGCCAGTGGGCGCAGGCCTGCCTGTCGGCGCCGAACCGCGTGATCAACGGCGTCGCGGGCTCGATCGGCGCTGGCCTGCCGTTCGCGCTGGCGGCGCGCGTCGCGAAGCCCGGCGTGCCGGTGGTGGCCGTGATGGGCGACGGAACGTTCGGCTTTCACGTCGCCGAGCTCGACACCGCGGTGCGCTACGCGCTGCCGTTCGTCGCGGTCGTCGGCAACGACGCGCGCTGGAACGCCGAGTACCAGATCCAGCTCGAGGACTACGGCGCCGACCGGCTGGTGGGCTGCGAGTTGCGGCCGATGCGCTACGACCAGGTGAGCGTCGCGTTCGGCGGCCATGGCGAGCAGGTGACCGACGCGGCGCAACTCGTGCCGGCCGCGGCGCGAGCGCAGGCCAGCGGCTTGCCCGCGTGCCTGAACGTGATGATCGAGGGGGTTGCCGCGCCGGTGATCCGCCGCCCCGGCTGAGCGTCGCCGCTGGCCGGCCACTGCGCGGCGTTCAAAGGCTGCGCAGCACCAGCGCCGCGCCGCCGACGATCAGGATCGCCCACACGGCCTGCACGATCCGGTGCGCGGGCAGGCGATGATGCAGATGAGTGCCCAGGTACATGCCGGCGAGCGCGCACGGCAGCATGATGGCGATCAGCAGCGGCAGGCCAGGCGGCGAGAACAGGCTGGCGGCGATGAACGACGCAAGCCTTGCCAGCGCGCTCATGAACAGCAGCAGCGAGATCGTCGCGCGCAGCCGGCCCTTGTCCTGCACCCGTCGCGCGAGATAGATGGTGTAGATCGGCCCGCCGGTGCCGAACAGCGCGCTGAACACGCCGCCGACGGTGCCGAGCGGCACGGCCCAGCCGGGCGCGATCGTCGCCTGGCGCGAGCGGAACAGCAGGCTCCAGGCGGCGAAGGCCAGCACGAACACGCCGAGCAGCAGCAGCAGCGCGCGCTCGGGCGCCTTCACCAGCACGGTCACGCCGAGCGCGACGCCGATCAGCATGAACGGGACCAGGCGCAGCAATTCGCCGCGATCGACCGACTTGCGGTTGCGTACGCCGATCGCCACGCCGCCGATCAGGTCGTAGACCAGCATCATCGGCAGCGCCAGGCGCAGCGGCAGCAGCTGCACCAGCATCGGCATGGCCACCATCGAGGCACCGAAGCCGGTGAGCCCGACCACGGTGTACGCGAAGGTGACGACCAGGCCGACGCCCGCGAGTGTCTCGATGGGCAGGTTCATCCGGATTCCGGGCCGGGACCGATCCCGGGGAGCGATGGGAAGATGCGACCAGCGCGTGCCCGGCCGCAGCCGAAGCCTAGCATCGACGTCGGCGTACGATGGAGCCGGGCTTCATGGCCAGTGCTCGGCGCGTTCCGGAAAGCCGGGACGAAGGGGGAGCGTTGAACCAGGACAAGGCGCCGCGCCGCGTCACCATCGTCGGCGGCGGCTTCACCGGCGCGTCGACCGCGGTGCAGCTGGTTCGCGCGAGTGCCGTGCCGCTCGCCATCACCGTCGTCGAGCCGCGCGAGAGAATCGGCCCCGGCCTCGCGTACTCGGCCACCGATCCCGACCACCGCCTGAACGGCCCGACCTGGTCGCACTCGATCGTTCCGGACGACGCGGGGCATTTCACGCGCTGGTGCGAAGCGAACTCGATCTTCGGGCGCGACCCGGAGTCGATGGCGGCCGACGGGAACGCATTCGTGCGGCGCGCGGACTACGGCGTCTACCTCTCCGACACGCTGCGCGCCCACGAGAGACGGCCGGCGACGGGGTCGACGATCGCGCACCTTCGCGACCGCGCGGTGGCCGCCGTCGCGTCGCGCGACGCGATGGCGATCCGCACCGCCGACGGACGCGCGCTCGAGTCGGACATGCTGGTCGTCGCGACGGGCAATCCGCTGCCGCGTCTGCAGGCGCCTCTCGCGCGATCGCTGGCCGGCCATCCGTCGGTCATCGAGGACCCGCTGCAGCCGGGCCGCCTGGCGCGGATCGATCCTCGCGCGAGAGTGCTGGTCGTCGGCAGCGGGCTCACGGCGCTGGACATCGTGTCCACCCTCGTGCGCGCCGATCACCGCGGCGACGTCGTCGTGGTATCGCGACGCGGGCTGCGGCCGCGCCCGCAGCCGCCGGTGGCTGCGCCGGCCGGCGTCGAGGCCGCCGACGCGGCGGCGCAAGCGCCGCTCGAGCGGATCATGGGCGCCGTGCCGGGTTTCCTGTTGCACGATACGCCGCCGACGCTGCGCGGCTGGGTGCGCGCACTGCGCGCGCGTATCCGCGAGGTCGAGGCTCGCGGCGAGAGCTGGCACAAGGGCTTCGACGAACTGCGCGACGTGGTGTGGCGCGCGTGGCCGTTGCTGCCGGCCGCCGAGCAGCGAAGGTTCCTGCGCAGGATGCGTACGTGGTACGACGTGCATCGCTTCCGCGCGCCGCCGCAGAACGACGCGCTGGTGCGCGACGCCGAGGCGCGCGGCCGGGTCGTGTTCCGCGCGGCGCGCCTGCGTGCGGTGGAACCGGTGGCCGACAGCAGTGCGCTGCGCGTGCGCTTTGCCGGACGCGGCGGCGCGGGCGAGCGCACCGAGACCTTCGACGCGCTGGTCAATTGCACCGGGCTCGACGCGGTGGCGGGCCTTCGTGCAGATCCGTTCCTGGCGTCGCTGGTCGGCGATGGATGGCTTCGCGTCGACGACGCGGGCATCGGCTTCGCGGTCGACGCGAACTGCTGCGCGATCGGCGCCGACGCGCGCGCGCGCCCGACCTTGCGGGTACTCGGGCCGCCGACGGCCGGCACCTTCGGCGATCCGCTCGGCGTGATGTTCATCGCCGCGCAGATCTGGCGGATGCTGCCCGACGCACTGGCTTTTCTCGCGCGGGCGAGGCCGGGGCCTTCTCGCTGAGCGCCGGCTTGCGCGCCGGCGCCCTCTCGCCGGGTGCCGGCACGCGAGGCGGCCGGTCGTCGGGCGCGTCGCGCCTGAACAGGCCGTACAGCAGCAGGCCGTAGAGTTCCTCGACGGCATCGCGGTACGACAGCCCGGACGCGGCGAGGAAGGCGGGCTCGCGGATGCGGCGCAGCGACGCCGCCATCACCTCCGCGACCAGGTACGGATCGACGCCGCGGAACAGGCCCTGCTCGACGCAGCGCTCGACCAGGCGGCGAAGCCCCTCCATGCGCTCGCGCTGGTGCCGCTCCCACATCGCGTTCGCGGGCGGATAGCCGGTCATGTCCTGCATCAGCGTCGCGGAGAGCTTGCGCGCGGCGTCGATCGCCGGCATCAGGTAGGGCTCGAAGGCCTGCTGCGGCGGCACGGCGGCCGCGCCGTGCGTGCCCTGCTCGCGCAGCCGGGTCAGGTACCGGTCGAACACCCGCAGGAACAGCGCTTCCTTGCTGTCGGCCAGCTCGTAGAAGTTGCGCCGCGAGCAACGCAGGCGACTGGCCAGGTCAGCGACCGTCACCTTGCGGAAGCCCTCCTTCAGGAAGATCGTCTCGAGCCGGTCGAGCAGTTCCTCCTCGCGCGGCGCCGGCGATGAGCGCCTGGTCGTCAACTTCGCTTCCTCCCGAATGCGTCTGGTACCAGATAGCGGTTTCCGGTACCATCGTTGCGATACGGGGGAATCTACACCGAACCCGATCGGCGGAGACACGGATGGGTTACCGGATCGGCATCGACGTCGGCGGCACGTTCACCGACTACCTGCTGCTCGACGAGCGCGGCGGCACTCGCGCGCACAAGGTGCTGTCGACGCCGGCCGATCCGTCGCAGGCCGTGCTGCAGGGCCTCGGCGACCTGGCCGCCGGCGCGGGCCTGCCGCTGGCCGGGTTTCTCGAGCGCGTCGACATCATCGTCCACGGCACGACGGTGACGACCAACGCCGTGCTCACGGGGCGCATCGCGCGCGCCGGGCTGCTCACGACGCACGGTTTTCGCGACGCGCTCGAGATGCGCCGCGGCGTGCGCGAGTCGTTCTACGACAACAAGCTCACCGCGCCCGCGCCGCTCGTGCGCCGGCGCCTTCGGCTGCCGGTGCGGGGCCGCATCGATCACCGGGGCCGCGAGATCGAACCGTTGTCGCTCGACGACGTCGAGCGCGCCGTCGACGTGCTGCAGGCCGGCGGCGTCGAGGCGGTGGCGATCAGCTTCATGCACGCGTACGCGAATGCTGCCCACGAGGAGGCGGCCGCCGAACTCGTCGCGCGGCGGATGCCGGATGCGTACCTGTCGGTATCGAGCCGGGTGTTGCCGCAGGTCCGCTTCTACGAGCGCACCAGCACCACGGTGCTCAACGCGGTGGTCGGGCCGATCCTGCGCCGCTACGTCGACAACCTGCGGCGGCGCCTCGCCGACAGCGGCTTCCGCGGGGCGCTGCGCATCATGCAGTCCAACGGCGGTGTCACGTCGCCCGAAGCGGTCGCGGCGCTGGCGGCCTCGACGCTGCTGTCGGGTCCGGCCGCGGCGCCGACCGCGGGGCTGGCCGCGCTGCGCCCGCACGGCGAGGACAGCTTCATCACGGTGGACATGGGCGGCACCAGCTTCGACGCCGCGCTGGTGGTCGGCGGCGCGCCGTCGATCACGACGTCCACCAGCGTCAGCCGCTTTGCGCTGGCGCTGCCGTCGATGGATATCGTCACGATCGGCGCCGGTGGCGGCTCGATCGCATGGATCGACGACGGCCTGCTGAAGATGGGGCCGCAGAGCGCCGGCGCGGATCCCGGGCCCGCCTGCTACGGTCGTGGCGGCACCGAGCCGACCTGCAGCGATGCGAACCTCGTTCTCGGCTACCTGTCGCCCGACTTTTTCGCCGGCGGCAGCATCCGGCTCGATGCCAGGGCGGCGCGCGCTGCCGTCGATCGCGGCGTCGCCGCCGCGCTCGGCATCGACACGGTTCGCGCGGCCTGGGGCATGTACCAGGTGATGAACGTGAACATGGCCTCGGCGATCCGCGAGATCTCGGTCCAGAAGGGCTGGGACCCGCGCGAGTTCACGCTGATCTGCGCCGGCGGGGCGGGGGCGATCCACGCGGCGATGATCGCGCGCGAGCTCGGCATCCGCCGGGTGCTCGTGCCCCGCGACGCGGCGATCTTCTGCGCGTCGGGCATGTTGCGAACCGACCTGAAGCACGACTTCGTGCGCAGTCACGCGGCGGTGCTGGGCGACGCGACGACGTCGCGTGGTCGCGTGGGCGAGCTGGCCGGCGAGATGAGCGCCGAGGCCGATGCGGTGCTGCAATCGGAAGGCATCGCGCCGGACAGGCGGCGCCTGTCGTTCGCGCTCGACCTGCGCTACCGCGGCCAGTACCATGAGGTGCCGGTCGCCGTGAGCGCCGGGCAGCTTCGCAGCGGCGCGTGGGACGCGATCCGCGACGCGTTCCACGCGCGGCACGACCGCCTCTACGGCTACGCGCTGCGCGACGAGGCGACGCCCGTCGAGATGGTGAGCGTTCGCCTGTCGGCGCTCGGCGAGACCGACAAGCCGCCGCAGGTCGACGAGCCGCGCGACGGCGAGGACGCGAGCCATGCGCTCAAGGGCCGGCGTGCGGTCTTCCAGCCGCAGGCCGGCGACTTCCGCGAGACGCCGGTCTACGACGGCGACCGCCTGCGCCACGGAAACCTGCTCGACGGGCCGGCGATCGTCGAGAGGGTCACGACGACGATCTTCGTTCCCGCCGGGTTCGCCGTCTCGGTCGATGCGCTCGGCGGCTGCGTGCTCGAAGACCGCGTGATGGAGGAACTGCGATGACGCCGGGCGTCGATCCGATCCGGGCCTCGGTGCTGCACCGGCGGCTGAAGTCGATCACCGAGGAGATGGGCCTCACGCTGCTGCGCACCACGCGCTCGCCGATCCTGAACGAGGCGCGCGACTTCGTCACCGGGCTGTACGACGCGCGCGGGCAGATGCTCGAGCAGTCCGAGTACATCCCGGTGCTCGCGTTCGCGCTGCAGCCAGCTTGCGAGCACGTCGTGCGCTGGTTCGGCGACGACGTCCACGAGGGCGACGTCATCCTGCACAACGACGTGTTCTCCGGCGGCAACCAGAACAACGACGTCGCCGTGTTCCGCCCGATCTTCCGCGATGGCCGCCTGGTCGCCTGGGCCGCCTGCAAGGGGCATCAGGCCGACATCGGCGGCGCGCAGGCCGGCGGCTACAACCCCGAGGCGCGCGAGGTCTGGCAGGAGGCACTGCGCATCACGCCGATCAAGGTTCACGAGCGCGGGCAGCTGCGGCGCGACGTCTGGCGGATGATCTTCGCCAACATCCGCTACGCGATCGTCGAGGAGGACATCAAGGCGCAGATCGGCGCGACCCGCGTGGGCGAGCGCGGCATGCACGAGCTGTTCCGCCGCTTCGACGCGCGCGAATTCGACGATTGCGTCGGCTACCTGTTCGACGCGTCCGAGCGGATGGTCAGGCGGGAGATTGCGGCCATTCCGGACGGCGTCTACTGCGGCGAGAGCCGGGCGTTCTACGACGGCGTGACCGACGGCTCGTCGATGAGAATCGCCCTGGCGGTGACCGTGTCCGGCGACGAGGTCACGTTCGATTTCACCGGCTCGTCGCCGCAGACGCCCGGCTTCGTCAACGCGCCGTATTCGGCGACCGCGTCGGCGCTGCTGCTCACGTTCCTGATGCTGATCAACCCGGACGTGCCGCACAACGCCGGCATCCTGCGCCCGATCCGCATCGTGAACCCGGAGGGTTCGTTCCTCAACGCGCGGTTCCCCGCAGCGACGACCTTCGGCAACTCGATCACTGGCCCGACCTCGGACGCGATCTTCCGTGCGTTCTCGCAGGCGCTGCCGAAGATGGTGACTGCCGGCTGGAACCGGATGATGGGCTTCACGATCACCGGCCACGACCCGCGCAACGAGCGACCTTACGTCGACATCCTGTTCCTGGCGCTCAAGGGCGGCTCGGGCGCCACCTGGGGCGCCGACGGCTACGACCATATCGGCCTGATCAACTGCGCGGGCGGCATCCTGGCGCAGGACTACGAGATGTTCGAGATCCACGATCCGCACCGCCTGCTGCGCCACGAGTACGCGCGCGACTCGGCGGGCGCCGGCCGCTGGCGCGGCGGGCTGGGGGTCGAGACCGAGTTCGTCATCGAAGGCAAGGACGTCACCGGCATCGCCTTCGGCGACGGAATCGAGGAGGAGGCGCGTGCGTTCGGCCTGTTCGGCGGCAGGGCGGGCAGCGTCAACGAGGTGACGATCACGGCGCCGGGCGGTGTCGTGCGCCGCCCGAAGGCGAAGGAGATCGTGCGCGGGATCGAGCGCGGCTCGGTGTACCGCCAGCGCGCCGGCGGTGGCGGCGGCTACGGCGATCCGCGCGAGAGGCCGGTCGAGCGGGTCGTCGACGACGTCCTCGACGGCGTGCTGAGCGTCGAGGCGGCGCGCGAAGACTACGGCGTCGTGATCGACCCGGCGACGCTGGCGCTCGACGAAACCGCGACCCGGCGCCTCCGGGAGGCGACATGAGCGCACCGCGCATCGACCACATCGGCATCGTCGTCGACGAGCTCGAGCCGGCAATCGCCGCGATGGCGCGCATGTTGCCGGGCGCGCCGTTGCGCCGGCGCTCGGTGCCCGACGCTGGTCTCGAGGTGGCCGAGTTCCACGCCGAGAACCTGATCGTCGAGCTGTTGCGCTACACCGATCGCGGCGACGGGTTCGGCCGGTCGGTGATGGGTCCGGCACCGGGGGTCAACCACCTGTCGCTGTCGGTGCCCGACCTCGACACAGCGCTCGCCGGGCTTCGCGCCGAGGGAATCGCGCCGCTGCCGGGCTTTCCGAGGCGCGGCGCGCATGGCCGGATCGCGTTCCTGCCGCGTGACGGCATCACCGGCTTGCGCTTCGAGCTGTGCCAGCCCGACGAAGAGGGCTTCGCGACGGAGCAGCCATCGTGAGCGGCACGCCCGGCAAGCGCGCAACCGGGGATCGTGCCTCCCGAACGCCCGCAGGCGCGGACCGCGGCCGCCGCCTCTGGAACGAGGCGGTCGAGACGCTGTCGCGCGACGCAATGGCCGCCTTGCAGCTGCGGCGCCTGCAGCGGCAGGTGCGCTACAACTGCGAGCGCTCGCCGGTGCATCGTCGCAAGTTCGACGAGGTGGGCGCCCGTCCCGAGGACATCCGCAGCTTCGACGACTTCGCGCGCATCCCGGTGATGACGAAGGACGAGCACCGTCGCGTCCAGCAGGAGTCGCTCGAGCGCCACGGCAGCCCGTTCACGTCGATGGGCTGCGCGGCGCCCGAGGAGATCGTGCGCATCAACGCCACGTCGGGCACGACCGGCGTGCCGACGCTGTACACGCTGACTGCGCACGACGTCGCGATCGTCAACGAGATGCACGCGCGCAAGTACTGGCGCGCCGGCATCCGCCCCGGGCACGTGATGCTGCAGGCGCTGTCGCTGAGCATGTTCACCGGCGGGCTGCCGCTGTCGCAGGGCATCATGCACCTCGGTGCCTGCGTCGTGCCGGTCGGCATCGAAGGCGGCACCAAGCGCGTCGTCGACATCGCGCGGATCACCCGCCCGCACGCAATCGTCGCGACGCCGTCGTTCGGGCAATACCTGATCGAGGAAGCGCCGCGTCTCACCGGGCGCCCGGCCAGCGAACTCGGGCTGCGCTGGTTCTTCTGCGCGGGCGAGGGCGGCGGCGGAGACCCCGAGGTCAGGCGGGCGCTCGCCGAGGGCTTCGGCGCCCGCGTCTTCGACCACACCGGCGGCGGCCACGCGTTTCACGGCATCTCGTGCGATGCGCCGGCCGCGGACTGCGCCGGCATGCACTTCGTCTCCGAAGACCACTGCCTGCTCGAGCTGGTCGACCCGGGCACCCGCGCGCCGATCGCGCTTCGCCACGGCGCGATCGGCGAGATGGTCTTCACCTTCCTCGACTGGCGCGGCGGGCCGTTCATGCGCTACGCGCTCGGCGACCTGCTGCAGGTCTGGACCGAGCCCTGCGCCTGCGGCATGCCGGGCATCCGCTTCGCGATTCTCGGGCGCACCGACGACATGCTGACCGTCAAGGGCGTCAACGTCTATCCGCAGGCGGTCGCCAACACGATCTTCCGCCTCTATCCTCGCGTGACCGGCGCGTTCCGGATCCTGCTCGACCGCCCGGGGCCGCGTGTCGTGCCGCCGCTGCGCATCCGGCTCGAGCACGGCGGGGCGGGCGGCGCCGGCCTGGTCGCGCTCGAGCGCGAGCTGACCGAGCTGTTCCGGCAGGCGCTGCAGGTCAGCCCGGCCTTCGAATGGCTGCCGCCGGGGTCGCTGCCGCGCGAGGCGGGCAAGACGCGCTACGTCGAGGTCGTCGGCGCGCCGGCCGATGGGGCCGGCTGAGCCCGTCGTCGGACGCAGCATCGCAAGCAGAATCGGAAGCGGCATCGAAAGCCGGATCGCGGGCAAAATCGGAGAGGCGACATGGACATGAAGCTTGCCGGGCGCACGGCGCTGGTCACCGGAGGATCGCAGGGGATCGGCTTCGCGATCGCGCGCATGCTGGCGGCCGAGGGTTGCCACCTGCACCTGGTGGCCCGCTCGGGTGGCGATCTCGAGGCGGCACGAACACGCCTGCGCGAGGTCGCGGACGTCGACGTGCGCGTGCACGCGATCGACCTCTCGCAGCGCGGCCGCGTCGAGGAGCTCGCCGCACGCGCTCCGGACGTCGACATCCTGGTCAACAACGCCGGGTCGATTCCGCGAGGGTCGATCGAGGAGATCGACGAGGACACCTGGCGCCAGGCCTGGGACCTGAAGGTCTTCGGCTACATCAACATGTGCCGCGCGTACTACCGGACAATGAAGGCGCGGCGCAGCGGCGTGATCGTCAACATCCTCGGCAACGGCGGCGAGCGCGTCGACGCCGGCTACATCGCCGGCGCCGCGGGCAATGCGTCGCTGATGGCGTTCACGCGCGCGCTGGGCGGCAACAGCCCGGTCGACGGGGTGCGTGTCGTCGGCGTGAACCCCGGGCCGGTCGCCACCGAGCGGCTGGTCCGGCTCATGCAGAAGGAGGCGGGCACGCGCCTCGGCGACCCCGGACGCTGGAAGGAACTCGCCGCGTCGTTTCCGTTCGGCCGCGCGGCGACGGTCGACGAGATCGCGGCGACCGTCGTTCTGCTCGCCTCCGACCTCTCGTCGTACACCAGCGGCACGATCGTGACGATCGACGGCGGCATGGCCCATCGCGGGTCGTTGATCTGAGTCGCGCCCGCGGCGCGGCAGTTGCGGCGCGGACCGAAGGCGAGCCACGCCGCTCAGCCGGCGGACGCCTCCCAGACCAGCGTCGCCGCGGCGAGGTCCTCGAGGGCCGTGCCCACCGACTTGAACACGGTGCGTTCGTCGCGGCTGAGGCGTCCCGGCGCCTCGCCGCGCGCGAGCGCGGCCAGCGTGCCGCGAACGTCGGTGGCCGCGAACACGCCGCGCGACAGCGGACCGAGCAGCTCGCCGCTCTTCCGCAGCGCCTCGTCGGTGTCGACGTAGAGCGCCGCACCGGCGAAGCAATCGTCGTCGGCCTCGCGCATCGCCGGCGTGAAGCTGCCGATCAGGTCGAGGTGCTGGCCGCCTCGCAGCCAGCGGCCGTGCACGACGGGTTCCGTGGCCAAAGTCGCGCAGCTGACGATGTCGGCCGCCGCCACCGCAGCGTCGAGTCGCGCCGCGGCGCTGGCCTCGAAGCCCTGGCTGCGCAGCTCGTCGACCAGCGCCTGGGCGGCCTCCGCGCGGCGCGCCCACACCGTCACGCGCTCGATCGGGCGCACGGCGCGATACGCTTCAGGCAGCAGCCGCGCGACCTGGCCCGCGCCGACGACCAGCAGGTGCCTGGCGTCGTCGCGGGCGAGCCACGATGCGGCGAGCGCCGAAGCGGCCGCGGTGCGCCGTGACGTGACGACGCTGCCGTCGAGTTGCGCCAGCGGCACCCCGGTGACCGCGTCGAACAGCAGGTACACCGCGTGCAGCCCCGCGAGCCCCCGCGCCGCGTTGCCCGGTGCGACGTTGACCGTCTTGATGCCGTAGTAGCGCGCGGTCCACGCGGGCATGATCAGCGACGTGAGCACGCTGCCGTCGGCGCCGGCGATCTCGTGGACGTGGCGCTGCGGCACTGCGCAGCCCGTGGCGAACGTCGCGCGCAGCGCCTGCACCAGGCGCTCGAACGGCAGTGCGGCGCGCGTGGCCTCGGCGTCGAAGATCCTCATCGACCGGGGCCCCGCAGCCCGCTCAGCTTGCCAGCGACTCGAGCTGCGCGAGCAGCGGCGCCGCGACGTCGATGCCTTCGGCCTCGGCGCGCCGCGCGAGGTCCACGCGCCGCTGCCCGGGCAGGCGCACTTGCGCGTCGAGCAGCATCGTCGCGACCAGCGTTTCGATGCGCTCATGGAACACGTCGTTGCCGCCCACCGCGTCCGGGTCGATCACCACGAAGGCCTGGCCGATGCGCGGGCGGTTGCCCTCGTCGGTGAAGAACGAGTCGGCCTCGAAGCCGAAGGCGGCGCCCGTCAGCGCGCAGCAGATCAGTTCGACCATCAGCGCGAGCATTGCGCCCTTGACGCCGCCGGCCGGCAGCATCATGCCCTCGAGGCCGGCCTTCGGATCGGTGGTCGGATTGCCGTCCTTGTCGAGCGCCCAGCCCTGCGGGATCGGCTTGCCCTCGCGCGCGGCGACCATCAGCTTGCCGCGCGCGACCTCGGACAGCGACAGGTCGATCGTGAGCGGCGGTGCGCCGCGGCGCGGAAAGACCGCGGCGATCGGATTGGTGCCGAAGATCGCGCGCCGCCCGCCCCACGCCGGCATCGCCGCCGGCGAGTTGCCGAATGCGAGCCCGACCATGCTGGCGGCCGCGACCGGCTCCAGGTGCCAGGCCGCCGCGCCGAAGTGGTGGCTGCGCGTGACGCCCGCGAACGCAGCGCCCGCCACGCGCGCGCGCGCGATCGCCTCGCGCACCGCGAGTGCGCAGGCGGGAAAGGCGAGTCCCTCGTCGGCGTCGACCAGGCATGCCGCGGCGCGCGAGCGAACCACCGCCGGCTGCGCGTTGCCGTTGACGCGTCCGTGGCGCAGGTGCCCCGCGTACTGCGCGACGCGAGCCAGCCCGTGCGAGCCCAGCCCCTGCGCCTCGGCAGCCACCAGTGCGTGCGCGGTGATGCGCGCCATCTCGGGCGCGGCGCCGGCCCGCTGCAGCGCGGTGGCGGCGAGCTCGTTCAGTCGTTCGATGGAGAGTCGGGGCATGGGTGTGCTCCGCGGCGAAGTCCGCAGTATGGGAGCGCGTCGGCGCGCGCGCCAGGGTGAACAGGCCCTCTCTAGGCCGAGAAGAACGCGCGGATCCGCTCGGCGATCAGCGAGCTGACCCGCTCGTTCGATTCGCGCGTGACGCCGCCGATGTGCGGCGTGAGGATCAGGTTCGGCGCGCCGGCCAGCGGCGAACCCGCGCGAAGCGGCTCGTCGTCGAACACGTCGAGCGCGGCGCCCCCGAGCCTGCCGTTTCGCAGGGCCGCCGCGAGCGCCGTTTCGTCGACGACACCGCCTCGCGCCGTGTTGACGAGGATTGCGTCGGGCTTCATCCGTGCCAGGCGCGCGGCGTCGACGAGGCCGCGGGTCGACTCGGTCAGCGGCACGTGCAGGCTGAGCACGTCCACCTCGCCGAACAGCGCGTCGAGCTCGCGCCGGCCGACACCGGCTTCGGACCACGTCGGCGCGTCGGGCGGCAGAATCGGGTCATGGGCGAGCACCCGCATGCCCAGGCCCTGCGCGAGCTTCGCGGTCATCCGGCCGATGCCGCCGAAACCGACCAGCCCGAGCGTCTTGCCCGCGGTTTCGCGGCCCTGCGACATCCGTGCGCGGGGCCACTGGCCCGCGGCCACCTCGCCGCTCGACAGGTAGGCGCCGCGCAGCAGCACCATCGCGGTGGCGACGACGTACTCGGCGACCGCCAGGCTGTTGGCGCCGGTGGCCGGGTACACCGCGACGCCGGCCGCTTCGCAGGCGGGCACGTCGATGTTGTCCAGCCCGACGCCGAGCCGGCCGATCGCGCGCAGCCGCGGCGCGGCCGCGAGCACTTCGCGGTCGACGCGGGTGCGGTTGCGCACGATCAGCGCGTCGGCCCCGGCGACGCGGGCGAGCAGCCCCGCGCGGTCGTCGACCAGTTCCGGCGCGTAGTCGACGTCGAACGCGCCGCGCAGCGACTCGACTGCGGGCAGGTCCATGAACTCGCTGACGACGATGCGCGTCATGCCCGCTGCTCCGCGTCGCTGCGCCGCGCGCGCCCGGCGGGCTGCCGCGCGGCGCCGGCCGTCCCGCTCACGCCGACTCGTGGATGCGCGTGAGCACGAACTCGCGGTGACCGAGCGCCTCGGCCGCCGTCCAGCGGCCGTTGGCCGTGGCCAGCATCGCCTCGAGCAGCTTGTCGCCGGTCTGGTCCAGCGTCATCTCGCGCTGCAGCAGCCCCGAGCAGTCGAGGTCGACGTGCTCGCTCATCAGGCGCACCGTGCGCGGGTTCGCGCACAGCTTGATGACCGGCAGGATCGGGTTGCCGATCACGTTGCCCTGGCCGGTCGGGAAGAAGTGCACGACGTAGCCCGAGGCCGCGCACAGCGTGACCATCTCGGCGGCTGCGGACGACGAGTCCATGAACCACAGGCCCGGGTGCGTGGGCTGTTCGGCCTTGTCGAGCACGCCGTCGACGGTGCACTTCTTGCCGATCTTCTGGATGTTGCCGAGCGCCTTCTCCTCGATCGTCGTCAGGCCGCCCGCGATGTTGCCCTTGGTCGGCTGCGACTCGGACAGGTCGCTGGTCTTCCAGCGGTTGATCATGTCCTGGTAGCGATCGAACATGAACATGAAGCGCTCGCGCACCTGGTCGTTGGCGCAGCGCGCCGCGACGATGTTCTCGCCGCCGGTGATCTCGGAGGTCTCGCCGAAGCACAGCGTCGTGCCCAGCGGGTGCAGCTTGTCGAAGGCGTTGCCCACGGTCGGGTTCGAGCCGCAGCCCGAGGTCGTGTCGGACTCGCCGCACTTCGTGGACACCCACAGGTCGCTGATCGGGCACTCGACGCGGTGCAGCGCGGTCGCGTGCTGGACGAACTGCTTCGCCGCCATCGACGCACGCTTGATCGTCTCGTGGTCGCCGTGGCCTTCGATGCCGAAGCCGACCACGGGCTTGCCGGTCTTCGCGATACCGTCGACGACCTTCTTCGTCCAGCCGTCCTCGATGCCGATCACCACCACCGCGGCGACGTTCGGGTTCGAGCCGGTGCCGATCAGCGTGCGGAAGTGCAGGTCGAGGTCGGGACCGAACTGCAGGCGGCCGTAGGGGTGCGGGATCGCCATCGTTCCCTTGATCGCGACGGCGACCGCCTCGGCGGCGGCGTTGGACAGGTCGTCCAGCGGCAGGATGATGACGTGGTTGCGCACGCCGACGCGACCGTTCTCGCGGCGATAGCCCCAGAAGGTGGTGTTCTTGTCGATCACTGGCATTTGACGCTCTCTTTCGTTTGGGTGGCGACGCGGCGGCTGCTTACCAGCGCTTGGTCTTGATGTTGTGCACGTGGGCGTGCTCGCCGGCCTTGATCGGCGCCACCACCTTGCCGATGTCGATGCCGTACTTGTAGACGGTGTCGCCGACCGCCATGTCCTTCAGCGCGACCTTGTGGCCGATCGGGATGTCCTGCGTGGCCTTGGCGCTGATCGTCCTGTCCTCGTCCATGATCCAGGCGTTGAGCTGCGTGCCGGCCTTGATGCCTTCGACGACCGCCACCGCGACGGTGTCCTTGGCGTCGTGCAATACGACGTGAATCATTCTTCGCTCCTTGGGAAGGGTCGGTCGATCCTAGACGAGCGGTTCCGGTAAGTCAACTAGATGATTCAACTCAGTTACACACCTGCGGAGTTTGCTGTCAGAATGGCGGGAAACGCATCGCCCGCTCCGGGCGTGCCGCGGCGGACCTTCGCATGGATAGACACGACGCCATCACCGCGCCCTCGGGCGGGCCGATCTACAAGGAGGTCAAGCGCAAGATGCTGGCGGCGCTCGCCGCCGGCGAATGGAAGCCCGGCGAGGCGATCCCGGCCGAGCCACGGCTCGCCGAGCGCTTCGGCATCGCGATCGGCACGCTGCGCAAGGCGATTGACGAACTGGTCGCCGAGAATGTGCTGCTGCGCCAGCAGGGGCGCGGCACCTTCGTCGCCACGCACACGCGCGATCGGATGCTGTTCCTGTTCTTCAACATCATCCGGCACGACGGGGTGAAGGAATACCCGCAGGTCGAACTGCAGGGCTTTCGCAAGGCGCGCGCCGACGACGAGACCGCCGAGCGGCTGCAACTGGCGCCGCGTGCGCCGGTCTTCGCCTACCGCAACGCGCTGCGGCTGGGCGGCGAGCCGGTGATCGTCGACGACATCGCTGTGCCGGCCGAACTGTTCGCGGGTCTCACTGCCGAACGACTGCGCGAGCGCACCAACACCATCTACCACCTGTACCAGCACGGCTTCGGACTGTCGGTGGTGCGCACCGCCGAGACAGTTCGCGCGGTGGGCGCGCCCGCCGACGTCGCGCTGCTGCTGGGCGTGCCCGAGGGCAGCCCGCTGCTGCTCATTCGCCGCGTGGCCTTCACGCTGGGCGATCGTCCGGTGGAGTTCAGGCGCTCGTACGTGAACACGGCGCGGCACGAGTACCATCGCGAGCCGGGCTACTGAAGGGATCGTGGATGACCGGCTCAGGCACGAACTGGAACGCGGCGACGCTCGAGGGCGTCGATGCGTTCGTCTTTCGCGCACCCTGCGAGGTGCCGGTGCATACGTCGTTCGGCGTGATGCACGACCGGCCGGCGGTGCTGGTGCGAGTGCGCGACAACGACGGCGCGCAAGGCTGGGGCGAGATCTGGTGCAACTTCCCGGGCGTCGG
>JAXMFB010000026.1:0-33550 GCA_046347945.1 Burkholderiaceae bacterium
TCAACAAGGTGCAGGAAGGGCGCCCGCACGTGGTCGACCTGCTGAAGAACGGCGAGGTGTCGCTGGTGCTCAACTCGGTCGAGGAGAAACGCGGCGCGATCGCCGACTCGCGCTCGATCCGCACGACGGCGCTGGCGCAGCGAGTGACCTACTACACGACGATCGCGGGCGCACTGGCGGCGGTCGAGGGCATGCGATCGCTGCAGCGGCTCGACGTCTACTCGCTGCAGGAACTGCACGCCGGGCTGTAGCTCGGCCCGCAGGCGGGCGGCGCAGCCGGCGGACGTGCGCGCGCGGCGCGTTTTGCGTTAGAGTTGCGCTGACAGACGGACCGCCCGGCTTCGCCGCCCGGCGGTCCGAGTCTTTTTTGGAGCGATTGCCGCGCGCCGTGTCGCGCGCCGAGAACCCGAGGTATCCGATGGCAACCATTCCGCTCACCAGGCGCGGCGCCGAGCTGCTGAAGGAAGAGCTGCAGCGGCTCAAGTCGGTGGAGCGACCGGCCGTGATCAACGCGATCGCGGAGGCGCGCGCCCAGGGCGACCTGTCCGAGAACGCCGAATACGACGCCGCGCGAGAGCGGCAGGGCTTCGTCGAGGGGCGCATCGCCGAGCTCGAAACCAAGCTGGCCAACGCCCAGGTCATCGACCCGAAGCGGCTCGACGCCGACGGCCGCGTCGTGTTCGGCGCGACCGTCGATCTCGAAGACCTCGAATCGGGCGACCGGGTCTGCTACCAGATCGTCGGCGACGACGAGGCCGACATCAAGGCCGGCAAGATCTCGGTGTCGAGCCCGATCGCGCGCGCGCTGATCGGGCGCAGCGCGGGCGACACCGCCGAGGTGCGCGCCCCCGGCGGCGTGCGCCAGTACGACGTGCTGGATGTGCGCTACGAGTAGCGCTCAGGCCTTCTTCGCGCGGGCCCGCGTGCCGGCCTTGCTGGCCTGCCCGGAGCGGCCGGCGAGATGGGTCGGTCCCTGGGTGGCGCTGCTCGCGTCGCCGTGGTGGGCCGGCACGCGGGCTCGCGCGCCGATCGCGGTGCGCTTGCCCCGGGTGCCCACCGGCTCGGGCTTGCCTGCCGCGCCTCTTGCGGGCTTCTTCGCGGCGGCCCCCTTGCGCGCCTTCGCGGCGGGCGCCGCGGCCTTCTCGACCTTCATTGCCTTCATCGGTTTCCTCGCTTTGGCTGGCTTGCGTCGGGCGGTCGCGCCGGTGGCCGCCAGTTTCTTGGGCAGGTGCGGACCGCGCGGGCGCTTCGGCGCGGCGGCCTCCTCGATCGGCTTCGGGCGGTACACGACCAGCAGCTTGCCGATCGACTGGACCGGCGCGCAGCCCAGCGCCGAGCAGATTTCGGTGAGCAGGGCCTGGCGCTGCGCCCGGTCGTCGCCGAGCACGCGGATCTTGATCAGCTCGTGGGCGCCGAGCGCCCGGTCGGCTTCGTCCAGCACTGCCCGGCTCAGCCCGGCATCCCCGATCATCACCACCGGATCGAGGTGGTGGGCACGCGCCCGCAAGGCCTTGCGGTCGGTGGGCGTCAGCGCGATCGGCAGCGGGAACGGAGTGATGCTCATGGTGTCGGACGTCGGGGCGGTCGGGCCGTCGGGCGGCGGAAGTTGCCAGTGTGGGCTGCGGACCCATCGGCGCGCAAGCGTGCCAGGCGCCCGGGCATGAGCAAGCGCAAGAAGGTGAACCGGGCGTGGCTGGCGCAGCACATCGACGACCCGTACGTGAAGCTCGCGCAGAAGCACGGCTATCGCTCGCGGGCGGCGTACAAGCTGATCGAGATCGATGCCCAGGACCACCTGATCCGGCCGGGCGTCACCGTGGTCGACCTCGGCTCGGCGCCCGGCGCCTGGAGCCAGGTGCTGCGCGAGCGGCTCGCGCGCCCGTCCGGCGCCGGCATCGACGGGCGAATCGTCGCCCTGGACCTGCTGCCGATGGAGCCGGTCGCCGACGTCACGTTCGTGCAGGGAGACTTCCGGGAAGAGGAGACGCTGCGCCGGCTCGAGCAGGCGCTGGGCGGCGCGAAGCTCGACCTTGTAGTTTCCGACATGGCCCCCAACCTCAGCGGCGTGGCGGCGGCCGACGCGGCGCGGATGGGCGACCTGGTCGAACTGGCGGTGGCCTTCGCGCTGGTGCATCTCGAGCCCGACGGTGCGCTGTTGGTGAAATGCTTCCACGGCAGCGGCTACAGCCAGGTCGTAGAGTTGTTCAAGCGCAGCTTCGCGAGGGTGGCGGTACGCAAGCCGAAGGCTTCCCGGGATCGCTCGGCCGAGACGTACCTGGTGGGGCGCTCGCCGAAGGCCGCCGCGGCCAGCGCGTCCGGGCGGGGTGCTTGAAAGGCTTGGGCGTACGGGATGACCTATGCAAATCAATGGTTTAGCGATACCCGCGGCAGGGGGCGGGTCGCGCAATGCGCGTAGAATGCGGCCAGTGACAGCAGGCAATCGAGCGGGCGCGGCGCCCGAAGGAGCAGGTGAGTGAACAACGTGTTCTCCAAGGCGGCGATCTGGCTGGTGATCGCGCTGGTGCTGTTCACGGTATTCAAGCAGTTCGACACGCGCCAGGCGCGCGGTGCCGACATGCCGTATTCGCAGTTCATGGTCGAGGCGCGCGAGGGCCGCATCGATTCGGTGGTCGTCGACGGGCGCACGCTGCGGGTGCGGGCCAAGGACGGCCGCCAGCTGGTCGTCTACACGCCGAGCGACATCTGGATGGTCGGCGACCTGATGAAGTACGGCGTCCAGGTCAACGCCAAGCCCGAGGAAGAGCAGTCGATGCTGCTCAACATCTTCGTGTCCTGGTTCCCGATGCTGCTGCTGATCGGCGTCTGGGTGTTCTTCATGCGGCAGATGCAGGGAGGCGGGCGCGGCGGGGCGTTCTCGTTCGGGAAGTCGCGCGCGCGCATGCTCGACGAGAGCAACAACACGATCACCTTCGCCGACGTCGCGGGCTGCGACGAGGCCAAGGAGGAAGTCCAGGAGCTGGTCGACTTCCTGCGTGATCCGTCGAAATTCCAGAAGCTGGGCGGACGCATCCCGCGCGGCGTGCTGATGGTCGGCTCGCCCGGCACCGGCAAGACGCTGCTCGCGAAGGCGATCGCCGGCGAGGCGAAAGTGCCGTTCTTCTCGATCTCGGGTTCCGATTTCGTCGAGATGTTCGTCGGCGTCGGCGCCGCGCGCGTGCGCGACATGTTCGAGCAGGCCAAGAAGCACGCGCCGTGCATCATCTTCATCGACGAGATCGACGCGGTCGGTCGCCAGCGTGGCGCGGGGCTGGGTGGCGGCAACGACGAGCGCGAGCAGACGCTGAACCAGCTGCTGGTCGAAATGGACGGCTTCGAGACCGGCCAGGGCATCATCGTCATCGCGGCCACCAACCGTCCCGACGTGCTCGATCCGGCGCTGCTGCGCCCGGGGCGCTTCGACCGGCAGGTGGTGGTGCCGCTGCCCGACATCCGCGGCCGCGAGCAGATCCTGAACGTGCACATGCGCAAGGTGCCGATGGGGCCCGACGTGCGTGCCGACATCATCGCGCGCGGCACCCCCGGCTTCTCGGGCGCCGACCTGGCCAACCTGGTCAACGAGGCGGCATTGTTCGCCGCGCGACGCAGCGCCAGGCTGGTCGAGATGACCGACTTCGAGCGCGCGAAGGACAAGATCATCATGGGCGCCGAGCGGCGCTCGATCGTGATGCCCGAGGAAGAGCGTCGCAACACCGCCTACCACGAGTCCGGCCACGCGGTGGTCGCGCGCATTGTCCCCAAGACCGACCCGGTGCACAAGGTCACGATCATCCCGCGCGGGCGCGCGCTGGGCGTCACCATGCAGTTGCCCGAGGGCGATCGCTACAGCATGGACCGCGAGCGCATGCTGAGCACGATCGCGGTGCTGTTCGGCGGACGCATCGCCGAAGAGATCTTCATGAACCAGATGACGACCGGCGCCTCGAACGACTTCGAGCGCGCCACGTCGATCGCGCGCGACATGGTCACCCGCTACGGGATGAGCGACGTGCTGGGCCCGATGGTCTACGCCGAGAACGAGGGCGAGATCTTCCTCGGCCGTTCGATCACCAAGACGACGAACATGTCCGAAGAGACGATGCGCAAGGTCGACAGCGAGATCCGTCGCATCATCGACGAGCAGTACGCCGCCGCGCGCAAGATCCTCGAGGAGAACCGCGACAAGGTCGAGGCGATGGCCAAGGCGCTGCTCGAATGGGAGACGATCGACTCCGACCAGATCGACGACATCATGGCGGGTCGCCCGCCGCGGTCGCCGAAAGAGCGTTCGTCGGGCGGCAGCGGCTCGGGCGCCGGCAGCACGACGACCGCTCCCGCGGCGCCGCCGGCGGCGCCCGCCGAACCCGCCGCCCCCTGATGCCGCGGGGCCGCCGGCCGGGCACCGCGGCGCGACATCCGCTGCGACGCCGGCCGGCTGCCCCCGCTTGCATTCCCGGCGTTTGCGCCCCCCGATGAGCCTGCTCGATCCGGTCAGCCGCCTGGCCTGCGGCAGGTTCACGCTGTCGCTCGAGCGCCCGCTGGTGATGGGCGTGGTCAACGTCACGCCCGACTCGTTCTCCGACGGCGGTCGCCACGACACGGTCGAGGCGGCGATCGCGCACGCGCGCCGGCTGGTTGCCGACGGGGCAGACCTGATCGACATCGGCGGGGAGTCGACGCGCCCGGGCGCAATGCCCGTGTCGCCCGATGAGGAGATCGCCCGCGTGATCCCGGTGCTCGACGCGCTGCGCGACTGCGGGGTGCCGATGTCGGTCGATACGCGCCATCCGGCCACGATGCGCGCCGCGATCGGGCACGGCGCCGACATGATCAACGACGTCTTCGCGCTGCGCGAGGAGGGCGCGATCGACGCGGTGCGCGACTCGGCGTGTGCGGTTTGCCTCATGCACATGCGGGGCGAGCCGGCGACAATGCAGCAGGCGCCCGTCTACGCGGAGGTCGTGTCCGAGGTCGAGCATTTCCTCGAGGCGCGCGTCGACGCGCTGCGCGCCGCCGGCGTGGCGCGCGAGCGCATCGTCGTCGACCCGGGCATCGGCTTCGGCAAGACATTGCGGCACAACCTGCTGCTGCTCGGGGCGCTCGACGAACTCGCCGCGGCCGGGCAGCCGGTGCTGGTGGGCGTGTCGCGCAAGTCGATGATCGGAGACCTCACCGGCCGGCCCGCCGACGGGCGGCTGGCAGGCAGCCTCGCTGCGATGCTCGCGGCGGTGTCGCGCGGCGCCGCGATCGTGCGGGTTCACGACGTGGCCGAGACCCGCGACGCGCTGCGCGTGTGGCGGGCGATCGACGAGGCGCAATAGGCAACCCGAGCGAAGGGGGCGGACGCGATGGGACGCAGGTATTTCGGCACCGACGGGGTGCGCGGCCGGGTCGGCGAAGCGCCGATCACCGCCGATTTCGTGTTGCGCCTCGGGTTCGCGGCGGGCAAGGTGCTGGCCGGCGCCGCGCCGGCGCAGGGGGCGGGGGGCATCGGCAGCGCCGCGGCCAGCGGCAGGCCGGCGGTGATCGTCGGCAAGGACACGCGCGTCTCGGGCTACATGCTCGAAGCCGCGCTGCAGGCGGGCTTCTCGGCGGCGGGCGTCGACGTACTGCTCTCGGGGCCGATCCCGACGCCGGCGGTCGCCTACCTGACGCGCGCGCTGCGGCTGTCGGCCGGCGTGGTGATCAGCGCCTCGCACAACCCGTACGAGGACAACGGCATCAAGTTCTTCTCGGCCGACGGCAACAAGCTGCCCGACGAGGTCGAGGCCGCGATCGAGGCACAGATGGACGAGGCGATCGCCTGCGTACCCTCGCGCAGCCTCGGCCGCGCGCGCCGTATCGACGACGCCGCGGGCCGCTACATCGAGTTCTGCAAGAGCAGCTTTCCCGGCGCGCTCGACCTGCGCGGCCTGCGCCTGGTGGTCGACTGCGCGCACGGTGCCGGCTACCACACCACGCCGCACGTGTTCCACGAACTGGGCGCCGACGTCGTGCCGATCGGCGTGTCGCCGAACGGCCTGAACATCAACGACGGCTGCGGCGCTACCGAGACCGAGGCGCTGCGGCGTGCCGTGCTCGAGCACGAGGCCGATCTCGGTATCGCCGTGGACGGCGACGCCGACCGGCTGATGATGGTCGACGCTTCCGGGCGCCTGTACAACGGCGACGAGCTGCTGTACGTGATCGTCCGTGATCGCCGCGAGCGCGAGCCGGTTCCCGGCGCGGTGGGCACGCTGATGTCGAACCTGGGTCTCGAGCAGGCGCTCGGCCGGCTCGGCGTGCAGTTCGAGCGCGCCAAGGTCGGCGACCGCTACGTGCTCGAGACGTTGCAGCAGAAGGGCTGGCGCTACGGCGGCGAGAGCTCCGGCCACCTGCTGTGCCTCGACTGCCACACGACCGGCGACGGCACGATCAGCGCGCTGCAGGTGCTGTCGGCGATCCGCCGCAGCGGCGCGACGCTGGCCGACCTCTGCGCCGACCTGCGGATGTTCCCGCAGAAGCTCGTCAACGTGCGCATCGACAAGGGCTTCGACTGGAAGGGCAGCGCGACGCTCGCGCGGGCGCGCGAGGAGGTCGAGCGCGAACTGGGCGACGAGGGCCGCATCCTGATCCGGCCCTCGGGCACCGAGCCGCTGCTCAGGCTGATGGTCGAGGCCCGCGAGGCCGGCGTCGCCGAGCAGATGGCGCATCGCCTGGCCAGCGCGCTGGGCGACGTGCGCTGACCGGCGCCACGGGCGCGGAAGTGCGCTACAATCCCGTTCCTCCGGGGCGTAGCTCAGCCTGGTAGAGTGCTTGCTTTGGGAGCAAGATGTCGGAGGTTCGAATCCTCTCGCCCCGACCATCGCGCTTTCGATGTCAGATGCATCCGAACCGGCATCGAGCGCGCCTTCGGCCCCGACGGAATTCTGCCCGTAGCTCAGTTGGATAGAGCATCAGCCTTCTAAGCTGAGGGTCACAGGTTCGATTCCTGTCGGGCAGGCCATCCCGATGGTGGGCGTAGCTCAGGGGTAGAGTCCCGGATTGTGATTCCGGTTGTCGTGGGTTCGAATCCCATCGCCCACCCCATTTCCCGCGTCGGTCCGCGTCGTTGCGGACCGGCGCCCGACCGTCAGCCCGGCCAGTCGAGCGCGCGCAGCGTGAAGTAGAAGCGGCTGCCTTCGCCAGGTGCGGACTCGGCCCAGACGCTGCCGCCATGGCGCTGGACGATGCGTTGCACGGCTGCGAGTCCGAGCCCGTTGCCGGGGAACTCGGACTCCGGGTGCAGGCGCTGGAACAGGCCGAACAGACGGTCGGCATGGCGCATGTCGAAGCCACTGCCGTTGTCCTCGACACAGAAGAGCTGGTTTCCGTTCGAATCCCGGCGTGCGTCGAAGCAGATCGATGCAAGCTCGCGCCGCGCCGTGTACTTCCAGGCGTTGCCGAGCAGGTTCTCCATCATCGTGCGAAGCAGCGTCGGGTCGCCCTGCGCCTGCAGTCCGTCGCCGATCCGCACGTCGACCGGGCGTCCGGGCGCGCTGCGCGCCAGCGAATCGAGCGTCTCGCGCGCGATCCGGCCGAGGTCGACCGGTGCGGCGACCAGTGGCTGCGTCGAGGTCCGCGCCAACGCGAGCGTTGCATCGATCATCCGTTCCATGCGCGCGCAACCAGTCAGGATGCGCTCCAGGTGATCGCGACCGGCCGGATCGAGTTTCGCCGCACAGTCGTCGCGCATCAGCTTCGCGTAGCCGTCGACGACGCGCAGCGGCGCGCGCAGGTCGTGCGAGATACCGTAGGCGAGAGCTTCGAGCTCGCGGGTGCGCCGCTCGAGCTTCTGCGCATGTCGGGACACGTCTTCGCGCAGCGACGAGTTCTCGTGCGAGCGCGCGCGCAGCGCGGCGATCTCCGCGTCGCGCGGGTCGAGTGCCAGTACCGCGGTCGGCGTTTCGGGGTCGGCCGGCTCGAGGCGGGCGAGGACCTCGATGCGCTCGCCGAAGCGGTTCAGGATCGCCATCGACCGCCGAAGCGGGTGCCGCTCGCGAAACGCGGCGGCGAGCGCAGCGACCGCCTCCGCCTGGTCGGGCGCGAACAGCGCCTCGAACGGGCAGCCTTCGAGTTCGGGTGCGCCGCGCTCGAACAAGTGTTCGGCCGCTGCGTTGAGCCGCTGGACGCCCGGCTCACCGGCGGCGCCGCGAAGCACCAGCGTCGGCTCCGAACTCGTCTCGAGGGCGACGCGCGCGGCTTCGTCGGCACACGCGTCCGATGCATGGTCGAGAAGCCGCGTGACTCCCGCATAACCGGTGAAACTGCCGTCGGCAGCGAAGCGCGGCTGCCCCGACTCGCGGACGTCGACGCAGCGGCCGTCGGCGTCGAAGCGACGCAGGGTCAGGCCGTCGAAGCAGCGTCGATCGGCAATCGCGGCGTTGGCGGCGAGCCAGCGGGCGCCGTCGAGGGGCGTCGCGTGCTCGAACTGCGATTGCCCGAGCAGGCCGAGCCGCTTGCGCTGCGGCAGCGCAGGTTCGAACTCGACGCGCGTGAATCGCCCCGTGGGGTCGGTTTCCCAGTAGATGATGTCGCCCAGCGTGCGGATCGTTGCGAGTTGCCGGTCGCGATCGTCGATGATCGAGGCCGCCGCGTCCACCAGGGTGCCGAGCCGCGCCAGCGCCGTCGCGATCGGCTCGAGCGCAGTCCGCTCGTAACCGGCGGTGGGGCGCCGGTACTCGCCGAGCGCGATCCGCGACGCGTCGGCGGCCAGACGCAACAACTCGCGGCGCGTGCGAGACGACTCGCGCCAGGCGACGAACGCGGTGCCGGCGGCGACGAGCGCGCAGCATGCCAGCAGCACGGTTGCCCAGAATGGCTGCGAGCCGAGGAAGATGCCGTCGGCATCGCCGATGCCCGCCGTCGGTCGGGCCGCGATCAGCAGTCCGAAGATCAGGATCGAGAACGCGGCGATCAGGGCCGCAGCGAGAATCGAATCGGACCGGAAAATTCCGGCCGATCGGGCGTCAGAAGTGGTCACCGGGAGACGTACGGTCGGTCAGCGGGCTAAATCTACCTGAACTCCTGACGAAAACAAGGCATGACGTGCATTCGGCGCCCGGCTGCGCGTTTCTTCGGCACGAACTGGCGGGAAAACGAGACACGATGACTGATGCAAGGGCAATGCCGTCCGCTCGGCCGACCACGGGGGAACGCCCTGCGCTGATCGTCCTGGTCGACGGCGATGCACAGTGGCGGGCGTCGGCCGCAGCTGCGTTGCGCGGGCACGGCTACGATGTCGTCGCATGCGGTTCGCTCGCGGAAGTTCCCCACGAAGCCTTCCGCCAGGACATTTCGCGCGCGGCAGACCTCCTGGTCGTCGACGCGGCGCTCGCGGACGCCGCGACGCGCGGTGCGGCCGCCGCCGAAGGCCAGCCGGCGGGCTTCGGCGACTGCCCGGTGCTGATCCTTGCCGGCGCGCGCGACGAAGAGGCGATCGGCCGCGCGCTCCAGGCCGACGCGGCCGATTTCTTCATCCGCTCGACGCACTGGCAGCTGCTGGTCGAGCGCGTGCGGCGGTTGTGCCGCATGGCCGACATGAAGCGCGAGCTTCTGGCCAGCAACGATCGTCTCGCGCGGGCGCACACCTCGGCGCGCGTAGGCACGTTCGACTTCGACCTCGGGTCCCGGATGTTTCACGGTTCGACCGGAAGCTTCTCGATCCTGGGATTCGACTCGCCGCGCACCGCGATCAGCGCCGACGAATTCCTGCGGCTGGTGCCGCGCGACCGGCACGAGGCGCTGTTCAGCGCGACCGGCCACGCGATCCGCGCAGACATGCCGTTTGCGCTGGAGCTTCCGCTGCGCAAGGTCGGCGGAGAATGGATGACCGTGCGGGTGGAGGCCGAGCCCAGGCGCAATCCGAACGGGCGGGTCACGATGCTGCGCGGCGTGATCCGCGACATGACCGAGAGCGTGCGTGCAGAGCGGGACATGGAGCGCCTGATCAGCGCGGACCCGCTGACTGGGCTGCCTAACCGCAACCGGTTCCTCGCGCTGTGCACGGAAGCGGTCGCCGAGGCGCGACTTCACGGCCGGCAGGTGGCGGTCGTGGCGATCGACCTGGACCGATTCACGCAGATCAACGAGTCGCTTGGGCAGGTGGCCGGCGACGAGGCGATCTGCGCCATCGCGGAGCGGCTTGCGGGCGCACTTGCGCGGCTCACCGCGGCGGGCGAGTGTCGCGGCGAGGGCCATCCAGGCGTCGGGCCCGGGTCCGAATCGGTTGCACGAGGGGAGGCGGTGCTGGCCCGTCTCCCCGGCGACGAGTTCGCCATCATGGTGCCGATGGTGCTGGACCTGTGGCACGTCGACGCAATGGTCGACGCGCTGCTGCGCGACCTGGGGCTGCCCCTGACCATCGCCGGCACCGAGTGCTTCGTCACCGCCTGCGCCGGCATCGCTCTGTATCCGCGCGACGGCGACACGGCCGGACTGCTGCTCGCGCACGCGGACTCTGCACTGGCCGACGCGAAGCTGCGCGGCAGCCGCTCGTTCCGCTGGTACGCGCCGGCGCCGAACGTCGACGCGCGCGCGCGGCTGAAGATGCTGAGCGGCCTGCACAAGGCGATCGAATGTGGCGAGCTCTCGCTGAGCTACCAGCCCTGCGTCGACGTGGTGCGCGGCACGCTGATCGGCGTCGAGGCGCTGGCGCGCTGGCGCCACCACGGGATGGTCGTGCCGCCGACCGAGTTCATCCCGCTGGCGGAGCAGAGCGGGCTGATCGTGCAGATCGGCGAATGGGCGATTCGCGAGGCAAGCCGTCAGATCCGGGCCTGGCGCGACCACGGGCTGCGCGTGCCGAAGGTATCGGTCAACATCTCGACCTTGCATTTCGAGAAGCCGTCGCTCGCGGAGACGGTGCGCGGCGCGATCGTCGAGCACCGGCTGGAGCCGGGGATGCTGGAGATCGAGCTGACCGAGTCGTGCATGGTGCGCGACTTCACGCGCACGCTCGGGGCACTGCATGCGTTGCGGGACCTGGGCGTCGTGCTTTCCCTGGACGATTTCGGAACCGGCTATTCGTCGCTCTCGTACCTGACGCGGCTGCCGATCCGCAAGCTGAAGGTGGATCGCAGCTTCGTGCGTCTTCTCGGCGTGTCGGCCGACGGCGAGGCGGTCGTGCGCGCGATCATCGCGCTCGGCCACAGCTTGCGCCTGCAGGTGGTCGCCGAGGGCGTGGAGACCGTCGCGCAGGCGCGCGCGCTGCTCGCCATGAAGTGCCACGCGATGCAGGGTTTCCTGCTGGCGCGGCCGGTCGACGCCGATCGCCTCCCGGAGGAGATGGCGCGGATCGGCGAGCGGGCCCGCCTGGCCAGCGACCGCGTGCAGTCGCCGCGCCGCGTGCGCCTCGCGAGCGCGCATCACGGAGTCGTTCAATGAACTGCGACGCCCCTGTCGAAGCCGCGACTGCGCAGCTCGCTCGCGCCGCCCTGCGCCACCTGGCCCAGCGCCGGCTGCCGCCGACGCCGGACCAGTACGCGATGGCCTGGCGCGCCGTCGGTGGGGCCGGCCCTGCCCGGGGCCGCGACGATCTCGGCGCCGCCCTCGGTCCGCTGATCGCGCACCTGCTGCGCCAGCTCGACCTGCCGCACCGCCACTGGACGGCGGCGCGCAAGAAGGACGCGCTCGGGCGGCTCCTCGCCGCGCACGGCTCGGAGCCCGCGCTGCTCGTCGAACGCCTGAACCGGCTGATCGACAGCTGGCAGTCGGTGCCGCTCGACGGCCCGGCCGACCCGTCGGCCCTGGCCGGCGCGCCTGGGCCGGCGGCCGGTCGCGCCGCCGCCGGCGCGGCAGCGGGCCATGCCGCGCAGGCTGCAGCGCAGGCGCCGCCGCCGCGCCTGCAGCGCCTGGTCGACGACATGACCGACCTGCTGGTCGCGGTCTGCGACACCGTACCTGCGCTGGTGGAGGAGGAGGCCTGGGTGCGCCAGCAGTTCGACGCCATCCGCGACATGTTGCGGCCGGCCAGCGGCGTGCCCGACCGGCGCGAGATGGCGCAGGCACGTGCGCTGCTCAGGCGCACGGCCGAGGAACACCAGCGGCTGCTGAAGATGCGCCGCGACTCGCTGCAGATGATGAAGACGATGATCGCGCAGTGCATCGACTGGCTGCGCACGCTCACCGAGTCCAGCGGACGCTTCGGCGGGAAGCTGAACACCTTCGTTGACGAGATCGAGCGATCGCCCGACCTGCCGACGCTGGCGGGTACGGTGCGTCAGCTGATCGAGGAGACCCGCTCGATGTACGCCGAGATCGACGCCTCGAAGACCGACTTCGTGCAGGCGGGCGAACGTGCGCGGTTGCTCGAGGACGAGGTGAGCCGGCTCGCGAGCGAGCTGACCGCGGCCAGCGCGCAGGTGATGACCGATCACCTGACCAGTCTCCTGAATCGCCGCGGGCTCGAACGCTCGTTCGACGAGCTGGCCGGGCGCTGCCGCAGCGAGCGGCGCGCGCTTTCGCTCGCGCTGCTCGACGTCGACGACTTCAAGCGGCTCAACGACGCGCTCGGCCACCAGGCCGGCGACGACGCGCTGCGCCATCTCGGCAGGCTGCTGCGCGTCCGCGTGCGGCCGGTCGACCTCAGCGCGCGCTACGGTGGCGAGGAGTTCGTGATCCTGCTGCCCGATCTCGACGAGGCGCAGGCCGCCGAAGCCGTGTGCGCGGTGCAACGGGCGCTGACCTCCGATGTCTTCCTGCACCACTCGCGGCAGGTGTTCATCACGTTCTCGGCGGGTGTTGCGCGAGTGCGCGACGGCGAGACGCTGGAGGACGCGGTGGCGCGCGCCGACGGCGCGATGTACGAGGCCAAGCGTTCCGGGAAGAACCGCGTATGTGTCGCCGCTGCGGCCGCGGACTGATGCGTGAGGCCCGGCCTCACTCGATGAGCCGGTGCCGCAGCGCGTACGAGGCCAGCTCGGCGTTGCTCGAGACTCCGAGCTTCTCGAGCACGCGCGCGCGATAGACGCTGACGGTCTTCGGCGACAGCGCGAGCGCCTCGGCGATCTCGGAAAGTCGCCGGCCGGCAGCGATCATCATCAGCGTCTGCATCTCGCGCTCGGACAGCGCGTCGTGCGGCGCGCTGGCGCCCTTGCCGGTGACGCTGTCGAGCAGCAGCTGGGCGATCTCCGGCGTCACGTACTTGCGACCCGTCGCCACCGTGCGCACCGCATCGACGATCTGCTGCGGCTCGGCCGACTTGTTCAGGTAGGCCATCGCGCCGGCGCGCAGCGCGCGGATTCCGTACTGATCCTCGGGGTACTGCGACAGCACGACGACGCGAACGCGGCTGCCCTCGGCGGCGAGGGCGCCCAGCACGTCGATGCCGCCGCGGCCCGGCAGGTTCAGATCGAGCAGCAACACCTCGCAGTCGACCTCGCGCATCAGCGCGCGAAACTCGGCGTAGTCGGCAGCTTCGCCGATGACCTCGATGCCTCCAGCGTCGGTCAGCGTCTCGCGCAGGCCGCGCCGGATCAGCGCGTGATCGTCGACCAGTACGACCCGGATCATCGTGTTGCTCCGTCGGAAGATGGGCCGTCGGAAGGGGGGCCGTCGGAAGAGGGGCCGTCGGAAGAGGGGCCGTCGGAAGAGGGGCCGTCGGACGGCGCGCGGTCGGCGAGGATCGGCAGCGACAGCAGGACGCAGGTGCCTCGCGCGCCCGGCGACACGTCGAGCCACCCGCCGGCGCGGGCGGCGCGCTCGGCCAGCCCGCGCAGGCCGAACGAGGCCGGCTTGTCGAGGTCGCGCGATCGCAGGCCCACGCCGTCGTCGGCGACTTCGAGGGAAAGCTCGTTCGCGCCGACCACGAGTCCGACGCGCACCGACGACGCCTGCGCGTGCTTGGTCACGTTGGTGAGCGCCTCCTGGAGCGTCCGGTAGACGGTCATCGCGGTGACCGTGCCGAGAGCGAGCGCATCGACGTTGCTCGAGAACGCGACGACGATCCCGGTGCGCCGGCGGAAGTCCTCGATCTGCCAGCGCAGCGCCTCGAGCAGGCCGGCGTCGAGCACCGGCGGTCGCAGGTTGCGCTGGATCCGCTGCGTTGCCTGCATCGCCTGCGTCAGCGTCTGTTTCGCGAAGCGGGCGCGCTCGGCGCTGCGCGCCTCGCCGCTTCGCTCGATCCACGACAGGTCGAAGCGCAGCGCGGTGAGCAGTCCGCCGACGTCGTCGTGGATCTCGCGCGCGATGGCGCCGCGCTCCTCGTCGACGACCGTGTCCAGGTGTGCAAGCAACTCGCGCAGCCGCTGCTGCGACTGCTCGAGCTCGCGCGCCGTGCGCAGGCGCTCGCGCCGCGCCTCGGCGGCGGCGAGTGCGTTGAGCAGCGCGGGCGCGAGGCGCGCCAGGCGCCCCTTGACCAGGAAGTCGTCGGCGCCCTCGCGCATCGCGGCGACCGCGGTCTCCTCGCCGATCAGCCCGGAGACGATGATGAACGGCAGGATCAGTCCGCTGGCTCGCACGACCTGCAGCGCCTCGGTACTCGAGAAGCGGGGCAGGTGATGATCGGAGATGACCGCGTCCCAGCGCGCTTCGGCCAGCGCCCGGACCAGCTCGTCGCGCTCCTCGATGCGTCGCGCCGCGACGTGGAGCCGCTCGCGCGCGAGCGTCACCAGCAGCAGTTCGTAGTCGACCTGCGAGTCCTCGACCACCAGCAGGCGGATCGGCTGCGGGGGTTCGGGCGCAACGGCGGCGGGAACGTTCACTTCGGCGGGCGGCAGGAGCGGCGACGGCCAGATTGTACGGACTCGGCCGGATCGGCGGCGCCTGCTACATGCGCAGGGCGGCGACCATCCGCTCGATGATCAGGTCGAACGGCGCCTGCAGCAGGGGAAGGCCCAGCGCCAGCAACACCAGCCCGGCGCCGATCGTGACCGGAAAGCCGATGGCGAAGATGTTCAGCTGCGGGGCGATTCGCGAGATGATCCCCAGCGCGAGGTTGACGAACAGCAGCAGCGCCATGAACGGCAGCGCGATGGTCACGCCGAGCTCGAACAGGCCTGCGCCCAGTGCCGCGGGCTGCATCCGCCCGATCCAGTCGCCGAACGCCGTTGCGGGCGGGATCACGTCGAAGCTCTGCACCGCCGCGGCCACCAGCAGCGCCGGGCCACCGATCGCGACGAAGGCCGACAGCGACAGCGTATTCATGAGTCGGCTCACCGCATTGAGCTGGCCGCTGTCGGGATCGAAGAAGCCCGCGAACGACAGGCCCATCTGCAGGCCGACCACCTCGCCGGCCACCTCGACCGACGCGAGGATCGCGCGCGCGACGAAGCCGATCGCGAAGCCGATCAGCGCCTCGGAGGCGATGGCGAGCCAGCCCGACGCCGCGCCGAGGTCTGCGGCCGGCACTGCGGGCACCAGCGGCGCCGCCAGCGCGGCCAGCGCCAGCGACAGCGCGATCCTCACGCGCAGCGGGACGGCGCGCTGCGACAGGATCGGCGCGCTCGAGAACAGGCCGAGGATGCGGAAGAACGGGAGCAGGAACGCGCTCAGCCAGCCGAGCAGCTGGGCCTCCCCGACCTGGATCACGGCAGCGACTGGCCGGCGATCGCGGCCGGGATGCCGGCGAAGACGCGCTGCAGGTAGTCGACCAGCAGCGACAGCATCCACGGCCCGGCGAGCATCAGCGTCACCGCGATCGCCACGAGCTTGGGCAGGAACGACAGGGTGGCCTCGTTGATCTGCGTGAGCGCCTGCAGCACGCTGACGATCAGGCCGACCGCGAGCGCGACCAGCAGCACCGGTGCGGAGACCGCGAGCAGCAGTTCGAGGCCCTGGCGGCCGAACGTGAGGACCGATTCGGGGCTCATGCGTTCATCCGAAGCTCGCGACCAGCGAGCCGATCAGCAGGTTCCAGCCGTCGGCAAGCACGAACAGGATCAGCTTGAAGGGCAGGGCGACCAGCACCGGCGAGAGCATCATCATCCCCATCGACATCAGGACGCTGGCGACGATCAGGTCGATCAGGACGAACGGGATGAACACCATGAAGCCGATCTGGAACGCGGTCTTCAGCTCGCTGATCACGAAGGCCGGGATCAGCACCCGCATCGGCACCTCCTTCGCAGAGGTCGCCGGATCGACGCGGGCGATGCGGCTGAACAGCGCGACGTCCTTCTCGCGGGTCTGCCTGAGCATGAACTCGCGCAGCGGTCCGCTGCCCTTCTCGACGGCCTGCTCGAACTGGATGCGCTGCTCGGCGAACGGCTTGTAGGCCTCGTCGTGGATCCGGTCGAGCGTCGGCCCCATGACGAAGAACGTGAGGAACAGCGCCATGCCGACGATCACCTGGTTCGGCGGGCTCGCCTGGAGGCCGAGCGCCTGCCGGATCAGCGACAGCACGATCACGATGCGCGTGAAGCTCGTCATCAGGAGCAGCACCGCCGGCAGGAACGACAACGCCGAGAAGATCAGCATCGTCTGCACCGGCACGGAGTACGTCGTGCCCCCCGGGCCGCTGGCGGCGTTCAGCGTCAGCAGCCCCTGCGCCTGGGCGTGCGCGGCTTCCGGCGCGAACAGCGCCGCGACGAATGCGCTGGCCAGCGCGCAGCCGCCGATGGCGTGGCGGGCGACGCGATCAGGCGCGATCGGCATGGCGGCGCGCGAGGCTGCGCAGAAGGTCGGGAAAGCCAGGCGCCGCGCCGGCGACAGCGGGGGCCTGGGCCGGCGGGCCGTCGAGCTCGGTGAGCAGCGTGATCGCCTGCGGCGTGATGCCGACCACCAGCCACTTGCCGTCGGCGCGTACCAGCGCGATTCGCTCGCGCGGGCCCACGGCCACGGCGCCGGCGATGCCGAGGCTCGCGTTGCCGCGCGCTCCGAGCGACTGGCCGCGGCGCAGCAGCCAGACCGTGGCCGGGATCGCGGCGATCACCAGAAGGAAGACCAGCATCGAGGGCCAGACGGATTGCATGGCGACACTCAGCTCCGGTTCAGTCGTCGCACGCGCTCGGACGGCGTGACGATGTCGGTCAGGCGGATGCCGAACTTGTCGTTGACGACGACCACCTCGCCCTGGGCGATCAGGCAGCCGTTGACGAGCACGTCCATCGGCTCGCCGGCCACCGCGTCGAGCTCGATCACCGAGCCCTGCGCGAGCTGCAGGATCTGCCGGATCGGGATCCGGGTGCGGCCGAGCTCGACCGAGAGCTGCACCGGGATGTCCAGGATCATGTCGATGTCGTTGTGCGCGTCCTTGCCGGCGCCCGAGAGCTTCGGGAACAGTTGCCCGGCGCGTCCGGCGTGCGCCAGCGCAGCGGCGTCCTGGCGTGCCTCGACCGGATGCGCGTCGGCCTGGATCTCGTTCTCATCGCTCGCCATGGGGGGCTCCGTTCGGATTGTCCGGATGGGACGTCAGGAAGGACTGGACCTTGATCGCGTATCGGCCGTTCGAGATGCCGTAGCGGCACGAAAGCACCGGCACGCCGTCGACGGTGGCCTGCACGGTCTGGCCGAGGTCGAGTTCGATGAAGTCGCCGGCCTTCAACGCGACCAGGTCCGCGACGGTCGCGCGCGCATGCCCCAGCTCCGCGACGAGCTCGACCTCCGCCGACTCGATCTGGCGCGACAGGCGCGCGATCCAGCGGCGGTCGGGCGTGCGCGCCTCGCCGATCGGCGCCGACTGAAGCGTCTGGCGGATCGGCTCGAGCGTCGACCAGGGGATGCACAGGTGCAACGCGCCGCTGCAGCCGCCGGCCTCGACGTCGAAGCGCGTCGAGACCACCGGGTCCGACGCGGCGGCGATCGCCACGTGGCGAGGCTGCGCCTCGGTGCGTGCGAGTTCGAGCTCGATCGGGTAGGTGCCCGCCCAGGCCTTGCGCCACGCTTCGCAGGCCACCTCGACGATGCGGCGGCCGATGTGCTGCTCGGCCGCCGAGAACTCGCGGGCGCCGACGGCCGGACGCGGGCGACCGTCGCCGCCGAACAGCAGGTCGACGATCGCCGACACGAGCGGGGAATCGCAGACCAGCAACGCGTTGCCGCGCAGCGGCCTGACCTGCATCAGGTTGAAGTGCGCCGGAGCGGCGATCTCGTCGACGAACGCCGCGTACGGACGCACTCGCGCCGGATGCGCGGTCACGGCGGGAGGGCGACCGATGAACCCCGAAAGGGCTGCGGCGAGGTTGCGCGCGAAGCGCTCGTGCGCCGCCTCGAGCGCCGGCATCGGCGCACGCGACAGCGGGTCGCGGCGCGACAGGTCGTAGGCCTGCACCGCGTCGGCGTGAACGCCTTCACCAGAGGCCTCTGCGCCCTGCACGCCATCGAGCAGCGCGTCGACTTCGTCCTGCGACAGGAACGCTTCCGGCATGGCCGCGGCTACTGGATGATGAAGTGCGAGAAGTTCACCGCGAGCACCGGGTTCGGCCGGGCCTGCGCGAGCGAGACCTTGCGCGGCTGTGCGGCCGTCTCGGTCGCGCCGGCAGCTTCGGCCTGCCAGCCGAGCTCGCGGCCGGCAATCGCGGCGACCTGCTCGGCGAGTTTCTGCTTTCCGGCGACCGTCAGCAGGTCCTTCGAGGTGCTCGAGGACAGCACGAGCAGGATCGCGCTGCGGATCGCGGGCATTCGCGCCTTGAGCGCGACCTCCGCCTGGCCGTCGACGACCTCGAGCGTCATCGCCAGCTGCGCGAAGCGCTCGCCGCCCTCGTCGGCGAGGTTGACAGTGAACTGATCGAGCGGCACGAAGACGGCATTCGCGCGCGTCGCAGCTTCGGCGGCCGCATGCCCGTCAGCGGCGGGCCGGGTCATCCACCAGGCGCCGCCGCCGCCGGCGGCGAGCAACGCCACGGCCGCGACGACCACGAGCGGCTTTCGCGAACGCTTGTTGGGCGAGGTGTCCTGGGGGGCGGCCTGGTCCGGCATTGCAGCTCCTGCGTGGGGGTTCTCGGGCGACTCATGAAAGCCGCTCCGGAACCGATTCTCGGCAGGAACGTCGCGGTGCGATCAGCGGAAAAGCGCCGGCCGGCACCGGCAATTCGATCGACGCTTTCGGCGACCGCGGGTTCGTGTCGCGGCTCAGGCGTACAGGTCCACCAGGCCGCGCAGCCCCACGGCGCGTGGGACGATCGTGCCGGGCGACGCGGTGCCGTCGGGGCCGGCCGACGCAGCCGGCGGCGCCGGCGGCCTTCCGAACGCGGACCCGCCCGCCGTGCCCTGGCCGGCGCGCCCGTCCGAGACGCTCGTGTCGGCCAGCATCAGCCCGTGGTTCGCCAGGAGATCCTTCAGCACCGGCAGCGTCTGCTCGATCGCGTGGCGCGTTTCGGGCTGCGCGGCGCTGAACGCGATGCGCGCGGCTTCGCCGTTCAACGACAGTTCGATGCGCACCGGACCGAGCTCGCGCGGGTTCAGCACGATCTCGGCCTGTTCGATCCCGCGCAGCGCCAGCGTGCCGATCTCGCCGGCGAAGCGGTCGGCGAAGCCGGGGTGCCCGACGGGCGTCGGAACCGCGGCGAAGACTGGCGGCGCAGCGCTGGCTGCGGCGTGCGTCGTGCCCGACTGGGCGGCGACGTGAGGCAGCGCGAACGATGCGCTCGCGTTGGCCGGCGACGGGTGCGCCGAGGTGCCGATCTGCGCGAGGCGCGCTTCGAGGTCCGGCCTGCGCTCGGCCGCCCCCTCGATCGCCGGCTCGTGTCCGGGCCTTCGGTGCAGCCGGTCCGGCCCGTCCTTGCCGGCCGTCTTCGGATTCGACCCTTCGGCCGCCGCCGGCTCCGCCCGCGTCCTGCCTGCGGCGTCGCCGGTCGCGGCAGCGTCGCCGGTCGCCGCGGCGCTAGCCGTGCCGCTCGCGGGTCCGACCGCTTCGCTGGCCAGGCCTGCATCGGCGCCTGCCACGATGGAGGCGCGCTTCTCGCCGGGCGCCAGCGCGGCTGCGGCGCGCCACTGCGCGCACGTCCTTGCCGTGCGCGGCGCCGGCCACTGCGGCGGCAACGGCGGTATCCGCGGCGCCGGGTTGCGCCGCGGGTGGCGTTGCGCACGCGACCGGCGGCGACGCCGGGACGGGCATCGTCGCCAGCGGGGCGGCGGTGCAGCGGCGGAGTCGGCGGGTTGCGCCGGCTCGGCGCCGGCGCTTGCCGGCTCGTCGTGGCGATCGGCTGCGTCGTCGATGCCCGGGACCGGCGCGGCGCCCTGGGCCTTCTGCGGATCGGGCCGCGCGATGCCGTCGGCGGGCTGCCCGCGCCTGGCGAGTTCGGCCGCTTCGGTGCGTTCGGTGCGTTCGGTGCGTTCGGTGCGTTCGGTGCGTTCGGTGCGTTCGGTGCGTTCGGTGCGTTCGGTGCGTTCGGTGCGTTCGGTGCGTTCGGTGCGTTCGGTGCGGCCGTCGCGCGCACCGTGAGCATGCGCTGCCGGACCTTGCGCGGCGGCACGTCGCGCGAGTGCCATCGCGTCGCCGAACGACCCGCCGGCGCCGTGCCGGGAGTCGCGCCTGCCCGGGACCTCGCGCGCCGCATCGGGGCGCGATTCGCCGCGAGTGACGCGGTCGGCAGGAGGGGCCGCCGCGGCGCAGGCATCGGGGCAGGGCAGGCCGATCGAAGCCGGCAACGATTCAGTTCTCATCGATGGATCCTCCCGGGCGTCGCCGCACGATCTGCGCGGCGATCTCGTCGGTTCGACGCTGGTCGGCGCGCTGCAGCATGCGCCGCTGCAACGCTTCGCGCCGCGCCTGCACCGCCTCGAACGCGAGCAGCCGGCGCTGTCGCTCGATCAGTTCGGCGCGGTCGCGTTCGGCCGCGTCGCGCAGCCCGTCGCGCTGGCGGGTCTGTTCGCCGATCGCCACGTCGAGCTTGCGCGTGAAGCCTTCACGGGTGCGCAGCAACGGCGCGTCGGTGGCCGCCGGCGCACGCCCCCGCTGCAGGTGCTCGCGCAGGTACGTCGACAGCATGTCGAGCGTGCGCTGCGCCTTGTCGACCTCGCGGTCGGCGCTGGCAGCGCGCGTGGCGGAGTCGTCGCGAACGCGCCGCGCCTGTTCGATCAGTCGCTGCAGTGCGTTGCGCTTCACGGGTGGGCCGCTGCGTGGGCGCCGTGATGGGCGCTGCCGGTGCCGCCGCTCGCGGCGAGCCGCGCCAGCGCCTGGCGCGAAGCTTCGAGATCGCAGCGTTCGGCGACGTCCTGCTTCAGGAAGCGCGAGACCTGCGGCAGAAGCGCGATCGCCAGGTCGGTCTCGGGATCCGACCCCGGCACGTAGGCACCTACCGCGATCAGGTCGCGGCTGCGCTGGTAGTGCGACCACAGCGACTTCAGGCGGCGCGCCTGCGCGACGTGCGCGGGGGGCACGACGTTGTTCATCACCCGCGAGATCGACTGCTCGATATCGATCGCCGGATAGTGTCCCGCGTCGGCGAGCGCGCGGGTCAGCACGACGTGGCCGTCGAGGAACGAGCGGGCCGCGTCGGCGACGGGGTCCTGCTGGTCGTCGCCCTCGGCGAGCACGGTGTAGAACGCGGTGATCGAGCCGTGGCCGTCGGCACCGTTTCCGGTGCGCTCGATCAGCGACGGCAGCCGTGCGAAGACCGACGGCGGATAGCCCTTGGTGGCCGGCGGCTCGCCGATCGCCAGCGCGACTTCGCGGGCAGCCATCGCGTAGCGCGTCAGGGAATCCATCAGCAGCAGCACGTGCTTGCCGCGGTCGCGGAAGTGCTCGGCCACTGCGGTGGCGTAGACCGCGCCCTGCATCCGCGCAAGCGGCGGGGCGTCGCTCGGCGCGGCCACGACCACGGCGCGGCGCAGGCCGTCCTCGCCGAGGATCTCGTCGATGAATTCCTTCACCTCCCGGCCACGCTCGCCGATCAGTCCGACGACGATCACGTCGGCCGACGTATAGCGCGCCATCATGCCGAGCAGCACGCTCTTGCCGACCCCTGCGCCGGCGAACAGTCCGAGGCGCTGGCCGCGCCCGACCGTGAGCATCGCGTTGATCGCGCGCACGCCGGTGTCGAGCGCCTCGCGGATCGGTTCGCGGTCCATGGCGTTCATGGGTCGCGCGCTGACCGGGCGGAGTTCGACGCCGGTCAACCGCCCGCGTCGGTCGAGCGGCTCGCCGGCCGAGTCGACGACCCGGCCGAGCAGCCCGTCGCCGATCGGGAGCCGGCGCATCCGGTCGGTCGCGCGCCGCAGCGGATGCGACGGCCGATCGAGCGCGGGGGCGCGCACCGGCTGCTCGAGCGGAGTCACGCGCGCTCCCGGCGACAGGCCCATCGTCTCGCCGGTCGGCATCAGGAACAGCCGGCCCTCGCTGAATCCGACCACTTCGGCTTCGACCGACATGCCGTCGGGGCCGCCGTCGCCTTGCGATACCTCGCACAGGCTGCCCACCGGCAGGCGCAGGCCCGACGATTCGAGCACCAGTCCGGCTGCGCGCACCAGCCGGCCGTGCGCGCCGAACGGGGAGGACGCCTGCAGCATCCGCCGATGATTGTCGAACAGGGCCGCCCAGGCGACAGGAAGGCTCATGCCTGCGCCTCGGTCGGCACTTCGGCCGCCTCGCGGCCGAGCGCTGCGAGCGTCCGGCGCCAGCGAGTCGCGACCGTCGCGTCGATTTCGGCGCGAGGCGTCTCGATCCGGCAGCCGCCGGCCTCGATGGTCGGGTCGGCGACGATTTCGCAGTTGCGCGCGGCCAGGCGCTCGCCCAGTTCGTCGCGCACCAGTTCCGCGTCGCGCGGGTTCAGGTGCAGGTGCATGCGCACGCGCTCGTCGAGCAGGCTCGACAGCGCTTCCTGCACGACCGGGACGATCGTTTCCGGGCGCACCGCGAGCGTCGCCCGCAGCGCATGACGCGCGACTTCGAGGGCCAGCGCGACGACCTGCCCGGCCGCGTCGCGCTCGAGTTCGGCGAAGCGATCCTCCAGCGCACCGCTCAGCGACTCGATGCGCTGGCCGAGCGTGGCGCCGGCCTGCTCGTCGGCCAGCCGCTGCTGGCGCCGCGCGTGCTCCGAGCCGGCCTCGTAGCCGCGCTCGAGGCCTTCGGCGTAGCCCGCGTCGTGTCCGGCGCGGTAGCCCGCCTCGAAGCTGTCGCGCTCCAGCGGATGCGACGACGGTTCGGCAGCGAAGCGCTCGAACGGGTCGCGCGCGACGATCGTCGGTTCATCGGCTGCGGCCGCGCCGGCCCCGCCGACGTCCTCGTCCGGCGTGCCTGCTCGCTCGCCGGACAGCTCGGGCATCGCGAACGGCGTGTAGCGGTCGAGGCGCTCGGCGGCGATGATCCGGTTCCCGGCGCGCGGGGCTGCGCGCGCGGCCTGCGCCCGGCCAAGCGCCGCGACGTGGTCGCGCAACGCGTCAGACGACAGCATCGCCGCCTCCGCCGCCGATCGTGATCTGCCCCTCGTCGGCGAGGCGGCGCGCGATCTTCAGGATTTCCTTCTGCTCGGCTTCGACCTCGGAGAGCCGCACCGGGCCCTTCGATTCGAGGTCTTCGCGCAGCGTCTCGGCTGCGCGCTGGCTCATGTTGCCGAAGATCCGCTCGCGGAACGCGGCGTCGGCGCCCTTGAGCGCGACGATCAGCGACTCGCTCTGCACCTCGCGCAGCAGGAGCTGGATCGCGCGGTCGTCGAGACGGTCGAGATCCTCGAACGTGAACATCAGGTCGGCGATCGTCTGCGCGAGGCCCGCGTCGTGCTCGCGGATCGCGTCGAGCGTCGCGACCTCGGCATTGCCGCCGAAGCGGGCGATGATCTCCGCGGCCGCCTTGCTGCCGCCCAGGCGGGTGCGTTCGTGAGCTTCGCTGCCCGCCAGCACGCGCGTGAGCACCTGGTCGAGCTCGCGCATCGCGCTGGGCTGCAGGCCGTCGAGCGTCGCGATCCGCAGCACCACGTCGTTGCGCAGCGTCTCGTCGAACTCGAGCAGCGTCGCCGCCGCCTGCTCGCGGTCGAGGTGCACGAGAATCGACGCGACGATCTGTGGATGTTCGTTGCGGATCAGGTCGGCCACCGAGTGCGGATCCATCCATTTCAGGCTCTCGATGCCCGCCACGTCGTCGCCCTGCAGGATCCTGCCGAGCAGCAGACCCGCGCGCTCTTCGCCCAGCGCCCGGCGCAGCACCGACTTCAGGTATTCGTCGGTGTTCTCGACCAGCGTGCTCAGCCCGGACGACGCACCGTGGAACCGCGCCAGCACCGCCTCGACCTTGTCGCGGCTGGTGGTGCGGATCCGGGCCATCGCCTCGCCGAGCTTGTGCACCTCCTTCGGCGCGAGGTGACGGAACACTTCGGCCGCGGCGTCTTCGCCCAGCGCCATCAGCAGGATCGCGCTGTCGACCAGGCCCTCGTCGTTCATCGCTCAGGCTCCCTTGGCTTCGGTGCCGACCCAGCTGCGCACGACGCTCGCGACCGCGGCCGGGTTGTCGCGCGCGATCTTCAGGATCTCGTCCTGCCGCGCCGGCGCCGCGGCGGCACCGCCCGAGGGCAGCGGCAGCTGCAGCGGGTCGTCGACGCGCTCGGCCACCCTCGCGGCGGGTGCCGCCGGGCGGGCGATCGCCTTCAGCGCCGGCCGGATCAGCGTGAAGATCACGACCACCGCGAGCAGCAGCAGCCCCAGCTGCTTGCCGACGTCGCGCGCCAGCGCGATGTTCTCGGGCTGCTGCCAGATCGCCAGGGCGGGTTCCTTCGGCGCCTCGATCTCCGTGAACGGCGCGTTGACGACGTTGATCGAGTCGCCGCGCTCGCGGTTGAAGCCGATCGTCTCGCGCACCAGCGCGTTGACGTTCTCGAGCTCGGCCGGCGTGAGCGGCGCGAGCGTCACCTTGCCCGACTCGTCGACCGTGCGGCGGTGGTTCACGACGATCGCCGCGGTGAGCCGGCGGATGGTTCCGGTCGCGTTGCGCGTCACCCTGACCGTCTTGTCGACCTCGTAGTTGGTCGTCGCCTCGCGGCGGCCGCCGGGACTGCCGGGGCGGCCCGCGGCGGCGGCCGCGGTCGGCTGTGCCGGGCCGTTGACCGGCGCGGTCGCGGGCACCGGGGGCTGGTTCGACAACGCGCCCGGGATGCCCTGCGCCGTGGTGCCCGCATCGGCGGATTCGAGCACCTGCTGGCTTCTGACGGCGGCCGGCTCGCTGCCCTGGTTGGGGCGATACTGCTCGGCGGTGGACTCGCTCTGCGTGAAGTCGACGTCCGCAGTCACCTGCGCGCGAACATTGCCGGCGCCGACGATCGGCTCGACGATGTCGAGCACCCGCTGACCGAAGCTCGACTCGAGTCGGCGCACGTAGTTCAATTGCGACGCATCCAGCCCGCTGGCCGGCGAATCCCCGTCCGAAGACAGCAGCGACCCGGTCTGGTCGATGACGCTGACCTGCCTGGGCGCGAGGTCGGGTACCGACGAGGCGACCAGGTGGACGATTCCGGCGACCTGACCACGATCGAGCGTGCGGCCCGGATAGAGGCTGAGCAGCACCGACGCCGAGGGCTTCTGCTGCTCGCGCAGGAACCCGTTCTGCACCGGCAGCGCCAGGTGCACGCGCGCGTTCTGCACCGCGGCCAGCGACTGGATCGAGCGCGCGAGCTCGCCTTCGAGTCCGCGCTGGAAGTTCAGCCGCTCCTGGAACTGCGTGACGCCGAACTTCTGGTTCTCCATCAGCTCGAAGCCCACCGTTCCGCCGCGCGGCAGCCCCTGCGACGCGAGCTTGAGCCTCGCGTCGTGGACCCGGTCCTCGGGAACCAGGATCGCCGCGCCGCCCGGTGCGAACCGGTAGGGAACGTTCATCTGGGACAGCGCCGCGATCACGGCGCCGCCGTCCTTGTCGGACAGGTTGGTGAACAGTACCCGGTAGTCGGGCTGGCGCGACCAGGCCAGCGACGCGACGACGATCGCGACCAGCGCTGCCAGGCCGGCGAGTGCGGCGAGCTTGCGCTTGAGCGGAATCGCCGCGAGCCCCGTCGCCGGGACCCCCGGGGCCGGAAGGGTTTGGGCATTTGCGTTCATGCGGCCGATTATTCGGAAACTGCAGGTCCGCAGATCGCGCAAATAGCGGGTGCGAATGCCGCTATTTCGCGCTTGTCGCCAGGCCAGGGCGCGCGACGATGGCGGCAGGCGGGTAGCGGCTCGGGCGGTCCGGACGCCGCTTTGCCGTCACCGGCAGGAGACCTCGATGGACGTTCGCTTTCCTCCCCTGGCGGGCGCGGTTGCGCCGGCCGCCGGAGCGCGCGCCGCGACCGGCGCCGCGCCGACCCAGGCCACCGGCGCGCCCGGGTTCCCGGGCGTGCTGAAGGATGCGCTCCAGACCGTCAGCCAGCTGCAGAACGAGACCGCATCGCTGCAGCGGCAGTTCCAGCTCGGCGACGGCAAGGTCAGCCTCGAGCAGACGATGATGGCGATGCAGAGCTCGCAGATCGCCTTCCAGGCGGCGCTGACGGTGCGCAACCGCCTGGTGGCGGCCTACACCGACATCATGAACATGCCGGTCTGAACGCGCGGCGGCGCCGCTCAGCGGCGTCGGCCGAGTCGCTTCTCGAGATCGAGCACGTAGATCTGCACCTGGCGCAGGACGTCGCCGGGCATCGCGTGGAACGCGACGCCGACTCGGTGCGCGCCGTTGCCGCACGGGTGCTCGTCGACGTGCCGTACCGACAGGTCGCAGGGCAGCATGCGCCCGTCGGCGGTCTCGATCCGGCAATGTGGCCAGATCGTGCCGGGCTCGGGCGCGGCAGCGCCGGGCGGCAGCAGGATCGACGCCCCGCCGACGCTGAGATCGGTCAACCGGTAGCGGACTTCGCCATCCGGCGGCACGCGGCAGACGCAATGGGCCTCGTCGATGCCGGGCAGCGGAACCCTGAACGCGTCGCGGCGCTGGATCCGGTGCAGCACGGCGGGAAGCGGCGCCCGCAGCAGTGCGCCTTCGCGCTCGTGCACGACCGCGAAGCGCTCGAGGCAGAACTGTGTCTTGACCTGACCCGGAAAGGCGACGCCGACCACGCGGCGCGCCTGCGCGAGCGCGAGCGCGAACGGCTCCTGCCCCGACAGGTCGAGATCGACCTCGGCGTCGGCGGCGCGCAACACCTGCGAGACGGCGAAGTCCGCAAGGCGATCGTCGGCATACAGCGTCACCAGCACATGGCGTTGCGCCAGTTCACGCAGGATCGCGCGCACTGCCAGCGACCCTTCGATCCGGAAGTCTGCAGGCAGCGCGTCGACCGGATCGGGGTGGACCGTGTCGGGCGATGCGGACGGCATGGAGCAGGGTCGGGTTCAGGCCGGTCCGGCGAGCGGGCCGCTTGCGGCACGGGGCGCGAACATCCGGTCGAGGCGCAGGCTCGCCGGGTCGGCCAGGTGCCGCACCTCGGCGTCGATCGACAGCAGGCGCCTGACGATGCGCAGTCGCTCACGGCGCTGTCCGGGGTCGAGCCGCTCGAGCGGGTCGGAGCCGTCCAGGCGCGTCGCGAGTTCGCGGATCGCACGCTCGACGCGCACGACGCGCGCCCAGTCGCCGGCTCTCGCGGCCTCGAGCATGACGGCAGCCGCCGACTCGATTTCGCGGTAGCCCCCGAGGATCGGGGTCCCGGGGTCGGAAGCATCTTCGAAAACTGGCATCGTGCGGTGCTCGTCGTTGGGTCAGGCGGCCACCGGCGCGCGCCGGGCATCGGGGGCGATGGCGAGCCAGGCCCCGCGCAGCTGCTGCAGCATGCCGGAGACTTCGGCGTACCGGGCGTCGTCCGCAGCGGCGTTCGCCGCGAGCAACTGGCCGATCATGTATTCGTAGAGCGCCTGCAGGTTCGACGCGATCTCGCCGCCGCGCGGATCCAGCGAGGCCTTCAGGCCTTCCTCGAGGATGCGCAGCGCCCGGGTCGTCGCCGCTCCGCGCAGCGCGGTGTCCGCGTCGCGCGCGGCGCCGCGCGCCTGCGCGATCGCGCCGAGCGCGCCATCGAAGAGCATCGCGACCAGCGCGTGCGGGTCGGCCTGGGCGACCGCCGTTTCGAGATCGAGCTTGCGATAGGCGGACGCTGCGGGTCGGTGCGAGGCGAACATGATTCGGGAGTTCCTGGGCCGGGTTCCTGTGAACTGGTCCTCTTGTTATCGACGCGGGCCGCGCCGTCTTGAGCTGCGGGCCGACCGGCGACCGGGCCGGTGGCTCGTCGGCGTCAGCCCTTGGACGATGCGTTGCTGTCGAGCAGCGACTGGACGCTCGCGAGCGAGCTGGTCATCTGGGCGAGATTCGCGTCGAGCGCGGTGTACTGACGCAGCAGGCGCTTCTGGATCTCGTTCAGTCGTGCCTCGAGCCGTTCCTGTTGCTGCCCGGCGGCCTTCTCGCGTGCGTGCAGCGAATCGGTGGCGCCGGTCAGGACGCCATCGGTCGCGAGCATCGCGTCGAGCCGCGTCACCAGGCGCTTCGCCAGCCCGTCGTCGGAGGCGGTCGCGCCGGACTGCGCGAAGAACGCCTGCACCGCCGAGGGGTCTGCCAGCGCGGCGTCGAGCCGCGCCGCGTTCGTCGCCAGGGAACCGTCGCGCTGCACCTCGATGCCGAGCGCGCTCAGGCTGTTCGGCGAGCCGCTGCCGACGGTACCGCGCAGGATCTCGCGCAGCTGCTGCTGGACGCGCACGACGGTCTGGTCGCCTTGCAGCGGGCCCGCCGTCTTCGTGTCGGGATCGTATCGGACCTGGTCGGCAAGCAGCTTGTTGAGGTCGTTCCACGACTTGACGAACGCGTCGAGCGAGCCGCGCAGCGACGCGCTGTCGCTGCCCACGGTCACCTCTACCGGCGAAGTCGTCACGCGGCCGAGCTCGAGCGTCACGTTCTCGATCACACCGGTCAGCCGGTTCGACGGCGAGGACACCTGGAGGCCGTTGACGGTGACCAGCGCATCCTGCGCCGATTGCGTCAGCGACAGGTTGCGGCCGGCGCCCGCGGCTGCCGCGGGGTCGAAGGCGAGCGCGGACAGGCCACTGGCGTCCTGGCTGGCGCCGTCGGCGTCGTCGACCGCGACGCTGAACGCCTGCGCCGCGCCCGAGTCGGTGCTTCGCAGCATCAGTCGCTGCCCGCTGCCGTCGGCGACCAGCGAAGCGGTGACGCCGGCGCCCGCGGCGTTGATCGCGTCGCGCACCTGCGCCAGCGTCGAGCCGGCGGCGATCGTGACGGCGACTTCGGGGCGCGCCGCATCGGGGGTGAACGAGGTGCCGGTGGCGTCGAGCGCGCCCATCCGGATCCGCAAGGTGCCTTCGCCGACCACTGCCGCGCCGTCGGCGTACGCGCCGCTCGCCACGGTCTGGCGCCGCGCGAGCTGCGCGACCTCGATCGAGTAGCCGCCCGCGATCGCGCCGCTGCCTGCAGTGGCCTTGACCGCCGCCGCATCGCTGCTGCCGGCGGTGGATGCCTGCCAGGTGGCGCTGCGCGTGAGCGCGCGCGCGGCGTCCTGGAACGACGCGAGCGCCGACTGCAGCTTGCCGAACGCGGACAGGCGGGCCTGGATCCCGGAGAGGTTCTTCTGGATCGCCTGCAGCGGCTGACGCTCGATCTGCATCAGCTGCGAGACGATTCCCTGTACGTCGATGCCGCCGCTGGCGGCGCTGATCGTGCTCATCTGTCGTCTCCGGAGGCAACGGACGTGGCGCAGCGCGACGCGTCAGTCCGCATGAGTGGTCTTCGGCGCCGGGCGCCGGTTCTCGAGCCGTCTCGACCCGGACCGCGGGCGTGCGCCCGGGCCGGGTCAGGCAGGCGGCGCGGCAAGCGGGCGGGTGGTCCGGGCCATCGGCCGGCTCCTTCGACGGATCGACCGGCCGTAGTGTGCCGTTCGACGGCGAAGTGGATGGGTCGAAAAGCGACGGTCCACCGGCGCTATTCGGCACCGGCGGACCGTCTCCGGGGATCGCTGCGCCGCCGCGCCGGCCAGGGTGGCCGGCGCTTCGGCTCGGCAGCTCAGCGCAGCAGCGCGAGGACGTTGTTGGGCAGCGAGTTGGCCTGCGACAGCATCGCCGTGCCGGCCTGCTGCAGCACCTGCGCGCGGGTCAGCGCGGCGGTCTCGGCGGCGAAGTCGGCGTCCATGATCCGGCTGCGCGCGGCGGCCTGGTTCTCCGTGGCCACCTGCAGGCTGCCGATGACGGCGTCGAAGCGGTTCTGCACCGCGCCCCAGCTCGCGCGCTGCGAGTTCAGCGTGGTCAGCGCCGCGTCGATCGCGGTCATCGCCGCGTTCGCGTTCGTCGCGTCCGCACCGGTCACGCCAGCGCCCGTGGCGCCGGTGATCGTCGCGTCCGCCGACAGGTCGGTCGCCGTGACGCTGATCGTGTCGCCGACGTTCGCGCCGACCTGGAACACCTGCGCGGTGCCGGTGGCGAGGATCGCCGTGCCGTTGAACTTCGTCTTGGCAATCGTGTCGGTGATCTGTGCGCCGAGTTGCTGGTACTCGGCGTCCAGGTTGGCGCGGTCGGCCGTGCCGTTGGTCGCGTTGGCGGCCTGCACGGCGAGTTCGCGCATCCGCTGCAGCATGTCGCCGATCTTGCCCAGCGCGCCCTCGGCGGTCTGCGCGAGCGAGATGCCGTCGTTGGCGTTGCGGATCGCGACGTTCATGCCGCGAACCTGCGAGTTCATCCGCTCGGCGATCGCCAGGCCGGCAGCGTCGTCCTTCGCGCTGTTCACGCGCAGGCCCGACGAGAGGCGCTGCACGGCCTGGGCGAGCACGCCCTGGGTCGTCGTCAGGTTGCGCTGCGTGTTCAGCGAAATCAGGTTGGTGTTGATGATCTGGGCCATGGACCGAACTCCTTGATCTGTGTGGTGGAGGATCCGTCAGGGCAGGTCCGAATCAGACCCTTGGCGGACGGCGGGGAATCCCCCCGGCCCTTGCCTTATCGGCGTGTCGCGCCTGCAGCTTTAACCGCTGCAACGAACGGCGGGTTTCGGGCGCTCCGCGGCGCCCGGCGCCGCCACGCGGGACACGGCGTAGGAATTCTTCCTATCGCGCGCGGAGTTCTCCCGAGCCGAACTTAGGCCGATCTCGGATTCATGAAAGTGCCGGGCCGGCCGACACTGGCTCCACTTCGCGGGCCGGCGGCACGCGGCAGCGGCGCCGCGACAGGCCAACGAAAGACGGAGGATCGACCGATGCAGTTCGACGACAGGATGATGACCGAGATCCGGGAGGCCAACCTCTCGTACCTGATCCTCGCGCAGCGCCTGATCCGCGCCGACAAGGCGCAGGCGCTGTACCGGCTCGGGGTCTCGGAGGAGACGGCCGACGTGCTCGACGCGCTGACGCCGAGCCAGCTGATGAAGGTCGCAGCCGGCAGCATGCTGATGTGCCGCTTCCGGTTCGACGACGCGATGCTCTGGTCGCTGCTCACCGAGCACGGCCGCACCGCCGACGGCGACGCCGAGCGCAGCGCCGGACGCCTTCACGCCAGCATCCTGATGGCCGGCAACTTCGACGAGGCGATCGGATCATGACGGCGCGCAGCGTCCTCGAGGACACCCGACAGGTGCAGCGCGCGGTCGAGCTGATCAGGCTCGGTGCGCGGCTGCAGATGCTGCAGGCCGAGACGGCGCTGCCGTACGAGCGGCTGCTCAGGCTCTACAAGGAAGTGGCGGGCCGCTCGCCATCCAAGGGACAGCTGCCGTTCTCGACCGACTGGTTCACGTCGTGGCAGCCGAACATCCACGCCTCGCTGTTCTTCAATATCTATTCGTACCTGCTCAAGAGCAGCCCGCTCGACGACGTCGAGGCGATCGCCAAGGGTTACCAGCTCTACACCGCCGAAGTCTCCACGCTCGGCGTCGAGCCGCTGCTGTCGATTACCCGCGCCTGGCGCCTGGTGCGATTCGTCGACTCGGGCATGCTGACGACGGTCCGCTGCACCCGCTGCGGCGGCCACTTCGTCGACCATGCCTACGAGCTCGAGCGCGACTACGTCTGCGGGCTCTGCGAACCGCCGGCGCGCGCCGGGAAGGCGCGCCGCGCCGGCGCCATCCATTAGCCACGACGAAGGCCCGGGTCGCGGACCGCCGGGCGAGCGCGAGCGACCGGACGGCGCGCCGGGCGGCCGTTCGTGCCGGGCGTGCGGCAGCACGCTCAAGAAGCGGCCTGCGCGACCGAAAAGGGGAGGGTAGCCCCGCGGGACCCTTCCCGAAGATCCTCCCAGGATTTCGTCGCGCATGTTCGTTCTCATCGGTTACCTGATCGTCGTCGGCTCCGTCCTGGGTGGTTACCTGCTCGCCGGCGGGCACATGGGCGCGCTGTTCCAGCCGCTCGAGCTGCTGATCATCGGCGGCGCAGCAATCGGCGCATTCGTCGTGTCCAACTCGGGCAAGGCGCTCAAGGCGGTGGTGCAGGCCCTGCCGTCGCTCCTGAAGGGCTCGAAGTACACGAAGGCGCGCTACATGGCGCTGATGGCGCTGCTCTACGACATCCTGTCGAAGGCCCGCAAGGAGGGGCTGATGTCGATCGAGAACGACGTCGACAATCCCGGCGAGAGCCCGCTGTTCCAGCGCCATCCGACGGTCGCGAACGACCACCACCTGGTCGAGTTCGTCACCGACTACCTGCGGATGATGGCCTCGGGCAACCTGAACGCGCTCGAGATCGAGAACCTGATGGACAACGAGATCGAGACCCACCATCACGAGGCGATGGCGCCGTCGCACGCGATCCAGAAGATGGCGGACGGGCTGCCGGCGTTCGGCATCGTCGCGGCCGTCATGGGCGTGGTCCACACGATGGGCTCGGTCGGCAAGCCGCCGTCCGAGCTCGGACAGATGATCGCGCACGCGCTGGTCGGCACCTTCCTCGGCATCCTGCTCGCCTACGGCTTCGTCTCGCCGCTCGCGACCCTGATGGAGCAGAAGGTCGACGAGAGCACCAAGGAGTTGCAGTGCGTGAAGGTGACGCTGCTCGCGAGCATGCAGGGCTACGCCCCTTCGATCGCGGTCGAGTTCGGGCGCAAGGTGCTCTATTCGACCGAGCGCCCGAGCTTCAGCGAGCTCGAGGCGCACGTGAAGCAGAAGAAGGCCTGAGCGACGGAGCCCGCGATGGCCGCCCCCGACAGGAAGGTCCAGCCGATCGTCGTCAAGCGGATCCGCAAGGTGAGCCACGGCGGCCACCACGGCGGAGCCTGGAAGATCGCCTATGCCGATTTCGTCACCGCGATGATGGCGTTCTTCCTGCTGATGTGGCTGCTCGGCTCGACGACCAGCGGCGACCTCCAGGGCATCGCCGAGTACTTCCGCACGCCGCTGAAGGTCGCGCTGTCGGGCGGCAGCGGCTCGGGCGACAGCTCGTCGGTGATCAAGGGCGGCGGCACCGAGCTGACCCGGACGATCGGCGCCGAGCGACGCGGCGACGTCGAGGCGCGGCAGAAGAAGGTGAACCTGCAGGCGCTGCGCGCCGAACTGCGGCGCGTGGAGGCCCAGCGGCTCACCCGGCTGAAGGCGCAGGTCGAAGAGGTGATCACGAAGAACCCGAAGCTCGCCGAGGTCAGGTCGCAGATCCGGCTCGACCTGACGGCGGACGGCCTGCGCATCCAGATCGTCGACGACCAGAACCGGCCGATGTTCGACCTGGGCAGCGCGTCCGTGAAGGACTACATGCGCGACCTGCTTCGCGAGATCGGCGGCGTGCTGAACAGCGTGGAGAACCGGGTCAGC
>JAXMFB010000027.1:0-32906 GCA_046347945.1 Burkholderiaceae bacterium
GAGCTCGTGCTCGGCGCGCCGCCGAAGCGCTGATCCGCGTCAGCGGCGCCTGCCCGCCAGGCGCGTGCGCACCGCCTCTTCCTGGTCCGCGAGCTCGAGGTGCTCGTCGATCGCCTTCAGTGCGGTCTCGATCTCCGGGAGCAGCACGTTCTCGAGCGCGCGGGCGCGCCGCTCGGTGCGCCGGTATTCGGCGGCGAGCCGCTCGAGGTTGCCTGCGCAGGCGGCCAGCGACGCGAGCGGGGCGAGCAGCGCCGCGAAGGCGTCGCGGCAGGCGCGCGCCTCGGGCGACGGATCGACGGCAGTGTCCTCGCCGGTGACGACGCGCGGATCGAAACTCGCAGCGACCTGCGGCACCCCGAGGAACTGCGAGGGCGACAGCGCCGGGGCCTCGGGCGCGATGGCGGCGGGCGGATAGGCCTGGAGCCCCTCGAGGCCGTGGCGCTGCAACGCGCGCCGCAGCGCGGCGACGGCCTCGCGAAGCTGGGCGAGCAGCCGGCTTTCGAGCGCGCCGTGTCCGGCCAGCGTGCGCAGCATCTCGGCGGCCAGCAGCATCCGCTTTTCGTCCAGGAACTGGTAGCCCTGGCGCATCAGCGCGCGCTCGTCGGCAAGCGCGAGCGCGGCGCTGCGGGTCGCTGCCGTCTCAGGCATCGGTGTACGGCGGGCGCTCGCCGGTGTCGAGGTGCGCGGCGATCTGCGCGTCGCTGAGCCGCGTGAGTTCGGCGCGGGGCAGGGCGCGCAACAGCTCCCAGGCGATCGCCATGCTGTCGTCGAGTCGCCGCGCCTCGTCCTGCGCGACCAGCTCGCGCTCGAAGCGATCGGCGAAGGCCAGGTAGCGGCGATCGGTGTCGGTGAGCCCGTCCTGCCCGACGACGCTCGCAAGCACGCGCACGCGCACCGCCCGCGCGTACGACGCGAACAGCTGGTGGGCGAGCGCGGGATGGTCGGCGTGCGTGAAGCCCTTGCCCGTGCCCTGGTCGAACAGTCGCGACAGGCTGGGCAACACGTTGATCGGCGGATAGACGCCCTTGTGGTCGAGCGCGCGGTCCAGCACGATCTGCCCCTCGGTGATGTAGCCGGTGAGGTCCGGGATCGGATGGCTGATGTCGTCCGCCGGCATCGTGAGGATCGGCAGTTGCGTCACCGTGCCGCGCGCCCCGCGCGCCGAGCCCGCGCGCTCGTAGATCGTCGCGAGGTCCGAGTACATGTAGCCGGGATAGCCCTTGCGGCTCGGAATCTCGCCGTGGCTCGCCGACACCTCGCGCAGCGCTTCGCAGTAGTTGGTCATGTCGGTGAGGATCACCAGCACGTGCCGGCCCTCGTCGAACGCGAGGTACTCGGCGGCGGTCAGCGCCACGCGCGGCGTCAGCAGCCGCTGCGGGCTCGGCTCGCTGGCCAGGTTCAGGAACATCGCGGTGTGGCCGAGGGCGCCCGACTGCTCCATCGCGCGGCGGAACGCCTCGGCCGAGTCGTACGACACGCCGATGCCGACGAAGACGATCGCGAACTCGCCGGCGCCCGCGTCGCGCAGGCGGGCGTGGCGCGCGATCTCGATCGCCAGCCGGTCGTGCGGCAGGCCGCCCGATGAGAAGATCGGCAGCTTCTGGCCGCGGATCAGGCTGTTCGTGAGGTCGATCGCCGCGACGCCCGTCTCGATGAAGTCGCGCGGCAGCGCGCGCCGCGCCGGGTTCATCGCGCGCGCGTCGATGCGCCGCCATTCGACGGCCGCCACCGGCGGCCCGCCGTCGGCGGGTTGACCCATCCCGTTGAAGACGCGCCCGAGCAGGCCGGGGCCGACGCCGAAGCGCAGCGGCTCGCCGCGAAAGCGCACCCGCGCGCCGTCCAGGCTCAGGCCCTGCGTGCTCTCGAGCACCTCGACGACGATGGTGTCCGCGTCGAGCCCGGTGATGCGGCCGGTGCGCGGGCGCTGCGGGCGCTCGTCGTCGACGAGTACCTCGACGGCTTCGCCCAGCGTCACCTCGACGTTGCGTCGCAGGAACAGCAGCGGCCCGTCGATCCGGGTGATCGTGCCGCGTGCGCTGAGTTCGGCGCGCATGGTCACGCTCCCGTCCGGGCCTGGCCCAGCGCCGCGAATTCGCGTTCGAGCTGCGGCCAGAGCTCGGCGAAACGTCCGATCGCGTCCTCGCCGATCTCCTCGCCCATGCGCTGCAGCCGCCGATGCACCGGCAACGCGGCGACCTGCTCGGGCCGGGCGCCGCGCGCGAGGGCCTCGCGCGAGAGCGCGACGAAGCGCATCACCAGGCGCAGCATCTCGCTCTGGCGCTCGGCCGAGCAATAGCGATCGACCGGCGAGAACGCCGACTGCCGCAGCAGCGCCTCGTTGACCAGCTCGGCCGCGATCAGCGTCAGCTGCTGCTCGGCCGGCAGCGCATCCTTGCCGACGATGCGCGCCATGCGCTCGAGCTGCGCCTGCTCCTCGAGCAGCACCAGCAGCCGCTCGCGCTGGCGCAGCCAGTTGTCGTTGCCGTGCGCGGTCCACCACGGCGCGAAGCGCCCGGCGTCGACCGCGTACGACTGCAGCGGATGGATGGCCGGGTAGAAGCGCGCCTGCGCGCGCTCGCGATCGAGTCCCCAGAAGCAGCCGACGTAGCGCTTGGTGTGGCTGGTGACCGGCTCGGAGAAGTCGCCGCCCGGTGGGCTGACCGCGCCGATGATCGTCAGCGACCCCTCGCGCCCGCACAGTGCCTCGACGCGCGCCGCGCGCTCGTAGAACTCCGCAAGCCGCGAGCTCAGGTACGCGGGATAGCCGGCTTCGCCGGGCAACTCGCCGAGCCGGCCCGACACCTCGCGCAGCGCCTCGGCCCAGCGGCTGGTCGAGTCGGCCATCAGCGCGACGTGCAGCCCCTGGTCGCGGAAGTACTCGGCAACGGTGACGGCGGTGTAGATGCTCGCCTCGCGCGCGGCGACCGGCATGTTCGACGCATTCGCGATGATGACGGTGCGCTCCATCAGCGCGCGCCCGGTGCGCGGGTCGGCCAGTTGCGGGAACTCCTCGAGCACCTCGGCCATCTCGTTGCCGCGCTCGCCGCAGCCGACGTAGACGATGATGTCGGCGTGGCACCACTTGGCCAGCGTCTCCTGCAGCACCGTCTTGCCGGTGCCGAACCCGCCGGGAATGGCCGCACGGCCGCCGCGCGCCACCGGAAACAGCGTGTCGAGGATGCGCTGCCCCGTGACCAGCGGCTCGTCGGCGGGCAGGCGTCGCGCGACCGGACGCGGCCGGCGCACCGGCCAGCGGTGGAACATCCCGACCGGGTGTTCTCGGCCGCCGTCGTCGCGCAGGACCAGCACCGGCGCGTCGGCGTCGGTCTCGCCGCGCCCGGCGACGCGAACGACCTCGCCGCCGAGATCCGGGGGCAGCAGGCACAGCCGCGCATGCCCTGCGCCTTCGACCTCGCCGAAGGCGGTTCCCGGCGCGAGCCGGCTGCCAGCCTGGGCCAGCGGCACGAACACGAAGCGCTCGGGCGGCGCCGGGCCGGCGGCGTCCGCGTCAGCGTCAGGGGCAGTGTCAGGGGCAGCGTCCAGGCGCCGCAGCAGCCCGTCGTAGATGCGGCCGAGCAGCCCGGGGCCCAGCGGCACCGACAGCGGCGCACCCGTGCCGTGCACCGGATCGCCGGGCTTCAATCCGGTCGTGTCCTCGTAGACCTGCGCGACGAACGAGTGGCCGTCGAGCCGGATGATCTCGCCGGGTAACCGTGCGGGGCCGACCTCGACCGCTTCGCCGACCGAGAAGCTGCCTTCGGCGTCGGCGTGCAGCACCGGCCCGCTGATCGAGCGGATGCGCGCTTCAGCCATGGTCGGGCGGCAGGGCGGCCAGCAGGGCCGCCTCGACGAAGCCACGGTCGGCGAGCAAGGCCTGCGGCGTGCTGTCGAGCCGCACGCCGTCCGCTTCGATGACGAGCCCGACCTGAAGGCTCGGGTCGGCCTGCAGCGTGGCGCCGCTCACGCCGCGCGCCGTGAGCAGCGTGCGCAGCGCGTCGCGCTCGGCGTCGGCCCATCCGGCCGGGTGCCGAAGCACCCACCCTGCGCGAGGCAGGCGCGCCTGCGCCAGCGCAAGCTGCGCGTCCAGCCATCGAGCGCGCGCCATCGCGTCGCGCCAGCGTCGCACGATCGCGGCATCGAGCGCCGGCCAGGCCGCGGCCAGCAGGTCGAGCGCCCGCGTCGACGCGTGGTGCCGCGCACGGGTCTCGAGCTCGGCGCGCACTTGCCGGGTGCGCTGGCGCTCGGCCGCGCGCAAGTCGGCGATCGCGCGGCGCATCTGGCGGCGCGCCTTCTCTCGCGCGCGTGCGCGGATCTCGCCGGCCTCGCGTTCGGCGGCGTCGAGGATCGCCTGCCGCTGCGCGGCCACCTGCCGCGCGATCTCCTCGATCAGCGCGTCGGCCTGCGGTTGCGCCACGGGCGTCGAGGCGGGCGCGCTCATGCTTCGATGCCCAGGACTGCGCGCATGCGGCGCGCGAAGTCGGGGTCCGGCTGCGGCGAGGCCAGCGCCGGCAGCACGACCACGAGCGGTGTCTCGCGCGCCATCGCGGCGCGCAGCACCTCGGGCGCGAGGGCGTCGGCGCTCTCGCGCCCGAGCACGATCATCGGCGCACTCGCCAGGGCACGCTCGAACTCGGCCCCGACCTCGTCGCGCGCCGGGTTGCGCGTGTCGAGGCCGGCCAGGCGAAAGCCTGCGCAGGTCGCTTCGTCACCGATGACGACGATGGGAGACATCGCGCCCGGCCGTCGGTCAGGTGCGGTTCAGGATCAGGATCGCGACGATCAGCCCGTAGATCGCGATGCCTTCGGCCAGCCCGACCAGGATCAGCACGCGGCCGAGCAGCTCGGGCTTCTCCGCGAGCGTGCCGACCGCCGCGCTGCCCACGACGGCCACTGCGTAGCCGGCCGCGAGCGTCGACAGCCCCGCGGCGACGGCGGCCGAGATGAACGCCCAGCGCATCACCTCCGGGTCGGCTGCGCTCGCTGCAGCCCCTTGCGCCTGGGCGCCGGCGGGGATCGAGGTCATCAGGAACAGCGCGGCCCCGACGATGGCGATGGCCATCGCGAGCAGCGCGGCAGTGGCGGTCTTCTGACCGTTCTTCATGGCGAACTCCCGAATTCTGGATGGACGGTGGCGAGCGGCGGCGGCAACGGCCTGAATGCGCGGCCGGTACCTTCGAGAAAGCGAACGAAGAACTCGAACAGCAGCAGGCGGGTGGTCTGGATGCCTACGACCAGCCCCTCGAGTACGAGGATCAGCAGATTGCCCAGCACCAGCACGACCCAGTAGCCGACCGTGCCGCTGGCCTCGGCGACGCCGGTGACGGCGACCGACAGGCCGGCGTGGGCCAGCGCGAAGGCGCCCACCCGCGCGAACGACACGGTGTTCACCAGCAATTGCAGCGTCTGCTCGACGAAGTGCGCGAGCCCGGCCGGCACGGCGGCGATGCGGCTGCCATGGGCGGCGGCCGCCGACCCCACCGCACACCACGCTGCACCGGCGAGCACGAGCCAGATCGCCGCGGGCTCGATCGCCGCTGCAAGCAGTCCGAGGTAGGCCAGCACCAGCCCGGCGTCGCGCGTCCACCAGCGTTGCGTCGCGCCCCGCCACCGTGCCTGCAACGCGCCCAGCGCGAGTCCGCCGAGCAGGATTGCCGCGCCCAGCGCGATCGCGGCAACGAGCAACTCGACCGGATGCCGAAGCGGATGCAGCCAGAGCGCGGGAATCAGGTCCTCGCGGGCGAAGACCGTGCCGAACAGCAGCCCGAACACCATCGCCATCGCGCCGCCCGGGACCAGCAGGGCCAGCATCGGCACGTGCTTTCGCAACAGCCAGCCGGCGGCGCACAGGACGGCGCCCTGGCCGACGTCGCCGAACATGAAGCCGAAGAGCAGCGGCGCGATCAGCGCCACCACCGGGCTCGGGTCGGCCTCGTCGCGGCCCGGTTGCCCGAGCATCCGCGCGAAGGCTTCGAAGGCGCGCGCCCACGGCGGATTGGCGAGCACCGACGGCGCCTCGGTGTCGGCCGGCGGATCCGGAAAGCGCACCACGCAGCGCAGGTTGCTCGACTGAAGCGGCGCGCACAGGCTCGCAGCGTCATCGGCCGTCGTCCAGCCGGTGATCCAGACCAGCCGCTCGCTGGCCGAGAGCTCCGGCCCGTGCGCGATCAACCACTCGACGACGTCGATCGCGGCAAGTGCTCCGGCGAGGTCGTGCCGCTCGCCGAGCGCCCGCAGCGCGCTGTCGACGTGCTCGCGGTGCCGCGCGGCCTCGCGTTCGCGATCGGCAACCTCGCGCACCGCGTCGTCGACGCTGCCGCGAAGGTTCGAGGGCCACGCGATGCGGTGGGCCTTGTGCGCGGCGAGCACTTCGTCGATCCGGCCGAGCGCCTCGCGCGAGCCGGCCAGCACGAGGAACTGCTCGACGACCTGGCCGGGCACCTCGCCGGTCGCTCCGCGGGGGCCCGCCGCGAAGGCGAGCTGCAAGACGCCTTCCGGAGAATCGAGCGCCGGCGCGGGCGGGGGCACCGCGTACACGCGCGCGTCGACCATGAAGCGACCCGCGTCCGCAAGCAGTGACGGCTGCGGCAACAGGTCCGGCGCGGCCGCGAGCAACCGGCTCAGGTCGCCGAGCACGCCGAGCTCGCCGTCGATGTGCTCGAGCTCGGCGATCAGCGGGTCAGCGGCCACGCGCCAGGCTTCGATCCGCGCGACGGCCGAAGCGAGCGCCGCCGACGGATCGGTGATGCGGCTCGCACCGGTCGCGGCGGCGTCCGGCCAATGCGCGCGGTAGCTGCGCGCGAGCGCATGGAAGTGCGCGAGCGCGCGCACGGCCTCGGGGCCGGCGACCAGCGGAGCCGCGCGCCGCTCGTGTGCCTGGAGTTCGATCGCGCCGGTGCCGGCCAGCGCCTCGAGCACCGGCGCGAGGTCGGACCGCGCGGCGAGGAGCTCGAACCAGTGGCAGGGACGCGGTCGCAGCATCACGCCTCGGGCGCCCCGGCCGAAGGCTCGAGCAGGACGCGCACGACCAGGCCGCCGCGCAAGCGCTCCAGGTCGAGCGCCGCCAGCGCGAGGTAGGCGAACACCGCGACCGCCGACCCGGCGTGGCGCCGGAACAGCGCGAGCAGCGCGTGGCGCCCGGATTCGTCCGCGGCGGGGCGCCCTGCACCCGGGCCGGCCAGGCGCGGAAGCAGCAGCACCGCCGGTCGCTGCACGAGCGCGCGGTCGCCGGCGTCGGGCGGCAGCGATTGGCGCCAGCGCTCGAGCCACTCGGCCGACGCACGTTCGCCGTTGCGCGCGGGGTCGCCCTGCGGCAGCGCCGCCAGCGTTCCGAACCATCGCAGCGCCGGTCGCCAGCGCGCGGGCAGCCATCCGGCGATCTCGTCGACGGCCCGACGCCAGCGGGCCAGCAGGTGACGTTCGATGCGGTGGGCGTCGCCGGTCTCGTCGAGGCCGTCGATCCAGACGGCCAGCGGCCCCGAGCGCGCCATCGAGAGATAGTGCGCGGCGGTGCGGCTCGCCTCGAGCGCGCGCCAGGTCGCGTCGTCTGCGCGGCTGCCGTGGCGGGCCTGCAGCCGGGCCTGTGCGTAAGCGAACTCAGCGATCGACATCGTCGGTGCCGGTGAGTCGAGCCGCCACGCGATCGACGGCGGCCGCGATCGCCGCGGCGTCGGGTGCTCGCCGCGCCTGCTCGCTCGCCGCAGCCGCGCCGCGCAGTGCCGCGAGCCGGCGCTCGAGCGCGTCCGCGTGCCGGCGCTGCCACCCGGCGACGCGTTCGGCCGCGCGGTTGACGATCGCCAGCGCGTCCTCGCGGGCCGCCTCGAGCCCCTGCTGCGCGTGCTCGCGCGCCAGGGCGATCGAGGCCTCGGCGTCGTGCTCGGCGCGCAGCACCCGCTCGACGGCCTGCGCCGCGGCGGCCTGCGAGCGCGCGTCGCTGCGCGGCTTCATCGGGCCGGCCTCGCGGGCGTCAGTCGGCGAGGTTGTCGGCCACCAGCTCGAGCAGGCTCTCGGTGGGCTTGTCCCACTTCGCGTGCTTCGCGCCCATCTCCAGCGTGATCCGGCACTGGCCGCAACTGGTGACGAAACGCTTCGCGCCGGTCGCCTCGACCTGCTGCCTCTTCAACTCGAAGACCTTGTAGCGAAGCGGCGTGGCGCGCTGGTTCGACACGACGCCGCCGCCGCCGCCGCAGCAATAGCCGCCGAGGCCGTGCGCTTCGAGTTCGATCAGCTGGAAGCCGAGCGCGGACAGCACGCGGCGCGCCGCGGCCTCGAGGCCGCCGCGGCGCACGATCTGGCAGGGGTCGTGGAAAGTGGCCGACTCGCCGATCTTGCGCACGCGGATCTTGCCCGAGGCGATCAGCTCGTCGAGGAGTTCGGTCATGTGGATGATGCGCACCGGCAGCTGGCTGCCGTACCACTTCGCCGCTTCCCATCGCGCGGCGCCGTAGGCGTGGCCGCACTCGGGCAGCACGACGGTCTTCGCGCCGATCTTCACGGCCGTGTCGACCAGCGCGCGCGTGAGCTTCTCCTGCAGCTCGAGGTCGCCGTTGTTGAAGCCGACGTTGGAGGCGTCGAAGCCGGCCTGGTGCATCGTCCAGCGCGCGCCGATCCGGTCGAGGATCTTCGCCGCGTCGGCGAGCGCCTTCGTGTGCTCGCCGAGTTCCGCGGGCGCGGCCGTGACCAGGATGTCGGCGCTGTCGAGGTTGCAGGGGATCGGCACCTTGTACTGTCCGGACACCTCGGCGAGGATGTCGGGCAGGTCTTCGCCCGGCGTCGCGGTGCTGCCCCACTGGCGCGCCGTGCGGTCCATCAGCGCGAGCCGCTCGGGCACGAGGCCGGCCTTGAACATGCCGTGGCGCGCCTCCTTCACGAGTTCGGCGATGTCGATGCCCATCGGGCAGGCCAGCGTGCAGCGGCCGCACATCGTGCACGAGTCGTAGATCAGCTCCTGCCAGCGCTCGAGGTCGTCGATGGTGGGTTTCTTCACCAGGCCCAGCGCGCGCATCAGCGGTGCCAGCGGGCTCGCTTCGCGGAAGTAGGCGCGACGGAACGGCTCGAGCTTGTAGACCGGCGTGTATTTCGGGTCGCCGGTGGTGACGTAGAAGTGACAGGCCTCGGCGCACAGCCCGCAGCGCACGCACGACTCCATGTGCAGCGCGGCGGTGACGCTGAACTCGCGCGCGAAGCTGCTCATCGCGGCGTCGAGCCGCGCCTGGTCGGTCTGTTCGCCCTGCCTGTCGCAGGCGGTGGTGGCGGTGGTGGCGGTGTTCATACCTTGACCCCCCGGTGGCCGAAGCGCACGCCGGTGGCGCCGCGCGAAAAGGCGAAGAGGACTGCGTGCATCAGCTTGCCGAACGGGAACCAGATCAGCAGCAGCTCGAGCGAGAGCAGGTGGATGGCCAGCGGCGTGCGGTACAGCACGACCTCGCGTGCCAGCACCGAGGCGGAAGGCTCCATCGTCACCGCCATGCCGGTGACGAAGGGCAGGAACGTGATCGTCCAGGTGATCATGTCGTCGGCCGTCGAGATCTGCTTGCGGACCGGGCTCCCGATGCGCATTCCCAGCGCCAGCAGCAGCGAAACGATGGTCGCGGCCGCGGCCACGTACATCACGTAGTCGGGCAGGGCAGGCCACGACAATCCGGTGACCCGGTGGACGAAGGCGATGTGCGGCGCGTAGCCGAGGAACACCAGCGCGAGCCCGATGTGGAACACGTAGCCGTTGAGCGTGACGAAGCGCGTCGACGCCGAGAATTCCTTGCGGGGCCACATCGCGCGAAGGTTGGCGTGCCAGATCGACGCCGCGTTCGAGGGCGCGCCTTCGCGCGCGGGCGACAGGTCGGGCATCCGGGGCAGCCGCAGCACGCCGACCAGGCGCCAGGCCGTGCCGAGCAGGAAGACGGCGATGGCGACCACCAGCGCCGGTCCGCGGGCGAAATCGAGAAGATCCATCGCGCCTCCTTGTCGTCGATACGGCGTGCAGTACCGAAGGGAAATGTATCCGATATCGGCGTGGCCCGACAGGCAGGCAAGCGCCGCCACGTCGCGAGCGCGTCGGTACTGCGTTGCTTCGATCCCCCGGATGGAGCCGGTTTGATCGAAGTCAGCCCCGGCGCGGGCAAGCCGGGGCATCGTGCACGAGGCGGGCTCGTGCGTCGCAGGCGCAGCGTCGCGCGCGCGCAGCCTCTCGCCAACGACCGAGTTGCCGCCAACGCCGGGGAGCAGCCATGACCAGTACCGAGGATTCCATCGTGAAGCAGGTGCGCGCGGCCCTCGAGTACGAGCCGCGCGTCAACCTGCATCGATATCCGGTTCGCGTCGACGTCGAGGCCGGCGCGGTCGTCCTCGAAGGCGAAGTCGAGAGCGTCGCCGCCCGCAAGCGGGCCCTTCGGCTGGCCGCGGCAATCGACGGCGTGCGCGGGGTCGTCGACCGGCTGCACGTCGCCCCGACGCAGGCGCGCCACGATGGCGAGATTCGCGATGCGCTGACCGCCTCGGTGCTCGGCGAGCCCGAGTTGCGCGATTGCGCGCTGAGGGTGCTCGCCAAGGGGCGGGCCGAGACGCTGCGCGACGTGCCGGCGCGCCGCGCCGGGTCGATCGACCTGTCCATCGAGGGCGGCGTGGTCGGCTTCGAGGGCACGGTGATCAGCCTCTCGCACAAGCGGCTGGTCGGCGTACTCGCGTGGTGGACGCCCGGATGTCGCGACGTGATCAATTCCCTCGAGGTCGATCCGCCCGAAGAGGACAACGATGGCGAGATCGTCGACGCGCTGGGACTCGTCTACGAGATCGACCCGGTCGTGCGCCACGACCAGATCACGGTGAGCTGCCACCGGGGCGTCGTGTCGCTGTCGGGGGTGGTCGGCACCGAGGAAGAGCGCCGCCGCGCCGAGTTCGACGCCTGGGCGCTGTTTGCGGTGGACGAGGTCGTCAATGCGATCGAGGTGAGGGCGGCGCGCTGAAGCGCGATCGCGCGCAGGCGCCGCCCGTGGTCGCTTACTGCTTGAGCTGGGGCTGGTCGATGTAACGGATGTCCTTCACCGGCAGCGGCAACGGGTTGATGTAGGCGTAGCCCTTGCCCTGCCAGTAGGCCACTTCCGGGAACCCTGCCGGGACGACGGTGATGAAGCCGTGCATGTCCTGCGCCTTGAACCCGGCCGCGAGCATCGCGTTGTTGCACATCTTGAACTCGACGCCGGCCTTCGCGAGTTCGGCCATCCTGTCGACGATACCCTGGTACTTCGCGTAGTTCTCCTTGGCAAACGCGCGAAGTTCGGGGCCGTGCGTGACGACCACGACCTTGCCCTGCGTCACCTTCTTCGTGTTGAGGACGAAGTTGTAGAGCACGTTGAGCTTCTGCGGGTCGTCGTAGTTGACGTCGAAGACGGTGTTCGTGACCGGCATCGGATGCATGTCGACCTTCGCCGTGCCGTAGGGTGCGAACTCGGATGCGGCGACGGGCAGGGCCGCGCAGGCGATGCCCGCGAGCAGGGCAAGTCGAACGGATGTCCTCATGAAGTCTCCTCCTCGTTGTCGGGAAAGTGCCGGTGACCGCCGGCTGTCAATCCCTTCGCAGGCCGGGTCGCCGGTGCGCGAATTCCGTCACGCTGTGGCCGCCCGGCGGTGTCTGTCCGCCGCTCGTCGCGCACGACGGTGAACGATTTCCTCTGAACCTGCCGCGCTGCGTCAAAAAATGACGCATCCGGGCAAGGCCATGAACACTCACACCGTCAGATGGAAGTACGCCGATGGCACGGGTGGACGGCACGACTTCGGCGAATACGAGTCGGCGTTCGCCTGGATGCTGGTCGTGGCCGAGCAGTCCCCGCAGGCGCGGGTCTGGTTCGACGACGCAGTCGTCCAGCTCGGATTCACGAATGCGAACGACATCGAAGGGAGGCACTCATGATTCGCTGGACGCAGATTCTCTACTACGGTGCGCGGGTCGCCTACCTCGAATCGGTTCACCGGCGGGTGCTCGAGACCGCGCCGCATCACCGCGAGGTCAGCGCCACCTGGCTCGAGCTGCAGCGCGCCCGCGGCGAGTTCGACGCGGCCTGGGGCACTCGCGACCTGGTCCACGCCCGCAGGGGGGCCTGAACCCGGACGATTGCGGCCGGTTCACTTCGCCGCGCGGCGCTGCGCGACGATCTGGATGTCGGTGTCGCTCTCGCCCTTCGTCACCATCACCTGGATGACGCTGCTGTCCTTGTCGTCGGCGAGCGCGAGCATGACGGCGCCGTCGGCGCCGCTCATGTCGGTGAACTGCCTGCCTTCGGCCAGCGCCCTCAGCTTCTCGCGGTAGAAGTCGGCGACCCTGGCAGGCGCGTCGCCGCTGCGCAGGCCGATCGAAACGGTGGTGCCTTCCGGGGTCGCGATCCGCGACGACTGTCCATCGGGCACCTTCGCACCCGGATAGAAGGGCACGCCGACGTCGCTTTCGGTGACCTTCGCCGAGCCCATCTCGAGCTGGCTGGTCTTGCCCGAGGCGTCGGTCGTCGTCATCCGGACGCTGCCCGACGACAGATCGACCCTGGCTTTCGTGCCATCCTTCTCGAGCGCCGACTCGATCGCCTTCTCGGCCGCCCTCTCGGCGACCTTTTCCGACGCCGCTTCCCTGGACTTGCCGCACGCCGCCAACGCGGCGAGCAGGCTCATCCCCATAATCATGGCAATGGTTCTCATGATCATGCCCTCCACCGGCCGACGAGAGACGATTCTGGGCGCGATCCGCCCGCGCTGTCCAACGCTTTCCAGGCGGGGCGCGCCGCCCGCTGCGCGAGACGATGGAACTTTCCTGTTCGCCGTTCGTTGAAGATGACGTCGTGGCGCTGACCCCCGGAGGATGTCCGCCTTGGTGACGGCGCAAGACAGCCTGCTGGCGGAACGCGCGCGCAACGGGGACCCGCGTGCGTTTGCCGAACTGGTTCGGCGGCACCAGGACAGGGTGTTCCGGTTCGTGCTGCGAATGACCGGATCGCGCGACGAGGCATTGGACCTGACCCAGGACACATTCATGAAGGCATGGCAGGCGCTGCCGCGCTGGCAGCCGCAGGCGCAGTTCGCCACCTGGCTGTTCCAGATCGCGCGCAACGGCGCGCTCGACGTGCTGCGCCGCCGCGGCGTGGTCGAGTTCGTGCCGATCGACGAAGATCCGGCCGTGGCGGCACACGGCGCCGCGCCCGACGAGCAACTCGACGTCAGGCAACGCTACGGGCTGCTCGACGCGACGCTGCGGCGATTGCCGGTCGAGCATCGCGAGGTGCTGCTGCTGCGCGAGGTCGAGGGACTGTCCTACGCCGAGATCGCGGTCGCGCTCGGCATCAACGAAGGAACGGTCAAGTCGCGCATCGCCCGAGCCCGCGCGGCGCTGCTCGAGCGATATCGCCGCGCGGGCGGGGAGACCTACGATGCCTGAGTCCTGCCCGAGAACGCTGGAGATCTCGGCCTTCCTCGACGAGCAGTCGAGCCCGGCCGAGCGCGCGCGGCTCGACGCGCACCTGGCGCACTGCGCGCAGTGCGCGGCGATGCTCGCCGACCTTCGCGGGCTGCGCGCCGGGCTGCGCGCGCTGCCCGAGGAGACGCTCGGCTACGACCTTTCCGAGGTGATCCGCGGGCGACTCGCTGCCGCGGCACCGAACCGGGCGGCTCCCCCGCGGCGGCGAGGCTGGCGCGAGTTCCTGCCGCTGGGTATCGGAGCGACGGCCGCCGTATCGCTGGGCCTCTTCATGGGGCTTGCGTTGACCGCCGCCTCGGGCGGCGCGGTCGCGCCGCGGATCGCGGCCATGGCGGTGTTCGATCCGGTCGCGCCCGGTGGCCTGTGCATCGGCTCCGAAGCCTGCTATGCGCCGCGAGGCGCGAAGGGAGAGTTTCCGCGATGAAGCCGTCGACTTTGCGCCTGGCGCTGTCGCTGTCGGTGCTGGTGAATCTGGGCGTGCTCGGGGCGATCGGCTACCGCACGCTGGGCGGAGGGCTCGCGCCGCAGGCGTCCGAGGCCGGGTTCCCGGGGCTTGCGCGCTACCTGTCGCTCTCCGTAGAACAGCAGCGCAGCTGGCACGAGGCAGAGACGGCGTTCGTCGCGCAGCTCGCGGCCGGCGGCGACGAGATCCGACAGCGCCGCGACCGCCTGATCGGCGAGATCTTCGCCGAAGCGCCGGACGCGACGAAGATCGAGGCCGAGCGCGCCGGCATCGCCCGCCTGCAGGACGAGCAGCAGCGGATCGTCATCGCGCAGCTGCTGCGCGAACGCGCGATGCTGGACGCCGGACAGCGCGACCGGCTCGCGCAGTTGTTGCGCAACCAGCCGGTGGGCGTCTCGGGGTTCGAGCAACTGCACCGCGACCCGGCGCCACGTCGACCATGAAGATTTACGGAACATTCCGCTTCGTACTTCGTTGAATCGGGCATGGCAGGCGCGAAGGGCGCGCCGGCCGTGTCATCCGACTACGGAGTTGAAGCGATGAGTTTCCGCAACAGGCCGACGCTGCTCGGCATCCTGATCGCCGGCGTGCTGGCCACCGGTACCGTCGCCGGTACCGGCGCATGGGCGGCCGAAGGGCACGCGCACGAGCACGCCACCGACGCGCACGCGCTGAAGTTGAATGCCGGCAAGAAGTGGGCCACCGACGAGCCGCTTCGCCAGGGCATGACGAAGATCCGCGACGCGGTCGACGAGAAGCTTCCGGCGGTGCACCGCGGCAAGCTGAGCGCCTCGCAGTACGACGCGCTCGGCCGCGAGATCGACGCCCAGATCGCCCAGATCGTCCAGAACTGCAAGCTCGATCCGCAGGCAGACGAGGTGCTCCACGCGATCCTGGCCGAGATGATGGCCGGCAACGAGACGCTGCAGGGCAAGAACGCCAAGGCAAAACGCAGCGCCGGCGTGGTGAAGGTCGTGCGCACGCTCGAGCAGTACGGCAAGTACTTCGAGCATCCGGGGTGGGCCGCACCCAAGGCCGGTCACTGAACGCGGACGGCCGGGGCCGGCCAGGCCCGGCCCGGCCCGCGCGGCACGGGCGCAGGCCGCGGCCTACGCGGCCAGGCGCCTGCGCCAGGCCACCTTGACCACGTCGAGTGCCACGGCCAGGGCCAGCGCCGCCGCCGCCGCGATGGCCAGGTCGTGCCAGTGGAACGCACCGAACCTGAACAACCGGGTCGCCGGCGGCCACAGCAGGGCCGCCGCGATCAGGCTGCCCGCGACGGCGACCACCCAGACCAGTGCGCGGTTGGGGTGCGTGAGCTGCCGGATCGGGTGGATGCCGTAGGAGCGGTTGACGAGGACGAGCGCGAAGTTCGCCAGTACCAGGCCCACGAAGGCCACGGCTCGCACCTCGGCGTCGGAGCCGCCGGCGCGGGCCGCGCCGACGTAGACCCCGGCGACGACGGCGAACGCCAGCAGCCCCTGCAACAGGCTCCACGCGATGACGCTACCCGACAGGATTCGGCTGTCGGGCTTGCGCGGCGGTCGACGCATCACGTCCGCCTCTTCCTCCTCGGCCTCGAACACGATCGAGCACACGGGGTCGATCACCATCTCGAGAAACGCGATGTGTACCGGCCAGAACACGATCGGCAGGCCAGTGAGCAGCGGCAGCAGCGCCATGCCGGCGATCGGCACGTGGATCGCCAGGATGTAGGTCATCGCCTTGCGCAGGTTGTCGTAGATGCGCCGGCCCAGGCGCACGGTGCGCACGATCGACCCGAAGTCGTCGTCGAGCAGCACCAGCGACGACGCCTCGCGCGCGACGTCGGTGCCGCGCCCGCCCATCGCGACGCCGATGTCGGCGGCCTTCAGCGCCGGCGCGTCGTTGACGCCGTCGCCGGTCATCGCGACGACCTCGCCCGCGGCCTTCAGCGCCCGGACGAGTTGCAGCTTCTGCTCGGGCATGATCCGCGCGAACACCGACGTGCGGCGAACCGCCTCGCGCAGGCTGGCCTCGTCCATCGCCTGCATCTCGGCGCCGGTGAGCACGCCGCCGTTCTCGATGCCGGCGCGCCCGGCGATCGCGCGCGCAGTCTGCGGATAGTCGCCGGTGATCATCACGACGCGGATGCCGGCTTCCCGGCACTCGCGCACTGCCGCGGGCACGCTGGCGCGCACCGGATCCTCGAGCCCGACCAGGCCGAGGAAGTCGAACCCGAATCGGTGCGGCGTCTCGGGGAGCTGCGGATCGTCGTAGCGGGCCTCGGCGACGCCCAGCACGCGAAGGCCCTCGGCCGCCATCTCGTCGACCTGTCGGCGCACCGCGGCGACCTGCTCGGGCTCGAGCCGGCACAGGCTGGCGATCGCCTCCGGAGACCCCTTCGCGGCGACCTGCCAGCCGCGGTCGCCGGGGGCCTGCCAGGCCTGCGTGACGGCCAGCAGTTCCGGGCGCAACGGGTAGGTGCGGGCGAGCTGCATCGACTGCGACGCGCCGCCGTTCTTCGCCTGCAGCACGTGAAACGCCTTCTCCATCGGGTCGAACGGCTCGGGGGCGCTCGCCAGCGTGCCCGCCGCCAGCAGCCGCGCCATCGACGGCGACCACGCCGACGGCCCGCCCTCGGCCAGGTGCAGCCGCGCCTGCGGCGTGCGCAACTCGGCGATCGTCATCCGGTTCTCGGTCAGCGTCCCGGTCTTGTCGGTGCACAACACCGTCGCGGCGCCCAGTGTCTCGATCGCCGCTGCGCGACGGGTGAGCACGCGGGCCTTCGACAGCCGCCACGCGCCCATCACCATGAACACCGTCAGCACGAGCGGGAACTCTTCGGGGAGCATCGACATGCCCAGCGCGATGCCTGCAAGTACCGCGTCGAGCCACGAGCCGCGCAGCAAGCCGAACAGCAGGACCGCCAGCACCGAGCAGACGAGGCCGATCAACGCCACCGTGCGCACGATGCCGCGGGTTTCCTGCGTGAGGCGCGGCGTGGCACTGACGATCTCCCCCAGCGCCTGGCCGATGCGTCCGATGCGGCTGCGCGCGCCCGTCGACCGGACGCGGGCGATACCTTGCCCGCGCACTACCAGCGTGCCTGCGAACACGCCGGGAAGGTCGTCGCCGCCGGGCGTGAGCTCGAGCGTCGCGTCGTCGTCCGGCGCGAGCGTCGCGGCCGTCTTGCGGACGGCGACCGATTCGCCGGTGAGCAGCGACTCGTCGACCATCAGGTCGTCGCAGGCGAGCACCATCGCGTCGGCGGGCACGCGGTCGCCCTCGCCGAGCACGATGAGGTCGCCGCGCACGATCTCGCGCCCCGGGATGCGCAGCCGCTGGCCACCCCGGATCACCAGTGCCCGCGGGCTGGTCAGGTCGCGCAGCGCCTCGAGCACGCGCTCGCTGCGGTTCTCCTGGACGATCGCGATCGCCACCGAGATCGACGCGAACGCCAGCAGCAGCAGCGCCTCGCCGAGGTCGCCCAGCAGCAGGTAGATCGCGCCCGCCGCGAGCAGCAGCCCGAACATCGGCTCGCGGATCACGTCGATGACGATCCGCCCGAGCGTGCGCACGCCGGGTCGCGGCAATTCGTTCGGGCCCTCGGTGCGCAGCCGATCGGCCGCCTGTTCGGGCGTGAGGCCCTGATGGGCCGGGTCGTGGGGCGAAGTCAAGCGGCGCGTCCTCTCGTGTCTGCGGTGACCCGGATCGTGCGGGCCCGGGCGCCCCGGGCCGGGCCCGGCGCGGTCAGTCGCTCGTGCCGACGATCACGCTCGACGCCTTGAAGATCGCCGTGACCGGCTTTCCGACCTGCAAGCCCAGGCTCTTGACGCTCTCGACCGTGATGATCGCCGCCACGGCGCCGCCGCCGGGCAGGTCGACGACGACCTCGGAATTGACCGCACCCGGCTCGATCCGGGAGACCTTGCCGGCGAGCCGGTTGCGCGTGGACAACTTCGTCTTCTCGCCGTCGACCATCAGGATCACCGACGACGCCTTCACCAGCGCGATCGCTTCGCGCCCGACCTTCAGGCCGAGGCTCTCGGTGCTCTCGTGGGTGACGACGGCGACGATGCGCTGGCCGCCGGCGATGTCGATCCCGATCTCGTCGTTGACGGCGCCGCGCCTGACGGCGATGACCCGGCCGGCGAACTGGTTGCGCGCGCTGGTCTTCATGTGCCGCTCCATGACCGGTGGAAGCTCCCACCACTGCGTATCATAGGGCCGGCTGCGGCCTCGAGCGACGATTCGCCGAAGATGTGCGGACGCTGTGTCCTGTACGGCCCTGGTGAAGCCCTGGGCGTGACGCGCCGGTGGCCGAATGACCCGCGTTCCGCCAGGCGCTCGCGCCGCTGATCGAGCCGTTGCCGGGCTTCAGCCAGGCGGGGCCGGAATGACCTGGTCGCGGTGACCGAAGCGCACCGAGTTGTCGACGAAGTAGAGGCGGTCGGGGACGATGCGGTACCAGCCGATCTTCGCGAACGCCTCGACGATCGCTGCCGGCGCCTGCGCCAGCTTGCCGACGATCGGGAACTTCGCCCCGTAGAGCTCGCGGGCGTGCGCGGCCTCCGCGCCGGCCAGCGGCCGGGCCACGCCTTCGAGTTGTACGCCGCGGATCCGCGACCAGTCCGCGTAGTCCTCCTGGATCGTCGCTGCGACGCGGGGGTTCGCGGCGAGGTCGGCGCAGTGGCGGGTCGACGGCGCCGACAGGAAGTACAGGTCGAAGCCTTCGCTGGCGTAGAAGACCGCCGCTGCCCACGGGCCGTCGTGGCCCTGCGTGGCGAGCGTCATCACCCGGTGCTCGCGCAGGTAGGCGAGCACCCGCTGGTGCAGCCCCGCCGTCATCGACTCGCCAGCGTCGTCCGCTCGGCGCCGAAGGGCGCTTCCGGGGCGGCCAGCGCGGCGGTGACGGGCGTCGCCGCCGACACGGTCGCGGATGGCGCGGAGGCACCCGGGCCGGCGTCGGCGCGCGCCTCGTCGCCGTCGTGCAGGCGCTTGAGCCGGTAAGCGAGTTGCGGTCGCGTGAGCCCCAGCATGCGCGCCGCCGACGACAGGTTGCCGCGTGCCTTGTCGACGGCCGTCTCGAGCAGCATCGCCTCGACCTGGTCGAGCGTCATGACGCCGTTGAACACGGCCTCGCACAGCTCCCTGCCGGTTTCCCAGCGGTTGGCGTCGAGGCTGCCGTGGACGTCGAGGCCGAACTCGCGCGCGTGCGTGTCCGCGTAGGACGGGAACAGGTGGCCGACCTCGACGCGAGTGCCGCTGGGCGCGAGGATCACGCCGCGCTCGACCATGTTCTGCAGCTCGCGGATATTGCCCGGCCACGCATAGCTCAGCAGCGCGCGCTTGGCCTTGTCGGTGAAGCCGCGCAGCTTCTTGCCGTGGATCGCGCAGTGCTTTTCGAGGAAGTGCTTGGCGAGCAGCCCGATGTCCTCCTTGCGCTCGCGCAGCGGCGGAATGTCGATCTGCCAGGCGTTGAGCCGGTAGTACAGGTCGGAGCGGAAGCGCCCCTCCTTGACTCGCTGGGCCAGGTCGCTGTTGGTGGCTGCGACCAGGCGCACGTTGATGCGCCGCGTCTTCTGGTCGCCGAGCCGCTCGAGTTCGCCCTCCTGCAGCACGCGCAGCAGCTTGCTCTGCGCCGGCATCGGCAGGTCGCCGATCTCGTCGAGGAACAGCGTGCCGCCATCGGCGCGCTCGAAGCGCCCCGGGCGCGACACCAGCGCGCCGGTGTAGGCGCCTTTCTCGACACCGAACAGCTCGGACTCGACCAGGTCGTGCGGGATCGCCGCGCAGTTGACCGCGACGAACGGCCGCGCCGCGCGCGGCCCCATCTCGTGCAGCGCGCGGGCGAACAGTTCCTTGCCGACGCCGGTTTCGCCCAGCAGCAGCACGGTGATCCGGGTGTTGGCCGCCTGCCGCAACAGTTCGTAGGCCGCCCGGAAGCCGGGCGAGTTGCCGGTCATGTCGGCCGGCAGCGTCTCCTTGTCGCCGATCGTCGAGCGCAACTGCGTGACCTGTGTCTGCAGGTCGAACAGCTGCTCGGCGATCGACTCGCGGCTGAAGAAGTGCTTGTGCTCGTCGGCGTCCGGCCATTCCTCGATGGGCTTGCCGATGATCCGGCAGTTGTTGTTGCCCATGCCGACGCACTCGACCTCCTTGTAGAGGATGGGGCGTCCCATGAACGCCGACGTGTAGCCGCAGGCGTAGCCGATCTGCGTCCAGCACACCGGCTCGGAGTGCGTGCCGTAGAAGTGGCGGTGCCACTGGCCCTCCCAGGAGTTCTCCCAGATGAACTCGCCGTAGAAGCGGCCGGCGGCGCGGTCGATCTCCAGGCGCACCGGGACGACGCGGACGATGCCTTCGAGCGTGTGCAGACGCGGGCCGGTCATGAACGCGTCGAGGTCGTCGAGTCTCTCCGCGCGCGCCCGCGCCAGTTCGGCGTCGCGCACGCCCGACGAGTAGCCCATCCGGGTGAGCAGCCCCTGCGCACGGTCCATGCCGAGCGTGTCGATCAGGTCCTTGCGCAGGCTGGCCTGCGCCTCCGCGTGCACCAGCAGCATCCGGTGCTCGTGCAGCCAGATCTGGCCGGTTTCGGCGCAGAAGTGCACCTGCGCGCGAAGGTCCTCGTTGTCGGCGTGGTCGTAGCTCCGGAGCCTGGTCATCGCGTCGGCGTCCGATGGCTGAGCAGAAGAACGAGTTCTAGGCGCCGGGCGCTGCAGGCGCCTTGATCGACGTCAACCGGCGCCGATCGCGTTCCGGCAGCCCCGCCGCCGCGGGAGCCGCGACAGTTCATCAAATGATCAAACCCGCGCTGCCGGCCGGACCGATTGTCACCAAACGATCAACGGTCGCTGCGCGCGGCGCGCTGCTCGATCCGCGCACGGCGCCTGCAGCGCGGCCGCCGGTGCGCGGCTGCACCAATCGGGCGCAACGCTTGCCGGTGGCCGATGTCGCTGCGGTCCCGGGCCGCCGGGAGCGGCTGCTTTGCTGCGATGCGGCAGGCGACGGTGGCACGGCGATTGCAATCGATCGTCGACGAACCCCGGGCGCGAAGCACGTCCGGTCGCCCCCAGGGGCATCCACGGATCAGAGGAGCGGGCAAGCAATGAAGTTTCCAGTGCCGCACGACGTCAAGGCGAAGGCCATTCCGGGAACCGAGGGCTGGGAGCGAATGTATCCGTACCAGTACCAGTTCGTGACCGACGACCCGCAGCGCAACCAGTACGAGAAGGAGACGTTCTGGTTCTACGACGGCCTGCACTACCCCGAGCCGCTCTATCCGTTCGACACGATCTGGGACGAGGCGTGGTACCTGGCGCTGTCGCAGTTCAACAACCGGATCTTCATGGTGCCGCCGGTACGGGGCGTCGACCACCGGATCATCAACGGCTACGTCTACATCTCGCCGGTGCCGGTGAAGGACCCCGAGGAGATCGGCAAGCGCGTGCCCAATTTCATGGAGCGCGCCGGGTTCTACTACAAGAACTGGGACGCGCTCGAGGCGAAGTGGAAGGTGAAGATGGAGGCCACCATCCGCGAGCTCGAGGCGCTGCAGATCCCGAGGCTGGCCGGACATGGAGGACATGTCGGTCGTGACCGATGCGCTGGGCGAGTCGCACGGCTATCACCTGCTTAAGAACTACGACGACCTGATCAACCTCGGGATCAAGTGCTGGCAGTACCACTTCGAGTTCCTGAACCTCGGATACGCGGCCTACGTGTTCTTCCTCGACTTCGTGCAGAAGCTGTTCCCGAGCATCCCGACGCAACGCGTGACGCAGATGATCTCGGGCATCGACGTGGTCATGTACCAGCCCGACGAGGAGCTGAAGAAGCTCGCGCGCCGCGCGATCGAACTCGGCGTGGACGAGGTCGTCACGTTCAGCCCCGAGTGGACGGTGGTCGAGGCGGCGCTCAGGAAGCTGCCCAAGGGCGTCGAGTGGCTGACCTCGCTGAACCTGTCGCGCGAGCCGTGGTTCAACATCTCCACCGGCACCGGCTGGTTCCACCACGACCGCTCGTGGAACGACCAGATGAACGTCCCGCTGTCCGGCATCGCGACCTACATCGGCAAGCTCAGGCAGGGTGCCAGCATCGACCGGCCGACCGAGAAGGTGCGCGCCGAGCGCGACCGCATCACCGCCGAGTACCGGGACCTGATCGAGAAGGAGGAGGACCGCAAGCAGTTCGACGAACTGCTCGGCTGCGCGAAGACCGTGTTCCCCTACGTCGAGAACCACCTGTTCTACGTCGAGCACTGGTTCCACTCGGTGTTCTGGAACAAGATGCGCGAGGTGGCGGCGATCCTGAAGGAGCACGGGATCATCGAGGACGTCGAGGACGTCTGGCTGCTGCGCCGCGACGAGATCAAGTCGGCGCTGTGGGACATCGTCACCGCCTGGGCCACCGGCGTGACGCCGCGCGGCACGAAGACCTGGCCGAACGAGATCGCCTGGCGCAAGGGCGTGATGCAGAAGTTCAAGGAGTGGAGCGCGCCACCGGCCATCGGCACCGCGCCCGAGGTGATCCAGGAACCGTTCACGATCGTGCTCTGGGGCGTGACCAACAAGTCGCTGGCCGACTGGGCGTCGGTGCAGGAGGTCGCCGATCCCGACAGCATCACCGAGCTGAAGGGATTCGCCGGCAGCCCCGGCGTGATCGAGGGCAGGGCCCGCGTGTGCAGGACGGTGAGCGAGGTCGGCCAGTTGCAGGAGGGGGAGATCCTGGTGGCGCCGACGACCTCGCCGTCCTGGGCACCGGCTTTCGCCAAGATCGGCGCGTGCATCACCGACGTCGGCGGCGTGATGAGCCATGCGGCGATCGTCTGCCGCGAGTACGGGATGCCGGCAGTGGTCGGGACCGGGCACGCGACGAAGATCATCAAGACCGGCATGCACCTTCGCGTCGACGGCTCGACCGGCGCGATCACGATCGCTCGCTGAGCGGCCGCGATGGGCAGCCTGGCAGAGGCGGTCGGCAGGCCGCCGGTGGACGACGACGTGGATCGTCCGCCGGTGGTCTGCTGGTTCGAGGAGTGCCTGAAGGAGTCGGTGCCGCTGGTCGGCGGCAAGTGCTCGTCGCTCGGCGAATTGATCCACGCCGGTGTCAGGGTGCCGCCGGGGTTCGCGCTGACCACCGAGGGGTATCGGCGCTTCATGGCCGAGGCGGGGCTCGACCGCGAGGTGGCCGCGCTGCTCTCGGGGGTCGACCCCGCCGACCTCGACGCAGTCGAGGCGGCGAGCGTGCGGATCCGGGCCGCGATCGAGGCGCAGCCGTTCTCGACCGAGATCGAGGACCTGGTCGCCGAGGCCTACCGCAAGCTCGCGCTGCGCTGCGGGCTTCCGGCGGTGCCGGTCGCGGTGCGATCGAGCGCCACCGCAGAGGACCTGCCCGACGCCAGCTTCGCCGGCCAGCAGGACACCTTCCTGTGGATCCGCGGCATCGACGAGGTGCTGCGGCACGTGCGCCGCTGCATCTCGAGCCTGTACACGGGGCGCGCCATCGCGTACCGCGCCAACAAGGGCTTCGCCGGCGGCGACGTGGCCATCAGCGTCGGCGTGCAGAAGATGGCCAACTCGTTCACCGCCGGGGTCATGTTCACGATCCATCCCGCCAACGGCGACCGCTCGGTGATCGTGATCGATTCGAACTTCGGCTTCGGCGAGTCGGTGGTCTCGGGCGAGGTCACGCCCGACCACTTCGTGGTCAACAAGGTCACGCTCGACATCATCGACCGCACCGTGTCCTGCAAGGAGCGCTGCTACACGGTCGACCCGAAGACGCAGACCTCGCGGGCGGTCGAGGTGCCGTTCGAGCGCCAGCGCGTGCAATCGCTGATCGACGACGAGATCACCGAGCTCGCCTGGATGGGCAAGCAGATCGAGAAGCACTACGGCCGCCCGATGGACATCGAATGGGCGGTCGACAAGGACCTGCCGTCGGGCGGGAACATCTTCATCCTGCAGGCGCGCCCCGAGACGGTGTGGAGCGTGCGCAGCCAGCAGGCGGTGGCCGGGTCGGCCGGGTCGGCGATGGACTACATCCTGTCGAGCCTGCTGCAAGGCAAGAAAGTCAATTGACCAGTCGTTCGAACAACGGAGCAGACATGAACGCAAGGACGGAAGTGGGACTGATCGACGACCTTCGCAGCTACATCGCGGCGCTCGAGGCCAACGGCCAGTTGCATCGGGTGAAGACCGAGGTCGACTGGAAGTACGAGCTGTGCCACGTCTCGAAGGTGAACGAGGAGCAGAAGGGTCCGGCGCTGCTCTACGAGAACGTCAGGGGGAACTCGATCCCGGTGTTCACCAGCGCGTTCACCACGCCGCAGCGCATCGCGATCGCGCTCGAGCAGGATCCGTCGCTGACGATGTGCCAGCTCTCCCGCAAATGGATGGAGCTCACCACCAAACAGATGGTGAAGCCGACGTTCGTCGACAACCCGCCGGTGATGGAGAACGTCATCGAGGGCGACGCGGTCGACCTGGAGAAGTTCCCGGTGCCGTGGTTCTACCCGGACGACGGCGGACGCTTCTTCGTGACGGCCGGCTACCTGGTCACGCAGGACCCTGACACCGGCTGGACCAACCTCGGCACCTACCGCTCGCAGGTGCTGGGCAAGAACATCCTGGGCTCGCAGATCATCAAGGGCAAGCATGGCGACATGCACATGAAGAAGTACCAGGAGCGCGGCGAACTGATGCCCGCGGCGGCGGTCGTCGGCTGCGATCCGGTGCTGTTCCTCGCAGGGTCGACGCTGGTGAGCTCGCAGACCGACGAGTACGACGTCGCGGGCGCGCTGCGCGGCCGGCCGGTGCCGGTGTTCAAGTCGGAGCTGACCGGCTCACGCTGCCGGCCAACGCCGAGATCATCGCCGAGGGCTGGATCGACCCGAACGAGCTCATGGACGAGGGCCCTTCGGCGAGTACACGGGCTACTACTCGGGCAACAAGGGCAAGGACTACCCGAAGCCGGTGCTGCGCGTGAAGCGCATCCTCCACCGCAACAAGCCGGTGTTCTGGGCGACCACGGTCGGCAAGCCGATCAACGACATCCACATGATCCAGTCGCTCAACCGCACCGGGGCGCTGTGGTACGACCTCGAGACGATGAAGGTGCCCGGCATCCAGAGCGTGTACCTGCCCGCTGCGGCGACCGGCCGGTTCTGGGCGGTGGTGTCGGTCAAGCAGATGTACCTGGGTCACTCGAACCACGTCGGCAACGCGGTGATCGCGAGCACGACCGGCCACTACGGCGTGAAGGGCGTCATCGTCGTCGACCACGACATCGAGGCCGACGACATGGACCGGGTCTGGTGGGCGCTGGCCACCCGCTTCGACCCGAAGCGCTCGGCGCAGATCATCGATCGCGGACGCTCGACGCCGCTCGACCCGGGGCTGCCGATCGAGGCGCGCGACATCACCAGCCGGATCATCCTCGACGCCTGCACCCCGTACGAGTGGAAGAACAAGCCGGAGGAGATCTTCATGGATCGCGCGATGCTGCAGCGCGTGTCGGATCGCTGGAACGACTACGGCTTCGCCGGCGCGAGCCCGGTTGCCGACATGATCGGCCGGCTCACGCGGCCCGAGGTCAGGAAAAAGTGAAGGGGGAAGGGGGAAGGGGGAAGGGAGAAGGGGGGCGCGCGGCGATGAAGAAGGGGATCGTGATCGTCTGCAACCTCGACACGCGGGGCGAGGACATCGTGTTCGTGAAGGACCTGATCGCCGCGCGCGGCCACGAGCCGATCCTGCTCGACTTCAGCATGGAGGAGCCGCCGCCGTTCCCGGGCGACATCCGCACCGAGGACGTGGCCGCGCGCGGCGGGCTGCCGATCGAGGTGGTGCGCGAGAAGTACCGCAGCGACCGCGACACCGCGACCAACAACCAGATCCGCGGCGCGGCGGCGATCGTCGACGACCTGGTCCGGCAGGGCAGGGTGCACGGCATCATCGGCATCGGGGGCGGCACGGCGACGCTGGTGGCCACCTCCATCATGAAGCGGCTGCCGTTCGGCATGCCCAAGCTGATGGCCTCGCCGATGGCCGCGCACCCGGCCTACATCGACCAGTACGTCGGCACGCGCGACATCACGATGCACCATACGGTGCTCGACATCGTCAAGATGAACCCGCTGCTGCGGGCGCAGATCGTCAACGCGGTCGGCGCGATCTGCGGGATGGTCGAAATGACGCAGGGCACGAGCATCCGCTTCGACAAGCCCTGCGTGGCCGTCTCGTCGTTCGGATTCGGCGAGATGGCGGTGCAGTCCGCGCTCGGCATGCTCGAGGAAGCGGGGTTCACTCCGATCGTCTGTCACGCGCAGGGCAAGGGCGACCGGGCGATGGAGGAGATGATCCGCGACGGCGCGTTTCACGGGGTGCTCGACATCTGCATCGGCGGCGTGATGGAGCACCTGTTCAAGGGCAATCGCGACCCCGGCCCGGACCGGCTGATGGCGGCGGTCGAGACGGGCATCCCGATGGTGCTCGCGCCCTGCGGCCTGGACATCCTGTCGTACGGCGGCCGCGCCGACATGCTCGAGAAGACGAAGGACCGGCCGCAATACGTGCAGGACCGGCTGCGCGTGCAGGTGCGCACGACGGCCGAGGAGCTGCGCCAGGCGGCCGACGTGATCGCCGAGCGGCTCGACCGCGCCAGCGGCCCGTGGACCTTCCTGGTGCCGAAGAAGGGCTGGTCGTCGCTGGACCGCGAAGGACGACCGATCTACGACCCGGCGGCCGATGCGGCCTTCGTCGCCCGGCTCGAGGAACGGCTGGCACACCCGGAGCGCGTGAGGGAGGTGGATCTGCACCTCTACACCCCCGAGTTCGCGCGCGTGGCCGTCGATGAATTCGTCCGTCTGTACGGGCGGGCGAAGGCGCCCGAGCGCGTCGCGGCCGTTCAGGAGTAGCGGCGATGCTGGTGCGAAACTGGATGCATCCGGACCCGATGACGGTCCCCAGCGACACGCTGGTCTCCGAGGCCAAGCGCCTGATCAGCGACAACAACCTGCACGCGCTGCCGGTGGTCGACGGCGGGCGCCTGCGCGGGCTCGTGACGCGCGCCAACCTGCTGCGGATGGGCCAGTTCGTGCTGCGCACGCAGGATCCGGACGAGTTCGCCTTCTTCGTGACGCGATTGCGGGTCCGCGACGTGATGGTGCGCAACCCGGCCACCGTCGAGGTCGGTGACACGATGGAGCACTGCCTGCGGCGCGGCCAGGAACTCGGCGTCGCGCAATTCCCGGTGATGGACGGCGAGCGGGTGGCGGGCGTGATCTCGGCCAACGAGATCTTCCAGCTCGCGGCGCACTGCCTCGGCGCCTGGGAGCGGCGCAGCGGCGTGACGCTGGCGCCGACCCGGCTCGGCCCGGGCGTGCTGGGGCGCATCTCCGACGTGGCCGAGGCCGCCGGCGCGGTCCTGCAGGGGATCTACCCGATCGGCCCGCACGGGGCGCAAGGCGCGCACGCCGGCGAAGAGTACCCGCACAAGCGCGTCATCGTCCGGTTCCATGCCGACGACGTGGCGCAGGTCGTCGGCGCGCTGGAGGCGGCCGGTTTTCCGGTCATCGAGTCCGTCGACGCCCGGCGGCACGCGCAACCCGCGTGAGCCACGAACAGGAAACCCAACCCATGAGCCTGCCTTTGGTCGTGGCCATTACCGGCGCCACCGGCGTCGTCTATGGCGTCGAGATGCTTCGCGTCCTGAAGGACCTGGGACAGGAGACGCACCTGATCCTCAGCGAAGCCGCCGGCATGAACCTGGCGATCGAAACCGAGTATTCGCTGGACGAGGTCCGGTCGCTCGCCGATGTCGTCTATCCGAACAAGGACGTCGGCGCTGCGGTGGCGAGCGGGTCGTTCCGCACGCGGGGGATGATCGTCGCACCGTGCACGGTGAAGACGCTGTCGGCGATCGCGAATTCGTTCACCTACAACCTGGTCGTGCGCGCGGCCGACGTGACGCTGAAGGAGCGCAGGCCGCTGGTGCTGATGGTGCGCGAGACGCCGCTGCACAAGGGGCACCTCGAGCTGATGGCGCGCGCGGCCGACTGCGGCGCGACGATCCTGCCGCCGATGCCGGCCTTCTATCACCGACCCGAATCGATCATGGACATCGTCCACCAGAGCATCGGCAAGGCGCTCGACCAGGTCGGTATCGAGCACCGGCTGTTCCGGCGGTGGAGCGGGCACGGCCGGGGCGCGGTCGGGCGGCCCGACGGCGAAGGCGCGACCAGCGAGTCGCCGGCCGGGGAGCAGGCCGAGAGCGAGCGGACCGTGAGCGAACGCGTCGTGCCACGCGAGGTGCTGCGCGTCGCGGCGCGCTGACACCCCGCTGGCGCCCTTCAGGCGCCCGCCACTCGGCGCGGGGGCGATCGACGCGCGAGCAGGCCCTGGAATGGCCGCCGGAGCACACTCTGGAGGCTCGCCATGTCGGCTCGGCACTTCGCGCATTGGCCACGAGGTCTGCCGAGGCACCTGACGATCCCGGCGACCTGTGCGTGATGCCGTACACCTCGGGCACCACTGGCCGTCCGAAGGGCTGCATGCACACGCATCGCAGCGTGATGTACAACGTGGTGGCCGGCCAGCAGTGGTTCGGCATCACGCAGGACGCGACCGCGCTGGCGGTGCTGCCGTTCTTCCACGTCACCGGCATGCAGGGAAGCATGAACGGGCCGCTCTACACCGGCGGCGCGGCTGACCGACGTCCGCGTCGTGTCATTCCCGAGGCGGCTGCGTGGGACTCCCACGCCACGCCCGCCGACCGTTCGGCGGGGCAGCGGGCCGCTTCGTCCGCTCCCGGATCGTCATGCGCACGCACGCGCGGCGATAGTCATCGCACAAGGAGCACGACGGCGCTGCAGGGGGGTGGAGATGAGCGCGCATCATGGCGATACGCTCGCCTTTCGAGACAAGCGGTTCCTGCTGGTCGAACAGCCGCTGGAGGCCTACTTCGGGCTGATCGGGCAGCGTCCGCGCCTGCACGGCAGCGGCTGCCCGGACAGTCGCGGCTACGCCGCGAGCTGGGAGATCGACGACGGCTGGTTGTACCTGGTCGGGTTGGCCGGCCAGTGGGCCGACCACTCGCCGGTCACCTTGCACAACCTCTTCCCGTTCGCCGGCGAGCGCGTCTTCGCCACCTGGTTCAGCGGCACCGTGCACGGATTTCGCCAGGACGACGGTGACGAAGGCTGCATCGGCGCCGCGCCGCGCCGGTATCCCGACCTCGTGCTGACGATCGTCCAGGGGAGGGTGTCCAGCTCGAGCGTCGTGCACCGCGGAGCGCCCGGCGGCGCCGAGGCCCATGGCGACGCGGCATCCGCTTCCGGGCGCGAGGTGCTGGCCAGCGCCGCGGACGGATCGAGCCTCCTGATCTGAGCCCGGGCTTGGGGCGGCTTCAGCGGCACCTGGCCAGGACGTCTTCGGGGATCGGCACCGCGTGGATGCGCGCGCGGTCACCCGCGTCGCGCACGCAGAAGGCCCGCGTTTCCCGGCTCTCGCAGATCAGGTCGTCGCCGCGATGGATCGTGTGCCTCTGGACGAACACCTTCGGCCGCCATTCGTCGATCCCGGTGCGGATCTCCAGCGTCTCGCCGTAGGTGGCGCTGCGGAAGAAGCGGGTGTGGTGCTCCAGCATCGGCGTTCCGATGATGCCGTTGATGCGCTCGAGTTCGTGCCACGGCGGCACGCCGAAGCTCATGAAGAAATGCAGCGACGCGGCATCCATCCAGCGGTGGTAGCGCGGAAAGAAGACGATCCCGGCGGGGTCGCAGTCGCCGAAGCGGACCTCGACCTTCATCGTCGTGGACTTGCTCATGCGAACGTCCTGATCCGAAGCGAGGCTTCCATGATAGTCGGTTCGCCGGCCCGCCCGGCGGGCCCGTTCAGGAGGCCTCGAGCAACTTCAGGCGCTGGACCTTGCCGGAGGGGCCCCGGGGAAGCTCGTCGACGAAGCGGATCTCCTTGGGCGTCTTGTAGCGACCCAGGTGCGTCGCGCAGAACGTGCGCAGTTCCTCGCGCAGCGATTCTTCGTCGCCCGGGCCGGCGGTTCGCCGGTCTTCCCGGACGATGACGCAGGCGAGGATCTCCTGTCCGTAGTGCCGGTCGGGCACGCCGACGGCGGCGGCGTCGACGACCGCCGGATGGCGCAGCAGCACCTCGTCGATCTCGCGCGGCGCGATGTTCTCGCCGCCCTTGATGATCAGTTCCTTGATCCGCCCGGTCACGTAGAAGAAGCCGTCGGCGTCGCGCCGGCCGAGGTCGCCGGTGCGCAGCCACCCGTCGAGGAACGCCGAGCGCGTGGCGTCCGGATTGCGGTAGTAGCCGCAGGTGACCTGCGGCCCGCGGATCAGGATCTCGCCGGTCTCGCCGTCGGGAAGCGGCTTGCCGTTCGCGTCGACGATGCGCGCCTCGCATCCCGACGGGTGGCCGACCGAACCCACGCGGCGCGCGGCCGCATCGATCGGGTTGCTGAACGCGGGTGCGACCGTCTCGGTCAGGCCCATCGTCTCGATGATTCCGATGCCGAACTTCGCCTCGAACGCCCGGTGGTGCTCGGGCGGCAGCGCGGCCGAGGCCGACCGGCAGAAGCGGATGCCGGCAAGCTGCTCGCGGGGCGGCGCCTCGCCTTCGAGCAGGTAGCTGATGATCGTCGGCACGACGTTGATCCAGGTGCAGCGGTTCGCCGCGACCATCGGCCAGAACCGCGCCGCAGAAAAACGCGGCGTGATCGCGAGGCTGCCGCCGTGCGCGAGCGGCGCGAGCATCGTCACCGCGAAGGCGTTGATGTGGTAGAGCGGCAGCACGGCGGCCACGCGGTCTTCGCGGCCCAGACGGTGCTCGCGGCTGATCGAATGGGCATTGGCGGCGAGATTGGCGTGCGTGAGCATCACGCCCTTCGGCTTGCCGGTCGTGCCCGAGGTGTACATCAGCAGCGCGAGATCGCCGCGCGAGACCGTGGCCGGCCGAGCCGCAGCAGTGCGTTCGTCGGCGCCGGCCTCCGGCTCCCCGGGCACCGTGTCGGCATCGGCCTCGACCTCGACGATCTCCGGCGCCGGCTCGCTGCCGGCCATCGTCTCGCGCAGGCGCTGCGCCCATTCGGCCGACGCGAAGATCAGCCGGCACCCGGCATGCTCGAGGACGTAGCGCATCTGCTCGGGCTGCGACAGCAGGTTCACCGGAACGACCGCGCGGCCCGAGTACATCGCGCCCAGCAGCAGGCGGACGGTCGCGATGCCGTTGGGCATCACGAGCGCGACGTTCTCGCCGTGCGCGATGCCGTGTCGGTCGAGCAGCGACCCGATGCGCCGGCACGAAGCCTGCAGCGCGGCGAAGTCGAGCGTGCGGCCGGTCTCCGTGGCGACCAGGTAGATCGCGTCGCCGCGGTCGGCGGCGCGCGCATCGACCAGCGCGGTGACGGTGCGCGGATCGTCGGGGCGGTGGTGTTCGATGCTCATCGTGCCGCGGCGTCAGCGTCCGTGCCTGGCGAAGTAGGCGCCGAGCAGTTCTTCGAGCTGCGGCACGCGTTCGGGAATCGGGCGCGCGATGCGGGTCACGTTCATGTAGTGGCGCACGTTCATGTTGTCGCTGAAGTTGTTGCGCCCCCATGTGCCGCAGCCCATCGACAGCGAGAAGGGCAGGCCGTTGTCGAAACTGCCTCCGGTGGCGATGCAGTGCGCCTGGTTGACGATCACGCGGGCGACCGGCAACCGCAGGCCGAGCTCGAGCGCGCGACCTTCGACCTCGCTGTGCAGCCCCACCGAATGCCCGGCGCCCATGTAGCCGTAGATGCCCTCGACGATCCGGCGCGCATCGTCGAAATCCTGCGCCACGTACAGCGCCAGCACGGGCGAGAGCTTCTCGCCCGAGAACGGGTGCGACGGACCGTAGTCCGACTCGGCGACCATCAGCACCCGCAGGTCGGAACGGCGCGCGAGGTCGTCGAAGCCGGCGACCGAAGCAATCTCGCGCGCCGACTTGCCGATCACGTCGCCCGAGAGCTTGCCGCCGGGCCACATCACGTTCTGCAGCGCCGCCTTGCGCGCGTCGTCGAGGAGCACCACGCCCTGCGCGCCGAGCGCGGCGACCAGCCGGTCGCGGGCGGTGCGCACGACGACGACGCTGTTCTCCGACGAGCAGCTGGTGGCGTTGTCGAAGGTCTTCGAGCGCACGATGCGCTCGGCCGCCGCCTCGCAGTCGGCCGTCTCGTCGACGATCGACGCGACGTTGCCGGCGCCCACCCCGAAGGCCGGCGTGCCGCAGGTGTAGGCGGCGCGCACGTTGCTCTGCGAGCCGGTGGCGACGACCAGGTCGGCCTCGCGCATCAGCACCGCCGTCGCTTCCTTGGTGATCGCGCCGGGCAGCATCTGGACCAGGTCGCGCGGCGCGTCGATGCGGTCGAATTGCGCGTGGATGAACTCGAGCAGTTTCGCGCAGGTGCTCCGGCCCTTGGGGCTGGGCGCGACCACGATCGCGTTGCGCGCCTTCAGCGCGTTCAGGATCTTGTTGGCCGGCGTCGCGGCGGGGTTGGTCGACGGCGTGATCGCCGCGACCACGCCCACCGGCCGCGCGATCTCGACCACCCCTCGCTCGGGGTCCTCCGCGATCACGTCGACGGTCTTCATCCCGTGCAGGTCGCGCAGCAGGCCCAGCGTCTTGCGGTAGTTCTTGCGGATCTTGTCCTCGACGTTGCCCACGCCGGTGTCGGCAACCGCCAGTTCGGCGAGCTCGCGGTTGCGGCCCGGCTCGAGGATCGCCCACGCTGCGGCGTCGACGACTTCGTCGACGCGGGCCTGCGACCACCCGTCGGCGACGGCCTGTGCGAGGCGCGCGCGCCGGACGACCTGCCGCACCGCTTCCGCAGTCGCTTCCATCTCGATGTGGCTCATGTCTGCGTCCGCGCCATGCCAGGAGGCGCCTTCGCCGCGCGGATGCGCCGCAGCGCCGCGCGGACGATCGGCCAGAACAGGCCGATGAGCGCCAGGACCATCACGACGCCGCT
>JAXMFB010000028.1:0-30895 GCA_046347945.1 Burkholderiaceae bacterium
TCGTCGCACCAGCGCGGAACCACGTGCCAGTGCAGATGGGCGACGACGTTTCCGAAGCTCGCGAGATTGACCTTGTCCGGACACAGCGAGGCGCGCTGCGCCTCTTCGACTGCGAACACCACGCGCATCAGTTCGTCGCGATCGGCGCGCCCGAGGTCGCTCATCTCGGCGACGTGCGCGTTCCAGATCACGCGCGTGAAGGCCGGGTAATCGGGATCGCCGGCCAGCACCACCCGCCACGCCTGGGCGCGCGCGACCAGCGCGCCGCCGTCGGCCGCGCACAACGCGCAGCCGCGATCGGGGTCCGGGTCGCAGTCCATCCGGGAGCTTGCCGCGCCGTCAGACGAGCACGCGCTCGATGCCGCCGTCGTTGGCGCGGCGCACGTAGTCCTGCAGCCAGCCCTCGCCGAGGATATGCCGCGCGAGCTCGACGACCACGTAGTCGGCCTCGACCCCGGCGTCGTCCTCGTAGCGCGAAAGGCCCTGCAGGCACGACGGGCACGAGGTCAGCACCTTGACCGGGCCCGCAAAGCCGCCCGGCGCGCCCGTGGCCGCAGCCCCGGGGCCGCCAGCTGCGGCCACCACCGGCAGCGCCCTGAGCGCATCGGCGCCGCGGCGCATCTCCTCTTCCTTGCGGAAACGCACCTGCGTGCTGATGTCGGGCCGCGACACCGCCAGCGTGCCGGACTCGCCGCAGCAGCGGTCGTTCTTCTCGACCCGGCCGTTCAGGGAGTCGTTGATCAGCGCGTTGACGACCTTCAGCGGCGCGTACTCCTTGATCGGGCTGTGGCAGGGGTCGTGGTACATGTAGCGCGCGCCGGTCACGCCGTCCAGGCGAACCCCCTTCTCCATCAGGAACTCGTGGATGTCGACGATCCGGCAGCCCGGGAAGATCCTGTCGAACTGGTAACCCTGCAGCTGGTCGTAGCAGGTGCCGCAGCTGACGACCACCGTCCTGATGTCCAGGTAGTTCAGCGTGTTGGCGACGCGGTGGAACAGCACGCGGTTGTCGGTGATGATCTTTTCGGCCTTGTCGTACTGGCCCGAGCCGCGCTGCGGATAGCCGCAGCACAGGTAGCCGGGCGGCAGCACGGTCTGCACGCCGACATGCCAGAGCATCGCCTGCGTGGCCAGCCCGACCTGCGAAAACAGGCGCTCGGAGCCGCAGCCCGGGAAATAGAACACCGCTTCCGCATCGACGCTCGTCGACTGCGGATCGCGGATGATCGGCACGTAGCGGTGGTCTTCGATGTCGAGCAGCGCGCGCGCCGTCCTCGTCGGCAGGTTGCCCGGCATCTTCTTGTTGACGAAGTGGATCACCTGCTCCTTCAGCGGCGCCTTGCCGACCGTCGCCGGCGGCCGGCGCGTCTGCTCCTTCGCCAGCCGCCGGAAGAGGTCGGCGGCCAGCCGCTGCGCGCGATAGCCGATGCCGACCATCGCCGCGCGCGTGGCGCGGATCGTGTCGGGATCGGTGGCATTCAGGAAGAACATCGCGGCGGCGTTGCCGGGATTGAACTTCTTGCGGCCCATCTTGCGCAGCAGGTTGCGCATGTTCATCGACACGTCGCCGAAATCGATGTCGACCGGGCACGGCGTCAGGCACTTGTGGCAGACGGTGCAGTGGTCGGCCACGTCGGAGAACTCGTCCCAGTGCCGGATCGACACGCCGCGCCGCGTCTGCTCCTCGTACAGGAACGCCTCGACCAGCAGCGACGTGGCGAGGATCTTGTTGCGCGGCGAGTAGAGCAGGTTCGCCCGCGGGACGTGCGTGGCGCAGACCGGCTTGCACTTGCCGCAGCGCAGGCAGTTGCGCACCGAATCGGCGATCGAGCCGATGTCGGACTGCTGGAGGATCAGCGATTCGGCGCCCATCAGGCCGAAGCTCGGCGTGTACGCGTTGCGCAGGTCTCCCGGAAGCTCGGGATCGTCGAGCAGCTTGCCGCGGTTGAATCGGCCTTCGGGGTCGATGCGCCGCTTGTAGGCGCGGAAATCGGCCACCTCGTCGCTGGTCAGGAACTCGAGCTTGGTGATGCCGATGCCGTGCTCGCCCGAGATCACGCCGTCGAGCGAGCGCGCCAGCGTCATGATGCGCGCCACCGCGGCCTCGGCCTCCTTGAGCATCGCGTAGTCGTCGGAGTTCACCGGGATGTTGGTGTGCACGTTGCCGTCGCCGGCGTGCATGTGCAGCGCGACGAACACGCGCCCGCGCAGCACCTTGCGGTGGATCGCGTCGACGGCATCGAGCAGCGGCGCGAAGGCGAGCCCCGAGAAGATGTTCTCGAGCGGCGCGCGCACCTCCGCCTTCCAGGACACGCGGATCGTGCGGTCCTGCAGTACGCGGAACAGCGTCGCGCCGGGCTCCTGCGCGAGGTGCTCGTCGAGTGCGTCGCCCAGGTGGCCGAGGCCGACACCGGCGAGCGCGTCGCGCAGCGGCGCAAGCGGCTCGTCGATGCGATCGAGCAACAGGCGCCAGCGCCGGCGCGTCGACGAAACCAGTTCGAGCGCCTGGCGGCGCCGCTCGGCGATCGTCTCCTGGTCGGCGGCCTCGTCGCGGCCCGCCGCGGCCCGCGGCAGGTGCGCCTCGTCGGTCAGCAGGCGGTCGACGGCGTCGAGCATGGCCAGCTTGTTCTTCGTCGACAGCTCGATGTTGATGCGCTCGATGCCGTCGGTGTACTCGCCCATCCGCGCGAGCGGGATGACCACGTCCTCGTTGATCTTGAACGCGTTGGTGTGGCGCGCGATCGCCGCCGTGCGCGCGCGATCGGCCCAGAATGCCTTGCGCGCGTCGGCCGAGACCGCGACGAAGCCTTCGCCGCTGCGCCGGTTGGCCAGCCGCACCACTTCCGAGGCGGCACGCGCGACCGCCTCGTCGTCGTCGCCGACGATGTCGCCGATCAGCACCATCTTGGGCAGGCCGCCGCGCCGCGACTTGGTCGTGTAGCCCACCGCGCGCAGGTAGCGCTCGTCGAGGTGCTCGAGGCCCGCGAGGATCGCCCCGTGCGGGCGCGTGTCGAGCCAGTCCTTGATGTCCACGATCGACGGCACGGCGTCCCTGGGCTGGCCGAAGAACTCGAGGCAGACGGTCCGGATGAACTTCGGCATCCGGTGGAGCACCCAGCGCGCCGACGTGATCAGGCCGTCGCAGCCCTCTTTCTGCACGCCGGGCAGGCCGGCCAGGAACTTGTCCGTGACGTCCTTGCCCAGCCCGGCCTTGCGGAAGCGCCGTCCCTCGATGTCGAGCCGCTCGCTGCGGACCGGATCGCCGCGCATCGTGCCGTCGCTCGCCAGCTGCTTCGGCGCATACCACTTCAGTTCGAACGTGGCGGTGGGCGCCTCGTGGATCTTGCCCAGGTTGTGGCCGACGCGCGTGACCTCGAGCCAGTTGCCGTCGGGATCGACCATCCGCCACCAGGCGAGGTTGTCCAGCGCCGTGCCCCACAGCACCGCCTTCTTGCCGCCTGCGTTCATCGCGATGTTGCCGCCGATGCACGACGCGTCCAGCGAAGTCGGGTCCACCGCGAAGACCAGCCCTGCCCGGTCGGCCGCGTCGGTCACGCGCCGCGTGACCACGCCGGCCTCGGCGAAGAGGGTCGGCACCTCGTGATCGACGCCGGGCAGCCGGATGCGCTCGACCTCACCGAGGCGCTCGAGCTTCTCGGTGTTGATGACCGCCGACATCGGCGTGAGCGGAATCGCGCCGCCGGTGTAGCCGGTACCGCCACCGCGCGGGATGATCGTCAGGCCCAGTTCGATGCAGGCGGCAACCAGCGCCGCGATCTCCGGCTCGCTGTCGGGCGTGAGCACGACGAACGGATACTCGACGCGCCAGTCGGTGGCGTCGGTGACGTGCGAAACCCGGCTCATGCCGTCGAAGCGAATGTTGTCGCGCGCCGTGTGCCGCGACAGGCGCCGCAGCACGCGCGCGCGAAGCACCGACGTGCGCTCGCATTCGCTCTCGAACGACGCTACGGCCGCTCGCGCGAGCTCGAGCAGCCGGCTCACCCGTGCGCTGCGCTCGCCCGCAGCCTCGTCGGCGCGCGCGCTCAGGTCGAGCGCGCGCCGCTTCTCGATCTCGCCCAGCCGATGATGCAATGCCTGGACCAGCAGGCGCCGGCGATTCGGGTTGTCGAGCAGGTCGTCCTGCAGATACGGGTTGCGCCGCACGACCCAGATGTCGCCCAGCACTTCGTAGAGCATCCGGGCCGAGCGCCCGGTGCGCCGCTCCGCACGGAGCTCGCCGACGATGCTCCAGCCTTCGGGGCCGAGCAGGCGGATGACGATCTCGCGGTCGGAGAACGACGTGTAGTTGTAGGGGATCTCGCGCAGGCGCACGGCGCCGGCAGCCTGCGCATCGGCGGGCGCTGCCGGTTCGGAAACGGTACCGGCAGCCGTGACGGGAAGGGAGGCGTTCATCGAATCCGGGATTTTAACGGAGCGGGGTCACGGCAGCCGGCGCGGCGCCGCTGCCGAGCCATTCACCCGCCCTGGAACAGCCGCAGCACTGCGTGCCACCACGCATCGGGCACGCCCATCAGCGCGGCGGTCATCAGCACGTAGCGCAGCAACTTGCCGACTGCCATCCAGCCGACACTCGGCCAGAACGGCAACCTCAGCCAGCCGGCGACTGCGCACAGCGGATCGCCCACCGCGGGCAGCCAGGCGAAGAACAGCGCCCTGGGCCCGAGCCGCTCGAGCCACCGGAGGTGGACGGTACGCTTGCCGCGCGCCACCGCTTCGTGCGCGCCCAGGCCCAGCCAGTAGTCGACGACACCGCCCAGCGTGTTGCCGGCGGTCGCCACCAGCACGGCCAGCCAGAACTGATCGGGGTTGAGCTTGACGAAGCCGAAGACCGCCGGCTCCGAGCCCATCGGCAGCAGCGTCGCGGAAACGAACGCGACGACGAAGATCGTCGACAGCCCGTGCTCGGGCAGGGCGAACCAGTCGAGCAGGATCCGGGCCAGGGCTTCCATCGGCCAAGCAGTCTATCAGCGCGCCAGTCAGCGGCGCAGCGGCCGGGCGGCGTTGGCCGCGGGCGAGGCGCAGCACTTCGGCCCGCCCGGAACGGTAGAATCTGCCGGCCCATGTCCATCGACTACCTGAAACGCATCCTCACGGCGAAGGTCTACGACGTCGCCCACGAGACCCCGCTCGAGTTGGCCGGCATCCTGTCGGCCCGGATGTCCAATCGCGTGCTGCTCAAGCGCGAGGACATGCAGCCGGTGTTCTCGTTCAAGCTGCGCGGCGCGTACAACCGGATGGCCCGCCTGTCGCCGGAGCAGCTGGCGCGCGGCGTGATCGCCGCCTCGGCCGGCAATCACGCGCAGGGCGTGGCGCTGGCCGCGCGCCGGCTCGGCTGCCGCGCAGTGATCGTGATGCCGGTGACCACGCCCCAGGTCAAGATCGACGCAGTGCGGGCACTGGGCGGGGAAGTCGTGCTCACCGGCGAGTCCTACAGCGACGCCGCAGCCGCCGCGTCGGGGCTGCAGGCGCGCGAAGGGCTCACCTTCGTGCACCCGTTCGACGACCCCGACGTGATCGCCGGCCAGGGCACGATCGGCATGGAGATCCTCCGCCAGCACCAGGGGCCGATCCACGCGATCTTCGTGGCGATCGGAGGCGGCGGCCTCGCGGCGGGAATCGCCGCGTACGTCAAGCAGGTGCGCCCGGAGATCCGCGTGATCGGCGTGCAGACCACCGACTCCGACGCGATGGCGCGGTCCGTCAAGGCGGGCCGGCGCGTCGAGTTGCACGACGTCGGCCTGTTCTCGGACGGCACCGCCGTGAAGAAAGTCGGCGAGGAGACCTTCCGCCTGTGCCGGGCGCTGCTCGACGACATCGTGGTGGTGGACACCGACGCGATCTGCGCGGCGATCAAGGACGTGTTCCAGGACACCCGGTCGATCCTCGAGCCCGCAGGCGCCCTGTCGGTCGCCGGGCTGAAGGCCTGGGTCGAGCGCGAGCGGCGGCACGACGAGACGCTGGTGGCCGTGGCCTGCGGCGCGAACATGAACTTCGACCGGCTGCGCTTCGTCTCGGAGCGCGCCGAGATCGGCGAGAAGCGCGAGGCCGTCTTCGCGGTGACGATCCCCGAGGAGCGCGGCAGCTTCCGCCGCTTTTGCGAAACGGTCGGCCCGAGAAACGTCACCGAGTTCAACTACCGGATCGCCGATCCGGCGCAGGCGCACGTCTTCGTCGGCATCCAGATCTCGCGCCCGGGCGAGGCCGAGCAGATCGCCGGCGCCTTCGAGGCGGCGGGCTTTCGCACGCTGAACCTCACCGACGACGAACTGGGCAAGCTGCACCTGCGGCACATGGTGGGCGGGCACTCGGCGCTCGCGAGGAACGAGCTGCTCTACAGCTTCGAGTTCCCCGAGCGGCCCGGCGCGCTGATGCGATTCCTCTCCAGCATGAGCCCGAACTGGAACATTTCGCTGTTCCACTACCGCAACCACGGGGCCGACTACGGGCGCATCCTCGTCGGCATCCAGGTGCCCGCCGGCGAGAAGAAGCAGTTCCGCGAGTTCCTCGCCACGCTCGGGTATCCGCACCGGGACGAAAGCCAGCACCCGGCCTACCGGCTGTTCCTGGGCGCGCACTCGGCCTGAGCGACAGGCGGCGGCGGATGCGCCGCGGGGGTGACTCCGATCAAGCCAGCGGCGCCAGAATCCGATAATATTCAAGCCCTTATGCAACTGCTCACGCTCGGCTTGAACCACCAGACCGCGCCGCTGTCGCTGCGCGAACGCGTGTCGTTCCCGGGCGAGACGCTGCGTGCGGCGCTCGCCGACCTGCGCGAGCGGCTGCATCCGGTCGCCCCGGAGTCGGCGATCCTGTCCACCTGCAACCGTACCGAGATCTACTGTGCGACGCGCCAGCCGCACGACGCGCAGGCCGCGATTGCCGGCTGGCTCGACCGCCGCCACGAACTCGAAGGTCATGGCCTGCATTCGCACCTGTACGCGCTGCCCAACGGCGAGGCGGTGCGTCATGCGTTCCGAGTCGCCGCCGGGCTCGATTCGATGGTGCTCGGCGAGCCGCAGATCCTCGGCCAGATGAAACAGGCCGTGCGCGTGGCGCACGAGGCCGGCGCGCTCGGGTCGCACCTGCACCAGCTGTTCCAGCGCTCGTTCGCGGTCGCCAAGGAAGTGCGCAGCACGACCGAGATCGGCGTGCATTCGGTGTCGATGGCCGCCGCTGCCGTACGGCTGGCGCGGCGCATCTTCGAGGACCTCCGCGAGACCCGCGTGCTGTTCGTCGGGGCCGGCGAGATGATCGAGCTCGCGGCCACCCACTTCGCCGCCCAGCACCCGAAGGCGATCGTCGTTGCCAACCGCACGATCGATCGCGCGAACCGGCTCGCGCAGCGCTTCGGCGCCGAGAGCCTTCGGCTGGCCGAACTGTCCGACCGGCTCGACGAATTCGACATCGTCGTGTCCTGTACGGCGAGCTCGCTGCCGATCATCGGCCTGGGCATGGTCGAGCGCGCGACGCGCGCGCGCCGGCGCAAGCCGATGTTCATGGTGGACCTGGCAGTGCCGCGCGACATCGAGGCGGAGGTGGCCCGCCTCGACGACGTATTCCTCTATACGGTCGACGACCTGGGCAGGCAGGTCGCCGCGGGTCACGAGAACCGGCGGGCGGCCGTCGCGCAAGCCGAGGCGATCATCGAGACGCGCGTCGACGCGTTCATGCAGTGGATGTCCACGCGACAGGCAGTGCCCGCGATCCGCTCGCTGCACGCGCGCGGCGACGCGATCCGGCACGCCGAGATCGAGCGCGCGCGCCGCGCGCTGGCGCGCGGCGAGCCTCCCGAGCAGGTCATCGAGCAGCTGGCGCACGCGCTGACCGCCAAGTTCCTGCACGGCCCCACCTCCCTGCTGCACGGCCCGAACGCGCAGCGCGAGCACCTGCTGCCGATCATCGACCAGCTGCTGCCCGACCGCGCCGCCACCGCGCCAGGCGCGCCCGTCAGCGACGACGACTCGCGCACCGCGTCGAGTTAGCTGCGGGCATGAAGGCCTCGATGCAGGCCAGGCTCGAGCAACTCGAACGCCGCCTGGCCGAAGTCAACCTGCTGCTGTCCAGCGAGGACGCCGCGCGCGACCTCGACGCATTTCGCCGGGCCAGCCGCGAGCACGCGGAGCTCTCGCAGGTCGTCGACTGCTTCTCCGCGTGGAAGCGCGCCGTAGCCGACTTGCGCACCGCCGAGCAGATGCGCTCGGACCCGGACATGCGCGAGTTCGCCGACGAAGAGGCGAGCGCCGCCACCGACCGCGCCAGCGAGCAGGAGGCGCTGCTGCAGCGGCTGCTGTTGCCGAAAGACCCGAACGACGAGCGCAGCGTGCTGCTCGAGGTCCGGGCCGGCACGGGCGGCGACGAATCCGCGCTCTTCGCCGGCGCGCTGCTGCGGATGTACCTTCGCTTCGCCGAGCGGCGACGCTGGCAGACCGAGATCCTCTCCGCGAGCGAGTCCGAACTGGGCGGCTACAAGGAGGTGATCGTGCGGATCGTCGGCGACGGCGCCTATTCGCAGCTGAAGTTCGAGTCCGGGGGCCACCGCGTGCAGCGCGTGCCGGAGACCGAGGCGCAGGGACGCATCCACACGTCGGCGTGCACGGTGGCGGTGATGCCGGAGGCCGACGAAGTCGGCGAGATCGACATCGACCCCGACGAGATCCGCATCGACGTCTTCCGCGCCTCGGGCGCCGGCGGCCAGCACGTGAACAAGACGGAGTCTGCGGTCCGCATCACGCACCTGCCCACCGGCATCGTCGTCGAATGCCAGGACGACCGCTCGCAACACCGCAATCGAGATCGCGCGATGCAGGTGCTCGCCACGCGCCTGAAGGATCGCCAGATGCGCGAGGCGCAGGCGCGTGAAGCGGCGCAGCGCAAGTCGCTGATCGGCTCGGGCGACCGTTCCGAGCGCATCCGCACCTACAACTTCCCGCAGGGCCGCGTGACCGATCATCGGATCAACCTGACGCTGTACAAGCTGCAGCAGGTCATGGACGGAGACCTCGACGAACTGATCGCCGCGCTGTCTGCGGAGCACCAGGCGCGCATGCTCGCCGAACTCGGCGAGGGTGGGCAGTGAGCGACCGCTGCACGATCGCGCCGGTCCCTGGCTCGGCGGCGCCGAGCTGGGATCGGCTCACGCTCGCGAGCGGGCTGCCGCGACTCGAGGCCCGGGTGCTGCTCGAGCATGCTACCGGTCGTCGGCGCGAGTGGCTGCTCGCGCACGGCGACGAGATCGCCGACGCGCGCGCGGCCGAGGCCTTCGCGGAGCTGGCGCGCAGACGTCGCGCCGGCGAGCCGCTCGCCTACCTGACCGGCTCGCGCGAGTTCCTCGGTCGCGACTTCGAGGTCTCGCCTGCCGTGCTGATCCCTCGTCCCGAGACCGAATTGCTGGTGCAGGCGGTGCTCGATCGCGCGTTGCCTGGCGCGCGGGTGCTCGACCTGGGCACGGGAAGCGGCGCGATCGCGATCAGCCTGGCCTGCGAGCGCGCCGACCTGCACGTCGTCGCAACCGACCGTTCGCCCGAGGCGCTGGCGGTGGCTCGCCGCAATGCGCAGCGCCTGGCCGGCCAGGCGCTGGCCGGCGCCCGGCTGCAGTGGCGCGCCGGCAACTGGTGGGACGCACTCGATGCGCAGGATCGCTTCGACCTGGTCGCGTCGAATCCGCCGTACATCGGGGCGGACGATCCGCACCTCGCGCAGGGCGACCTGCGCTACGAACCGCCGCAGGCGCTCGTGTCCGGCGTCGGCGGGCTCGACGCGCTGCGAGAAATCGTCGCGGGCGCTCCGCGGCACCTGAAGGCCGCCGGGTGGCTGCTGCTCGAGCACGGCTGCGACCAGGACGGGGCGCTGCGGGCACTGCTGGCCGGCGCCGGATTCGAGTCGGTCCAGACGCTGCGCGACGCATCGGGCCTGCCCCGCGTGACGCTGGGCCGCAGGCCCCAATAACCCCGGTTTGACGATGGGTTTCGCTCGTTCCTAGAATCGATGATTCCCCGACCCGGGCCCCCCGATCTTCCCGAGGCATTCATGGACGCAAAGGCATTCATCCAGAAAACCGTCGCCGAAAACCCCGTCGTGCTGTTCATGAAGGGCACGGCCGAGTTCCCGCAGTGCGGTTTCTCGGGGCGCGCGATCCAGATCCTGAAGTCCTGTGGCGTGAAGAACCTGGTCACCGTCAACGTGCTCGAAGACGACGAGGTGCGCCAGGCGATCAAGGACTACGCGAACTGGCCGACCATTCCGCAGCTGTACATCGGCGGCGAGTTCGTCGGCGGATCGGACATCATGTACGAGATGTTCCAGTCGGGCGAACTGCAGAAGCTGATCCCGCAGGCCGCGCAGGCCTGACTCCGAGCCGGTCGCCGTTCGGCGCGTCGCGGCAGGCGGCGGCAAGTAGAATGGCGCCGTGACTTCCCGCCGACTCATCGTTGCGATCACCGGCGCCACCGGCGCCGTCTACGGCGTGCGGCTGCTGGAGCTGCTGCGCGCGACGCCGGGCATCGAGACCCACCTGATCGTCACGCCCGCCGGGTGGATGAACATCGACCAGGAGTTGCAGCGCTCGCGCAACGAGGTGGAGGCGCTCGCCAGCGTGGTGCACAGCGTACGCGACGTCGGGGCCAGCCTCGCGTCGGGATCGTTCCAGACCGACGGCATGGTCGTCGCGCCGTGCTCGATGAAGACGCTGGCCGCCGTCGCCCACGGCCTGTCCGACAACCTGGTCACGCGCGCCGCCGACGTGGTGCTCAAGGAGCGCCGCCGGCTCGTGCTGCTTGCACGCGAGACGCCGCTGAACCTCGCGCACCTGCGCAACATGACTGCCGTCACCGAGATGGGCGGCATCGTCTTTCCGCCGCTGCCGGCGTTCTACCATAGACCGCAAGGCATCGACGACCTGATCGACCACACCTGCGCACGCGTACTCGACCTGTTCGGGGTCGAGCACCGGCTGGCCCCGCGCTGGGGCGGCCTGCGCGCCGCCGAAGAAGGAGAATCCCGATGAAGATGCTCGTCGCCACCGACGGATCGAAGAACGCGCTGCACGCGGTGAAGTACGCGATCCGGCTGCTCGGTCGCATGCCCGAGGGTGGATCGATCACGCTGATCAGCGTGCACGACGACGTCGCGCTCAGGCACGCACGGCGCTTCGTGGGCAAGGACGCGGTGGCCGACTACCTTCGCGAGCTGAGCGAGCAGGACCTCGCCGACGCGCGCAAGACGCTCGACAAGGCCGGCGTCTCGCACGACATGATCATCCGCACCGGCCACGTCGCGACCGAGATCGTCGAGGCGGCGGAGCGCGGCAAGTTCGACCTGCTGGTCATGGGCTCCAAGGGACGCAGCGCGCTGAAGGACCTGCTGATCGGTTCGGTCGCCAAGCGGGTGGCCGAGATCTCCAGGGTGCCGGTGCTGCTGGTGAGATGAACCTTCGACCGGAGAGGAGATGGCCATGTCGCTGATCATCGGCTGGGCGATCAACGCGATCAGCCTGCTGCTGCTGACCTGGATCATGCCCGCGGTGAACGTCGCAAGCTTCGGCACCGCGCTGGTCGTGGTACTCGTGCTCGGCCTGCTCAACGCGGTGATCCGCCCCGTGCTCCTCGTGCTGACGCTGCCGGTGAACGTGCTCACGCTGGGGCTGTTCACCTTCGTGATCAACGGGTTCCTGTTCTGGCTCGCCTCGCGCTTCCTCGAGGGCTTCGAGGTGCGCAGCTTCGGCTGGGCGGTGCTGGGCGCGATCGCCTATAGCCTCATCAGCTGGGCGGTGAGCGCGCTGATTCCCCGCTGGCGCGCGTAGCGCGCCCCCCGTGCGCCGGCGCACGACCCGCTTCAGGTCATGAAGCCGAGGTCGGCCGCCGGGAAGTTGCGCAGGTTCGGAAACACGTCGTCGAGCTGCGTCGCGCTCAACCCGAACCAGCGCGCCAGCGTGCCGGCATACTGGTCCACCGAGACGCCGGGCAGCAGGCGGCCCTGCCCGACGTCGTCGTCGGTGTTGACGCCGATGACGGGAAAGCGCCCGTAGACGTCCTTGCCCCGCACCGCGCCGCCGGTCACGAAGTGATGCGCGCCCCAGCCGTGGTCGGTGCCGTCGCCGTTGCTGGTCAGCGTGCGCCCGAAGTCCGACGCGGTGAACAGGGTCACCTCGTTCAGCGCGTTGACCGCCGGGCTCGCCAGCAGCCGATCGAAGTACTCCAGCGCCTGGCCGATCCGCGTCATCAGGTTGCCCTGGTTGACGCGCTGCGCGTCGTGGGTGTCGAAGCCGCCGATGCTGACGAAGAACACCTGCCGCTTCGCCCCGAGCGCGCCGCGCCCCCCGATCACGCGCGCGACGGTCTGCAGTTGCGCGGCCAGCGGGTTCGCCTGCGTCGTGCCCGGCACCACGGGCACCGCCTCGACGCTGGCGGCAGGGAGCATGGCGGCATTCAGCGCCGCCTGCGCGTCGATCGAGCGGGCGGTGACGCGGTTGAGCTCGCGCTCGAGCAGGTGCGCGCGATCGGCCGTCACGATCGAGCGCAGCACGCTGGCCGCGCTGGCCGAACCGAACTGCGAGCCCGTCAGCCCGGCGATCGGAATCCCGCCGTTGGGGCCGACCTGGTACTGCAACGTCGACTGGCCGGCGAGCCACACCGCATTGCCCGACAGCGACATGCAGGTGAAGGTCGACGCGGCGTTGCGGCTCGCCAGGAGGTCGCCCATCCGCCCGCCCCAGCCGAAGCGCGCCCCCTCGGGCGCGTAGGCCTGCCAGGTCGACTGCTGGTCGTTGTGCGAGAAGAGTTTCGGCGGGCGCGGCACGCTGCCGCTGGTGTACTGCGCCTTGGTCATCGGCGCGATCAGCGGGCCGACGTTGGCCACCACCGCCGCGCGCCCCGCGTCGAACAGCGTCTTCAGCGGCGCGAGGTTCGGGTGCAGCGCGAACGAGCGGCCCGCCTGGGGCGTGTTCGGCTCGATCGGCAGCACGCCGCCGGCCGCGCCCGGCGCCGGCAGCGCGATGGGGTCGGGCGGGGTCGAGCGCAGCCGCTGGTATTCGTTCCACGAGGCCGTGTCGGTCGCGATCACCGTGTTGTGGTGGTCGTTGCCGCCGAAGAAGAACACGCAGACGAGCGCGCGATAGTCGTCGGCAGTCTGTGCGGCGGCGGCGCCGATCGTCGCGAGGTTCAGCGCGAAAGGCACGCCGGCGGGCCCGAGCACCGACAGCAGCGAGGACGTGCGCAGGAATTCGCGCCTGGAAGCATCGATTCGTTTCATGGTGGTTTCCCCGCTCACTTCTGCACGAGATAGTCCGGCGAGGCCATCACCAGGAAGATCGCCAGCTTCACCCGGTTGAGCCGCGCGGTCGCGGCCGACTGGGCGTTGGACGTGGACACGGCGACCGAGCCCACGGCGTCGATCGCCTGGGCCCGCAGCTCGGGCGACATGTCGCCGGCAATCAGCATGGCGCCGATGCGGTCGACCAGCGCATCGGGCCGGTCGGCCAGGCCGATCACCTCGCCGTAGTCCGGCTGCACGTCGCGGGGACTGCCGCTGCCGATGCCGCTCGAAATCGCGCTGCGCAACGTGTTCAGGTAGCCGGCGACCGACGACTCGTGCGTGATCTGCATCTCCGGCGCCACCAGGCCCGCCGCGGCGATATCGGTGTTCGGCGGCACGTAGCCGGGCCGGTAGAAGTTGAACACCGACGGCGAGCGCATCGGCGTCTGCCCGAGGCTGCTGTTCGGGTTGTCGGTGTTGCCGATCAGGAAGCGGCCCGACGCCGATTGCGCGCCGAATGCGCGCAGCCAGTGCGCGATGCGCAGCACCGGCTCGCGCAGCTTGCCGTAATCGGTCGCGCCGGGCAGCGGGTTGCGCGCCTCGGGATCGAGCAGTACCGCGCGGATCACCGCCTTCATGTCTCCGCGCACGCCCGAGCCGTTGTCGTTGAACGCCGACGCGACGCGGGCGACGTAGGCGGGCGACGGGTTGCTCGTCACCATCCGCTGGATCAGCTGCTTGCCGATGAACGGGCCGACGTTCGGGTGCGAGAACAGCCGGTCGAGCGCGACGCGCAGGCTCGCCTCCGGATCCGCGCTCGCCTGCTCGGGAACGACCGTGCCCAGGAAGCGCTTCTCGGACGTGGAGTGGTACTTCGGATAGAACTGCATCGGCAGCACCGCGCGGTCGGCGGAGGCGTTGCCTCCGAAGAAGCGCGCATCCGACTTGTCCGGCCCCGCCCAGCTCCAGCCGGTGAAGACTCTCGCCAGCCCTGTCACGTCTTCGTTGGTGTAGGTCTCGATCGGCTCGTTGCGGCTGTCCAGCCTCACGGTACCGTCGAGGTTCAATTCGTACAGGCCGATCGTGAAGAGCTGCATCACCTCGCGCGCGTAGTTCTCGTCAGGCACGCGTCCGCGTGACGGATCCTCCTTCTGGTTGCGAAGGTGAGACAGGTACAGCCCCATCATCGGGTGCAGCGTCACGTCCTGCAGCAAGGTGCGGAAATTGCCGAACGCATTGCGGCCGAGCATGTCCAGGTAGCTCGCGACGCCGCGCGCGTTCTCGCCGACGCTGCCGTCGGCCAGCGAGACGACGAAGATCTGCGACAGCGCGAACGCGACCCGGTGCCGCAGCTGGCCGTTGCCGGACACGGCGGTGCGCCAGAAGCTCTCGTAGACCCAGTTCTGCTGGTTCGTCGACTGGCCCGCGAGCGTGGCGGCGGCGATCTGCGAGTCGACGTATCCCTGGTGACGGTCCTGCGCCAGCGAGAACTGCTCGTCGATCCAGGCCGGGAATCCGATCCGCTGCGTGCGGTCGATGTCCGCACCCGCTCCCCCGAACCCCGCCTGCGACAGGAAGCGCACCACGTCCTTCTGGGCGGGCTGCTGCTCCTTCGGAAGGGCCGGCGGCCCGCTCGAACCCTCACCGCCGCCGCAAGCCGCCAGCACCCACGACAAGGCCGCGATCTGCGCGCCGACCAGGACGCGACTGAACAACGGTCTCATGACATCCCCGCATTGCTGAGTCGGGGGCGCGGTTCGCTTCGGCCGCGGCGCCTTCCCCTCGTTGCGCGAACGATCTCAAAACGGCGTGACGGATTTCCTGCTGTCGCCGATGGACGGCGAGGCCCGCCGGACAGGCGGATCAGGCCGCGGGCCGGCGGGCCTGCGCGAGCACCCAGCCCTGCGCGTCGTCGAGCAGCCGCGCCAGCGCGCGCTCGAAGGCCGCCACCGCCTGCGCGGCCGACTCGCTTGCCAGCGGCTCGGCTTGCGCGAAGCGCCGGCGGCCGATGGTGCGGCGCGCCACCCAGTCGGTCAGCTCGGCGGTCAGCTCGACGCGCGCAACGCCGGGCGGCGTCGAGTCGTCGTGGTACAGCTGCTCGAGCGGCAGCTCGAGCAGCCAGTCGCCGCGGACTGCGGCGGTCGCCGACGCGACGTCGGCGAAGGCGCCGCTCGCCGCGAGCCGACGTTCGAGCAGGCGGGCGATACGACCCGCGGGCCGCTCGGTCCAGCTGGCGAGCTGGTAGTGCGCGCGGGCGCCTGCCGAGCGGCTGTACGCCAGGCCGGTACTGTCGTAGAAGGCGCTGGCCGCAGTGCCCGCGACCAGCAGCGTGCGCGCACGTGCGGCACCGCCGCCAGCGCCCGCCCGGCCGCCGGTCGCCTGCGCCGGCGGCGCCGCTGCGGCAGTGTCGTCGAGCTCGTAGTAGACGTGGGCGGGCGCTTCCCCGAGCCCGACGCAGCCCGACAGCGCCGACGCGAGCGGCGCTGCGCCCAGGGCGACGACCAGCTTCCTGCGGAGCACGTCCTTCACGGCAGCTTCTCCCCCGGCCCGAGCTGGGCCGGCGACGGGCCGAGCAGCGCCGCGCGCGGATCGCGCAGGCGCTCGGCGGCGCGCGACAGCTGCTCGGCGCCCTGGCGCAGTTCGCGCGCGGTGGCCCGCAGCTCGAGCACGCCCGCGTCGGCGGTCGACTCGAGCCGCTGCGCGATCGCGGCGGACTCGCGCTCGAGGGCCTTGGCGGCGGCTGACAGGTCTGCGAGCGTCGACTGCGCCTGGCGGCCGAGCGGCTGGATGTCGCGCAACGCCGCGCTGCCGTCGTTGGCCACCTGGCCGATCGACGCCGCGATCTCCTGGCTCGAGCGCTGCATCGCAAGCGCCGTGTCGCGAATGCTGTCGGCGGCGACATCGAGCCGCTCGAGCCGCCTGTCCAACCCGTTCGCGAGGTCGCGCACCGCCACCACCGCGCCGACCAGCGTCTCGCGGTTCTCGGCATTGAGCAGTTGCTCGAGGTTGGACAACGCCGCCTCGCCGGTGACCGTGAGGCGGCTCAGCGCCCCGGCGATCTGCTCGAGGTCGGAGGTGCCCTCCGGGATCAGCGGATACCGCTCGCCCGGCGCCACCTCGAGCAGTTCCGGTCCCGGCGTGCCCGGGGTCACCAGGTCGATTCGCGCCAGCCCGGTGACCAGGTTCCGGGCGATCACCGCCTTGGTGTTGCGACTCACCGGCGTCTGGCGATCGACGCGGACGACGACCTCGACGCGATTGATGTTGTCGCGCGAGATCGAGTACTCCTGCACGCGACCGACCTTCACGCCGCGCATGTTGACATCGCTGCCCAACTGCAGGCCGTCGAGCGACTGGTTCTCGAAGTGGATCGCATAGAAGTGGTAGCCGGCCGCGCCTCCGCCGTGCGCGAGCCAGACGTACGCGGCGATGACCGCCGCGACCAGTGCCAACACGATCACGCCGACCAGCGTGTACCGGGCTTCAGGCTCCATCGGGTGACCCCTCCACCAGCATTCTACGGGCCTCGAAGTACGAACGGATCCAGGGATCGTCGGTCGCCGTGACCTGCTCGAGCGTGCCGTCGGCCACCACCCGTCCCTGCCCCAGAACGACCACGCGCCGCGCGATCGAGAACAGCGTGTCGAGGTCGTGCGTCACCAGCAGCACCGTGATGCCGAGGTCGCGGCACAGCGAGGCCAGCAACGCGTCGAACGCGCGCGCGGTGATCGGATCCAGGCCGGAGGTCGGCTCGTCGAGGAGAAGCACCTCGGGCTCGAGCGCCAGCGCGCGCGCGATCGCCGCGCGCTTGCGCATGCCGCCCGACAACTCGCTCGGGCGTTTCGCGCCGGTCGCCGGTGCCAGTCCGGCCATCGAAAGCCTCAGGTCTACGAGCGGCGCCACCAGGTGGGAAGGGATCCCGCCGTGCTCGAGCATCGGCGTCGCCACGTTGCCCGCCACGCTGAGCGACGAGAACAGCGCGCCGTCCTGGAACATCACGCCGATGCGACGCCGCAGCGCCGTGAGCTCGGACGCGCTCGCGCTCCAGACGTCGATGCCCAGCAGCCTGACGCGTCCCGCGGTCGGCCGGTGCAGGCCGATGATCTCGCGCAAGAGCACCGACTTGCCGCTGCCGCTGCCGCCAACGAGCGCGACCAGCTCGCCGCGGCCGATTCGCAGGTCGACGCCGTCGTGCACGACCTGCGCGCCGAAGCGCGTGCGCACCGCGTCGACCTCGATGACCGGATCGCTCACAGCTCGAGTTCCTGCAGCAGCACCGCGAAGACCGCGTCGAGCAGGATCACCGCGACGATGCTCTGCACGACGGTCGAGGTGGTGTTGATGCCGATCGAGCGCGTGTCGCGACTCACCGACAGGCCCATCCGGCAGCCGATCACCGCGATGAACAGCGCGAACGCGGGGGCCTTCGCGAGCCCGATCACGAAGTGGCGCGGCGAAAGTGCGTCGTGCAGCCGGTTCAGGTACGTCGACGGCGTGATGTCGAGCATGCGCTCGGCGATGACCATCGCGCCGAGCGTACCCATCACGTCGCCGACGAACACCAGCAACGGCAGCGACACCACGAGCGCCAGCACGCGGGGCACCACCAGCACCTGTTCGGCCGACAGCCCGAGCGTGCGGATGGCGTCGATTTCCTCGGTGAGCTTCATCGTGCCCAGTTGCGCGGTGAACGCGGCCCCGGAGCGGCCGGCGACGATGGTCGCGACGATCAGCGGCGAGAACTCGCGCGCCAGCCCCAGCGCCACCCCGTCGACGACGAAGATGTTGGCGCCGTACTGCTCGGCCTGCAGCCCCAGCAGGTAGGCAATGACCAGCCCGATCAGGCAGGACACCAACGCGACGACCGGAATCGCCGACACGCAGACCTGCGCGAACTGCGCCGCCGTCTCCCTCCCGCGCAGGATCGCCGGCCTGGCGGCGACGCGCGCCAGCTCGACGATCACCCGACCGAGGAAGTCGAGATGGCCGTGCACGAGGCTGGACATGGCGACGCTCGACGCGCCGAGTTGCCCCAGCGGGCCCCGCGCGCGAGGCGCCGCAGCGGGCAGCAACGGCGGCAAGTGCTCGCGCACCAGCTCGACGATGCGTGCGTGCGCGCCGCCGAAGCCGCGCAACGCGATGCCCGCGGGAGGCGCGCCGGCCTCGGCGAGGTGGCGCCAGACGAGCAGCGCCGCGGCGGTGTCGATGTCGTCGAGCGCGGAACCGTCGAGCGCGACCGGCGGGCGCAGCCGTTCGGCCCCGGCCCGCACGCGACGCAGCGCCCCGTCGAGCTCGCCCAGCCGCGCCAGCCGCCAGCTGCCCGCCAGACGGAGCACGCTGCCCCCGTCACCGTACTCGATGCGGCAGCTGGCGTCGGTGGATGTCATCGCGGGGGATTGGCGTCGGCGAGGCGTGGTCCAGACTAGCATACGCAGATGTGCGGTCGACCGGGCACGACGCGCCGGCGACACAGGCACGCCGCCGCGGCGCGGCAGGCGCCCCGCGGCGGGACACACTCGGCGAGGCGATGAGCGAGGCGATCGGGGCTGGCCGGCAATGGGCATCGTGGCGAACGGCCGAGCGCCGGCGCCTGATCGCCGCGCGGCTGGCGATGCCGGCGACCGAGCGGCGCCGGCTCGCGCGACGCATCGGCGCGGCGCTCGACGAGGTGCTCGCGGACGTCGCCGGCCTGGTCGTTGCGGTCTACTGGCCGATCCGCGGCGAGCCCGACCTGCGGCCGTGGATCGAATCGGTTCGCGCGCGCGGCGCCCGGTGCGCGCTGCCCGTCGTGGTGGCCGGCAACGCGCCGCTCGAGTTCCGTACCTGGCAGGCCGGTGCCCCACTCGCGCGCGGCGTCTGGGACATCCCCGTGCCGGTCGACGGCGCGCCGGTCGCGCCGCAGGTCCTGATCGTTCCGGTCGTCGGGTTCGACGCCGGCGGTTACCGGCTCGGCTACGGCGGCGGCTTCTACGATCGCACGCTCGCCGCGGCGGCGCCCCGTCCGTTCGCCATCGGCGTGGGCGCTTCCGCGGCGGCGCTCTCGAGCATCGACCCGCAGTCACACGACATCCCGATGGACGCGATCGTCACCGAACTCGGCGCCACCGACTTCCGGCACCAGCGTCCCACTGTCGGTCCCACTTTCTGGATGGGCGAGGAAATTCCTTGACAGCCCACCGCCGTTCCACTGAAATCGGCCGCAGGAGAGCAACCGGCAAGGTGCCCAGGTGGAGGCCGATGCGCTGCTGCGCGAGATCGTCGAATACTGCCGCAAGGCGGGCGTGGCCGAGTCGACGTTCGGGCGATTCGCGGTCAACGACGGAAAGTTCGTCAACCGCCTGCGCGAAGGCGGGCGGATCACGACCGCGACCGCCGAACGGGTGCGCAGGTTCATCAGCAGCGATGCACGCGCCGGCGCCCGCGCCGGACGCCGGTTCCTGATCGACGCACCCGTCGCCGCGCGCGAGCCCGCCCCGCTGGCCGACCCGCAGGAGCCACCGGCGCACGTCGGTCGCAACTTCCGCTTCTTCGACAACCGGCAGAAGTACCAGCTGTTCGTCAGCACCTGCTCGGAGAAGTCGGTGGTCGCGCAGCGCGTGGCGATGGAACTGGTGAACATTCATCCGACGCCGCCCGCCGTGCGCGTGTTCGACGCCGGATTCGGCGACGGCACGGTGCTGATTCGCGTGATGCGCGCGATGCACAAGCGCTTCGCCACGATGCCCTTCTACGTCGTCGGCAAGGAGATCAGCGTCGAGCACGTGCGCATGACGCTCGAGCGGATGGCCGACCGCTTCTTCGAGCACCCGGCCACGGTCCTCGTGCTCACCAACCTCAACTACACCGAGGCGCCGTCGCTGGCCCCGGCCTCGATGGCCGCGGCGACCACCCTGGTCTGGCACGAAGTCGCGCTGGCCGGTGCGACCTCGCACGAATTCGAAGAACAGATCGCGGCGCTGGGGCCCTTCCTCGCCGAGAACTGGCGCGTGAACATCGATCCGGCCACTGGCAACCCGGTCTACGCGCGGCCGACGGTCCTCGTGATCTACCGCGACGACCATCGCTTCCTGCTCGAGTCGGTGATCCCCCGGCGCGGCGGCGCCGACGCCGGTTTCGACCTCGTCATCGCGTCGCAGCCCTACCGCGCCCGCGCCGACCTGCGCTTCAAGGCCGCGCGCGTGATCGCGCCGCTGGCGCGCTCGCTCGCTCCGGGCGGGCGGCTGCTGGCGATCCACTCGCGCGGCGACGACCCGGGGCTCGAGATCCTCCAGAAGATGTGGCCTGGCGAGAACCCGTTCATGCACGACCGGCACCAGATGCTGAAGGCGGTGAAGGAGGCGCTCGGCGCGGCGTCGCGCAACCTGAACTTCAACGCATATTCCGACGCGCGCTCGCTGTTCCGGTTCGACATGCACACGCTGCCCACCGAGCTGTCGGCGTCGATCGGCACCTCGATGCTGTTCGCGGCCTGGAACGCGGCGATCTACGTCGGACAGGTCGACGACGCGCGGCTCGAGGCCGCCATGGGCGACCGGCGCTACCTCGAGGTCACCGGGGAGGTGCTGCGCAAGCACAACGGGCTCTGGTTCCAGGACGAGTCGTACATCATTTCGCGGCACCGTGACTGAGGGCGAGACCATGGACTTCGGGCACGCAACGGACGACACGACCATGCCGGCCGGCGCCGACCTGCACGGCGCGATTGTCCGGCTGGCGCGCAACGCGTCGATCGAGACGTCGACCCACAACGTCGCCGACGTCGGCGGCTATGCGCAGGTGCTGGCGCCCGGCACCGACGTCTACGTGACCTTCCTGCCGGGCACGCCGTACCACCATATCCTGAGCACGGCGGCGCGCCTGCGGCAGGTCGGGCTGAATCCCGTCCCGCACCTGGCCGCGCGCCGCTTCGCCAGCGCCGCGGCGGTTGCCGACTTCGTCGCCAGGCTGCGCGACGAAGCGGGCGTCGGCCGCGTGCTGCTGATCGCCGGCGACAACGACGCCGCCGCCGGCCCGTTCTCGTCGAGCCTGCAGGTGCTCGAGACCGGCGTCTTCGAGGCTTGCGGCATCCGCAGTGTCGGCGTCGCCGGCTATCCGGAAGGCCACCCCAGGATCGCGCAGCACGCGCTCGACGACGCGCTCGATCGCAAGATCCGCTGCGCCGAGGCGCACGGCATCGAACTGTTCGTCGTCTCGCAATTCTGCTTCGACGGCCAGCTGGTGCTGGACTGGCTCGACCGGCTGCGCAACCGCGGCGTGACGCTACCGGTGCGCGTCGGGGCAGCCGGGCCCGCGACCGTGCGCACGCTGCTGGCCTATGCGGTCCGATGCGGAATCGGCGCCTCGATGAAGGCGCTCGGCACGCGACCGGTCTCGCTCACCAGGATGCTGGCCCGGCAGGGCCCCGAGCGGCTCGCGCGCACCATCGCCCCGCGCGCCGCCGAGCTCGGCGTTGCCGGGGTGCACCTGTTTGCCTTCGGGAATTTCGCCGACTCGGCGCAGTGGATCCGCGACGTCGCCGCCGGCCGCTTCGACGTCGGCGATCGGGGCGAGGGCATCGAGCTGGCCCCGAATCGCGAGGGTCGCGGCTAGCTGCGACGCCTCGCGAATCGGTCGTCGCCGATTAGAACAGCCCGACCACCTTGCCGTCGACCAGGTCGATGCCGTTGGCCGACGGCACCTTCGGCAGGCCAGGCATCGTCATGATGTCGCCGCAGATCATCACGATGAATCCCGCGCCGGCGGCGAGGCGCACCTCGCGGATGTTCAGCACGTGTCCCTCCGGTGCGCCGCGCAACTTCGGGTCGGTCGAGAACGAATACTGGGTCTTGGCCACGCACACCGGGTAGTGGCCGTAGCCATCGTCCTGCAGCTTGCGGATCCGCGCGCGCACCTTGCTGTCGGCCGTCACCTCCGACGCGCGGTAGACCTTCCTCGCGATCTTCTCGATCTTCTGCCAGAGCGGGTCGCCGTCGTCGTAGACGAACGCCGGCCGGGCGGGCTGCCCGCACAGCGCGACGACGGCCCGCGCCAGGTCGGCCGCGCCGCGGCCGCCCTCGGCCCAGTGGTTCGCGGTGACGACCTCGACGCCGAGCGTCGCGATGCGCGCCCGCACGACCTCGATCTCGGCCGGCGAGTCGAACGCGAAGCGGTTGATCGCCACCACGCACGGCAGGTGGTGGACGTTGCGCAGGTTGTCGACGTGGCGCTCGAGGTTCGCCATCCCCTTGTCGAGCGCCTTCATGTTCACGTGCTCGAGTTCGGCGGGATCGACGCCGCCGTGGTACTTGATCGCGCGAATCGTCGCCACGAGCACCGCAGCGTCGGGCCAAAGGCCGCTCTTGCGGCACTTGATGTCGAGGAACTTCTCGGCGCCGAGGTCGGCGCCGAAGCCGGCCTCGGTCACGACGTAGTCGGCCAGCTTCAGCGCCGCGCGCGTCGCGATCACCGAGTTGCAGCCGTGCGCGATGTTTCCGAACGGCCCGCCGTGAATCAGCGCCGGGTTGTTCTCCAGCGTCTGCACCAGGTTCGGCTTCAGCGCGTCCTTCAGCAGCACCGTCATCGCCCCGTGCGCGCTCAGGTCGCGCGCGCGCACCGGCCTTCCGTCGCGCGAATAGGCGACGACGATGTCGCCGAGGCGCGACCTCAGGTCGTCGAGCGAGGTCGCCAGGCAGAAGATCGCCATCACCTCGGAGGCGACCACGATGTCGAAGCCGTCCTCGCGCGGATACCCGTTGGGCGTGCCGCCGAGCCCGACGACGACCTGGCGAAGCGCGCGATCGTTCATGTCGAGCACGCGCCGCCACTCGATGCGCCGCAGGTCGATGCCGAGTTCGTTGCCGTGGGCGACATGGTTGTCGACCAGTGCCGCCAGCAGGTTGTTGGCCAGCCCGATCGCCGAGAAGTCGCCGGTGAAGTGCAGGTTGATGTCCTCCATCGGGACGACCTGCGCGTGGCCGCCGCCTGCTGCGCCTCCCTTCATCCCGAACACCGGCCCGAGCGACGGCTCGCGCAGGCAGATCACCGCCTTGCGACCGATGTGGTTCAGGGCATCGCCGAGCCCGACCGTCGTGGTGGTCTTGCCCTCGCCGGCCGGCGTCGGACTGATCGCGGTGACCAGCACCAGCTTGCCGTCCTCGCGGTCGCGCAGCGAGGCGAGGTAATCGAGCGAGATCTTGGCCTTGTAATGGCCATGCGACTCGACGTGCTCTTCGGGAATTCCGAGCCTTTCGAAGGCGATGCGCGAGATGCGCTGCATCTTCGCGGCCTGCGCGATCTGGATGTTCGAGAACACGCGTCAGAAGTCGGAGTGCATGGCGCCCACGGGAATGTCGCCAGGGTGGAACGGGGTGACCTGGTAGACGTGGTAGTTCAGCCAGTTCGCGAACAGCAGGTTCGCGTGGCCGCGCCAGCGCACCAGCGGAGCGCGGGACGGATCGTCGTCGGGGTAGTAGTTCCTCGGCACGTCGATCGGCAGGCCCCTGGCCACGTCGCGGTCGTACTCGGCCTTCAGCGTCAGCGGGTCGTACTCGGAATGGCCAGTGACGAAGACGTGCCTGCCGTCGCTGGAGCCGACGATGTACACGCCCGCATCGTCGGACTCGGCGAGGATCGCGATCTCGCCCACCTCGTCGATGTCGGCGCGACGCACCTCGGTGTGTCGGGAATGCGGCGCGAGGAAGACGTCGTCGAAGCCACGCATCAGGCGATCGGTGGGAGCGAGGGTGCGGTGCTCGAACACGCCGAACATCTTGCGCGGCAGCGGGTGCTTCGGGATTCCGTAGCGGCGGTACAGCGCGGCCTGCGCGCCCCAGCAGATGTTCAGCGTCGAGGACACCGCGGTCTCGGCCCAGTCGATGATCGCGGCGACCTCGGGCCAGTAGTCGACTTCCTCGAACGGCATCTGCTCGACCGGCGCGCCGGTGATGATCAGCCCGTCGAACTTCTGGTCGCGCACCTGCTCGAAGGTCGTGTAGTGCTCGAGCAGGTGCTCGGCGTCGACGTTCTTCGACTCGTGGGTGGCCGTGTGCAGCAGCGTCACGTCGACCTGCAGCGCCGAGTTGCCCAGCAGCCGCAACAGTTGCGTCTCGGTGGCGATCTTGGTCGGCATCAGGTTGAGGATCGCGACGCGCATCGGACGGATGTCCTGGCGCGCCGCCCTCTCCTCGCCCATGACGAACACGTTCTCGCGCTCGAGCGTGGCGCGGGCGGGAAGCGTCGACGGAATCCTGACCGGCATGATCGCTGCTGCGTGACGTGGCGCGAGCGGGGCGCGTGGGGCGCCCCGCCGCTGCCCCTCAGGCCCTGAGCGCCTGGTCGAGGTCCCACAGGATGTCGTCGATGTCCTCGATGCCGACGCTCAGCCGCACGAAGTCGGGGCTCACGCCGGCCGTGGTCTGCTCGTCGGCCGTGAGCTGGCTGTGCGTGGTCGTCGCCGGATGGATCGCGAGGCTCTTCGCGTCGCCGACGTTGGCGAGATGGCTGAACAGCTGCAGGCTCTCGATGAACTTCTTGCCCGCCTCGACGCCGCCCTTGATGCCGAAGCCCATGATCGCGCCGCAGCCCTTCGGCAGGTACTTCTTCGCCCGCTCGTAGTCGGGGTGGCTCTTCAGGCCCGGGTACTTGACCCAGCCCACCTTCGGGTGCTTCTCGAGGAACTCGGCGACCGCCTGCCCGTTCTGCGTGTGCCGCTCCATGCGCAGGCTCAGCGTCTCGACGCCCTGGATCGTCTGCCAGCTGTTGAACGGCGACGCGCAGGCGCCGATGTCGCGCAGCACGTGCACGCGCGCCTTGATGGCGAACGGCGGCAGGCCCATTCCGACCAGGCTCGCGTAGACCAGCCCGTGGTACGAGGGATCGGGGGTCGTGAAGTTCGGGAAGCGCCCGCTGGTCCAGTCGAAATTGCCGCCGTCGACGATCATGCCGCCGATGCTGGTGCCGTGGCCGCCGATGAACTTGGTCGTGCTGTGGACGACGACGTTCGCGCCCCACTCGATCGGGCGGAACAGGTACGGCGTGGCGAAGGTATTGTCGATCATCAGCACGATGTTGTGCTTCTTCGCCATCGCCGACACTTCCTCGATCGGAAACACCGCGATGTCGGGGTTGCCCAGCGTCTCGCCGTAGATGATCTTCGTGTTCGGGCGGATCGCGCGCTCGAAGTTCTTCGGATCGGTCGGGTCGACGAAGGTGACCTCGATGCCGAGGTTGCGCAGCGTGTGGTTGAACTGGTTGTAGGTGCCGCCGTAGAGCCGGCTGCTGCTGACGATGTGGTCGCCGGAGTTGCACAGCGTGAAGATCGCCTGCGCCTGCGCGGCGTGGCCCGAACTGGCCGCCAGGCCCGCCACACCTGACTCGAGCACCGCGATGCGCTGCTCGAGCACGTCGGTGGTCGGGTTCATCAGCCGCGTGTAGATGTTGCCGAGTTCCTTGAGCGCGAACAGGTTGGCGGCGTGCTCGGTGTCGCGGAACTGGTAGCTGGTCGTCTGGTATAGCGGCACCGCACGGCTGCCCGTCGTCGGATCCGACTTCTGGCCGGCGTGCAGTTGCTGGGTGGCAAAGGCGAACTTGCGTGCTTCGGTAGCCATCGAACGTCCCCTCGGAGTTGGTGTGGGTCGAGAACGGATCAGACGCTCGCCAGTTTAGCCGGGTCGCCGGGTCTGCGGGATAGCCATTGCGCGGTCGGTGCGATTCCGCCGAACGCGAAGAGATGGATCGACAGCGGATCGAGCGACGGCGCCGCCAGCCGGGCCGCCGCGATCTCCCGGATCAGGCCCGCCGGGTCGTGGGTCGACGCGAGCCGGGTCAGCGACCCGACCCGTCCCCTGAGCGCCCGCATCGAGTGGCCGATGCCGCACTGGACCGCCAGTCTCAACAGGCGCGCGACCGTCGTGGGGCCGGCGACCCCGACGCGCAGCGGCACATCGACGCCGCGCGCTCGCAGCCCGGCTGCCCAGCGGGCGACGACGTCCGCGTCGAAGCAGAACTGCGACACGACGAAAAGCCGCACGTCGTTGGCCCGGGCGTAGCCGAGCTTCCGGTCGAGATCTTCGGCCAGGATGCCCGGGGCGATCTGCGGATGACCTTCCGGATAGCCGCAGACGCCGGCCTGCGCCAGGCCACAGCGCTGGAGCAGCCCGCTGGCCAGCAACTCGAAGCTCGACCGCCACGGGCCGGCCGGCTCGCGCAGGTCGCCGCCGACCAGCAGCACGGCCTCGGCGCCGCGACGAACCAGCTCGCCCAGCAGCTCGCGCGCCGCCTGTTCGCTCGCCAGCCGCCTTGCCACGACGTGAGGAACCGGGGCGAGGCCGAGCTCGCTCGCTCGCGACGTCGCCGCCAGCATCGCGCGGGCGTCGACGTTCGGCGTCCACGGAATGAAGACCTGCCTGCCGCTCGCGGCGGCGCGGACAGCGTCGCCCGCCTCGTGCAACTCGCGCGCCGCGATCTCGATCGAGGCGCCGGCGACCAGTTCGCGCGCGCCTGCGTCGGAATCGGGCGTCGGGGGCGACGATCGCATCGCGTCCGCGGACGGCTAGAAACTGCGCCGCCGGGAAATGCCGAAGGCCTCGTCGCAGAACCACAGGCCGCCGTGCCGCCTGAGCACCTCGCGCGTCACCTCGAGATAGCGGCTCGAGGACAGCGCCTGCTCGAGGCGCGCATCCTCGATCTGGCCCACGTAGACGGCGGCGTTCCAGGCCGCCAGCAGCGTCGACGTGCCGATCGATCCTTCGATCTCGGCCGGCAGCGTGTGCATTTCGTGACGGAACAGCGCGCGCTCCTCGGGGTTCGCGTTGAAGTTGTACGACCTCGCGGCGGGGCCGAGCACCTCCTTCACCGCCTTGAGCACCTGATGCCGGTCGTGCAGGAACGGGTTCTCGCCCGGCCAGACGCCCTGCAGGATCTCCTGCCCGGGGTCGCCGCCGTGCGACTGCACGACCAGCAGGCGCCCGTCCGGGCCGAGCGCCTTCGCCAGCGGCGTCAGCACCCGCGAGGCCTTGAACTCGAGCGGCGCGCGCAGCCGGTACGGCTGCGAGGCGATCACCAGGTCGTAGTCGGCGCGCGTCGCGCCACGGCGCGGAATCACCGAATTGAGCAGGAACCGGTGGTCCTCGCGATAGATCACCAGCACCGCCGGCCGCTCGTAGCCCAGCGCGCCGGTCGCCTTGTTGACGACGGTGCCCCAGTTCTCGGCGAGCAGCGGCTGCAGGCCGGTGATCTGCCGCTCGAACTCGCGCGCGGTGGTGCCGGTGAGCGCGACCTCGTGCCAGTTCATCGTGGTCGCGGCGGTCACCGACTGCGGGTTCAGCCAGGGCGCCTCGCGGTAATACAGGTTGGTGATGACCAGCACCGTCGACGGGTGCTCGTAGAAGCGGTCCGGCGTCTTGTCCAGCGTGAGCCGGACGTCCTCGAGACTGATCTCCTTGGCGACGACGTAGAACGGCAGCGTCGGATAGCGCAGGTGCATCGAGCGCAACACGCGGGTGAGGACCGTGCCGTCTCCGACGCCGGCATCGAAGACCCTGATCGCCGGCGGCTTCGGATGGATGCTCTGGAGTTCCCGCTCGACCCGCTCGGCCACCACCCACTTCTCGGTGCAGGTGTTGACGAACATCAGGTACTTCTGGCGGTTGTCGTAGAAGCGGAAACTCGTGCGCGCGTCGCCGCCCTCGGCCCTGGCGGCCGGCCGCAGCGAGGCTTGCGTGGCCATCGCCGCCGTCGCCGCCTTCACGTCCGGCTCGCTTCGCTCGGCCAGTCCCGCACCCGGGGTTTCCATGTCGCTGCCTCCACGTTCGACGCCTGCCGCACGACGATTCAATCGACGGCGCCGGCCGACGTCAACCCATTTCGGGCCCATCACGAAGTTGGGAACGCGGTGGGGCCGCGGCCCACGACGTGGGAGATCCGGCAGCGGTTTTCGGGAGACAATGGGCGTCCGCAGCCCAACACGCGAAAGGCAGGCCGATGATCGAACGCTGGCTCGACGACTACGTCCCGGGTGCCGTGCACGAGCTCGGCACGTTCAGCGTGAGCGAGGCCGAGATCGTCGATTTCGCGCGCCAGTTCGATCCACAGCCAATCCACGTCGACCCCGACTTCGCCGCGCGCGGGCCGTTCGGCGGCATCATCGCCAGCGGATGGCACACCGGCAGCCTGATGATGCGGCTCTACGCGCTGCACTATCTGTCGCCGGCGTCGAGCCTGTCCTCGCCCGGCGTCGACGAGTTGCGCTGGCTGCGCCCGGTTCGGCCCGGCGACACGCTGACGGTGCGCGTGACCGTCGAGGACGCGCGCCCGTCGGCGTCGAAGCCCGACCGCGGCGTGGTGCGTTCGCTGATCGAATTGATCGACCGGCACGGCGAACCCGTGATGACGATGCGCGCGGTGAACATGGTGGCCTGCCGGCCCGGCGGCGCCCCGGCGCCGGCACCCGGGGGGGCCTGAGTCGCGTCGCCGGAACGTCCCTCCCGCGCGCACCCGACACGCCGCTCACGCCATGCAGACGCCGCGCATCGACCCCTGCGTCCCCGACGCCGCCTGCGAGTCGCTTCGCCAGGAGGTACGCGAGTTCCTCGTCGAGGCCCTCGCCGGCTACCCGGCGGTCGCGCGCGCGCGCCACTGGAGTTCGGCCGATCCCGCGTTCAGCCGCAAGCTCGGCGAGCGCGGCTGGATCGGCATGACCTGGCCGGCGCGCTACGGCGGCCACGAGCGCTCGCAACTCGAACGCTACGTCGTGATCGAGGAACTGCTCGCCGCCGGTGCGCCGGTGGCCGCGCACTGGACCGCCGACCGCCAGAGCGGGCCGCAGCTGATCCGCTATGCGCCGGACACTCTCGCGCCGAAGATCGTGCCGGGCATTGCGCGCGGCGAGACGTATTTCTGCATCGGCCTGAGCGAGTCCGACACCGGCTCCGACCTCGCGTCGGTGCGCACGCGCGCCACGCGCAGCCGCGACGGCTGGGTCCTGGACGGCGCGAAGCTGTGGACCACCGGCGCACATCGCGCCCACTACATGATCGCGCTGGCGCGCACCGAGCCGCGGGGCGACTCGCGGCACGCCGGGCTGTCGCAGTTCCTGGTCGACCTGAAGTCGCCCGGCGTGAAAATCCGCCCGATCCGCAACCAGGCCGACGAGCACGACTTCAACGAGGTGAGCTTCGACGGCGTCGAATTGCCGCACGAATGCCTGATCGGCCGACCGGGCGAAGGTTGGGCGCAGGCCACCACCGAGCTCGGCTTCGAGCGCAGCGGCCCCGAGCGCTACCTGAGCGGGATGCGACTGCTGCTCGAGATGATCGACGCCGCGTCGTCCCGCGCGGGCTCGGCCGACGACGGGCGGGCGCGGGTCGCGCTCGGCCGGCTGGTCGCGCACTATGCGACGCTGCGGCAGATGTCGCTCGGCGTGACCGGGCTGCTCGCGCGCGGCGACGATCCCGCCCTCGCAGCGGCGATCGTCAAGGACCTCGGCGCGACGCTCGAGCAGTCGCTGCCTGACGTCGCGCACGAGCTGTTCGGCGGCGAGATGCCGGCGGGCTCAACGCTGGCCGACGTGGCGGCCTACGTCACGCGGGCGGCGCCTTCGTTCTCGCTGCGTGGCGGCACGCGCGAGATCCTGCGCGGCATTGTCGCGCGCGGGTTGGGGTTACGATGACGGCGCCCGATCGATCACCACGGCCGGGCGCCAGCGGGTCCGCGGGGGCCGACGACGCGATCCGCGCGCAGATCGAGCGCAGCGTCGAGCGCGTATTCGCCGACCACGCCGACACCGCGGCACACGCGGCGGTCGGGCGCGGCGAGTGGCCTCAGCAGCTGTGGCAGGCAGTGGTGGATGCCGGCTTCGGCGCGGCGGCCGCGCAGTCTTCGCATGGGGGGATCGAGGCCCACTGGACCGAGGCCTGGCCGATCCTCTTCGGCATCGGCTACTGGCAGGTGCCGCTGCCGCTGGCCGAAACCATGATCGGCGCGATGCTGCTGTCGATTTCGGGCGAAGAGCCGCCTGCGGATGCGATCACGATGATCGAGCACGGAACCGATGCGCAGTTGGCCCTGGGCGGCACCGCCCAACGGCCCACGCTCGCGGGCCAGGCCCATCGCGTGCCGTGGGCCAGGCACTGCCGCTGGGCGCTGGCGTCGATCCCCGCCGCGCATGAGTTGCTGCTGGTCGACCTGCGGCAGGAAGGACTCGTGCGACTAAAGCCGGGCGCAAACCTGGCCGGCGAGCCGTGCGACGAGATCGCGTTCGACTCGGCGCGCGTCGCGCTGCGCTTCGAGCAGCCGTTGGCCGGCCTGGACGTGCCGCTGCGGCAACTGGGCGCGTTCGCGCGCAGCGCGGCGATCGCCGGCGCGCTGGAGTCGGCGCTCGCGCAATCGGTACGCTACGCGGGCGAACGGATCCAGTTCGGCCGTCCGATCGGCAGCTTCCAGGCAATCCAGCATTCGCTGGCGATCCTCGCGTCCGAGGCGGTCGCGGCACGCACCGCCGCGCTGGCTGCGGCCGGCTCCATGCCATCGGTGGCCGCGGGCGACCCATCACGGGCCGGCTTCGACGTCGCGGTCGCCAAGCTGCGTTGCAGCGAGGCGGCGACCCGCGGCGCGCCGATTGCTCACCAGGTGCACGGCGCGATCGGCTTCA
>JAXMFB010000003.1:0-416894 GCA_046347945.1 Burkholderiaceae bacterium
CTGCGCATTGATCTGGATCAATAGACGGCGGCCATCGCCGCCCCGCTCGCCCAGGAGGAGACCCGTGAGCATCAACTACAGCGAACGCATCCCGAACAACGTCGATCTCGCGAGCAACAAGTCGCTGCAGCGCGCGCTCGAGCACTGGCAACCGGCCTACCTCGACTGGTGGAACGAGATGGGCCCGGAGAAGTCGCAGACCGCCGAGGTCTACCTGCGCACCGCGGTCAGCGTCGAGGCCAAGGGCTGGGCGCACTTCGACTACGTCAAGATGCCCGACTACCGCTGGGGCATCTTCCTCACGCCGCAGGACCCGCAGCGCACGATCTCGTTCGGCGCCCACAAGGGCGCGCCGGTGTGGCAGGAGGTGCCCGGCGAGTACCGCTCGACGCTGCGCCGGATCATCGTCACGCAGGGCGACACCGAGCCGGCGTCGGTCGAGCAGCAGCGCCACCTCGGCCTGACCTGCCCGTCGCTGTACGACATGCGCAACCTGTTCCAGGTCAACGTCGAGGAAGGCCGCCACCTGTGGGCGATGGTCTACCTGCTGCACGCGCACTTCGGGCGCGACGGCCGCGAGGAAGGCGAGGCCCTGCTCGCGCGCCGCTCGGGCGACGCCGACAACCCGCGCATCCTGACCGCGTTCAACGAGAAGACGCCCGACTGGCTGTCGTTCTTCATGTTCACCTACTTCACCGACCGCGACGGCAAGTTCCAGCTGTGCGCGCTGGCCGAGTCGGGCTTCGACCCGCTGGCCCGCACGACGAAGTTCATGCTGACCGAGGAAGCGCACCACATGTTCGTCGGCGAGTCGGGCATCTCGCGGATCATCCAGCGCACCTGCGACGCGATGAACCAGCTGAAGACCGACGACCCGGGCAGGCTGCGCGCGGCCGGCGTGATCGACCTGCCGACGATCCAGCGCTACCTGAACTTCCATTTCAGCGTCACGATCGACCTGTTCGGTGCCGACCAGTCGTCGAACGCCGCCATCTTCTACAGCTCGGGCCTGAAGGGCCGCTTCGAGGAGGGCAAGCGCACCGACGACCACCTGCTGAAGGGCGCGACCTACAAGCTGCTCGACGTCGCGGGCGGCGCGCTGGTCGAGAAGGAAGTGCCGATGCTCAACGCGCTGAACGAAGTGCTGCGCGACGACTACATCAAGGATTCGATCGCCGGCGTGCAGCGCTGGAACAAGGTGATCGAGAAGGCCGGCATCCCGTTCCGGCTCAAGACGCCGCACAAGGCCTTCCATCGGCAGATCGGCACGCTGGCCGGCGTCAAGGTCTCGCCCGAAGGCAACGTGGTGTCCGAGGCCGAGTGGAACGCGCGCAGGAACGAGTGGCTGCCCAGCGACGAAGACCGCGCCTACGTCGGCTCGCTGATGGGCCGCGTGGTCGAGCCGGGCAAGTTCGCCAACTGGATCGCGCCGCCGGCGATGGGCATCAACCGCCAGCCGGTCGATTTCGAGTACGTCCGCTTCAACTGAACGGAGAGGCCACCGTGGGCGCCGCGCCGGAAGTGCTCAAGCAGCACCTGATCGACCCGGAGATCTGCATCCGCTGCAACACCTGCGAGGAGGCGTGCCCGGTCAAGGCGATCACGCACGACTCGCGCAACTACGTCGTCGACCCGGCGATCTGCAAGCAGTGCATGGCGTGCGTGCCGCCGTGCCCGACGGGCGCGATCGACAACTGGCGGATGGTGCTCAGGAGCGCGGCGTATCCGCTGGCGGCGCAGTTCGAGTGGGACGAGCTGCCGCCCGAGGCGCCGCTGCCCGAGGGCGTCGCGGCCGAGGCCACCGCCGTCATCGAGGCGGCGGCCGCCCCCGCCGCGTCGGCGGCGGCCGACGTGCAGGGCTTCGAGACGACGGTGACGGCCACGTCTTTCGGCGCGACCGTCCCGCCGTGGTCGGCGGCGCATCCGTACACGAACCTGTACGGCCCGAAGAACCCGACCACGGCGACGGTGGTCGGCAACTACCGGGTCACCGAACTCGGCACCGAGAGCGACACGCACCACATCGTGCTCGACTTCGGCTCGATGCCGTTCCCGGTGCTCGAGGGCCAGTCGATCGGCATCCTGCCGCCGGGCGTCGACGAACGCGGCAAGCCGCACGTCGCGCGCCAGTACTCGATCGCCAGCCCGCGCAACGGCGAGCGTCCGGGCTACAACAACCTGTCGCTGACCGTGAAGCGCGTCACCGTCGACCACGACGGCAATCCGGTGCGCGGGGTGTGCTCGAACTACGTGTGCGACCTGAAGAAGGGCGATACGGTGAAGGTGCTCGGGCCGTTCGGCGCGTCGTTCCTGATGCCGAACCACCCGCGCTCGAACATCGTGATGATCTGCACCGGCACCGGCAGCGCCCCGATGCGCGCGATGACCGAGTACCGGCGGCGGCTGCGCGGCAAGTTCGAGGGCGGCAGGCTGATGCTGTTCTTCGGCGCGCGCACGCAGAAGGAGCTGCCGTACTTCGGGCCGCTGATGAACCTGCCGAGCGACTTCATCGACCTGAACTTCGCGTTCTCGCGCGCTCCCGACTCGCCCAGGCGCTACGTGCAGGACGTGATGCGCGAGCGCGCCGCCGACCTGGCCGCGCTGCTGAAGGACGGCGACACCTTCGTCTACGTCTGCGGCCTGAAGAGCATGGAAGCGGGCGTGCTCGAGGCGCTGCGCGACGTCGCCACGCAGGCCGGCGTGCAGTGGGACGAACTCGCGGGGCGCCTGAAGCGCGAGGGACGGCTGCACCTCGAGACGTACTGAGGGATCGCGGCCCGGCCGGTCACGCGGGGCGGCGCGGCCGGATCGACCCCGCCGATCCGCGCGACGCCGGCGAATGTGCGCTACGCTTGCCGACTTGGCGTCTCGACGAGGAACGGCATGGCCGGTGACCGACGACTGTCCGCGTGGCCCGCCGCGAGCGGGCGCGCGCGGCCCCTGCGCTGGCTGGCGATGCTGGCCGTCGCTGCGCTCGCCGGCTGCGCCCAGCTGGGCTTGATGACCGACCCCCATCCGCCCGTGATCTTCGTCCACGGCAACGGCGACTCGTCGGCGCTTTGGCAGACGATGATCTGGCGTTTCGAGTCCAACGGCTGGCCGCGCGACCGGCTGGTTGCGATCGACATGCCGTACCCGTACGCGCGCGACGACGACGCGAAGCCGCAGCCCGGCCGCTCGTCGACGGCCGACCAGTTGAAGCAGCTCTCGATCGAAGTCGATCGCGTGCTGGCGCGCACCGGCGCCAGCGAGGTCGTGCTGGTGGGCAGCTCGCGCGGCGGCTATGCGATCCGCAACTACGTGAAGAACGGCGCCGGCGCGAAGACCGTCTGGCGCGCAGTGCTGGCGGGCACGCCCAATCACGGCATCTGGACGGGCGACTACCTGCCCGGCAACGAGTTCAACGGCTCCGGGCCGTTCCTCACCGCGCTCAACGCGCCGCAGGGGCCGCGCGAGCTCGAGGTCTCGCCCGGACCGCGATGGCTCACGCTGCGCTCGGACGACAACGACAAGTACGCGCAGCCCGACGGGCGCTGGATCGGCCGGCCGGGGATGCCCACCGGCGTGACCCCCGACGGCCCGGCGCTCAGGGGCGCGCTGAACGTCGTGCTGCCCGGCCTCGATCACCGCGAGGTTGCGTTCCATCCGCGCGCCTTCGAGCAGATCTGGCAGTTCGTCACCAGCCAGCCGCCGGTGCGCCTGGCGATCGTCCCCGAGTCGGCGCCGGTGCTCGACGGTCGCATCAGCCGGCCCGGCACCAACCTGCCGATGGCCGGCGTCACCGTCGAGGTCTACGAGGTCGCGCCCCGAACGGGCGAGCGGCTCGGCGCGCCGGTGCAGGTGCGCACGACCGGCGCCGACGGCCGCTGGGGCCCGTTGGCGGCGCGCTCCGACGCGCCGTACGAGTTCGTGCTCGCGGCGCCCGGTTTCGCCACCACGCACATCTACCGTTCGGCGTTCCCGCGCTCGTCGGACCTCGTGCACATGAGCCCGGTGCGCCTGTCCGACGCCGACCGCAAGGCCGGCAGCGTCGTCGTGATGACCCGACCGCGCGGCTACTTCGACCTGCAGCGCGACCGGATGAGCCTGGACGGCGCGGCGCCGCCGGGGGTGCCGCCGGGCACGGCCGGCGTGTCGGAGTCGAAGCTGCTGCTGCCGCCGGGGCCGGTGCGCAGCGTCGTCGCCGAGTTCAACGGCGAGCGCATCGCGGTGCGCAACTGGCCGGCGGGAGAGAACCACGCGGTGTTCGCCGAGCTGCACTACTAGGACTGCCGCAATGTCCCGTTTCTGGAGCGCGATCGTCGCGGACCTGAGCCCCTACGTGCCCGGCGAGCAGCCGAAGCGCGCCGGGCTGGTCAAGCTCAACACCAACGAGAATCCGTATCCGCCTTCGCCGGCCGTGCACGAGGCGATCCGCGCGGAGCTCGGCGAATCGGGCGAGGCCCTGCGGCTGTACCCCGACCCGGGGTCGAGCGTGCTGTGCGCGACGATCGCGGCGCGCGAGGGCCTCGCGCCGGAGCAGGTGTTCGTCGGCAACGGCTCCGACGAGGTGCTCGCCTTCGCGTTCCAGGGGCTGCTCGCGCACCCGCGGCCGCTGCGCTTTCCGGACGTCACGTACAGCTTCTATCCGACCTGGTGCCGGCTCTACGGCATCCGCTACGAGGCCGTGCCGCTCGCCGAGGGCTTCGCGCTGCGCGTCGACGACTACGCGGGCGGCGGCCCGGTGATCCTCCCGAACCCGAACGCGCCGACCGGCCGCGCGATCGCGCGCGCCGACGTGGCGCGGCTCGCGGCAGCCAATGCCGACTGGCCGGTGGTGATCGACGAGGCCTACGTCGAGTTCGGCGCCGAGAGCGCGGCGCCGCTCGTCGCGTCGCATCCGAACCTGCTGGTCGTGCGCACGCTGTCGAAGTCGCACGCGCTGGCCGGCCTGCGCGTCGGCTACGCGCTGGGCCAGCCGGCGCTCGTCGAAGCGCTGGTGCGGCTGAAGGACAGCTTCAACTCGTATCCGCTCGACCGGCTGGCGCAGGCGGGCGCCGTCGCGGCGCTGCGCGACGAGGCGTGGTTCGCGAAGTCGCGCGACGCGGTCGTGGCGAGCCGCGAGCGGCTGGTCGCCGGGCTCGCCTCCCTCGGCTTCGAGGTGCTGCCGTCGCTGGCGAACTTCGTGTTCGCCCGCCACCCCGCGCACGACGGCGCGGCGCTGGCGCAGGCGCTGCGCGAGCGCGCGATCGTCGTGCGCCACTTCGCGAAGCCGCGCATCGACCAGTGGCTGCGGATCACGGTGGGCACGCCGCAGCAGTGCGAGGCGCTGGTCGCGGCAGTGCGCGACATCGTCGGCGCGGGCGCGCGGCGCCCGGGGTAGATCCCGGCAGGAGCCGCCGCGCGGGCCCTCCGCGCGGCCGTGCAGCGCTCAGCCGGCCGCGCCGCCGCGCGCGTCGACGAGCATTCGCGCGAGCTCGGCGAAGCCTGCTCCGCAGCGCGACGGCGTGATCCACGCCGGCAGCGCGTCGAGCCGGTCGCGGAAGTCGAGCACGTTGGCTACGCCGACCGCGTTCGGGAAGAACGCGAACATCGGCGCGTCGTTGGGCGAGTCGCCGACGAACACGCAGCGGTTGCGCTCGGCGTCGAGGTCGATCCCGAATCGCTCGCGCATCATCAGCCGCGTGGTGCTGAGCTTGTCCCAGTCGCCGAACCAGCCGTTCACGTGGATCGAGCTCACCTTGGCGCTCATCCCCGCCTCGCGCATCAGCGCGACGATCCGGTCGATCGACGCGGCCGGCAGCGGCGCGACGTCCTCGCGGAAGTCGATCGCGAGGTCGTAGAGCCGGCAGAACTGGTCGGAGGCCGTCGCGCAGCCGGGCACCTCGCGCACGACGCGCTCGCGCACCGCGGCGAGCCGGCGCGCGAGGTCGGCGCGAGCGGCGTCGTCGAGCAGGTGGCGCGCCCGCAGTTTGCCGACGCGATCGTCGTGCCACATCCAGAACGCGCCGTTCTCGCCGATCACCGCGTCGACGGGCCACATCCTCGCGATGTGGTCGCACCACCCGGCCGGGCGCCCGGTGACCGGCACCACCCGCAGGCCGGCCCCGCGCAGCGCCTCGATCGCGCCGTAGGCCTGCGCCGTCAGGCGGCCGTCGGTCGTCAGCGTGTCGTCGATGTCGGCCAGCACCGTGTGCACCGCCGCGGCGGCGTCGCGCGGGAATGCGGCGAGCGGTCTCGGCTCCACGGCGCGGCGCTTCAGGCGAGCTCCACCAGCACCGGCTGGTGGTCCGAGGCCTGCGTGTCGCCGTCGACGCGGACGGCGCGCAGGCGCGGCGCGAGGTCGTCGCTGACGAAGACGAAGTCGCAGGTGTACGGCGCAGGCCACTGCACGCGGTCGTGCACGCCGTTGGTGAAAGGGTGGGCCGCGTGCGGATGCTTCGCCTGCCAGGCGTCGACGAGCCCGGTGGAGCCTTCGCCGAGCGGCGCCTGCAGCCGTGCGTGCAGCGGGTCGTCGGGCCGGAAATTGAAGTCGCCGGTGAGGATGGCCGAGGGGGTCTGCGGCGTGCCGCGGAACGGGCTGTCGGAGTCGTCGAGCTTGCGGTCGACCCTCGCGTGCCCGCAGGCCTCGGCGTGGCGCGCGCGGATCGCCTCGACCTGCGCGATGCGCTGCAGCCCCGAGTAGTACTCGAGGTGCGTGGTCATCACGCGGATCGGGCCGAGCGGCGTCTCGACCGTCGCCTCGAGCAGCACGCGCGGCATGCTCTTCGCGTGCGGATCGCTCGGCCACGGCAGCTGGATGCGCAGCGCCTGCGCAACCGGCAGGCGGCTCAGGATCATGTTGCCGAACGCGCGGCGCGTGCCGCCCGGCGCCAACGTGTCGACCGCCGCGGCCGGCACCGGCGTGTAGCCGGGAAGCAGCCGCGCGAGCCACTCGAACTGGTTCTCGCCGCGGCTTCCGTCGAGGCCGGGGAAGTTCGCGGCGACCTCCTGCAGGCACAGCACGTCGAAGTCGGCGAGCGCGCGCGCGTGCGCGACGATGCGCGCCGGATCGACGCGGCCGTCGCAGCCGCGGCACCACTGGATGTTCCAGGTGATCAGCTTCATCGGCGGATTCCGTTCATCGTATGCCGGCGCGCATGAACGACTGCACGAACTGGCGCTGGAAAAGCAGGAAGCCCAGCAGCAACGGCGCCGAGGTCATCAGCGTGGCCGCAGTGATGATCGACCAGTCGACGCCCTGGTCGGTGGACGAGAACACCTGCAGGCCCACGGTGAGGGGGCGCGTCTCGACCGAGTTCGTGATGATCAGCGGCCACAGGAAGTTGTTCCAGTGATGGCTCACCGACACCAGCGCATAGGCGAGGTAGACCGGCTTCGCGAGCGGCACGTAGACCTTCAGCAGCACCTGCAGCGCGCCTGCGCCCTCGACGCGCGCGGCCTCGTCGAGCTCGCGCGGGACGGTCTTGAAGGTCTGCCGCAGCAGGAAGATGCCGAACGCCGACGCGAAGTACGGCAGGCCGATCGCGAGGATCGTGTCGCGCAACCCCAGCGCGTTCATTGTCGCGTAGTTCTCGACGATCAGCACGTCGGGCATCACCATCAGCTGCAGCAGCACCAGGAAGAAGACCAGGTCGCGGCCGCGGAACTCGTAGCGCGCGAACGCGTAGGCCGCCAGCGTGCCCAGTACCATCTGCGCGGCGAGGATCATCGTCACCAGCGCGAACGTGTTCAGGAAGTAGCGCGCGAATGGCGCCGCATGCCAGGCGTCGGCGAAGTTCGACAGCGTCACCGGCGCGCCCAGCTCGAAGCGGGTCGAGTACTCCGACGGGTGGAACGCGGTCCACACCGCGTACGCGAGCGGCAGGATCCACAGCAGCCCGAGCATCCACGCGGCGGCGGATTCGAGGACGTGGGCCCCGCGGCCGATGCGCAACGGTGCGTTCATTGGTAGTGGGTGCGCCGGTCGAGGAAACGGAACTTCACGAACGCGGTCGCGCCGAGGATCGCCAGCACCACCACCGTGAGCGCCGCCGCGTAGGCCGAGTCCCAGAAGCTGAAGCCGACCTGGTAGATGTAGTACAGCAGCAGCGCGCTGGCGTTGTCGGGGCCGCCGCGCGTCATCACGAAGATGTGGTCGACCATGCGCACCGAGTTGATCAGCGCGTTGATCAGCACGAAGAGCGTCGTCGGCATCAGCAGCGGAAACAGCACGCACCGGAAGTACTGCGTGCGCGACGCACCCTCGATCGCGGCCGCCTCGGCCAGCGTCGGCGAGATCTGCTGCAGCGCGGCCAGGTAGAAGATCATGAAGAACCCGGCTTCCTTCCAGATCGCCACGACCATCGTCGCGCCGAGCACCGTGCTGCGGTCGCCCAGCCAGTTGTGGCTGGGCAGGCCGAGCGCGCCGGTGAGCTGCTCGAGCAGCCCGTACTGCGGCGTGTAGAAGAACAGCCAGATGTTGGCCACCGCGATCATCGGCAGCACGGTCGGCGTAAAGTAGGCCAGCCGCAGGAAGCCGCGGCCGGCGATGCGCCCGTTCACCCACAACGCCATCGCGATCGCCAGCGCGATCGACGCCGGAATCGTGCCGAGCGCGAACCACAGGTTGTTCCACAGCGCCTGCCAGAAGACGTCGTCCTCGAGCATCAGCTGGTAGTTCTCCAGGCCGACGAACACCGCCGGCCGCGCGCCCTTCGGCGTCGAGAAGAAGCTGTGCCACGCGGTCGCGACCGCCGGATAGTGCGTGAACGCGACGAGCAGCACCATCGCCGGCAGCAGCAGCAGCCAGCCGGTGACCTGCGGCTGGCTGCCGGGACGCATCGCGTTCACGCTCCCATCCCCTTCACGCGTGCCTCGCTGTCGCCGTCGCTGTCGCTTTCGCGGCCGCGCCGGCTTCGGGCCTTCAGCGCCATCAGCGCCGGTACGGCCGCAGGATCCGGGCCGCCTCGCGCTGCGCGTCCTTCATCGCGTCGGCCGGCGACTTCGAGCCGGTGAGCGCCGCCTGCAGCCCGTCGTTGAGCGCCTTGGTCACGCGCTGGTTGTCGTGCGTGGACAGCTCGGCGACCGAAAACTGCAGCTGGTCGCGCGCGACGGTGGCCTGCGGCACCTCCTGCACGTACTTCTTCATCTCCGGCGTCTCCCACGCGGCCGGCGTCACCGCGACGTAGCCGGTCGCGATGCTCCATTGGGCGGCGCGCTGCGGCGCGGTCGCCCACTTCGCGAACTTCAGCGCCGCGGCCTGCTCCTCGGGCGAGGTCTTCTTGAAGATATAGAAGTTGCCGCCGCCGGTCGGGCTGCCGCGGCGCTTCTTCTCGGGCAGCATCGCCACGCCGAACGGGAAGCCGGCGTTCGTGCGGATGTTGGTCAGGTTGCCGGTGGTGGTCCAGATCATCGCGGCCTTCTTCTCGAAGAAGTCCTTCGGCGTCGTGCCCCACTCGATGACGCCGCCGGGCATCACCTTGTGCTTCGCCGACAGGTCGACCCAGTACTGCAGCGCCTCGATCACCTCGGGCTTGTCGAAGTACGTCTCGGTGCCGGCCTCGTTCATCAGCAGCGCGCCGTTGGGCGTCGTCAGGCCCTGGAACAGCCAGTACGGGAAGCCCGACGACGGGATCTTCACGCCCCACTGCGTGACGTTGCCGCTGGCGTCGGTCTTCGTGAGCTTCTTCGCGTACTCGACCATCTGGTCCCAGCTCGCGGGGCCCTTGTCGGGATCGAGCCCGGCCTCCTTGAACAGCTCCTTGTTCCAGTACAGCACGATCGTCGAGCGCTGGAACGGCACGCCCCAGGTCTTGCCGCTGGTGCGGCTGTTCATCATGAAGCTGTCGAAGAAGCCGCCCAGCCACTTCCTGTCGTCGGCGCTGGTCGCCAGCCCGTCTATCGGCACGATCGCGTCCTCGTCGATCAGCGTGAACATGTCGGTGGACAGCAGCACCGCGATGTGCGGCGGCTGGCCGCTCTTGAACGCGGTGAGCGCCTTGACGATGCTTTCCTGGTAGGTGCCCGAATACACCGGCTTCACCTTGATGCCGGGGTTCTCCTTTTCGAAGTCGGCGGCCATCTGGTCGATCGTCTTCGTCACCGGGCCGCCGACGGCGACCGGGTAGTAGAACGTCAGCTCGACCGGCTTTTGCGCATGCGCGGGCAGCGCGGCCGCGATCGTCGACGCGGCAAGCGCCTTCAGCAGGGTCCTTCTCATGGGGTGGTTCTCCTCTCTCGTTGGCCAGCGTGGTGGGGCGCTTCCACCTGCCCCGATCGGATGTCGTCGCGCCGTCGGCCGGTCGCGGCGTCGAAGAAGTGGCGGGCGTCGGCGTCCCACTGCAGCGACACCGCGGTGCCCGGCGCGAGTTCGTGCCGCCCGGGCACGCGCGCGGCGATCGTGTCGGCCCCCGCGGAGCAGGTGACGATCGTGTCGGCGCCGAAGTACTCGGCGCTCTGCACGACGGCCGCCAGCCCGCCGCCGTCGGCGATCCTCACGTGCTCGGGGCGCACGCCGAGCTTCAGGTCGTCGCGGCCCGGCGCGGACACGATGTTCATCGGCGGCGTGCCGATGAAGCGCGCCGCGAACAGCGTCGCCGGCCGCGCGTACAGTTCCGCGGGCGTCGCGTCCTGCTCGATGCGCCCGGCGTTGAGCAGCACGACCTGGTCGGCCATGCTCATCGCCTCGGTCTGGTCGTGGGTGACGTAGACCATCGTGATGCCGAGCTTCTGCTGCAGCGCGCGGATCTCGCGGCGCATCTCGTGGCGCAGCTGCGCGTCGAGGTTCGACAACGGCTCGTCCATCAGGCACACGGGCGTCTCGGCGATGATCGCGCGGCCGAGCGCGACGCGCTGCTGCTGGCCACCCGAGAGCTGAGCGGGCTTGCGGTCGAGCAGCTGCGTCAGGCCGAGCAGGTCGGCCACCCGCGCGAGGCGCCGCGCGTGGTCGCGCGCCGGCTCGCGGCGCACCTTCAGGCCGAACAGGATGTTCTCGCGCACGTCCAGGTGCGGAAAGAGCGCATACGACTGGAACACCATCGAGATGCGGCGCTGCGCGGGCGGCAGCTGCGTCACGTCGCGCCCGTCGATCAGGATGCGCCCCGTGCTCGGCGTGTCGAGGCCGGCGATCATCCGCAGCGTGGTCGACTTGCCGCAGCCAGACGGGCCGAGCAGGACGACGAAGCTGCCCGCCGGTGCGGCGAAGCTCGCGTCGTCGACGGCGACGGCCGCGCCCCAGTGCTTGCTCACGTGTTCGAGTGCGATGGCGCTCATCGGGAAGTCCGCTATTCGATCACCCGATTGTTGCAGCCCGGTGTCGGTGCCGGTCGAACCAGCGCGCGAAGTCGGCGCGCTGCGCGACGCTCATGTGGAGGCCGGCCTTCGTCCGGCGCCACAGCACGTCGTCGGCGCTGCCCGCCCACTCGTGCTCGACGAACCACTCGGCTTCGCGCTCGCACAGCCCGCCGCCGAAGTCTCGGCCGAGGTCGGCGAGCGAGCGGGCGTCGCCGAGGACTTCGTCGGCGAGCGTGCCGTGGCGCCGGAACAGCGCCTCGAGCAGCGGCTGCGGCAGCGCCGGGCGACGCGCTCGCAGCAGGTCGCGCGCGATCGCGACGTCCTTCGCCGCCCCGGGCAGCGGCTCTTCGTGCGTCCATGGGCTGCGAGCCGACTCCAGCCAAGGCTGCAGCTTGTCGAGCGCCGCCTCGGCGAGCCGGCGGTAGGTGGTGATCTTGCCGCCGAACACCGCGAGTTGCGCGACGCCGTCGCGCTCGTCGACCACCAGCGTGTAGTCGCGCGTGATCTCGGACGGATCGCTCGCGCCGTCGTCGTACAGCGGCCGCACCCCGGCGTAGCTCCAGACGACGTCGCGCTCGGCGAGCGGCCGGGCGAGGTAGCGGTTCACTGCGTCGAGCAGGTAGCGGGTTTCCTCGACGCTGATCGCACGCGCCTCGGCGAGGCCCTGCACCGCGACGTCGGTGGTGCCGATCAGCGTGAAGCGGCGCTCGTACGGGATCATGAACACGATGCGCTTGTCGTGGTTCTGCAGGATGTACGCGTGCTCGCCCGGATACGCGCGGGGCACCACGACGTGGCTGCCCTTCACCAGTTGCACGTTTGCCGGCACGTCGCCGCCCCCGGTGGCGTCGAGCACCGGCTTCACCCACGGGCCGGCCGCGTTGACCAGCACCCGGGCGCGCAACATGCCGCGCGCGCCCGTCCTGGCGTCCTCGGTCGTCGCCTGCCAATGGCCGTCGCGCCGCTCGGCCGAGACGAAGCGGGTGCGCGGCATGAGCAGCGCGCCGTGCGCCTGCGCCGAGCGCAGGTTCAGGATGACCAGCCGCGCGTCGTCGACCCAGGCGTCGGAATACGCGAAGCCGCGCGTGATGCGCGGATCGAGCCCGGCGCCATAACCGTCCGGCGCCAGCCGCACGGCGCGCGACTTCGGCAGGCTGATGCGGCCGCCGAGGTGGTCGTAGAGCCACAGGCCGGTGCGGATCATCCACGCCGGGCGAAGGCCCGCGACCTGCGGCATCACGAAGCGCAGCGGCCACGCGATGTGCGGCGCGAGCCGCAGCAACACCTCACGCTCGGCCAGCGCCTCGGCGACCAGCCGGAACTCGTAGTGCTCGAGGTAGCGCAGGCCGCCGTGGATCAGCTTGGTGCTGGCCGAGGACGTCGCGCCGCCGAAGTCGCCCTGCTCGACCAGCGCGACGCGCAGGCCACGGCCGGCCGCGTCGCGCGCGATGCCGGCGCCGTTGATGCCGCCGCCGACGACGAGCAGGTCGAGTCCGTCGGCGGCCTGCGTCACGCGCGCCTCCCCGGGTGCGACCTGGCCGGCGCGTCGCCGGCGAGCAGCAGGCGCGCGGTGGGCTCGTCGACGATCAGCGTGTTGACGAAGCCGCCCGCGAGCGCCGCGCGCAGGCCCTCGGCCTTGCCGGTGCCGCTGGCGACGCAGATCGAGTGCTTCGCGCGGCGCAGCAGCGACAGGTCGGGCCCGCTCGCGCGCGCGTTCAGCGCGATGTCGTCGTGGCTGCCGTCGGCGCGGAAGAACACCGTCGCGATGTCGCCCACGACGCGGTCGCGGCGCAGGCTGCGCAGGTCGGCGGGCTCGAGGAAGCCGCCGCTGTGCACGTGGCTGGGAACCTGTCCCGAGAAGGCGCCCACGCTGAAGACCAGGATCCGCGCGCGCCGCTGCAGCTCGAGCAGGCGCCTGACGCTGCGCTCGCGCCACAGCGCCGTGCGGGTCTGCGCGTAGTCGAAGAACGCCGGCACCGGAAATGCGTGGGGGCGCGCGCCGTAGTTCTGCGCGATGCGCATCACGATGTCGCTGCTGAAGGTGCTGTCGATGTCCTGCGCGGTGCCCGAGCCGTTGAGCGCGACCACGTCCACGTTGGCGACCGGCTTCGGCGAGAGCTTCGAGGCCACCTTGCGCAACGTGGTGCCCCACGCGACGCCGACCACGGCGTCGGCGTCGACGACCGTGTTCAGGTAGCCGGCGGCGAAGGCGGCGACCCGCTCGAGCCAGTCGTGCTCGTCGGCGGTCTCGGGCACCGAGACGACGCGGGCGACGCGCAGGCCGAAACGCTCGCGAAGCCGGGCCTCGATGCCCTGCGGATGCTGCGCCGGGTCGTGGATGCGGATCTCGACCAGGCCGCGCTCGTGCGCGCGCGACAGCAGCCGCGACACCGTCGAGCGCGAGGTGCGCAGTTCGTCGGCGATCCGGGCCGTCGTGAGGTGATCGTAGTAGTACAGGCGCGCCACGCGGATCGACAGCGCATCCTGTTCGCTGGCAAGCATGAACAGATTTTCACGGAGTTTGCACGAACGTGCAAGCCCGCGCAGGCTGCGCGCCGTGCGAGACTTCGGCCAGCCCCGTCGAGCCGCCTGTCGCCATGCCGCTGAGCTCCAACCGCCTGCTGAACACCTTCCTCACCGGCCTGCTCGCCGCGCTGCCGCTGGCCGCGACGGTGCTGGTCTTCGCCTGGGCGGTGCGGGTCCTGGTCGACTCCCTCGGCCCGGACAGCTACGTCGGGCGCGTGCTCAAGGCGCTGGGCCTGGGCATCGCCGGCTCCGAGGCGGCCAGCTACCTGCTCGGCGTCGGCATCGTGCTCGCCGCGATCTTCGTCCTGGGCGCACTGGTGCAGACGCGGCTGCGGCGCGTGCTCGCGGCGGCGCTCGACGCGATCGTCATGCGCATCCCGGTGGTGCGCAGCGTCTACGACATGGCGAGCAAGCTCGTCGGCCTGCTCGGCCAGCACGAGCAGCACGGCATGCATTCGATGAGCCCGGTCTGGCTGCACTTCGGCGGCGTCGGCGGCGTCGCCGTGCTCGGGCTGCTGTCGACCAGCGAGCCGGTGCGCGTGGGCGAGCTCGACTACCTGGCGGTGCTGGTGCCGACCGCACCGGTGCCGGTGGGCGGCGGGCTGCTGTACGTGCCCCGAGACTGGGTGACGCCCGCCGACGTCGGCATCGACGGGCTGACCAGCATCTACGTGTCGATGGGCATCACGTCGAAGCAGCACATCGGCCCGGCGCGGTAGATCCGCGCATCCATCGTCGCCAGCGCCGGGGACACCGCGACCGGCGCGCCGCAGTGCGCGAGCACGTCGCGCTGGAGGCCGATGCCGGGCGCGATCTCGACCAGCACGAGTTGGCCGTCGACCAGCCGGAACACCGCGCGCTCGGTCACGTACAGCACGTCGGCGCCCTGCCGCGACGCATACTCGCCGTTGAACGACAGGTGCCCGACCCGCGGCACGAGCTTGCGCGACCGGCCCTCGCGGACGATGCGCAGCCGGCCGTCGCCGGCCTCGACCTGCAGGCCGCCCGCGGTCAGCGGGCCCATGAAGACCAGGCGTCGCGTCGACTGCGTGATGTTGACGAAGCCGCCCACGCCGGCCAGCAGCCGGTGCTCGCCCTCGCCGAACAGGCTGACGTTGACGTTGCCGTGGCCGTCGAACTCGGCCAGCCCGAGGAACGCCATGTCGATGCCGCCGCCGTCGTAGAAGTCGAACTGCGCCGGCTCGTCGACGATCGCTTCGGGGAACTCGGACGCGCCGAACGACAGGCCGTCGGCGGGCGTGCCGCCGATCGGGCCCGACTCGACGGTGAGCACGAAACCGCCGACGCCTTCTTCGCGGGCCACCGCGCCGACGCCGGCCGGCATGCCGACGCCGAGGTTGACCACCCGCGGGCGATGCGCGGCCAACTCGAGCAGCGCGCGGCGCTGGACGATCCGGCGCGCGTCGAGCGCGGCCGGTGCGAGCTTCGCCGTCGCCGCAGCCGCGCCCCCCGCCGCCTCACGCGGCGCCGCGCGCATGTAGTCCAGGTTCAGGTATTCGCCGAAAGTCATCGAGTGGTGGTCGGCATCCTCGCCCACCTCGACGACGTAATCGACCACGATCCCCGGCACGCGCACCCGCTGCGGGTCGTCGTGCGCGTCGACCACGCGCTTGACCTGTGCGATCACGATGCCGCCGCTGTTGTGCGCCGCCTGCGCGATCGCCAGCATCTCGTGATGGAACGGCTCGTGCTCGGTGGTCAGGTTGCCGCGCGCGTCGCTGGTCGTCGCGCGGATCAGCGCCACGTCGATGCGCATCGGCCGGTAACGCAGCCACTCCTCGCCGTCGATCTCGAGGAGGTCGACCAGGTCGGCCGTGGTGCGCGCGTTGAGCTTCCCACCGCCGTGGCGCGGGTCGACGAAGGTGTGCAGGCCGATCTTCGTGATCACGCCCGGCTTGCCGCCCGCGATCGCGCGATACAGGTGCGTGATCACGCCCTGCGGAAGGTTCCACGCCTCGCAGCGGTTCTCGAGCGCGAGCCGCGACAGCTTCGGCGCCGAGCGCCAGTGGCCGCCGACGATTCGCCGGGTCAGGCCCTCGTGACCGAAGTGGTTGACGCCGCGGTCTGCGCGGTCGCCCTGGCCGGCCGAGTAGACCAGCGTGAGCTGTGACGGCGTGCCGTGCGCGAGGAAGTGGTGCTCGATCGCGGCGGTGACCGCCTCGGCGTGGCCCACGCCGACGAACCCTGCGCAGGCCAGCGTCGCGCCGTTGGGAATCAGCGCGACGGCGTCGTCGACGCCGACGCGCTTCAATAGGTGACCATGCTGGTGTCGGTTTCGACCCGCACGACGTCGCGGCCGAGCGCGGCGACCACGCTGGCCGCGTAACGGTCGGCCCATGCCGCGTCGCGCCGGAACTGCCCGGCGCCCGCCGCCGCGGCGACTGCGAGCACCTTGTCGGCGACCAGCACCTTGCCCGACGCGCGCATCGGCTCGGCCCCCAGCGCGACGAACTGCTCGTCGAGCCAGCGACGCGCCTCGTCGCTGCCGAGCCTGAGCTTCGGGCTGAGGCTGAACACCGTGCCGGGTGCGAACCGGACGTTGACCTCGATCGTCATCATGGTCTCCGGGGGCCCGGGCGCAAGTCTGCCAGAACCGGAGCCACGACGCGCGGACCTTTTACACCCCCCAGGTGACGTCCTTGCCGGCCGCGTGGGCGGCCTCGAGCATCTCGATGAACGGAAACGCGCGCTGGGCGAGCGAGACCGGGTAGGCCTCGTCCTCGTCGGCGGCGGCTTGCGGCTTCGCGGCCGCGTTGCCGCCCTGGCTCTCGGCGCGCAGCGCGGCGCGCTCGTCGTCGATCGCCTTGCGCAGTGCGGCGATCGCCGCCGGCATCTGCTCGACAGTGACGATGCCGGTGGCGCCCGGCGTCTTGCCGACGATCTTCAGGATCCACTCCGCGACCGGCTTCGTCATGACGACGGAGCCGGTGGCGCGCGACTTGAACTCGTAAATCATGGCCTGCCTCCGGTTCGGGCCTTGCCCGGTTGATACCATTATCGGATGAATCCCCGATCCGCCCTGCGCCGGCGGCGCGCGCCGCCGGCCTCGGCTCCCGTCGCGTTCGCCTGCGCACTCGCCTGCACGCTCTTCCTGTCAGCCTGCGCGCCCGACTACAACTGGCGCGAGATCCGGCCCTCGGGCGAAGGCTACGCCGTCATGTTGCCGGGCAAGCCCGCGTCGATGTCGCGCCCGATCAACCTCGACGGGCTGGCGGTGACGATGGCGATGAGCGGCGCCCGGGTCGACGACCAGTCGTTCACCGTCGGCATGGCGGTCCTGCCCGACGCCGAGCCGGCCACGCGCGAGAAGGCCCGTGCGGCGATGCGCGCGGCGATGGTGCGCAACATCGCCGGTCGCGAGACGCAGGTCGCCGAGGCGGCGGTGCCCGTGCACGACCTGGCAGGCCGCACGACCGCGACGCAGCCCGCGGTGCGCGTCGAGGCTTCGGGCCGCATCGCCGATCGCCCGGCGCACCTGTCCGCGCTGTTCGTCGCGCGCGGCAACCGCGCCTGGCAGGGCGTGGTCATCGGGCCGGCGCCCGACACCGAGCACGCGCCGGCCTTCCTCGACTCGTTCCGGCTCATCGAGTGACGCATCGAGTGACGCAATGGGCACAGCGATGAGCGCCGTGCTGCCGGCCCCGCTGGCGATCCGCGTGTTCGCCGCCTTCGCGAGCGGCTACTTCATGTCGTACGCGCTGCGCTCGGTCAATGCGGTGATCGCCCCGGACCTGATCGCCGAGTTCGGCCTGTCGAACGCGCAGCTGGGTTCGCTGTCCTCGGCGTACTTCATCGCGTTCGCGGCGATGCAGATGCCGCTGGGCATCTGGCTCGACCGCTTCGGTTCGCGCCGCGTCGACGCCACGCTGCTGCTGGTCGCCGCGGCCGGCTGCGCCGTGTTCGCGCTGGCGCACAGCGTGGCGATGCTGTGGGTCGGCCGCGCGCTCATCGGCATCGGCGTGTCGGGCGCGCTGATGGCCTCGCTGCGCGCGTTCCGCTTCTGGTACGTCGATGCACGCCAGCAGCAGCTGGCGGCGTGGATGCTGGTGGCCGGTACGCTCGGGGCGCTGGTCACGACGGTGCCGGTGCAATGGGCGCTGCCGCTGGTGGGATGGCGCGGCGTGTTCTGGATCGCGGCGGCGATGCTGTGCGCGTCGAGCGCGGCGATCGCGCTGAGGCTGCCCAGCGAGCCGGCACACGCCGCGCACCCCGACGAGTCGCCGTGGACGGCGTACCGGCAGGTGTTCGGCGAGCCGTATTTCTGGCGCTTCGGCGTCGCCTCGCTGACGGTGCAGGCGAGCTTCATCGCGTTCCAGAGCCTGTGGGTCGGCCCGTGGCTGCGCATCGTGCTCGGCATCGACGCCGACAGCGCCGCGCAGGCGCTGTTCGTGCTCAACCTCGTGCTGATGCTGGGCTACCTGGCGTTGGGCTGGGCGGTGCCGGCGATGGTGCGCCGGGGATGGAGCACGCTGCGGCTGGTGGCGGGCGGCACCTCGGTGATGCTGGCGATCGAGCTCGTCATCGCGTTCGCCCACGGTGCGTGGGCGTGGCTGCTGTGGCTGCCGCTGGCGCTGGCGGCGACGGTGAACACGCTGTCGCAGACGCACGTGAGCCTGTCGTTTCCCGCGAAGCTGACCGGGCGCGCGTTCACCGCGTACAACCTGCTGGCGATGACGGGAATGTTCCTCGCGCAATGGCTGTTCGGCGTGACGGTCGACCTGCTCGGCGGTGGCGGACACAGCGAGCAGGGCTTCCGGCGCGCGATGCTGGCGTGGATCGTGCTGCAGCTCGCGGCGCTGCTGGTGCTCGTTTTCTGGCGGGTGCGCCCGCCGAAACCCGCGGCATGAGCGAGCAGACGCCTGTCTGGCTCACCGAGCGCTGCACGAGCCGTGGCGGCGTGCCGATCCTGATTCGCCCGCTGCGCGCCGACGATGCCCCGAGCGAGCGCGCGTTCATCGACGGGTTGTCGCCGGTGTCGCTGTACCAGCGCCTGCTCGGCACGGTCAAGGAAGTCACCGACCAGCAGATCTCCGAACTGGTCCGGCAGGACTGGCCGCGGCGACTCGGACTGGCGGCGTTCGGTGTCGGCACGGCGGCCGACCTCCTCGGCGTCGCCCGATTCGACGCGTCCGACCGGCCCGGCGCCGCGGAGTTCGCGATCGTCGTCACCGACCGCTGGCAGCGCCATGGCATCGGCTACGCGCTGTTCCGCAGGCTGGTGCGCGCTGCCCGTGCGGCCGGCTATCGCGAGCTGGTCGGCACCACCTATGCCGTCAACCGCGACATGATCGAGCTCGCCCGGTCCTATGGCTTCGAGGTCGGCCCCGAAGAGGGCGAGCCGAGCCTGCGGCGACTGACGCTCGCGCTCAACGATCGCGCAGGTGCCGATCGAACTCGATGACCTCGGCGGGCTGCGCGAACGGCTGGTCGCGGTACAGGCGGTTGGCGAGGTTGTGCGGGTGTCGCGCGGCTTCCGCGAAGTCGAGCACCGGCGACAGGCAGGCGTCGTGCGCCTGCGCGGCCTGCGCCCAGTCGTCGCGGCTGCGTGACGCGAAGCGTGCGGCGAAGCGCTCGGTCGTCGCGGGCCAGGTCGCGGGGCGGTACTGGTCGCGCGGGTCGATCTCGCCTTCGAGGCCCGTGACCGCGAGCAGCTGCGCGTAGAACTTCGGTTCGAGCGCGCCGGCGGCGACGAAGCGTCCGTCGGCGCAGCGGTAGACGCGGTAGAACGGCATCGCGCCGTCGAGCAGGTTGTTGGCGCGCTGCAGGTTCCAGACCCCGCCGGCCAGCAGCCCGTAGACCATCGGCGTGAGACCCACGGTGCCGGCAAGGATGCTGGTCTCGGCGACGCCGCCGCGCTGCGTGATCGAGCGCTGCACGAGCTTGGCCAGCACGCCGACCAGCAGGTGCATCGCGCCGCCGCCGAAGTCGGCGACCAGGTTCAGCGGCGGCACCGGCGCCTCGCGCGCGCCGATCGCCTCGAGCACGCCCGACAGCGCGAGGTAGTTGATGTCGTGGCCGGCGCGCTCGGCCAGCTCGCCCGCATGGCCCCAGCCCGACAGGCGCCCGACGACGAGCCGCGGGTACGCGTCGAGCAGCGCGGCGGGTGCGAGGCCGAGCCGCTCGAGCACGCCGGGGCGAAAGCCCTCGAGCAGCACGTCGGCGTCGGCGAGTTCGCGGCGCAGCGCCGCCAGCCCGCCGGCCTGCTTCAGGTCGACCGCCAGCGCGCGCTTGCCGAGGTTGAGCAGGTCGTACTCGGGGCCGACGCCGATGCCCAGGCCGGGGTCGACGGGCGGCGAGACGCGCAGCACGTCGGCGCCGAGCGAGCGCAGCAGCTGGCCGGCGAACGGCACGGGTCCGATCGCGTGGAGTTCGACGACCTTCAGGCCGGCAAGGGGAGGCGAAGCAGTCATCGGCAGGCGTCCATCCGGAAAGTGGGATTCGAGAGGGTACGAGCGGGTACGCGGGTCGCGCGCTTGCGGGGCCGGCAGCGCACGATCATCGCATGTCGCGCGGCGATCGGCGATCAGCCGTGCGGGTCGGCGACGTCGAGCGCGCGCCGGTAGGCGACCGCCTCGGCCGCGTGCTGCGCGCCGATCGCGGCGTCGCCGCGCAGGTCGGCGATCGTGCGGGCGAGCTTGTGCACGCGGTGCAGCGCGCGCGACGACCAGTGCCGATCGCGAGCGACCCGGCGCAGCAGCGCGGCCGCGTCGCCGTCGAGCGCGCAGTGCCGGTCGATCTCGGGCGGCGCCAGGTGCGCGTTCGGCTTGCCCTGCCGCGCGAGCTGGCGTTCGCGCGCACGGGCCACGCGTTCGGCGATCGCCGCGCTGGGCTCGCCGTCGGCGCGCCGCATCAGCGTCGACTCGTCGACCGGCTGCACGCCGATCAGCACGTCGATGCGGTCGAGCAGCGGCCCCGACAGGCGCGCCTGGTAGCGGCGCACCTGCTCGGGCGTGCAGCGGCAGCGTTCGCTGCCCAGGAAGCCGCAGGGGCAGGGGTTCATCGCCGCCACGAGCTGGAAGCGCGCCGGGAACTCGACCTGCCGCGCTGCACGCGCCACGCCGATGCGGCCGGTCTCGAGCGGCTCGCGCAGCGCCTCGAGCACCGTGCGCGAGAACTCGGGAAGCTCGTCGAGGAACAGCACGCCGTGGTGCGCGAGGCTGGCCTCGCCCGGCCGCGGGTTCGTGCCGCCGCCGACGATCGCGGCCGCCGACGCGCCGTGGTGCGGCGCGCGAAACGGCCGGCGCCCCCAGTCGGCGGGCGTGAAGCGACCGGCCAGGCCGGCCAGCGCGGCGGTTTCGAGCGCCTCGTCGCCGGTGAGCGGCGGCTGGATCGTCGGCAGCCGCTGCGCGAGCAGCGACTTGCCGGCGCCCGGGGGCCCGACCATCAGCAGGTTGTGGGCGCCGGCGGCCGCGACTTCGAGCGCGCGCTTCGCGCCGGCCTGCCCCTTGACGTCGGCGAAGTCGCCGTCGCCGGCCGGGGCGGGCGCGCACGGCGCCGGCGCGATGCGCTCGAGCTGGCTCGCGCCCAGCAGGTGCGCGGCGACGCCGGCGAGGTCGAGCGCGCCGAGCAGTCGCGCGCCGTCGACCAGCGCCGCTTCGGCGCCGTTGGCCGCGGGCAGCAGCAGCGTGCGCGGCCGGGTGTCGCGCACGCCGGCCAGCGCCATCGCGAGCGCGCCGCGAATGGGGCGGATCGTGCCGGTGAGCGAGAGCTCGCCGACGAGCTCGAGTTCGTCGAGCGGCTCGCTGGGCAGCTGGCCGCTGGCCGCGAGGATGCCCACCGCGATCGGCAGGTCGAAGCGGCCCGACTCCTTCGGCAGGTCGGCCGGCGCGAGATTGACCGTGAGCCTGCGGTTCGGGAAGTCGAAGCCGGCGTGCAGCAGCGCTGCGCGCACCCGGTCGCGGCTCTCGCGGACTTCGGCCTCGGGTAGCCCGACGATGTGGAACGCGGGCAGCCCGTTGCCCACGTGCACCTCGACGCGCACTTCCGGCGCATCGAGTCCGAGGAGGGCGCGCGAGCGGACGACGGCGACGGACATCGGGAAGGCGCGTGGGCGGCGAAGGGGGTCGAGGTGGCCCTCCGAGTCTAGGTGGCGCGCGCCGTCGCCGGCTGCGCGCCGGCTAAGCCAACGGCTCGGCCGATCTGCCGAAGCGTGGTCGTTGCGCCGACGCGTTCCTCCGGCCCCCGGCCCGAGGCGGCCGCTAGGCCGAGCGCTCGGCCAGCAGCTTCTCGAGTTGCTCGACGCGGTCCTGCAGTCGAGCGAGCCGCTCGAGCCGCGCATCGAACTCTTCGCGGGTGACCAGGTCGGCCCGCTGGAACGCCTGCGCCAGCAGCGCCTTCATGTTGCGTTCGACGTCGGCGGCCGGACTGTTGCGGAGCAACTCGGCCAGCCGCGACTGAAGCTCGGCGAGCAGTGACGGGGGCGTGGCGCTCATCGTGAATCGAGTCTAGCACGGGGGTCGACGCGTTCCGCGGAGCCCCGTCGCGCTCCGCGGAAACCCGCCGCGCTCCGCAGTGATCCGCCGCGCCCGGCACGCCGCACGATCGCCGGCCTCGGCGCACCCGACCGGTGCGCCACGCGCCTTCGCACCGCGGTGGCGCAGCGCGCGCCCGCGCGCTGCACCAATCTGCTCCCGACCTGACCCGCAGCGCCCGCGAACGAGCCGCTGGCACGGTCTGTGCGTAGTCGGTTCCAGCGGCCCCGTCGGGGCCCGAAGACCCGAACCTTCTGCGGAGCAAGCCGATCATGAAAAAGACGATCCTCGCCGTTTCCCTCGCCTGCGCAGCGGGCAGCCTGCCGGGGTACGCGCTTGCCCAGGCGACCGCCGCGACGCCCGAGCACACCTTCACGGGCAACCTGAGCCTGGTGAGCGAGTACCGCTATCGCGGCATCGCGCAGACCAACGCCAGGCCCGCGGTGCAGGGCGGCTTCGACTATGCGCACGCGAGCGGCCTGTACGCGGGCACCTGGGCCTCGAACGTGAGCTGGCTGTCCGACGCCGGCGGCGGTGTCAGCAACAGCCTCGAGTGGGACTTCTACGGCGGCTACAAGGGCGCCGTCGGCGACTTCGGCTACGACGTCGGCCTGCTGTACTACTACTACCCGGGCTCGTATCCGTCGGGCTTCAACTCGCCGAACACGCTCGAGCTGTACGTCGCGGGCACCTGGAAGATGCTCACGCTGAAGTACTCGCACGGCCTGACCGACCTGTTCGGCTTCGTCGACAGCAAGGGTGCGGGCTACCTCGACCTCACCGGCAACTTCGACGTCGGCAGCGGCGTCACGGTCACCGCCCACGTCGGCCACCAGTCGATCCCGGCCGGCTCGGTCGGCGGCGTGCCGGTGCGCTCGAGCAGCGACTGCTCGTACACCGACTGGAAGCTCGGCGCATCGAAGGAGTACGTCGGCCTGACCTGGGGCCTGGCCTACGTCGGCACCGACGCCAGGGGCGGCGCCGGCGAGTGCTACCGCAACGCGTTCAACCGTGACCTCGGCAAGGGCACGGTCGTGCTGTCGGTCGGCAAGACCTTCTGAGCGGGAGGCTCGAATGAAACTGATCACTGCGGTCATCAAGCCGTTCAAGCTCGACGAGGTGCGCGAAGCGCTGTCGGCGATCGGCGTGCAGGGCATCACGGTCACCGAGGTGAAGGGCTTCGGCCGGCAGAAGGGCCACACCGAGCTGTATCGCGGCGCCGAGTACGTCATCGACTTCCTGCCGAAGGTGAAGATCGACGTCGCGATCGCCGACGACCTGGTCGAGCGCGCGATCGAGGCGATCGAGGCCTCGGCGCGCACCGGCAAGATCGGAGACGGCAAGATCTTCGTCTACGACCTCGAACAAGTCGTGCGCATCCGCACCGGCGAAACCGGCAACGAGGCGCTCTGAGCGCCCGGATCCGCACCACGGAGAACGTTCCATGAAATCCCTGACCCGAATCATCGCGCTGTGCCTGGCGCTGTCGCTGGCGCCGCTCGCGGCGCTCGCCGCTTCGCCGGAGCCTGCCGCGCCCACCACTGCGCTGACCGCGGGAGCCGTGCTGCTCGCCCAGGCGTCGGCGGCTTCGGACGCGCAGCCAGCAGCGCCTGCTGCCGCGCCGGCGGCCGAGGCCAAGCCCGAGGCGGCGGCCGCCGCACCGGCCGCCGCCGCGCCGGCCGAGGAGAAGAAGGACGCCCCCGCCGCGGCGCCGCCCGTCCCGAACAAGGGCGACGTCGCGTGGATGAGCGTCTCGACGCTGCTCGTCATCATGATGACGATCCCCGGTCTCGCGCTGTTCTACGGCGGGCTGGTGCGCACGAAGAACATGCTCTCGATCCTGATGCAGGTGCTGGTCGTGTTCTCGGTGATCGTCGTGCTGTGGTCGATCTACGGCTACTCGCTGGCGTTCGGCGGCGACGGCCTGTTCTTCGGCAACCTGTCGAAGATCTTCCTGAAGGGCATCACGCCCGATTCGGCAGCCGCGACCTTCAGCAAGGGCGTGGTCATCCCGGAGCTGTCGTTCGTCGCGTTCCAGGCCACGTTCGCCGCGATCACCTGCGCGCTGATCGTCGGCGCCTTCGCCGAGCGGGTGCGCTTCTCGGCGGTGCTGCTGTTCTCGGTGCTGTGGTTCACGTTCTGCTACGTGCCGATCGCCCACGCGGTCTGGTACTGGGCCGGTCCGGACGCGATCACCGATGCGAAGGCGCTCGAGGCGGTCACCGCGGCGGCGGGCTTCATGTGGGCCAAGGGTGCGCTGGACTTCGCCGGCGGCACCGTGGTGCACATCAACGCCGGCGTGGCGGGCCTGGTCGGCGCCTGGGTGATCGGCAAGCGGATCGGCTACGGCCGTGAGTCGATGGCGCCGCACTCGCTGGTGATGACGATGATCGGCGCGTCGCTGCTGTGGGTGGGCTGGTTCGGCTTCAACGCGGGCTCGAACCTCGAAGCCAACGGCACCGCCGCGCTCGCCTTCATCAACACGCTGATCGCCACCGCATCCGCCACCGTCTCGTGGACGCTCGGCGAGTGGATGGGCAAGGGCAAGCCGTCGATGCTGGGTGCGGCCTCGGGCGCGGTGGCCGGGCTGGTGGCGATCACGCCGGCCTGCGGCTTCGTCGGACCGATGGGCGCGCTGGTCATCGGCCTGGTCGCCGGCGTCGTCTGCCTGTGGGGCGTCAACGGCCTGAAGCGGATGCTGGGCGCCGACGACTCGCTCGACGTGTTCGGCGTGCACGGCGTGGGCGGCGTCACCGGCGCGCTGCTCACCGGCGTGTTCGCGGCGCCGTCGCTGGGCGGCACCGGCGTCTACGACTACGTCGCCAACGCGGTCGCGGCCGACTACTCGATCGCCAGCCAGGTCTGGGTGCAGTTGCAGGGCGTGCTGCTCACGATCGTCTGGTCCGGCGTGGTCGCGTTCCTCGCCTTCAAGCTGGTCGACCTGATGATCGGGCTGCGCGTGCCCGAAGAGGAAGAGCGCCAGGGGCTGGACATCAGCTCGCACGGCGAGACCGCCTACCACCACTGACCTCCACACCCCCGCCCTTCCGCGAACCGGGGCGGGACCACGACGGGGCGGGCCTTCGGGTCCGCCCCGTTTTCGTTCGGGCGCTACAATTCTCCGGTCGACCCGCCCGTGCTCCCATGACCCCCCATCTCGTCACCGCGATGTCCGCCCCGCTGCAGGACTTCGAGCGCCGCATCCTCGACGCGACGCCCCGGATCGAGCGCTGGTTCCGCATGGAGTGGCAGGACCACACGCCGCCGTTCTATGCCTCGGTCGACCTGCGCAACGCCGGGTTCAAGCTCGCGCCGGTCGACACCAATCTGTTCCCGGGCGGCTTCAACAACCTGACCGAGGAGATGCTGCCGCTGGCGGTGCAGGCCGCGATGGCGGCGATCGAGAAGTACTGCCCCGAGGCGCGCAATCTGCTGCTCGTTCCCGAGAGCCACACGCGCAACGCCTTCTACCTGCAGAACGTCCAGCGGCTCTCGACGATCCTGCGCCAGACGGGCCTGAACGTGCGCTACGGCACGCTGAACCCCGAGATCAAGGCGCCGACGACGATCGAACTCCCCGACGGCCAGTCGATGACCGTCGAGCCGCTGGTGCGGCGCGGGCTGCGCGTGGGGCTCGATGGCTTCGATCCCTGCTCGATCCTGCTGAACAACGACCTGTCCTCGGGCATCCCCGAGGTGCTGAAGGACCTGCACGAGCAGGTGCTGCTGCCGCCGCTGCACGCGGGCTGGGCCGTGCGCCGCAAGTCGCAGCACTTCGCCGCGTATGCCGACGTCGCCAAGCGCTTCGCGAAGCAGTTCGACATGGACCCCTGGCTGATCAACCCGTACTTCGCGCGCTGCGGGAAGATCGACTTCCACGAGCGCGCGGGCGAGGACTGCCTGGCCACCAACGTCGAGACGCTGCTCAGGCAGATCCGCGCCAGGTATCGCGAGTACCGGATCGACGAGAAGCCGTTCGTCGTCGTCAAGGCCGACGCCGGCACCTACGGAATGGGCGTGATGTCGGTGCGCGATCCCTCCGAGGTGCGCGACCTCAATCGCAGGCAGCGCAACAAGATGGCGGTCGTCAAGGAGGGCCTCGAGGTGCACGAGGTCATCCTGCAGGAGGGCGTGCACACCTTCGAGACCGTCGGCGAGGGTGTCGCCGAGCCGGTGGTCTACATGATCGACCGCTACGTGGTCGGCGGCTTCTACCGCGTGCACACCGGGCGCGCGAAGGACGAGAACCTGAACGCCCCGGGCATGCACTTCGTGCCGCTGCCGTTTGCCGCCAGCTGCAACCTGCCCGACTGCACCGCCTCGCTCGAGCACGCGCCCAACCGCTTCTACGTCTACGGCGTGGTCGCGCGGCTCGCGCTGCTGGCCGCCTCGATCGAGCTCGAGCAGACCGATCCCGACCAGTCGCGCTACGGCTGAGCGCCGCGCCCCCAACCTGTTCCGGGAGTTCCCGCCGATGCGCCTGCTGGTGATTCTCGATCCGCTGCCGTCGATCAAGACCTACAAGGACTCCACCTACGCGATGATGGTCGAGGCCGCCGCGCGCGGCCACGAGCTGTTCGTCTGCGAGCAGCACGCGCTGTCGCTCGCGCGCGGCCGCACGATGGCGCGCGTGACGCCGCTGCGGATCACCGACGCCACGGGCAGCGGGGCTCCGTGGTACGAGGCGGGCGAGCCGCGCAGCGAGCCGGTGGCCGCGTTCGGCGCGGTACTGATGCGCAAGGACCCGCCGTTCGACATGGAGTACGTGTTCTCCACGTACCTGCTCGAGCACGCGGTGCGCGAGGGCGCGCGCGTGTTCAACGACCCGCTGGCGATCCGCAGCCACAACGAGAAGCTGGCGATCGCCGAGTTTCCGCAGTTCACGCCGCCGACGCTGGTCACGCGCTCGGCCGACGAGCTGCGCGCGTTCGTCGACGAGCACGACGAGGCGGTGTTCAAGCTGCTCGACGGGATGGGCGGCACGTCGATCTTTCGCGCCAAGCGCGGCGACCCGAACATCTCGGTGATCATCGAGACGCTGAACCAGTTCGGCGCGCGCTCGGTGATGGCGCAGCGCTTCATTCCCGAGATCAGCGAAGGCGACAAGCGCGTGCTGCTGATCGGCGGGCAGGTGGTGCCGTACTGCCTGGCGCGCATCCCCAAGGACGGCGAGTTCCGCGGCAACCTCGCGGCCGGCGGGCGCGGCGTCGCGCGGCCGCTGTCGGCGCGCGACCGCGAGGTCGCCGAGACGCTCGCGCCGCAACTGGCTTCGCGCGGGCTGCTGCTGGTGGGCCTGGACCTGATCGGCGACTACATCACCGAGATCAACGTCACCAGCCCGACCTGCCTCCAGGAGATCCGCCAGCAGACCGGGTTCGACGTGGCGAAACTGTTCATCGACGCGCTCGAGGCGGCCTGCGCGCGATGATCGGGATCATGGTCGTCTCGCACGAGCCGCTGGGCACGGCGCTCATTCACTGCACGCGCCACGTCTATGGCCGCATGCCGATGCAGCTGGCCGCGCTCGACGTGATTCCCGACGAGGACCCCGAAATCGCGTTCGCCGCCGCGCAGGAGCTGCTCGCGCGGATCAACGACGGCAGCGGAGCGGTGGTGCTCACCGACGTCTTCGGTGCCACGCCTTCGCGCGTCGCGATGCGACTGGCCGTGCCGGGGCGCGTGCGAGTGCTCGCGGGCGTGAACCTGCCGATGCTGCTCAAGGCGATCTCGAACCGGCGCATGCCGGTCGACGAGTTGTGCGAGCTGCTCGTCACGAGCGCCCGCGAAGCGATCCGCCCGGCGGATGCGGAGCCCGATGCTCAAGGCTGAAATTGTCGTCGTCAACCGGCTCGGGCTGCACGCAAGACCTTCGGCCAGGTTGACCGCCACCGCCTCGAAGTTCAGGTCCGAGGTGTGGTTGTCGAAGGGCTCGCGCCGGATCAACGCCAAGAGCATCATGGGCGTGATGATGCTCGCGGCGGCCAAGGGCAGCACGCTGGTCATCGAGACCGACGGGCCCGACGAGGCCGAGGCGCTCGAAGCGATGAAAGACCTGATTGCCAGTGGATTCGGAGAGGACTGAGCCATGATATCGACCGAGAAGTTCCTGGCGGCGCGCGACCTGCTGTTCGCCGCGCGCAGCGACTACGCGCGCGCGTGCCGCGAGTTCGCGTGGCCCGACATGCCCGAGTTCAACTGGGCGCTCGATTTCTTCGACGTGCAGGCTGCGGCCGCGCCCGAGCGGCTGGCGCTGTGGATCGCCGGCGAGGACGGCAGCGAGCAGCGCGTCAGCTACGCGCAGATGCGCGAGCGCTCCGACCGGGTCGCGAACTTCCTGCGCGGACTGGGCGTGGCGCGCGGCGACCGGCTGCTGGTGATGCTGCCCAACGTCGTCCCGCTGTGGGAGGTCACGCTGGCGGCGATCAAGCTCGGCGCCGTGCTGTGCCCGACGACGACGCTGCTCGCCACCGCCGACCTCGCCGACCGGCTCGAGCGCGGCCGCATCCGCTGCGTGATCACCGACGCCGACGGCGCCGCGAAGTTCGAGGGGCTCGCGGGCGAGCGTATCCGCATCGTCACCAGCGGCCAGCGCGAGGGCTGGACGCCGTATGCGCAGGCCGACGCCGCGCCGGCCGCCTTCGCGGCCGACGGCCCGACGCGCCGCGACGACCCGCTGCTGCTCTACTTCACGTCGGGCACGACCGCCAAGCCGAAGATGGTGCTGCACACGCAGCAGAGCTATCCGGTGGGCCACCTGTCGACGATGTACTGGATCGGCCTGAAGCCGGGCGGCGTGCACTGGAACATCAGCTCGGCCGGCTGGGCCAAGCACGCGTGGAGCTGCGTGTTCGCGCCGTGGATCGCCGGCGCGACCGTGTTCGTCTACAACCAGGCGCGCTTCGATGCGCGGCGCACGCTCGACGCGCTGGTGCGCCACGGCGTGACGACGCTGTGCGCGCCGCCCACCGTCTGGCGCGCGCTCATTCTCGAAGACCTCAAGGCCTGGCCGGTGGCGCTCGAAGAAGCGCTGAGCGCCGGCGAGCCGCTGAACCCCGAGGTGATCGAGCGCGTGCGCAACGCCTGGGGGCTGACGATCCGCGACGGCTACGGCCAGACCGAGACCACCTGCATCGTCGCCAACTCGCCGGGCCAGCCGGTGAAGGCGGGGTCGATGGGGCGCCCGATGCCCGGCTACCGGGTGACGCTGCTCGACCCGGAAGGCCGCGATGCGGCGACCGGCGAGGTGGCGATCGCGTTGAACCCGCGGCCGCTGGGCCTGATGGCCGGCTACGCCGGCGACGAGGCGCGCAACCGCGAGGTGCTGGGCGGCAGCCACTACCGCACCTCCGACGTCGCGAGCCGCGACGACGACGGCTACCTCTGGTACGTGGGCCGCGCCGACGACGTGTTCAAGAGTTCCGACTACCGGATCAGCCCGTTCGAGCTCGAGAGCGTGCTGATCGAACACGAGGCGGTCGCCGAGGCGGCGGTCGTGCCCAGCCCCGACGCGCGCCGGCTGGCGGTGCCCAAGGCGTTCGTGATCCTGCGCCCCGGCTTCCAGCCGGGGCTCGAGCTCGCGCGCTCGATCGTCGGCTTCGTGGCCGGCCGGGTGGCGCCCTACCAGAAGATCCGTCGCATCGAGTTCGCCGACCTGCCGAAGACGATCTCCGGAAAGATCCGGCGCGTCGAGCTGCGCGCGCTCGAGGGCGTCCCGGCCGAGCGTCCTCGCCGCGCCGGCGAGTACCGGGAGGAAGATCTCTCGTGACACCGGTCGGCCGGCGCGCGAAACGCACCGGCCGGATCGGTACACTGGAGGGATGTTCAGCATCCACGGCACCGGCATCGGCGGCGGCATCGTCATCGGCCGTGCCCGGGTGCTCGAGTCGCGCCAACGTGACGTGCCGCGCTATCGGCTGGGCCCCGCGCAGCTCGAATCCGAGCTGTCGCGGCTCGAGACCGCGATCGAGGTGGTGAGGGCGGAGCTCTTCGCGCTGGCCGAGCACCTGCCGGCCGACGGTCCCGCCGAGGCGCGCGCGCTGCTCGACGTGCACGCGATGATTCTCGACGACCCGGCGCTCGCACAGGCCGCGCGCGACGCGATGCGCGAGCACCTGTGGAACGCCGAGTGGGCGTTCTCGGCGCAGGCCGGGCACCTGGCGGCGCAGTTCGACGAATTCGAGGACGAGTACCTGCGCGAGCGCGGCCGCGACGTGCAGCAGGTCGCCGAGCGCGTCATCCGCGTGCTGTCGGGCTCGACCGCCGGGTCGAAGGTGGGCGCCGAGACGGCGATCTTCGTTGCCGAGGACATCTCGCCCGCCGACATGCTGTCGCTGCGCTCGGCGACCGGCTTCGGCATCGATCTGGGCGGCACCACGTCGCATACCGCGATCCTGGCGCGCAGCATGAACGTGCCGGCGGTGGTCGGCCTGGGTCACGCGAGCCGCCTCGTGCTCGACGACGACTGGCTGATCCTCGACGGCGAGGCGGGCCTGGTGATCGTCGCGCCCGACGCGACGGTGCTCGCCGAATACCGGCATCGACAGGCGGCGGGCGAGATCGAGCGCGAGCGCCTGAAGCGGCTGCTCCACGTGCCCACTGCCACCGTCGACGGCGTGAAGGTGGGCCTGTTCGCCAACATCGAGTGCCCCGAGGAAGCCGAGCGCGCGCTCGCCGCCGGCGCCGAAGGCGTCGGGTTGTTCCGCACCGAGTTCCTGTTCATGAACCGGCGCGACCTGCCCGACGAGGACGAGCAGTTCGAGGCCTATCGCACCGCGGTGGCCGCGATGCAGGGACGGCCGGTGACGATCCGCACGCTCGACGTCGGCGCCGACAAGGCGGTGCCCGCGCTGGGCGGCACCGCGCCGCAGAACCCGGCGCTCGGCCAGCGCGCGATCCGCTATTGCCTGGCCGAGCCGCAGGTGTTCCTCGTGCAGCTTCGCGCGATCCTGCGCGCGTCGGCGTTCGGCCACGCGCGGCTGCTGCTGCCGATGCTCGCGCACAGCCACGAGATCGACCAGGCATTGCGGCTGGTCGACCTCGCCAAGGGTCAGCTGCGCGGGCGCGGACTGGCGTTCGACGAGCGGCTGCCGGTCGGCGGCATGATCGAGGTGCCGGCGGCCGCACTCACCGCGGGCCTCTTCGTGCGCAAGCTCGACTTCCTGTCGATCGGCACCAACGACCTGATCCAGTACACGCTGGCGATCGACCGCTCCGACCACGACGTCGCGTCGCTGTACGAGCCGTTCCACCCGGCGGTATTGCGGCTGATCGGCATGACGATCCGCACCGCGCGCAAGGCGGGCACGCCGGTGGCCGTCTGCGGCGAGATGGCCGGCGACTGGGCCGCGACGCGGCTGCTGCTCGGCATGGGCCTGACCGAGTTCTCGATGCACCCGGCGAGCCTGCTGCGCGTGAAGCAGGAGATCCTGCGCGCCGACGCGTCGAGGCTCGCGCCGCGCGTCTCGCGGTTGCTCGCGAGCGACGATCCGCTGCGCGTGCGCGCGTTGCTGGCGCGGCTGGTCGAGGAGGGCTGATCAGCGCGCGGCCAGCGCGGGGCGCAGGCCGAGGTGCCGCACGAAGGGATCGAAGTCGCGGTCGCTGTACAGCAGCGCGTACCCGTCGACGATGCAGCGGGTGGCGATCACCGTGTCGATCGTCTTGCGGGCCGTGACGCCCAGCCGGCGCAGCGCGCGAAAGTTCTTCGCTGCGGCGATCGCGATGTCGCGGCCGCCGATGGCGACGATGTCGAGCGTGTCGAGCAGCCTGCGCGCCTGCTCGAATTCGCGATCATCGGGAAATCCCTGGAGGACCTCGGCGAGCACGAGGTCGCCGGTGGCCAGCGGCTCGCTGCCGAGCAGCGCGTCGAGCAGGTCGGCCTGTGGGGTGGCGGCGCCGCGAAAGTAGTCGATCCAGACGCTCGAGTCGACCAGGATCAACGGTCGAGCCTCATCGCATCGAGGTCGCCCTCCCAGTGCAGCCTGCCGCGGAAGCGGCGGATCTCGTGCTGACGTCGCAGGCGCACCAGCGTGCGCAGGCCGAGCTCGACCGCCTCGCGCTTCGTCCTCAGCCCGGTGGCCCGGAGCGCCAGCTTCATCAGTTCGTCGTCGATGACGATGTTGGTCCGCATGATGTGTATGAATTCAAGGATTGATACACATTATCGCACCCTGACCGCAGCGGCGCAATCGGCCTTCGGGACGACCCGCACGTCCGATCCGGGCACCGCAAGCTTGTTGCAAGCTCGCCGCAAGGTTCGCGATGGGTCGCGCTTCTACAGTCGCACTCCTTCACAATCCCGACTCGCGAGCAGACCCTGGACCTCCTGCCGTTTCCGGCGCGCCGCCGCGCCGTCGCCGCGTGGCTGGCCGCCGTGGCGGTGGCGGCCGCGATCATCGCCCCGGCTCCCGCTTGCGCGCGCGACGAAGCGCAAGCGCCTTCCGCCGACGGCCAGCCCGAGCTCGCGCTGTCGCTGTCCGACGCTCGGCGCATCCTGCTCGAACGCAGCCGCGACCTCGCCGCCGCGCAGGCCGCGCTCGACGCGGCCGAAGGCGCGCTGTTCGGCGCCGCGCGCAAACCGAACCCGGTGCTGACGATCGGCGCCGGCAGCGCGCAGGCCGGCGAGTACCGCTCCCGTGACCTCGACCGCAACGTGCGCCTCGACCAGCTGATCGAACGCGGCAACAAGCGGCAACTGCGCACCGACGCCGCCCGGCAGGCGGCGCGCGCCGCGCGGATGGACCTCGGCGACGTGCGGCGACGCCTCGGGTTCGCGCTCGCGCAGGCCTACTACGGGCTGAAGTCGGCGCAGGAGGCGGTCGACTATGCGCAGGCCAACGCCGACGCGTTCGCGCGCAACCTGGACGTCGCGCGCCGGCGGCTGAAGGCCGGCGATGCCGCGCAGGCCGACGTCTCGCGGATCGAAGTCGACGCGGGGCAGGCCGACAACGACCTGCGCCAGGCGCGCGCCGAGCGCGAGGCGGCGCAGGTCGCGCTGGCCTCGATCCTCGCGCGCGAGGCCGACGCGCGGCGGCTGGTCGCCAGTGACCTGTGGCCGGACCCGGGCAGCGTCGAGCCGCCGGCCGAGCGGATCGCCGCGCTGCTCGAGCGGCGCCCCGACGTGCAGGCGGCCGCCGCGCGCCTGGCCGCCGCCGAAGCGCGCTCCGAAGGCGCTCGGGCGCTGCGCACGCGCGACTTCAGCGTGGGCGTCTTCGCCGACCAGAACCGCCTCGCCAATGGCGGCACGACCTTCGGCGTGTCGGTGAGCGTGCCGCTGTTCCTGAACAACGACTACACCGGCGAGATCCGCCAGGCCGAGGCCGAGCGGGTCGCGGCGCGCATCGAGCTCGAGCGGGCGCGCGGCGACGCACTCGCCGAGCTGCGACGCGCGCAGTCGGCGGTGCGCGCGAGCGCCGCGCGCGTCGAGCGGCTGGAGTCGCGCATCGTGCCCAGTGCGCGCGCCGCGGCGCGCGCGACCCAGTTCGCCTACTCGCGCGGCGCGATCCCCCTGACCGACCTGCTCGACGCGCGCCGAAGCCTGAAGGCCACCGAGCGCGACCTCGCCGATGCGCGCGCGGCCCGCGCGATCGCCGTCGCGGCGCTCGGGGCCAGCCTGCCGACGTCGACGCCCGATGCGCCGCCGTCCGATGCGCCGACCACGCCCGACGCTCCGCCGACGCCCGGCGCGCCGCCGCGCTGACCGCCTCCGGCCCCACTCGCCGATCGCGCCCGACGGCACCTCCACCGAGTTCTCCGAGCCTTCCCGACATGCGACGATTCCTCCCGATTCCCTTTTCGGCACTGCTCGCCGCGGCCCTGGCCGGGTGCGGTACGCACGAGCGTCCCGTGCCGCCGGTGGCCGAGCCGGTGATCGACGGCGAGCAGATCCGGCTGCCGGCCGGCAGCCCGCAGGGCGCCGTCCTCGTCTCGGCCGAAGCGAAGCTTCAGCAGGCCGAGACGGTGCGGCTGCAGGGCCGGCTGGTCTGGGACGAGACGCGCACCGCTCGCGTCGACGCGCCAGTGGCCGGCCGGATCGTCCGCCTGCTGGCGGCGCCCGGCGACGCGGTGAAGCCGGGTCAGGCGCTGGCCGAGATCGCGTCGCCGGAGATCGGCCAGGCGCAGGCCGACGCGCGGCGCGCCGACGTCGACTACGAGGCGGTGACGAAGAATCTCGCGCGGATCCGCGAGCTCAACGAGGCCGGCATCACGCCAACGCGCGAGCTTCAGGCCGCCGAGGCCGAGCTCGCGCGCGCGGCGGTCGAACGCCAGCGCACGCGCGCCCGCAACGTCGCCTACGGGCTCGGTGCCCGCATCGACCAGGTGTTCGCGCTGCGCACGCCCGTCTCCGGCGTCGTCGTCGAACGCACCGCCGCGCCGGGCCTGGAAGTGCGCCCCGACCAGGCGCAGCCGGGGCAGCCGGCGCTGTTCGTCGTCAGCGACCCGACGCGGCTCTGGGTCAGGCTCGACGTGCCCGAGAGCCTGGTCGGCGCGGTGCGCCCCGGCCAGACCGTCGCACTGAAGGCGGCCGCGCTGCCCGACAGGCCGATCCAGGCGCGGATCGCGCACGTGTCCGACTTCATCGACCCGGCCACCCGGACGCTGAAGGCGCGCGCCGAGGTCGACAACGCCGACCGCGCGCTCAAGGCCGAGATGTTCGTCAGCGGCGAGCTGTCGGTGCCGGTGCGCGAGGCGGTCCTCGTGCCGGCCGGCGCGCTGGTCCTGCTCGGCGAGCGGTACTACGCGTTCGTCGACCAGGGCGAAGGCCGCTACCTGCGCCGCGAGGTGCAGGCCGAAGAGGCAGGGCTCGGCTCGATGCGCGTGCTGGCCGGCCTCGCGCCCGGCGAGCGCGTGGTGGTCAGCGGCGCGCTGCTGCTGCAGCAGCTGCTGGGCAGCAAGCCATGATCCGTCGTGTCGTCGCGTTCGCGCTGGGCCAGCCGCTGTTCGTCGTGCTCGGCGTGCTGATGCTCGTCGGCGGGGGCCTGATCGCCTTCCGCAACCTGCCGGTCGAGGCGTTTCCCGACGTCACCGACACGCAGGTGACGGTCATCACGCTGTACCCGGGGCGCGCCGCCGAGGAGGTCGAGCGCCAGATCACCATCCCGATCGAGGTCGCGCTGTCGGGCGTGCCGAACGCGATCCGCGTCTTCTCGCATACGCAGTTCGGCCTGTCGTACCTGGTCGTCACGTTCAACGACGAGGTCAACGGCTACTTCGCGCGCCAGCAGGTGCTCGAGAAACTGCGCGACGCCGACCTGCCAGACGGGGTGCGGCCCGAGCTCGCCGCGATGACCTCGGCGATCAGCGAGGTCTATCGCTATCGCTTGAAGTCGGCAGGCCGCACGCCGACGCAGTTGCGCGAGCTGCAGAACTGGGTGATGGAGCGCCAGCTCAAGACGGTGCCCGGTGTCGCCGACGTGGTGAGCTTCGGCGGCCTGATCAAGACCTACGAGGTGCAACCCGACATCGGCAAGCTGCGCAGCCACCGGGTCTCGCTGCAGCAGCTGATCGACGCGCTCGAGAAATCGAACCGCAACGCCGGCGGCGGCTACGTCGAGCACGGGCGCCAGCAGTTCCTGATCCGCGGCATCGGCCTGTTGCGCTCCGCGCAGGACCTCGAGGACGTGGTCGTCGCCGAGCAGGCCGGTACGCCCGTGCTGGTGCGCGACCTCGCGCGCGTCACCGTCGGCGCCGTCCCGCGGCAAGGGGTGATCGGGCAGGACGACGACGACGACGTGGTCTCGGGCATCGTGCTGATGCGCAAGGGCGAGAACCCGTCGAAGGTGCTCGCCGCACTCAAGGGCAAGCTCGACGAGATCCGCCGCACGCAACTGCCTGCCGGCGTCGAGATCGTGCCGTTCTACGACCGCAGCTGGCTGATCGCGCGGACGATGAAGACGGTGTTCACGAATCTCGTCGAGGGTGCGGTATTGGTCTGCGTCGTGCTGTACCTGTTCCTGTCGAACTTCCGCGCGGCGGCGATCGTTGCGTCGATCATTCCGCTGGCGCTGCTCGGCACCTTTCTCGGGCTGACCTTCGTCGGCATCCCGGCGAACCTGCTGTCGCTGGGCGCGATGGACTTCGGCATCATCGTCGACGGCGCGGTGATCGTCGTCGAGCACATCTTTCACCGCCTCGCGCAACTGCGCGACGGCGCCTCGCCCGAGGACCGGCGCCGCACGGTGCTCGACGCGGCGGTCGAGGTCGGCCGCCCGACGCTGTTCTCGATGCTGATCATCATCGCCGCGCACATCCCGATCTTCACGCTGCAGCGGCACGAGGGACGCATCTTCGCGCCGATGGCCTGGTCGGTCAGCTCGGCGCTGGTCACGTCGCTCGTGCTGTCGCTGACGCTGGTGCCGCTGCTGTGCCTGGTGGTGCTGCGGCGCAAGCTTCCGCACGGCGAGAACCGGCTGCTCGCCGCGTGCAAGCGCGTCTACCGGCCGGCGCTCGACTGGGCGTTGGACCATCGCCGCGCGGTGCTCGCCGCGGCCGGCCTCGCGCTGGCCGGCGCGGCGGCGCTGGCGCCGCGGCTGGGCACCGAGTTCCTGCCCGAGCTGAACGAGGGCAGCGTCTGGGTCAACGTGACGCTCGAGCCATCGACGTCGATCACCGCCGCGCAGGCCGAGGCGCGACGGATCCGCGACCTGATGCGGCGCACGCCCGAGGTGCGCAGCGTGATCTCGAAGCTCGGCCGCCCCGAGGACGGCACCGACCCGAAGATCGCCAGCCAGATCGAGGCGCTGGTCGACCTCGCGCCCGAGGAGGAGTGGAAGTGCGGGTTCGGCAAGCGCGAGGTGCTGGCCGAACTCGACGCCGCCCTCGCGACGATCCCGGGGATCCAGTACTCGTTCTCGCAGCCGATCCGCGACAACGTGCTCGAGAGCATCTCGCAGATCGACGGCCAGATCGTCATCAAGATCTCCGGCGACGACCTGGACAAGCTGCGCGCCTACGGCGACGTCGTGCTGCGCGCGATCGACGACGTGCCGGGCGTCGCGCGCGCGTTCGTCGACCGCGCGGGCCAGCTGCCGCAGTACCGGATCGAGGTCGATCGTCAGCGCGCCGCGCGCTACGGCCTGAACGCCGGCGACATCGACGCGGTGATCGAGTCGGCGTTGGCCGGCCACGAGGCGACCTGGATCTGGGAGGGCGAGCGTCGCTTCGCGGTCGTCGTGCGGCTGCGCGAGGACGATCGCCAGCTCGCTCGGCTGCGCGAACTGCAGCTCACGACCCCCTCGGGCGTGTTCCTGCCGCTGTCCGAAGTCGCGACCTTCCGCGTGGCCAGCGGCGCGATGAACATTGCGCGCGAGAACGGCCGGCGTGTGCTGTCGATCGGCGTGTTCATCAAGGACCGCGACATGGGCAGCGCCGTGGCCGAGATGCAGCAGCGCACCGCGCAGGCGCTGAAGCTCGACGAGGGCTACGCGATCAGCTGGAGTGGCGAGTTCGAGAACCAGGAACGCGCGATGGCGCGGCTCTCGTGGGTCGTGCCGCTGTCGATCCTGATCATCTTCCTGTTCCTGTTCGACGCGTTCAAGTCGCTGAAGAACGCGACGCTGATCATCGCGAACATCCCGTTCGCGATGATCGGCGGCATCGTCGCGCTGTTCGTCACCGGCACGCCGCTGTCGGTCTCGGCGGCAATCGGCTTCATCGCGCTGTTCGGCCAGGCGGTGCTGAACGGGGTGGTGATGCTCGCGTACTTCGGGCAGCTGCGCGAGGGCGGCATGACCGTGCGCGAGGCGGTCGTGCACGGCTCGCTCGACCGGCTGCGCACCGTGCTGATGACCGCGCTGCTGGCGTCGCTGGGCCTGCTGCCGATGGCGTTGTCGCACGGCATCGGATCGGAGACGCAGAAGCCGCTGGCGATCGTCGTGATCGGCGGGCTGGCGAGCGCGACGTTGCTCACGCTGCTGGTGCTGCCGACGCTGTACTACGCCGTCCACGGCCGGCGCGGTAGGATGGCGAAGGAGCACCCCGCACTGGAACCGTAGCGAGATGAGAGTCCTGATCGTCGAGGACGATCCCCTGCTGGCCGACGGCCTGACGCGCACCTTCAACGGCCACGGTTTCGTTGCCGACACGGTCGACAACGGGCGCAGCGCCGACATCCTGCTCGAGCGCGACCCGTTTGACCTCGTCGTGCTCGACGTCGGGCTGCCCGGCATCGACGGCTTCGAGGTTGCGCGGCGCGCGCGCCAGCGCGGCTCGACGGTGCCGATCCTGATGCTGACCGCGCGCGACGCGGTGCACGACCGCGTGCACGGGTTGAACCTGGGCGCCGACGACTACGTGCAGAAGCCGTTCGACAAGGACGAGCTGCTCGCGCGCGCGCACGCGCTGGTGCGCCGCGGCCGTGCGCAGCGCCACGACACGATCTCGCACGGCCGGCTCGCGATGGACTGCGCGGCGCGCCGCTGCTTCGTCGACGGCGCTGCGCTCGACCTGCCGCCGCGCGAGTGGCTGATGCTCGAGTACCTGCTTCGCAACGTCGAGCGCGTCGTGAACAAGCGCCAGATCGTGGCCGCGATGTGTCGATGGGACGAGGACATGAGCGACAACGCGGTCGAGGTCTACGTGTCGCGGCTGCGCGCCAAGCTCGAGCCGCACGGCATCCGCATCCGGACCGTGCGCGGATTCGGCTACATGCTGCAGGCCGTGCCCGGCGAAGCGCATTGATCACGAGTCTTCGGCGGCGCATCTTCCTGTGGGCCGCGCTGCCCACCGCGGTCATCCTCGCCGCGTTCAGCGCCTACGACTACGTCACCGCGTCGCGGCCGGCGACGCTGGCCTACGACCAGGCCCTGCTCAGCACCGCGCTGGCGATCAGCCCGTACGTCGCCGGCGATCGCGAGCGCCCGCGCCTGGACCTCCCCCCGGCGGTCGAGGACGCGCTGCGCACCGACGGCTTCGACCGGATGTGGTTCTCGGTGCGCAAGCTCGACGGCACCTTCATCGCCGGCGATCGCGCGCTTCGGCCCGACGACTTCGAGTCGGGCGAGTCGCCGGCCTACGTCGACGCCCGCTATCGCGGCCAGCCGGTCCGGCTCGCGATCGTGCGGCTGCCGACCGCGGCGGGCGAGCTGGTGTTCGTCGTCGGCGAGACGCGCCACAAGCGCGAGGCGATGACGCGCGCGCTGGTGCGCAGCCTCGTGTTGACGAACCTGCTGCTGATCGGCGCGGTCGGCGTCGCCGTGGTCTTCGGCGTGCGCCGGGGATTGCGGCCGCTGGCCGACCTGCGCGGCGAGCTGATGGCGCGCTCTCACGTCGACCTGCGGCCGCTCGCGGCGGTCGACGCGCCCAGCGAGCTGCGCCCGATCGTCGACGAGATCAACTCGCTGTTCGGGCGGCTCGACACCGCCGTCGCCTCGCAGAACCGCTTCGTCGCCAATGCTGCCCACCAGCTGCGCACGCCGCTCGCGGGACTGAAGATGCAGCTCGAGCTCGCGCTCGAGCACCCGATGCCGCCGGCCGCCGCCGACCTGGTCGGCCATGCGCGCGAGGCGACCGACCGGATCGCGCGGATGGCCAACCAGCTGCTCGCGCTCGCGCGCGCCGAGCCCGGTGCTCAGGCCGGCGAGACGACGTCGCTCGACCTCGCGGCCGAAGTCGGCGAACTGGTCGACGCGAACGTCCACACCGCACTGGCCGCCGACGTGGACCTGGGTTACGAGCTCGAGCCCGCGTCGGTGCGCGGCAACGCGACCTTGCTGCGCGAGCTGGCGGCCAACCTGATCGACAACGCGCTGCGCTACAGCGGCCGCGGCGCCCGCGTCACGGTGCGCACCTTCGTCGAGGCGGGCCATCCGGTGTTCGAGGTCGAGGACGACGGGCCCGGCATCCCGCCTGCCGAACGCGAGCGCGTGCTCGAGCGCTTCTACCGGCTCGACGACTCGCCGGGCCCGGGCTCGGGGCTGGGACTGGCGATCGTGAAGGAGATCGCGACGCTGCACGGCGCCGAGCTGTCGCTGCACGACGGCGCGCAGGGCCGGGGCCTGCGGGCGAGGGTGCGGTTTCCGCCGCCGTAGGCCGCGCGCGCCCGCGTTTCCGCCCGCGAACGAAGTTCTTATCCTGTATGGATCATGCAGATTCAGGCAGGACAGCCGCCGCCCAGCCTGGCCAAGCTGACCGCGCCGCAGCCGAACCGAGCGTGGCCGAGGCGGCGCCTGTTCGAGCGCCTCGACGCGGCGCACCGCGACGGCCAGATCGTGTGGATCTCGGCGCCGGCCGGTTCGGGCAAGACGACGCTGGTCGCCAGCTACCTGCGGGCGCGGCGGCTGCGCGCCGCCTGGGACCGGTCGGGACAGCGGCGTTCTTCCGCATGCGAGAAGCCCTGCGCAACTCCTCGCGATGTGCTGCGGATTCGGACGTCGCCTGCGGGGGTGGGAGGTTCCCGGACGCACTTCGGAGCGCCCCGGGCGATGCACGCGCCGCCGGGGGAGCGCCGTCGGCGACGCGAATCGCCGGGACGGCTGCCGGCTAACGGGATCGCGCGGGCGTAATGTTGCGGCGCGGATCCCGCGCGACGGCCGCGGGCCGCGGGTGGCTCCGTGCCCACTTACGAACGAGCCGGGCTTGCCACGCATGCCTCATCCCCGGCCAAGGGCACACGCGCTTGACATTGGCGCAGGCGACACTGACCGCTGGGCCGATGACGCGCACTGGGGTCTATGCGCCGAACGCCGTCCCGAGCGCGCGCGCGCTCACTGCGAGCGCGCGCAGCCGCCGCGGGCCCGCGGCGCGTGCGGTTCGCGCGCCGCGCCGGCAGGGCACCGGCGTCTGACCGGCGCGCTTGCGCGGCGGGCGCGCTCGGGGATAACGGTTCTACAGCCGAGGCTCGCGATACCGCGGCGCAACGCGCGCATGTTCGAGGGCGCCAGGTCAACTGGGCGCGACCGCGATGGCTGCGGGCCGGCTGCGCCGCGTGATGCCCGGCGCGCGATGCCGGGCTGCGCCCGGAGGGTGGCGCGACGCGCCGAGGCCCACGCTTTCCCTCGCACCGGCGGCCTGGTCGACGTCGCGCGCGCGCCCGCAGTCGCGGCGCCTCGGGGCCGGAGCCGCGCGAGCGCGCGCGCGGAGCCGGAGCACACCGCGGCCGGAGCCGGAGCCGGTTACCAGCTGATGCGCAGCCGCGGAGCCGGGACGGCCGCGCTGGAGGCCGGCAGGTCGCGCCAGCCGGAGCCCGCGGGCGCGCGGGACGGCCGGCGAGGCCGCCGAGGGACACGACGCCATCGCCAGTGGGCCCAGCCAGGCAGGGTGCCGCGCCTCGCCCTCCGCCCCCAGCGCGCTCGTCCCCACCCGCGCTCGCGGCCGGCTCCACACTGGTGGCGCCGCTTCGACGATCCGCGACCTCAGCGGGCAGAGCTTCATTCTTCCTCGTCGCGCGGAACCGGGCGCTCGAAGCCAACGGGCCCGGGATACGTGCAGCGTCCCGCGCAGCCGCGCTCGCCCGCGAGGGCGCGAGCGCCGTTGCGGCGCGCGACGTGCGAGGCGGCTATTTGCTCGGCCGAGGCTACGGCGTCTCGCGGCAGTCGGCCTGGCGGCAGCGCGAGGCTCGGCCGGGGGCGCGGCCGCACACGGCCAACCGCTTCCCAGGCGGGCCTCGACGCCGGCTGGGAGCTCGACGTGTTCGGCGGCCAGCGCAGCGCGGTCCGGGCCGCCGAGGCCGACGTGCGCGCCGCGCAGGAGAGCCTGGCCGACACGCAGGTCTCGTTGGCGGCCGAGGTCGCGCTCGCCTATCTCGACCTGCGCAGCCAGCAGGCGCGGCTGGAGATCGCGCGGCGCAACCTGGCCACGCAGACCGAGACGCTGCAGCTCGCGCGCTGGCGCGTGCAGGCCGGGCTTGCGACCTCGGTCGAGCTCGAGCAGGCGCGCGCTGCCAGCGAACAGACCGCCGCGCAGATCCCGGCGCTCGAGTCCGGCATCGCGCAGGCGCAGCACGCGCTGGCGGTACTGACCGGCCGCGCGCCGGCGGCGCTGCAGGCCGCGCTCGGGACGGCACAGCCAGTGCCGCAGCCCGCTGGCGACCTGGCGCTCGCGATCCCAGCCGAGACGCTGCGCCAGCGCCCCGACGTACGCCGCGCCGAGCAGCAGGTGTCCGCCGCGCTGGCCCGCGTGTCGCAGGCCGACGCGGCCCGCTATCCGGGCTTCCGCCTCGGCGGCTCGCTGGGCTTGAGCGCGCTCACGCTCGGCGGCCTGGGCAGCGGCGCGGCGGTGTTCGACTCGCTGCTGGGCAGCGTCTCGGTGCCGCTGTTCGACGGCGGGGCGGCGCGCGCGCAGGTGCGCGTGCAGGAGGCGGGGCTCGAACAGGCGCGCGTGAACTACGAGTCGGTGGTGCTCGCCGCGCTGAAGGAGGTCGAGGATGCCCTGGTCGCACTGCGCAACGACCGCGCACAACTCGAGCGCCTGCAGAACGCGGCCGAGGCGGCGGCGAACGCGGCGCTGCTCGCGCAGCAGCGCTACGCCAGCGGCCTGATCGACTTCCAGGTCGTCCTCGAGACGCAGCGCACGCTGCTGAACACGCAGGACAGCGTCGCCAACACGGTCGCGAAGGTCAGCGCCGATCACGTGCGCCTGTACAAGGCACTCGGCGGAGGATGGGAATGAACGACAAGGTGGACACGCTGCTCGCCGGCGCGAGGCGGCACGGGTGGCAGCGGCCGTCGCTGTGGATCGGGCTCGCGGTGCTGGCGCTTGCGGCAGGCGGCACCTGGTACTGGCTCGGCCAGAAGCAGGATGCGGCCGCCCCGCGCTACGTGACCGAGGAGGCGCGACGCGGCGACCTCACGCTGACCGTCACTGCCAACGGCAAGCTGCAGGCCACGCGCACCGTCAACATCGGCAGCGAGCTGTCGGGCACGGTTCGCCGCGTGCTGGTCGACGTCAACGATCGCGTGAAGAAGGGCGAGGTGCTGGTCGAGCTCGACGCCGCGAAGCTCACCGCGCAGGTCGCGCGCTCGCGCGCGTCGCTCGCTGCCGCGCAGGCGCGGCTCGCGCAGACCACCGCCACCGTGAAGGAATCGGAGGCGAGCCTCGCGAGGCTGCGCGAGGTCTCGCGGCTCTCCGGCGGCAAGGTGCCGTCGGCAGCCGAGCTCGACGCGGCGACCGCGGCGCTGGCGCGCGCGCGCGCCGACGAGAACAGCGCGCGCGCCAACGTCGAGGACGCGAAGGCCGCGTTGTCGACCGACGAGACCAACCTGTCGAAGGCCTCGATCCGCTCGCCGATCGACGGCGTCGTGCTGTCGCGCTCGGTCGAGCCCGGCAACGCGGTGGCCGCCACGCTGCAGGCGGTGACGCTGATGAGCCTCGCCGAAGACCTGACGCACCTGCTGGTCGAGGTCAGCGTCGACGAGGCCGACGTCGGCGCGGTGCGGGTCGGCCAGAAGGCCAGCTTCACCGTCAGCGCGTATCCGCAGCGCCGCTACCCGGCTACCGTGAGCCGCGTCGCCTACGGCTCGACGCTCACCGAGAACGTCGTCACCTACGCGACCCGACTCGAGGTCGACAACAGCGACCTGAGCCTGCGGCCCGGCATGACGGTGTCGGCGACGATCACCGCCGCCGAGCGCAAGGGTGTGCTGGTGCCGAACCCCGCGCTGCGCTTCTCGCCGTCGATGGCGGGTGGGGGCGGCGCAGCGCGGGCGTCGTCCTCGGGCGGCATCGTCTCCAGGCTGTTGCCGCGCCCGCCGCGCGACACCACCAAGGCCGCGCGGCCGGACGCCGGCAGCGCGGGCGCGCGGCAGGTCTGGGTGCTGCGAGACGGCGCGGCGCAGCCGGTGTCGGTCACGACCGGCATCACCGACGGCAAGATGACCGAGATCACCGGCGGCGAGCTGCAGCCGGGCATGGCGGTGATCGTCGACCAGTCCGCCGGAGGCGCGGCGAAGTGAGCGGTGAAACGAGCGGCGCAGCGAGCCAGCCGCTGATCCGGCTGCGCGGCATCACCAAGGTCTACGGCGAGGGCCCGACCGCGCTGCAGGCGCTGCGCGGCGTCGACCTCGACGTCGCGCGCGGCGAGTTCGTCGCGATCATGGGGCCCAGCGGCTCGGGCAAGTCGACCGCGATGAACATGATCGGCTGCCTCGATCGCCCGACCTCGGGCGAGTACCTGTTCATGGGCGCGCACGTCGAGCGGCTGACGCGCGACGAGCGCGCGCAATTGCGCCGCCGCTACATCGGCTTCGTGTTCCAGGGCTTCAACCTGCTCGCGCGCACGTCGGCGCAGGAGAACGTCGAGCTGCCGCTGCTCTATCGCGGCGAATCCGCGGCCGCGCGCCACGCCGCGGCGGCGCGCGCGCTCGACTCGGTCGGCCTGAAGGGCTGGGAACACCACACGCCGGCCGAGCTGTCGGGCGGCCAGCAGCGCGCGTCGCGATCGCGCGCGCGATCGTCACCGAGCCGGCGCTGCTGCTCGCCGACGAGCCCACCGGCAACCTCGACACGCAGCGCAGCCGCGAGATCATGGAGCTGCTGCGGCGGCTCAACGCCGATCGCGGCATCCGATCCTGATGGTCACGCACGAGCACGACATGGCGGCCTGGGCGCGGCGCATCGTGCGCTTCGTCGACGGCGTGGTCGCCGACGACACGCTCAACGAGAACCCGGCAGGACTGCTCGCCGATGCCCGCGGGGCCGCCTGATGCTGTTCAACACGCTGCTGCTCGCGTTGCGCTCGATCCGGCGCAACCTGATGCGCCTCGTTCCTGACGATCCTCGGCATCGTGATCGGCGTCGCGGCGGTGATCACGATGGTCACGGTCGGCAACGGCGCGACGATGGCGGTGCAGAACCAGATCTCGAGCCTGGGCACGAACCTGCTGATGATTCGCCCCGGCCAGCGCCTCGGCCCCGGCATGGGCGGCGCCTCGGCGCCGGCGTTCCAGCAGGCCGACGCCGAGGCGATCGCCGCGCAGATCGGCGGCGTGCAGGCGGTCGCGCCGGAGGCGCGCGCGAGCGCCACCGTCGTCGCCGGCGGCAACAACTGGACCACCAGCGTCACCGGCAGCACCAACCTCTGGCTGCAGACCGGCAACTGGCGCATCGCCGCCGGCCGCGAGTTCACGCCCGAGGAGCTGCGCTTCGGCGCCGCGGTGTGCATCGTCGGCGAGACGATCCGCCGCGAGCTCTTCGCGGGCCGCTCGCCGCTGGGCGAGCAGCTGCGCGTCAAGAACTTCTCGTGCCAGGTCGTGGGCCTGCTCGCGTCGAAGGGCCAGGGCGCGATGGGCAACGACCAGGACGACATCGTGCTGGTGCCGCTGTCCACGCTGCAGCGGCGCGTGACCGGCAACACGCGGGTGTCGACGCTGCTCGTGTCGATGAAGGACGACAGCGACTCGTCGCGCGTCAAGTCGAGCCTGCGCCAACTGCTGCGCGAGCGGCGCAAGCTCTCGTCCACCGACGAGGACAACTTCAACATCCTCGACACGCAGCAGCTGGCCGAGACGCTGTCGGGCACCACGCAGGTGATGACGATGCTGCTCGGCGCCGTCGCTGCGGTGAGCCTGCTGGTCGGCGGCATCGGCATCATGAACATCATGCTGGTGAGCGTCACCGAGCGCACCCGCGAGATCGGCCTGCGGCTGGCGATCGGCGCGCTCGAGCGCGAGGTGCTGCTTCAGTTCCTGATCGAGGCGGTCGTGCTGGCCGCGTTCGGCGGGCTCGTCGGCGTCGTGCTGGCTGCCGGGGCCTCGTTCGGCCTGGCCCAGCTGATGGGCGTGCCCTTCCTGTTCAACCCCACCGTGAACCTGGTGTCGTTCGTGTTCTCGGCCGCCATCGGCGTGATCTTCGGCTATTTCCCGGCGCGCCGCGCCGCGCGGATGGACCCGATCGAGGCGTTGCGGCACGAGTGAAAGGGGGCCGGGACGCCCCCGGCGCGCCGCATCCCGTCCGAAGGGGTACTATCGGGGGTCGCCGGCACCCCGACCCGGACAACACACGCGAGGCGAACTTGATCGACATCCTGCAGTGCCTCGAGAAATACGGCGAGCGTCTCGACTCGCAGATCGCGGAGGAAACCGGCGTGCCGCTCGCGGCGGTGCGCGAGCGCGCGGCCGGGCTGGCGGCCACCGGCGCGCTGATTACCTGCAGCGTGACCCGCTTCGCCAACGGCGACCGGGTCGACGCGTGGCTGTACCGGCGTTCCGGCTACATCCCGCCTGCGGCGCCCGGCCGCAAGGCGAAGCCGAAGAGCGCCTGACGCGGCGGACGGCCGCGCGTTCCCTCTGACCGCCCGGGCCGCCCGAGCGGCCGCTTCGGCTACCGGCGCGTCGTCGTGCGTGCCGGCCGCGAACGGCGGACCGACCCCGACCGACTCCGCGATGACTTCCGTTGCCGCCGCCAATCGCCGCGGCATCCTCAGCATGGCCGGCGCGATGGCCTGCTTCGTCGCCAACGACGCGGTGGTCAAGATCGTGAGCGCCGGCATGCCGACCGCGCAACTGATCTTCCTGCGCGGCCTGATCGCCGCCGCGATCGTGGTGGCGGTCGCGCTGGCGACCGGCGCCGCCGCGCGAATCCGCGACACGGTGCACCCGCGCGTGCTCGCGCGCGGGGTTGCCGAGGCGCTGGCCACGGTGCTCTACCTGACCGCGCTGTTCCAGTTGCCGCTGGCCAACGCCGCCGCGATCAACCTGTCGGCGCCGCTGTTCATCGTCGTGCTGGCGGTCGTGTTCCTGCGCGAGCGGGTCGGCGCGGCGCACTGGCTCGCCCTCGGCGCCGGCTTCGCGGGCGTCGTGCTGGTGGTGCAGCCAGGGCTCGAGGGCTTCAACGCCTACGCGCTGGTGTGCCTGCTGGGCGCGCTGCTGCAGGCGGTGCGCGACCTGCTCACGCGCCGTATCGCCCCCGACGTGCCCGCGGTGCTGATCACGCTGTCGACCACCGTCGCGGTGACCGCGCTGGCCGGCGCGCTGTCGCTCGTCGAAGGCTGGCGCGCGTTCGCGCCGCGCGACCTGGCGCTGCTCGCGCTGGCCGCGAGCTTCCTGATGGGCGCCTATTGGCTGATCGTCGACGCGATGCGCCACGGCGAGATGTCGCTGGTCGCGCCGTTCCGCTACACCGGCGTGCTGTATGCGATCGTCGTCGGCTACCTCGTCTGGGGCGACGTGCCGAACGCGCTCGCGTGGGGCGGCATCGCGCTGCTGGTGGCGTCGGGGCTGTTCGTGCTGTATCGGCAGAAGAAGCGCGCCGGCTTCGCCCCGGCACGAGGTCGCGCATCGACGAACGGGAGATCCGGATGAACCAGGGCAGTGTCCGCACCGTCGCAGTCGTCGGCTGCGGCACCGTCGGCGCAAGCTGGGCCGCGCTGTTCCTCGCGCACGGCCTCGACGTGCGAGCGACCGACCCCTCGCCCGCTGCCGAGGAGCGCCTGAACCGTTTCGTCGAGCGCGCGCGACCCCAACTTGCCGAGCTCGGCGCCACCGGCCAGGGCAGGCTGCTCTTCACGCCGGTGCTGACCGACGCGCTGGCCGGCGCCGACCTGGTGCAGGAGAACGCCCCCGAGAACGAGGACTTGAAGCGCCGCCTGCTCGCCGAGATCGACGGCCTCGTGCCGCCCGACGTGATCGTCGCCGGCAGCACCTCGTCGCTGCTGCGCAGCCGGCTCGTCGTCGACTGCGGGCACCCGCATCGTTACATCAGCGCGCACCCGTTCAATCCGCCGCACCTGGTGCCGTTGGTCGAGCTGGTCGGCGAGGACGAAGCGGTCGTCGAGTGCGCGGCGCACTTCTATCGCAGCCTCGGCCGCCGCCCGGTGGTGCTGAAAAAGGAGATGGCCGGCCACATCGCCAACCGCCTGGCCTCGGCGCTGTGGCGCGAAGCCGTCTACCTGGTCGAGCAGGGCGTAGCCAGCGTCGCCGACATCGACGCGGCGATGACGCACGGCCCCGGCCTGCGCTGGGCGATCATGGGCCCGCACATGACCTATCACCTGGGCGGCGGCGAGGGCGGCATCGAGCACTACCTCGCGCACCTCGGGCCCAGCCAGGCGCGGCGCTGGGCGTCGCTGGGCACGCCGGTCTTCGACGAACGCACGCACCGCGCACTGATCGACGGCGTGCACGACGAAGCGGGCGCGCGGACGGTGGCCGAACTCGAAGCCGAGCGCGATCGGGCGCTGATCGGGATGCTGCGCCTGCTCGGGCGCGGTGGTTAGCCTGGCCGCGCCCGGCGCGGCCTACGGCTGCTTCGGCGGTTGCGGCAGCCAAGCGAACGCCGCGGCCCCCGCCGCCAGCATCGCCGCGATCGTCCCCATCACCGCCGCGTAGGTCGGCACGTGCCAGCCCGACGCGGCCGTGGCGACCGCCCCGGTCACCCACTGCATCAGCGCGACGCCGAGGAACATCGCCATCGTGAACAGCGCGAGCGCGCGCCCGGTCATCGACGCCGGATAGGCCGCGCGCACGTCGGCGTACTGGTAGACGATGAACCCGGTGAGCAGCGAGTAGGCGAGAGACAGCCCGACGTCGAGCACCGCGCCGAGGTTCGCCGCCACCAGCGCGAACACCGCCGCGCAGACCAGCGTCAACGCGACGATCGTGCGCCGCCGCGTGCCCGCGCCCGGATCGAAGCGGCCGAACAGCGGCAGCGCGACCATCGACGCGAGCGAGATCGCGATCGCCACGTTGCCCGCCTGCACCAGCGAAAACCCATGGCGCTCGAGCAGCATCGGCCCGAGCCACAGCCCGCGCAGCGTGACGAAGGCCGCGTAGGTCACCGCGCCGAGCGCGACGATGCCCCAGGTGTGCGGCATCGCGAACAGCGCGACGAAACCGCGCAACGCGTCGGCCAGCGTCTCGTGCGGGCCGTCGTGCGCCGGCCCGGCCGGTTCGCGAACCAGCCACCAGATCGCCAGCCACGCGAGCGCCGACAGCACGCCCAGCGCAACGAACCCGCCGCGCCACGAGCTCGCCTCGATCAGCCACGCCAGCGGCGTGCCGGTGAGCAGCATCCCGATCCCGCCCAGCCCGAGCACCATGCCGTTCACCGCCGCGAACCGCGCCGCCGGAAACCGCCGCGCGATGAACACCGTGCACACCAGGAACGCCGGCGCGCAGCCGATGCCGATCAGCGCCTGCCCGGCGAGCAGCAGCGTGAAGTTCGGCGCCAGCGCCGACAGCGCCGCGCCGGCGATCGTGAGCGGAAACGCCGCCAGCACCGTGCGGCGCACGCCGTGCAGGTCGATGCCCACGCCCATTGCCAACTGCAGCGCGCCGAACGCGAAGTGAAAGATGCCGGCGAAGAGGCCCAGTTGCTGCGTCGACAGCGCGAAGTCGTGCTGCAGCGCCGGCGCCATGATCGCCGCGATCGTGCGCCAGGCCTGGCTCAGCGTGAATCCGCCGGTGAGCGCGAGCAGCATCAGCCAGTTGGCGCGGCTGGCGGCGGATGCGTCGGCTGCCTGGGATTGGGGGATCGAGGACATGACGGGACGGGGTCCGGCGTTCACCGGACAACGACACGACTATACCTTTCGTCGAATGGTGGGGAACCCAGATCCGGCAGAGACTGATGTGGTCGCCCCCCGATGCATGTGCTAGGGTGTACACAACCACGCACAACGACGCGGAGCCTCGAGATGAGCACGACGATGACCATCCGGCTGGAACCGGAAATCAAGGAGCGACTCGACCTCCTGGCCGCCGCGACACACCGCAGCAAGTCCTTCCTCGCCGCGGAAGCGATTCGCCAGTACGTCGAGTTGAATGAATGGCAGGTTGCCGAGACCCGCGCGGCCCTGGCCGAGGCGAACGCGGGCGACTTCGCCAGCGACGAGGAAGTCGAAGCCGTCGCCGCCCGATGGGGCGTGAATGCGCGTTAGATGGCTTCGCAAGGCGCTGACCAATCTGGATGAGGAAGCCGCCTTCATCGCCGCCGAAGATCCCGCCGCCGCAAGGCTGGTCGTGCGCCGCATCATGGCGGCGGTTGCCGATCTGACGAATCAGCCCGGCATCGGCCGACCGGGTCGCGTCCCCGGCACCCGTGAGTTGGTCGTGGCGCGGACGCGCTACGTGGTTCCCTATCGCGTGCGTGGCGGGGTCGTCGAGATACTGCGGGTGTTTCACACGTCGAGGCGCCTCCCGGGAGGCTGGTAATCGATGGACGAATACATCCTCCGGCAAGCCATCGAAGACGCGCGCGCCTGCGCGCTGTCGATGTCGGACAACGCCGCGCTGATCGAGGTCGAATTGCCCGAGGTCGGCATGCCGGCGGCGCTCGAAGCGCGCACCCACGAGGTCTGCGACGAACTGGTCGGCGCCAGGCACGACGTGTTCGCCGAGCTGGCGCGGCTCGACGAGCTGATCGACGCGGGCTCCGTTTCCGACGAAACCGTGCGCGGCAGCTTCGAGCGCATCATCGGCTGGCTGCAGGCGCCGCTCGGGCCGATGCACGAGCTCGCGCGCGCGCTCGAGGCCCAGCCCGAAGGCCGCGTCGCGTGGTCGCTGGTGGCGGAGTCGGCCACGCACGTCTACGAGGCGTTCGGACGCGCGCGCGACTCGGCGCAGCGGCTGTGGGGCGGGTAACGATAGACGATTTGCCATCGTTCATGTACTGTACAGTACATGCCCCAGATCAACCTCCACGTCACGCCCGAGTTCGAGCACGCGCTCGAGGCTCTGGTGCGCGGCCGCGGGCTGGCCAGCAAGTCCGAGGCGATCCGCTACGCAGTGCAGGAGGCCGCTGCGCCCTACCTGGCCGCGCCGCGCCGCGACTTCTCTCTGCTGCAGGGGCTGCTCGACCGCCACGCCGGCCCTGCCGCGAAGCGCCGCCCTCCGATGGCCGATCTGGAGCGGGAGATCGACGACGAGATGGAGCGCGCGCTGCGCCGGGCGCCGGTCCGCGCAGGCCGGGGCAAGAAGTGATCCTCGACACCTCGGTGGTCGTCGCGCTGGCGGCCGACGAGCCCGCCTGCGGCTGGATTCGCCAGACACTCGAAGCGCATCCCCGCGAACACCTGCGGATGTCGTGGGTCAACATCGCCGAAGCAGGCATCGTCCTGGAGCGCGCTGCCGCCGGAGCCTCGGCACAGCTCGAAGCGGCACTGGCCGCACTGGGTGTCGAGCCGCTCGAGGCGGACTTCGTGCTGCTGCAGGCGGCGATCGCCGCCCGCTCGCGCTTCCCGCTGAACTTCGGCGACTGCTTCGCCTATGCGCACGCGCAATTGCGCGGCGAAGCGCTGCTGACGCTAGACGCCGATTTCCTCGCGACCGACCTACCGGTCGTGCTGCATCCGAAGCGGCGGACGCCCCGCGCGTAGCGCGACATCGACGAGGCCTTCACGATGAAGATGCACGAGATCCCGTTCGGCACCACCGACTGGTCCGCCGTCGAAGCCACCGAGCATCCGGGCGAAACCGGCGTCGCGCGCTGGCGCACGCGCCACTTCGGCCCCGCCGACGACCCGATCCGCGTGCGGATGGTCGAGTACTCGCCGGGCTACAGCGCCGATCACTGGTGCAGCAAGGGCCACGTGCTGCTGTGCCTGGCCGGAGAGCTCGAGACGCTGCTGCAGGACGGCCGCCGCTTCGTGCTCAAGCCGGGGATGAGTTATCAGGTGGCTGACGGCGCGGAGGCGCACCGGTCTTCGACGGCGAACGGGGCGACGCTGTTCATCGTCGATTGAGGCGGGTTCGCGGGCGGCCGGCCTCACTCGTAGTGCGACCACATGCGCAGCACGCGCACGGTACGCTGTTCCGGGAAGACCTCGTAGACCAGCCGGTGCTGAATGTTGATCCGGCGCGAGTACGCGCCCGCGAGATCGCCGACCAGCTTCTCGTATGACGGCGGGTTCCTGAAGGGGTCTTCGGCGAGCACGGCCAGCAGTTCCTGTGCCTTCGGCTTCAGGCCGGCTGCGGCGAGCTTGCTGGCGTCCTTCATCGCGTGCTTCGCGAAGACGACCTTCCAGCTCACCAGTCGAGATCCTCGGCACTCTGGTCGAGGGGCTCGGCCATGCCTTCCTTGATCGACTCGCGCATGCCGGGCACCGACAGCAGGAACAAGGTCTCCTGAATCGCCTGCCAGTCTTCTGCGGCGATGAGCACGGCGCTCGTGCGCTTGCCGGTGATGTGAATCGGCTGGTGCGACTCGGCCGCCTCGTCGATCAGCCGATAGAGGTTCGCGCGCGCTTCGCTCGCGGTCAGGGTGGGCATGCTGGTCTCCGGAAGTGTCAAAGCGTACGTAATTGCGTACGCTGTGTCAACGACCGCCTCGCAGCCGTGAAGGGGCGACGGTCACCCCTTCACCAGCGAGATGTTCAGCCGCTTCCCGAGCGCCCCAGCCGCCTTCACCAGCGTCTGCAAGGTGGTCGATGGATTGTCCGGGTCGAGCAGGCGGTCGAGTTGCGCGCGGGTCGTCCGCATGCGTCGCGCCATCTCCGACTTGGTCAGGTGCGCCTTCCTCATGCTCTCCGCGAGCTGGAAGGCCAGGACGCGCTTGACGGCGATCGCCTGCACGGCGTCGTAGCTGCCGTCTTCGCGCAGGAAGTCGTCGAGGGTCGACCCGACGTGGGGATTTCGTTTCATCGAGCGCTCCGAAGCTTCCTCAGTCTGTGCCGTGCCAGGTCGAGTTCCGGCCTCGGCGTCTTTCGATCCTTCTTGATGAATCCGTGCAGAAGGATCATCTCGCCTTGTTCCAGCACGAACAGGACGCGGGCGACTCGATGTGAAAGGCGGGTACGAACCTCCCAGATGTCGTCGCCCAGGTGGCCCACTACCGGCATGCCGATTGGCCAGCTCAACTGCACGGCGCGGATGTCGGCACCGATCTCTCGCCGCTCCTCGGCCGGCAGCGCCTGCAACCATTCGCGAACGGGTTCGTTGCCCGAACTTTCGCGAAAGAAGCGCACGGCCAAGACCGCCTTGCTGGGTGCCGGGTTCCGGGAATGTATCATTTTGGGTACGCGTTCGACAACCGGAGTTGCATCGACCCCCCGATCTGGCTTCGCCCGCCCGCGAGGGGCGTCCAGGGACCAAGGCAAATTGTTCGTGTGGTTTCTCCGGGCCTCAATCGGCCGGGTTGCCGAGTCATCGGATTGATCCGACAGTCCGACGTTCATCCCATGAGCCCCTCGCGTCTCGCAGGCTCTGACACGCTCATACCATGAGAACATAGCAAATACGCTATATGTCCGATAGCATGGAGGGTCGGAATCTTCGACGGCGGTCCGTCGGTTGCAGGAGGCGAAAGGTGAGCAGCGCGGTGAAGCGCTTCAAGGCGCGAGCCCTGAAGCGCCCCGAAGTGAGGAAGGAGTACGAGGGGCTCGCGGACGAGTTCGCCTTCATCGACGAGCTCCTGAAGGCGCGCGCGAGCGCCGGCCTCACGCAGGCGCAACTCGCCGAGCGGATCGGCACCACCCAGTCAGCCGTCGCCCGGCTCGAATCGGGCAGCGCCGCGCATTCACCGTCGATCGCCACGCTTCAGCGCTACGCCAGCGCGCTCGGCTTTCGGGTCGAGGTGCGATTCGTGAAGCTCGAGAAACGATCCGGACGGTCGACACGCGGCGCGCGCGTCGGGCGTCATGCGGGAACCGGCGCCGTCTGACGCGCCTCAGGCAACGGCCACGGTCAGCTGCCCCGCCCACCGCTACCGGCGCGTTGTCCGCGACCGCAGCCTCGCGTCGCTGCGCCCGGGCCGCCGCCGGCCGGCGCGCGACGCGCACTTCGTCACGCAATCGGGCGTGGCCGCCTGATTCCGGCTGCGACAAAAGTGATAAGGTACAAACACAATCGCGAATAAGAGCCCGTGGAGGAGATGACCCCGGCAAGCGGCACCCTGGCGAGCACGCGCCCGCCCGCCGACCCGCAGCGCGGTGCACGGAACGACCGTCCGCGCCGCGCGCCCCGCCTGTCGAAGTCGCGCCTGCTCGACTACCTGCAGTGCCCGAAGCGCCTGTGGCTGCAGGCGCACCGCCCCGAGGCCCGCGAGGAATCGGCCGCGATGCACCTCGCCTTCGCCAACGGCCACGAGGTGGGCGAAGCGGCGCGCGCGCTCGTTCCCGGCGGCGTGCTGATCGACCTCCCGAACAACGACCTCGCCGAAGCGCTGCGGCTCACCCACGAACTGATCGCCGCGCGCCCGCACCGGCCGCTCTTCGAGGCCACCTTCGAGCGCGACGGCCTGCTGGTGCGCGCCGACATCCTGCTGCCCGGCCCGGACGGCTGGACGCTGGCCGAGGTGAAGTCGTCGGGCGCGGTGAAGGACTACCACCCGACCGACGTCGCGATCCAGCGCTGGGCAATGGAAGAAACGAGCGCCGGTCTCGCGCTGGCGCGCACCGAACTCTGGCGCATCGACACCGGCTGGACATACGCGGGCGACGGCCGCTACGAAGGCCTGTTCGTGCGCGAAGACCTGGGCGAAGCGGTCGACGCGCGCATCGCGCAGGTGCCCGACTGGGTGCGCGGGGCCAAGGAGGTGCTGGCCGGCCCCGAGCCCGCGATCGCAATGGGCGAGCAGTGCACGACGCCGTTCGACTGCCCGTTCCAGCGCTGGTGCGCCGCGCAGGCCGGCCCGCAGCCCGAGTACCCGGTGACGCTGCTGCCGAACAACAAGGGCAAGAAGCTCGCCGCCGAGCTGATCGCCGAGGGCTACGCCGACCTGCGCGAGGTGCCGCCCGAACGCATCGAGGACGCCGAGCTCGCGATGATCGCGCGCGTGACCCGCGAGGGCCGCCCGCGCCTGGACCCCGAAGCCGCGACCGCGATCCACGCGCTCGCCTGGCCGCGCATCTACCTGGATTTCGAGACGATCGGCTTCGCGGTGCCGCGCTGGGCCGGCACGCGGCCGTACCAGCAGGTGCCGTTCCAGTGGGCCTGCGTAATCGAGCATAAGCGCGAACATGAAAGCGAGCACGAAAGCGGGGATGCAGCGAGCGGCCGCTCGGAGCAGCGCGAGTTCCTCGACTTGTCGGGCGCGGACCCGAGCCGGCGCTGCGCCGAGGCGCTGGTGCGCGAGCTGCCGCGCGAGGGCGCGGTGATCGCCTACAACGCGCAGTTCGAGCGCGGGGTGATCGAGCGGCTGGCGAGCCAGTATCCCGGTCTCGCGAAGCCTCTACGCAGCCTCGCGGCGCGGCTGTTCGACCTGCTGCCGGTGGTGCGCGCGCACTACTACCACCCGGACATGCGCGGCTCGCGCTCGATCAAGGCGGTGCTGCCGACGATCGGGGCGGGGGCGGGGTACGAGGGACTGGACGAAGTGCAGGACGGGACGGCGGCGCAGGCGGCTTACCTGGAGGCGGTCGGGCCGGGGACGAGTGCGGAGCGGCGGGGAGAGTTGGAGGGGAAGTTACGGAGGTATTGCGGGATGGATGCGGGGGCGATGGTGGCGTTGGGGCGGTTCATGAGTGGGTCGAGGAGCGCCGGAGCGAGATGAGGTTGCCGCGGCGGAACCGGGATCCGGATGTGGTTCGCACAGGTGGGATTGCTTCGGGGATTGATGTGAACAGGCAATTCCGCTGGCTAACCAGTTACGCCGGCTTCGATTATCGTGCAGCCAAACCGGTGCGAGGTGCATCGCCGTGGTGCGGGCTTTCCATTCTGTTTACGGGTTGGTCATGCACCACGGACCGGGGACAGACCGAGTATGACAAGCACTTACGTAAGCGTGACCACCCAGGTTACGTCGGCAGGGTTTGATTTATTCGCGCCTACCCTACGATTCAATTCACGTTAGGCCTCCGCACTTTCCCGCAGAGTTCGAGTTCGCAGTCCCATACCAACCGAAGTAAACAGGAGCAAGCGATGGCCCACTCCGTTTCGCTCGAGATTCCGAGCACTCGAACGGTTCTGCACAAGGACATCAAATTCGAGGTCCGAGGAAGTAGTGGAAAGCTGGGCACGCTGCTCGTCAGTAAAGGAAATATCGAGTGGCTGCCATCACCCAAGTCCATAAAGAAGCAGCGGCTTAGCTGGAAGCAGTTTGCCAAAGTGATGGCGGATTACGGTAAGCCAGCGCGAGTGGCCAAGAGTCCAAAGAGCGGACGTGAGGCCTAACCCGTCGTTGCACCCGACGCGCTACGGTTGGCTGCGCCAGCCTCCGCCCGCGGGTGAACTCCAACGTTAGGCGCATGAACGCATGAGCACCGCGTCCGAATTCACCACCGAACTCGAGGCAAAGGTTGCCCAGCAACTCAAGTCGCAGCGCGTCGGCTACCTGCTCGGCGCGGGTTCGTCGTATCTCAACAACGCTGGCTACCCGCTCGCGTTTCAACTATGGGACAAGATCAAGGACAGCATCCCCGACGCGGCAAAGCGCGAGGACATCCAGGACAAACTCGACGGCGGCGCCAACGGTATCGAGCACGCCCTGGACCTGCTTGACGACGGGGGAGCGAACGACACGCCCTATCGTCACTTGGTAGTGACCGCGATCGCTGACCTGTTCATGCCGATGTCCCCGCCGCTGGACCTGCATCGGGAGTTTGTTCGGAGGATTGCCAAACGCGCCGCGCCCTCCGTCAAAGTGTTCAGCCTCAACTACGACCCGTTGATCGAAAGGGCCGCGGCGCTGGCACGAGTGCGTTTGATCGATGGGTACTTGGGAGCCGAGCACTGCTATTTCGACCCCGCCGCGTTTGAGGAGCGTATTGGGCGGATCCGTGGGTCACACAGGGGCAAGCAATTCGAAGAGACTGTGAAGCCGATCCATCTGCTAAAGCTCCATGGTTCGCTCGGGTGGTATGAATGCTCGACAAACGGAGTACGGCGGTGCGGGTTCAGCGAGAGGCCACCCGCGAGCGCAAAGCGACTGATGATCCCACCTCAGCGGAGGAAGGCGGCGGACACCATGAACCCACCATATTCCGCGCTCTGGTCCGCGTTTCGCGGTTGCCTTGGCCAGAACGCCGCTCCGATCAACCGGCTTGTTTGCATCGGCTATGGTTTTGGCGATGAGCACGTGAACGCGATCATCGACTCAGCATTGGTAAGAACAGACTTCACGGTCCTAATATTCACGAAGGCCCTGGCCGATCCAGTCTGGACTCGATGGAGCGCGAAGGCTAATGCGATTGTCGTCACAGAGGAGCGCTGCGCCCTCAAGGGGCAGGTCGGGGCGGGTCATGCCGATCTCTGGAGTTTTCAACGTCTTGCGCAGGAGGTCTAGCCAATGCCTACGCCAGCCAACACAGTGATCGGATACATCATCGACGTTCAGGGCAGTCTGCTCACAGCAACGCTTGTCGAAGATGAACAGGGACATGCGCCGACGGTCACAATCGGCGATGAAGATATCGCGGTCGGCCAGCTTGGGTCTTACGTCGCGATTCGTCAGAACGCGGTCCACATCATCGCTATCGTGACGCGGATGACCGAACAGGAAGCACTCACCGCGCCGACGATCGAGACCCCTGGCGAAGATGCCGCGCGACTCCCCTTCGCGAAGAGGATCGCGCGCCTGACCCCAATAGGCTCGATCCAGGCTGATGGTCAGTTTGATCGGGGCGTCGCGCAGTATCCGACCACAGGTGCGGAGGTCCACGCGATTGGATCGGGTGACATCGCAAAGATGTTCGACCGCTTCCAATCCAAGGGCTTCTCGGTGGGCACGGTCGCGACCCACCCGTCGCTCAAGGTGTGTCTCGACCCCTCGAGCCTGTTCGGACGGCACTTCACCATTCTCGGCCAGACCGGGTCGGGAAAGTCGTGGACAGTCGCTGCACTTGTTCAGAGGACGGTCGCGGTGATGCCGAGTGCCCACATCATCATCTTGGACTTGCACGGAGAGTACTGCTGGAAACGAGAGGACGGAAACCGGCACTATGCTTTCGCCGACACGATTGTCCGCCACGTCGACGCAAGAGACTTGGAGATTCCGTACTGGCTGATGACCTACGCGGAACTGTGCGACTTGTTGATTGACCGCGCCGAGCAAGCTGCGCACAATCAAACTGCATTCTTCCGTGACACGCTCCGGCAACTCCGTGAGAAAGAGAAGGCATCGCTGGGTCTGAATCGGGTCACGGTTGATACCCCGGTGTACTTCTCGCTCGACGAGCTTGTCGGCGCCGTTCGTGCTAAGAACACCGAGATGGTCCCAGGCGCGAATAAGCCCAAGCAGGGGGACATGTTCGGCGACTTTGACCGATTCCTTGTCCGCCTCGAAAGCCGCATGAACGATGTGCGGTACGACTTCCTCCTGAAACCGAGGGTGCGCACGAATTCTGCTTCGCTGGTAGGAATGCTGCGTGACTTCGTCGGACTTGGCACTCAGAAGGCCGCCGTCACCGTGATCGACCTTTCTTCGGTCCCATTTGACGTCAGGCCCACGGTCGCAGCGCAGATAGGCCGGTTGGCATTCGAGTTCAACTACTGGAACCCTAAGTACCGGGAGTTCCCTATCCTTCTCATGTGTGAAGAAGCCCATGCGTACATCCCGCGCGCGAGCGAAAGCCAGTTCGCAGGCTCCCGGAAGTCGATGGAGCGGATCGCCAAGGAAGGGCGTAAGTATGGAGTAGGCCTTGCCATCGTGAGCCAGCGGCCCCACGAGGTCTCCGAGACTGTTCTCGCGCAGTGTGGAACGTTTATCTGCCTACGGATCACGAACCCCAACGATCAGGGCTATGTGCGCAGTCTCGTGCCCGAGAGCGAGGGCGACTTGGTCAGCGTGCTCGCAGGTTTAGGACGTGGCGAAGCCCTGGTACTTGGCGAGGCGGTTCCTCTGCCTACACGCCTTCAGTTCGATAGGCCGAACCCCACTCCGAACAGCGACGATGTGGATTTCTACAAGTGCTGGAGGGATGGCCCGACCGACCTTGACGTCGACGCGATCGTGAAGCGATGGCGGAGTCAAGAGCGATGAGGGGTAGCGACATCAAAGAAGCGCCTGGCAACCGATTGCCGCGGACGGCGCTGTGCGCCGCCGCTGAACCCGAGAGTTAGATTCCAGGAGACAGAGTTGTGAGTCTCGCGCTCCTTATCAGCACCATCGAGCCCCTCCCATATGATTTGAAACAGCAGGTCCTCGGGTACGCTAGGGCGCTGCAGACCGCCGCACCGGAGATCATCCGAGATGCTGATGTGGCACCGTCTCAATCGCTAACCGATCAACTCGTCTTCTTGGCAGGAATCCGGAAGCTGCTTGCCATAGTGGATTCAAACTACTGGCTGATCGACAACGCGGGGGCGCTCCTCCTAAGGAACCAAGAGCAAGGCTCGGTTCGTGTGGGAGGGACGGACCTCTCACCGGGGGGCGGCTACCACTATCGTGTGGAGAAATTGCGGCAGGAGTTCCGAGGACTCCTCGGGGAAAGGCAGGTGCTCGATCTTGTCTCGCGACGACCCTATGTTGAGATTGTTCGGGAGCTTGCGAGTGGACGTTGAAGCGGTTCATCGAGCGATTAAAGATTTTCTTGAGAATAACCGTCAAACATTCTCCGCGATCGACTCCAACCAATCGAAAGCTCTCGAGCTTGCCGCGACAGTTGGTATCGCCGAGCACTATCGATCCATCGGGTACGAAATTTCAATCGTAAATCCAAAGCCGCGCCGTCATGAGTTTGTCGTCAAGACTAGCACGCGAGGGTATCCGTGGAATTTCAGTCACATCCGCCTCCGGCGCGACAATGATGAGTTCCACGCCCATATGAACTTGATGGTTTCTAGCGCCCATGACGAAGGAATCTATTGCGTTGATGTCGGAATCACTTTGCCCGGTAAAGTACCCAGCGAAGCAATGCGTGGCGGTTGGAGCCACCTTGGCAATCGAGATCTTGTCACCTTTGCAGAGGTCAAGAAGCTGGTTGTCTATCCCATGTTATTGGCCCAGTTCATAGGCATCGTTCACGAGATCAAGCCGTGCTTTCTATCGGGGCGCCTTCCTAGACACTTCGCAAGGTGCGCACATCTGCGACCGACATTGGCATCGCTGGGAAGTTTCTCCGGAAACTCGCGGAAAATCGTTGATGCCTATGCGGGTAGGAGAATTCAAGTTGCCATCGCTGAAAATTTCGACATTCGCCTTGCGAGAGTCCGCGCGGGCACTGCCTCCAGCCCATTCGAAAAGTTTGATGAAACGGTCGATGAGCTGTGAGCGCTCTATTCGGCCATGAATCTAACTTGGCGGTGGAGCGGACGTTTGACACGGCCGGCGGCTTGCTGCCGCAAGCCGCCGTCCGCGTCAAATGCCGCTCGCCTCTACGTTAGAGCATATCGGCGGCAACTGTGACGGCACCGCCCGCGAGGTCTCCCATCAGGAAGCCCGGCGACGTGCAGCTCCGCCGTGCTCTGCAGGAATCGATCGCGCGATGCGCAGAACTCTGGTCTCGCCCGACCTTGAGCGAGACGATCTCAACGCGATTCTCGGCACGCCTATCGAAGAGCTGGGCCCGGACCAACCTCTCGACGCGAACGATTACGCTCTCGGTTGCCCTACGAAACGATGCTGCGCGCCTCGAGGAAGTTCTGTGCCATGAACTCGCGCACATCGCGGCTCACGACTCGGTCGGCCGCCAAGAGGGCCCGCATGGCCCGACCTGGAAACAGCTTGTTCGCATCGGAGGATTCGAACCGCGATTGCGGCTGGCTTACGGCGACGACGCTCCTCGGATTGCCGTTCGCCGCTCCTCGCGGTTTCTGCACCGCTGCCCGGTCTGCGACTTCTCTAGGGTTGCCGCACGGCCGATCCGGGCATGGCGCTGCGCGGATTGTGTAGCGGCCGGCTTGGACGGGAACCTCGTCATCGCTGAAGAACGGGCCGCCGCGTGAACGAGCCACCGACGAAATGCCCGTTCTGCGAGCCGGACGAGAGGCGATTGATTCGCAGGTTCAATCACGTCTTTGCCCTGTGGGATGGCTTTCCAGTCTCCGCAGGCCACGCGCTCATCGTCCCATATCGCCACGTTCCGACTTGGTTCGATGCATCGCCCTATGAGCGGGCTGCCCTCTTCGGGGCGATCGATGCAGTGTGTGCCGCGATCGATGCGCGTCGGCCAGCCGACGGCTACAACTTCGGCATCAATGTCGGACAGTCCGCAGGTCAGACTGTCCCTCACCTTCACCTTCACGTGATACCGCGGCGCGCTGGTGACGTACCGGATCCGAGAGGGGGTGTGCGTTACGTCATCCCGGAGAAGGCCAACTACCTTGCGGCCGCAACGAGACCTTCGAATGTCCTGCGCGTCAGCGAGCCTCGGGTACTCGAGACACTGCTGACGACCGGTGACGGCAATCCTCTCCTGACTCAGCTCGAACGTGATCTATCCGACGCGCGGTCGCTGGACGTCGCAGTGGCGTTCGTCATGCCGAGCGGCGTCGAACGACTTTACCCACATTTCGAAGACCTTCTCGAGCGCGGCGGAGCCCTGCGGCTATTGACGGGCGACTATCTCGACGTCTCGGATCCGGGCGCGCTACAGAGGCTTGTCGACTTGCGGGCCCTGTACGGCGCGGAGAGATGCCAGCTGAGAGTGTTCGAGAGTAGGGGTAGAAGCTTTCATCCGAAGGCCTATGTGGTCTCCCACGTCGGAGGAATAGGTGCCGCCTACGTCGGAAGCTCGAACCTTTCCGCCTCGGCTCTCGTAGATGGGATCGAGTGGAACTACCGCATCCTTTCGTCCCGCGATGCGGATGGATGGCAACAGGTGAGCGACGCGTTCGACGCCTTGTTTGGCCACCCGGCGACGCGAGAGCTGGACGAAACGTGGCTCTCCGAGTACCGAGGCCGCAGACACGCGCCGAGCGACCGCAAGAATGACGTCGACGAGGAAATCGAGCCGCCGCTACCGCCGCCGGAGCCCAATGTCATCCAGATGGAAGCGCTCGCGGCACTGGCGAAAACCCGGGACGACGGCTATCGCGCCGCTCTAGTCGTCATGGCCACGGGTCTGGGTAAGACCTGGCTCGCGGCGTTCGACAGCTCGGATCCCAAATACCGCCGTGTCCTATTCGTCGCACATCGGCAAGAGATCCTGAATCAGTCGGTCGCCACGTTTCGGCGTATTCGGCCAACCGCGTCGATCGGCCTTTACATGGGGAGCGAGCGCGCGCCCGAGGCGGACATCCTGTTTGCGTCGATCCAGACGCTAAGCCGGAACGAGCACTTGCGGCGCTTCGATTCGCGGGCCTTCGACTACGTCGTCGTCGACGAGTTTCATCACGCGTCGGCGGCAACATACCGACGCCTGATCGATCATTTCGAACCGCAGTTCCTGCTCGGTCTAACCGCTACCCCCGAGCGTACGGATGGCGGAGACCTGTTGGCGCTTTGCCAAGAAAACCTGGTTTATCGCTGTCTGGTTCCGAGGGGAATCGAGGAGGGTTTGCTTTCCCCCTATCGCTATTTCGGCGTGCCCGACGACGTCGACTACGCGAACATACCTTGGCGTAGCACGCGTTTCGACGAGGAGGCATTGACCCAGGCGGTCGCCACTCAGCGCCGAGCCGAGAATATTTTCGAGCAGTGGCGCAAGCGCGGCGGCAAGCGGACGCTCGCCTTCTGCGTCTCGCAGCGTCATGCCGACTTCATGCGGCGCCACTTTTCGGACCAAGGCGTAGCCTGCGCGGCCGTGCATGCCGGACCATCGGCCGACTCCCGCTCGGTCTCTCTAGAGCGCTTGGGGGCAGGAGACTTGCAGGTGATCTTCGCTGTCGACATGTTCAACGAGGGAGTCGACGTTCCTGCCATCGACACCGTGATGATGCTTCGGCCCACCGAGTCGCAGATCGTCTGGCTACAGCAATTCGGTCGCGGCTTGAGAAGACACGAGGACAAGCGGCTGACGGTCATCGACTACATCGGTAACCATCGCAGCTTCTTGCTCAAGGCCCGCACGTTGCTGGAACTCGTCGGAGGGGGCGATCGTGCGTTGTCTGCAGCGCTCGAACGAGTCGAAGCAGGGACTTTCGAGCTGCCGCCTGGTTGCGAGGTGACCTACGACCTCGAGGCCCTGAATATCATGCGCGCGCTTCTGCGAATTCCCGCCGATCCGGCCGATGCACTGCGCGACTACTACGTAGACTTCCGAGAGAGGAACGGCGAGCGGCCGAACGCATCCGAGGCATTTCACGACGGCTACCTTCCGCGCACCGCACGAAGGGCGCACGGTTCGTGGTTCGGTTTCGTCGCGACCATGGGCGATCTGAACGACCAGGAGAGGCGCGCGCTCGATATCGCACGGCCGTTCTTGGAGGCGCTCGAATCGACCAAGATGACTCGCAGCTTCAAGATGCTCGTTCTCTTGGCGATGTTGAGCACCGATACGCTACCCGGCCCAGGCATACGAATCGACGACTTGAGCGCCGAGTTCATCCGACTCGCCCATCGCAATCCGAAGCTCGCTGCCGACCTCGGGATCGACGCCGACGACGCCAGTGCCGCGCGGCTCCTGATCGAACGGAACCCCGTCGCGGCGTGGACTGGCGAGGGCGCGGTTCCAGGGGGCGCAGCATTCGAGTATTCGACCGAGATTTTTCGTTATCGGCAATCGATTCCGGATTCAGCGCGAGCGGGCTTTCAGCGGCTCGTTCGCGAACTCGCCGAATGGCGATTAGCCGAATACCTGTCGCGCACTGACGAGACGCCGTTGGAGGGTGCCTTCACGATTAAGGTCAGCCATTCCGGCGGGCAACCGATTCTCTTCCTGCCGGATCGCTCGAAGTTCGCGGGAATCCCCGAGGGCTGGCAGCCCGTGCTGATCGACAGCAGGCGATATCGGGCCAACTTCGTGAAGATTGCCGTCAACGTCGTGCGTGCGGCGGATAGCGACGACAACGCACTGCCCGGGATTCTTCGAGGCTGGTTCGGGCACGATGCGGGGCTCCCAGGAACGAACCACACCGTGGTTTGCGAACGTGTAGAAGGCGAATGGGTCATGCGCCCGGCCACGCGTCGCGGCGACGACGACGCGGAGGTGTTCAAGCGGTATTCGCGCGAGCAGATCCCCCGCTTATTCGGCGACCAGTTTTCGGAGGCGCGCTGGAACTCGGGCTTCGTCTTGATCACTCCGGAGAACCCGAGACACGTCGTTCTCTTGGTTACGCTTCACAAAGGAGACATGGCAAGTCAATTTCAGTACGGCGACCACTTTCTCGCGCCCGACTTGTTCCAGTGGCAGAGCCAAAATCGTACGAAACAATCCGGCAAGCACGGCACACTGATACGTGATCACGCGGCTCTGGGCGTCGCGGTGCACTTATTCGTACGTGCGGAGAAGAAGCGAGCGGGAGGGGCCGCAGCACCGTTCGTCTACTGCGGGCCTGTGACGTTTGTGGATTGGGAAGGCGAAGCCCCCGTTACCGTGCGTTGGCGGTTGCCGCAGCCTTTGCAGGCCCGTTTGATCGCCGAGTTCAATGTTGCATCATCAGGGGCGTCTCCGGAGTCAAGACATGGATAAGACGCCTTCGTTTCCTGGAGTTGATAGCGAAGGGATTGCCATCGCCGCGACGAAGGCGGGGCTCTTGGCGTTCTGGAATTGGTTCGATGGCTCGGTCGTGATCGATCTTTATGGCAGACCGGTGGTGGTCTTTCGTGGCGAATACGGAGCGCCCGATTCGGTACCCGTCTTGAGTACGCGACTTGGCTCCCTGTCGTTCGGTGACCGTGAGACGGCACTGGGTTATGCCCACCGTCCAAACAGATCGGGAGACGTCCCAGCGTATCCGAGGGTACATGCCGCGTACTTGGCGATCAGGAACCCGGTCGTCAACCAGCCGGACGACCCGTTTATCGAATTGACGACGCTCGAGGCAGTATTTGGACAGGACAACGCCGAGCGAATCGCGAAGAAATTCGCTACATGGATCATGCAGACGTCACCTTGGGTGAACGGCGAGATTCGCGCGAAGTCAGTCGAAGAACTTCTCGACGCTGAGCCAGACGGGCTTGCACATCTGTATGTTCAGGCCTTTCCGATTTTCGACGACCCGGAGGAAGTTGCCCCGTATGAAGGCGGCCGGCTTCGACGGGGCGATCCACGGAGGTGCGGGTTTCAATGCCGGCGAGGTCGAATATCGGGTATTCGACGCCGACTCCGTCTGGGAAGTGCCGTCAGAGGCCGTCAGCGGGCTAAGAGGTTCTCTACGCGGCTATTGGAGGAATTGTCAATGAAACGCTGGGCCGCTCTTCTAGCTTGCGCGATTTCTTGGGAGGCATGCGGCGCGACGATCTATCTTTGCAGAGCCTATAGCGGCGGGTCGTTCTGGTCGAGTTCCCACTGCTCCCAGCAGAAGGCGCTGATCGAACGGATCGTCAGCGTCCCCGACGGCATGCCTTTCGACCAACAAGTGCAACTCGGCGAGCAGGATCGCGCGAATGCGGCGAGACTCCGCACGCCGCCGCTTCCTGTTCAATCAGCGGGGCAAACCACAGGCAGCAACGGAATTAGGTGCAAAGCATTGAAGGCGCACATCGCTAGTATTGACGCACGCGCCAGGATGCCTCAGTCCGCGCAAACGCAGGATCTGCTAAGGATGGAAAAGCGCAAGGCGCAAGTGCAGAGCGCGCGATTGGGGTGCTGACGGCTTATGACTGGGATGTCGCTGTGACTGACCTCCAACCGAGTACTGCCGCCTATGCGGCCATCGAGGCGCGCACGTTTCGCGCCAGCGCCTTAACCCGCGGCCCCTGGGACCCCGGCCACCAGCACGCCGGCCCGCCCATCGCCCTGGTCTGCCGCGCCATCGAGCAAGCCGCCCACGAGCACGGCCTCACCCACATCGCCCGACTCACCGCCAACCTCCTGCGCCCCGTCCCGATCGGCGACCTCATCGTCGAAGTCATGACCGACTACGTCGGCCGCAACGCCGGGCACTTCTCCGCGCACCTGATGGCCGGCAAGGACGTGGCCGATTCACCGCCCTCGCGCGGCGGTCGCCGTCGCCCTGCCGGCGGAGCTTGTCATCCGCTGCCGGCCGCGCCGCGCGCCGAGCATCACCGGCAGCAAACTTCCCCTTCGCCGGCCGAGCGGTCGGCTACGCCGACCTGGTGGAGACGCGGATCGCGCGTGGCGAGTTCTGGCAGGGGCCCCTGCGCCGTCGGTTCCGCCTGCGCCATCCGCTGCTGGAGGGCGAGGCGCCGAGCCTACCAGCGGGTCGCCGTCGCCGCCGACCTGCAGCAACGGCATCGCTGTGCTCGACTACCAGCGCTATAGCTTCGTGAACTCCGATCTCACGATCAACCTGCGTCGACCCGTCGGCGAGTGGATCTGGTCTCGATGCCCGTACCGCCCTGGGTGCCGACGGCGGGGGTCTCGCCGAATCGGCGCTCTACGACGCTCACGGCCTCATCGGGCGCGCGACACAGAGCTTGGCGGTGCGCGCCCCCGGGCATCTGACCATGTCTGGGGACGGCAACGACGCCCGGCTGTACGACCGCTTCGGTTGGCAATCGAGCCTCGAGGCTTTTCCCGCTCCGAACCGCGGGTGGTGCGGCTTCGGCTGCAGCAGTTCGTCACCGACGCCTCGCCCGAGCAGATCCGGGCCTGGGATCAGTCCATCCGTGGCTTCAGCGCGAGTACCGCGAACTCGAAGTGCGCGACGTCGGCGCCCGCGACTACACGGCGATCCTGGAGTACGAGCTGCCTCGCGACTCGCGCCGACCCGACGTCATCGTGCTGGAGCGCGGCTGCGTCGCGGTGCTCGAGATGAGCGCTTCACGCTTCGCGGGCAGCGATCGACCAGGCCATGGGCTACGCCCGCGACTTGCGCGCCTACCATGCGGCCTGCGCCGATCGCTCGGTGACGCCCGCCCTGTTGGTGCGCGGCGGCGGGCCGACGCCCGTCGAGCGCGATGGGTGTCTACGTGGTCGGCCCCGAGGGTCTCGATGCGCTGCTCGAAGCGCTGTCGGCCGACGGTGCGCCGATCGTCGATGCCGAGGAGTTCCTGGCGCTCGACGCCTGCGCCTGCCGACCATCGTGCAGGCGGCGCGTGAGGCGCTATTCCATCGGCGCGAGTTGCCGATGATCAAGCGGGCGCGGGCCGCGACCGATCCTGCGCTGCGCCACATCTCCGACATCGCTCGCGAAGCGGCGCGCACGCGCACGCGCCACCTCGTGCTGTTGAGCGGCGTGCCCGGGTCGGGCAAGACGCTGGTCGGTCTGCAGCTGGTTCACGCGCATTGGCTGGACGAGATCTCGGTCCCGCGGGCGAACGGCCGGATGATGCCGCCCGCGGTGTACCTCTCCGGAAACGGCCCGCTGGTGCAGGTCTTGCAGCACGCGCTGCAGGACGCAGGCGGAGGAGGCCGGACCTTCGTCCAGGCGATCAAGGAGTACGTGCGACAGCACTCGCGGCCCGGCCGTCCGGTGCCGCCTGAGCATCTGATCGTCTTCGACGAGGCGCAGCGCGCCCACGACGCCGAGCGGGTCGCGCACGTTCACGGGGGCGAAGTCGGGCTCTCGAGGCCCGAGCACCTGATCGAGTTCTGCGAGCGCATCCAGGTGGTGCGTGCTGGTCGCGCTGATCGGCAACGGGCAGGCCATCCACGTCGGCGAGGAGGGCATCCGCTCTGGGTCGAGGCGGTGCGCCGATCCCCGCGTGCGGCGGACTGGACGATCCACGGCGCCCGCCTTCGCCGAGGTCTTCCGCGACCTGCAGGGCGCGACCCGCTGGCATCGACGCTCAGCCTGGACACCGAGATCCGCTTTCACCTGACCCCGCGCGTGCATCAGTTCGTCGCAGGCCTGCTGGACGGCCTGGCGCCCGGCACGCTGCGCAGCTGGGCCGACGAGCTGCACGACGGCGGCCATCGCTTCCTGGTGACGCGCGACCTCGAGTCGGCGCGCGCGTACCTGCGCGAGCGCTACGCGGATGCACGCTTCGCCCGCTACGGGATCGTCGCGTCGTCGAAGGACAAGTGGTTGCCGAGGCACGGCGTGGACAACACCTTCCAGACGACCAGGCAGTTGCGGGTCGGGCCCTGGTACAACGCCGACCCCTCGGATTCGCAGTCGTGCTGCCGCTTGCAGACGGTGGCGACCGAGTTCTCGTCGCAGGGGCTCGAACTCGATTGCGCGCTGCTCGCGTGGGGGTCCGACCTGCTGTGGACCGATGGCGGATGGTCGATCGAGTTCGCCGGCACGAACCGCCCGCGACTGAAGGATCCGCTGACGGTGCGCAAGAACGTCTATCGCGTGCTGCTCACGCGCGGGCGCGACGGGACGGTGGCGTTCGTGCCGCCCGAGGCGAGGATGGACGCGACGTACGAGCGGCTGCTGGCGGTGGGGATGCGGGAGCTTCGGGGTGGCGGGCAGATGGCTAAAAGCTATACTACGCGTACACCTTAAACCCGGAACGGAGCACCCGCAACCATGAGAGGAAGTCATCCGCCCGAGCAGTGGCGTCCGCAACGACCGGCGAACCGGTCTCCTCGACGATCGACGTCCGTACGATCGCGCCGAACGAGCGTCACGACCTGATCTTCTCGTCCTTCAACGCCCTGCGGCAGGGCGCTGCGCTGGAGCTGGTCAGCGATCACGAGCCGGCGCCGCTGTACCGCCAGTTCAAGTCGAATTACCACGGCCTCTTCACTTGGGACTACCTCGAGCAGGGGCCGGATCTCTGGCGCGTGCGGATCGGCAGGGCTCCGGGCAACTGCTGCGGCAGCTGCAGCTGATAGGCGAGCGCGGGTTCGCGGGCCTCGGGGGCGCTCCCGAAAAGTCCGCTAGCGGAAAGCTGACGTTGCGCGTTTCGCGCGGCGTTCACGCCGCCTTGCACGCGCCGGACCGATCCCTGATCGGTCGCCTGGTCCATCGACCACCGGATGGCTCGTCCGTTGGTGCAATGGTCTCGAGGGGGGCGGGGTCCGTATCATCTGCCGCCGGTGGTGCGCCTGGCGCGGATGATTGCATTTTTCTTCAATAGCGCTAGCATACGAACGTGAACAGCAGGCAGCGTCGTACGCTGAATGCCATCTGGTCGGATCCGGTCAATGGCAACATCGAGTGGGCGCGAATCGAGTCGCTGCTTGTCTCGCTCGGGTGCCGAATTGTCGAGGGGCCCGGTTCCTCGGTTACGTTCGACTGGCAAGGGGCGCGAGCGACCTTCCACCGACCGCACCCCGGAAAGGGGGCGCTCCGATACCGGGTGAGAGCCGTGCGCGAGTTCCTGCTCCGAATGGGAGTCGGCCAATGACCAATACGATGAGCTACCGTGGTTACGTCGCCAGCATGACTTTCGACGCTGAAGACAAGGTCATTGTCGGCCGGGTGCTCGACGTCGAAGACGTCATCACTTTCCACGGGGAGTCCGTGGCCGACTTCGAAGCGAACTTTCACATGGTCGTCGACGACTACATCGCCGCCTGCGAGAGCCTCGGTGGCGTTCCCGAGAAGCCCGCCAGCGGGAAGCTCATGCTGCGCGTTGCGCCTGGCGTTCACGCTGCCGCGCTGAAGGCCGCGGCACGCCGCGGCATCAGTCTCAACAAGTGGGCCGAGGAAGTGCTGAGCGTTGCGAGCCGGCGAAGCGCAACCGCACGAACGCCCCAGGCGAAACCCGACCGGTCGCGGAGGCCGGCGCACGCCGGCCCTCGGTCTTCGCGCGCCGCCTAGCTTCGAGGTCGCGCGAGTCCAGCGTCGGGGACTCGAAGCGGTGATTGCCGTGGGGATCCGAGAGCTTCGGCAGAGGGAGGCCGCCTGACGGCTTGCGACATCTGCTTCGGCCGCTCGCTCGACAGACGCCTCCTTCAACCATCGATAGCCTTCTGCCTCGGTGACGGGGCAAAAAGGGCGGTTGATGGATGTCGTTCATTGAACTACCATCCGACATCGAGTTCGAGTGGGATCGAACAAAGAGCGACGCCTGTTTCGACCGGCGAGGATTCGATTTCGCGTATGCGCTGAACGTGTTCCTCGACCCCCATCGCCTGGTCGCGCAGGATGACCGATGGGAATACGGTGAAGAGCGATATCGCTTGCTCGGGAAGATCGAAGGGCGGGTGTACTGCCTGGCCTTCACCGTTCGGGGCGAGCGAATCCGAATCATCTCGGCTCGGAAGGCGAACCGCCGCGAGGCCGAAAGATATGAAGGCAGTGCGAGTGAAGGTCGACCTGAGCCGCCCGGCGACGCTGCCGAAGGGCAGGATCGACCGCCGCAAGCTGGATGCGACGACTGAAGTCGAACTTGCCGTCCAGCAGGCGCAGGACGACGCCGAGGTGATGCAGGATGCTGCGCGCTTCGTTCGTCGTGTCAGGCGGCGCCTGGGACTGACGCAGCAGGAATTCGCTCGGCGCATCGACGTGCCGCTCGACACGATCCGCAACTGGGAGCAGGGCAAGCGTTATCCCACCGGTGCGGCGAGGGCGCTGTTGAAGGTGCTCGATCGGGTGCCGAAGGCGGCCTTGAGCGCGCTGGACTGATCGCGCCGGGCGACTCGGGGGTCGGACCGCCGGTTCTCGGGGAGCGACCATCCGGTTGCATCGTCCGGCCGGCGGAGTGGTCTCGAACCTCATGTCTACTGCCCAGCGCGCGTCGCGAGTGCTAGAGTTTTCAGGACATTGGAGGATGCAATGGCCGTGACGGCAAAGTCCTTGGGAATCGACAAACTCGATGTGGACGACCGATTGGCGCTCGTCGAGGAAATCTGGGCGAGCATCTGTGCTGACGCCGAACGATTCCCCCTCAGCGTGTCCCAGAGGGCCGAGCTCGATCGACGCGTTGCCGACGATGACGAATTTCCTGAGGACGTCGTCCCCTGGGATGAAGTCAAGGCATCGGTTCGAGCACGCCTCGGTCGATGACCTTTCGCGTCGTATGCCGACGGGCTGCAAGCGCCGAGTTGGAGCGGGGAATCACTATCTATAGCCTTCCGCTTCGTCGACAGGGCTGCCAACGCAATGGGCGAATGCCGTTCATTGGCTTGGTTGACGCCTGTCGGTGCATTATCATATTGGTGCTTACGCACCAATATGAGCCCCGCCATGAGTCGTCTGACCATCACCCTTTCCGAGGCCCGCTACCGGGCGCTCAAGGAAGCTTCCGTGCAGCGCGACAAGACCATCGGGCAACTGATCGACGAAAGCCTGGAGTTCTACGGCATCAAGACCCGCGAGGACGCCCGTGACCTCGTTCGCCGCGCCCGGGCACACAGCAATCTCACCGAGGAGCAGGCACTCGCGGTTGCCGAGGAGCAGGTTCGGGCGGTGCGGCGCAAGCGGTGAAGCGTCCGGCAGTCATCGTCGACACGAATGTCGTCGTGGCGGGTCTGCTTGCCGCCAACGACGCATCGCCGGTCGCACGCATTCTGGACGGCATGCTTGCGGCGGCCTTTCCGTTCGTGGTGTCCGAGGCCCTGCTGGCCGAGTACCGCGCGGTGCTCCTGCGGCCTCGCGTACGCAAGCTGCACGGCCTGACGGTCGACGAGGTCGAGGCGCTGCTCGTCGACATCGCCCAGCACGCGATCGTGCTGGTGCCCGTCGCCACTTCCTCGGCGCCCGATCCGGGTGACCAGTTGCTGTGGGAACTGCTCGCGGCCAGGTCAGACCTGCAATTGGTCACCGGTGACAAGCTGCTGCTGCGCGACGCGCGCATGCGCGTGCGTGTCGTGTCCCCCAAGGACTTCGTCGAGGGCGCGTAACGGGCTCATCGGACGGCCAGCAATCGGAACGATGCCGGCCTTGGCGCTGCCGCCCAGCGCCCGCACGTCGGGCATCCGCTCCGGCTGCGGCACCTCCATCAGCCGCAGCGGCCGCTGCAGTTCGACCCGGAAGGGCCCGCGCCCGGTCCTGTAAATCTGCATCGCCGCCCCGCGCTCGGCGAGCCGGCGCTGCAGCAGCAACAGCCGCACGCTCAGGTTGTCCTGCACCTCGGGCAGGCGCAACTCGTGGCCGGCCAGGCGCAGCTCGCGCAGGCTGAACTCGCTGCGCCCGCTCCGCGCATGCTCGCGCGCCAGCTTCCAGAAGATCGCGCCGGCCACGCCCTTGATCAGGTAGTGCGTGTCGAGAAAGACGCTGCCGTCGCGCGGGTAGTAGTGCACCTCGACGGCATCGGCGTGGGGGTTCGGTTCCATCGCGTCGCCTCCTTCACGTGCCCGCCACGGGCTTTCGGGCCGCATTGACCAGCGCCCGGATCGCCCAGCGGCGCACGCGCCGGGCCTCGGCCTCGTCGAGCTGCAGCACGTCCTTCAACACCAGCATCGCCTCGGTGCCGATCACCAGCGCCAGCGCCCGCGTGAGCGTCTTCAGGGCTACCGGGCGGAGCTTGCGACGAGCCGGCTCGAGCGCCGCCTCGATCAGCGGCGTGCGGCGGTTCTGCCGCACCGGCGTGGACGTGTCGCCGCCGCGCCGCACGCTGCGTTCCATCGTGTGCCTCAGCATCAGGCGCAGCGCGACCTCGTTGTCGCGGATCATCTGGTCGAACGCCGCGTCGACGCGCTCCAGCCGCGCCACCGGATCCGTGGCCGGCCCGCCGCGGAACACTTCCTCGGCCTGCGGCGTGTCGATGTCGAGCGAGGCCTCCACCAGCAGCGCCGTCACGTCCGGGAAATGGCGGTAGGCCGTGGCGCGCGAGACCATCGCCTCCTCGGCGATCTCCTCGAGGCTGGGGTTGTGGCCCTGGCTCGTCAGGCGCGCCGCAGCTTGCAGCAGGTCCTTGCGGGTGCGTCGCAGCTGGTTGGCGCGTCCCCCGGTCTCGGCCCTCATGCCGATTCCTGCTGCGGCAGCTGCGCGAGGATGGCAGCGAAGTCCAGCCAGACGTTCTCGCGTGCGATCTCGCCGTTCTCGGTGAACTGGAGCACGTGCAGCAGGCGGAACTCGAGCGGCCGGCCGCGGCCCTCCAGCCCGAACGGCCGGCCCGCGGCCCGACCGCGCCAGAGCGACTCGTCGACGACGAAGTCGCTGCCGTACAGGCGGCGAAGCGTCTCCACGCGGCTGTCCGCGAGGTCCGCGAACATCGCCTCGTAGAAGGCACGCGCGGCGGCTCGGCCGCGCGTCGCGCCCGCCGGCCAGCCGACGACGTCGTGCTCGACGTCGTCGGCCAGCGTGCCCAGCACGCCTTCCACGTCGTCGCTGGCCTCGTGGCGGAAGTGCTCGTCGACCTTGCGGTCCATCTGTGCGGGTGTCATCGGCATGTCGGGCCTCCGGAACGTGGCGCCATTCGTGAGACAACAATCTCATAAAGCTGCCACATTTTCAATACGGAGGGTTCTTAGCAAGAAGTTAGCGGTTCTTTCACCAGAACTTAGCAGCGCGCCCGGGCCTGGGGCTCCAGACTTTGCGAACCCTTCACCCATCACCGCGAGGACATGCCATGGACCAACCCACCCTGCTGCCGAGCCGCCGCGTCGGCACCGACACCGACCTGCTGCCCGCCTACGTGCCGCTGCCCGGCCTGGGCGTGCTTCCGGTCAACGCCTTCCTGATCCACGCGCGCGAGCCCGTGCTGGTCGACACCGGCATCGCGGCGTTGCGCGACGGGTTCCTGAAGGCGCTGCGCGCGCTCATCGATCCTGCCGCGCTGCGCTGGATCTGGATCACCCACGCCGACGCCGACCACGTGGGCAGCCTGGCCGCGGTGCTGGCCGAGGCGCCGCAGGCGCGCGTCGTCACGAACTACCTGGGCGTGGGCAAGATGGGCCTGCAGCAGCTGCCGCTCGACCGCACGTACCTGATCAACCCGGGGCAGGCGCTCGACGTGGGCGACCGCCGGCTGCTGGCCCACCGCCCGCCGGTGTACGACGCGCCCGAGACGATGGCGGTGTTCGACAGTCGCACGCGCCATCTGTTCAGCTCGGACTGCTTCGGCGCCGTGATGGCGCGCCCCGCCGAGATCGCGTCGGCGATCGGCGCGCGCGAACTGCACGACGGGCTGGCGCTGTGGGGGCGCATCGACGTGCCCTGGCTGGCCGAGGTCGCGCGCGACCGGCTGGCGGCAGCCTGCCGCCCGCTGCGCGAGCTGGAGCCGCGCCTCATCCTCGGCAGTCACCTGCCGCCGGCGGCGGCTCTCGACGACGCGCTGTACGCCGGCCTGGAGGCCGCGCGTGAGGCCGCGCCCTTCGTGGGGCCGGACCAGGCTGCGTTGGAGCTGGCTTCGAGCGGGACGTATGCGTGATCCGCTTCATCGCCGTGCGGATCCGGGGCGCGCTGTCGCCCCGGTTCGGGCGATCAGGCCTGGTTCGCTGCGCGCTTGACCCGTCAGTTCACGTAGTCCTTCAGCACGCGATCCAGCCGGGCCTGCCAGCCCGGGCCTGTCGCCCTGAACCACGCGAGCACTTCGGGGCTATAGCGGATCGAGACGAGCTGCTTCCTGTTCGGCGAGGGCGGCCGTCCGCGTAGCGCGCGGATAGGCACCATCGCTTCGAGTTGCCTCCGCGTCAGCGGCTGTGCGTCGGGGTCGGACCTCGCGGCGGCCGTGATCGCCCGATCTTCCTCAACCGTCGGCATCACGACGGTCTTGCGCCTGGTTCGTCCGGACATGGTGCTTCACTTCTCGTCGATTGGCGCGCCGCGCGCTGATGATACGTCGAGCATGTCCCCGCTCGGTGAATCTCTAGCGCCCCACCTTCCGCTTCTCGTGCTCGCGCTGGCAGTCGACGCATCGGCAGCGCTCGCCGGTTTCAGTCTCGTTTCACCTTGCTGCGCGAAGAATGCAGGCAACGGGCTTTCACGCCCTTGCCCATTCGGAGCGCAGAGGATGTCGCGCAGGTTCTCGTCCCGATTCCGGCAGGCATCGCTTGCCGTCGTCGCCGTCACCTTGTTCGTCGCGGCGAGTGCGCACGCGGCCGACACTTCGGCTGCACGGCAACTCGAGCGTTTCAGCACCGCCTCCGGCGCGCCCGGCGACGCGGAACGCGGGCGCCTCTTCTTCACCAGCCGGCACGGCGGTGAATGGTCGTGTGCTTCGTGCCACCGCGATGCGCCGCTCACCGCCGGCAAGCACGCGAAGACCGGCAAGGCGATCGACCCGATCGCACCGGTTGCGAACGCGGCGGCCCTTACCGACACCGCTCGCGTCGACAAGTGGTTCCGTCGCAACTGCAAGGACGTGCTCGGGAGGGAATGCAGCGCGGGCGAGAAGGCCGACGTGCTCGCGTACCTGCTCGGGCTCGGACGCTGACGGTCGGCGCGCTTCGGAGTGCTTGCAATGAACCCCTCGTTTCGCGATCGCCTCTCACGATTCCTCACCGTGGCCGGTCTCTGCGCCGTCGCCGCTGCCGCACACGCCGGCGAGCGCAGGGCGATGCCGGCCGACGTGCCCGACGCCTACGTGCAGGAATGCGCGTCGTGCCACGTCGCGTACGCGCCGGGCGCGCTTCCGGCCGCATCGTGGCGACGGATCATGAGCGGGCTCGACAGTCACTTCGGAGCCGACGCCGCGCTCGACGCGGCCACGGCCGCACGAATCGACGCGTGGCTGCAGCGGCATGCCGGCACCTGGAAGCGGGTGAGCGAAGAGCCGCCGCAGGACCGCATCACGCGCTCGCGCTGGTTCGAGCGCAAGCACCGGAAGGTGAACACGGCCGTCTGGCGCCACGACAGCGTGAAGAGCGCCGCGAACTGCGGGGCGTGCCACGCCGGCGCCGACCGCGGACGTTTCGACGAAGACGACCTGCGATTCCCCGCAGGCCTCGACGCACGTCATCGGCGTGCCTGGAACGATTGAAGCGAGCAACGACATGCAATCCGTATCGACCCTCCCGCGCGCCGTCGGATCGGCGCAGACACCATCGACGGGCCGCCGCGTGGTCGACGCGCCCACGCGCGCATTCCACTGGCTGTTCGCGGCGAGCTTCCTCGGGGCGTTCGTCACCGGCGACAGCGAAACCTGGCGCTCGGTGCACGTCGCGCTCGGCTACCTGATGCCCGCGCTGCTCGGGTTCCGGCTGCTCTACGGGATCGCCGGCCCGCGCTACGCGCGCCTGGCGCCGACGTGGCGCAAGCTGGCCGGCCTGCCCGAGTGGCTTCGATCGATGCGCCACGGACGCCGGCTCGCCGACGTCGACTGGCGACACGGCGAGAACCTGCTGATCGCGCTGCTGGTCGTCGCGATGCTCGTTGCGGTCGTGCCTCTCGCGCTGAGTGGCATCGCGGTCTACGAGGAGTGGGGTGGCGACTGGCTCGAGGAGGTCCACGAGTTCTTCGGCAACGCGTTCCTCGCGCTCGCCGGCGCGCACGTCGCCGCGCTCGTCGGCTCGAGCGTGCTGCGCCGAAGGAACCGCATGGTGCCGATGATCACCGGGCGCGCGAGCGGCTCGGGCCCGGATCTGGTGCGCAGCAACCGGACGTGGCTCGCCGTGCTGCTGTGGATCGCATCGATCGGCTTCGTCGCGTGGCAACTGCTCTGAAGCGCGGCGCCTATCGCAACCGAAGCGGTGGCGCCATCCCCGCCAGCGCAAGCAGCCCCCACACCGCGAGCGCCGTGCCCCCGCAGCAGTACAGCGCCAGGTAGAAGCGGAACGCGAAGGGGTTGTCGTCACGGTTCGGCCGGAACGGACGCATGAAGTTCGATCCGGCCGGCAACTCGCCCACCCGATAGCCGCGCCAGCCGACCGCCAGCACGCTGGCCCCTATGGCGATCAGGAACAGCGCGCCGAGCACCTGCATCACGCAGCCTGCCCCGCGCCGGTCAGCTTGCGCAAGACCGACAGCAGCCCGGTGACGCCGGCGCTCATCGCCCCGGCCATCAGCATCTCGAACGGCCACAGGTTGTGCGAGGTGGGATCGATCGCAACGCCGATCACGATGCGCAGGACGACGAATGCCATCATGATCGCCGGCACCGCGGCAGCGATGCGCCAGCCGCCGCGCCAGCGCCAGAGCATCCACGCCGGGCCGGCGATGCCAAGCAGGCACACTCCCAGCATGGCGAGCATGAAGCCGTTGAGAAGCGCCACGTCACCGGCGCTGACCGGTGCCTGGTTGCGCGCTTCGGCCGCCCGTTGCTGGGCGAGCCGGGCCTGCGCGTGCATGTCGGTCACCCATGCCGGGGGCGCTTCGCCCGCCGAGGCTTCGCTGCCGCCGATGACCTGCACGCGATAGGTGGCCACCACCGGCGTGCTCTGCACCCGGCCGTCGCCGGCGGTGATGCGGATCTCGTCGACCTCGGTGCCCGGCTGCATCAGGAAGAACCAGGCGAGCATTTCGCCGTCGCCCGTGAAGCGAGGCGAAGGGCTGGTGCCTGCATCGGCCGGCTTGCCGCGGAAGTACGGTCTGACCCAGATGCCGACCGGCTGGTCGCTGGAGTAGGCGAGGCGCAGGTTGAAGTGCTGGTTGCGCGCCAGCGTGACGCGATCGCCGGCAGGCCAGGTTTCGAGCACCCGTACCGTCGTCGCAGCTCGGGCCGGGCCGGAAAGGCCGAGCGCTGCTGCGAGCAACAGGAGGGTCGCGATGAACTTGAGTCGCATGGCCCACGATTGTCTGCCCGAACCCTCCGGGATGCGGACGGGGGGCGCGGCCGATCGCGCCGGCCGGCGGCACTCGCGCGATGAATGGCGCGATCGTCTGTTGCGTCAGGCGCCGGTGCGGGGAGGGCTTGCCGTGGCGGGCGGCGGGGCTGCCGCCACCAGCCCGTACCGCGCCATCACTTCCAGCAGCTTCGCCCGGTCCGGCGGCCCGCCGGCATTGACCACCTCCGCGACGTCGCGGAAGTACTGCGCCCCGATGTCCGGCGTCAGCACGACCAGCGCGCGCGCCGTCTGCGTCCCGGTGTTCCTGAAGGCGTGCACCGAGCCGCGCGGCGTCGACATCCATTGGCCCGGTGCCAGTTCGCGCGACTCGTTGTCGACCGAGTAGTCGATCGAGCCCTCCACGACGTAGAAGAACTCCTCCTTGTGGCTGTGGCTGTGCGGTGGGGGGACGTTCGCGCCCGGCGGCACGACGAGTTCGAACACGCCGAGGCCACCGCTCTTCGAGCCGTCGACCAGGTAGCGGATCTCGAGTTGGCCCATCTTGACCACGTCGTTGCTCATGTCGCGCTCCTGGGTTCGAGGGTCACGGCATTAATGTAGACCGTTGCAGAGAAGCGATAAATAGCGTCTCATTCAACTGATTGTTGCTGGAGTGGTGCGAATTGCAGGATCGCCTGGCGGCTATGAGCGTGTTCGCGGAGGTGGTGGAGGCGAAGAGCTTCTCCGCCGCGGCGGCCCGGCTCGGCATCTCGAAGTCGCTGGTCAGTCGCCAGGTGAGCGCGCTCGAGCGCTCGCTGTCGGTGAAACTGCTGAACCGCACGACGCGCAAGCTGAGCCTCACCGAGGGCGGCGCGATCTTCCACGAGCACTGCGTGCGGATCGTGCAGGAGGCGCGGTTCGCCGAACAACGCGTGACCCGGGTGCAATCCGAGCTCGCCGGGCTGGTGCGCGTCACCTGCGTGCAGGCGTTCGCGCTGCGCCACCTGATGCCTGCGCTCGGCGAGTTCCAGGACCGCTATCCGGCGATCCACGTGAAGCTCTCGTGCAGCAACCGCACGCTCGACCTGGGCGACGACGGCTACGACCTCGGCATCCGCATTACCGCGACGCCCGGCCAGAACCTGGTGGCGCGCAAGCTCGCGGTCAACCGCAAGGTGCTGTGCGCCGCGCCGGCCTACCTGGCGCGGCGCGGCACGCCGCGCGTGATCGAGGACCTGGCCGGCCACGACGGGGTGCTGTTCCCGCCGATGGCGCCGAAGCGCGCGTGGAGCCTGCGCCGCGACGGGCAGCTGCACGTCGTGCCGGTCGCGGCGCGCTTCGAGACCGACGACATGGATGCGTCGCACGCGGCGGTGGTCGCCGGCCTGGGAATCGGCGTGCTGCCGATCTACGTCGCCGCGGACGACCTGCGGCGCGGGCGTCTGGTGCCGCTGCTGCGCGAGGTCGAGATCCTGCCCGACTTCGGCATCTACCTGGTCTACCTGCCCAACCGCACGCTGCCCAGGCGTGTGCGAACGCTGATCGACTTCCTGGTGCAGCGGTTCGAACCGGCGCCGCCCTGGGAGGCGGGGTGGTAGTCGCCGCGGGCGATGGTCGCGCTTGGAACCCCCTCGTCGACTGGGTAAGCTGACCGCCCGTCACCCGGAGCCGCTCCATGTGGAAGCAAACCGCGCAGCACTGGTGGTCGATCACCCGCGAAGCCGTCAAGCTCTGGCTCGACAGCAACGCGTTCAGCCACGCCGGGGCGCTGGCGTTCTACACGCTGTTCTCGCTGGCGCCGGTCGTCATCATCGCGGTCTCGGTGATCGGGATCGTGATGGGCGAGCAGGCCGCGCAGGGCCACATCGTCGGGCAACTGCAGGACGTGATGGGCCGCGAGGCGGCCCGCGCGGTCGAGCAGGCCGTGGCGCGCTCGCGTATCGAGGAGTCGGGGCTGCTGCCGACGCTGCTCGGCGTGGCGGCGCTGCTCGCCGGCGCCACGACGGTGTTCGGGCAGATGCAGTCGTCGCTGAACGCGATCTGGGGCGTCGCCGCGCGGCCGCATCGCAACAACCTCTTCGCGCTCGTGAAGAATCGCCTCCTGTCGCTGACGGTCGTGCTGGCGATCGGCTTCGTGCTGCTGGTCTCGCTGCTGCTCGGCGTCGTGCTGCGCGCGGTGCTCGAGTTCACCGACCGCTTCGTGCCCGCGATCGCCGCGCTGTTGAGCGGCAGCGAGGTGCTCGTCGGGCTGCTGTCGGCAGCGCTGCTGTTCGGCGCCGTCTTCAAGGTGCTGCCCGACGTCGTGCTGCACTGGCGCGACGTGGTCGTCGGCGCGCTGGTCACGGCATTGCTGTTCTCGGTCGGCCGCTGGGGCATCGCCGCCTACCTCGCGCACACGGCAACGGCATCGACCTACGGCGCCGCGGGCTCGGTGGTGCTGATCCTGCTGTGGGTCTACTACTCGTCGCTGATCCTGCTCTTCGGCGCCGCGTTCACGAAGGCGCACCTGCTGGCGCGCGGGCACGCCGTGGTGCCGCGCAACACGGCGGTGCTGGTCAGGCGAGAGCTGGTCACCGAGTCGTCGGCTTAGTGGCGCCGCGCGGGCCGGCCGAGGGCCGACGCGTCACGCCGGGATCGTCAGCCCTCGCGCAACCGCCGGCCGAGCCACGAACGCCGCCAGCGCTCGCGCCACTTCCCTGAACTCGCCGAACCCGACCAGCTCGCCGGCCTCGTAGAACCCGACCAGGTTGCGCACCCACGGGAAGGTCGCGATGTCGGCGATCGTGTAGGCGTCGCCCATGATCCACTTGCGGCCTGCCAGCCGCTGCTCGAGCACCTTCAGCAGCCGCTTCGCCTCGGCGACGTAGCGATCGCGCGGGCGCTTGTCCTCGAAGTCCTTGCCGGCGAACTTCGTGAAGAAGCCCACCTGGCCGAACATCGGGCCGATGCCGCCCATCTGGAACATCAGCCACTGGATCGTTTCGTAGCGGGCGGCGGGGTCGGCCGGCAGGAACGACTCGCGACCTTCGCGCGCACACTTCTCGGCGAGGTAGATCAGGATGGCGCCCGACTCGAAGAGGCCGAGCGGCTTGCCGCCCGGGCCGTTCGGATCGACGATCGCCGGGATCTTGTTGTTCGGGTTCAGCGACAGGAACTCGGGCGACAGCTGCTCGTTCTCCTGGAAGCTCACCAGGTGCGGCTCGTAGGGCAGGCCGGTTTCCTCGAGCATGATCGAGACCTTGACGCCGTTCGGCGTCGGCCGCGAATAGAGCTGGATGCGGTCGGGGTGGCGCGCGGGCCACTTCTTCGTGATCGGGAGGGTGGAGAGGTCGGTCATGGCTGCGGGTTCTGGATGGAGGCGACAGGGTAGCGCAGGGCTTGCGCAGTCATCGTGGGCGACCATGCGCCTATTGGGTCGAATCACCTCGGTTGCGCACCGCCAAGGATCGGAGTCGTCGAAGGCTCGGCCATGGGTGCAATGGCGTCGCACGCCGTGAATCCATAGGATCGTCCCCGCTGCCTGTAGCCCGACCGGCGCGCGCGGGTCGACACCCTCCAGGTTTAACGATTATCATGGCGCGGCTCATCAATCGAATGCGTCCTGTTCACCCGGGCGAAATCCTGCGCGAGGACTACCTCGTTCCGCTGGGGCTGAACGTGAATGCTCTTTCGCTCGCCGTGGGCGTACCTGCGACGCGCATCCACGAGATCGTGAAGGAGCGGCGGTCGATCACGGCGGATACCGCAGCGCGACTGGCCCGCTATTTCGGGGGCGATGCTGCTTCATGGTTGAGTTTGCAGGCAACCTACGATTTGAAGACCTTGTCGACGCGTGCCGAGATCCTCGAGCGGGTGGAGCCGCGCAAGGCGGCCTGATCCCGAGGCCCGCGCTCAGATCACCTCGAGCGGCACGGGGCCGCTCGGCGCCGCGAACAGCCGGTCCAGCTCGGCCGCCTCCGCCTTCGTGAGCGGATTGGCCAGCACCGCCGCGTTCTCGCGCATCCGCTCGCGATTCGAGGTCTTCGGGATCGCGATCACGCCCGGTTGCGACAGCAGCCACGCGAGCGCGAGTTGCGCCGGAGTGCGGCCGGCTCGCTCGGCCATCGCTGCGAGCTTTCGGCGGCGCAGCAGCCGCGCCTGGTCGATCGGCGAGTACGCCATCACCGCGACGTGGTGGCGGCGCAGCCACGGCATCAGGTCCCACTCGATGCCGCGGTGCGCGAGGTTGTAGAGCAGCTGGTTCGCTGCGGCGTGCCTGCCGCCGGCGATCGCCCACAGTTCCTGCATGTCGGCGAGGTCCAGGTTGCTCACGCCCCAGTGGCGGATCTTGCCTGCGCGCCGCAGCGCCTCGAAGCCCTCGACGGTTTCGGCCAGCGGGATCGCGCCGCGCCAGTGCAGCAGGTAGAGGTCGATGCGATCGGTGCGCAGGCGCCGCAGGCTGCGTTCGCAGGCCGCCGCCGTGCCTTCGCGCGATGCGTTGTGCGGATAGACCTTCGTGACGACGAACGCCTCGTCGCGGCGGCCAGCCAGCGCCTCGCCGACGAGCTCCTCGGCGCGCCCTTCGCCGTACATCTCGGCGGTGTCGACGAGGGTCAGGCCAAGGTCCAGCCCGAGGCGGATCGTCGCGATTTCCTCCCGGCGCGTGGCGCGGCTGTCGCCGACGTTCCAGGTGCCTTGGCCGAGCGCTGGGACGGTTTCGCCGCGCCGGAGCGTCACCGTGGGGAATCCGGCATCCATCGTTCAACGATACCCGCGGCGAGTTGCCGCTTCCAGCGCCCGAAGAACGAGGTCCGTCGCTGACGGAAAGCGTCGATCGGCCGATGGACTCGACCATCGGCAATACAGACCTGTCCTTCGGATCCCCATAGCATCTGGTCGCACAAAGCGTGGAAATCCAGCCGATATATTGCTAAGATGCAATACAAGAACGCTGTGCTGATCGTGCACGTCAAGGAGGTTCGAGACGACGGCTCGATCGTCGAGATCGTCATCTGGGAGCTCCCGCGGCCGTTGCCACCATGTTCACATCGGTTCAAGTATCGCCTGTACTACGGTGCTACCGGGAGGTGCCGGGTTCGATATGACAACGAGCGCGGCAAGGGCGATCACCGGCACTTCGCGAATCACGAGGAACGTTACGTCTTCGCATCGATCGAGCAATTGCTCGAAGACTTCAGATTGGACGTGGAACGGTGGGACTGAACATGAAGGCGATCATCGAGGTGTCCCGACGCGGTTCGGTCTTTCGGACCGCGGCGCAACAACTTCAGGGCGCGCGAAAACGGCGCGCCGCGGCGGACTTCCGGCTCAGCTTCGAGTCGGCCCGCTCGCTGTTCGCCGAACTGACGCCGGCCCGCCTCGATTTGCTCGGCACGCTCAGGCGTGTCGGGCCCTGCAGCATCTACGCCCTGGCCAAGGCCGCGGGCCGGAACTACTCGAACGTGCACACGGACGTGTCGCGGCTCGAGGAACTGGGTCTGGTCGAGCGCTCCGACGACGGCGATGTATCGGTGCCGTTCGAGTCCGTGGAGATCCTCGTTCCGCTTCCGCACGTCGCATAGCGCACTCGCGGCTACCGCATCGCCTTGCCGACCATCTGCAGGATGTCGTCCAGCGGGTTGCCGTCGCGATTCAGGTCGAGCATCGACGCGAGCCCGCCCAGGCCGCCACCCGCGCCCCCACCGCCGGCCGCCTGGCCGCCCAGCAGGCTTCCGAGCAGGTCGCCCAGGCCGCCCCCGGGTTGCGGCGCAGGCTGCTCGCTCGCTTGCGCCGACGCGCTCGCGCCCTGCTGTCTGGCGATCAGGCCCGCGACCACCATCGCCAGCATCGGCAACATCTTCTTCAGCAGCGAAGTGTCCAGCCCGGTCTGCGAGGACGCGTTTTGCGCGACCGCGCGGCTCACGTCCCTGGAACCGAAGATCTGTCCCAGCACGTCGTTGCCGCGTTCCACGTTCGTCGGTTGCGGAGCGAGCACCTCGTCGAGCAGGCCGCCGCCGCCGAGTTGGCCGAGCAGGCCGCCGAGTCCTTCCAGGCCCGAGGGCTGCGCCTGCGCCTGCTTCTTGAAGCCGCCGAGGATGGCCGGGAGCAGCGCCTCGGCGCCGCTGGCTGCCTGAGATTCGCTCACCCCCAGTTCGCGTGCCATGGCCTGGAGGCCGCCCATCTGGGCGAGGATGTCGGTGAGTTGCATGATGAGGCTGCCTCCTCGAAGGGGGGTGGATGCACAAGCAGATAGTAGAACGTGACGCGCCTGTCGCGCGACCATGCCCTCCTCTTCCCGAGCGCGCTCAGCTCCCGAGCGCCGCCAGCAGCACGCGCACCGTCATGAAGATCAGGATCAACGACCCGATCGTCCACAACGTGGCGCGCGTGTCGTGGGTGCGCGCGCTCAGGTACGCGGCGAAGTGCAACAGCCGCGAGACCACGTAGCCGTACAGCAGCGCCTGCGCGAGCCACAGCGGCGGCCCGGTCAGCACGTAGAGGAAGCCGGCGACGAGGAAGAACGGGATGTTCTCCAGGTCGTTCATCTGGATGCGCCGGATGCGATCGACCCGCTCGTTGGGCGCGAGCTGCTTCGGGTCGGGCGAGGGGTTCAGCGTCGTCCTGCGCAGGTCTTCCGGCGACCGGAACCCTGCGTTCTCCCGCATCATCCGGTAGACCGTCAGCCACGACATGCCGACGGCCTTGAGGATCATCAGCGTCGCGGCGATGGCGTAGGTGGCGAACAGCGGGTCTTGCAGGCTGAGGGTCTGCATGCTCGTCTCCCGGGTCTGGCCTGCGCTACGTCTGGCCTGCGCTACGGCCTGGAGAGCGCTATTGGGGCCGACGCCGGTCCGTCAGTCAAGCTGCAGGGACGCCTCGAAATCGGGCGACCAGAGGCGGGTGGCGCACAATGGCGCCCATGAAGTCACCCAGGAGATTGCAGTCGCTGATCGACGAAGGCCTGGTCGATGAGGTCGTGCGCCAGCTGATGAGCGGCAAGGAAGCGACGGTCTACGTCGTGCGCCGCGGCGGCGAGACGCTGTGTGCGAAGGTCTACAAGGAGGCGACGCAGCGCAGCTTTCGCCAGGCGGTGGACTACACCGAGAACCGCAAGGTCAGGAATTCGCGGCAGGCGCGGGCGATGGCCAAGGGCACCCGGTTCGGCCGCCAGGCCACGGAAGCTGCCTGGCAGAGCGCCGAGGTCGACGCGCTGTACCGGCTGGCGGCCGCCGGCGTGCGCGTGCCGAAGCCGCACAACTTCTGCGACGGCGTGCTGCTGATGGACCTGGTGACCGACGAGCACGGCGATGCCGCGCCGCGCCTGAACGACGTCGTGTTCACCCCGGAGCAGGCGCGCGCGCACCACGCGACGCTGCTGAAGGAGGTCGTGCGGATGCTGTGCGCCGGCGTCGTGCACGGCGACCTGTCGGAATTCAACATCCTGCTGGGCGCCGACGGCCCGGTGATCATCGACCTGCCGCAGGCGGTCGACGCTGCGGGCAACAACCACGCGCAGCGGATGCTGCTGCGCGACGTCGCCAACCTGCGCGGCTTCTTCGGCCGCTTCGCGCCCGAACTGCTCGACACCGACTACGGACACGAGATCTGGGATCTCTATCGGCGCGGCATCCTGGACCCTGCGGTGGCCCTCACCGGCCGGTTCGAGCACGAGACCGGCGCGGTGAACGTGGGCAACGTGATGCGCGAGATCGACGACGCGCGCGCAGAGGAAGCGGCGCGGCGGCTGCGGATGCAGGCGCTGGGCTGACGCCTTCGCCGATCAGTAGCCGAGCATCAGCTGCACGACGATGCCGGTCGCGATCGCGACCAGCAGGTAGTCGGCGCCGACCTGCACCCAGTAGTACCCGCGCGGCGGCGGCCTGAGATGGTGTCCGCGCCAGTCGCTCACCACGTACATCGGGCTGCGGTAGTACGACGGCAGGCGAGCGCCGCGATAGATGTCGTGGTACGGGCCCGCGCCACGACCGCCGGCTCGCGCGTGCGACGGCGGCGGGCCGGGCCGGTAGTACGGGCGGACCTGGTCGTGGCGGCGGTACGAGTCGTTGCGGGACGGCTGGCCGCGATACTGCGGGCTGCGGTACTCCTGGCCACGATATGGGTGGCGTGCATCGGGCCGTTGCGGACGTTCGACGCCTTGCGGCGGCGGGCCGCGACGGTCAGTCTGGAATTGACGCTGCGGCTCGCCGCGAGGCTGCGCGATCGCGCCGACCGATCCGAACGCGACGGCGGCGGCGGTGATCGCGGAAACGAAGGTCTTGCTCTTCCTCTTCATCTGTCGGCTCCCTGGACAGGACGATTCATCATCTCCCGGATCGCGCCCGACGGCTCGCGGCGTTACCTCCGATTACAGGCCATACGCGGGGTTTACATCCGGCCTGGGCCCTGGCGCCTCGACGTTCGAGCGCCTTCCCGCAGAGATGATCGTCAGGAAGGTCAATAGGCAGTCCGCCCATGGGCAGTCTGTTCGAGTGCCCAGTCCGTCGACGCAGCGTTGACGTCCCCGAATACACCGATGAACCGATCGGGGAACCGGGAGTGATCCGGGACTTCCTTCCGTCACCCAAGGAGCTGGCTTTCCGGGAAGAAGACGTGAAGATCACGATCACGCTGAGCAGGAAGAGCGTCGACTTCTTCAAGGCCGAGGCTTCGAAGGCGGACACCCGGTATCAAAGGATGATCCGCAGATTGCTCGATGCTTACGTCGATGCGTTCGAAGGCGTCGCGGCTCGCGGGACTGCACGGCCACGTGCCAGGGGCGGCGCGCGATAGCGGTCGCCCTTCGCGAAACTTGCGGGCTCGAAGACCCACCGGCACCCCCTGGTCGTCGGCTGCGCGTGCGATCAGGACGCGAGTCCGGGTCGGCGCCGAACCTCTGCCGTCAGAGTTGCGCTCAGCGCAGGAATCCACGACTCCGTCGTCACTGGAATCAGTGCGCCGGCCGGCCTATCGGGAGTGAAGGCACCTCGCCGGCCGACGGTGAACATGACGACGACGTGCGCAGCGGCCGATAGCCGACGCAGGATGCCGACCCAACGCGGGGACAGGCGTGCACGCTCCAACCCCATCACGCAGGTGACGGTGAACAAGAGCGGGGAACTCGACCGCGCGTCCCGACATCGCCGCGTTTCCGGTCGACCGCATTCCGCCGGTCTATGGATCGATTCGATTCTGGAATGGCACGCCGCTCACGAGGCCGACTAGACTGCACTCGGGTCAGGGCACCGGTTTCCGCGACACGTCGGGTCGGCAGAATCCGCCGGCATCCGTTCGAATGAAGAGGTGGGCCGATCAATGAGCGATTTCGATCTCGTCGTCACCGGTCGAATCGTGCGCAGTGACTGCATGCTCGAGCGCGGCTTCGTCGCCGTGCGCGATGGCGTCATCGAGCGCGTCGGAGAGGGTGAAGGGCCTGCTGCGCGCGAGCGCCACGACTTCGGCACGGCACTTGTCATGCCGGGTGCGATCGATTCGCAGGTTCATTCGTGTTCGCAACGCGGCCAGGAGGGTTTCGAGTGGTCGACGCGGTCCGCCGCGGCGGGCGGCGTCACGACCATCGTCGACATGCCGTACGACGACGGCAACCTGATCTGCACCGGCGAAAGGCTTTCGCAGAAGGCGGCCGAGGCCGGGGAAGGCGCGCGCGTCGACTTCGCACTGTTCGGCACCATTCGCCCCGAGGACGGGGCGGCGCACATTGCGGAGATGGTTGCAGCGGGGGCCGCGGCCTTCAAGTTCTCCACTTTCGAGACTCATCCGACGCGCTTCCCGCGCATTCCGACGGCCGTGCTGCACGACGCCTTTACGGCGATCGCCCCCTTCGGGCTGATGGCCGGGGTTCACAACGAAGACGACGAAAGCACGCGTGCCTACATGCGCAGGATCGAGGCATCGGGCACCACGGACTACCGGGCGCATGCGCTGTCGCGCCCGCCGATCACCGAGACGCTGGCGATCGCCGAAGTCTACGAGCTGGCCGCCGACACGGGATGTTCGGCGCACATCGTGCACTGCTCCCTCGGACGCGGCTACACGATGGCGTCTGCGTACCGCCAACAGGGGGTCGACGCGACGATCGAGGCGTGCATCCACTACCTGATGCTGTGCGAGGAGGACGACGTGGCGCGCCTCGGCGGCAAGGCGAAGATCAACCCGCCGGTGCGCGGTCGCGCCGAGCGCGAGGCGCTGTGGCGACACCTGGCGGCCGGCAACGTCACGGTCGTTTCGACCGACCACGTGAGCTGGTCCGAGGATCGCAAGACCGATCCGAACATGCTCAGGAACGCCTCGGGCGTTCCCGGGTTGGAGGTGCTGGTTCCGCTGCTGGTCAAGGGCCTGCTCGATCGCGGCCTGCCGTTGTACTGGGCGGCGCGGCTGCTCGCTGCCAATCCGGCACGGCTTTTCAGGATCGGCCACCGCAAGGGCGCGCTCGAGGTCGGGCGCGACGCCGACATCACGGTGCTCGGCCATCGTCCGGGTCCCTACGATCCTGCGGCGAGCGGACACAACCGGGTTCACTGGAGTCCCTACGAGGGCATCGAGCTGTCGCATCGGCCCGTCGCGACGTTCGCGCGCGGCGCGCTCGCGTTCGACGGCACGTCGGTGCTTGCGGCACCGGGCCGGGGGGCGTTCGTCCGGCCGGCACTTTCGGCGTGAACCCGACGACGATGACTCGGCAATCGGCCACGGGCCGCATCGACGGCGCACGGCTCTGGCGCGACCTGATGGCGCTCGGCGAGATCACCGAGCCGGGGCGGCCGTACACGCGCCGGTCGTTTTCGGTGAAGTTCGTCGAAGGTCGCGAATGGCTGGCATCGCGCCTTCGCGATGCGGGCCTGGCCGTCCGCATCGATGCCGGCGGAAACCTCATCGGCCGAAGGACGGGGCGCAAGCCGGGCGCCGCGACGATCATGCTCGGGTCGCATTCCGACAGCGTTCCGGGCGGCGGGAGGTTCGACGGCATGGCGGGCGTCGTGGCGGGAATCGAGATCGCGCGGGCGCTCGACGAGGCCGGTCTCGCGCTCGACCATGCACTCGAGGTGGTCGACTTCCTGGCCGAAGAACCGAGCGAGTTCGGGCTGTCGTGCATCGGCAGCCGCGCGATGACGGGTGCGCTCGAGGCGGCCCACCTCGACCAGACGGGGCCGGGCGGCGAGACGCTGCGCGCGGCCATCGAACGGATCGGCGGGGCGCCCGATCGCATCGATGCCGCGCGCCGGGCCGACATCGGCGCGTTCCTGGAATTGCACATCGAGCAGGGGCCGGTCCTCGAGGCGCGGGGTCTCGACGTGGGCATCGTCACCGCGATCGTGGGCATTACCCGGCTCGAGTTGCGCTTCAACGGCCAGCCGGCGCACGCCGGTACCGCGCCGATGCAAGGTCGCCGGGACGCGGCCGTGGCCGCGGCCGAGGTCATCCTGGCGGTGCGCGATCTCGCGCGCGAACTGGACGCGCGCGGCGAGGGTTACTTCGTGGCGACCGCCGGGGTGGTCGACGTGAGGCCGAACGCGGCGAACGTGGTGCCAGGCGATGCCCGGCTGGTGATCGACGCGCGTTGCGAGAGCGCGGCGCTGATGAAGCGCTTCGTCGACGCGTTGCGCTCGAGCGCGAACCGGATCGCGGCGGCGAGCTCGACCGAGCTTGCGGGCTTTGAGGTGCTGTCGGACAACGATCCAGCCGACTGCGATCCGGCGCTGCAGCAAGTCCTGCTCGACAGTGCGGCGGCGCTCGGGTATTCGGCGATGTCGATGGCTTCCGGCGCCGGCCACGATGCGGCGTTCGTGTCGCGCGTGGCCCCGAGTGCGATGCTCTTCGTGCCCTGCCTCGGTGGGCGAAGCCACTGTCCCGAGGAGTGGAGCGAGGCGTCGCAACTGGCCGCGGGGACGGACGTGATCCTCGAGGCCATCCTCAGGATCGACCGAGCGGCCTCGAGCGCACGCACGGCGGGTGACCGATGAGTCCAGGGTCGAGGAAGGCTGCTGCCCGGGCGGAACGCCATTCGTTCCGGTCGTTCCTTGCCGAGCTGCGTGAGCGTGGCGACATCGCGACGATCCACCGGCCGATCGACCCCGCCGGTTTCGAGATCTCTGCGTGCCTGTCGGCGCTCGACGCCGGCCCCGCGCTCGTCTTCACCGGGACGGGTGCGAGCGGCATTCCAGTCGTGGGCAACCTGCTGAGCACCGTCGACCGGATTGCGTTCGCGCTGGGCGTCGGCCGGGCCGAACTCACCGCGCGTCTCGCGCAGGCGATTGCGGCACCGATCGAGCCGGCCATCGTCGCCCAGGGGCCCGTGCAGGAAGTCGCGATGCGGCCCGATCTGGGGCAGTTGCCGATCCCGCGCTTCTTCGAGCACGAAACCGGCCCCTACCTGACCGCGGGGTGCATCGTCGCGCAGGACCGAGTGAGCGGTCACCGCAATCTCTCCTACGCACGCGTCAAGCCGCTCGGCGGCGACCGGGCCCTCATCGGCATCGCGCCGAATCACCACCTGGCGGTGATGGCGCGGGCGGCCGGAGCACGCGGCGAACGCCTGCCGATCGCGATCACCCTCGGCAATCATCCGGCCGTCCTGCTCGCCGCGGCGCTGTACCTGAAGCTCGGCGACGACGAGATGGCGGTGGCCGGCGCGCTGCTCGGCGAGCCTGTCGCCTCGCTGCGGTGCAGGACGAGCGAGTTGATCGTGCCGGCGGCCGCCGAGATCGTCGTCGAGGGCGAGATCGACGTCACGGAGGCGGTCGAGGAGGGGCCGGTCAGCGAGTACCACGGCATGTACGAGCGCTACGGCGCCGGATACGTGGTCACCGTGCGCGCGATCACCTGCCGCCGCGATGCGATGCTTCAGGTGATCGAGCCCGGCTTCCACCAGGAGCACGTTCTGCTCGGCGCCGTCTCGATCGCCGCGGGCCTGCAGTCGAGCCTGAAGGCCATCCTTCCCGCAACCGGGAACGTCGCGGTGTCCAGCAGCGGATGCGGCCGCCTGTCGGCCGTCGTCGCCCTGACAGGCGAGCACCGGCCCGGCGACGCGGGCAAGGCAATCCTCGCGACGTTGAGCGCGGTCAACCTGATCAAGCAGGTCACGATCGTCGACGAAGACATCGATCCCTGGGACGAGTTCGCGGTTCAGTGGGCGATCGCGACCCGCATGCGCGCAGAGCGCGACATCGTCGTCGTTCCGGGCATGCGAACCGACCGCTCCGAGCCGATGAAGCTCGGCGGAACCATCGCGAAGTACGGTTACGACGCGACCCGGCGGGCACAGGACCGCGAGGACTGGACGCGCGCGCTTCCGCCGCGATCGGCCTTCGAGCAGGTCGCCGGGATCGTCTCGTCGATCCGGGGCGGGCAACGCAACATCAGCTGAAAGGACGAGGGAACGTGGGACGCATTCTGACTGCACAGGACGTCGAAGCGGCCATCCGCGGCGGCGCGGTGTTCGCTGCCGGCGGTGGCGGGTGGGCCGATCACGGCCGCATGCTGGGCACCGCCGCCGTGAATGCCGGAGAGCCTTGTCTCGTCGGCATCGACGAGGTTCCGGACGACGCGTGGATCGCCACCGCGGCCGCGATCGGTGCGCCGGGCGGCACCACCGACTGGCAGATGCTCGGCGTCGATTACGTCAAGGCCGTCGATCTCCTGCAGCAGGAACTGGGCGAGCCCATCTACGGCCTGATCATCGGCCAGAACGGCAAGTCGAGCACGATGAACGGCTGGCTGCCTTCGGCGATTCTGGGCCTGAAGGTGATCGACGCGGTCGGCGACATCCGGGCCCACCCGACCGGGGACATGGGGTCGATCGGCCTCGCCAACAGTCCGGAGCCGATGATCCAGACGGCGGTTGGCGGCAATCGCGCCGCGAATTCCTACATCGAACTGTGCGTGCGCGGGGCGACCGGGAAGATCTCGCCGATCCTGCGCAAGGCCGCCGACATGGCGGGCGGCTTCATCGCGTCGTGCCGAAACCCGGTGCGCGCGTCGTACGTGCGCAAGCACGCGGCGCTTGGTGGCATCTCGATGGCGCTCGATCTCGGCGAGGCCATCCTCGCGGCCGAGCCGCGCGGCGGCAGCGCGGTCATCGACGCGATCTGCGCCAGGACCGGGGGCACCATCCTGGGTGAAGGGGTCGTCGCCTCCAAGTCGGTCGTCTACACGCCGGAAGCCTTCGACATCGGAACGGTCACGATCGGGACCGGCGCGAGCGCCATGGTGCTGCACGTCATGAACGAGTTCATGGCGGTGGTCGGCACAGGCGGCGAGCGGCTCGCGACCTACCCCGACGTGATCGCGACGCTCGACGACGCCGGCACCCCCGTGAGTTCGGGTGACATCCGCGAAGGCATGCGGTTGTGCGTCCTGCGCATCGCGAAGGACCGCTTGCCGCTATCGGCGAGCGTGACCGATCCGAGCGTGTATCCACCGGTCGAGCGCGCGCTGGGAATCGACGTCTCCGGCTACGCGCTGGGCCGCGAGAAGGTGCAGGCATGAGTACGCGCACCTTCGACGTGACGGGGGGGTCGAGGCTTCGCTGCAAGGGCTGGCGCCAGGAAGGGCTGCTGCGACTGCTCGAGAACGTGCTGGCCGTCGGCGAGAACCCGTCGAACCTGATCGTGTACGCGGCGCTGGGAAAGGCCGCCCGGGACTGGGCCTCGCACGACCGCATCGTCGAGACGCTCCGGACGATGGACGAGAGCGAGACGCTGGTCGTGCAATCCGGAAAACCGATCGGGCTGCTGCGCACGCACCCGGCGGCGCCGATCGTCGTGATGGCCAACTGCAACATGGTCGGCCAATGGGCGAAGGCCGAGACCTTCTACGAGCTGGAGCGCAAGGGCCTGATCTGCTGGGGCGGATTGACCGCGGGAGACTGGCAGTACATTGGATCGCAGGGCGTGATCCAGGGCACCTACGAGATCTTCGCCTGCATCGCGGAACGGCACTTCGGCGGCAGTCTCGCCGGCCGGTTCGTGCTGACCGCGGGACTCGGCGGAATGGGCGGCGCGCAACCACTCGCGGCGCGCATGGCAGGCGCGACGATTCTCTGCGTCGAGGTCGACCCGGCGCGGATCGCGCGCCGTATCGAAAGCGGCTACCTGGACGTCTCCGCCCCCGACCTGGACACCGCGCTCGCCATGCTGCGCGAGGCGCAGGCCGCCCGCCGCCCGCTCTCGGTCGGCTTGTGCGCGAACGCCGCCGACGTCTATCCCGATCTGGTTTCCCGCGGCATCGTTCCCGACGTGGTCACCGACCAGACGTCCGCGCACGACCTGCTCTACGGCTACATTCCGCGCGGGTACTCGCTCGACCAGGTACGCGCCATGCGCACGAGCGATCCGACAGGCCTGATGGCGCAGAGCACCGCGTCGATCGTCGTTCACGTGCGGGCGATGCTGGCATTCCAGAAGGCCGGCTCGGTCGTCTTCGACAACGGGAACCTGATTCGAACGCAGGCGAAGAGCGGCGGGGTGGCCGACGCGTTCGACATCCCGATCTTCACCGAGGCGTTCCTGCGGCCGATGTTCTGCCGGGCCATCGGCCCGTTCCGGTGGATCGCGCTCTCCAACGATCCGGCCGACATCGCCGCGATCGACGACTACCTGCTCGGCCGCTTCGCCGACAACCGGGTCATCAGTCACTGGATCCGGCTGGCGCGCGAGCACATCAGGTTCGAGGGCCTCCCCGCGCGCATCGCGTGGATGGGCCATGGCGATCGTACCGAACTCGCCCTGGCGGTGAACCGCATGGTCGCCGAGGGCGTGCTTTCGGGTCCGGTGGCGTTCACCCGCGACCATCTGGACGCGGGCGCGATGGCGCACCCGAACATCATGACCGAGAACATGCGCGACGGCTCCGACGCGATCGCCGACTGGCCCTTGCTCAACGCGATGATCACGTGCTCCTCGCAGGCCGACCTCGTGGCGATTCACTCGGGCGGTGGCGGCTACAGCGGCTACATGACGAGTGCGGGCGTCACGCTGATCGCCGACGGCACCGCCCAGGCGGCGCAACGCCTGAAGCTCACACTGGACAACGACACTTCGCTCGGCGTCATGCGCTACGCCGACGCAGGGTACGAAGAGGCGATCGACGAGAGCAAGCGCAGGAATCTCAACTACTTTTCGCTCTGAGAGAGGCAACGATCATGAACTTGAAACGTTTCGGGAAATGGGCACTCGCCGCCGCGTGCGCCATGGCGGTGTCCGTGGCCGCCCAGGCGCAGCAACCGATCATCCTCAAGGTGCATTCGTTCTCGGGCCCCCAGGCTCCGGAAGCCGTGCATCACATGCTGCCGCTGATCGACAAGATCGCGAAGGATTCAAACGGTCGGCTCAAGCTCGAGTTCTACCCGAGCATGCAGCTCGGCGGGAAGGTGAGCGACCTGATCCAGCAGGTCGAGGACGGGGTGGTCGATATCGTGATCACGATTCCAGGAGCGACGCCGAATCGCTTCCCGCTGTTGCAGGCCACCGAGTTGCCGTTCGTCAACGTCGGCACATCGGCGGGCCAGACGCCCGCGATACTCGAATGGGTCCAGAAGTGGCTGATGAACAACGAGTTCAAGGGACTCAAGATCGTCCACATGCATGCGACGGACGCGGCGGTGCTGCACACCCGGACGAAGGCGGTGCGCACCCAGGCCGACCTGTCGGGGATGCGCATTCGCGTGCCAGGCCGCTACGTGGGTGAGGCGATCAAGGGCCTCGGGGGCACTCCGGTCGGCGTCGCGCTGCCCGAGGTCTACGAGTCGCTGCAGCGTGGCCAGCTCGACGGCATGACGATCAACTGGGCGATCATGGCGCCGTACAAGCTGCAGGAAGTCACGAAGTTCAGCATGGATACGCCGCTCTATCAGAATCCGATCATGACCCTGATGAGCCAGGCTTCGTACGACAAGCTGCCGGCCGACCTGAAGAAGATCATCGACGACAACATCGGCATCGCCTACTCGGTTTCGGTGGCGAAGAAGATCGACGAACTGACGATCCCCGCGAAGAAGGCGATCGCCGACGCCGGTAACACGATCTATTCGCTGTCGCCCGAGGAAAGCGCGAAGTGGCGCGCGGCGATGGCTCCGGTCTACAAGCAGTGGATCGCCGATGCCGAAAAGCGCGGCCTGCCCGGACAGCGGATGTTCGACGACCTTCTGGCCGTGACCGCCAGGTACGGTCGCAAGTAGGCGGATGCAGGGGAGAGAAGTGAGCGAAGAGTCATTGGCGGAGACCGGACGCCCGGACGTGATCGCCACAGGCCGTCGTCGACTCGACCGGATCTGCGGCGGCGTGGCGATGGTCGGCGGTGTGGCGCTCATCGCCGTGATGATGGTGACCATGATGTCCGTGATCGGCGCCCAGTTCGGCAAGCCGATCCTGGGCGACAGCGAGATCGTCGACCAGCTCACCGGCGTCCTGGTCTTCGCCTTCCTCCCTTACTGCCACCTGCATGGCGGAAACGTGATGGTCGATTTCTTCACCCGGCCGCTGCCATCCCGGGTGAATCACGCGCTCGACGCGCTCATGAACCTGGTGTTCGCCATCGTGGCGGCGGTGATCACCTGGCGCCTGGCCGTCGGCGGGATGTCGGCCTACACGCGGGACCAGCGCACCATGTTCCTGAACCTGCCCGAATGGGTGATCTACGCGTTCGGCAGCGCCGTGTCGGTGCTCTGGGTGGTCGTGATCCTGTTCGTCGGCTGGGAGGCGGCCCAGCGCGCCCGCAACGACTCGGCCGGCACACCGACCGATGCGCACACCTTCGGCTGACCCGGTGCACCACTGATTTCGGCGGAGACTCGATTGGACAGGTTCGATGTCGGATTGCTGATGTTCGCCGGCGCACTGCTGGCGATCGGGCTGCGCATGACCGTGTCGGGCGCGATGCTGCTGGTGGGCGGATTGGGGTATGCGGCGATCAACGGCTGGATGCCGATGCTCAACACGCTCAAGACCATGACGTACTCGAAGTTCGCGAACAACACGATGGCGGTGCTGCCGCTGTTCCTGCTGATGGGCGAGTTTGCGACCCACGGCGGCATGAACTCGCGCCTGTTCCGGGCGGCACGGGCCTGGTTCGGCCATTGGCGCGGCGGGCTCGCGGTCGCGACGATCGGGGGATGCGCGGCGTTCGGGGCGATCTGCGGCTCGTCGCTCGCGACCGCGGCGACGATGTCGAAGGTGGCGCTGCCCGAAATGCGCAAGGCGGGCTATTCCCCGGCGCTGGCGACCGGAACCATCGCGGCCGGCGGCACGCTCGGGATCCTCATTCCGCCGTCGATCATCCTCGTGATCTACGCGATCTACACCGAGCAGTCGGTCGGCGCGCTCTTCGTGGCGGCCGTCATTCCGGGCCTGATCGCCACCGCGCAGTACATGTTCGTGGTGAACATCTACTCGCGCCTGGCTCCGGGCTCGAGCCCGTCGATGGAGCGGGCGCGCTGGTCGGAGCGGATCGTCGCCACCCGCGGCGCCTGGCCGATCGTCATGGTGTTCGCGTTGGTCGTTTCGGGCATCTATCTGGGGCTGTTCTCCCCTTCGGAAGGTGCCGCCGTCGGCGCGTTCCTGATGCTCGGGTTCGCCGTGCTTCAGGGCGGCATGCGGTGGAAGGGTTTCGTCGAGTCGGTCCGCAGCGCGGGACTCACCACCGCGATGATGTTCCTGATCATGCTGTCGGCCGAGTTGTTCTCGGCCGCACTGGCGTCGTCGCAGATGCCTGCCGAGCTCGCACGCATGGTCGCGGCGATCGACGCCTCGCCCTACCTGATCGTGCTGTTCGTGATGATCGCCTACATGATCCTGGGCTGCTTCATGGAGTCGCTCGCCATGGTGCTGCTCACGCTGCCGGTGTTCATCCCCCTGATGCTCTCGCTGGACCTGGGAATGTCTCGGGACGCCACGCTCGTCTGGTTCGGCATCCTGGTTCTGATGAGCGTCGAGATCGGGATGATCTCGCCGCCGTTCGGCCTGAACCTGTTCCTGATCAATTCGCTCGCGAAGGATGTCCCGATGAAGGAGACGTATCGGGGCGTCCTGGGATTTTGCGCAATGGACGTCCTGCGCGTGCTGCTCGTGCTGTTCGTCCCGGTGGTCTGCCTGTGGTTGCCGGGGCTGAAGTGAACGACGCGACCTCCCCGCCGCTGCTCGACGGGTTGCTGGTGCTGGACTTCTCGAGAATCCTCGCCGGCCCCTACTGCACCGCGATGCTGGGCGACCTCGGCGCCCGTGTGATCAAGGTCGAACCGCCCCAGGGCGACGACCAGCGCCGCATGGGCGTGATCATCGATGGCGAGAGCGCCAGCTTCGCGATGATCAACCGGAACAAGCAAGGCATCCGCCTCGACCTCGGTCGCCCGGAAGGCCGGCGCATCGCGCTGCAGCTCGCGGCGCGCGCCGACGTCGTCGTGGAGAACTTCCGCCCGGGTGTCGCGGACAAGCTCGGCATCGGCTACGAACAGCTCGCGGCCGTGAACGAGCGCCTCGTCTACTGCAGCGTGTCGGGCTTCGGGCAGCGCGGACCGCTCGCGGCGACCCCCGCATACGACGTCGTCGCGCAGGCCTTGAGCGGCCTCATGAGCATCACCGGCGATCCGCAGGGCCCGCCGACGCTGGTGGGCGAGTCCGTGGGCGACATCTGCGCCGGCATGTTCTCGGCCTGGGGAATCGTGTCGGCCCTCTATGCGCGGGAGCGCACGGGACGTGGCCGCCGCATCGACGTGGCGATGTTCGATTCGCTGTTCGCGATGCTGCCGACCGCGCTGACGCAATACCTCTACGCGGGGGTCGAGCCGAGGCGCGTCGGCAACCGCCACCCGCTCAGCTCGCCGTTCGGCGTCTACGCGGCCCGCGACGGGCACTATGTGCTGGCCGCGGCCAACGACAAGCTGTTTTCTGCGGCGGCGGGCGTCGTCGGCCAGCCCGGGCTGGTCACCGACCCCCGCTTCGCCACCGACGCCGAACGGTCGCGAAACGACTCCGACTTGCGTGAGCGCATCGAAGCCTGGAGTCGCCCGCTCGATCTCGCGCAAGTCGTGGCCGCGTTCGAATCGGCGGGGGTGCCGTGCGCGCCCATCCAGGGCATCCGGGCGGCGGCCTCGAGCAGCCAGGTTCGCGACCGCGGGTTGCTCGTGCCTACCCGGCACCACGTGTTCGGGGACTCCTGGCTGGCACCGCAGCCGGTGAGGTTCTCGTCGACCGCGTCGAACCTCGCCGCGTCGGCACCTGGGCTGGGCGAGCACACGGACGCAGTGCTGGCCGAACTCCTGGGCCTCGACACGGCCGCGATTGCACGCCTGCGTGCCGAAGGCGTCGCCTGACCTGACGGCGGCGAATCATTCGGTTCCGCTCGTCACGACGCGCCATTCCACAGTCTTCGGAGCAAAGCGAATGCGACTGGGGTTCACCGCCGAAGAGACCCGATTCCGCCTCGAGGTCAGGGATTTCATTGGCAGCCAGCTCCCGGCCGACATTCGCCGGAAGGTCGAACTCGGCCAGTACCTGGAACGCGACGACTACGTCCGCTGGCAGGACATCCTGGCGGCTCGCGGGTGGTATGCGGCCAACTGGCCCAGGCAGTGGGGCGGTCCGGGGTGGTCGCCGGCGCAGCGCTATCTGTTCCAGCAGGAGTACGGCGCGCAACCGTGTCCGCCGCTGGTGCAGTTCGGCGTGAACATGGTCGGCCCGGTGATCTACACCTATGGCAACTCGCCTCAACAGCAGCGCTTTCTCCCGCGGATCCTGGCCAACCGGGACTGGTGGTGCCAGGGATACTCCGAGCCGGGAGCGGGGTCCGACCTCGCCTCGCTGAAGACCGAGGCCGTCCTGCAAGGGGACCACTACGTCGTCAACGGCCAGAAGACCTGGACGACCTGGGCGCAGTGGGCGGACTGGATGTTCGCGCTCGTACGCACCAGCCGCGAGGAGCGGCCGCAACAGGGGATTTCGTTCCTGCTCCTCGACATGCGCTCGCCGGGCGTCACGGTGCGCCCGATCCGGACTTTCGACGGCGACAGCGAGATCAACGAGGTGTTCTTCGACGATGTCCGCGTGCCCGCCGACCAACTCGTCGGGCGCGAGGGAGCAGGCTGGTCGTACGGCAAGTTCCTGCTCGAGCACGAGCGTTTCGTGATCTCGGGCCTGCCGCGTTCGAAGCGATTGCTGCGCAGGATCGAGGCGCTCGCGGCGCGCATCGACGACGGTACAGGCGGGCGCGTTGCCGACCTGCCCGACATCGCGTTGCGTTTCGCCGAACTCGAAACCCAGGTCGCGGCGCTCGAGCACACCGAACTGCGCTACCTGAGCGCGCTCGAACAGGGCGGCACGCCGGGAGCGCTCGTGTCGATTCTCAAGATCCGCGGGACCGAGATCGAGCAGGCGATCAGCGAACTCGTCTTCCGGTGCTTCGGCACGCATGCGATACCGTTCGATCTCGAGACGCTTTCGGGTCGCGCCACCGAGAACGAGGCGCTGGCGCCCGAGTTCGGCGCGACCGCCGGTCCGCTCTACTTCAACCTGCGCAAGGTGAGCATCTGGGGCGGCTCGAACGAGATCCAGCGGAACATCCTGGCGCGACAGGTTCTGGGCCTGTAGGACACCGAGCATGGACTTCGCCCTGAACGAAGAGCAGCGGATGCTGCAGGACAGCGCCGCCGCCTGGTTCGCGGCGCGCGCCGCGGCCGACAGACACGCACGGCGGGCGGGCGGGCAGGCGCCCGCGACGGACGAATGGAGCGAGTTCGCGAAGATGGGCTGGCTCGCGCTCTGCCTGCCCGAGGAGTTCGGCGGCTTCGGCGGCGGGCCGCTCGAGATCCTGGTCCTGATGGAGGCTTTCGGGCGGGCCGGCGCGGTCGGGCCGTTCGTGTCGACCGCGGTGATCGGAGCGCGGGCGATCACGCGCTACGGAACGGGCGAGCAGCGGCGCGACCTGTTGTCGCGTGCTGCGCGAGGCGATCTCCGCTTCGCGGCGGCGCTGTACGAGGATCCCGCCGGCTGCAGGCCGGCCGCGATCTCGACCCGGGCAGTGCCCTGTGACGGCGGGTACGTGCTCAACGGCGAGAAGCCCTGCGTGTTCGATGCCGCGTCGGCGGGGAAGATCCTGGTGGCGGCGCGCGTCGCCGGGGCCGGGGCCGGCGACGGCGCGCTCGGCTTCTTCCTGGTCGACCGCGCCGCGCCGGGGCTCGAGGCGCGGCCCTTCGAACGACTCGACGGCGGCCACGCCAGCCACCTCCGATTCGCCGACGTTCGCGTCGGCGAGGCCGAGCGGATCGGCGCAGCCTGTTCGGGCGACGAGTGCCTGGCCGATCTCACGAATGCCGCGCTCGCCGCGCTGTGCGCCGAGGCCGTGGGCACGATGCAGGCCTTGCACGACCTGACGCTGGAGTACCTGAAGGTACGCAAGCAGTTCGGCCGTCCGATCGGACAGTTCCAGGTGCTGCAGCACCGCCAGGTCGACATGCTGGTGGCGCTCGAGCAGGCCCGCTCGATCGTCATGGCGGCCTGCATGGCGCTTGCCGAGGGCCTGCCCGAGGCCCACCGGCTGCTGTCGATGGCCAAGATCACGGTCGGACGGGCCGGCCGCACCGTCGCCCACGGAGCCGTGCAGCTGCACGGCGGCATGGGCATGACCGACGAACTCGAGGTCGGCCGGCGATTCAAGCGCCTCGCGGTGATCGACACGCAGTTCGGTTCGTCGGACGAGCGGATTCGCATGCTCGCCGGCGTGCGCGGCGGGGGTGGAACCCCCGGCGCCGCCGCGAGCCCAGGAACAACCCAACCGAAGAGAGAGAGGAACTCATGACCCGTATCGTCCGCCTGGATGGCGAAAGGCTCACGATCGAAGACGTGGTGCAGATCGCACGGCACGGCGCGAAAGTCGAAGTCGATGCCGCGTGCCGCGCCGAGATCGTGCGCGTGCGCGAGTACATCGAGCGGGAGTGGCTGAAGGACGGCGCGGCCCCGGTCTATGGCTTCAACACCGGCGTGGGCAAGCTCAAGGACTTCACGATCGCGCAGAGCGACAACGACCGCTTCCAGCTCAATATCGTTCTCTCCCATTGCTCGGGCATCGGCGAGCCCGCCCCGCAGGACGTCGTGCGCGCGATGCTGGCGATCCGGATCAATGCGTTCTGCCAGGGCGTGTCGGGGCTGCGGATCGAGGTGATCGACCGACTGGTGGACATGCTCAACCGCGGGGTGCACCCGATCGTCCCGGTGCAGGGCTCGGTGGGCGCGAGCGGAGACCTCGCACCGCTGGCCCACGTCGTGTCGGTGCTGGTCGGCCACGAGGCCGCGGAAGCCTGGTTCGAGGGCGAGCGCATGCTGGCGCCGCAGGCGCTGGCGAAGGCGGGAATCGCTCCCACCGGTTTCGCCTTGGCGGCCAAGGACTGCCTGGCGCTCATCAACGGCAACAGCCTGTGCGCCGCGATGGCCGCGCTCAATCTCCACGACGCGGAGCGACAGGCCATGCAGGCCGACGTGGCGGGTGCGCTCAGCCTGGAGGCGATCCGCGGCGAGCTGGCCGCGTTCGATCCGCGCATCCACCTCGCGCGTCGCCAGTCCGGCCAGATCGACGTGGCAGCCAACATCCGCAGGCTGGTCGCCAACAGCGAGCGCACGACCGAATCTGCACGCCAGGTGCACCTCGTCGACGACGTGGTTCATCCCACCTACGCCCCTCGCGTGCAGGACCAGTACTCGTTCCGCTGCCTGCCGCAGGTCCACGGTTCGTGCCGCGACAACCTCGCCTATGCGCGCGTGCTGATCACCAACGAGCTGAACGCCGCCACCGACAATCCGCTCGTCTTCTGGGGCGCGGACGGCCGGCTCGAGTTCCTCTCGGGCGGCAACTTCCACTGCGAGCCGCTCGCCTTCGCGATGGACATCGTGTCGATGTCGCTGGCCGAGATCGGCAACATCTCCGAACGCCGGCTCTTCGCGTTGTGCGACAGCACGCTGAGCTACGGCCTGCCGCCCAACCTCGCCGGCCATCCTCCGGGGCTCAACAGCGGCTACGCGGTGATCTCGTGCTCGGCAGCGGCGATCGCGTCCGAGAACAAGGGGCTGTGCTTCCCGGCCAGCGTCGACACGATCCCGACCAAGAGCAACCAGGAGGATCACGTCAGCATGGCGGCCTGGGCGTGCCGCAAGGCGCGGCAGATCATCGACAATGTCCCGAAGATCGTCGGGATCGAATTGATGCTCGCTGCGCGCGCGATCTACGTCACCGAATCGCAGCTCGGGCAGTTCGCGCTTGGCGCGGGCACCGGCGCCGTCTACCGCGCGCTGCGCGAGGCGATCCCGTTCCGGTCGGAGGATTCGTACATGCCCAGCCAGACCGGCCCGGCCATCCGGATCGCGACCGAGGGCGTCGCCCTCGAGATCGCCGAGCGCGGCATCGGCGCATTGCAGTAGCGTCGCGAGGCGGCCGCGGTGATCGTCGGAAAACTGCGCGAGATCCTGGGCGACTCGGGGATCCTCGTCGAGTCCGCGGACCTGGCCGCCTACCGCCAGGACAGCGTGCACCGCGCCGAGGGCGGGATCGTCTGCGTAGCACGACCGGCGGACACCGGGCAGGTGTCGCGTGTCGTGGCCGCCTGCCGGGCCGCCGGCATGGCGCTCGTACCGCGCGGAGGGGGCACCGGGTTCGCAGGCGGTGCCCTGCCCATGCCGGGGCAGGATGCCGTGGTGCTGTCGCTCGAGCGAATGCACCGGGTCCGCTCGATCGACACGGTGAGCGACGTGATGGTGGCCGACGCGGGTTGCACCCTGTACGCGCTGCAGCGTGCGGCGCGGGCGGCCAACCGCCTGCTGGGGCTGGACCACGGCGGAGCCGGGTCGAGCTCGATCGGCGGGAACGTGGCCACCAATGCCGGCGGCAACAACGTCGTGCGCTACGGCATGGCACGCCGGCAGGTGCTCGGCATCGAAGCGGTGCTGGCCGACGGCAGCATCCTCGGGCCGCCGTGCGTGCTGCGCAAGTCCAATGCCGGCTACGACCTGTGTTCGCTGATCGCGGGTTCCGAGGGCACGCTGGCGGTCGTCACCGCCGTCGCCCTGGAACTGCGCCCCGCGCCGGTCGCGTCGGCGACCGCCGTGCTGGGGGTCGAGTCGCCGCAGCAGGCGCTCGACCTGTTCCGGTTGGCGAGGACGATACTGGGCGAAGCGGTCTCGGCGTTCGAACTGATGTCGCGCCCTGCGCTCGAGTTCCATTTCTCGCATGTGGGCGCGCGGCGCGAACCGCTCGGCCGGCCCGCCCCGTGGCTCGTGCTGCTGGAGGCCGAGAGCACGAGTCGCTTCATGGACCTCGACGCCGCGTTCGAGGCGCTCCTCGAACAGTCGATGCGCGACGGCCTGTTGCTGGACGGCAGCCTGGCGAGCTCGATCGCGCAGCGGCGCTCGATGTGGGCGCTTCGCGAGGGCATCGCAGTGGCGATGGGCGAGGCAAAGTTCCATATCGTGAAGACCGACACCGCCGTTCCGGTCGCGAGTTCTCCGGAGTTCGTCCGGCGCGTCGAGTCGACACTCGAGCGGCTCGTCCCGGGCTGCGTGCCCGTTGCGTTCGGTCACGTCGGCGACGGCAACATCCACCTCAACGTGTTGCCTCCTCCGGGGATGCCCGACGCGGAATTCCGCGACCGTTCGGGAGGCCTGTCCCGCGCGATCGAGGACATCGCGCTGGCCCTGGACGGCACGGTAAGCGCGGAACACGGCATCGGCCAGGGCAAGCGCGACGCGCTGGCCAGGATGCGCTCCCTCGCCGAGATCGGGATCATGCGGGCGATCAGGCACGCCTTCGATCCCGCCGGCACGCTCAACCCCGGCAAGCTGTTCGACCGCCCGACCCCCTGACTCCGGAAGCCCGCGACATGTTCGAAGCACTCCAGCCGCCTGCGCCCGACAAGATCCTCTCGCTGATCGGCCTGTTCCGCGACGACCCGCGGCCCCACAAGATCGACCTGGGCGTCGGCGTCTACCGCGACAGCGCGGGGCGCACGCCGGTGATGCGTGCGGTGCGCGAAGCCGAGCGGCGCCTGTACGAGACCGAGGAAACCAAGGCCTATCTGGGCCCGGGCGGCGATCCGTCCTACTGCGGCGCGGTCGCGCAACTCGTCTTCGGCGACTCGCTGGCGGCGGATCGACTCGCATCGGCTCAGACGCCGGGCGGCGCCGGCGCGTTGCGAATCCTCGCGAGCCTGGTCGCCCGTGCGCACCCCGGCGCCGCGGTCTGGCTGCCCGACCCCACCTGGGTCAACCATCACGCGATCTTCGCCGACGCGGGCTTGGCGACGCGCAGCTATCCGTACTTCGACCCGATCGGCGGCGGCGTGCGCATCGACGCGATGATCGCGGAACTCGGCCGGGCCGCCCCCGGCGACATCGTGTTGCTGCACGGCTGCTGCCACAATCCGACCGGGGCGGGCCTGGCCTCGGGCGAGTGGGAGCAGGTCTGCGAACTCGTGCTCGCGCGCGGACTCGTTCCGTTCGTCGACCTGGCATACCAGGGCTTCGGCGACGGCCTCGACCAGGACGCCGAAGCGGTACGCCTCTTCGCGCGCCGCGTCCCCGAGATGCTCGTCGCCGTCTCGAACTGCAAGAACTTCAGCATCTATCGCGAGCGAACCGGATGCGCGTTCGTGCTGACCGACAGTCCTGCCCGGGTGCAGGCCGTCCAGGGCCAGTTGCTCACCTGCGCACGAATCGCCTACTCGATGCCGCCCGATCACGGCGGATCGCTGGTGCGGATCATCCTGCAGGATCCGGCGCTCGCGGGGCAGTGGCGCGAGGAACTCGAAGCGATGCGCAGCCGCATCATGGCGCTGCGCGGCCAACTGGCGGCGGCCTTCGCCGAACGCTCGAACTCGGACCGGTACGCATTCCTGCTCAGGCACCGGGGCATGTTCTCGTTGATCGGAACCACGCCGCAGCAGGTCGAGCGCCTGCGCGGCGAGCACGCGATCTACATGGTCGAGGATGGCCGGATCAATATCGCGGGCCTGACCGAAGACCAGGTCGAGCGATTCGTTTCGGCCGTGCTTGCGGTCATCCGAACCGGATGAGTCGCCCGGCAGCCGCCCGGGCCGACTTCCTGCGCCGGTCAAGGGCTGCCGAGGCGGTCATCGGGGATGCGGTTGTCGAGGCAGGTCGCGCGCAGGCACTCCAGGAACTCCAGCATCCGTCCGTCAGGCGGGCGCGGCCCCCGCGTGTACGCGTACACGCCGAACCGGATCGGCGGTTCGATCGGCCGAACGATCAGGTCGAACGATCCGGCGCCGGCGGTGAACTCGTCGACCACCGCGCATCCGGTGCCTGCGGCGACCAGTCCGAGGGCAAAGTAGTAGGTCTGGACCTGGATGCCGGGCACCCCGGTCAGGCCGTGCTCGGTGAGTGCGTGATTGAGGCTGGTGCCGAGATGATGTCCGGTGTTCAGTCCGATCAGGCGGCGTTCGTCGAGGTCGCGCAGCCGGACCGGCCCGCCGGTGGCGGCTGCGCGGCTCGTGGGGTGGTCGATGTACAGCATCCGGCCGACGGCCAGCAGGGTGGCCTCGATCCCGATCGGGGTGGCCTCGCCCGACTCCGGCCCGAACCCGATGCCGAGGTCGAACTCGCGGGCGAGCAGGCAGCTGATGATCTCGGACGAGTGGCGCGCGGCGATCTCGATCATCGTTTCCGGATGCCGCTTCCTGAACGATTGCACGGCGCGCGGCACGACGCTGAACCCCAAGCTCGGCAGGCAGGCCACCCTCAGGCGGGTATCGAGCCGCTGGCGCAGGATGCGCGCGGTGTCGCGGGTTCGCTCGAGTGCGGCGAACACCTTCTCGACTTCGACCAGCAGCAGTTCCGCCTCGTCGGTCGGGTACACGCGACCTCGGCTGCGGCGAAACAGCGGGAAGCCGAGCCGTTGCTCGGCATGCTTGAGCACCTTGCTCGCAGCGGGCTGTGTAATCGACAGCGCCTCGGCCGCGGCGCTGATCGAGCCGGTCTTCTTGATCGCGTACAGGATTTCGACGTGGCGCAGGCGCATTCGCCGATTATCCCCCGGCGCAGCCGGCCGGGTGGGCGTGGAAGTGGCGCGAGCCGACGCTGGTCAAGAAGTCGTGTTCATCGCCGTCCCACCGTCAGCAGCCACTCGTTCGAGACGCTGCGCCCGATCATCACCGGGTGATTTCCGCAGCTTGACAACTTTCTATAGGGTAATAGACGATCGCCTCCCGGCGACAGGGCGCGCGCATTGGATTCGACGATCTTCCTGTTCCTCGTCCAGGACGGGGTCATCAACGGCGCGATCTACGCGCTGGCGGCGATCGCGCTGGTGCTGGTGTTCGCGGTCACGCGCGTCATCCTGGTGCCGCAGGGCGAATACATCGCGTTCGGCGCGATGACCGTCGCCGCGCTCGAGGCCGGGCGCACGCCGCCGACGATCTGGCTGCTGGTGGCGCTGGGCGTGTTGTCGGCGCTCGCGGCGCTGGCGCAGAACCGGCGCACGCTCGGGGCGGGCCTCGTCGCGCGGATCGTCGCGTTCGACCTGGTGCTGCCGGGCGCGCTGGCCGCGCTCACGCTGGCGCTGGCGCCGCTGAAGCTGGGGCCCGCGGTCTACGTTCCGCTCGCGGTCGCGCTGATCGTGCCGATGGGGCCGATGATCTACCGGGTGGCGTTCGCGCCGATGGCGCAGGCGAGCGTGCTGGTGCTCCTCATCGCGTCGTTCGGCGTGCACTTCTCGCTGATGGGGCTCGGGCTCGTGTTCTTCGGCCCTGAGGGCATCGGCACGCAGCCGCTGCTCGCCGGCGACTTCTCGCTGGGCGGCATCCCGATCACCGGGCAGAGCGTCGTGGTCGTCGGCACGACGGTACTGCTGCTGGTCGCGTTCGCGCTGTTCTTCGAGCGCACGCTGATGGGCAAGGCGCTGCGCGCGTGCTCGTCGAACCGGCTCGGCGCGCGGCTGGTCGGCATCCCGACCACGACCGCGGGCAGCGTCGCGTTCGCGCTGGCCGCGGCGATGGGCGCGATCTCCGGGGTGCTGGCCGGCCCGATCGTCACGATCTACTACGACAGCGGGTTCCTGATCGGGCTGAAGGCCTTCGTCGCCGCGATCCTCGGCGGGCTGGTGAGCTTCCCGCTGACGGTGCTGGCCTCGCTGGGCGTGGGTATCGCCGAGGCGTTCTTCTCGTTCTGGACCAGCAACTTCAAGGAAGTGCTGGTGTTCACCCTGATCCTGCCGGTGCTGCTGTGGCGTTCGCTGCGCACGCCGGTGCATGCCGAGGAAGACTGATGGCGGCGCGCGCGAACGTGGTTGCCGCGCTGCTGGCCCTGGTGGTCCTCGCGCTGCCGTTCAGCGGCGTGATCCCCGCGTACTGGGTGACGCTGTTCAACTACATCGGCATCGCGAGCCTGGTCGCGATCGGCCTGGTGCTGCTGACCGGCGTCGGAGGCATGACCTCGTTCGGCCAGGCGGCGTTCGTCGGGCTGGCCGCGTACACGACCGCGGTGCTCACCGTGCAGTTCGGTGTCAGTCCGTGGCTCAGCCTGCCGGTGTCGCTCGCGGTGACCGCGCTCGGCGCGCTGCTGGTCGGCGCGGTGACGGTGCGGCTGTCGGGGCACTTCCTGCCGCTGGGCACGCTCGCCTGGGGCGTCGCGCTGTTCTACCTGTTCGGCAACCTGTCGTGGCTGGGCGCGCACGACGGCATGTCCGGCATTCCGCCGCTGCGGATCGGCGGCCACGCGCTCACCGACGGGCGCCAGTTCTTCGTGCTGGTGTGGCTGGCCGTGGTGCTCGCGCTCGTCGTCGCGCAGAATCTTCTCGGCGCGCGCGCCGGCCGCGCGCTGCGGGCGCTGCGCCGCAGCGCGCACGCGGCCGAGGCCTTCGGTGTCGACATCGCCGGCGCGAAGCTGAAGATCTTCGTCTTCGCGGCGATGCTGGCGGGGCTCGCCGGCTGGCTCTATGCGTACTTCCAGCGATCGGTCGCGCCCGGGCCGTTCGGCGTGAACGCCGGCATCGAGTACCTGCTGATGGCGGTGGTCGGCGGCGCCGGCCGCGTCTACGGCGCGATCCTGGGCGCGACCGGCATCACGTTCCTGCGCGACCAGGTTCAGGACCTGCTCCCCGTGCTGGTCGGCAGTGCCGGCAACTACGAGATCGTCGTGTTCGGCGCGGTGCTCGTGCTCGCGCTGCAGACGGCACCGAACGGCCTCTGGCCGATCCTGTTCGGGCCGCCCGCGCCGGCGAAGATTCCCGCGCGGCGCGGCGTCGCGAGGCTCGCGCCGCGCGTGCGCCCCGAGCGCGGCAGCCGGCTGCTCGAGGTCGACCGCGTGCGCAAGAATTTCGGCGGGCTGGTCGCGGTGAACGACGTCGGCTTCGAGGTGCGCGCCGGCGAGATCGTCGGCCTGATCGGGCCCAACGGCGCCGGCAAGAGCACCACCTTCAACCTGATCTGCGGCGCGCTCGACATCGACCAGGGCGCGATCCGCTTCCGCGGCGAGTCGATCGCGGGCGCGACGCCGCAGCGAATCGCCGCGCGCGGGCTCGGGCGCACGTTCCAGCACGCCGACATCGTGGCCGACATGAGCGTGCTGGAGAACGTCGCGCTCGGCGCGCACCTGCGCGGCCAGGCCGGCATGGTGCGCGCGATGCTGCGGCTCGACCGCGACGAGGAGGCGCGCCTGCTCGGCGAGGCGGCGCGGCAGCTCGAGCGGGTCGGCCTGTCGGCCGACGCGCACAAGCCCGCCGGTAGCCTCGCGCTGGGGCAGCTGCGGCTGGTCGAGGTGGCGCGCGCGCTGTGCCTCGACCCGGTGCTGGTGCTGATGGACGAGCCCGCGGCGGGCCTGCGGCACGGCGAGAAGAAGGCGCTGGCGAAGCTGCTGCGCGAACTGCGGGCCGATGGCGTCGGCGTGCTGCTGGTCGAGCACGACATGGACTTCGTGATGAGCCTGGCCGACCGGCTGGTGGTGCTCGACTTCGGCACCCGGATTGCCGACGGCGTGCCGGCGACGGTGCGCCGCCACCCGCGGGTGCTCGAGGCCTATCTCGGGGGTGTCGCGTGAGCGCCGCCCCTTCGGGTGCGGCCGCTCCGGGCGCAACCCTTCCCCATCTCGCGGTGCACGACCTGTCGGTGCGCTACGGCCGCACCGAGGCGGTGTCGGGCGTGTCGATCGCGGTGCCGCGCGGCGCGCTGGTCACGATCATCGGCGCCAACGGCGCCGGCAAGAGCACGCTGCTCAATGCGGTGATGGGCGTGCTGCCGGCGCGCGGCGGCATTCGTTTCGACGGGCGCGAGGTGTCCGCGCTGCCGCTCGAGGCGCGCGTCGGGCTCGGGCTGAGCCTGGTGCCCGAGCGGCGCGAGTTGTTCGCCGACCTCAGCGTCGAGGACAACCTGCGGCTCGGCGCGTTCCGGCGTCGGCGCGACGAGCGCGACGGCGCGCTCGAGGACGTCTATGCGCAGTTCCCGCGGCTGCGCGAGCGCCATCGGCAGCTCGCCGGCACGCTGTCGGGTGGCGAGCGGCAGATGCTCGCGATGGGGCGCGCACTGATGTCGCGGCCGTCGCTGCTGATGCTCGACGAACCGAGCCTCGGCCTGGCGCCGAAGATCGTCGCCGAGGTGTTCGAGCGGCTGGTGGCGCTGCGCGCGAGCGGCGTCTCGCTGCTGCTGGTCGAGCAGAACGCGCGCGCGGCGCTGCGCGTCGCGGACTATGCTTACGTGCTCGAACTGGGCAGCGTCACCACGCACGGGCCGGCCGCGGCGATCGCCGACGACGAGCGACTGGTCGAGAGTTACCTGGGGATGGGCGGCGCGGAGTACTGAGCCGCGCGGACCCGCATTGAGCCACCGCAGTACGACGAAGACGGGAGACGAAGATGAGAAAGAGCAGGACGATCGTGGCCGCGATCGCGGCGGCCTTCGGCATCGCGATGGCCGGCACGGCGCTGGCGCAGATCAAGGTCGGCATCACCGTCTCGGCCAGCGGGCCGGGCGCGGCGCTCGGGCAGCCGCAGATGCGCACCGTGCAGTCCCTGCCGAAGGAGATCGGCGGCCAGAAGGTCACCTACGTCGCGCTCGACGACGAGTCCGATCCGACCAAGTCGGCGCAGAACGCGCGCAAGCTCATCACCGAGGAGAAGGTCGACGTGCTGATCGGCTCGTCGCTGACGCCCACCAGCCTGCCGCTGATCGACATCGCGGCCGAGACGAAGACGCCGCTGATGACGCTGGCCGCCGCCGCGGTGCTCGTCACGCCGATGGACGAGAAGAGGCGCTGGGTCTACAAGGTCGTGCCGAACGACGACCTGATGGCCGCCGCGATTCTCGACTACATCGCGAAGAGCGGCGTGAAGGCGCTCGGCTACATCGGCGTGTCCGACGGCTACGGCGAGGGCTACTACAAGGCGTTGAGCGAGATGGCGCCGAAGATGGGCATCAAGCTCACGACGCACGAGGTCTACGCGCGCAGCGACTCGAGCGTCACCGGCCAGGCCCTGAAGGTGATCGCGACCAGGCCCGACGCCGTGTTCATCGCGTCGGCCGGCACGCCGGCGGTGCTGCCGCAGAAGGCGCTGCGCGAGCGCGGCTACAAGGGCCCGATCTTCCAGACGCACGGCGTGTCCACCGAGGAGTTCATCAAGCTCGGCGGCAAGGACGTCGAGGGGGCGATCTACTCGGGCGAGGCGTTCACGATCGCGCAGGACCTGCCCGCCGGAAGCCCGTTCCGGAAGCCGGTCGAGGCATACATCAAGGCCTATCGCGAGACGCACGGGCAGCCGCCGAACATCTTCGGTGCGCACCTGTGGGACACGGTCGAGCTGGTGGCGCGCGCGGTGCCCAACGCGCTGAAGGGTGGCAAGCCCGGCACGCCCGAGTTCCGCGCCGCGCTGCGCGACGAGATCGAGCGTGGCAAGGACGTCTACCTGAACAACGGCGTGTCCACGATGAGCCCGACCGACCACAACGGCTACGACCGGCGCTCGACGTTCCTGATCAAGGTGGAGAACGGCGCGTTCAGGCTGGTCAAGCAGTAACGGTGCGCGAGGAGGCACGGCGATGAACCTCGCCCGCCTGCTCAACGAGACCGCGCGCGTGCACGCGGCGCGCACCGCGCTCGTCGACGCCGAGTTCACGCTCAGCTGGGCGCAGTGGTTCGAGCGGATGCGCCGCGCCGCCGCGATGCTCGCGGCGGCCGGCGCCGGGCCGGGCGCGCGCTTCGGCCTGCTGATGAAGAACGGCTTTCGTCAGGCCGAATCGATCTGGGCGGGCCACTGGGGCGGCGCGGTGCCGGTGCCGGTGAACTGGCGGCTCGCGCCGCCCGAGATCGCCGACATCCTCGACGACGCGGGCTGCGAGGTGGTGATCGTCGACCCCGAGTTCGCGCCGTTGTTCGAGGCGCCGCCGCTCGCCGCGTGGCGCGCGCGCACGATCGTCGCCGGCGCCGACCAGGGCGACTACGAGCGGCTGCTTGCGGCGAGTGCGCCGGCGCCGATGCACGACGGCGGCGACGATGCCGAGGCGATCGTCCTCTACACCGGGGGGACGACCGGTCGCAGCAAGGGCGTGCGGCTGTCGCACCGCAACCTCGCGTGGAACTCGATCCAGGTCGGGCTCGCGCTGGGCATCCGCCAGGACGACGTGACGCTGACGGTCGCGCCGATGTTCCACGCGGCGGCGTTGTGCAGCAACATCACGACGCTGCTGGGCGGCACGCATGCGTACCTGCGCCAGTTCTCGCCGCAGGCCATGCTCGAGGCGGTCGAGCGATGGGGCATCCGCTTCACCACCGTCGTGCCGACGATGCTGAAGATGGTGATCGACGATCCCGGCGCGGCACGCTTCGACCGCTCGTCGCTGCGCGTGATCTTCTACGGCTCGTCGCCGATGCCGGTGTCGTGGCTGCGCGCGGCGATCGGCTTCTTTCCGAACGCGGGGTTCCACCAGGCCTACGGACTCACCGAGACCGCGCCGATCCTCACGATCCTCGGCGACGACGAGCACCGGGCCGGCATCGCGGCCGACGACGCGGCGATCCTCGGCTCGGCCGGCCGGCCGCTGGTGGGCGTCGAGATGCGGATCGTCGACGATGCGGGCGTCGAGCTCGACGTCGGGCAACCGGGCGAGATCCGGGTGCGCGCGCCGGGCGTGATGCTCGGTTATCACGACCGGCCGGCCGAGACCGCCGCGGTGTTGCAGGACGGCTGGTTCAGCACCGGCGACGTCGGCGCGCTCGACGCGAGCGGCCGGCTGACGATCCTCGATCGCAAGAAGGACCTGATCATCACCGGCGGCGAGAACGTCTACTCGGTCGACGTGGAGGCGGTGCTCGCGCGGCATCCGGCGGTGGCCGAGGTGGCGGTGATCGGCGTGCCCGACGACCGGCTCGGCGAGGCGGTTGCGGCGGTCGTCGTGCTGCGACCCGGTGCGACGCTCGGCGCCGAGGAACTGGTCGCGCACTGCCGCGCGTCGATCGGCGCCTACAAGGTGCCGCGGCACGTTCGCTTCGTCGACGCGCTGCCGAGGACGGCAGTCGGCAAGGTGCGCAAGAGCGCGCTGCGCGACGACTGGGAGACGGTGGAGCGGACGGAGCCGCCGGAGCAGGCGGGCGGCGGCCGGCGCGCCTGATTCAGCGCGGGGCCGGCGCGGCCGATTCAGCGCGGCACGCCGCCTGCCGCGGCACCTGTTCCTTCGGCCAGCACGTAGCGCAGGCACTCCTCGACGCCGGCCGGCGACAGCGCCTCGCCGGGGCGCGGCCTGAGCGCCAGCACCGTCGTCTCGCCGTCGCGCCGCGTGTCGCAGTCGCCGATCTTCGCGCACTCGCCGCTCGGGCACGACCACCAGCTCTGCCCTCGGCAGGCGCAGACCTTGTCGAAGACCTCCTGTTCGTTGCGCGTGGCGCCTTCGATCCGTACCAGCAATTCGTCGCCGTGCCTTTCGATCCTGAAGCCCATGTCCCCTCCTGCGCGGGCGTGACGGCGCGTCGGGTCGCGCGCCGCATCGGGGTTCACTGTATGCCCGCGGGCGGGGCTGTCAATGCGCGGACGCAAGGAAGGCCGGTATTCGAGGCCCGCTCGTGCGAAGGCGTGCCCTGGTGGATCGCGGCGGCGCCCGGCCGGTGCGGACGGCTATCATCGGCCCGGCAGGCACCCGGCACGCGCGGGTGTCGTTCACGCCCGGGCCCGCTCATGGACACCGTCGCAGTCATCGACTTCGAGACCACCGGCATCTCGCCGGACGCCGGCGCGCGCGCGACCGAGATCGCCGTGGTGCTGGTGAGCGACGGCCGCGTCGTCGGGCGCTACCAGAGCCTGATGAACGCGGGGGCCTGGGTGCCGCCGTTCATCGAGCAGCTGACCGGCATCACCAACGAGATGGTGCGCGCGGCCCCGCCGGCGGCGAAGGTGATGCGCGAAGTCGCCGACTTCGTCGGCGCGCATCCGATGGTCGCGCACAACGCGTCGTTCGATTGCAGGTTCTGGGACGCCGAACTGGGCCGGATCAGCAAGACGCGCGTGCAGGCGTTCGCCTGCACGATGCTGCTCGCGCGGCGCATCTATCCCGAGGCGCCGAACCACAAGCTGGGCACGCTGGTGGAGTTCGCGGACCTGCCGGTGGCGGGCCGCCATCACCGCGCGCTGGCCGACGCCGAGATGGCGGCCAGCCTGCTGCTGAAGCTCGAGCAGGAGCTCGAGCGACGCTTCGGCCTCGGTCCGATCACGCACGAACTGTTGCGGGAGATCCAGTCGTCGTCGCGCCACGCGATGCGCGACTGCATCGCTCGCCACGGCGGTCGCGTCCGGCGCGTGTAACAGCGGATGAACCGCGCGCCGCGACGGCGTAGCATTTGCTTCCCCCGGTTCGTCCGGCGGACGGACCGGCCCGATCGATGACCCCGACAGCCCTTCAATCTTCGCGAGGAGGCACCATGGCGACTTCGATGACCGACCAGTACCTGGCGAACAACAAGCAGTACGCGGGCGGGCAGGCGATCCACCAACCCGCGTATCCCGGCAAGCAGCCCATCCAGCCGTCGAAGCGCGTCGCGGTCGTGGCGTGCATGGACGCGCGCCTGGACGTCGAAGACCTGCTCGGACTGCAGACCGGTGACGCGCACATCATCCGCAACGCCGGCGGCGTCGTGAACGACGACGCGATCCGCTGCCTGATCATCTCGCACCACCTGCTGAACACCAACGAGATCATCCTGATCCATCACACGCGTTGCGGGATGCTCGCGTTCACCGACGATCTGCTGAAGGCCGGCCTCGAGGGCGACCCGGCTGCCGAAAAGCTGCTGGGCCAGGCGACGGGGCGCATGTTCAGGAGCTGCGGCAAGTGCGCGCCGACGCCGGCCTCGTTCAACGCCTTCCGCGGGCAGATCGAGCCGCTGGATGCGCCGCGCAGCGCGCAGAGCACCGAGCGGCTGCAGTGGGACGTGCGACGCGGGATGTCGGCGATCATCAACCATCCGTGGCTGCCGTCGAGCGGGCCCGATGCGGTGACGGTGCGCGGCTTCATCTACGACGTCGATACCGGGCGGCTCGAGGAGGTCGGTTACCCCGGGCCGATGGGGTCGATCGGCTGATGCGGGCCGTCGTCGTCTCGAGGCCGGGGCGATGCGCCCGGCGGGCGGAACGTTCATACTCCCGACCGATATCCGGCCCGGAGACGCACCATGTACGACCGCATCCTCGTTCCCATCGACGGCAGCCCGACCTCGGCACGCGCGCTCGCCGAGGCGGCCGGCCTCGCGCGCCTGTGCGCGGCGACGCTGCGCCTGCTTCACGTGATGGATCCACTGATGCACGTCACCGGCTACGAGCGGCCGGAAGTCTTCGTGCGCGAGATCGAACCGGCGCTGCGCAAGGCCGCGCAGGACCTGCTCGCGAAGGCGCGCGACGGCGTCGCCGACGAGCGCGTGAAGGTCGAGACCGCGCTGGTCGACAGCGTGGGCCAGCGCGTGTCGGACATCATCCTGGACCAGGCGGCCGCCTGGCCCGCTGACCTGATCGTGATCGGCACCCACGGCCGGCGCGGCGTCGACCGCGTGCTGATGGGCAGCGACGCCGAGCAGGTCGCGCGGCGCTCGCCGGTGCCGGTGCTGCTGGTGCGGCTGCGATGAAGGGGGCGGCGTCGATGCGAACGAGCGGCGCCCCGGTTTGGCCATCGATTCCGACTGGTTCAGACCGGTCGAGATGAAACCCACCCTGGTTGCGGCCGAGCCCGTCAGCGCCTACGACGCCAGGACGCAACTGCCGAAGTTGCTGGAACGCGCCGCGCGAGGCGAGCGCTTCGTGATCACGCGCCATGGGAAACCCGTCGCCCAGCTGATCCCGTTCGAGCAGGGCGACGAGGCCGCGGTCCGGCAGGCGATCGACAAGGTCGAAGCCATCCGCGCCCGGTTGGCCCGCCAGGGCGTTACGCTCGCCAGCGTGCTCGCTTCCGGGGAGACGGCGCGCGAAATGGCTCACGCCGGACACCGCTACTGAACCGACGCCGGTGCGGCCATGGCTTGAGGGCGTTGTCGTGCTGGATGAAGCTCGTGCCTGAACTCGCCGTCCGGCCCGCGGCCGCTCAACCGCCGGCCGATGCAGGCTTCGCGCCGTCGATGAGCCACTGCATCAGCCTGGTTGCCGTCTCCGGCGACAGCTGCTCGTGGGCGACGATACGGCGGAAGGGCTCTCCGCGACGCAGGTGCTCGGCTTCCTTCGCTGCGGCGCCGTCCTGCCCGCGCAGCTTCTCGTAGTGCGCGGCCATCCGCTCGAAGGTCGGCGCGTCGTGGCGCGCCGGCGTGCGGTGGCAGTTGTAGCAGCCCATGTGCAGCGCCAGCGCGGCGCCGCTCAGCTTGCTTTCGGCGAGCGCCGGGGCAGCCTGGCAGCCGGCCACGAAGAGCAGGCCGGCTGCGAGTCGCCGCAACGGCTGTGGAGAGGCGGTTCGGGTGCGAGTCGGGGTGCAGGCCATGGCGATGATCGGGCGTCGGAAGTTACAGCGGATGCGGGCAGTCTGAATCGGCGCGCGTGCCGTGGCAAGCGCCAGGCACCACGTCGCCGCGACGGAACGGCGACGGCGCGGCGACACCGAGCGCAGCCGCGCGTGGCTTGCGCGTGCAAACCCGTGCATGATGCGCGCGCATGAACTGGATATTCCTCGGCATCGTGCTCGTCGCGTTCGTCGCTGCCGCGTGGCGGCAGATCGCGTTCGTCGCGGCCGAGGGCCTCCAGTCGCCGATGCAGGCGCTGTCCTCGGCGATGATCTCGTCGGCGGCCGGCGCGGTCGAGCTGGCGATCGGGCTGGTCGGCGTGATGACGCTGTTCCTCGGGCTGATGAAGGTCGCCGAGGCGGGCGGGCTGCTGACCGTGATCGCGCGGCTGATCCGGCCGCTGATGACTCGGCTCTTTCCCGAAGTGCCTCCCGATCACCCGGCGATGGGCGCGATGATCCTCAATCTCTCGGCCAACGCGCTGGGCCTGGGCAACGCGGCGACGCCGTTCGGGATCCGCGCGATGCAGGAGCTCGACCGGCTCAATCCGCGGCCGGGTACCGCGACGAACTCGATGGCACTGTTCCTGGCGATCAACACGTCGAGCGTGACGCTGCTGCCCACCGGCGTGATCGCGCTGCGAGCGGCGGCCGGCTCGTCGGACCCGGCGGGCATCCTGCCGACGACCCTGTTCGCGTCGATCTGCGGCACGATCGCTGCGGTGCTCGCGGCGCTGTGGCTGGCGCGCTTCTTTCCCGCCGGCGCGCCCGAGGTCGCCGCGACCGGCGTCGACCGGCCGTGGGCGCGCGAGGACGCGCCGCGCGAGGCCCTGCGCGCTGATCCCGGTGGGTATCCGCTGTGGGCGTCGGCGCTGGCGATCGGCGGCCTCGTCGCGCTGATCCCGGTCACGATTGCCTGGGGCAAGGCGATGTCGCCGTGGATCGTGCCGGGGCTGATGACCGGCTTCCTGCTGTTCGGCGCGCTGCGCGGCGTGCGCATCTACGAGGTGTTCGTCGACGGCGCGAAGGAGGGATTCCAGGTTGCGCTGCGGATCATCCCGTACCTGGTCGCGATCCTGGTGGCGGTGGGCATGTTCCGCGCGAGCGGGGCGCTCGACGCGATGGTGTCGGTGCTGGGCGCCTGGACCTCGAAAGTGGGCCTGCCCCCCGAGGCGCTGCCGATGGCGCTGCTGCGCTCGTTGTCCGGTTCCGGCGCCTACGGCGTGATGGCGTCGATCATCAACGACCCGGCGATCGGACCCGACAGCTACACCGGCTACCTGGTCAGCACGCTGCAGGGATCGAGCGAGACGACGTTCTACGTGCTGGCGATCTACTTCGGCGCGGTGCAGGTGCGGCGCGTGCGCCATGCGCTCGCCGCGGCGCTGATCGCCGACCTGGTCGCGGTGATCGCAGCGGTGGCGATCTGCAGCTGGCTGTTTGCCTAGCGTCGCGCTCGCCGAAGCATGCGGTCGACTTCGGCGACCCAGTGCGGCGGCTCCGGATCCGGTACACTCAAGTGCTGCGCGCCGGCCTGTCGAAGGCTGGCGCGCATCCGCTGGGGGTGCCGCGCCGCAGATCCGTCTGCGGCGCAGCTGAGACCAAACCCTTCGAACCTGATCGGGGTAATGCCCGCGCAGGGAAGCAATCATGTCGACGATCGCCCGCAACACCGCCCTCATTCCCCTCCCGGCCGCCGACCGCCTGTTCGGCTGGCGCGACCACGCCGCACTCTGGCTGAGCTTGGGCGTCGGCCTGCTGGTGATGCAGGTGGGCGCCTACCTGGTGCCCGCGCTCGGCACGCAGGCCGCGCTCGCGGCGATCGTCGGCGGCTCGGTGATCGGCGCCGGGTTGCTCGGCTGGACCGCGAAGATCGGCTGCGACAGCGGGCTGTCCAGCGCGGGCCTGATGCACGCCACCTACGGCAGCAGCTTCGCGCGGCTGCCCGTAGTGCTGAACATCGTGCAGCTGATCGGCTGGACGACGTTCGAACTGGTGGTCATGCGCGACGGGGCACTGGCGATCGGACGGCAGGCGGGCGTGCTCGCGCCGGCGGATCCGGCGGCCGCAGCCGCGGTGGCTGGGGCCGCGCAGGGGGCCGCTTCGGTGCCGCTGCCGACCGCGCTGATCACGCTGGCGTTCGGCGCGTTGCTGGTCGCGCTGCTCGCGGGGTCGATGGTCGGCCTCGTGCGCCGGTTCATCGGCCGCTTCGGCCTGCCGCTGGTGGTCCTGTCGCTCGCCTGGCTGTCGTGGCAGTTCCTCGGGAAGGCGCAGGCGATCGGCTGGGTGTCGCTGTGGAATCGCGCCGGCGAAGGCGGCATGAGCACGCTGTCGGCGCTCGACCTCGTGATCGCGATGCCGATCTCGTGGCTGCCGCTGGTGGCGGACTTCTCGCGGCACGGTCACGACGGCCGCAGCGCGCTGCGCGGCACCTGGCTCGGCTACGCGGTCGCCAACGTCTGGTGTTACGCGCTCGGCGTGCTGGTCGCGCTGACCACGCCGTCTGCCGACCTGGTGTCGGCGCTGCTGCTCGCGCAGGGCGGCCTGATCGCGCTCGGCCTGATCCTGATCGACGAAGTCGACAACGCCTACGGCGACCTGTACTCGGGCTCGGTCGCCGGGCACAGCCTGGCGCCGGGCTGGAGCACGCGCCGATGGGGCGTGCAGCTCGCGGTCCTGTGCACCGCGCTGGCGCTGGTGCTGCCGATGCACAGCCTCGAGCCGTTCCTGCTGATGCTCAGCTCGGTCTTCGTGCCGCTGTACGGAGTGATCCTCGGGCGGCTGGGCGGGCGCGCCGACGTGCCGTCGCTGGTCGGCGCGAAGCACGTCGACCGCAGTGCGGTGGCGATCTGGGTGCTGGGGGTGGCGGTGTTCCACCTGCTGCCGCAGTGGACGACCCAACTGGGCTCGGCGCTTCCGACGCTTGCACTCACTTACGTGTTGGCCCGCATCGGAAGGTAGGTGCGCCGTCGCAGCCGGCGGCGGGGCCCATCGCGGCTACACTTGCCTCCATGATCCCGCTCTCCGTCCTCGACCTCGCGCCGGTGCGCGAAGGCGACGCGCCCGCCGACGCGCTGCGCAACACGCTCGATCTCGCCCGGCACTGCGAGCGCTGGGGCTATCGACGCTACTGGCTCGCCGAGCACCACAACATGACCGGCATCGCCAGCGCGGCGACCTCGGTCGTGATCGGCCACGTGGCCGGCGGCACGCGGACGATCCGCGTCGGCGCCGGCGGCACGCATGCCGCCGAACCACTCGCCGCTGGTGATCGCCGAGCAGTTCGGCACGCTCGAGTCGCTGTACCCCGGCCGCATCGATCTCGGGCTGGGCCGGGCGCCGGGTACCGACATGGTCACTGCCCGCGCGTTGCGCCGCGACCCGCGCGCCGCCGACACGTTTCCCGACGACGTCCTCGAGCTGCAGGCGCTGCTGGGCCCGGTGCAGCCGGGCCAGCCGTATCGCGCGGTGCCGGGTGCCGGAACGAACGTGCCACTGTGGATTCTCGGATCGAGCCTGTACGGCGCGCAGCTCGCCGCGGCGCTCGGGTTGCCGTACGCGTTCGCGTCGCACTTCGCGCCCGAGGCGCTGATGCAGGCGCTGCAGATCTACCGCGACCACTTCCGGCCGTCGGCGCAGCTCGATCGTCCCTATGCGATGCCCGGCGTCAGCGTCTTCGCGGCCGACACCGACGAGGAGGCGCGCCGACTGTTCACCACGGCGCAGCAGTCGTTCACGCGGATGATCCGCAATACCCGCGGCCAGCTGCCGCCGCCGATCGACGACATCGAGGCGTTCTGGACGCCGGCCGAGAAGGCGCAGGTGTCGCGGATGCTCGCGTGCGCGTTCGTCGGCTCGCCGGCGACGGTGAAGCGCGAGCTGCAGGACTTCGTCGAGGCGACTGGCGCCGACGAGCTGATGGTCGCCGCGGCCATCTACGACCACCCGGCGCGGCTGCGCTCGTACGAGCTGCTCGCGGCGCTCGGCCGCGACCTGGAGCCGGCTTCGCGCGCGGCCGGGTCGCGGGAGGGCGCGGCGCGCGACGCCGGCCCGCGCGACGCCGGGCCGATTTGACAGCGAGCGGGCGCAGGCTTACCTTTGCCCCCGCCTCATCGCGCCGATTTGAGGATCAGCTTGCGGGCGCGTAACAAATACGGCTAAAGCGGCCCGGAGCACGCCCGAACGCGCCCGACCCGCCAGCAAGCCGGTCGGGCTTTTCGTTTGCGGCACCCGCGTGCCGCCCGCGGCCTTGAACCAATCCGTCCAGCCACAGATCCTGTCGACGCCTGCGCCCGGCTCGGTGGGCGTCGTCGTGCCGCAGCGGATGCGCTTCGACGCGCCGCTGGCGCTGCGCAGCGGCGCGTCGATTGCCGGCTACGAGCTCGTCTACGAAACGTACGGGACGCTGAACGCCGAGCGCAGCAACGCGGTGCTGGTCTGCCACGCGCTGAATGCCGGCCATCACGTGGCGGGCGTCTACGCCGACGCCCCGAACGACGTCGGCTGGTGGGACAACATGGTCGGCCCGGGCAAGCCGGTGGACACCGACCGCTTCTTCGTCATCGGCGTGAACAACCTCGGCAGCTGTTTCGGCTCGACCGGTCCGATGAGCCCCGACCCGGCCACCGGCAAGCCCTACGGCCCCGATTTCCCGGTGGTCACCGTCGAGGACTGGGTGCACGCGCAGGCGCGGCTGGCCGACGCGCTGGGCATCGAGCGCTTCGCGGCGGTGATGGGCGGCAGCCTGGGCGGGATGCAGGCGATCGCCTGGAGCATCCTGTACCCGACGCGCGTCGCGCACTGCGTGGCGGGGGCCGCCGCGCCGAAGTTGTCGGCGCAGAACATCGCGTTCAACGAAGTCGCGCGCCGCGCGATCATCACCGACCCCGACTTCCACGGCGGGCGCTTCTACGACCACGGCGTGGTGCCCGCGCGCGGCCTGCAGGTGGCGCGGATGATCGGCCACATCACCTACCTGTCCGACGACGTGATGGCCGAGAAGTTCGGCCGTGCGCTGCGCCGGCACGTGAGCGACACCGTGCTGCGCAACGACTACCGCTTCACGTTCGACGTCGAATTCGAGATCGAGTCGTACCTGCGCTACCAGGGCGAGAAGTTCTCCAGCTACTTCGACGCGAACACCTATCTGCTGATCACCCGCGCGCTCGACTACTTCGACCCGGCGCTCGCGTTCGACGGCGACCTGGCGCGCGCGCTCGCCCCGGCGCAGGCGGACTTTCTCGTCGTGTCGTTCACCACCGACTGGCGCTTCGCGCCCGAGCGCAGCCGCGAGATCGTCGAGGCGCTGCTCGCCAACGGTCGGCGCGTGACCTACGCCGAGGTCGACGCGCCGCACGGCCACGACGCGTTCCTGCTCGACGACCCGCAATACATGGCGGTGATGCGCGGCTGGTTCGACCGCGTCGACCAGTGGGTGCGCCGCGCGGGGGCCGAACGATGAACGGGCTGCGTCCGGACCTCGTGCTGATCGCCGACTGGATCGCGCCGGGCTCGCGCGTGCTCGACCTGGGGTGCGGCGACGGCGCGCTGGTGGCGCACCTGCAGGCCGCCAAGGGCTGCCGCGGCTACGGCGTGGAGATCAACGACGCGCAGGTGCTGGCCTGCCTGCGTGCCGGCATCGACGTGATCCAGCAGGACATCGAGGCGGGGCTGGGGATGTTCCACGCGCCGTCGTTCGATGTCGTCGTGCTGTCGATGGCGATCCAGATGACGCACCAGACCGAGCGGGTGCTGCGCGAGATGAGCGAGGTCGGCCGCGAGGGCATCGTCTCGCTGCCCAACTTCGGGCACTGGTCGCACGCGTGGTCGATCCTGCGCGGGCGCATGCCGGTGTCGCGCGAGTTGCCGTACGAGTGGTACGACACGCCGAACCTGCACATGTCGACGGTGCGCGACTTCGAGGACTTCCTGCGCCGGCTGGGGCTCACGATCACCGGGCGCGCGTTCCTGGCCGATGGCCGGCCGGTGAACTGGCTGCCGTCGCTGCGCTCGACGCAGGCGATCTTCCGCTTCAGGCGCGGCTGAGCGCCGCCCCGACGCTCAGCGCACGTCGGCGTACGAAGGCGTGCGGTCGAAGACGAGCCGCACGTACGAGCACGCGGGCACGAGCTTCACGCGCTCGGCGCGCGCCCACTGCACCACCGCGTCGACGAGCCGGCGCGCCGCCTTGCCGCCGCGCAATTGCGGGTCGACCCAGGTGTGGTCGACGATCGTCGCTTCGTCGCCTCGCGCGTAGGTAAGCTCGGCGACGCGCCGGCCGTCGCGTTCGATGTAGAACACGCCGCGCCGGCCGAGGGTCTCGTGCAGGATCGGGTCTTCGGTGTCGGCTTCGCTCATCGGGTGCCCGGATCGGTCATGCAAGCGGCTGGCGTACGCCTGCCAGTCGGGCAAACGATACAGCAAGCCGAGGGCGGCCGCTCGCGCGGCCGCCCTCGATTCGATCGTCGCAGCGGGAGGGGTCGGTTGGGCGAAAGTGGTCAGGATGCCCGGCGCCGGCGGGCGAGTGCAAGGCCGCCGAACCCGAGCGCGAGCAGCGCCCATGCCGCAGGCTCCGGCACCGTCGTCCCGCCACCGCCGGGGTCGTCAGGATCGGTGACCGGCTGGTACTCGCCGGTGAAGACCCAGCGGCGGATGTCGTGGTACGCGCCGGCGGCACCGGTGCCCGAGGTGAATCCGATGTAGGCGTCGGTCGTGCCGAGCAAGGTGACCAGATCGACCGTGTAGGTCATCAGGGCCGCGGCCGGTCGAGTGTCGCTGAGCGCCAGCCGGACCTCGAGCGAGTCGGTGGCCCCGTTGTAGTCGACCCATGCGTGAAAGATCGAGCCGCTATCGAGTGCGGCCGGCAGGGAGTCGGCGCGCACGATCGAGTTGACGTCGCCGTTGATGTCGATGCCGGCGTGATTGTCGTTGTTGCCGTCGCCCGAGCCGTTGTTCCAGTTGTCGAACTCGACTCCGACACTCGGGGTCAGGCCGGCGTAGCCGATGCCGCCCCCCGCACCGCCCGCGGTGTTCGAGACCGTCTGCACCGTGAACACGATGCCGTCGGCGCCGCCATTGATCTGGTTGGTGATCTGGAACTCGAAATAGCTGCTGAACGACGCGTCGGCAGCGAGCGAGAAAGGCGAACTCAGGAATGCGCTGCCGGATTGCCCGAGATTGTTCGTCAGCCGAAGCACGCGAGCGTCGCCGCTCGCGGGGCCGACGACGCCGGTGCCGCCGGTATTGATGGCGGCGGTCGAACCGTTCAGCTGGAAGCTCGTCAGGTCGTCGAAGTTCTGGAAGTTCACGAGAGCCGCCTGAGCGGGCGAAACGGCCAGCAGCGCCCCGGCGCAAAGAAGCCCGGCGCCCAGCGCCCGGGCGCGACGCTTCGCGTTCATCGGAAAGTGAGTGCCCCGCATGTCTTGTCTCCTGCGCTCGAGCGCCGATCGGTCGTACAGGGGAGTGGCCGCCGGGTCGTGAGGCTGTCACCCGTCTTCGTGACGACTGCCAAGCATGACCCGTGCCACTCCTGATTTGCCGCTTCGATTCAACGAGTTGCCTTCCGCAATCCGGCGCCGGTTGCCGGGGAGTGTAAGAATCCCCGACACTGTTCCCGCGGCGCCGCCGCGAGCGGCACCGTTGCTCAGGGCGCCTCGAGCCGCAGCAATTGCCCGTCCGGTTCGTCGGTCAGCAGGTAGACGAGCCCGTCCGGGCCCTGACGCACGTCGCGCACCCGCTGACCGAGATCGGGCAGCAGGCGCTCCTCGCGAACCACGCGCTCGCCGTCGAGCTCGAGCCGCACGAGCAGGCGGAACTTCAGCGAGCCGACGAACAGGCTGCCGCGCCAGGCCGGATAGCGATCGCCGGTGCAGAACGCCATGCCCGAGGGCGCGATCGACGGCGTCCATTGCCACAGCGGCGGCGTCACGTCGGCGCGCTCGGTGCCCTCGCCGATCTTCGCGCCGGTGATGTACTCGCGACCCCAGGTGACGACCGGCCAGCCGTAGTTCGCACCGGCGCGCTCGAGGTTGACCTCGTCGCCGCCCTGCGGCCCGTGCTCGTGCGTCCACAGGCGGCCCGTCGCGGGGTGCAGCGCGGCGCCCTGCACGTTGCGATGACCGTACGAGTGGATCTCGGGCAGCGCGCCGGGCTTGTCCACGAACGGGTTGTCGGGCGGCACGCTGCCGTCGGCGCGGATGCGCACGATCTTGCCGAGGTGGTTGTCCAGCGTCTGCGCCCGATCGCGCTGCGTGAAGCGGTCGCCTAGCGTGACGAACAGCGTGCCGTCGCGGGCGAAGACCAGGCGCGAGCCGAAGTGGTTGCCGCCGGACACCGCGGGTCGTTGCGCGAAGATCGTGCGCGCGTCGCGCAGCGCCGGCGCGGCGCCGTCGACGAACTCGGCGCGCGCGACCGCGGTGCGCGCGCCGTCGTCGGTGCGCTCGGCGCAGGACAGGAACACCGAGCGGTCGCCGGCGAAGCCGGGGCCCAGCGCGACGTCGAGCAGGCCGCCCTGGCCGCGCGCGAATACTTGCGGCACGCCGGCCAGCGGCGCCGACGTGCGGCCATCGGGTTCCACGACGCGAAGCTGCCCGCGGCGCTCGGTGACCAGCATGCGGCCGTCGGGCAGGAACGCGAGCGACCACGGGTGGTCGAGGCCGCGGGCGATCACCGTGACGCGCGGCTGCGGGGCCTGCGCGCCGGCGCCGCGCGCGACCAGCGCGACCGCCACGCCGGCTGTCGGGATTGCCCGGAGCAGCGCGCGGCGCGTCGGATCGGGACTCCGGCTCGAGAGTGGCGCGTGCTGGCGCATGGAACCTCCGCGACTACTTCGGCCGCTGCCGCTCTTCGAGCAGCCGCGCGAGCCGTTCGTGCAACTCGTCCGAGGCGAGGCTCTCGCGATATGCGGCAGCCATGGCTGCCATCGTGGCCCGGCCGTCCGGGCTGTCGAGCCCGGCCTGCGCCATCGCGTGCAGGTGGCGCTTCATCTGCGCGACCACCTTCGGCGCGGTGCGCGAGACGTGGTCGAGATAGGCGTCGACCCGCGCGCCGAGCGCGTCGCGCGGTACCATCTCGGTCAGGAAGCCGATGCGCAGCATCTCGTCGGACTCGATCGTCATCGCGGTCAGCATCAGCTTGCTGGCGGCGGGCAGGCCGAGGCGCGCCAGGTAGCGGCGCAGGCCGCCGGGATAGTAGTGCAGGCCGAATTTCGCGGCGGGCATGAACATCTTCAGGCCGGGCGAGCCGATGCGGAAGTCGCAGCACAGCGCGAGGTCGGTCGCGCCGCCGTAGACGCTGCCGTTCAGTGCGGCAATGGTGACGAAAGGTAGCGCCTCGAGCGAGTCGAGCATCCGCTCGAAGCGCGAGTCGAGCTCGTCGACGATCGCGTCGAGCGTGTAGCCCGAGCTGAAGGTCTTCTCGCCGGCGCCGGTGACGACCATCGCGCGAGTGCCGCCGTCGGCGGCCAGCCGCTCGAAGAGGGCGAGCAGTGCGTCGACGTCGGCGGGGTCGAGGCGGTTGTGCTCGGCGGGGCGGTTCAGCGTGATGCGCAGCAGGTCGCCGGCGCGCTGCGCGAGCGGCGCACCGTCGTGCGCCGCCAGCGGCTCGGCGGCGATGTCCGCGAAACGGTCAGGCATCGCGGTCGTCGCCGACGCGGACGAACGCGGCGACCTCGGGCGAGCGCCGCAATTCGGCGAGCTGCGCGGCGTCGGGCAGCTGCGGCCGGTCGCGCTCCTTGTCGACGAGGCACAGGAAGCCGAGCGGCGAGTCCTGGTCTGCGCGGAACTGGTGCCACGCGAGCGGCGGCACCGAGACCAGGTCGCGCTCGGCGACCGCGTGGACGCGATCGCCGACCAGGCAGTGGCCGCGTCCGCGCAGGACCATCACCGCATGCGCGTGCTCGTGCCGCTCGAGCGACGAATAGCCGCCCGGCGCGATCTCGAAGTAGCGCCATTCGCAGCGCAAATTGTCCTCGTGGAACAGCACCTGCCGCGTGATGTCGCGAAACGGCGCGCTGCCCTCGTCCTTGTAGCGCATCGTCTCGACGCGCTCCCAGCGGTGTCCGGGCAGCGCCTTGCGGATCGGTGAGTCGGCCATGGTCAGGGCTCGTGGGGGACGAAGGTGCGCGACGCGCGCGGCGAATCGGGCGGCGCGCGCGGGCATCTTCGCTGCCGGCGGCGAGCAGGTTGCCGCCGATCAGCAGCATCGTGTCGGGACCGTAGTCGTCGAGCATCTCGTCGACGCGCTCGACGCTCATCCCGCCGGCCGGCACCGGCAGCGCCGGCCGGTGCCGACCGAGCGGCGCCCGCGCCGCGTCGGCGATCGCGAGGCAGTCGTCGCGCGGATAGCTGAAGCGCCCGCCCCAGTTCGGAAAGATCGTCGCATCGGCGCCGAACAGCCGGAACAGCCGCCCGAGCAGCAGCGGCGCGGCGATCCGCGCGTGGCCGGCGAGCGCCGGGTGCGCGAGCAGCGGCACGCCGGCCTCGGCGCGCACCAGTTCGACGAAGGCCGGCACGCCGACGATCATCGGGCACGCGAGCACGGCGCCCACGCCTTCGTCGCGCGCGACGCGCAACTGCGCGCCGAGTCGCTGCGGGCCGCCCGAGAGGCTGGGCGCATAGACGCTGCGATGCCCGGCGAGCGGGTCGTCCGTGCCCGCCTTCTCGCGGTTGGCGCGCTCGACCGCCGCCTGCACCACGGGCACGCGCTGCGCGAACGGCGCCGCGACCTGGTCGGCGATCCCGTGGTCGTCCTTGATCACGTCGATGCCGGCGCGCGCGAACGCGTAGGCGAGCTCGGCCAGCGCGTCGGGCGCGAGGCCCCGGGCTTGAGCGCGGTGCAGCTGAGCGGCTGCTGCAGTGCCGGCGGCGCCCACTGCGGCACGCCAGCTCGATGCCGAAGCGCGGGCCGGGCAGCGCTTCGAGCATCGGCTCCGGCAGCTGCACGTCGACCAGTTCGACATCGGGTTGCAGCGAGCAGTTGCCGAAGAGCATGTTCATCAGCTGGTCAGGCTCGTCGCCGACCGTCTCCGAGGCCAGCGCGAGCACGACGTCGAAGTGCCCGGGCGCGCCGCGCGACGGCTCGATCGACTGCACCTGTCCGACGACGTCGCCGCGCACGCGTGCATCGCGGACCGCGTCGAGCGGCATCTCGATCGACTGCTCGATCGCCAGCGATTGCGCGCGCGCGTCGATCGACCCGTCAGGGCAGCGGACGCGATAGCGGGCCGACAGGCGCGTGGACATCCGCCAAGGATAGCGCGAGGGCCGTCCGGACTAGGACGTCGGGTGAATTGTCGCGAGACGGGGGCGTCGATAGCTTGGGCGCATGGACACCGTATTGCTTCGTCGCCGCCGTGCGGCGCCGCGCGTGCTCGCGGCGATCGCCGCGTTCACCACGCTCGCGGTCTTTCTCGCGCTCGCTGCGCTCGCCACGCCGCCCGCGTCCGCTGCCGCTGCCGCGATGTGTTCGCCTGCCGGTGGCGCGCCCGGCGGGGCGTCGGCCGCCGGGGTGCCGATCGGCGGCGCGATCGGCCCGGGGGTCGGCGGCACCGGCGTCGATGCGTTCGCGTCGGTGCTGGCCGGCGAGTCGCTCGCCCCGCCCGCCTCGGCGTGCGCGGCGCCGCCGCCCGTGGCCGACACGTTCGCGCCGGCTGCGGCCTCCGGCGAACCCGCCAGCATCGCGGCGCCCGGCGTCGACCGCGCGGCCGGCAATCCGGTCGACGTCGTCACCGGCAACAAGTACCACCGCCAGGCCGACGTCGTGCTGCCGCATCCCGAGTCGAGCGCGCTGTCGCCCGAGGGGCCGGCCGCCGCGTTCGGCCTCGCGCGGCACGACTCGCTGTTGCTGCAGTTCGCGCGGCATTACAACAGCCGCAGCGATTTCGCGCTGTCTCTCGGCCGCGGCTGGAGCCACAGCTTCGACACGCGGCTCGCCCGCATCGTCCGCAACGGGCGCGTCGAGCTGCAGATCGTGCAGGCCGACGGACGCAGGATTGCGTTCACCCGCACCGAGGTCGGGCCGTACGGCAGCGGACGCATCGCCGACGGGCTCGTCGACGAGCACCTTGCCGACGCTGCGGCGAGCTTCGTCTGGCGCTGGCCGGGCGGCCGGCGCGTGGTCTTCGACGCCGACGGCCGCCTGGCGTCGATCGTCGCCGCCGACCTCGACGCGATCCGGCTGCGGCGTGACGCCAGCGGCCGCCTGCTCGAGGCCAGCGACAATGTGGGCCGGGCGCTCGGCTTCGAGTACACCGGCGCGCGGCTGGCCGCGCTGCGCCTGCCCGATGGCCAGCGCATCGCCTACGACTACGACGTGCACGGCCAGCTGGTCGCGGTGCGCTATCCGGACGGCCGCACGCAGCGCTACCACTACGAGGACCCGCGGGCGTTCCACCTGCTCACCGGCATCACCGACACCGACGGCCGCCGCAGCCGGTATGCGTACGACGACGCGCTCAGGGTCTCGCTGTCGCAGGGCATCGGCGCGAGCGACGCGCAGGCGTTGCGCTTCGCCTACCGGTTGCCGCGTCGCGCGGGCGGGCCGGGCACGACGACCGTCTCGGCCGACGGGCGCGTCAGCCGCTTCCGCTGGGTCGAGCGTCGCGACAGGGGTCCGGCGATCGTCGCGAGCGAAGGCGACGGCTGCGCGCAGTGCCCGCCGATCGGCTTGCGCGCCGCGCTCGACCGCGACGGGCGCGCCGTGTCGATCGGCCCGATCACGATCCGCCATGACTCGCTCGGTCGCGTCGTCGAACGGCGCATCGGACGCGCCGGGTCGACGCCAGGCTGGGTCGAGCGGCTGGGCTACGCCGACGCTGACCCGCTGTCGGGCCCGACACGCATCGAGCGCCCGAGCGTGGTCGCGGGCCACACGATGCGCTGGACGATCGCCTATACGGCGCACGGCCAGGTTGCGGCGATCGACGTCGCCGGTTTCGCGCCGGGCCGCGACGCGCCCGAACCGGTCGCTGCGTCGCTGCGATTCCAGTACGCGCAGGCTGGGCCCGCGATCGGCAAGCTGGTGTCGATCGCGCGGGAGGGCGGCAGCGCCGGCGTCGCGCGCACGGTGTTCGTCCACGACGCGCAGCGCCGCCTGGTGCGGATCGGCCACGCGGCGGTGCTGGCGCACACGATCGAGCGCGACGCGATCGGGCGCGCGCTCTCCGAGCGCCTGCCCGACGGCAGCCGGCGCACGCGGGCGTTCGACCGTGCATGGCGACTCGCGTCGAGCAGTGCGCGCGGCGTCGGCGTGCGGATCGACTACGACGACGCGGGCAGACCGAGCGGCGTCGACTGGTCGACCGGACAGCGCTGGACGCTGCGACTGCGTGCCGACGGCGTCGAGGTCGAGTCGAATCACGGCTGGCGGCGGGTGTTCGCGCCTGCGGCCGCACGCGCTGCGCAGGCACCTGCGCCTGCACCTGCGCCTGCACCTGCACCTGCACCTGCACCTGCACCTGCACCAAATGCGGCCCCGGGCGGCGCCGACCGACGGGCGCTACCGGTCGCGCTGGCGCGCGCCGAACCGGGTCGCCAGCATGTGGTCGACGCCGCCGGCCGGAGCACCGAGTTTCTCTACGACGATCTCGGCCGCCTGGTGCAGTCGCGCTCGGCGCACGCGGGCTCGCGCCGCCAGCGCTACGACGCGCTCGGGCGGCTCGCACGGATCGAGCACGCCGACGGCAGCGTCGACATCCGCGATCACGATTTCGCCGGGCGCATCGTGCGCCGCGAGCAGGCCGCGGGCGAGGAGCGCGTCGTGACCCGCTTCGGCTACGAGGGGGCGCGCCTGGTCGCCATCGACCACCCGGTGCAGCGCTCGCTCGCGCGCCACGACGCGCTGGGCCGGCTGGTCGAGCTGATCCACGAGCGCGACGGCACGACGTACCGCCAGACTTTCTCGTACGATCCGCTGGGCCGCCTCGCCACGCAGGGCCTGCCCGACGGATCGCGCCTGGTGCACGGCTACGACGCGCAGGGGCGCGCCGAGGCATTCGGGCTGTCGATGGCCGGCGATGCGGCGGTCAGGTGGCTCGCGCGGTTCGTGCACCGCGACGCCGGAGCGAGCGCGATGGAGCTCGGCAACGCAATCCGCTTCGAGCAGAGCGTCGACGCATCGGGGCGGCCCGACTCGCTTCGATGGCTGCGCGGCGGCACGGACGCCGGCGGGGAAGGTCCGGACCGCGCGCCGCGCGACTGGGATTCGCTCGGGCCGTCCGACCTGCCGTTTCGCCGGCTGCAGTGGCATCCGCGCGGCCTGCCGACCACGATCGCGCACGAGTCCGGCGAGGACCGCTACGGCTACGACCGCTTCGGGCGCCTGATCGTGCGCGAGCGCCATGCGGGTGGCGCGGCGCCCGCGCACGTCGAGTACTTCCTGCACGGTGCGGTCGGCAGCCGCATCGCGGCCCGCCGTCGCGACGGCACCGACTGGCGCGAGCCCGACACGCAACCCGATGCGTCCGGCCGGCCAACGCGGCACCGCGGGCACGCGTTGCGCTACGGCGCGCAGCGACGCATCGTCGAGGCGGACGGCGAGCGGGGCGCCACCCATTACCGGTACGACGCGTTCGGCGTTCGCGCCGCGCGCAGCGGCGCCGCGGGCGACCGGGGCTTCCTGCATCAGGCCGGCGCGCTCGTCGCCGAGACCGGTGCCGATGGGCGCGTGCTGCGCCAGTACCTGCGCTGGAACGGCCGGCTGGTCGCGGTGCTCGACCACGAACCGGCGACCGGCGGCGGGCGGGCCGGACGTCCCTCGCTGCACTGGATTCACGCCGACCATCTCGGCACGCCGATCGCTGCCACCGACGAGCGCGGCCGCGTCGCGTGGCGCGGCGACTCGGACGCGTTCGGAGGGCTCGCGCGCGCGCACGGAGGCTTCGCGCAGCCGCTGCGACTGGACGGACAGTACTTCGACCCCGAGACCGGGCTGCACGACAACGTGCTGCGCACCTACGACCCCGACGCGGGCCGCTACCTCGAACCCGATCCGCTCGGGCTCGCCGCCGGGCTCGACCCGTTCGCCTTTGCCGACGGCAACCCCCTGGTCGCGACCGACCCGCTCGGCCTGATCCTGTTCGCGTTCGACGGCACCGGCAACGGGGCCACCGGCCTGGACGGCGAAGACGTCTCGAACGTGCGCAAGTTCTTCGAGCAATACGAAGATCCGGCCAAGTGGTACATGGCCGGCGTCGGCCGCGACGACCTCGACAGCGGCATCGCCGGCGGTGCGCTCGACCGGGCCCAGGCGAGCACCGCGCGGGCGCGCGTCGACTGGATGCTGGGCACCCTCGACGGCTTCCTCGGCGACGCGTGGATCGGCAAGACCGCCCCGGTCGACGTGATCGGGTTCTCGCGTGGCGCCGCGATGGCGCGCGACTTCGTCAATCGCGTCTCCACGCTGATCGACGAACGGCATTTCTGGGCGCGCGGCATCTGCGTCGACCTGCGCTTCCTCGGGCTGTGGGACACGGTCGCGCAGTTCGGGCTGCTCGGTGCCGACAACGGGAGCTGGCAACTGGCGATTCCGTCGGCGGTGCGCGCGACGTTCCATGCGGTGGCGCTCAACGAGCACCGCGCGCTGTTTCCGCTTGAGTCGGCGCTGGGCGGCAGCGCCTGGGTGGTCGAGCGCGGATTCATCGGCGACCACTCCGACGTCGGCGGCGGCAACGCCGAGGGCGACCTCTCCGACGTGTCGCTGGTCTGGATGACGAAGATGGCCAAGTCGATGGGCCTGCCGATGCGCGACCTGCATCCTCGCGACCGCTACGTCACCGACCCCAGGATCCACGGCCGCAACTACAGTGCCATGGGCGACCGGTACGTCTACCAGCGCGACGCCGGCGGCCGCATCGTCCGTCGCAGCACGCAGCGCCGGGCCTCGATCGGCGGCATGAACTGGCGCGACACCGCGGCGTTCCTCGTGCCGTATTCGCGTCGCGGCATCGATGGCGGCGGCCAGCCGTCGATCGTCGGCACCGTCGACCTGCGCGCCTATGCCGCCTGGCTGAAGGCCTCGTATGGCATCGAGATCGGATACTGATGGCCCGCGGTGCCCATTGCGCGGCTCGCGGTGGCGCGTCGCGGCGCGCTCGACGACGCGCGCGCTCAGTCCGTGCCGGGGCCCACGCTGCCGTAGCGTCCGCCCACATAGACGAGCGGCCGATGGCCGGCGGTGTGAACCCGTTCGACGCGCCCGATGAACAGCAGGTGGTCGCCCGCGACCTGCGTCGAATGCCTGCGGCACTCGATATACGCTGCACAGCCTTCGATCAGCGGCGCGCCGGCCAGGCCGGCATGCGTCGCGACCCCGTGGAACTTGTTGCGTGCCGGCGAAGCGAAGCGCCGCGAGATGGCGGCCTGGTCTTCGGCCAGGATGTTCACTGCGAAATGCCCGGAGGCCTCGAACGCGCGCCGGCTCGAACTGCGCGTGCCCAGCGACCAGAGGATGAGCGGCGGGTCGAGCGACAGCGAGTTGAACGAGTTCACCGTCAATCCGACGAACACGCCGTCGGGGTCCAGTGTCGTGATCACCGTCACGCCGGTGGGGAAACAGCCGAGCGCCCGGCGCAGTTCGGTGTGGTCGATCGTGGGGAGGATTCGCATCGTCGGAGGGATTTGCGGCCGATCGTATCCGAATCGCGGCGCGGATCGGCGCCGCGACCGCCCGGCGGAGCCGGCCAGGGACGTTAATTGACGTTAACGTAAACGTCAATTAACGTCACAGGTTCGCCCGTCTCGCATCGCCCGCCCCTGCGGGCGATACTGGCGCCGACACGCTCCCCCGCACAGGATCACCGCCATGACCGACCTGTCCGACCAGAAGAAGCTGGCCGAGTACCGGATGAAGAACAAGGTCCGCTTCGTGACCGCCGCGTCGCTGTTCGACGGCCACGACGCGTCGATCAACATCATGCGGCGCATCCTGCAGAGCCTCGGCGCCGAGGTCATCCACCTGGGCCACAACCGCTCGGTGCGCGAGATCGTCGACTGCGCGCTGCAGGAAGACGCGCACGCGATCGCGATCTCGTCGTACCAGGGTGGGCACGTCGAGTTCTTCGAGTACATGATCGACCTGCTGCGCGAGGCGGGCGCCGGCCACGTCAAGGTGTTCGGCGGCGGCGGCGGCGTGATCGTGCCCGCCGAAATCCGCGAGCTGCACGACTACGGCGTGGCGCGCATCTACAGCCCCGAGGACGGCCAGCGCATGGGGCTGCAGGGGATGATCGCCGACATGATCAGCCGCTGCGACGTCGACCTGTCGCAGTACGCGCCGGTGGCCCTCGACGCGATCGTCGCGCCGCCGTCGCCGCCGCAGGCCGGTGCGGGCGCGAAAGGCGCTGCCGCGTCGGCGCAGGCGGCGCAGGCGGCCCGCGCGAAGCTCGCCGCCTCGCGCCGCGCGCTGGCGCAGGCGATCACCGCGCTCGAACTGGGCCACGTCGCCGGCCGCCTCGACGAGGCCGGTTTCGCGGCCTGGCGCAGGGGGCTGCACGAACGCGCCGACGCGATCACGACGCCGACGCTGGGCATCACCGGCACCGGGGGGGCCGGCAAGAGCTCGCTCACCGACGAACTGGTGCGCCGCTTCCGGCTCGACCAGGAAGACCGGTTGCGGCTGGCGATCGTCTCGGTCGATCCCACCCGCCGCAAGAGCGGCGGCGCGCTGCTCGGCGACCGCATCCGGATGAACGCGATCGACCATCCGAACGTCTTCATGCGCTCGCTCGCCACGCGCGACGCCGGCAGTGAGATCAGCCAGGCGCTGCCCGACGTGATCGCCGCGTGCAAGGTGGCCGGCTTCGACCTGATCGTCGTCGAGACCTCGGGCATCGGCCAGGGCGACGCGGCGATCGTGCCGCTGGTCGACGCCACGCTGTACGTGATGACGCCGGAGTTCGGCGCGGCGAGCCAGCTCGAGAAGATCGACATGCTCGACTTCGCCGACTTCGTGGCGATCAACAAGTTCGACCGCAAGGGTGCGATGGACGCGCTGCGCGACGTCGCCAAGCAGTACCAGCGCAACCGCGAGGCGTTCGCGAAGCGCCCCGAGCAGATGCCGGTCTACGGTACGCAGGCCTCGCGCTTCAACGACGACGGCGTGACGGCGCTCTACCAGGGGATGCTGCCGCGGCTGGTCGAACTGGGGCTGAAGATCCCGCTGGGCGCCGACGGAGTACCCGCGGGTCGCCTGCCCAGGGCGAGCGTGCGCCATTCGTCGAGCCAGGTCGTGATCGTGCCGCCGCAGCGGGTGCGCTACCTGGCCGACATCGCCGAGACCGTGCGCGGCTACAAGCGGCGCGCGCGCGCGCAGGCGCGGGTCGCACGCGAGGTGCAGCAGCTGCGCGAATCGGCACGGATGCTGCGCGAGGACGACGGCGAGAAGAGCGGCGCGCGCAAGACCGTCGAGGCGCTGGCCGAAAAGCGCGAGGCGGGCCTCGACGCCGCGTCGAGGAAGTTGCTGGCGATGTGGCCGGCGATGCAGAAGGCCTACGCCGGCGACGAATACGTGGTGAAGATCCGCGACCGCGAGATCCGCACGAAGCTCACCTACACCTCGCTGTCCGGCAACCAGATCCGCAAGGTCGTGCTGCCTTCGTACGAGGACCACGGCGAGCTGCTGAAGTGGCTGCTGCTCGAGAACGTGCCGGGGTCGTTCCCGTACACCGCGGGCGTGTTCGCTTTCAAGCGCGAGAACGAAGACCCGACCCGGATGTTCGCCGGCGAAGGCGACCCGTTCCGCACGAACCGGCGCTTCAAGCTGCTCTCCGAGGGTATGCCGGCCAAGCGGCTCTCCACCGCGTTCGACTCGGTCACGCTGTACGGCCACGACCCGGACCGGCGCCCCGACATCTACGGCAAGGTCGGCAACTCGGGCGTGAGCATCGCCACGCTCGACGACATGAAGGTGCTGTACTCGGGCTTCGACCTCTGTGACCCGGCGACCAGCGTCAGCATGACGATCAACGGCCCGGCGCCGACGATGCTGGCGATGTTCATGAACACGGCGATCGACCAGCAGGTCGAGAAGTTCGAGCGCGAGAACGGCCGCCCGCCGACCGACGACGAAGCGCAGAAGATCCGCGAGTGGACGGTGTCGACGGTGCGCGGCACGGTGCAGGCCGACATCCTGAAGGAAGACCAGGGCCAGAACACCTGCATCTTCTCCACCGAGTTCAGCCTGAAGGTGATGGGCGACATCGCCGAGTACTTCGTGCACCACGACGTACGCAATTTCTACTCGGTGTCGATCAGCGGCTACCACATCGCCGAGGCCGGGGCGAACCCGATCAGCCAGTTGGCGTTCACGCTCTCCAACGGCTTCACCTTCGTCGAGGCCTACCTCGCGCGCGGCATGCACATCGACGACTTCGCGCCGAACCTGTCGTTCTTCTTCAGCAACGGCATGGACCCGGAGTACACGGTGATGGGCCGGGTCGCGCGCCGGATCTGGGCGGTGGCGATGAAGGAGCGATACGGCGCCAACGAGCGCAGCCAGAAGCTGAAGTACCACTGCCAGACCAGCGGCCGCAGCCTGCACGCGCAGGAGATCGCGTTCAACGACATCCGCACCACGCTGCAGGCGCTGATCGCCACCTACGACAACGCCAACAGCCTGCACACCAACGCCTACGACGAAGCGATCACCACGCCCACCGAGGAGAGCGTGCGCCGTGCGGTGGCGATCCAGCTGATCATCAACCGCGAGTGGGGGCTGGCGAAGAACGAGAACCCGAACCAGGGCAGCTTCGTCATCGACGAGCTGACCGAACTGGTGGAGGAGGCGGTGCTCGCCGAGTTCGAGCGCCTCGCCGAGCGCGGCGGCGTGTTGGGCGCGATGGAGACCGGCTACCAGCGCGGCCGCATCCAGGACGAGAGCCTGCACTACGAGATGCTCAAGCACACCGGCGAGCACCCGATCGTCGGCGTGAACACCTTCCGCAACCCGCACGGCGACCCGATGCCGCAGACGCTGGAGCTGGCGCGATCGACCGAGGACGAGAAGCAGTCGCAGCTGAAGCGGCTGGCCGACTTCCACGCGCGGCACGCCGCCGAGGCGCCGGCGATGCTGCAGCGGTTGAAGGACACCGTAATCGCCAACGGCAACGTGTTCGAGGTGCTGATGGACGCGGTGCGGGTCTGCTCGCTCGGGCAGATCACGAATGCGCTGTTCGAGGTGGGCGGGCAGTACCGGCGCAACATGTAGCGCCCGGCGCCCCGGCGCTGTGCCGGCGGGCCGCCGCTACCAGTGCCCGTCGAGCCGGCGCAGCGCGGCGCGCCTCGGTGACTCCGCCCGATTGGCGCGAGCGGCATCGATCATCGATTGCGGGGCCCCGATGTCCCGGAGCAGCCACTCGTCGGCATCGATCGGCAGCCGTGTCGCACGTCGCCGCTGCCACGCCCTGCCGGCGCCCGCCAGGCGCCGGACGAGCCTGCTCAGCTGCCGGCCCATGACAGTCTCCCGACCAGGCGCGCGAGCGCGCTGGTCGAATGCGAACGCAGCGGGTCGAGCGCGACCAGCCTCAGCAGCGTGCTGCGGTCGGTGCTGTCGCCGCTGACCAGCACCTCGCTGCCGGCGCTCAGCGCAACGCGCTCGCCCCGCGACGGGAAGCGGTCTTCGGGCTCGCCGGAGACCGTGACCCAGGCCCGGCCGCGCAGCACCTCGAGTTGCTTCGGAGCGAGCAGCTGCAGTCGCCGGTGCTCGTGCGGCGCCAGCCGAAGCAGCAGGTCGTCGGCGCCGACGCGCAGCGGCGCGCGGTGGCTGCGGGCAGCGGGTGGGGTCGGGAGGTCCATCGAATGCTCCGTCGCAGGCCAGTCGTCCTGTGGCCATGTTCGCCGGTTGCGTGCACCGCGCCCAGACGCAGCGGGATGCCGGGTACGCGGGCACAGCGGCCACTGCGAAGCGGCTGTACGGGTCGATTCCGCAGCCATCTGTCATTGGCGGCGTTCGCCCGACCAGTACAGAATGACGTGTCCGCAGAGGTGACAGACATGGACACCACGCTCGATGACGCCCGACTCGCCGGTGGCGAGCCGCTGCCGGACGCACCGGCCGGCCCGATCCGCCATGGCGGCGTGCTGTACCTGCAGATCGCCGAGACGCTCGCTCGCTCGATCCGGGCCGGCGCGATGCGCCGCGGCGAGCGCGTGCCGTCGGTGCGCGAGCTGGCGCGCCAGCACGGCGTGTCGCTGTCGACCGCCACACAGGCCTACCGCTCGCTCGAGGACGCCCGCCTGATCGAGGCGCGGCCGCGCTCGGGCTACTTCGTCGCGGCCCGCCCGCGGGCGCTGCCCGAGCCCGAGACCTCGCATCCGCCGACGGTGTCGCGGCTGGTCGATCGCTCGTCGCTGAGCGCGGAGGTGATGCGCATCATCGACGACCCGGCCTTCGTCTCGTTCGGCGCGGCCTGCCCGGACGCTTCGCTGTTCGACGAGACCCGCCTGCGGCGCGCGCTCACCCGCGCAACGCAGCGGCATCGCCAGACGCTCGCGCAGTATCGGGTCGGGCCCGGCCACGAGACGCTGCGCCGCGCGATCGCGCGCCACGCACTGCGGCTGGGCTCGGTGATCGAGCCGCAGCAGCTGCTGGTCACCAACGGCTGCCTGGAGGCGATCGTGCTCGCGCTGCGCGCGGTCACGCAGCCGGGCGACGTGGTGGCGCTCGAGTCGCCCACTTACTTCGGCTTCTTCGAGATCCTCGAGCAGCTGCACCTGCGCGCGCTGGAGATTCCGACCCATCCGCGCACCGGCATGGCGCTCGACGCGCTGCAGCTCGCCTTCGACACCCAGCCGGTCAAGGCGGTGCTGGTCGTGCCGACGCTGTCGAACCCGCTCGGCGCCAGCATGCCGCTGGCCGAGCGCAGGCGGCTGGCGCAGATGGCCGGCCAGCGCGGGATTCCGGTCATCGAGGACGTGATCTACAACGACCTGTGCGAGCAGGACGACCGCCGCCGCAGCGTGCACTCGTTCGACACCACCGGCACGGTGATGCTGTGCGGCTCGTTCACCAAGACGCTCGCACCGGGGATCCGCATCGGCTGGCTCGCCGCCGGCCGCTGGCAGGCAAGCGTGCAGCGGATGAAGGCGACCACCAGCGGCGGGCAGTCCACGGTGCTCGAGCTGGCGATGGCCGACCTGCTCGGCCACACCGGCATCGAGTCGGGCTACCGGCGGCTGCGCGCGACGATCGCCGCGCGGGTCGACGAGGCGCGAGGCATCATCGCCCGGCACTTCCCGCGAGGCTCGCGGGTCACCGATCCGCCGGGCGGGTTCATCCTGTGGGTCGAGTTCCCCCGCGAGGTGGACACGATGGCGCTGTTTCGCGCCTGCCTGGACGAGCGGATCTGCTTCGCGCCGGGCAACATGTTCAGCGCAGGCGAGCGCTTCCGCAGTTCCGCGCGCCTGGGCGTCGGCGGTCGCTGGGGCGATGCGGAGCGACGGGCGCTGCGACGCATCGGCGAGCTGGCTTCGCGGATGATCGAGGCCGGCGCGGATCGACGCGGCGCGGGCGCATCGGGCGCCGGACTGCGCTGATCCGGTCGATCAGCGCGAGACCGGACGCCGATTCGCCGCGACCCGTCGCGCATCGAGCCGCCATGCCGCTCAGCTACGCCAGGGCAGGTCGAGTTCGGTGCCGTCGGGCAGACGGGTCACGACCGGCGTCGCGCCGAGGATGCCGATCGTCTCCATCGGGATTTCGCCGACGTTGAAGAACTGGTGCGTGCGGTTGCGCGGCAGCACCAGCGTGCAGTCGGCGCCGAAGCGGTGCACATCGCCGTCGACGTGCAGTTCGCCGTGGCCGGCCAGGCACAGCACGACCTCGTCGCAGTCGTGGCTGTGCGGCGGCGTTCCCGTGCCCGGCGCCATCGACTGGCGCCAGATCGAAAGCTGCTGCAGGCCGTCGTCATGGCCGACCCACGTCGCGTGCTCGATGCCGGACAGCGACATCGCGAGGGGCGGGCTTGTTCGATCACGTACATGGCAATGCTCCTGAAGATGCGATTGAAAGGGTGGATGCGTGTGCCCGCGGCGCCACGAGCGTAGCCAGTATTCCGCGCCGGCAACCGATTGAAAATGTGCGGCAATGGATTAACATTGCCGAAATAATTTCGGCAATCGTTGCCCGGCGCGCCGACCCCGCTCCGACCGACTCCGACCGGAAAAGCCGTGCACGGCCTTCAGACGCTGCTCGCCTTCTCGGAAACCGCCAAGCGCGGCGGTTTCGCCGCCGCCGCGCGCGAGCTGAGCACGACTGCGTCGACCGTCGCGAAGGCGGTCGGTCGGCTCGAGGCGTCGCTCGGCCTGCGGCTGTTCCACCGCACGACCCGGCAGGTGAGCCTCACTGTCGACGGCGAGCGGCTGTTCCGGCGATGCCAGCGCGTACTGGCCGAGCTCGAGGAGCTGCAGTCCGAGGCCGCCGGCGCGCGCGCCGCCGCGAGCGGCACGCTGCGCATCGACATGCCGATCGTCTACGGGCGCAAGGTGATCCTGCCGCTGCTCGCGCGGCTCAAGCGCGAGCATCCGGCGCTCGAACTCGACGTGCGCCTGTCCGACGCCTACGTCGACCTGGTGAAGGACGGCGTCGACGTCGCGATCCGGGCCGGAGACCTCGACGACTCGTCGCTGGTGGCGCGGCGCTTCGCGAGCCAGCAGTTGATCCTGGTCGCTGCGCCGTCGTATCTGCGCGAGCACGGCACGCCGCGCTCGCTCGACGCGCTGGCCGGCCACCGGCACGTCCTGTTCCGGCTGCCCGGGCGGGGGCGCGACCGTCCTCAGCAGTTTGCCCTCGACGGACGCACCGTCACGCTACGGCCCGCCGAAGGCTCGCGCTTCAACGACGGCGAGGCGATGGTCGAGGCGGCCGTGCTCGGCCTCGGACTGACGCAGGTACCCGACTACATGGCGGTCGACGAGATCGCCGCCGGGCGCCTGGTCGAGGTGCTGCCGAGGCACCGGCCGCCGGCGATGCCGATCCACGCGGTGATGCCGGGAAACCGGATGGTGCCGATGCGGGTGCGGGTGCTGCTCGATGCGCTCGCCGCGCTGTCCACCGGCTCGCGCCGCGCGCGAGGCGAGACGAAGCGAGGCTAGCCGCCGCGCCTGTGCCGCGCGCGCGGCGCGAGCTGCCCGACGAAAGCGGCCACACTGGCCGCGTGCGCACCCGAGTCGATCTCGCGATCGGTCAGCACCAGCGAGGCGACCGCCTCGCCGCAGATCGCCTCGAACTCCGCGAGCGCGCGTCGTCCTCCGGAACTGCCGCAGGTGCAGAAGAGCGCGACCTTGCGCAGGTCGTCGCGATGGCGACGCACCCAGGTGCGCACCGGGCTCGACAGGCTCCAGAACCAGATCGGCGTGCCGACTACGACCAGGTCGTAGTCGGCCGGATCGTGCCGCGTCGGCGCGAGCAGCGTGTCGAACCGTGCGATCGCTTCGACTGACGAGCGCGCGTAGCCGAGTGGGCCGCCGCGCCCCACCCTGTCGCGGATTTCTTCCACGTCACAGCCGAGGGCCGACGCGATGTCCATCGCGACCTTGCGCGTATGCCCGGTGCGGGAAGAGTAGACCAGCAGGATCCTGTTCGCCATCGCGACCTCCCCGTGCATCGGGGCGGCCTGCGCCGCCGCGCTCAGCATGGACCGCGGCGGCCGATTGCGGGTTGATCACCGTCATCCCATAATCGAAACAACCAATGGGGGTCCCGGCGATGCTCGAGCAGATCCAGCAGTTCCTCCTCACCACCGGCACCGACCTGACGATCAAGGTGCTCGCGGCGATCGCGTTCTGGATCGTCGGCCGCTGGCTGATCGGCAAGGTGATCGGGCTGATCCAGGCGGCGATGGGACGCAACGACGTCGACCCGACGCTGACGAAGTACATGGGCTCGATCATCGCGGTGGCGCTGAACATCGCGCTGGTGCTCGGCATCCTCGGCTACTTCGGCATCCAGACGACGTCGATCGCCGCGATGCTGGCCGGTGCCGGTGTCGCGATCGGCGTGGCCTGGAGCGGACTGCTCGCCCACTTCGCCGCCGGCGCCTTCCTGCTGATCCTGCGACCGTTCAAGGTGGGCGACTTCATCAGCGCGGGCGGAACGGTCGGCACCGTCAAGGAGATCGGCCTGTTCGGCACCACGATCGTGACGCCCGACAACGTGATGACCGTGGTCGGCAACAACAAGCTGTTTTCCGACAACATCCAGAACTTCAGCGCGCTGCCCGTGCGCCGCGTCGACCGCGTCGCGCAGCTGGCCAACGGCGTCGATCCGCTCGACGCGATCGCGCGACTGAAGGCTGCGGTCGCGAAGATCCCGAACGTCGCGGCAGATCCGGCGCCCGAGGTGTCGTTGCTCGACTTCGCCCTCGAAGGGCCGCAGATCGCGGTGCGCCCTTACACGCACAACGACCACTACTGGCAGGTCTGGTTCGATACCAACGAGGCGATCGCCCGGGTGGGCGCCGAGGCGGGCTGGCCCGCGCCCGCGGCTTCGCACCGCGTGCAGCAGGTCGGCGGGTAACCGACGATCGAGACGCGGCTCGCCACCGCGCCGTTCGTCCCGGTCTCGGCCCGGCGCCAGACTTGCATCGACCAGGCGGAAGTCGAATACTCTCGTTCTCGGCGCTCCAACCGGAGGCCGGTCGACGCCGGGGGCATCGTTCATGGCAGCCAGGCAGATCAGCATCATCGTCGTCTCGGGTTCGCGCGAGCGCCTGCAGATGGCCGCCATGGTGGCGGCGGTCGGCGCCGTCAGCGGCGACGCCGTCACCGTCTTCCTGTCGATGAACGCGCTGCAGTACTTCGTCAAGGGCAACCAGGACGCGGCGCCTGCGGAAGGTCCGTTCGGCAGGCTGCTCGACGAAAAGAAGGCACCGCCGTTCAGGACGATGTTCGAGCAGGCGGTGTCGCTGGGTGACGCGAAGATCCATCCGTGCTCGATGGCGATGGACGTGCTGGGCCTCGCCCCCGACGCGCTCGAGCCGTGGCTGTCCGAGCCGCTGGGCCTCACCAGGTTTCTCGACGACGCGGCCGCCGCGCAGGTCTGGTCGTTCTGAATCGTTGCCAACGCACAGCGCGGGAGGCGCCATGGCCGAGAAGAAGGTGATCGATGCCCGGGGAAGCTTCTGTCCCGGCCCCCTGATGGAGCTCATCGCCGGGATGAAGATGGCGCAGGTCGGCGACGAACTCGAGGTGCTCTCCAGCGACAAGGGCTCGGCCAGCGACATCCCGGAGTGGATCCGCAAGGTCGGGCACGAATTGCTGGGCACGCGCGAGGAGGCGGGCGTCTGGCACATCTCGGTGAGGAAGGCGAAGTGACAGCAGGCCACTGAAGTAGCGGTTCGACGACCAACGAAAGGGGAGAACGACGATGCGGATCCTGATCATCGGCGGCGGGATGGGCGGCACCATCCTGGCCAACAACCTCGCGCGGCGGCTGGCGCCCGAGCTGAAGACGGGCAAGGCGAGGATCACGATGCTGTCGGCGTCGGAGCGGCATTTCTACCAGCCCGGGCTCCTCTACCTCGCGTTCGGGCGCGTGACGCCCGACGAGTTGTACCGCGACCAGGCGAGCCTGCTCGAGCCCGGTATCGAGTTCCACGTCGACCCTGCCGAGCAGTTCCTGCTCGACCAGAACCAGGTGAAGGCGAAGAGCGGTCGCACCTTCGACTACGACATCCTGGCAATCGCCACCGGCTCGCGGCCGGTGCCCGAGTTGATTCCGGGCCTCGTCGAGAACTCGGAGACCTTCTACACCGAGGAGACCGCGCTGAAGATGTTCAGGCGGCTGCGCGAATTCGAAGGCGGCCGCGTCGTGATCGCAGTGGGCGTTCCGCACAAGTGCCCGATGGCGCCGCTCGAGATCACCTTCATGCTGCACGACTACTTCAAGGACCGCGGCATCCTCGACAAGGTGAAGCTGCACTACACGTACCCGATCGGCCGCGTGCACAGCCTCGAGAACGTCGCGAAGTGGGCGGCGCCCGAGATGACGCGGCTGGGCATCACCTACGAGACGCTGTTCAACATCAAGGAGGTCGATGGCAACGCGAAGGTCGTGCGCAGCGAGGAGGGCACCGAGGCGCCGTTCGACCTGCTGATCTCGATTCCCGCCCATCGCGGCATGGAGGTCATCGAGAAGAACAACCTCGGCACCGGCGGCTTCATCCCGACCCACCGGCACCAGCTGAACATGGAAGGCCGCAAGAACGTCTACGTGCTGGGCGACACGACCAACCTGCCGATCAGCAAGGCGGGCTCGACCGCGCACTTCGAGGCCGAGGCGCTCGGCGAGAACATCGCCGCGATCGTCAAGCTCGGCGCGCCGGTGCGCGACTACGACGGCAAGGTGTTCTGCTTCATCGAAGCCGGGAAGGATCGCGCGACCTACGCGATGTTCGACTACCTGAATCCGCCCGATCCGAAGCCGCCGACGAAGGCCGTCCACTGGTTCAAGATGGCCTACAACAAGCTGTACTGGACATCGGCGCGCGGACTGCTCTGACCGGAGGATCCACCATGGACACCCAGACCGGGGAAGCCCGCGCCGTCGACGCGGAGATCGAACGCCTCGTCGCCGCGGCGCGCGACGCCCTGACCGACGAGATGGTCGGGCGCCTCGCGAACACCGCGGGCGACGCCGCGGACCTGCTCGATCAGATCAACCGCGCGGGACTGGCGCGCGCCATTCCGGCCATCGCGCAGATGGTCCAGAACGGCGACCTCGACCGCCTGTCGCAGCTCGCGCGCGTCTACAGCTCGGCGCAGGACTCGCTCACCGACGAGATGGTCGGCCGCCTCTCCGCCACGATCGGCGAGGGCATGGCACTGATGGACCAGGTCAACCGTGCCGGCCTCGACCGCGCGATCCCGGCGCTCGCCGAGATGGTCAACAACGGCGACCTGCAGCGGCTCGTGAAGCTCGCGCGCGTCTACGGCTCGGCCGAGGACGCGCTCACCGACGAGATGGTGGGGCGGCTCACCGAGACGGTCGGCAACGGCCTGTCGCTGCTCGACCGCTTCGCGCGCGGCGGCGCCGACCGCGTGATCGGCATCCTCGAGCGCCTCGAGAGCTCGGGGGCGCTGCAGAAGCTCTCGGAGGCGCTGCCCGATCTCGCCGAACGCATGGGCCGGATCCAGGCCATGCTCGCGGCGATCGAGTCGGCGGCCGAGCGCACGAGCCGCGCCGCGCCGTCGCGCGGGGGTGTGGGCGGGCTGTGGCAGCTGATGCGCGAGCCCGAAGCGCAGGACACGCTGCGCTTCCTGCTCGAGGTCGGCAAGGGGTTGCGCAGCGGGATGCGGGCCGGGCGCTGAGCCGCGAGGCGGCGCTGTCGCCATGGTGAGAGCGGGCGCCGCTGGCCGTCCGGGCCGCGTGCCCGCTCACGGTTTCCTGCGGTAGATCACCCAGTACACCAGCGCCACCAGCACGCTTCCGCCGACGAGGTTGCCGGCGATCACCGGCGCCAGGTTGCGCGCCATCGCGAGCCAGCCGATCGCGTCGGCGCCCGGCAGCGCGAGCAGTGACGCATCGCGCGCGAGCAGGCCGATCGCCAGCGGAAAGAAGAACATGTTGGCGATCGAATGCTCGAAGCCGAGCGCCACGAACGCGGCGATCGGCGGAACGATCGCGACCACCTTGTCGACGACGCTGCGCCCCGCTGCAGCCATCCAGATCGCCAGGCAGACCAGCACGTTGCAGAGCGCGCCGCGCACGAAGGCCACGTCCCACGGCAACGCCGCTTTCGCGGCGGCCACTTCTACCGCCTTTCTCGCGACCAGCCCGCCATTGAGCGCCGCCGTGTCCGCGAGCAGCACCAGCGCCGCGAGCGCGCCCGCGCCGGCCAGGTTGCCCAGGCAGACGAGGCTCCAGTTGCGAAGCAGCTCGCGCGTATTCACCTTGCCTTCGGCCCACGCCATCGCCAGCAGGTTGTTGCCGGTGAAAAGCTCGGCGCCGGCGACGACGACCATGATCAGCCCGAGCGAGAACACCGCGCCGCCCAGCGTGCGCGAAACCGCGAACGAGAGGGCCGGGTCGCTCGCCACCAGCAGGAAGGCGATCGAGCCGAGCCCGATGAAGCCGCCGGCCAGCACCGCGAGCATCAGCGTCGTCCGCAGCGGCATCCGCGCCTTGGCCACGCCGATGGTCTCGATGCGCGCGGCGACCTCGCGCGGCGAGAAGGCGTCGAACCCGAAGATTTCGCCGGCCATCAATGCGAGCCCTTGCCGCCGGACGCCGCGGGCCGGGAAATTCGGTCGTGCATTCGCCAAGCTTACGCGAACCGCGGCGCTGCCGGCGGCCGGCCTGGCGGCGCGGCGACGTCGCCGCGCGATTGACGCTGCCAGGGTTCGAGCGGACAGTAACCGGTTTCCCGCCCACGTTCCGGAGAACCGTTCGGCCAGCGTTTCCGGGCCAGCGCTGGCGCCCACGAACTCCCCAGGCCTGCACTCCGCGAGGAGATCGATCATGGCGAAGTACATCGCGCTCGCAAGCTTCACCGAGCAGGGCATCCGGAACATCAAGGACACCGTGAAGCGCGCCGATGCGGTGCGCGAGGCCGCGCGGAAGTTCGGCTGCGAGATGTCGCAGATCTACTGGACGCTGGGCTCCTACGACCTGGTGACGATCATCGACGCGCAGGACGAGAGCTCGGCCACGGCGTTCGCGATGGCGATCGGCTCGGCGGGCAACGTGCGCACCCAGACCTTGCGCGCGTTCTCGCGCGACGAGATGAGCGCCATCCTCGGCAAGCTCGGATGAGGGCGGCGATCGCGTGAAGCGCCTGCGGCTCGCGATCGTCGGCTTCGGCCGCCTCGGGCGCGCGTGCGCCGAGGCGGCCGTCCTTGCGCACGACCTGGAGCTGGCGGGCGTGGTGGTGCGTCACGCACCGGCGTCGCGCGCGGCAGCGGTTGATCGCGGGCAAGGTGCGTCGCGGCAGCTGCGGCTATTCTCTTGTTCCCCGGCATGCCGGCCGCATCGAGTCGTCGAGTTTCGAGGAGCCGGTCGATGAAGAATCCGCACCGCAACGAGCGCTCCGAGCGCCGGGACGAGTTGCGCGCAGAGAGAATCCACGACGCCTACAAGGCGCGCGAGAAACTCCCCGAGCCCACCGTCTGCCCGGACTGCGGCGCCGTCTACCAGGGAGGCCGCTGGACCTGGAGCGCCGCGCCGCAGGGTGCGCACCCGATGCGCTGCCCGGCCTGCCGTCGCACGCACGACCGCTACCCGGTCGGCTACGTCACGCTGGGCGGTGGCTTCTTCGCGAGCCACCGGGAAGAGGTGCTCAACTTCGTGAAGAACTGCGAAGCGCGCGAAAAGGCCGAGCACCCGATGGAGCGGATCATCGCCATCGAGGACCAGACCGAGGGCATCGTCGTGACGACCACCTCGGCGCACGTTGCGCGGCGCATCGCCGACGGCCTGCACGACGCCTGGAAGGGCACGCTCGACCTGCACTACAACAAGCAGCAGGAGCTGTTTCGGGCCCGCTGGAATCGCGACCGCTGAAGCCCCGTGCCCGGAGAGATTCATGCCTACGGTTCCGCTGCAGATCACTTTCCGCCACATGCCGCACTCCGACGCGGTCGAGACGCTGGTGCGCGACAAGGTGGAGAAGCTCGAGGAGTTCTATCCCGCGCTGATCAGCTGCCGCGTCGTGATCGAGAAGGAGGCGCTGCACCACCAGCAGGGCCAGCGCTTCAACGTCCGGCTCGACCTTCACGTGCCCGGCCACGAGTTCGCGACCACGCGCGAGCACCACGAGGACTTCGACGTCGCGATCCGAGACGCCTTCGACGTCGCGAAGCGCTGGCTCGAGGACGAGGTGCGGCAGCAGCGCGGCGACGTGAAGCTTCACGAGGTCCCGCAGCACGGCACCGTCGTGCGACTGGTGGCCGACGAGCGCTTCGGCTTCATCGAGAAGGCCGACGGCGGCGAGTTGTATTTCTCGGCCGACAACGTCGTCGACCCGTCGTTCGACGCGCTCGAGCCCGGCATGACGGTGCAGTTCATCGAGGACTACGGCGCCGAGGAGGGGCCGCAGGCCAAGCGCGTGAGCGTCGGCCGGCACTCCACCGGCTGAGCGCGCGCCGCGCCTTGGTGCGGCGCAGCGACGGCCCCGCCACGCAGGCTGGAGGCCGTTTCCGGGGCAGGTCGGCCGTGTTCCGGCCGGTCTTCCATTGCGCATTGCAGCGCAAAATAAAAGATCGAGATAAAAGTAATCTTTGATCTGGATCAAGGATCGGGGTCGGCTGCCAGCTCAATTATGTATTCCGGTACCGGAATACGCATTTAGACCCGCGAGGAGCCGACCATGTCGACCGAACCCCCGAAGAATCTCGAGAGCGAGCTCGACGAGATCCTCGACCACTGCAACGCGCTGCGCCAGGCGTCCGTTCCCGACGACGCATCGCTGCCGGACGGCTACACCGGCACGCTGGGCCACTTCCCGGTGTACTTCCCCGAGGAACTCGCGCACTCCGCCGGCCTGATGCCGGTGGGCATCCTCGGCGGCGGCAACAAGCTCGAGCTCAAGCACGCCGACGCCCACATGGGGTCGTTCGTCTGCTCGATCTGCCGCTCGACCACCGAGCTCGGCCTGAACGGCGCGCTGAAGAACCTCGCGGGGTTCGTCACGCATCCGATCTGCGACGCGGCCAAGCACCTGGGCGGCATCTGGGCCCGCAATTTCCCCGAGCAGCTGGCGCAGATCCTCTACCTGCCGCAGAACGTCAATACGCCGGGCGCGGTGCGCTTCATCGCGGCCGAGTACCAGCGACTGCGCGGCGAGCTCGAGAAAAAGGCCGGCAGCGCGTCCGACGACGAGCGCCTGCGCGCGAGCATCCGGATCTACAACCGCAACCGGGCCCTGCTGCGCGAGCTCTATTCGATCCGCCGCGACGAGCCCTGGAAACTGAGCTGTACCGAGTCGTACCTGCTGGCGAGGGCGCGCACGCGCATCCCCGCCGAAGAGCACAACGCGCTGCTCGAGCGCGCCATCGTTGCGCTCCGGGCGCGCAAGCGCCAGGCGCAGGACAAGCCGCGCGTCGTCTTCGTCGGGGGCTTCTGCGAGCAGCCTCCCCTCGAGATGCTCGAGGCGATCGACGACAACTGCTACGTCGTCGACGACGACCTGCTGGTCGGCCTGCGCTGGATCACCGCCGACGTGCCCGAAACCGGTGACCCGGTCCGCGCGCTCGCCGAGAGCTTCGTCGAGCGCTCGGCGGCCAGCCCCGTCCAGCATGACGAGCGCAAGACGAAAGAGGGGTACCTGATGGAGATGCTGCGCTCGAGCCGCGCCGACGCTGCGATCGTCACCGCGGCGAAATTCTGCGAGCCCGGGCTGGACGAGCAGGTCGCGTGGTCGAAGCACCTGGACCAGGTCGGCGTGCAGTACCTCGTCCTGGAGTTCGAGGAAAAGATGACTTCGTTCGAGCAGATGGCGATGCAGCTCGAGACCTTCGCCGAGTCGCTGCTCTTCGCCACCGCCTGACCGGAGAATCGCCATGACCATCGAAACCCTCGAGAAACCGGCCCCGACTGCGCCGGCGGAATTCAACGCCCACCTGGAAGGCCAGCAGTTGATGAAGGACTGGTACGCGGGCCTGGCGCAGGCGCGCGAGCGCGGCCAGAACGTCGCGAACGTCTTCGTGATGGGCAACGCCGTCGAGATCCTGCGCGCGTTCGACTTCCAGCTGGTGTTCCCCGAGATCAACTCGCTGCAGACCGGCGTGCGCAAGGTTTCGGAGGAGTACCTGCGCGAGTCCGAGGACTACGGCTACTCGCCCGACGTCTGCTCGTACGTGAAGGCCGACGTCGGACTGATCCTGCGCGAGCAGCAGCATCCGGCCGGCACGATCCCGAAGGCCGACATCGCGATCGCGTCGAACATGTGCAGCACCTTCATCAAGTGGGGAGAGATCTGGGAGCGCATGCTCAAGACGCCCACGTTCGTGCTCGACCTGCCGGGCCAGCGCGGGGCGAACTGGCAGGTGCGCCGCGGCGACGCGCAGCACATGGCCGATGCGCAGTGGGTCGAGGCGCAGTTCCGCCACCTGATCACCCGCTGCGAGAAGATCACCGGCCGGAGCTTCGACTTCGACCGCCTCGCCGAGGTGCTCGATCGCGTCAACCGCATGGTGTTCCACTGGAACAACGTGATGGCGCTGAACCGCAGCTGCCCCGCGCCGTACAACGCGATGCTCGACGGGCTCACCTACATCGGCATCATGAACGTCTACCGCGGCACCGAGGAGGGCGTCGGGTTCATGCGCCGCCTCGAGGAGCAGTTGCGCGCGAAGGTGGCGCGCGGCGAGGGCCGGGTCGCCGGGGAGCGATTCCGGCTGCTGTTTTCGGGCACGCCCTGCTACGTCTCGATGCGCCGGCTGGTCGAGCTGTTCGAGAGCTGGGGCGGCGTCTTCGCCTACTCCGACTACCTGACGTTCGCCGCCGGCGGCATGGACGCCGGCGAGATGGTCTACGACACGTCGCGGCCGCTCGAGAGCCTGGCCGAGATCACGGCGCTCGCCGCGCAGCGCGGGCTGTCGAACCAGTTCTTCGCGCACGAGCGGCTGGCCCAGCAGATCCGCGACTACGACGTCGACGGCATCGTGTTCCACGGGATCAAGAGCTGCCGCTTCGTGTCCTCGGGCATGGCCGACACGCGCAACTACCTGAACAAGCGGCTGAACGTGCCGAGCCTGTACATCGAGTCCGACCTGATCGATCCGCGCTACTGGTCCGACGCGCAGATCAAGAACCGGGTCGACGCGTTCTTCGAGTCGCTGCAACAGCGCGGCGGCGCCGCCCCCGCGGCGGGACGGCCCGCCGCCATCACGAAGGAGCCCCAGGCATGAACTACATCGGCGGAGTCGACGTGGGGTCGACGCAGACCAAGGCGGTGATCCTCGACGAGGGCGGCAAGGTCGTCGGGCGCGCACTGCTCGACATGGAGACCAGCATGGTCACGATCGCGCAGGACGCGTTCCGCGCGGCGCTGGCCGACGCCGGGATCGACGAGGCGCAGGTCGTGCGGATCGCGAGCACCGGGTACGGCCGCTACAACGTGTCGTTCGGCCACGAGCAGGTGACCGAGATCAGCTGCCACGCGCGCGGCGCCGTGGCGCTGTTCCCGGGCACGCGGACGGTGATCGACATCGGCGGGCAGGACACCAAGGCGATCGCGGTGAAGCCGGACGGCCAGGTGGCCGACTTCACGATGAACGACAAATGCGCGGCGGGCACCGGGCGCTTCCTGGGCGCGGCGTCCTACGCGCTGGAGATGTCGCTGGGCGAGCTCGGACCGCTGGCGCTCGAGTCGCGCAACCCGGTGCGCATCACCACCACCTGCACGGTGTTCGCGGAGTCGGAAATCATCAGCCACCTCGCCAAGGGGATCCTGCCCGAGGACGTGCTGATGGGCGTGCACCAGGCAATCACCAGCCGCTGCGTGTCGCTGGCGCGCCGCGTCGGCATCCACTCCGAGGTGACGTTCACCGGAGGGGTCAGCCGCAACGTCGCGATGGTGAAGCTGATCGAGGAGGCGGTGGGCATGAAGATCAACGTGAGCCCGGACGCGCACTTCTGCGGCGCGCTCGGCGCGGCGCTGGTCGCCCGCGAGCACGCCCTGGGAACCGTGAGCCTGCCGGCCGAAGCGCTGGCCTAGGAGGATCGAATGCTCTACGTTGCTGGACTGGACATCGGATCGACCTACACCAAGGCGATCGCGCTCGACGGCGAGCGCCGGGTGGTCGGCACCGCCGTGCGCCGCACCGGCTTCAAGCTGGCGCAGGCGTCGGAAGCGGTCTTCGACGACCTGATGAAGAACTGCGGCCTCGACCGTTCGCAGGTCGTGTACGTCGGCGCCACCGGGTACGGGCGCTACACGGTGCCGTTTCGCCACGCGCAGATCACCGAGCTGACCGCTCACGCGCAGGCCGCGGTGCACCTGTTCCCCGACACGCGGACGATCCTGGACATCGGCGGGCAGGACATCAAGGCGATCAAGGTCGATGCCGAGGGGCGCGTCAAGGCGTTCCGCCTGAACGACAAGTGCGCCGCGGGCACCGGCGCGTTCCTCGAGAAGACCGCCCGCTACCTCGGGCTGACCACCGAGGACATCGGCCCGTATGCGATGCGCTCGACCTCGCCGAAGGCGATCAGCAGCGTCTGCGCGGTCTTCGCCGAGTCGGAGGTGATCAATCACCTTTCCAACGGGATCGCCGCCGAGGACATCATGATGGGCGCGATGGTCTCGCTGGGCGGGCGCGCGGTCCAGCTGATGCGCCGGGTGGGCCTCGAGCCGGGCTACATGCTCACCGGCGGCATGACGCGCAACGAGGCGATGGTGTCGGCGCTGGAGGCGGCGCTCGGCGAGCCGTTCCACGTCGCGCCGAACGGGCTGGGGCAGCTGAACGGCGCCTACGGCGCGGCATATCTCGGGCTGCGGCGCGTCGAGAAGCTGCTGGCCGAGGGCAGGCCGATTCCGCCGACGGCCGCCCAGCAGGGGCAGGCGCAGGCCGCGACGGTGCGCCGCTGGTCGGCGATGGCGGCGACCCGCAAGCGCTTCGAGCCGTGCCACGAGGCCGGCGAGTGCCCGGTCGTCGTCAAGCGCCCCGCCGGCAAGCCGGCGCAGGCCGCGGCGTGAGTCGCCTGCGCCAGACACCCTGATTCGCCCGACCCGACCATCGGAGGCTGCGATGACCTACGTCGTGACCGAAGCGTGCATCAACTGCAAGCACACCGACTGCGTCCAGGCGTGCCCCGTCGACGCGTTCCACGAAGGGCCGAACTTCCTGGTCATCGATCCCGACGCGTGCATCGACTGCGCAGCGTGCGTGGCCGAGTGCCCCGTCGAGGCGATCTACGCCGACGCCGACGTGCCGGCCGACCAGCGCAAGTTCGTCGACCTGAACGCCGAGCTGGCGCGCGACTGGCCGGGCATCTCGAGGAAGCGCGAGGCGCTGCCGGAGGCGGGGCACTGGGCGACGGTCAAGGACAAGCTCGACCAACTGAAGCACCCGTGAACGGTGCGCCACTCGAAGAGGGAGACACGTATGGAATCGATCACCGCCTTCATGCAGCAGGACCACGTCCTGATCGACGGCATCCTCGAACGCGCGACTGCGGCTGCGCAGGCCGGCGACCTGGCCGCGCTCGAGCGCGAGGCCACGTTGTTCCTGCAACGGCTCGAACGTCACATCGACATGGAGGAGAACCTGCTGTTCCCGGCGTTCGAGGAGCGCACCGGGATGACCGCAGCGGGCCCGAGCGCGCAGATGCGCGCTGAGCACGAGCAGATGCAGGGCATCTTCCTGCAGATGCGGGCGGCGGTCGCGGCGAAGGACGCCGCGGGGTACAGGCGGGCTTCGCAGGCGCTGCTGGAGGTCCTGGTTCCGCACAACCTGAAGGAGGAGCAGATGATGTACCCGATGCTCGACGACGCGATGGGCGCCGAGGCGCCGGCGCTGCTGGCCGACGTGAGGGATATGGCGACCTGAAGCGCCGAGCCGCTATGCTTCTGGTGGTGTCCGGCCATCGGAGGCAGACTTGGGTTCGACGCTGGCGTGGCCGTTTCGGGCCTCCGCGACCGGCCGACCGCGGCGCATCCTGTCGATCGACGGCGGGGGCATCCGCGGCCTGATTCCGATCGAGGTTCTCGTCGAACTCGAGAGGCGGCTGGCCGAGCGTAGCGGCAGGCCGGACGCGGTGCTCGCCGATCACTTCGACCTGGTGGCCGGCACGAGCGCCGGCGCGCTCGTCGCCGCGGCGATCTCCATCGGCAGGCCGATGGCGCAGACGCGGCAGTTCGTCGTCGAGAACGCCGGCCGGATGTTCAAGGCGGCGGCCTGGCACAAGCGCCTGTGGCACCTGTACGACGAGGCGGAGTTCGAGGCGCGCATCAAGGCGTTCCTGGGCGAGCGCACCCGGCTCGGATCGCCGGAGCTGCGCACCGGCGTGCTGCTGGTGATGCGCAATGCGACGACCGACTCGCCGTGGATCGTGTCCAACAATCCGTTCGCGCCGTTCAACGAGCGGACGCTCGACGACTGCAACCTCGAGCTCGAGCTCTGGCGGCTCGCGCGCGCGAGTGCCGCGGCGCCCGTGTACTTCGCGCCGGAGGTGGTGACGCTCGGACGCGCGAAGCCCTACAAGTTCATCTTCGTCGACGGCGCCCTGACCGGGTTCAACAATCCCGCCTTCAAGGCGTTCCTCTACGCGACGACCGGGCCCTACGGACTGAACTGGCCGGCGTCGGAGGAGCAGCTGACGGTGGTGTCGCTCGGCACCGGCTATTCGCGCCACGTCGACATTGCGCTGCGCCCGCGCCGCATGGGGCTGTTGTGGAACATCGGCGAGGTGCCGCGCGCGCTGATCCTCGCCAGCGACCGCGAGCAGGACCTGCTGTGCCGCACCTTCGGCGCCTGCCGGATGGGCCCTGCGATCGACGTCGAGGTCGGCGACATGCGCGGCGCGCGCTCGGCGGTGCCCAGGAAGCTGTTCACCTACTTTCGCATCGACACCTGGCTGACCGGGGAGAAGCTGGCCGAACTCGGCGTGCCGGACCCTGGGGCACTGGCGGCGAGCAGGCTCGACACCGTCGCCAACGCCGACGGGCTGCGGCGGGTCGGCGAAGCGCTCGCCAGCCGCGACGTCACGCCGCAGCTGCTCGACTACCTGCTGGCCGGCGGCCCCGGCGTTTCGCCGTCGAGCAACTCGTAGGTCTGCGCGAACAGGTCGGCGGCGACGATGCCGTAGTCGTTGCGCCCGTACTGCACCAGCCAGTCGCCCGCGCGGCCCTGCAGCAGGTCGTCGGCGTGGCCCACGCGCACGCCGAACGGCGCACCCATGCGCCGCGCCCGGACGACGAGCGGGCGCCGGCGATAGGCACCGGCGGTGCCGGCGATCGTCGGCGGCACCGGCTCGTAGGCCGCGTCGAATTTCGCCCGCCCGATCGGCCAGCGCTCGCCCGCGATGCCCGTGAGCAACGCGTCGCCGGCCCGGTAGCGCACCGGGCCTTCCAGGGTCTGCACCATGCCCGCGCTCGCAGCGAACTCGACGGTGACCGGCAACGGGCGCTTGCGCGCGCGGCGGGCCAGGGGATCGGCGGCAAGCTCGCAGCCGGTCAGGTCCGGCACCCGATCGGCGCCGCGCGTCACGACCCGTGCCTCGTCGAGCGCCGGCGCGCCTCGCGCAGGCAGCCGGGGATCGCTTCGATGATGCGGCGATCGAACTGCTTCTGCGCATCGGTCAGCGCATCGAACGCGACGAGCGTCCGGTTCAGTCGCAGCAGCGTCTTCTGCGTGAGGCCTTCGCCGTCATAGGGAAGGCCGCCCGGATTGTCCGCTGTCCGCGACGACGCCGCGGGCAGCGGAAGCCAGCCCTCGAGGAGGCGCTCCGCGACGAAGCGGCGGTGCTCGATGCGCATCAGCCGCTGCAGGGTCGTCTCGTCCGCCAGCATCGCGGACAGCAGGGGTTGCGTGCCTGGATCGGCGTCGTCCAGCCTGGCCGTCTCGCTCGACACGCCGAGCAGCGCGAGCTTGACGCCGGCGTGATCGGCGGCCGCCCGGCTCGACCAGCGGAACTCGTCCGTTTCGGCGGCCCAGCGCGCGTCGGCCCGCGCACGGTCGTTCGCCGTGGCGGCATCGACGTCGCCGACGTCGTATGCCAGGTGAACGATCTTCGCGAGGACATCGGCCCGCTCGCCCGGATACGCCTCGCCGCCGGCGAGGCACTCGGACAGCGCGCATCGCGCGACGTCGAGGTGAGCCGTCGTGGTCGAGGCCGGTCGCGCTCGCCCAGTCGTGCAGGCACGCGACCACCGGCACGCCGGGCCGTCGAGCGATGCGCAGACGTCCTGCACCGCCTGCACGCGAAGGGCGGCGCCGCGGGTCAGCAGGTCGTTGGCGGCCGTCCGTAGACCTTCGAGAATGCCGCCTGTGCCTGCAACGCCAGCCACTGCTTCGGCGTGAGTTGGGCGGGATCGGCGTCCAGCGTCGCGAACCGGGCCAGCGGCAGCGAGCCCGCCAGCACCAGGTCGCCGGGCTGCCCGAACGCGCCGGCATTCGCGGGGTCGAGCGCGGGGTGGCGGCGATGCAGGCTCGCCAGCCGAGCGCCGGCCTCCGGCGCGACCCAGGTCAACTGCACGCAGCGTGCGGGATCGTCGTCGCAGACGCAGTGCATTGCCGCCTGGACCAGCAAGGCGCTGGCGTAATCGCTGTCTCCGACCACGCACAGATGCAATGGCGGCGCGGTGGCCGCGGCCTCGAGCGTCGGGTAGCCGGGCGGATGCACCTGCAGCAGGCGGCGCGCCGCCAGTCTCGGCGAGGTCGAAGTATTCGACGCGGACGACTCCGGGCCGAGGCCGCCAGAGATCGCGCTGCGCGCGCGCAGGCGCAAGAGCTCGCGCGCATGCCGACGACGACGACGGCCTCGTCGTGGTCGCCGCCCCTGGCGCGCACTGCGACCACCTGCCGCGCAATGGCGATGTTGCGCAGGTCGTCGCGGTCAGCACCAGACGCGGCGCGCTGCGCCAGCAGCGTTGACGGCGTCGAGGTAGTCGCGCGACCTGGCGTCGCCGCGAAACACCGGCGCGCGCGTGCCGGCCTCTCGCAGCGCGCGCTGCGGCGTGTCGGTGACGACGTCGAGCCCGACGATGCGCGGCGCGTTGCCGCGCGCCGGGCCGGCGTTGCGCCGCACCGCGATCGCCGCGGCGGTCTCGCCGCGGCCAGTGAACAGGTCGTCGGCCGGCCGCCAGCCCAGCCGGAAGAACTGCCAGCGCCTGAGAATCCGCCCGAAGAACGCGAGCCACAGGGTTCCGGCGGTGGCGGCCGGCGCGAGCAGGCTCGCCAGCTGCGTCGCCGGAGTTCTCGAGGTGCTCGACCGAGACCGCCAGCGCGAACAGCTGCGCACGGTCTTGAACAGCGCGTCGTGCACGTGCGGACGATCCAGGCCCATCCCGACTGCGCGATGAAGCCGAAAGCCGAGCAGCAACGCGACCAGCCCCAGCGCAAGGAAGCCCCAGCGCCACAGTGCCGCTCTCTGGCGCGGGGTCAGCACGCCGCCTCCAGCGATGCGGCGAAGCGGCGATAGCAGGCGTGGCGCCGCGGCCCGCTGACCCGGTAGACGTGTCGCAGGATCGCCGCGACGCAGTCGAGCACGAAAGCGCGCGACAACGCCGGCCGGTGGGCGGTCTGGCCAAAGGGCTTGTGCAGCAGGTGCAGCCGCTCGGCGCGGCCCTTGCCGTCGGCCCCGACCGCCGGCGGCCGGTAGTCGCCGCCGACCGCGGCGAAGCCCGCACGCTGCAATGGCGCCAGCGACTCGTCGCCGCACTCGACGAACCAGCCGTCGGCGCGTGCGCCGTCGCGCATCATCCGCTCCTCGATGCGCGCTACCAGCAGGGGCAGGATGCCGCGCCCGCGCAGCGAGCCGTCGAGCACGACGTAGCCGCCGAACCCGCAGCGCGCAAGCGTGAAGAAGCTGGCGAGCCCTTCGATGCGCGCGGCGCCGGGCGCTCGCAGCGACCAGAGCCGGTAGCGGCGCGCGCGGGACGGCGACCGTGCGAGCGCATCGCGGAACTGCGCCGCAGTGGCGACGCGACCCGCATGCGGGATCGCACGCTGCAGCAGCGCGAGCGTTTCGCGCAACTTTCGCCCCGGCGCGGTGATCTCGTCGATCTCGAACGGCCGCTGCGGATCGTGCCCGACATAGCACTGCAGCGGCGTCAGTTCGACGTCGCGCCTTGCTCCGAGCGCGGCCGTCATCGCGAGAAACTGCGGATGGCGGGCCGGCGCCGGGATTCTCATCGCCCAGCGCATGTACTCGGCAACCACCTCGAGCGCCCAGGCCGCCGGCACGCGCGTGGTTCGGGGGCGCGCCAGCATGCGCGCGATCAGCATCAGGTTCTCCACCGGTCGCTGGCCGCGCGAGAGCGCCGGCTGGACGTAGCGCATGCCCAGCGCGGCGAAGCCCCAGCGACCCCAGACGACGGCGCGCTCGAACGGGTCGAGGTTGTCGGGGGTCGGCGAGCGCCTGTACGGGTCGTTCATCTCGGCGACCACCGCGGTGAGCGGTCCTCGGTCGCTGGCCCGCGCGTTCGCGCGCAGCAGCCGGACGGTCTCGTCGAGCAGCGCCCTGCCGATGCCGCGCCCGCGCGCGTCGGGCACGACGAACAGGAACTCCACGACGCCGGCGTTGGGCGCGGCGAGATAGTCGGACACCGCGCCGCCGACCGGCCGCCCGTCGATCTCGGCGACCACGACGTGATACGAGTTCGGGCCGTACCAGCCCCGCGCCTTCGCCGACAGGTAGCCGCGCATGTTGCGCAGCGACTCGCGCTCGTCCGGGTCCGGGAACTCGGCCACGTAGGCTTCGCGGTAGAAGGCCGCGAGTCGCGCCAGGCCTTCGGGCGTGGCGTGGATTTCGCGCATCTGCACGATCGCACGCGCCCGTGCGCCTGCGGCCGAGTCCGTGACGGAGACGGCGGCAGAACCGGCGTGCGCGCGCCGACCCTGACCCGCGCCAGCCCGATCCGGCGCGGCGCTCATTTGCGGGGCTTGACCGAATCGAAATAGTCGGCGACCAGCTCGGGCAGGTGGCACGACGAGAAGTAGCCGACGAGCCCGCGCGGCCGCGCCGGATCGGCGGCCGTCGAGGCCGGCAGCACGACCGCGGCGGCGAACTCGCGATCGGGCTCGTGCTCGAGCCGCTCGCGCAGCAGCGACACCAGCGAAGTGCCCGAAGGATAGCGCACCGGGCAGCCGCATCCGCTGTAGTCGGAGGCGCTCGCCAGGTGGAAGCGGATTCCGGCCCGCACGTCGGACTCGTCGAACAACTCGGCGCGCCGCTGCCAGACCTGCTGCAGCAGCGCGATCGCGTTCTGCGCCAGCACGCGCTTCTGGAACCCGAGCGCGGCCGGGTCGGCCACGTTCGCGTGCACGAACACCGGCAGCAGGTGTTCCCAGAGCCTTGCTTCGCGGACCTGATCGCGGCGTTCGGGCGGATCGGGCCACCGCGGGTAGCCCTTGCCCCGGAGCAGCTTCGGCCCGACCCCGGGCTCGTCGCTCGACGACGCGACGAGGAACATCGTCCACAGGTAGGCCGAGAAGTAGACGCGATGGTCGTTCGACATCCGGTCGACCGTGTCGACCTGCAGCGTGATCCCGTCGCTGTCGTGACGGAAGACGACGCCGCCGTCGCGATACAGGGCTGCCTGCGCGGGCGCCGCCGGGTGACGGTTCGAAGCGGGCGCCACGTCGATCTCGTCGGCCGCCGCGAGATCGAACTGGTCGTCGGGCGAGCCGTTGCCGTCGTCGTCGCCGGCCTCGCGCAGGTACCAGGGTCCCCAGCGCAGGCGGCCGGTGAGCTGCACCCACTTGGCCCCGCGCCCTTCCACGTCGAATGCGGCGGTCACCGGGTCGAGCAGGCGCGGGCGTCCGTCGTCGCCGGACAGGTCGACGACCGGCAGCGAGTTGTTCTCGTCCCCGTAGCCGTACTGGAAGGCATAGGCGCCGCGCCACTGCCGGCAGCTGCAGATCGGGATGCTCGGCCCCCAGACCAGCCAGCAGTTCCATTGCGAGGCCTGCAGGCTCTCGAACGCGCCGGGACGGACCCGGGGATCGGGCACCGCGTTCTGGTACGCGTTGAGCACCGGCCGCCAATCGTCGTTGAACCGGGACAGCAGTCCGGCGACGAGGTGCTGCGGCGCGAGGAATCCGTACTGCACCTGCACCGGGCACAGCGAGGCCAGGTTCTCGCGCTCGAGACGAAGCCCCTCGAGCACCGCGTCGAAGTAGCGCTTCCACAGTCCCTCGCGCTCGCGGGTGAGCGAGAAGAAGTACGAGTTCACCTTGATCGGCGCGCGCGCGAAGTCGCCCGAAGGCGCCCGGTCGCGCAGTTCCCTGAGCAGCCGCTTCGCGGACTCGTCGTCGACCGGCGCCCCGCGGAAGTGCTGTAGCGCCGCCGGCGAAGCCGGATCGTCGGCCATCAGCAGCTGGAACTCGATGCAGAAGCGCACGGCGCGAAACAGGCTGTCGCCGGTGGTACGCGTCAGCTGCGCGATCCCCGCGACGAGTCGCTGCGCCAGCGCCTGCGCCTCGGCCTCGCCGAGGTCGTGCAGCAGCGTCGTCGCGAGCAGGGTGACCGATGGATTCGTCGAAGTCGTTGCGTGCGCATCCATTCCGGGGGAGGGCCGCGCGACCGCGGGTGCCGCAACGTTGCGCATCGTCCCGACGCCGGCGGCCGGACGCCCGACCAGGAAGCCGTGGATCTCCTTCGTCAGCTCGGTGAGCGCGCGGTCGAGTTCGGTCCGCCCGGCTGCCTCCAGATCGGACAGCGCCTGCTTGTCGCGCGGCCGGATGTGCTGCGCCTGGAGCCAGGGGATCGTCTCGTACGGGCAGGTGTGCAGCAGCACGGGAACCAGCTGGACGCTCCCTGATCGCGAGCGCTCGTAAAGCCGTGGGGCCTCCTTGCGCATGACGTAGTCGGAGTCCAGGAAGTTCGGACTGAGCAGCAGCAGCGCGAGGTCGGCCGCCTCCAGTGCGCGCTCGATCGCCTCGTCCCAGTGGTCGCCGGCCCGCAGGCGCTCGTCGTCGATGAACAGTTCGAGCCCGTACTCCGACGAGTGCCTGAGCCCGCGAAGGCTGGTGAACACCTGCTCGACGAGGTCGGCGCTCTTCTTGCGGTCCTTGCTGCTGTAGCTGACGAAGACGTGCCTGGTCGGTCGGTCGGGCATGGGCCGGCGCCTCGCGGATCGGTCGGCAGAGTATCGCCCGAACGACTGCCGCATGGAACCACCGGGCGCGGCCCGTGGGCGGCCCGGGCCCGCGAACGGTATGCTCGCACCCGATGAACGACCTGCGATCGACGACGAAGGACAGCGTCACCGAGCGGCTGTCGAACCGGCTGGTGCTCGGCCTGCTGCTGGGCGGGCTGCTGTTGCTCACCTACGCGGTCGTGCAGCCCTTCGTCGTGCCGGTGGCCTGGGCGATCATCCTCGCCTACACGACCTGGCCGCTGCTCGCGCGCCTCCGGCGCCTGTTCGGCGGTCGCCGCACGCTGGCCGCCGCGGCGATGACCGCGCTGCTCACCGCCGCGTTCGTGCTCCCCGCGTTGTGGCTGGCGCTGCTGTTGCGCAGCGAGATGGCCAACGCGTATGCCGCCGTGGCCACGCTGCTGTCCAGGGGGCCGTACCGGCTGCCCGACGCGCTGGCCGGCCTCCCGCTGCTCGGCGGCTGGCTGCAGGGGCTGCTCGACCAGTTCACCGGCGATCCCGACGCGGTCCGCAACCAGGTCGCGCACTGGGTCGAGACGCGGGCGGACGAGTCGCTGAGGATCGTCGGCGGGCTCGGGCGCAACGCGGCCAAGATGGGCTTCGCGCTGATCACGGTGTTCTTCCTGTACCGCGACGGCGAGCGGGTGCTGGCGCAGGCGCAGCATGTCCTGCGCCGCTTCCTCGGGGCGCGCATCGACGCTTACCTGGCGGCGGTGGGCAGCATGACGATGGCGGTCGTCTGGGGACTGGTCGCGACCGCGCTCGGCCAGGGGATCGTCGCCGGGCTCGGCTACTGGTGGTTCGGGGTCGAGGCGCCCGTGCTGCTGGGCGCCATCACCGCGGTCATCGCGCTGCTGCCGTTCGGCACGCCGTTCGTCTGGGGAAGCGCCGGCGCCTGGCTGATCGCCAACGGCCAGACCTTCGACGGCATCGGGCTGCTGCTCTGGGGGACGCTGGTGGTGAGCTGGGTCGACAACCTGGTGCGCCCGATGGTGATCAGCAACGCCACCCGCATCCCGTTCCTGCTCGTCATGTTCGGCGTGCTCGGCGGCCTGGCCGCATTCGGGCTGGTCGGACTGTTCGTCGGGCCGGTGATCCTGGCCGTGCTGATGGCCGTCTGGCGCGAGTGGATCGAGGAATCGGTCGGTTCGGCGGCCCCCCCGCCCGGCGATTGAGCGCGCCGGCGCTCGGGAACCGCGGTCGGGTCGCGGCGAACCGGATCGCCGGCGATCTCCGAGCGCCCAAGCCGCGCTCAGGCGGCTTCGACGCCTTCGGTCTCGGGGACGCCCTGCCAGAGCATCTCGTAGCCGAGTTCCTTGCTGTCGGTGCACAGCTCGCCCAGCGCGGCGAACTTGGCCTTGAAGACGGAGTCGGCGTGCGAGCGCTCGTGCTCGTCGAACGAGCGCCAGTAGGTGACGATCGCGACGTCGTGGTCGGAGTCGCGGGCGCTGCCGAGCGAGCCTTCCTCGGACGCGAAGCCCGAGAAGCGGAACACCTGGCCGGCGATGAAGCCGCCCTTGTCGCCGCCATAGGTCTCCTTGACGACGTTGCACATCTCGCCGACCGCGAGCTCGACGTCGTCGAGGGTCACCCCCGGCTTGAGCTTGACGGCGTTGAACAGCATTTTCGCGCCGAAGGGGATCGTGATGGGTCCGAACATTGGGGTCTCCTGAATGCGGTCGAAGGGGCGATCCGGGGACGCGCGAGCGGGGTTTCGATCCCGTCGCGGACGCACCCGGCCGCTCATGGGCGGCTACCCGGATACGGGGCAGTGTACGTCGCCCGCCAAGACCCTGCTCCCGGTCGGGGCAGGGGCGCCGCTCAGTTGCAGCTGCTCTCGAACTGGACCCTGCTCGCCAGCACCTTGCTGCCGGCCGACGTCGATTGCAGCGTCCCCTTGACCTCGACGCAGGCCCCGTCGCGCAGGTTGAGCGCGCTGCCGCCTTCGTAGGTGACGCTGCCCGACGCATCGACCGGCGTGGCGCGCACGATGAAGTGGCCGACGTCGACGAAGCCGCTGATGAGCCCTTTCAGCTCGAACTCGCTCGTCGCGTCGTCGTTCTCGAACTCGACCTTCGAAGCCACCACGACGCCCGCCTGCCAGGCCCTCGACCTCCACTCGCCTTCCGACGGCCAGGTCCGCCAGCGTGCCGCCTTCGAGCCTTGCCTTGCTGGCGTCGACGCGCAGGCCGTCGACGCTGAAGTCGGCCAGCGAACCGAAGCGATCGACGACGCCACGATCTCGACCTTGGACACGTCGCCGAGATCGGGCGTGGCGACGACGTCGACGCGGGTGGCGGCCAGCACGCCGGCGACCGGCTCCGAGGACGCGCGCACCCGGACCTGGACGCCATTGGCCAGACCGACCGGCGCAGGGCTCGCCGGCCGAGTAGTCGACGGTCAGCGTCCCGAGCTGGAAGCGCTTCGCAGCCGGGTCGAGGGCGGCGATCGTGCCGCGCACCTTGTACCCGGCCGCCTGCGCCTTGCGCTCGATGCGCGTCGCCGTCGGCGTTCCGGTGGATCGGTCGTAGATGCCGTAGACCTCGACGTAATCGCCGTTCACGACCGCAGCAAGGCTTCGTCGTAGACCGTGTTGACCGTCGTGCGTACCGTCCAGGCCGAGCACATCGAAGCCGCCGGCCGACAGGTTGGCGACCGTGCCGCGCGCCTCGCTGAAGACCTTGATCGTGTCCAGCCGTTGCCGGCGAGGCCGGTGGAATCGATGTCGCCGCGCACCTCGATCACCATGCCGAGGCCGAGCGGGTCGAGGCGTGCCGTCGTCGTTGGACACGGCGGCGGCGCCGTTCGTCGAAGTGCACGCCGTTGACGATCACCGAGCCGAAGCGAAATCGATCCATAGGAAACGCTCGCCACGCTGATGCCGGTGCCGCCGCTGCCGACTCCGGCGAGGTCGGTGCCGCCGCACGGGCGACCGTCCAGCGCGATCGACACGCTCGCCAGCGCGCCGGCCCAGCGCGACCACCGCGCCGACGTTGCCCGCTCGTGATGCACAGCCATCCTCATCCCCTCTTCGCCTCCGCCTTCGCAGGCTTGCGGGCCTTGCGCGGCGGTTTCGCGGCCGTGGCGTCCGGTGTCGCCTGCCGGTCCGAATAGAAATACATGCCGACCCGCAGCCGCCGGTCGGCGCGGCGCTTCGCGGCGCGGTCGGCGGCGATGCGCTTCTCGAGCATCGGCGCGAGCGCCTGCAACGTGGCGTGCCAGGTCTCGCGCGCGATCTCGTGGGCGAGTTGCACCGACTCGTCGGACAGCTCGTCGGCGAACACGGCCTGCTCGAGCAGCGGCGCGCGGTCGCCGATCACGTTGGACACCGCCGCCTGCAGGTGGTCGCCGACGTTGCCGCCGAGCAGGGCGAACATCCTCGCGCTGTCCTTCGACGGCACGAAGCTGCCGGCCGCGATCCGCACGGTCTGCGCCTGCTCGTCCAGTTCGACGATTCCCAGGCGACGCAACTCGTCGAGCAGCGTCTTGGGATGCACGTCGGTGCTGACCGAACAGGCGAGCGATTCGAAGCTGCGCTCGCCGCCGGACGCGCGCTGCGCGGCAGCACGCGCGGCTTGCCGCAGGCGGTAGTAGGGATCGGACACCCAGCGCGTGAATACCTCGGCAGCGAACGACCGACCGTGCACGGCCGGATCGCTCGGCGACTCGAGCAGCCGCGCCATGACGTCCTTGCGGTGGATCCCGGTACTTCGGTACTGATCTGGCTCACGTTGGTGTCGAGTCCGTTGCGCTCGAGTTCGCGCTGCCTGCCTGCACGAAAGCCTGCTTGAGCCCAGTTCTTCGACCTGCCCGAACTTCAGGCCGCGCGCCACCAGCAGGCGGGCGAGCGGAACCAGCACGGCCAGCGCCGCGCCGAACACCGCATCGCCCGGCTCGGCGGCGAGCGCGCCGGCTCGCCCTTCAGGTCGCGTGGGTCTTCATCTTTTTCGGTTCCCTGGCCTTCGGCGATCGCCGGAAGTCTGATGTCACCGAATCTTGTAGAGTATCCCACCATTCCAGGAAAAGGGTCACCCGCCGGCCCGCCGCTCGAGGCGACCTCTCCCGAGGGCCCGACGGTGAGCCAGGCGGCGCCGGATTGCGCGAGGAACTCGCCGGCCGCGGCCTGCCCGAGCATCGAGATCGTGCTCAGGCTGCCGGCGGCGATCGCCAGCAGCGCCAGCACCGTGACCGACTGCCAGTAGCGCACCGGCCACCCGGTGCGCGGGTCGAGGATGTGGCAGTAGCGGACGCCGTCGATCTCGAAGTAGCGCTCGTAGTCGCCGCTGGTCGCCAGCCCGCCCTGGGCCACCTCGAGGCTGGCGATCGTCTGGCCGGCGCGGCGCGGATGCTGGATCCCGAAGCGCCACGCCGAGCCGTCGGGCTGCGGGCCGAACGCGCGCAGGTCGCCGCCGAGTTCACGAAGCCGTGCCGGCAGCCGGCTTCGAGCAGCAGCGTCGCGGCGCGGTCGGCGGCGTATTCCTTGCCGAACCCCCCGAAGTCGATCTCCATGCCGGGGCGCGTCAGCCGCACGCTGCGGCCGTCGCGCTCGACGCGTTCCCACCCGACGAGCGCGCGCGCGGCTTCGACCTCGGCCGGCGTGGGCAGCCGCGCGCCGCGGAAGTCCCAGGCGCGGCGCAGCACGCCCGACGTGATGTCGAACAGCCCGTCGCTGCTCGCGTGCAGCGTGTCGGCGTAGGCGAGCAGCGACAGGGTCTCGTCGTCGCATTCGACCGGCGACCCGCCGGCGGCGCCGTTGATCCGGCCGACGATGCTGTCCGCGCGATAGCGCGAGTACTTCTGCTCGATGCGCCGGACCTCGTCGATCGCCCGCTGCGCGTGCCGCGTCGCGCTCGCCTCGTCGAGCCCGGCGAGGCGCACTTCGCATCCGCAGGCCATCGCCTCGAACTCGAAGCCGAGTTCGGGCCACGGCGACGGGCCGCCGGTTGCGCTAGAACTTGTGCGTGACACCGACTTGCATGAAACGCGCCTTGAAGGGGGCCAGCCCCGGGCTGCCGGTGCCGCCCAGGCGCCACGCGCCGCGCTGCTCGTACCACTCCATCCGGAAGTCCGCGTTCCAGTCCTTGATGACTTCCTTGCTCACCTTGAAGCCCAGGGTCATTGCGCCGAACGCCGACAACCGATGGTCGGCCGAGTAGAAGCCGGTCGGGTTGGTCAGGTACCCCGGCGGGAACGGCGCGCCGAGCAGGGGATCGTAGACCGGATCGTAATAGAACTTCGCCGCGCTTTGCGTGTGGTAGCGGATCGAGGGCGCGATCGTCCACCCCTTGGGCAGCGGCTGCACCCATTCGGCCGACAGCGTGTGCGCGTTCACCTTGAAGCTGTCGTCGTAGTAGCGATAGCTGCTGCGCAGCGTCGAGCCCAGGCCCTCGAAGTGGTGGTTCCAGCGCAGCATCACCGCCGACTGGTTGCGCTCGCGCGGGCGCTGGTCGACCTGCTTGTACGGGTCGGAGTAGTAGCCGGTGCCGCGCGCGATCGTCAGGTTGGCCTGCACGATGTCGTTCGGCGTCAGGACCTGCGTCACGCCGACCATGAAGTCGGTGGTGCGCTTGTGCTCGTCGACGACGATGCCATTGACCGGGTCGATGCGGTCGAGTGCGCGCCCGACGCCCACCGCCCAGGTCGTGTTGTTGTCGTCGCTCGAGAACGTGGCCTGCAGGCTGTACGAATTCGAGCGGTAATCGTGCTCGGTCGAGTACGCGGTGCCGAAGCTGAAGGTCGAGCGGGCGAAGTACTTCGTCACGCGCAGGTCGGCGGCGCGGCGGAAGTCGCTCATCTTCGAGGCGCTGGAGATCGACGAGTGCCAGCGCGGCGACGCGCCCGAGACGCTGTCCATCGTGTACGAGCCGGCCACCGACCAGCTGCCGGCCACCGGCAGCAGGAAGGACATCGACGGCGCGTCGACCGAGATGCGCTCGAGCCCGGGCTGCGAGTCGCGGTAGTTCAGGTACTTGAAGCCGATCAGGCCGGACTCGGGCGCGGACTCCGCCCTCGCGGACGGGACCACGCCGGGCAGCGCCAGCGCCGCGGCGAGCACGGCCGCGCCAGGGGACGGGGTTCTCATCATGTCAGTTGCACCCGCAGCCGCCGCCGCCGACCCCGAGGCCGCCGGAGGCGTTTTCCTTGCTCTGGTAGATGTGCTCGAGGAACTTCGTTTCGAGCGCGTCGCCTTCGAACGTCATCTCGGGCCTGGCGAGGTTGCCCTTCTGCCACGGGGACACCGGCTCGATGAACGAGCAGCCGGCGTTCGCCAGCACGAGGGCCAGCAGGATCGTTGCGCGCATTCGTCGGACTCCGGGGATCGAGGCTCGGTTCGGGCGTTCACTTGCCGCCAAGCGACTGGCGGATCTTCGCTTCGAGCGCTTCGCGGTCGGACTCGCGAAAGCCCGCGTGCTGAAGCAGCACCTTGCCGTCGGGGCCGACCAGGAACGAGGTCGGCATCCCCTTGATCGCGTACGACTTCGGCGCTTCGCCTTTCGCGTCGAAGGCGACGACGAACTTCGCGGGCGTCTCGGCCAGGAACCTGCGCGCGTCCTCGGACTTCGCGTCGACGTTCACGCCGATCACCTGGAACCCCTTGGCGCCGTAGCGCTCCTGCATCTCGTTCATCCACGGGAACGACTGCAGGCAGGGCTTGCACCACGAGGCCCAGAAGTCGACGTAGACGAGCTTGCCCTTGTAGTCGGCCAGCTTCACCGTGCCGCTCGCGCCGGGCAGGTTCAGCTCGGGGGCCGCGGCGCCGACGTCGAGCGCGTGCGCCGCACTCGCGAACGCCAGCCCGGCTGCCAGGCCGGCCAGGCTTCGGGCGATCGCGCGAAGGGGGGTGTCGAACTTCATCGTTGCTCTCCAGTTTCGGACTTGACGACCGGTGTCGGTCGGAAGGGGGCGCGGCGCCGGATGGCGAGCGCGGCCGCGGCGGCGAGCGCCAGCACGGGCAGGACCGGATCGCCGCGGCCATCCGGATCGGTCGTGCAGCCGCCGGCACCGACGTTCAGCGGCGAGGCGAGCGGCGCAGCGTCGGCGGTGGCCGCGAGCACGACCGACTTCGGCGTCGGGCCGGCGTTCGACGCGATCGAGACCTGGCCGCTCTGCTTGCCGGCCACGGTGGCGTTGAAGGTGACGACCAGCTGGCAGCTCGCGCCGGGCGCCAGCGTGAACGGCGCGGGCGGGCACTGCGACGCGGCGGCGTCGATCGTGAACGGGCCGGTGACACCGATCGCGCTCACCTGCAGCATGGCGGTGCCGCTGTTGATCACGGTCAGCGTCTGCGTGGCCGTGCCGTTCAGCGGCTGTACCCCGAAGTCGAGCATTCCGGCGCCGGTGTCGATCGCCGGAGCGGCGACGGCCAGCCCGGCGCCGCGCAGGTCGACCGACAGTTGCGAGCCGTTGCTCGCGGTGACCTCGAGCCTGGCGGTCTTCGCTCCGATTGCCGCCGGCACGAACGACACCGACACCGTGCACGAGGCGGCGGCAGCGATCGCCTGGCCCGCGGCGCAGCCGCCCGCGTCGATCGCGAAGCTCGACGCGTCCGCGCCGGTGATCGCGATCGCCGAGATCGTGTACGAGGCGGCGCCGCCGTTGCCCAGCGTGAACGGCTGCGGCGCGCTGCGTTGGCCGAGCTGCACGTCGCCATAGTCGACCAGCGTGGTCGGCGCCAGCGTGGGCGAGCCGACCGGCCCGGCAACGCCGTTGCCCCCGAGCGAGACGGCATGCGGGCTGCCGGCAGCGCTGTCGGTGGCCCGAAGCGTCGCGGACGCGGCGCCGGCCTGGGCGGGCGTGAACGCGACGTCGATCGCACAACTCGCACCGGCCGCCAGCGTCGTGCCGCACCCGTTGGCGGCGATCGCGAACGCCGCCGACCCGGCGATCGAGATGCCCGAGATCGACATCGACGCGGTGCCGGTGTTGGCCAGCATGACCCGGCGCGCGGGCGACGTCGTGCCGATCGTCTGGTCGCCGAACGCCTGGGTGGCCGGGGAGAGTTGCGCGATCGGCGCCGGCGCCGGCGCGCCGGTACCGCTCAGCGTGATCGCGGGGCTGCCGTTGGCTGCGTCGGAGCCGATCGTGAGCGTCGCGCTGCGCGTGCCCAGCGCCGACGGCGAGAACGCGATGCCGACCGTGCAGGTCGCGCCGGGCGCCAGCGCAGTGCCGGTCGCGCAGGTGCCGCCCGCCGCGCCGGCCGGCCGCGCGAACTCGGCGCCCTGCGCGCCGGCCACGACGAAGCCGGTGAAGGTCAGGTTCGCCCCGCCGACGTTGCCGACCGTGATCGTCTGCACCGGCGAGGTCGTGCCCAGCGCGGTCGAGGGGAAGGTCGCCGCATTGGAGGAGACCGAGATCGTCGGCTGCGGCGCGACGGTGGCGGTGCCCGACAGCGCGACGCTGCTCGAGCCGCCCGTCGCCTTGTGGGCGATCGTCAGCGTGGCGGTGCGAGCGCCCGCGGCGGTGGGCTGGAAGCGCAGCAGGATCGAGCAGTTGCCGCCGGCCGCGACGCTCGAACCCGCCGCGCAGGTGCCGCCGGCGACGATGCCGAAGTCGGCCGCGTTGGCTCCGGACTTGGCGATCGAAGTGATCGACAGCGCCGTGGTGCCGGTGTTCGCGACGGTCACCGCCTGGTTGGCCGACGCGGCGCCCACCACGGTCGCGGCGAACGCCAGCGACGACGGCGACACGCTGGCCGCCGGCGCGCCGGTGCCGGCCGCCGGGTTGGCGATGTAGGCGCCGATGTCGGCGGCGTCGGTCGAGTTCACGTAGGCGCCGAGGAACCCCATGCCGCCGGTGTTCTTCGAGATCGCGCTCATGATCAGCGGGCCGTTGTTGGCGCCGTTGCGGATCTTGTTCTTGTTCAGCGAGACGTTCGTGCCGTGGCAGCCCGAGTTGGCGCAGGCGAGTGGCGCGCCGTTCGTCACTTCGTAGAGCACCTTGCCGCGCACCGGGTCCGCAGCGTGCGCCGCGGGCGATTGGGCGAGTGCGATGCCGACCATGGTCGCGATCGCGAAGACCGTGCCTCTCATGCTGCGTCTCCTGCCGGCCGGGATGCCGGTGACTTGTCGTATGGGAAAATTTACCATACATTGACCGACAGGCAACCCGGCTGCAGGAGCGGCCCCTTTGCAGGGCTTCAGAGGGGAGAGCGCGGGTGGTCGACGGTTGCCAGCAGAGCGCCGAATGCGACCCGGAACCGCGGGTTTCGGACAGCCGGCGTGAAGCGCCGGACGAACGGCGATCGGAACGTGGAATGCGTCCTCGGACGCTCGACGAAAGGAACGAAGCGATGATCAACCCGAGCCGCAACCTTCATCGGCTGCTCCTGTTGCCACTGATGCTGCTCGCGGTCGCGCTGGCCGGCACGGTGCGCGCCGAAGACTTCCTCGATCCCGACCAGGCGTTCAAGGTCGCGCTGGCCGGCACCGGCGAACGCAAGGTCGAGATCGACGTGCAGGCCGCCGACGGCTACTACCTGTATGCCGAGAAGTTCGCCGTGGCCAGCGACACGCCCGGCGTGAAGCTCGGCGCGATCGCGCTGCCGGCCGGCAAGACGAAGTTCGACGCCACCTTCGGCAAGGACGTGCAGACGCACCGGGGCATGGTCCGGCTCACGGTGCCGATTCGCTCGGCGCCGCAGGCGTTCACGCTGAAGGTCGACCTGCAGGGCTGCGCCGACGCCGGCCTGTGCTATTCGCCGATGACGGTCGAGGTTCCGGTCGCGCTGGCGGCGGCGGTCGCCGACGCCGGCTCGGCCGCCGCGCCGGCCGCTGCGGCTGCGCCGGGCTCGCGCGTGCAGGCGTGCCGGCGGGCGCGCAGCGCGCCGACGACGGCGGCGGTGCAAGTGGCGGGGCGGCGAGCTGGCGATGATCGAGCGCACGCTCGCGGCGGGCAGCCTCACCGGCGTGGCCGCCGTGTTCCTGGTGCTCGGGCTGCTGCTCTCGTTCACGCCCTGCGTGCTGCCGATGGTGCCGATCCTGTCGTCGATCATCGTCGGCCAGCAGCAGCCGCTGACGCGCGGCCGCGGCTTCGCGCTCGCGCTGGCCTACTCGCTCGGCATGGCGCTGGTCTACACCGCGGTCGGCGTCGCCGCCGGCTTGGCGGGCGAGGGGCTCGCCGCCGCGCTGCAGAAGCCGTGGGTGCTCGCGATCTTCGCGTCGCTGCTGGTCGCGCTGGCGCTGTCGATGTTCGACGTCTACCAGCTCGAGATGCCGCAGTCGATCCAGAATCGCGCGACGCAGGTGTCGTCGCGGCTGCCGGGCGGCAGGTTCGCCGGCGTGTTCGTGATGGGCGCGGTGTCGGCGCTGGTCGTCGGCCCCTGCGTGGCGGCCCCGCTGGCCGGGGCGCTCGTCTACATCAGCCAGACGAAGAACGTCGTCACCGGCGGGATCGCGCTGTTCTCGATGGCGATGGGCATGAGCGTGCCGCTGCTGCTGATCGGCCTGTCCGCCGGCAGCCTGCTGCCGAAGGCGGGCGCGTGGATGATCACCGTCAAGCGCTTCTTCGGCGTGCTGCTGATCGGCGTCGCGATCTGGATGGTGTCGCCGGCGATCCCCGAGTGGGCGCAGATGATGGCCTGGGCCGCGCTGCTGATCGTGACGGCCGCGTTCCTGCGGGTGTTCGACCCGCTGCCCGACGGCGCGGCCGCGTCGCTGCGCTTCGGAAAGGGGCTGGGCGCGCTGATGCTGATCCTGGGCATCCTGCAACTGGTCGGGGTGGCCAGCGGCGGCCGCGACGTGCTGCAGCCGCTCGGCGCGCTGGCGGCGCGCAGCGCGGTGGCCGGGCAGGTCGCAACGGCCGCACCGAAGCCCGGTTTCGAGAAGGTGCGCTCGCTCGACGAGCTCGACCTCGCGCTCAGGACGTCGGCACAGCCGACGCTGGTCGAGTTCTCGGCTGACTGGTGCGTGTCGTGCAAGGAGATGGAGCGGCTGACCTTCTCCGACCCGCGCGTCGCCGAACGGATGTCGCGGCTGAAGCTGCTGAAGGTCGACGTGACCGCCAACTCGGACGCCGACCGCGAGCTGCTCAAGCGCTTCAACCTGTTCGGGCCTCCGGGGATCCTGTTGTTCGGCGCCGGCCGCACCGACTCGGCGGCCTCGCGGGTGATCGGCTACCAGCCCGCCGAAGCCTTCCTGGAGCACCTCGACCGCGTGCTCGGCAGTTGAGCGGCGACGACGTCAGATCCGGTAGTCCTCGGCGCGGTGCAGGCGCCAGGCGCCGTTGCCGGTCAGCTCGAGGACCTGCCGGTGGAACTTCAGCAGCGTGGGGTGGTGGCTCACGCTGACCGGCGTGGTCGCGGTCGCGGCCAGTTCGCGATAGAGGATCTCCTCGTTGCCGACGTCCAGCGCGCTGGTGGCTTCGTCGAGCATCACGTAGCGGGGCCGGGCCAGCAGCACGCGCGCGAACGCGAGGCGCTGCTGCTCGCCGATCGACAGCACCTTGCCCCAGTCGAGCTCGGCGTCCAGGCCGCCGAAGCGCCCCGCGAGATCGGGGAGGTTCACGCGCTCGAGCAGGCGCAGCAGCTCCTGGTCGGACGCGTGACGGCTGCGGTCCGGGTAGAGCAGCTGGCTGCGCAGGTTGCCCAGCACCATGTAGGGCTGCTGCGGCAGGAACATCGTCTCCTCGGGACCCGGACGCACGATGCGCCCCGACCCTGCCGTCCACAGCCCGGCGATCGCGCGCAGCAACGAGCTCTTGCCGCCGCCGCTGTCGCCGACGATCATCAGCCCATGGCCGGGCTCGGCCGACACCGACAGATCGACGATCAGCGTGCGCTCGCGGCCCGGCGTCTGCAGCGTCAGGTGCTCGAGGGCCAGCTGCGACCCCCACGTCGATTCGATCCGCCCGGACGCGTCGTCCCGGCCCGCTTCCTTGCCGACCAGCACCTTCGAGAACGTCCCGAGGCGGTCGATCCCGGCGGCGAAGCGGCTCAGTCCCTCGAAGTGGTCGACGATCACCGCCACCGCGCCCAGGATCGCCGCGAACGCGCCGGCGGCCTGCACCGCGCGACCCACTTCGAGTTCGCCCGAGATCACGCGTGAAGCGATGATCGCGCTGGGCAGCACGATCGTGAGGAAGCTGTACGCGTACTGGAACAGGTTCAGGTTCAGCTGTGCCCGGAGCAGCCTGCGGTAGTTGGCGAACGCGGCGCCGAACAGCTGCTTGGCCTGGAACGACTCCTGCTCCTCGCCGCGATGAAACGCGATCGCCTCGGCGTGCTCGCGGATGCGCACCAGGCCGAAGCGGAAGTCGGCCTCGCGCCTGAGCTGCAGGAAGTTGATGCCGATCAGCACGCGCCCGAACACGACGACGGTGACCACGGTGCCGACCACCGCGTAGACCACCAGGAAGTAGACCAGCTCGCGCGAGATCGACCACAGCACCCCGGTGAACGCGGCGAGCTGGAGGATCGCGCCCAGCGCGATCATCAGGAAGTACAGCGACTGCTGGGTGAACGAATTGATGTCCTCGGAGATGCGCTGGTCGGGGTTGTCGATCGAGCCGCTGGCGTTGAGCTCGTAGTAGGCGCGATCGGTGAAATAACGGTCGAGGAAGCGGTTGGTCAGCCATCGGCGCCAGAGGATGCCCAGCGTGTCGCGGACGTAGTAGTAGAACGCGTAGATCGGTACCGCGATCACGACGATCACCACGCACTGCCGGATCGACAGCCAGAACCGGTCCGCATCCCGGGCGGCGAGCGCCGACGTGAATTCGCCGGTCTGCTCGTTCAGCAGCACGTTGAAGGCGGTCTGGCCGAGCAGCAGCAGCACCGCCAGCGCGAGCAGGCCGCGTGCCTTCCACTTCTCCTCGGACAGCCAGTACGGCCGCGCGATGACGGCGAAGCGACGCCAGACGTGGTGCCCGCCGTTCTTCGTGGCAGCCATCTCCGGGCGTTCCGTTCAGCCGCCGAGCTTGCGCAGCAGCGCCCGGCCGGCGAAACGCAGCCTCTGCGACAGCGGGAACCGGCGAAACGTCGAGCGGGCGGTGCCGGTGGTGAAGGCGGTCGGCTTCGAGTAGTCGATGCCCACGTCGACGATCACCGGCCGGCCCTGTCGCGCCACGTCGCGCGCCTCGGCGATCGCCGCGGCGATGCGGTCCTCGCCGGGCAGGTCGACGATCGCGGCGCCGGTGGCGAGCGCGACGCCTTCGAGGTTCAGCGCGCCGAGCACCGAACACGACTTGCGGTTGTACGGCATCTGCTGGGCCTGCGCGATCTGCGACAGCTCTCCGTCGTGGAAGACGAAGTACACGACGCCGAGGCCCCGGGCGGCGGCGGTGACGATCTCCATGCAGGTCATCATGAAGCAGCCGTCGCCGACGATCGCGAAGACCTCGCGATCGGGCTGCGCGAGCTTCGCGCCGATCGCCGCCGGCACCGCGTAGCCCATCGCGTTGAAGTCGGTCGGCGTGAGCAGCCTGCCGCCGCGCCGGATCTCGAACAGCTCGGCGGTGAGGAAGGTGTGGTTGCCGTCGTCGAGCACGGTGACCGCGTCGTCGGGCATCTGGCGGCGCAGCTCGTCGAAGAAGCGCGCCGGATTGACGCGGCCCTTGCTGTCGTGCGCGAGCCACGCGTCGCGCCAGGCGCGCTTGTCGCGTGCGATGCCTTCGCGCAGCGCGGCGTCGGCGGGGCGCGGCGCGCCTCGCGCGCAGCTCGGCGAGCAGCGCCGCCATGACCGCCCGCGCATCGCCGGCGATGTTCACGCGCGACGGGTAGTTGGCGTCGAACACCGCGGGGTCGATGTCGACGTGCACCAGCGCGTCGGGCACGACCGCGCCGAAGCTGCCGGTGGGAATCTCGGCGAAGCGCGCGCCCACCGCGAGCATCGCGTCGCAGTCGCGGAACGCGTTGCGCGCCGCGGGCACCGCCGACGGGCTGAACCCGAATCCGGCATGCAGCGGATGGTCGCCGGGGAAGCTGGCCAGCCCCTGCAGAGTGGTCGCGACCGGCGCCTGCAGGAACTCGGCGATCGCGGCGAGCTCGTCGGTCGCCTTCCTCGCGCCCCAGCCGACGAACAGGCCCACGCGCCTGGCGGCGAGCAGCAGGTCGACCGCGCGCCGCACGTCGTCGGGGCCGGGCCCGGAAGGCGGGGCAGGCACGACCCATCGCGGCAGCTCGCCGGCGTCGCCCGGAAAGAGCTGCAGGTCGACCGGCAACTCGACCAGCACCGGCCCGGGCAGCCCGGACGTGGCGATCCGGAAGGCTTCGAACAGCGTCGGGACGACGTCGGCGTGGCGCGCAACGCGAAACGCCGCCTTGGTCAGGGCTTGGCGAGCTCGAGCTGGTCGATCCCGTGCAGCTTGAAGCGCTGCGGGGTGTCGCTGCGCACCCCGCCGGAGACGACCAGCATCGGGATGCCGTCGAGGAGCGCCTCGCCGATGCCGCTGGCCGCGTGGGTGAATCCGGCCGCCGGCACGATCGCCAGCACGCCGATCGAGTCGTCGGAGGCCCGGCTCAGGCCGTCGGCCATGAACGCGGCGCCGCCCTCGTGGGTCACGAGCACCGGATCGATGCGCCGCGACCGGTCGAGCTCGTCGTAGAGCTCGGTGTTGTGCACGCCGGGGATGCCGAAGGTGAAGCGGATGCCGAGCTGCTCGAGCGCGTGGACGGCGAGCCAGGCGGCGGTCTTCTTCATGGCCGCCAGTGTACCGGCGCCTTGCCGGCGCGGCGCGGGCCGCCGGCGGCCGCCGTTCTGCGGTTGCGCTAGGCTTCCGACTTTCCGTCGGCCATAACCAGAGGACTCCGGCCATGACCGCCCGCACCACCCCGCCGTTCCGCGCCGACCACGTCGGCAGCTTCCTGCGTCCCCGCTACCTGCTCGACGCGCGCGACCAGGCCGCCAGGGGGCAGATCACGCCCGCGCAGCTGCGCGCGGTCGAGGACAAGGCGATCACCGAGATCGTGAAGTTCCAGGAGGACGTGGGCCTGAAGAGCATCACCGACGGCGAGTTCCGCCGCACCTACTTCCACATCGACTTCCTGCAGCAGCTGGGCGGCGTGAAGACCGACATCCCGGTCACGGTGCGCAAGCCCGACGGCACCGAGGAGCTCGCGCCGCCGGTGATCCGCGTGGTCGACAAGGTGCGTCACGTGCGGGACATCCAGCGCGCCGACTTCGAGTACCTGAAGAGCCAGGTCTCGGCCGGCCGGACCCCGAAGGTGACGATTCCGTCGCCGACGATGCTGCACTTCCGCGGCGGGCGCGCGGGCATCAGCCGCGAGCACTATCCGGAGCTGGAACCCGACTTCTACGAGGACGTCGCGCGCGCCTATGGCGACGAGCTGCGCTCGCTGCACGACGCCGGCTGCCGCTACGTGCAGATGGACGACACGAACCTCGCCTACCTGTGCGACGACAAGATGCGCGAAGCCGCACGCCAGCGTGGCGACGATCCGGACGAGCTGCCGCACCGCTATGCGAAGTTCATCAATCGCGTGGCGGCGCACAAGCCGGCCGGCATGACGCTGGCCATCCACCTGTGCCGCGGCAACTTCAAGAGCACCTGGGCCGCTCAGGGTAGCTACGAGCCGGTGGCGCAGGCGCTGCTGTCCGAGATGGACGTCGACGCCTACTTCCTCGAGTACGACGACGCGCGCTCGGGCGACTTCAAGCCGCTGCGCTTCCTGCCGAAGAACAAGATCGTCGTGCTCGGCCTCGTGACGACGAAGCTCGGCGAGCTCGAGAAGAAGGACGACCTGAAGCGGCGCATCGAGGACGCGGCGCGCTACGCGCCGCTGGACCAGCTGTGCCTGTCGCCGCAGTGCGGCTTTTCGTCGACCGTCCACGGCAACGTGATCCAGGTCGAGGCGCAGCGCGCGAAGCTGGCGCTGGTGATCGAGACGGCGCGCGAGGTCTGGGGCGACGCCTGAGGGTGCTTCGAGGCGCCCGCGGCGGGCGCCTCGACTGCGACTGCGACTGCGACGGCGCCGCGGCGCGGTCGCGTTCAGCTCCGGTTCAGCCCGCCGGGTTCACGCTGCGGACCATCCGCACGAACCCGGGGAACGAATCATGGCGAAAGGAACGACGATCGACGCGCCGGCGCGCTTCTCGCGCTGGCAGATCCGCCTGCACTGGCTGACGCTGCTGCTGATCGCGATCGCCTACGGCGCGATCGAGGCGAAGAGCTTCGTGCCCAAGGGCTCGACCGCCCGCGACCTGATCATGCTGCTGCACTTCAACGCCGGCGCGCGGGTCGGGGCGCTGATGCTGGTCCGGCTCGGCCTGAGGCTGCGGCGCCCCGACCCGGCGATCGTGCCCGCACCGCCGCGCTGGCAGGCGGCCGCGGCGCGGCTCGGGCATCGCGTGCTGTACGCGACCTTCCTCGCGCTGCCCGTGCTGGGCGTCCTGGCGCTGGCCTACGGCGGCAAGCAGTGGTCGCTGCTGGGGCTGCCGGTGCACGACCTCGTGGCGCCGGATCGGGCCACCGGGCGCACGCTGAAGGAGATCCACGAGACCTGGGCCGAGGCCGGCTACTTCATCGTGGGCCTGCACGCCGCCGCGGCGCTGTTCCACCACTACGTGCAGCGCGACAGCACCCTCGCCGGCATGTTGCCGCGCGCCTGAGCCGGGTGCGGCGGCGCGCCGAGCCGGGGCGCGGCCGCGCGCCGCGTCAGTGCCGGATGCAGATCTTGCCGAACTGCGCGCCGCTCTTCAGGCGTTCGAACGCGGGCACCAGTTCGTCGAAGGCGAACGCCCGGTCGACGACCGGCGCGACGCCGTGCTGCGCGATCGCGCGGCACATCTGCTCGAAGTCGTCGCGCGTGCCGACGGTGACGCCCTGCAGCCGCACCTGGCGCGTCACGACGTGGCCGAGCGAGGCCTGCATCGCGGCGCCCGAGCACGCCGATCATCGAGATCGTGCCGCCGGGACGGATGCAGCGCAGCGACTGCGGCAAGGTCTTCTCGCCGCCGACCTCGATGATCTGGTCGTAGCCGCGCCCGCCGGTGATCTCGCGCGTGGCGCGCGCCCAGTCGGGCGTGCGCGTGTAGTTGACGGTGACGTCGGCGCCCATCGCGACGAGCCGCTCGATCTTCTCGTCGCTCGAGGAGATCACCGTGACGTGTGCGCCGAACCGCTTGGCGAACTGCAGCGCGAACAGCGCCACGCCGCCCGAGCCCTGGATCAGCACCTGCTCGCCGGGCCGCGTCGTGCCCAGCACCGCCAGCGCGCGCCACGCGGTGAGCGCCGCGCAGGGCAGGCACGCCGCCTGCTCGTCGGTCAGCGCGGCGGGCACGTGCGCCACGCCGGTCTCGGGCAACACCATGTATTCGCTCATCGTCCCGTCGAGCGGTCCGCCGAGCGACTGCGTGAGCCGCGACAGATCGGGTTCACCGGCGATCCAGGCCGGGAAGAACATCGGGCAGACGCGGTCGCCCGCCGCGACCCGCGTGACCCCGGCGCCGACCGCGACGACCTGGCCGACGCCGTCCGACAGCGGCACCAGCGGCAGCGTGCCGGTGAAGCTGCCGTAGCCGCGGTCGAGCACGACCAGGTCGCGGTAGTTCAGCGACGAGGCGAGCATCTCGAGCAGCACCTCGCCCGGTCCGGGCGAAGGGTCCGGACGGGAGGCCACCCGCAGGTGGCCGATGCCCCAGTCGTCTTCGATCTGGTGGACGCGCACGGTGCTCTCCTCGGGTCGGTGGCCGCTGGCGAGACTTTACCGCCTCGGGCGCCCGCCGTTTGACGCGGGGCGGGGCCGGGGTATAAGATCGCCAGCAAATAGATCTTTAACCCGGTCCCTTCCCGGACTCGACCGCCCCATCCCCCGACCCGCAGCCATGACCCACGTCGTCGGCGAGGCCTGCATCAAGTGCAAGTACACGGATTGCGTCGACGTATGCCCGGTCGACGCGTTCCGCGAAGGCAAGAACATGCTGGTCATCGACCCGGACGAGTGCATCGACTGCGGCGTGTGCATCCCGGAGTGCCCGGTCAACGCGATCACCACCGAGGAAGACGTCCCGCAGTCGCAGCTCGACTACATCGCGCTCAACGCGGAGCTCGCGAAGCGCTGGCCGACGATCACGAAGACGAAGGCCGCGCTGCCCGAGGCCGACCAGTGGGCGAAGGCCGAGGACAAGAAAGCGCTGCTGGACCGGCGCGGAGAGAACGATGAACGATGAGCCCATGGCGACCGGGCGTCGCGGAGCGAACTGATGGACAGCGCGGTCCTGAGCCTGCTGGGGGCGTTCCTGCTGTCGATCCTCGGCCTGTTCGCGTTCATCTGGTCTCTCAGGAAAGGCCTGCTCGTCGAGAACCCGCGCGGCGCCGGCGTGATCTTCGCGCGCGGGGAGATCGGCCAGGTCGACGACCCGGCACTCGCCGATCCGGCGCTCAGGCAGCTGCAGGACGCTTCGACGGCGCGCGAAGGCGCGCCGGCCGGCGCCGACGCCGGGGAACTGAGCGACCGGATCGACGCGGACCGCTCGAGCGCGTTCCCGGTCTTCATGTTCATCGCGTTCGCCTGCATGTGGCTGCTGGTCGGCTCGGCCGCGGGGCTCACCGCGTCGATCAAGCTGCACGCGCCCGACTGGCTGACCGGCGACGCCTGGCTCGGCTTCGGTCGGCTGCGTGCCGTGCACACGAACGCGGTGTTCTACGGTTGGGTGTCGAACGCCTGCATCGCCGTGATCCTCTGGCTGCTTCCGCGGCTGCTGCGTACCCGCCTGGCCGGCGCCGGCTGGGCGATGCTCGGCGGCAGCCTGCTCAACGCCGGCGTCGCGGCCGGCATCGGGGCCATCGCGTCGGGCTGGTCCGACGGCATGGAGTTCCTCGAAATTCCCTGGCAGATCGACGTCTTCATTTTCGGCGGCATCGCGCTGGTGATCCTTCCGGCGCTGTACACGCTGGCTGACCGCAAGGTCGAGCACCTGTACGTCAGCGTCTGGTACTTCGTCGCGTCGCTGCTGTGGATCGCGGTGCTGTTCCTGGTCGGCAACCTGCCGGGGGTGCACGTCGGGGTCCAGCAGGCGACGACCAACTGGTGGTTCGGTCACAACGTGCTCGGGCTTTGGTTCACGCCGGTCAGCGTCGGGGCGATCTATTACTTCCTGCCGAAGGTGCTCGGCCGGCCGGTGGTGTCGTACAACCTGTCGCTGCTCGGGTTCTGGACGCTCGCGTTCTTCTACCCGCAGGTGGGCGGGCACCACCTGATCGGCGGGCCGGTGCCGGGATGGCTCACGACGCTGTCGATCGTCCAGAGCGTGATGATGGTGATCCCGGTCGTCGCGTTCAGCATCAACCAGGGCGGCACGCTGTGGGGCCGCATGCGCGTGGCGATCTACTCGCCGACGCTGCGCTTCATGATGTTCGGTGGCCTGATGTATTTCGCGTCGTCGGTCGAGGGCTCGGTCGAGGCGCTGCGCAGCGTCAACCGGGTGGCGCACTTCACGCACTTCACTGTCGCGCACGCGCACCTGGGCGCCTATTCGTTCGTGACAATGGTGATGTTCGGCGCGATCTACTTCATGCTGCCGCGCGTGCTGGCCTGGGAGTGGCCGTATCCGAGGCTGATCACGCTGCACTTCTGGCTGGCGGCGCTGGGCGGCCTGCTGTACGTGATTCCGCTGTCGATCGGCGGCTGGCTGCAGGGGCTGGCGATGCTCGATGCGTCGCGGCCGTTCATCGACTCGGTGACCGTGACGATGCCCTATCTCGAATGGCGCAGCATCGCCGGCGCGATGCTCACGCTCGGGCACCTGGTGTTCGTCGGGCACTTCTTCGCGATGGCGCTGCGCTTCGGGCCGCATCGCGCGGGCGCGGCGCTGTTCTGGTCGGCACCCGAAACCGGGATCGCGCATGGAAAATGAACTCAAGCTCGGCGCCGGCGCGGTCGCGTCGCTGGGCATCGCCACCGCGGCGCTGGTCGTGCTGCCTTACCTGCAGGTTCGCGACCTGCACCCCGCGCCGGGCCTGAAGCCGTACACCGAGCAGCAACTGCGCGGGCGACAGGTCTACATCGCCAACGGCTGCGTCTACTGCCACAGCCAGCAGCCGCGCGACCGCAACTTCGGCCCCGACTTCGAGCGCGGCTGGGGCCGCGCCTCGGTGCCGGCCGACTACTACTACGACAGCCCGCACCTGCTGGGCACGATGCGCACCGGCCCCGACCTGCTGAACATCGGCGCGCGCCAGCCGAGCGAGGACTGGCACCTCGGCCACCTGTACCAGCCGCGCGCCTACGTGCAGGGGTCGAACATGCCCGCCTACCGATTCCTGTTCGTCCAGAAGGATTCGGCCGAGGACGGCGACCGGGTGGTGAACCTGCCGGCGGGCCATGGGGTGCCGGGCAAGGTCACGGTGGCGACCCGCGACGCGATCGACCTGGTGCGCTACCTGCAGTCGCTCGACCGCAGCTATCCGGCGCTGCCGGCGGACGCCCGGCCGTGACCCGGGCGCTCGGACCAGGAGGCGGGCCATGCTGAACGATCCGGACGCGCCCACCGGGGCGCAGCGGCGCGAGAACCTCGAGCCTACCGAGCGCATTCGCCCGATCCCGCTGGCGGCGGCGGCAGTGACGCTGGCGATGGTGCTGTTCGGCGTCGGCTACCTGCTCTCGTCGGAGTCGCTCGGCAGCGCCGAACTGGGCGACCGGCGCACCGTCGCCGACCTCGCCGGTGCCCCGGCAGGCGGCGCGCAGGCGACCGACGGCAAGGCGCTGTACGCGGCGCACTGCGCCGCCTGCCACCAGCCCGGCGGAAACGGGCTGCCCGGGGTGTTCCCGCCGCTCGACGGATCGGAATGGGTCAATGGCGATCCGCGCGTCGTTTCGAATATCCTGTTGCACGGCGTCACCGGAGAGATCGAGGTGAAGGGCGCGACGTATCGGGGGGCGATGCCCTCGTTCGGCAAGCTGGCCGATGCGGAACTGGCGGCGATCGTCAGCTGGGTCCGTGGCCAGTGGTCGAACAAGGCTGCGCCGATCGACGCCGCGTCGTTCGAGCGCGAGCGAAAGGCCGTCTCGCGCACGACGCCCTTCGCGGGTGGGGCCGAGTTGAAGGCGCTGGCGGCGCAGTCGCGCTGAGCGCCACCGCGCAACAAGGGGAGCGACATGCGCCTGACCATGATGACCGACTACGCGATGCGCCTGCTGATGTACGTGGCCCGGCATCCCGAGCGGCTCTGCACGATCGCCGAGGTCGCGCGCGCCTACGACATCTCCGAGGCGCACCTGATGAAGGTCACGCACCAGCTCGGCCTGAACGGCTGGATCGAGACGGTCCGCGGCAAGGGCGGCGGAATGCGGCTCGCGCATCCGCCCGACAAGATCAACCTGGGCGCGGTCGTGCGCAGCATGGAATCCGACTTCCACCTGACCGAGTGCCTCGGCACCGGCAACCATTGCTCGCTCACGGGAAGCTGCCGGCTCACGGCGATCGTCGACGAGGCGTTGCAGGGCTTCCTGCGGGCCTTCGACGCGCACACGCTCGCCGACATCGTGCCGCCGGGCAGCGGCGGCGAGGCCAGCGGCATGCGCGAGCGCCCGCTCAGCCGGATGGGCAAGGCGCGGGCGGCGTGAGCGCGCGGGCCGTGTGATGCTGCGCACGGCCGTCGCGAGCGCGGCGTTCGCGCTCGTCGCGCTGGCATCGGCCGCGTGGCTGACGCACGATTTCCGCACCTGGACGCAGGAAGGCGCGCGGCGCTACGAGGTCGCCCAAGTGCCGGTGCCGGCGCCCGCGGTCGAGATGCTGGTGCCGGGCGTGGGCCAGCGCGCGCTGCCGGAGCTGCTCGCGGCCGACGGCGCGGTCACGCTGGTCGACTTCGTCTACACCGGCTGCCGATCGGTCTGCGCGGCGCTCGGCACCGTGTTCCAGCAGCTGCAGGCCCGGATCCGTGCGGGCGAAGCGGGGACGACGGGCGCCGCGCGCGCCCCGGTGCGGTTGCTGTCGATCAGCTTCGATCCGGCACGCGACGACGTCGCGGCGCTTGCGCGCTACGCGTCGACATTGAACGCCCGCGCCGACACCTGGCGCTTCGCGACCGTCGCCGATCCGCGCGGCCTCGAGCCGCTGTTGCGGCGATTCCGCGTCGTCGTGATTCCCGACGGACTCGGCGGCTTCGAACACAACGCCGCGCTGCTGGTCGTCGACCGGCGCGGCCGGCTGGTCAGGATCTTCGACTACGACCGGGCCGACGACGCGCTGGGCTTCGCGCGCGCGATCGCCGGCGGGGGCGCCGATGGCCGAGGGGGCGTCGATGGCTGAGCGCGGTTGCGCGCGGCCGCTCGCCGGCCGGCCCGCGCGGGGCCAGGCGCTGGCCGGCGCCGCGGCGGTCGCGCTGCTCGCGCTGCCGCCGGTGCGGCGAGCCCTGGAGGCCGGCATGGCCACGCACATGCTGCTGCAGTTTCCGGCGCTGATCGCGGCGGGCGCACTGCTCGCGTCGGCGTGTCCCGTGTCGCTGCGTCGAAGCGTCGCGCGCTGGAACGTGCTGGGCATCGCCGGGCTGAGCGCGAGCGCGAGCGTGCTCGCGCTTGCGATGATCCCGCGCCTGCTCGACCTGTCGCTGGTCGACGCCCGCGTCGAAGCCGCGAAGTGGGCGGCGCTGCTGGCCTGCGGGGCCGCGCTGCGCATGTCCTGGCGTCCCGCCGGGGCCGTGGTCCAGGGCTTCTTCCTCGGCAACGTGCTGCCGATGACCGGCGTCGTCGGCGTCCTCTACCAGGACGCGACCGCCCGGCTGTGCAACAGCTACCGGCTCGACGAGCAGGCCTTCGTCGGCCAGGCGCTCGTCTGGGTGGCCATTGCAGCGGCCGCGTGCTGGCTGGTGCAGGTCGCGGCGCAATCGATTCGCGCCGAGCGCGACGGCGTGAGCGGCCGCGCGGGCGCTTGATCGAAGTCAGGCGGATCGATCCCCGCGCACGACCGGTGCGCCTTGGCGAGCGGGCCGCCGGCTGAACTCGCCGCATGACGTTCGCCGTTCGCCAACGCACGCGCATCGCCTGGCTCGCGCTGGTCGCGATGCTGATGTCGGCGCTCGCGCCGAGCCTTTCGCACGCGACGATGGCGTCCGCCGCCGGCGCCTCGTGGGGTGGGGCGCTCGCCGAGGTCTGCACTGCCGACGGCATCGCCGTGGTTCCCGGCGCGACCGGACAGGCCGATCCGCGCCCGGCCCCCGCGGGTCACAGGGCGCTGCGCTTCGAGCACTGTCCCTATTGCCTGTCGCACGCGAGCACGGTTGCGTTGCCGACGGCGATCGCGCAGGCGGTTCGACCCATCGACGGCGCCGAGTCGGCGCCGCCGGCGTTCCTCCGGGCCCTTGCGCCTCGCCTTGCACGGTTCGCGGCGCAGCCGCGCGCCCCGCCTTCGCGCGCCTGACCCGTCTCTGAAGACCCTCGGCCGCGCCACGCATCCGGCGTGCGCGCCGCCATCCCCTGCAGACCCGGCCAGCACGCCGGCGCGGCATCGCGTCCGTGCGCCGTTTCCAGTTCGGAGAGAACATGTTCCTCACTCGTACCGCGGTGGCCGCAGCCCTCGCCGCGCTTCCGCTCGCGGCCAACGCTGCCGACCCGACCCTCGACGAAGTCGTCGTCACCGCGCCGCAGATGCGCGCGCCCCTGGTCATCGACACCGATCCGAAAGCGCCCCAGCAGCCGGTTCCCGCCAGCGACGGCGCGAGCTTCCTGAAGAACATCCCCGGGTTCAGCGTGATCCGCAAGGGCGGCACCGACGGCGACCCCGTGCTGCGCGGCCTGGCGGGCTCGCGGCTGAACGTGCTGCTCGACGGCGCCGAGTTCCACGGCGGCTGCGGCATGCGCATGGACCCGCCGACCGCCTACGTCTTTCCCGAAACCTTCGACCGCGTGCGCGTCATCAAGGGACCGCAGACCGTGCTGTACGGCAACGGCAACCTGGCCGGCGTCGTGCTGTTCGAGCGCGACACGCCGCGCTTCGCCAGGCCCGGCGTGCGCGCGACCGGCAGCCTGATGGCGGGCTCGTGGGGGCGGCTCGACGGCGTCGCCGACGCAATCTACGGCACGCCCGACGGATTCCTGCGCGCCACCGCGACGCACTCGGAATCCGGCGACTACCGCGACGGCGACGGGCGCACGATCCACTCGTTCTTCGAGCGTCGCAGCCTCGGCCTGCAGGGCGGCTGGACGCCGGACGACGACACCCGCGTCGAGCTGTCGGCGATCCACAGCGAGGCGCAGGCCGCCTATGCCGACCGGATGATGGACGGCAGCGTGTTCGACCGCGACGGCGTCGGGCTGAAGCTGCAGAAGAAGCGGGTCTCGCCGCTGCTGCGCAAGCTCGAGGCGCAGGTCAACTGGAACTACATCGACCACGTGATGGACAACTACACGCTGCGCACCAAGCCGCCGACGGCCGCGTATTCGTGGAACAACCCGGACCGCGAGACGGTCGGCCTGCGCGCGATCGCCGAGCTCGCGGTGACCGACGCATCGGTGCTCACGCTGGGCGTGGACCAGCAGGACAACACGCACACGGTGCGCTCGTACAGCGGGCCGGCGCTCGTGAGCGTCGATTCGCGGCCGCGCAACAAGGACTTCGAATCGACCACCACCGGCGCGTTCGGCGAGGTGGCGTGGGCGCTGTCGCAGGCAGACCGCCTGGTCGCCGGCCTGCGGATCGACCGCTATTCGGCCGATCGCTTCAATCCCGCCAGCGGCGCGGCGATGGGCAGCGCCGATGCGACGCTCTCGAGCGGCTTCGTGCGCTACGAGCACGATCTCGCGGGGAGGCCGGCCACCGCCTACATCGGCATCGGCCGCGGCGAGCGGCCGATGGACCACTGGGAGGCGACGACCTACAACGGGCTGACGGCCACGCGCAGCCTGGAGCCGGAGCGCAACACGCAGCTCGACGCCGGCCTCGTCTGGACCGAGCGCAACCTGACCGGGTCGCTGTCGGCGTTCTACTCGCGCGTCGACGACTACGTGCTCACCTACGTCAACCCGGCGGCGATGGGCTCGTGCGGCTCGAATCCGGCCAAGTGCACGACCTTCAACGTCGACGCGACACGCTACGGCTTCGAAGCCGACCTTGCGTGGCGCATCGCCGCGCCGTGGACGCTGCGCGGCAGCTATGCGCACGTTCGCGCCGACAACGACACGATGGGCGTGCCGCTCGCGCGAGACGCCGCCCGACGAGCTGAAGCTCGGCCTGAGCTACGAGACCGGCGCGTGGACGTTCGGCGGGCTGGCGCGGCTCGTGCGCCGACAGGACCGCGTCCAGGTGAACTACGGCAGCATCGTCGGGCAGGACATCGGGCCGAGCGGGGGCTTCGCGACGCTCGCGCTCAACGCGAGCTACCGGATCGGCAAGCGCGCGCTGGTCTCGGCCGGCATCGACAACGTGTTCGACCGCACCTACGCCGAGCACATCAGCCGGGCAGCGGCCGCGGTGGCCGGCTACGACGCGCCGACCACGCGCGTGAACGAGGCCGGGCCGCTTCGTCTGGGCGAAACTGAGCATGTCGTTCGACTGAGCCGGGCGCGCCCGGTCCCCGGATCGGGCATGATCCGGGGCATGTTCAGCTATCGCCACGCCTTCCATGCGGGCAACCACGCCGACGTGCTCAAGCACGTCGTGCTGGTGCACCTGCTGCGGCATCTCGCGGCGAAGCCCACGCCGTTCTGGGTGATCGACACGCACGCGGGCGCGGGCCTGTATTCGCTCGAAGGCGAGTGGGCCGCGAAGCGTGGCGAGTTCGCCGACGGCATCGTTCGGGTGTGGTCGCGCACCGACGCGCCCGCGCCGGTCGCCGACTATCTCGACGTCGTCCGCGCGGCGAATCCCGACGGCGCGCTCCGGCACTACCCGGGGTCGCCCTTCGTTGCGCTCGCCCACCTGCGCCCGGACGATCGGCTCAGGCTGTTCGAGATGCATCCGAACGAGGTCGGCGTGCTGGCGGGCAACGTCGCCGAGGCGGGCCGCGATGCGGCGCGCCGAACGATCGTGCGGCGCGAGGACGGGTTCGAAGGACTCAAGGCGCTGTTGCCGCCGCCGCCGCGCCGGGCGCTCGTGTTGATCGATCCGTCGTACGAGGACAAGCGCGACTACCCGCGCGTCGTCGCGACCTTGCGCGACGCGCTCGGGCGCTTCGCGACGGGCTGCTACGCGATCTGGTATCCGCAGGTGCAGCGCCGCGAGAGCCGCCGAGATGGCGCGCAGGCTCGAGCGGCAGCCAGGGCTGCGCTGGGTGCACGCGACGCTCACGGTGCGCTCGCCTTCTCCCGACGGCCTGGGCTTGCACGGCAGCGGCGTGTTCGTCGTCAATCCGCCATGGACGCTGGAGCGCGCGCTGCGCATCGCGCTGCCCTGGCTCGCTGATGTGCTGGCGCAGGACACGGGCGCAGCCTGGTCGATCGCCGCCTCGGGCGACGCGTCCTCGCAGGCGCCGGCGTCGCCCCGCGCGGCGCGAGCCCGGCCGCCTCAGGCGCGGCCCAGGTAATCGGACTTGCCGATCTCCAGCCCGTTGTGCCGCAGCAGGTCGTAGGCGGTCGTCACGTGGAAGAAGAAGTTCGGCAGCGACCAGTGCAGCAGGAACACCTGGCCCTTGAACTCGAGCTTGCGGTCGCGCAGCGGCACGACGACGTCGCGGTCTTCCTGGCCGTCGACCTTCTCGCGCGGCACGCTGGCGATGAAGGCGAGCGTCTTCGCGATGCGCTCGCGCAGTTCGGCGATCGTCTGCTCGTTGTCCTCGTACTTCGGCGCTTCCAGGCCCGTGATGCGCGCGAGGCCCAGCTTCGCGGTGTCGCAGGCGATGCGCACCTGCGAGACCAGCGGCAGCATGTCGGGGAACAGGCGCGCCTGGCCGAGCACCTTCGGGTCGATCTTCCTCGCCTGCGCATACGCCTCGGCCTTCGCAAGGACCTTGTCGAGCGCGCCCAGCATCTGCGTGTAGACCGGAACGCTGGCGTCGTACATCGAAATCGGCATGGCGGGATTCCTCGTCTGGATCGGGGGCATCATGATGCCCGATAATCGGCGCGGCCAAGCCCCGAGAGGAGACGACCGATGGACGTGCGTGCCGCAGTCTGCTACGAACCCGGCCAGCCGCTGGTGATCGAGACCGTGCAGCTCGACGGGCCGCGCGCCTTCGAGGTGCTGGTCGAGATCCGGGCCACCGGCGTGTGCCACACCGACGAGTTCACGCGGTCGGGCGCCGACCCCGAAGGGCTGTTCCCGGCGATCTTCGGGCACGAAGGCGCGGGCGTCGTCGTCGACGTCGGCCCCGGCGTCACCTCGGTGAAGAAGGGCGACCACGTGATCCCGCTCTACACCCCCGAGTGCCGGCAATGCAGGTCGTGCCTGTCGCGCAAGACCAACCTGTGCACCGCGATCCGCGCCACGCAGGGCAAGGGGGTGATGCCCGACGGCACGAGCCGCTTCTCGATCGGGGGCACGAAGATCCATCACTACATGGGCTGCTCCACGTTCGCGAACTACACGGTGCTGCCCGAGATCGCGGTGGCGAAGATTCGCGAGGACGCGCCGTTCGACAAGGTCTGCTACATCGGCTGCGGCGTCACCACCGGCCTGGGCGCGGTGATCAACACCGCGAAGGTCGAGCCGGGCGCCAACGTCGTCGTCTTCGGCCTGGGCGGCATCGGGCTGAACGTCGTGCAGGGTGCGCGGATGGTCGGCGCCGGGAGAATCATCGGCGTCGACCTGAACCCGGCGCGCGAGGCGCTCGCGCGCAGGTTCGGGCTCACGCACTTCGTGAACCCGAAGGACGTGCAGGGCGACCTGGTCGCGCACCTGGTCGAGCTCACCGACGGCGGCGCCGACTACAGCTTCGAGTGCGTGGGCAACGTGCAGCTGATGCGCCAGGCGCTCGAGTGCTGCCACCGCGGCTGGGGCGTGTCGGTGATCGTCGGCGTGGCCGGCGCTGGGCAGGAAATCTCGACCCGACCGTTCCAGCTGGTGACCGGGCGGGTCTGGAAGGGCACCGCGTTCGGCGGCGCGCGCGGCCGCACCGACGTGCCGAAGATCGTCGACTGGTACATGGAAGGGAAGATCGACATCGACAGCCTGATCACGCACACGATGCCCCTCGAGCGGATCAACGACGCGTTCGACCTGATGCACCGCGGCGAGTCGATCCGCAGCGTGGTGGTCTACTGATGGCTGGCGACGACGACTTCCGCGTGATCGCCGAGCACGCCTGCTTCGGCGGGGTGCAGGGCTTCTACTCGCACGCTTCGACCGTCTGCCGGGCGCCGATGCGCTTCTCGGTCTACCGGCCCCCGCAGGCGTCGACCGGGCGCGTGCCGGTGCTGTACTACCTGGCCGGGCTCACCTGCACCGAGGAGACCTTCATGATGAAGGCGGGTGCGCAGCGCATGGCCGCCGAACTGGGATTGATGCTGGTCGCGCCGGACACCAGTCCGCGGGTGCGCCTGCCGGGCGACGATGCGCACTGGGACTTCGGGCTGGGCGCCGGGTTCTACGTCGATGCCACCTTCGCGCCGTGGTCGAAGCACTACCACCTGTACAGCTGGGTCACGCAGGAGCTGCCGGCGCTGGTCGCGCAGCGGTTTCCCGCATCGGGCGCGCAGGGCATCTTCGGCCATTCGATGGGCGGGCACGGGGCGCTGGTCTGCGCGATGCGCAACCCCGACCGCTACCGGTCGGTCTCGGCATTCGCGCCGATCGCGGCGCCCACGCAGTGCCCATGGGGGCAGAAGGCGTTCGGCGGCTATCTCGGCGAGGACCGCGCCGAGTGGGCGCAGTACGACGCGACCGAGCTCGCCGCGCGGCGCGGGTTCGGCACGACGATCCTGGTGGACCAGGGAACGGCTGACGAGTACCTGTCGCTGCAGCTGCTGCCGGACCGGCTGGTCGAGGCGTGCAGGGCTTCGGGGACGCCGATCAGGCTGAACCTGCGCGAGGGGTACGGGCACGGATACTGGTTCGTGCAGACCTTCGTCGAAGACCACCTGCGGCATCACGCCGCGCTGCTGGGCGGCGAGGCGTGACGGGCGTCGCCGGACCTTTCGAATCCCGCGTCCGTCCACGACACCCCTGGGAGCCCGCATGAGCCGCACCGCGGCTTTCGACGCCGGCGCGCTGGCCATCGCCGGGCTGACCGCGTTGCTCTGGGGGCTCACCGGCGTGTTCGTGCGACTGCTTCCGTCGCTGCCGCCGCTCACGCTGACCGCGCTTCGGCTGGCGATCGCGTTCGCCGTGCTGCTGCCGATGCTCGGCCTTGCGCCGACGATGCGGCGCGCGCTGGGCATCGTCGCGAAACAGGCGAGCGCCTACGCGCTCGCATCGCTGCTGGTCGGCTACTACCTGTTGGCGACCGCGGCGTTCCAGCTCGCCCCGGTGGCGGAAGTGGCGGTGCTGCTCAGCACGTCGCCGGTCTTCGTGCTGTCGTTCAGGCGCCTGCGCGGCGAGCCGGTACAGCGACGCCAGGCGGCCGGCGCGCTGCTCGCACTCTCGGGGGTCGCGATCGTCGTGGCGCCGGGCTGGTCGCCGGGCGCCGCGCCCACGGCCGCCCGCCTCGCGGGCGACGGCCTCGCGGCCTGCGCGGCGGCGCTGACCGCGGTCTATGCGATCTACTACAACGCGCTGGCGCAGCGCGGGCGCGCACCCGATTCGGTCGCACTGTCGGTGCTGACGCTTGCGGTCGGCGTGATCGCGGCAGGATCGGCTGCGGCGCTGCTGGAGCCGCAGGCCGCCGTCGGCCCGTGGGAGACGACGATCGCGCTGCTGCTCGGGCTGGGCGTCCTGTGCACTGCCGTGCCGACGATCGGCTTCGCCGTGGCGTCGCGCCGGCTGGCGGCGGTGGTGACCGCCTGCATATCGCTGAGCATCCCGATCTTCGCCGCGCTGTTCGCGCAGTGGCTGCTGGGCGAATCCCTGTCGGTGCTGTTCGTGCCCGGCCTGGCGTTCGCGCTCGCCGGGATGGCGATGATCGTCGTCCCGGGTCGACAGCGATCGATCGCTTGAGTGCGCGCTCAGCGGATACCCAGCCCTCGATCCAGCGACACCGAGCCTGCGCCGCGCGCCACCAGCAGCGCGGGCAGGCCGGCCCACGACAGGTGCGTCGGCCAGGCATCGGGGTAGACGAAGACCTGGATCACGGCGGTCATGCCGAGCAGCGCCAGCGCCGATGCGCGGGTCAGCAGCCCGAGCACCAGCAGCACCGGGAACAGGTGCTCGGCGTAGGTGGGCCAGGTGGGCCGCGAGCTCCGGCGGCAGCAGCGGCACCCGGTACTCGTCGGCGAACAGCTGGTAGGTGCCGGCCGACACGCCGAGCCAGCCGTCGACCTTCGTGCGGCCCGACAGCCAGAAGATGGCGGCGATCGCGACCCGCGCAATCAGTGCGAGCACGTCGTCGTTCAGCACCCTGGCCATCCGGTCGCAGGCGCGCGACCACGCGCCGCTGCGCGTCGGGGCCGGGCTGCGCCGCTCGGCGGCGATGGTATCGATCATGGCCTGCACTCCTCGTCGGGGAAGTCGTGCGCAGGCGCGCAAACGCGCCGGCGCGCATCAGGCAGGCCATCGTGGCCGCCAGATCGACGCCCGGGTCGGCGGCGAGCGCGGCCGCGGCGCACTCGGCCAGCGTCTGCCCGGCCGCGCAGGCGTCGAGGAAAACGCAGTCGCCGCGCCTCGCCTCGACGGCCTCGACCGCGTCGCCGGCGCGCACCAGCAGCGCGCCTTCGGCTTGCCACGCAGGCTCGAAGACCGCGCCCTCGTCGAGGGCGTGCCGGCGCGGGCGTGCCGCCAGATGCTCCAGGTGGGATTGCGGTCGAACCACGCCCAGCGCGCCGACGCGTGCGGCGCGAGCACGGTGCGGGCGAGCTCGCCGGGCGCCAGCGCCGCCACGCGCGACGCGTCGAGCGGCGGTTCGTCGGCGGCGAGGTGCGCCTCGGTCCAGAGGCGATCGAGCCGAGCGATGTCCGGGAGGTACGGCAGGCCTGCGGCCGGCGCGAAGGCGGCGAGAAACTCCGCGAATCCGTCCCCGTAGTCGAACAGGCAGGGGTGCGACGGCGGGGCCCGGCGCACGTGGACGGCTGCGGCCGCGCGAAACCACTCGTCGCCGACCAGGCGGACGACCGCCGGGTAGTTGGCCGCGAGCGCGTCGATGCAGCCGGTCACGACCGTGTTGCGGTAGACCGCGAAGCCGGGATGCGCGAACAGCGACTCACGCGTGGCGCGAACCGGGGGCGCGCTCGTGGCGCCGTTGGCAATCGCTGTCGCGACATCGGGCAGCGGCGTCGGGACATCAGGGAGCGCGGTCGCGCCGTCGGGGATCGTCTGCTCGCCGGCCAGCAGCGCGCGCAGGAACGCATCCTGGAATCGCGCGAGATCGCCCGGTGCGGCGGTCGGGGCGCGTGAGCTCATGCGGCCTGCGCAGCGGGATCGCGGATCGCGGCGCCGCTTCGAGGATCGACTGCGCGCGCGCCCGCTCGTCGAGCAGCTCGGCGAACGCGGGCAGGTTGCCGTCGCGCTCGATCAGCGTCGGCCGCGGCCCGATTCGCGCCACGAGGCGCCGGTACAGCGCCCAGACCGCCTCGTCGACCGGCGCGTCGTGCGAATCGACCAGCAGCGCTGCGCCGTGCACCGGATCGCGGGAGTGCCCGGCCAGGTGGATCTCCTCGACCAGCGCGCCGGGCACCGCGTCGAGCCATGCGCCGGCGTCGAAGCCCAGGTTGCTCGCGCTCACGAAGACGTTGTTGACGTCGACGAGCAGGCGGCAGCCGCTGCGACGGCACAGCTCGACGAGGAACGCCACCTCGCCGAACTCGTGCTCGCCGATGCGCAGGTAGTGCGACGGGTTCTCGATCGCGATGGGCCGGCCGAGCCGCTGCTGCCGCGATCGACGTTCGCGGCGATGCGCGCCAGCGCGGCGCGGAGTTCGCGGCACCGGCAACAGGTCGGGCAGCCAGACGCCGCGCCACGACGACCAGGCCAGATGCTCGGACACCCGCGCCGGCTCGACCTGCCGCGCGAGCGCCGCCGAGACGGTCGAGGTGCCGGGAATCGGGCTCGGCGTCGGAGGCCAGCGACAGGCCGACGCCGTGCAGCGCGACCGGATGGCGCGCGCGGATCGCGCGAAGCCAGGCGGACCGCGGGCCGCCCGCCGCCATAGTTCTCGGGATGGACTTCGAACCAGCCCGTCCGCGGCGCACCGAGCGCGTCGTCGAAATGTTCGGGCTTGAGCCCGAGGCCCGCGGACGGCGCCATGGTCAGCTCTTCATCGCCGTGAGCGAGCCCATGCCTTCGGCGTCTTCATGGTCGTGCAGCTGCCCTTGGGCATCGTACTTCCATGCGTTGTCCTGGTAGTCCACCTTCGCGGTGCCCGCGCAGGTCGTGCCGGGGCCGGCAGCGCAGTCGTTCTTGCCCGCGAGCGAGACGCCTTAGCACTTCGAGCGCGACCTTGTCGTCCATGGGTTTCTTGTCCTCGGCGGCCAGCGCGGCGCCAGCCGCGAGTGCGCCGAGCGCGAACATCGTGACGGCGATCAGTTTGACGTGACATGAATGCAACTCCTCGATGAGGTGGATGAGAACGTTCGACAGCGACCTCGCCGCGCCGGACCGCAAGGGCTCGCGAAGCGGCGGGTCTGCAGGCAAGTTCGACGCGAACGCGTTGCCGGTTACAGCCGATCGCGCGATATGCTTCATGTTCGACGAAGCACGCTCGCGGCCGGATTCGCGCCGCCGTACCCCCGAACGACCGGGCTGTAACCGAAAGCGGCAATGCAACGAACTGGCATTGGAGGCTCGGCGAACGCGACCGAGGAGCGACTGCGCGAAGCGCTGGTACGCGGGCTGGCGGGCGATTCCGCCGCCTACCAGGCGTTCCTGAAGGCGCTCGGTGCGCACCTGCGGGCCTTTTTCCGCAGGCGCCTGGGCCGGCTGCCGGACGAAGTGGAGGATCTGGTGCAGGAAACCCTGCTTGCGGTACACAACCAGCGGCACACGTACGACCCGGACCAGCCGCTGACCGCGTGGGTGCATGCGATCGCGCGCTACAAGCTCGTCGACCTGCTGCGCCGGCGCGCCCGCGGCGACGCGCAGACCGATTCCCTCGACGACGCCGACGCGGTGTTCGCCGCGAGCGATGCCGAAGCGAGCGAGGCGCGGCGCGACCTCGCGAAGCTGCTGCAGGCGCTCCCCGAGCGCCAGCGCCTGCCGATCCTGCACGTGAAGATCGAGGGGCTGTCGGTACTCGAGACTTCGCGCCTGACCGGCCTGTCGGTTTCGGCGGTGAAGATCGGCGTGCATCGGGGCCTGAAGGCGCTCGCGGCGATGATCCGGAGCACGCGATGAGAACCGACGACCTGGTGACGATGCTCGCGACCGGCGCAGGAGACGTCGAGCCGTCGGCGGCGCGCCGCCGCTTTGCGCTCGCGATCGGCTGGGGCGCGCTCGGCGCCTCGCTGCTGATGGCGATCCTGCTCGGCGTGCGCGACGACCTCGCGCAGGCGGCCGGCCTGCCGATGTTCTGGATGAAGTTCGGCTTCGTGGCGGCGCTGGCGGTCGCCAGCGTGGTGGCGGCGCTGCGGCTCTCGCAACCCGGCGTCGCGCTCGGCGGCGCGCCGCTCGGGCTGGCCGCGCCGCTGCTGGCGATCTGGGCGCTGGCCGGCGCGGTCCTGCTCGCGGCCGAGCCGGCCGATCGCGCCGGCCTGATCTTCGGCCAGACCTGGTCGACCTGCCCGCTGAACATCACGGTGCTGTCGGTACCGACCTGGGCCACCGCGATGTGGGCGATGAAGGGCCTGGCGCCCACCCGGCTGCGGCTCGCGGGGGGCGTGGCCGGCCTGCTGGCCGGCGCCGTGGCGGCCGTGGTCTATACGCTGCATTGCCCCGAGATGGCCGCCCCGTTCCTCGCGACCTGGTACGTGCTCGGGATCCTGATCCCGGCCGTCCTGGGCGCGCTGCTCGGCCCGAGGCTGCTGCGCTGGTAGTGGATGGATATCCAGCGAATCCTCTAAACTCGCGGGCATGCCCGCCGATGCCCTTGCGCCGCTTGCCGCCGCTGCCCCGTGCAGCACGAGCCGGCGCGCCGTCCCTCGCCCCGATCCGCTCGACGGATTGAATCCCGAGCAGCGCGCCGCCGCCGGCTTCGGCGAGCCGGGCCCCGATGGCCGCTTCGATTCGCCGCCGCTGCTGATCGTCGCCGGAGCCGGCACCGGCAAGACGGCCACGCTCGCGCATCGCGTCGCGTACCTGGTGATGCAGGGCGTCGACCCGATGCGGATCCTGCTGCTCACCTTCAGCCGGCGCGCGGCGCAGGAGATGACCCGGCGCGCCGAGCGGCTGGTGGCCGCGGCGCGCCCCGGCCCGGTTCGCCTGCCGTGGGCCGGCACCTTCCACGCGATCGGCGCGCGCCTGCTGCGCGAGTGCGCCGACCGCGTCGGGCTCGAAGCGTCGTTCGGCATCCTCGACCGCGGCGACGCGGCCGACCTCGTCGACGTGGTGCGCCACGAGCTCGGCCTGTCCTCGACGCGCCAGCGCTTCCCGCGCAAGGACACCTGCCTGGCGATCTATTCGCAGCGGGTCAACAGCGGCAGGCCGCTCGAGCGCGTGCTGAACGACGTGTTCCCCTGGTGCGCCGAATGGCGCGACGAGCTCTCGGCGCTGTTCCGCGGCTACGTCGAGCGCAAGCAGGCCAACGCCGTGCTCGACTACGACGACCTGCTGCTGTGGTGGCACGCGGCGATGTCGGATCCGACGCTGGCCGCCGAAGTCGGCGCGCGCTTCGATCACGTGCTGGTCGACGAGTACCAGGACACCAATGCGCTGCAGGCGCAGATCCTGCTGGCGATGAAGCCCGGCGGCCGGGGCCTCGCGGTGGTCGGCGACGACGCGCAGTCGATCTACGCGTTCCGCGCGGCCGACGTCGGCAACATCCTCGACTTCCCCGCGAAGTTCGAGCCCCCGGCGCAGCGCATCACGCTCGAACTGAACTACCGGTCGGTGCAGCCGGTGCTCGACGCCGCCAACGCGCTGATCGCGCAGGCCGCGCGCCAGCACCCGAAGACGCTGCGCGCGCAGCGCGGCGGCGGCGCGCGCCCGCAGCTGGTCACCGTCGTCGACGAGCGTGCGCAGGCCGACTGGGTCGTCGATGCGGTGCTGCGCCACCGCGAGGCGGCGGTACCGCTGAAGCGGCAGGCGGTGCTGTTCCGCAGCTCGCATCACAGCGCGACGCTGGAGATCGAGCTCGCGCGGCGCAACGTCCCGTTCGTCAAGCACGGCGGGCTGAAGTTCCTCGAGGCCGCGCACATCAAGGACCTGCTGTCGGTGTTGCGCTGGGCGGAGAATCCGCGCAATGCGATCGCCGGCTTTCGCGCGCTGCAGCTGATGAGCGGCGTCGGCCCGGCCACCGCGCAGCGCTGCCTCGACGCGATCGGCGGCGCGCCGGCGCGCCTGCGCGAGGCGTTGCGCGGCTTCGCGGCCCCGGCCGCGGCGCGCGAGGAGTGGGACGGCTTCGTCGCATTGATGGCCGGGCTGCTCGATCCGTCGGCGCGCTGGCCGGCGCAACTCGAGCCGGTGCGCCGCTGGTACCAGCCGCTGCTCGAGCGCCGGCACGACGATGCCGCGGTGCGCGCCGCCGACCTCGACATGCTGCAGTCGATTGCCGCGCAGTTCGGCACGCGCGAGCGCTTCCTGACCGAGCTGACCCTCGATCCGCCGCAGGCGAGTGGCGACCTCGCCGGCGATCCGCTTCGCGACGAGGACTACCTGATCCTGTCCACCGTCCATTCGGCCAAGGGCCAGGAGTGGGACGCGGTCTTCGTCATCAACGTCAACGATGGCAACTTTCCGAACGAGTACGCGACCGGCCGCGCCGAGTCGATCGACGAGGAGCGCAGGCTGCTCTACGTCGCCGTGACGCGCGCACGCGACTCGCTGTACCTGCTCGAGCCGCAGCGCTACCACGTCACGCAGCAGCCGCGCTACGGCGACGCCTACGTGCACGGCGCGCGCAGCCGCTTCCTCACCGATGCCCTGCTCGAGCGCTTCGACCGGGTCGGCCCGGCGCCCGAGGCCTCGCCGGCCGGGCCGGGCGCCGCATCGGCGGCGCCGAAGGTCGACGTCGCCGCGCGAATCCGGCAGATGTGGTGAGCCCTCGTGGCTCGATGGAGCCATGATCCTCCGAGCCATTGCCGGGCGCGCGCCTCCCGAATAGCCTGGAACCCTCGAACAGGGTCGATTTGCATTGGGGCGGAGATGAAGCGGGTACTGAAGCTGCTCGGGGCGATCGCGGCGCTGGCCGTCGTGGCGGCAGCGGCGACGATGCTGTGGGCCTGGAAGGTCTACCGACGAGGCGCTGGCGCATCGCCGCGCACCGCCGTCGATCGACCTCGCGCAGGCAGGTGCGCAACGCGCCGATCGGCGCCGGCGAGCGGATCGTGCGCGTGCGCAACGGCTGCCCGGATTGCCACGGCGATCCGGTGGCGCGCGCGCGTCGTCGACGATCCGGTCGTCGGCAAGGTCTACGCGCCGAATCTGACGCCCGCCGGCCTGGGCAAGTGGAGCGACAGCGAGATCGCGGCCGCCATCCGCACGGGGCTGCGGCCCGACGGCAGGCCGTTGGTGATCATGCCGGCGCACGAATACCAGCACCTCGCGCGCGAGGATCTCGCCGCCTTGATCGCCTACCTGCGCAGCCTGCCCGCCGTCGAGCGCAGCACGCCGCCGGTCGAGGTCGGCCCGCTGCCCCGCCTGCTGTATGCGCTCGGCAAGTTCCCCGACGCTGCTTCCGGCCGAGACGATCGATCCGTCGCGCGGGTTCGACGAGAAGCCGTCGAGGCGCCGACCGCGGCGTTCGGTCGTTACCTAGCGTCGGCCTGTGCGTTGGCCGCCACGGGAGCGAGCTCGCGGCGGGCCGATTCCCGGTGCCCCGCTCGGATTGCCGCGGCCGCGCGCGGATCCGCCTGGGCGCCGACGGGCGCTGAACCTCGACGGATTCGTCCGGACGATGCGCGAAGGCCGCTCGGCCACGGCCACGCGCTGCGCGCGCCGATGCCGGTCTCGGTGTACCGGAAGATGGACGACATCGAGCTGGCCGCGCTGTGGAAATCTTCCTGTCGACGCTGCACTAGGGTGAACACGCCCCAGGCCGAAGGGGCGCGGCCGGCGCCGGCCGGCACGCTAGACTGTCCGCCGCTGCTCACGCGACGGACCGCCCCACGATGCTCCCCTGAGACCGATTCCCGCCAGGCCTGGTTCCGACTGTGGGTCAGCCTGCGCTGTCGACGATCAGTGGCTGCGGAATACGTCGTCGTCGTCGTGCTGCCCGCGGTGCAGGCCGACTTCGGCGTTGCCCGCGGCGGCGCGATCGCTGCCGTACATGGCGACGCTGATCGGCTTCGGCCTGGGCGGCATCCTGATGGGCGGCTCACCGATCGCTTCGGCGTCGCGGTGCCGGTGACGACGGGGCCGTGTCGCTGGCGCTCGGCTGCTCTTCGCCGTGGCGTCCGCGCAGAAGCCTGACCGCGTTCGCGATCGCGCACGGCGTCCTGATCGGCATGCTCGGCAGCCCGGGCGACGTTCAGCCTGCTGGTCGCCGGACATTTCGCTCTGGTCTGCGCGCTGGCGCGGCATCGCGGTGGCGATCTGCGCCAGCGTGCGCAACTACCTGGCGGGAACGATCTGGCCGCCGGTCGTCGAGCACTTCGTCGGCACCGTGGGCTGGCGCCAGATCTACCTGGGCATCGGCGTGTTCTGCCTGGCGACGATGCGGCGCCGCTGGCGCTGCTGCTGCCGCTGGCGCTGCTGCTGCGGCAGCGTACGCCGGCCGCGTTGCGCGGCGCGCCCTCGCCGGCGCGGGGCCGGCACCGTACTACCTGACCAGGCCGGGACGGCACCGAGGTGACCTTCACGATGTAGGCGACCGCGCAGTGCGTAGCAGCCGAGCTGGGGTTGACGCTGGTCGGTCCCGCCGCCAGTCCACGGCTGCGCCTGCCGGGCGACGATGCGCATTGGCGTAGGCCCTAGCCGGTCGACATTCGCGAGGGTTGTTCTGCTGCTTTCGCTGCACCTGCCGTCGGCTGCCGCCTTCGATGCGACACGCGGAATCGGACTGAACGCCTAGGTGGCATTGATCGCTGCATTTCCCATCAACCGTTGGTCCGCAAGCCAAGTCGCGAGATAGAGGTCCAGCTTGATGCTCACAGCGAACCCATCAAGCCATACCCAAACCTACGCGACGCGCCGCCCGTTGGTATGGCGCAACCCCCATGGAATCGGCAGTTTCGTATAGCTGGCTATCTTCGGCCACTGGCGCTGTCCGGGCCGAGATCTTGCGCGCTGCCCAACGGTGGACTTCGTTTGGGCCGTCATATGCGAAATGCGCGCATGTCCGTGCTGATGCGCATCACTGCCGTCTCGCCGGTGACGCCTTGGCCGCCGAGAATCTGCACGCAGCGATCGACCACTCGCCATTCAGCTTCGGAGCAGGCCACCTTCGCGCGGCTGGACTCGAAGTTCGCTTTCTCGCCGCGATCCAGCAGCCAGGCGGTGTGCCAGATGTGCATGCGGGCCGTGTGCAGGTCGATCTCGTTGTCAGCGAGCATGAAGCCCACGCCTTCGTGCTCGGCAAGTGGCTTGCCGAACGCGTGGCGCTTGCGCGCGTAGTCGACCGCGATGTCGTGCGCGCGCCGCGCCTGTCCGAGCCAGCGCATGCAGTGCGTGAGCCGGGCGGGCGCGAGCCGAACCTGGGCGTAACGGAATCCCTGGCCGATCCTTCCCAGCACGTCGTCGCCGCCCACCCGCAGGTTCTCGAACACGAGCACCCCGTGGCCGCCGGTGAAGCAGCTGTCCATCGTCTGCATGTTGCGCTCCAGCCGGATTCCCGGCTTGTCCATGTCCGTGAGGAACATGGTGGCCGAGCCGTCCTCCATGCGCGCCATGACGATGGCATAGTCCGCGCCGTCCGCGCCCGTGATGAACCACTTGCGGCCATTGATCACGTAACTGTCCTCGTCCCGCACGGCCGTTGTCGCCAGCATTGCAGGATCGGAACCGGCACCGTCCGGCTCGGTCATGGCAAAACATGAGCGCGTGCGCCCCTGCACCTGTGGACGCAGCCAGCGCTCCTTCTGCGCTGGCGTGGCAACCGCCTCCATGAGGTGGATGTTTCCTTCGTCCGGCGCGTGGATGTTCATGGCGGTCGGGCCGAGACGCGAGTAGCCAGCTTCCTCGAACACCACGGCCTTGGCCCGATGGTCAAGGCCCAGGCCGCCCATCTCCACTGAAGCGTGCGGCGTCAGCAGGCCTGCGTTGCGAGCGCGCGCTACCAGTTCGCGGCGCAGGTGCTCACTCGGGCCATGATGTCCTGCCGCGCGGGGGTCATTCTCCAGCGGAGCCACCTGCTCGGCAATGAACTGGCGTGTCCGGTCACGCAGCTCGCGCAGGGTGGGGGGCAGATCAAAGTCCATGTCGGATCCTCGTGGAATTGCGCCGTGACGAATGAAGCACCTGCTGCCTCGCCCGCTACACCATTGGCGACCTGGTGTGCGAGAACGATCAAGTCGATATCGAGGGCTGCCGCAGAAGACCGTCAGACAGTGGTGAGCAGACTGAGGTGCTCAGCGCCCTGGCCGCCGGGAAATCCGGCGCCGAAAAGCGGCTCGCGCTCCTTCCCAGGAGCCGCCTTCGCCGGAACACCAGTTGTGCAACGGGCGGACCTGCCGGAGGCTTCCATCCAGTCAGAGATCACTCCACCGGAATTCCGGACGGCTGGAGATACTGGAGCGGATCCTTGAATCGACATGTCGCTGATGTGAATCAACGCGGGAAGAGCCGGATACCGAGCATATTATTATCGAATAGATGGGGAGTCGACATCACATGACTCGAGCGCGGCACGATCCTGCTTTCCCTCCAATCGTCTCTGTGGACTGGCTCATCGAACGGTTCGATAGCGAGCGAATTCAGCTGATCGACACATCGTGGAACATGTCAAGTGACGGTCGTCCCCACCACGATGTCTTCCTTGATGAACATATCGCCGGAGCAGTGCACTTCGATGTCAATGTGATCGCCGCGCCAAGTCGCAGCCCACCTCATCGCATGATGCCAGATCCCGAGCTTTTCGCCAGGCTCGTCGGCCAGTTGGGGATCGATCCCGAAGCCACGCTCGTCTTCTATGACAATGCGGGCCTCTATACTGCGGCGCGCGCGTGGTGGATGTTCCGTGGGTCCGGGCACGTCCGCTCGGCGGTGCTGGACGGTGGACTGCCAGCCTGGAAAGTGGCGGGTGGCAAGATCGAAAAAGGCGTCGAGCGAATCTGCACGCCGACTCGATGGCCGGTTCCGACCACACGTCCCACCGTACGCACATGGCGGGAAGTCCTCGACAACATCACGAGCGGCATTGAACAACTCGTCGATGCTCGGCCTCCTGAGCAGTACAACGGCGACACGTCGTTTCGATATCCCGGTGTCCGGCCTGGGCATATTCCCGGATCCATCAACGTCTCGCAACGGAATCTGCGTAACGCTGACAATATCTTCCTGAGTGTCGAGGAAATGCGAAATATTTTCGCGAATCATGGAATAGATCTCACAAGACCGATCATCGCCACGTGTGGATCCGGAATCACCGCATGCATCATTGCCCTTGCCTGCGAGGTGATCGGCCAGGGAAGGGTTGCGATCTATGACGGGTCGTGGGAGGAATGGGGCGGCCGACTTGATCTTCCCGCGGAACTGGACTGAGGTCGACTGCCAGGCTGGAATCGGTGTGTCCTGCATCGGCGCGCTCTTTACCTGCCCGATGATCACGACCAGCGGCATGCCGAGTTCCGCCTGTTCGATCGTTCCGACGATCCGCTTGATTCAGATGCGCCTGCGTCTTGCGACACAGACTCCACATGATCCCCGGTGTCGGCCGGCCACTGCTCCGGAAGTCCCCTGTGAGCCGATCCTTACCCGAGCGTGCCCATAGTGAAGTTGGCGTGGTCGTGGAAGGGCAGAACGTGGTCGCCCGCGTTCATGATGCGGATCATGCTGTCGTAGACCTGAATCGGATCTATGTGTGAGCCCGTCGGAATGACAGGCAACCCCGTGGACCTCTTCGTCTCCTCGGACGGATAGAAATTCTCCCGGATGGTGCACATGCCGGCGATCACGTAGCGGCCGTCCTTCGTATCGACGACTACCGACTGCCCTCCGGGGCTATGGCCAGGCGTGTAGATCAGGTCCAGTCCCTTTGTCACGTGGTAGTCACCGTCCAGAAACTGGAGATTTCGCTTCGCGATCTCCTCGTAGATGTAGCCCGGAGCATAGGTACCCTTGAACAGGGGGTGGATGGGCAGCTTGGCCCATTCGGTGCGCTGAAGCAGGATCTTCGACTTCTTGAAGTGTCGCGTATTCATGCAGTGGTCCCAGTCAACGTGGGTCTGCAGCACCAGATCAATGTCGTCGAACGTCAGGCCCCGCTCCTTCAAGTGCTCGTCCAGCGGTTTGATCTCCTCCACGTCCGAGAACTTCTCGCCGGCGTACATCAGCGGACCACCTTGGCGGATGTGGGTTCGGTAGTCTTCCGCGCTGCATCCCGTATCGACCAAGGCCGTGAGACCGCTCCCCTGAATCAGCCAGGTTGTGTAGGGGATATCAACCTTCTCTCCGCAGCCGTGCATGTAGGTGAAGCGGCTCTTCTCGCGCTGCGGCCCTTTGGCCACGACCATGGGTGTAATGGTGAACATGATGAGTCCTTGTCGTCCAAAAAACGCTGCGACGGCTCACGCCGTCTTGCGTGGTGCTGCAATCGATCGATGAAGCAAACCGCTTCGCCCGTTCGATTCGTCAAGCTGGCCGCCGATCCGCAGATACCTCTCGCCGCGCATCCTGCCCCAGGTACGGATCGAAATTGTGGGCCTCAGTACACCGGAAGTCAATACAGAGAATACGGAATTCTGGATTCTCAAGATGGACTGCGAGGGATCGGCACCGACAGTCAGGGTCGCCTCACGTCATCGAGGTCGCCTCGTTCTGCGACCGGCATCTCCCCGCCCTTAAGTCACGTCAAGGAATCCGATGTTCGATATATTGACCATCGGAGGAATTGAGCCTATAAACGCGCAGGAGGTGGGGAGATACACATCGAGTGGCCACCCAACTTCCGCACGAGACTGTCGCGCCGGACGAATGACGGGTGCGTCGACGTGGAGGGTGGGCGGTCACTGGACGGAAAACCCTTGCAGGGGGAGACGACTGGCATGGCAAGCAAGGCATTGGCGGCAACGGTAGCGGTTGGCCTCGCACTTTCGACGATGGTCGGAAGCGGTTCTGCGCAGGAGAAGCGTCCATACAAGATCGGTAGCGTCTTCTCGGTTACTGGCCCTGGTGCGCTCCTCGGTGAACGCATGAAGTCCACCGTCGAGATGATGGTCGAGCAGATCAACAAGAAGGGTGGGATCAACGGCCACCCGGTGAAGCTGATCGTCTATGACGCAGGCAGCGATGTGACGAAGGCGGTAGCCGCCACCAACCGCCTGATTACACAAGACGAGGTCGACATAATCTCGGGCGCCGGCAACATGAGCGGTCTCTCGCTGGCGATGAAACCGGTCGCCGCGAGGTACGGCGTACCGATGATCTCCAATGCCGGTGCCCGCGCGATCGTCGAACCGGTCGATGCGAGCAAGTGGGCGTTCAAGTCCCATTTGACCGACAAGGAGATTGTGGGACGCGCCATCGACTACTGGAAATCCAAGGGTATTACGCGGGTGGCAATGCTCTCCGACACCACCAGCTTCGGCACAAGTGCGCGAGACGAACTCAAGCTTCAGGCTCCCGGCGCCGGCATAAACGTTGTCGCCTGGGAGGAATTCGAGATGACGGCGAGCGATCTGGTTCCCCAATTGACCCGCATTCGCGCCGCCAACCCTGAAGTCATCCTGTGCTGGACAGTCGCCCCTTCGGGCATCGTCTTCATGAAGAATGCCCGCCAGCTTGGCCTCAAGCAGACGCTCATGCATGGCTTCGGCTACGTGGTGCCCAAGTACATGGAGATGGCTGGCGAGGCGGCTGAGGGCACGGTACTGGTGTCGCTGCGCTTCCCCGTCGGCGCCCAGCTCCCGGACTCGGATCCGACGAAAGCGGTGATCCTCAACTACAGCAACGAGCACAAGGCAAAATTCGGCAGCGAGCCGGACGTCTACGGCGCCGAAGCCTATGACGGCATGCTGATGGCGTTCAAAGCCTTGGAGGCGGCCAAGAGCTTCGACAAGGAGAAGATTCGCGCCGCGCTCGAGGGCTTGCAGTTCGTCGGCACTAACGGCTTGTACAAGTTCAGCTCGCAAAGACACTATGGCCTGACCAAGGAGGACGCCGTGGTCATGGAATGGCGCCAGGGCGGCTGGAAGCTCCTGATGGGCGCGGACACGAAGTAGAAGGCGCGTTGGAGCGGATCCGATCCGGTACCTGCCGGATCGGGTGCGATGCGAAGCGCCGGCCGATCGCAGTTGGCTCGAACGCCCGGAGGCTGCGGTGATTCGATACAGAACCTGAGAGCTTTTCGTAGCGACCAGATCGAGGCTTTTCGCGTTGGCCACCGACGACTTGTTCCGTAGGCGCCTCGATCAGATGATCGATCTGCGTCATCCGCTCTCTGTTCTCACGCATCGCATTCCCTGGTGGCAGATCGAAGCCGCGCTCGCCCCGACTCTCGCTTCCAGGGACCGCGCCGGCACGGTGGTGTGGGCTCGTGCCGCTTGGCCGGGATCCAGTTGCCGGACAAGCTCCTCCTCCGTTCCGGTGCACCCCACGGTTCAAAGAAGGTGATCACCAATATGGTGCGAGGTCTGCCAGTGGCCGAACCAGTGAAGAAGAAATGGCCAGGGGAGGATGCAGTCCGCTTCCCGGACCTGGGCTACTGGGGATATCGATAGCCTGCGGTGTCCCGGTACTGTACCGAAGCGGAAAAGGCGCTCTGTGTGTGGGAGGCTCGGGTGAGCGAGTTCTTGCAGCTTCTGATTTCCGGACTGACGACTGGGAGCATCTATGGACTGGTCGCCGTCGGTTTCTGTATTGTGTATAACACCACAGAGGTCATCAACTTCGCGCAGGGCGAATTCGTCATGCTGGGAGGGATGATGGCCGCTGCGTTGGCCGGAGAATTCGGCTGGCCGGTTCCCGTAGCGCTGCTGCTTGCAGTCGCATTCGTGACGCTGATCGGTCTTGTCTCCGAGAAACTGACGATCGGCCTGAGCCGCAAGCCGGAGGTCCTGAACCTGATCATCGTCACGATTGGCCTGGCGATCGTGATCAAGGGCGTCGTGATGATGGTCTGGGGAAAATTTCCAAAGGTTCTGCCGGCGTTCTCCGGCGAGAAATCCCTTGCAGTCCTGGGCGCAAGCATCACGCCGCAGGCACTGTGGGTTGCCGGTATCGCGCTCCTGGTCATGGTGGCCGTCGGCCTCTTCATGAAAACTTCGGTGCTCGGTACCGCGATGCGGGCTGCCGCCGCCGACCGCGGGACGGCCGCCCTGATGGGCATTCCGGTCGCCCGGCTGAGCACCGTCTCGTTCGGTGTGGCAAGTGGCATCGGTGCACTGGCTGGTGTGATCATCACACCGCTCACCATGACATCGTACGATCAGGGCACCATCCTGGGTCTCAAGGGGTTCTGCGCGGCGATCATCGGCGGCATGGGAAACGTATTCGGCGCGTTCCTGGGCGGCTTGATCCTTGGCGGTGCCGAGGCCTTTACCGCCGGCTTGGGCGGTAGCGGTTACCAGGACGCCGTGGCATTCCTGTTGCTCATCATTCTTCTGCTCGTCCGGCCATCCGGTCTTCTGGGAGGTACGGGGAGGGAACGTGTCGTCAAGTTCTGACCGGGCAAGTGGGCTGCGATGGCTGCCGCTCGCGGTGTTTCTGATGCTGATCGCGCTTTTCCCGCTGGTGTCACCGAACGCGTATTTTCTGAGTATCGTGGCCTTCGCCGGGATCTACGTCCTTCTTTGCACTGGCCTCAATCTACTGATGGGCTATGCCGGTCAAGTGTCGCTCGGTCATGCCGCCTTCTGGGGCTTGGGAGCCTATATCTCCGGTGTGCTCACCGCGAAGTTCGGTTGGCCGCCCGCCTTGGCGCTGGCCGGATCGCTTGCCGGCACCTGCCTGGTGGCGCTTGCCGTGGGGCTGCCAACCTTGCGACTCAAGGGCCACTACCTCGCCATGGCGACGTTGGGGGTGGGCATTATCGTGCACACACTGTTCGTGCAGCTGGCGGGCCTCACGGGCGGGCCCTCGGGGCTGGTGAACGTTCCGGGTTTTTCTGTCGGTCCCCTCGAGGTGAACTCCGTTCTCGGCAACTATTACCTTATCTGGATCTTTGTCGGAATGGGGTTGATCGTTGCGCTGAATCTCGACCAGTCGCGCATCGGTAGGGCGCTCACCGCCATCAGGGGAAGTGAAGCGGCCGCCGAATGCATGGGGGTCGATACGTACCGCTACAAGGTAATTGTCTTTGTCCTGTCGGCTGCCTATGCCGCCGTGGCCGGTACGCTCTATGTGCACTCCATCAATTTCGTGGCGCCCGATACCTTCGGTTTCATGAGTTCCGTATTGCTGCTTACGATGGTGGTTGTCGGAGGTATCGGCTCGTTCTGGGGGCCGGTAATCGGGGCCTCCATCCTGACCTTGCTGCCCGAGTACCTGCGCGCTTACGAGGGCCTGGAAGTGGTGCTGTACGGTCTGATTCTGGTCGGGGTGATGATGTTCATGCCGAATGGCTTGGCACCCTTGCTCCGCAACCTTCGTCCGCGCCCTGGCTTGACCTCGAGGAAGTGACGTGGCGGGCGACGCAGTACTGAGCATCGAGAGCATCAGCAAGTCTTTTGGTGGGCTGCGAGCCGTATCGAACGTCTCGTTCGATGTTCGACCAGGTACCATCAAGGCCGTAATCGGCCCGAATGGCGCCGGCAAAAGTACGCTTTTCAACCTGATCACCGGCCTCGAGTCGCCGCTATCGGGGCGTATCCTCTTGGGTGGCTCCGTCGTGAATGGACTCAAACCGAACCGCCGTGCAGCTCTCGGCATGGGTCGGACATTCCAGACACCCCAGATCTTCGCGGGTATGAGCGTCCTCGAAAACATCCTTGTCGGTCGTCATCTGCACGGTACGGCAGGCTGGTTCGATGCGCTTGTCCACACCGGCCGCTCGCGTCGAGAGGATGCGGCGATGCGCCAGCACTGTCTCGGGGTGTTGGCGAGGGTGGGTCTGGCCGACAGAGCCGATGAAGACGCCGCCGACCTCGCCTGCGGCCAACTGAAATTGTTGGAGATGGCGCGGGCGCTTGCCCTGGATCCGAAGGTCGTGTTGCTCGACGAGTTCACCGCCGGGCTCACGCACCAGGAGACCGGTCACATGATGGATATCGTACGCAGCGTTCGAGACGAAGGTGTCACAGTGCTGCTTGTCGAGCACGACATGCATCTGGTGATGAATCTCTCCGACGAGATCGTCGTGATGAATTTCGGCGAGAAGATCGCCGAGGGGTCCCCGGAAGAGATCCAGCGGGACGCCCGGGTGATTGAGGTATACCTGGGAACGGAGATGTAGGTGCTGGTGATCGAGAAGATCAGGGCGGGCTACGGCCGCATGGAAGTGCTTCATGACATTGATCTCATGGTCAGCGAGGGCGAGTTTGTCTGCGTCATCGGACCGAATGGGACCGGCAAATCGACGCTGCTGCGCGCCATATGCAATACGCTCCCGATTACCTCGGGTGCGATCCGGTTCGATGGCCAATCGATCAATGGTATGGGTCCTGTTGCCGTGGTGAGGCGAGGCATCGCAATGGTGCCTGAGGGTCGGCGTGTCTTCGGTCCCCTGACGGTTCGCGAGAACCTGTTGATGGGCGCTTACACGAGGCAGCGCGGAGGGCAGAAGGCCGAAATCCTGCGAGATCTGGAGCGGTCGTACGCAACCTTCCCCATTCTGCGCTCACGGGAGAACCAGATGGCTGGCTTGCTGTCTGGCGGTGAACAGCAGATGCTCGCCATCGCGCGTGCAATGATGAGTCGCCCGAAGCTCCTGCTGCTGGACGAGCCATCAATGGGTCTGGCACCTCTGATCGTGAAGGACATCTTCAGGATACTGCAGCAACTGCGCGCTCAGACGACGATCCTGCTCGTGGAGCAGAATGCGCGTATCGCGCTCAGTTCTGCCGACCGTGGCTATATTCTGGAGAGGGGCCGAGTCGTGGCGGAGGGGCGCCGCGACGAACTCCTTGAAGATGCGGCCATAATGCAGACCTATCTCGGGGCTTCGTCGATCGTCAGCTAGTCAGCACCGGATGGACCAGCCATGGCTACCGGAGTCTGCATGGGGGTCAGTCCGAACCCTGTCTTCGGGCAAAGGCCTTCGCCCCCTCGATCCGGACGCGATAGGTGGCGCGGGTGCAAACGCATACCACCGCATATCGAACTCTGAATATTGACCCATATGCTGGAAAGGCCTAATGTGATTGTCGCGGATTGTCGAGATTGGCAACGCCCACGCCCGCTCGCATTCGATCTAGAGACACATCTGCTCACTGTCTCGAAGGGAATCGGATGCGATACGAGACCGAGGACATGAAGGATTCGGCATACGTGGCTGACGCCGGCGCTATTGCCGCGCTTCTCGTTCTTCGCCGGATGGGGATTGAGGCGTGACCAAGACCGCTCTGATGGAAGCGCCTCGCGAAGCTCAGGTCTTCGCCGTGCCCGAGTCGCTTTCGCAAATGACCGAGCGCTATCTCGAAGCCGATATCATCGAGGGCCGTCTGCCGCCCGGTACGCGGCTCAATCCGGAGGAGATTGCCAAGCGCCTCGGCATCAGCAAGTCACCGGTCCGCGAGGCGCTGATCTTGCTACACCGCGAAGGGTTGGTGACGAGCAAGCCGCGCAGCGTCTTCATTGTTTCGGAAATCAGTCTCGCCGATCTGCATGAGATTTACCCGATCCGCGCCGCCTTGAACGCGCTAATGGTCAAGATCATCATTTCGAGTGCCGCAGCGGCGGCGACGGCAGAACGTCTGACACGGCTGCTCGAGCCCATGCGGCGGGCGATAATCAACGACGACATACTCGGCTATTTCCACGCAAACACGGATTTTTACGAGGTAATGATGGAGAGTTGCCCCAACGGCCGACTTCGGACGATGTGGCGCAAACTATCGATCCAAGTCGCGCGCTTCCGCTTCCTGCTCATGTCTCAGCCCGGCCACATCAAGCAGTCCTTCCGCGAGCACGAGAGGCTTGTCAAGGCGATGCGCGCCGGTGATGCCGAGCGCGCCAGCAAACTTGCCGAAGGCATCATCAATAACTCGCTGGCGGCGCTGGTGAAGTTACCGCAGGTTGCCAAGTAGCGACGGCAGCAAGGTGCCGCGAGAACCTTACGAATGCGGATCATCAGCCGCTCCTCAGTCTCGGATGGATGCTTCGTGATCGTCAGCGAATCGTTGGCGTAGTGACCGCGGCCCGTGTCGGCGATCGACACTCGGCCTTGCAGATTGTTGGCCTGAGCGCCATGCGGCACTGTATCGGGACGCGCGCGAGCCGATCTGCGGGGCGCTTACGTCGGTGCCGGACAGCAGTCAAGTAGCAGTGACTGATGCATCATCCGCATCGCGAGAGGAATTTGCTCGTGACATTCCTCCGCGTTATTGCCAAGTTCTACGATTGACATGTTGCCTGGGAGAACATCCGGCGCCACACTGGCCGACGCCGACTTCGACCACCCCGACCAGTTCCTGGCCGAACTCGGCAACGGCGACGCGATGATCGTCGAGGAGTTCGACGGCTTCCTGGCGCCGCTCGCGTGCGCGCCCTGGCCGGTCCGCGGACGATTACCTGCCCGGGGTCCTCGGCTTCGATGACGTTGATGGCGGGCCGCACGCCGGCAGTTCGATCTCGACGACCAGCCCGCCGCCGTCGCGATTGCGTGCCGCGATGCGCCCGCCGTGCGCCTCGATCGCGCGGCGCGCGATCGCCAGCCCCAGGCCGAAGCCGCGCTCGCCGGCGCCGTTGGGCGCGCGATGGAAGGGCTCGAAGATGGCCTCGAGTTCCGGGTCGGGAACGCCGGGCCCGCGATCGGCCACGCTCAGGACGAACGGAGCGCCCTCGCTGACCGGCGCGTCCGGCAGGCCGATGCGCACCTCGACCGTGGTGCCCTCGCGCGTGTATTTCACCGCGTTGCGGATCACGTTCTCGAACGCCCGGTGCAGCAACTCCGCGCGCGCCGTCGACATCACCCGATCGGCGCTCGCGAACGAGACGTCGCGCCCGCTCGCGCGCGCCTCGAAGCGCGCGTCGTCGACGATCGATTCGACCAGCTCGACCAGATCGACGCGCTCGAGCGGGGGCAGCGCGTTGCCGGCCTCGAGCCGGGCCAGCGCGAGCAGCTCGCCGACCAGGCCGTCGAGCCGGTTCGCCTCGCGCTCGATGCGCTCGAGCATCGACGCGGTGCGCTCGGGGTCCTGCCGCGCCAGCCCGACCGCCGCCTGCAGTCGCGCCAGCGGCGAGCGCAACTCGTGCGACACGTCGTGCAGCAGGCGCCGCTGCGAAGCTACCAGTTGCTGAAGTCGCTGCGCCATCTGGTCGAAGTCACGGCCCAGGTCGGCCAGTTCGTCGGCGCGACGCCCCATCAGCGGCGCGACGCGGGTGTCGAGCCGACCCTCGGCGACCGAAGCGACCGCGCGACGCAAATGCCGGATCGGCCGCGTCAGCGACCAGGCGAGCAGCGCGCTGAATGCGACGCTGGCGAGCAGGCCGATCGCGCCCAGCAGTACCGGCGGCAGCGGCTCGGGCGGCCGGCCGAATCGTGCGGCGCGCGGCGTCGGGCGAATCGTTCCGTCGGCGGCGAAGGGTACGAACAGCAGCAGCCCGGTCGCGTCGTCGTAGCGCACGGCGCGCGCCGCGCGCGGCGCCGCGGGCCGCGCGAGGAGCCCGCGCGCGCGTTCGAGCGCGTCGGCCGGCACGTCGCGGCCGAGGAGATCCCTGCCTTCGCGGTCGACCGCATAGACGACCGCCGCGCTCCACGGCGAGGCCGCGTCGGCGAGCAGCGCGCGCAGCGCGGGTACGCCGCCGTGGCGCAGCGTGGCAGCCGCCGCCTGCAGTGCGAGCGCCGCCCGCGGGCCGGCCGCCAGCGCCGGCTCGTCGCGGGCCATGCGTTGCTGGTGCAGCCAGACGAGCGAGCCCACCGCGGCGCCCGCCAGCAGCAGCGCGAGCCAGAACGCGAGGAAGAATTTCCAGAACAGCCGGCCCATCGTCGCCGCTCCGGTCCGTTCTCAGTCGAGCAGGAACTGGTAGCCGCGCCCGCGCACGGTCTCGATCCACGAGCGGCCGTCGCCGCGCTGGCCGAGCTTCTGGCGCAGGCTGCTCACGTGCACGTCGATGCTGCGATCGAAGCGCGCCAGCGGCCGGCCGAGGGCCTGCTCCGACAGTTCGGCCTTGCCGACGACGCGCCCCGCCTGGCGCGCGAGCACTTCGAGCAGGCTGAACTCGGTGCTGGTCAGCGACAGCGCTTCGCCGTGCCAGCGCGCGAGCCGCTTGCCCGGCCACAGCGACAGCGGCCCCGCGGCCAGCGGCTCATCGGCGGCGCCGGCTTCGGCGGGACGCGCGCGACGAAGGATCGCGCGCAGGCGCGCGGCGAGCTCGCGTGGCGTGCACGGCTTGGGCACGTAGTCGTCGGCGCCCAGCTCGAGCCCGACGATGCGATCGACGTCGTCGCCCCGGGCGGTGAGCATCAGCACCGGCACGCGGCTGGCCAGCCGGATCCGGCGCAGCGCCTCGACGCCGTCGAGCCCGGGCATCATCACGTCGAGCACCACGATGTCGTAGCTGCCGTCGAGCGCGCGCGCGACGCCGGAGGCGCCGTCGTGCACGGCGTCGGTGTCGAAGCCTTCCCGCTGCAGGTACTCGCGCAGCAGGTCGGACAGTTCGACGTCGTCATCGACGAGCAGGACTTTCGGCATCGAAGGAGGGGTCGGAGCGCATCGAACCGATCATATCGGCGGCGGGCGACTGCCGACAGCGCCGACGCGAAGGAACGCGCGCTTCTTTACCAACGTTTACACGTGTCCAACGACGGTTAACGCGCGGCACGCGCATCCTGCAGGCGTGCCGAACCCCAGTCCTCGGCCAGCCGGGCAACCGCCCGGTCGATTCGACGATCACACGGGCCTTGGGCCCAACGAAGGAGTTCACGATGAAGAAAGCACGTATCGCAGCCATCGCCGCGGCGGCGGGGGTCGCGCTCGCCGTTCCGTTCCTCGTCTCGGCGCAGGGCGCGCCGGCCGGCGACGGCATGCGCGAAGGCGGCGCGTTCCACCGGATTCACGCGCGCCACGGCGGCCCCGGCGAACAGGCGATGATGGGCGGCGCGTTCCTGCGCGGCCTCGACCTGACCGAAGCGCAGCGCGACAAGGCGTTCGCGGTCATGCACGCGAACGCGCCGGCCATGCGCGAGCAGGGGAAGATCCTGCGCGCGACGCGCGGCGAGCTCGCGAAGCTCGCGCTGTCGAACGACTACGACGAGGCGAAGGTCAAGGCGCTGACCGATCGCAGCGCGCAGGCGATGAGCACGATGGCGCAATTGCGGGCGCGCGGGATGAACGAGATCTTCCGGACGCTGACCCCCGAGCAGCAGGCAAAAGTGATCGAGCGCCAGGCCCGCTGGGAGCAGCGCGGCCCGCGTGGCGGGCGCCACTTCGGCCCGGGCGGCGAGGGCCGTCGCGGCGGCCCGGGGATCGACGGCGGTCCGGGCGCCGGGCGCAGCTGATCGCGCGGGCGCCGGCGGCTGCGGGGTCCCGAGAGGCTGCAAGGGGCGCCGCGCGCTGCCGCGCACCGATCCGCTGCGAGCCGATCCGCCGAGCGCGGGTCGGCTCGCGCGCGTTCCTTCCGGTACAGTGCCGCATGGCACTCCGGGCAACGATCTACAAGGCCGAGCTGTCGGTCGCCGACATGGACCGCGGTTACTACGCCGACCATTCGCTGACGATCGCGAAGCATCCGTCCGAGACCGAGGAGCGGATGATGGTCCGCCTCCTCGCCTTCGCGCTTCGGGCCGACGCCACGCTCGCGTTCGGTCGCGGACTGTCCACCGAGGACGACCCCGACCTGCTGCGCAGCGACCTGACCGGCGCGATCGACACCTGGATCGACGTCGGCTGGCCCGACGAGCGGCGAGTGCGTCGCGCCTGCGGGCGTGCGCGCGAGGTGCTGGTCGTGACCTACGGCGGCGCGAAGGCCGAGGCCTGGTGGCGCCAGGTCGGTTCGGTGCTCGCGCGATGCGACAACCTCGAAGTGATCGAGGTGCCGGCCGAGGCCGGCGCCGCGCTCGGCGCGCTGGCGCGGCGCGCGATGCGCGTGCACTGCTCGATCCAGGATGGCCAGGTGCTGTTCGGCTCCGACGAAGGCCAGGTCGCCTTCGAGCCGGTGGCGCTGCGGGCGCGCGCCTGAGCGCGGCGAGCGCGTAACATCGCGCCATGATCACCGACACCGCCGCTTCCGGGGCCGAGCGCGCCGCGCTGGCCGACGCCGACTTCGCTCGCCTCGACCAGCTGCTGGCCGAGCTCGGCAACGACGACGCGATGATCGTCGAGGAGCTCGACGGCTTCCTCGCGGCGCTCGCGTGCGCGCCCGAGCCGGTGACCGCCGACGATTTCCTGCCAGTGGTCTTCGGCCTCGAGGAAGGTGATGGCGGCGATGGCGGCGATGGCGGCGATGGCGGGCCGCGGCGCGGCAAGACGGCGCTTGCCGGGCTGCCCGCCGGTTTGGCCGCCGAGCTGGCCGCATTGGTGCGGCGGCACGCGCAGGCGGTCGCCGCCTCGCTCGACGAGGGGTCGTTCGCACCAGTGCTGGCCTACGACGACCAGGGCGCGCCCGACGGCAGCGCGTGGGCGGTCGGGTTCCTGCGCGCGGTCGAGATGGCGCCCGACAGCTGGGACGCGATGCTCGACGAGAAGGAGTTCGGCGACGCGCTCGACGCGGCCGAAGCGCTGGCCGCGACGCTCGACGACGAGCCCGGCGCGCGTGCACCGTCGCGGCGCGAGCGCGAGGCGCTGATCGACCGGATGATTGCGGACGTCGGCGACATCCACGAGTTCTTCCGGCCGTACCGGCAGGCGGGCACGACGCCTCGGGCGATGCGGGTCCAGACCGTGCGCCGCGAGCAGCCCAAGGTCGGCCGCAACGAGCCCTGCCCGTGCGGCAGCGGCCGCAAGTTCAAGGCCTGCTGCGGGGCGTCGCCTCAGGGACGGTCCTCGGCGAGCGCCGACACGACGTAGCGCAGCGGGCCGCCGGGCGCGACCGCATCGAACGGCCAGCAGGTCACCAGCGTGAGCTCGTCGCGGCCGCGATCGGCGGCGATGCCGAGGTCGCGGGCATCGACGATGCGCGCACCGCGCACCCGATAGGTCCGGCTTCGCCCGTCGAGACCTTCGACCTCGATGCGTTGCCCCGCGGCCACCCGCTCGAGGATGCGGAAGTGGGTGTCGCGATGGCCGCTGACCACGCTGTTGCCGGCGCCGCCGGGCGACACGGTGCCGATGCGATGCCCGGGCCCGAAGGCCAGCACCCGTCCGGCGTCGCCTTCGAGCACGACCATCGAACGAGCCTGCTCGACGAACGTGATCCGCGCGACGGCGGTCGTGTCGGCCCAGGCCCAGGGGCGCGCCGATGCCCGTCCCTGTTCGCGGTTGTGCTCCCAGGCCTGCTCGATCAGCGCCTGCGCGAGCCAGGCTTTCGCGTGCAGGGCCAGCCCGGTGGCCACCTGCCACAGGCCGGCCGCCACCAGCGCGGCGACCAGGAGCCGGGGTGCGCCGAGCCGTCGGCGGACCGCCCGCCACGCGTGCCGCAGGTCGATGCTGCGGTCGAGCAGCCACAGGCGCATCGACTGGATCATTGGCGGGCCCCCCTGCGCACGAAGGCCGCCGACGCGCGAGCGCGTGCGCGCCCGCGTGCCGCCGCGCGGGCGGGCGAGTCCGCCAGCCGCGACCTCAACCAGGGCAGCGAAGCGAGCGCGAGCAGCAGCATGCCGGCGGCGATGTGAAGCGCGGCCGGTGTCGCGCCCTGCGCGAGCTCGCCCTGGCCGAAGACCGCGTCGTGCTCCCACCCCGCGGGAAGCTGCGTCGGTACCGCCGCCGGCTGCACCGGCGCGTCGGCGGGGCGCACCGGCGTCACGTCGACCGCGACGAGGCTGGTGTACGCGGTGACGAGGTGGTGGGCAAGCCCCAGGTCGCGCACGCGCGCCCGCAGCGCCTCGAGCTCGGTCCGGTCGCCGCCGGCGCGCGCGATCTCGTCGCCCAGCTCCTCGATGCGCTGGCGCGCCCACGCGGCGTGCAGGCCGCTGCCTTCTGCGCGCGTCGCCTCGACGCGGCTCTGCCAGCGGATCGCGCCGACGCTGCCCGAGACCACCGCCGCGCCCGGCATGCCGGCGAAGCGGGCGCGCACGACGATCGGCTCGCCGGCGTAGAGCTCCCCGGGCAGCGAGACCGGGTCGATCGGTTGCGCGCCGTCGAAGCGCAGCTGCAGGCCGGTGAGCATCGGCCTGGCCAGCTTCGCGTACAACTCGGCCATCCTGGCTTCGACGTCCTCGACGCGGTTGACGTAGGTGTAGCTGCCGCGCCCGGCGGCCGCGGCCTTGCGCATGAACCAGCCGTTCGGCGCCGAACCGATGCCGATCGTGAAGAATCGTCGCGAACCGAGTCGGCGCTCGATCAGAGCGAGCATCTCGGCTTCGTAGCCGACCGCCCCGTCGGTCATGAACACGACCTGCCCGACCAGTCCGGGCGTCGCGGGGGCCGAGAGCGCCTGCTCGATCGCGCCGCGCATCTCGGTGCCGCCCTCCGCGCGCAGCCGGTCGATCCACGCGAGCGCCTCGCGGCGGCTGGCTTCGTCGAACGGCCGCGGCGCCGCGTACAGGCTGTCGTGGCCGCTGCTGAAGCGGATGATGTTGAAGGCGTCGCCGGGCCGGAGCTGCGCGATGCCGTATCGCAGCGCGCGCAGCGCCTGTGTGAACGACGTGCCGGCCATCGACCCCGAGGTGTCGATCACGAACGTCGTCTCGCGTGCGATGCGGGGCACGTCGGCGCCAGCGCCGCCCGGCGGCGCGAGGATCAGCTGGCCGTAGTGCAGGTCTTCGTGCCGCTCGACCCTGAATGCGCCGGCCGGATGCTCGCCGGGCAACGGCGACCACTGCAGTTCGAAGTCCCGATCGGCGATCGCCGCCGCGTCGAGCGCGATCCGGTACAGGTTCGGTGCGGCCCGCTCGACGCGGATCGCGTGCGTCGACGAGCGCGGAGTCGTCACCGGCACCCCGGCGTCCAGGCGCACGGCGACCGACAGCGCGTTGGCGATGCGATGGGGGTCCTGGTCGCCGGCCGTCGCCGCGACGGGCGACACGGCGCCGGCCGTGGGCGGCAGCAGCACGGGCAGCGGCCCGGGGCCGACGATCTCGCGGCCCGGGTCGTAGCGCGGTGCGACCACCGTCGGCAACCTCAGCCGCCACGCGCCGTCCTTCAGCGCGAGCGCCTGCTGGTACTCGATGCGGATCGCGATGCGTGCGCCGGGTGCGATGTTCGCGACTCGCGCGGTGAACAGATTCGGCCGCTGCTGCTCGACGATCGAGGCCCGTTTGCCGGCCGCAGTAGCCTCGCGGTACTCGGCGCGGGCCGCGGCGCGTTCGCGGATGCGGCCCTCGACGAGCCGCTCGCCGACGCGCATCTGCAGCCGGTCGACCGCGCTGTCGTCGGGCAGCGGGAACGCATAGATGCCCTCGAGCCAGCCGCCGCCCGGGTTGTCGAAGGCCTGCGTGACCGTCGTGCGCACCACCGGCCCGGTGACCTCGACGCGTACATCGGTCGAGACGAGCGGCGCAGCCTTCAGGCCTTGCGTGGTCCGGAACAGCAGCGTCGCGCGACCGGCGCTGCCTGGCGACGCGACGTCGGGCAGCCGCTCGATCGCGGCGTCTGCGGCCGGGGCGTCGGCGGCCGCGGGTTGGGCGATCGCGGGTTGGGCGATTGCGTGGGTGCTGATGATCAGCACCAATGCGCCGAGCACGACCGACACGAACAGCGCGGTGCCGACCACGCAGCCGGCGAAGGCGAGCCACTCGCGCCAGTCGAAGCGTGGCGGGGTGTCCGCGACGGGCAGCGGTTCGGCGGCGGCGTGACGCGACATGTCCGGGGTCTCCTGGTCGGCGCGGCGATGTGCCGCGGCAGGATCGATTGCGCGCCTGCGCGGCGGCTGCCGCGGGGCGCGAATCGGGCCGAAGCCGGCGCAAATCGGGCATTTCGCCGACATCGGTGGCGCGCTGCACGGGCGCGCAGGGCTTTGCGATACATTGCGCGCATGAGCCGCCGCATCGCCATCGTCGAGGACGAACCCGCCATTCGCGACAACCTTCGCGACGCACTGGTTCGCCAGGGCTTCGAGGTCCAGGGGTTCGCGGACCGGCGCGAGGCGCAGGCGGCGCTGGCATCGCGCCTGCCCGACATGGCGATCATCGACGTGGGGCTGGGCGACGAGCCGGACGGCGGATTCGAGCTGTGCCGCTGGCTGCGCGAGCGCGCGCCGGCGCTGCCGATCCTGATGCTGTCGGCGCGCGATTCCGAGATCGACATCGTCTCGGGGCTGCGCCTGGGCGCCGACGACTACCTCACCAAGAACGTCAGCCTGCCGCACCTGCTCGCGCGCGTCACCGCGCTGTTCCGCCGGGTCGACGTGCTGGCACAGCCGCAGGGCCCGGCCGAGCAGCTGGTGCGCGGCGCGCTGCGCCTGGACGTGCCGCGGTTCGAGGCCAGCTGGCGCGACCACCCGATCGAGCTGACGGTCACCGAATTCTGGATGCTGCACGCGCTGGCGCGACACCCTGGCCACGTGAAGGATCGCGACGCGCTGATGCGCGAAGCCAACCTGGTGGTCGACGACCAGACCGTCACCTCCTACGTCAAGCGCATCCGGCGCAAGTTCGAGGCGATCGACCCCGCGTTCGACGCGATCGAGACGGTCTACGGCCTGGGCTATCGCTTCGTCGAGCGAGATGGGGCAGCCACCGCGTAGCACGCGACGCTGGCGCCTGCCGCTCGGTCTGCGGTTCACGCTCGCGCTGGCGATGGTGCCGCTGCTCGCGCTGCCGCTGGTCGGCCTGCGCTTCGCCGAGGTGATGACCGAGCTCGCGCGCAACGAGCGACTGGAGAACCAGGCCCAGGCGGCGCGCAACCTCGCGGCCTCGCTGCACGAACGTCGCGAGCTGTTCGAGGCCGGCGCCGCGACGGTCGATCGTCGCGCCGGCACCGAGCCGTTGCCGGTCGAGTTGCTGGCGGACGTCGTCGTCGACCAGAACGCGAGCGAGTGGCTCGAAGTGCCGGGCCGCGCGCTGCCGATGCGCGCGCCCGACGGCACGATCGCTTCGGTGCTGCGCGTGCGGCTCGCGGCCGCCCGATCCCAGGAGCGGCCGGGCAAGTTCTTCCTGCTGGTGGACGCCGACGACGAGCGCCTGGTCGTGCCGGAGGTGCGCGACGGCGTCCGGCTCGCCGGCGACGAGCTGGTCGTCGAGTACGGTTCCGATGCCGGCGCGATGCAGACGCTGATGCAGCCGGTGGAGCGGCCGGGGCTGGATGGTCGAGATCGGCTTCGACGCCGAGCCGGCGCTGCTTCGCGTGCGCATCACCGACGTCGACTACCTCGGGTCGCGCCGCATCGAGGGCCAGGCCGATTCGGGGCTGCTCGCGCCGGTGCGGCCGTTCGCCGCGCCGACTCCGCCGGGATCGTCGTCCGGCGCTGTGGGCCGACGCGGTGCGCGGGCTCGAGAGCCAGCGGGCGCGTCTCGGTCTTCGATTCGAGCGGTGCGTTGCTCGCCCAGTCGGGCCGCGTGTCCGCAGGCCGCCGCCGGCCGACGACTGCGTCGCGCCTGGCGCGCCGGCTGCTGTCGGCGACGCTGGAGCCTGCGCCCCGAGCGCTTCCTGGACGAAGTCGACGCCGGGCAGCATGCCGGCGATCCCGCCGCTCACGCGCGCGCTGTCCGGCGTGGCGGCGCAGCAGTCCGAACGGATCGCGATCCAGGCCGGCCTGCCGGTGTGGATGCTGACGAGCGCGCAGCCGCTGTGGGTCGGCGACCGGGTGGTCGGCGCGCTGGTGCTCGAGGAAAACACCGGCTCGCGACTCGGCGTGGCGCGCGAAGCGATCGAGCGGCTCGCGCTGCTCACCGCGGCGGCGATGGCCGCGAGCGCGCTCGCGCTGCTTGCGGTCGGGTCGGTGACCGTCGCGCGGGTCGTGCGGCTTCGCCGGCAGGCCGAGCAGGCGATCGACTCGCGAGGCCGGGTGGTGGGCGGCATCCGTGCGCCGCGCATTCGCGACGAGATCGGCGCGCTCGCCGAGAGCCACGCCAACGTGCTCGAGCGGCTGCGCCAGCACCAGCAGTACGTCGGCAACCTGCGCGCGCGGCTGGTCCACGAACTGCGCACGCCGATCATGGTCGTGCGCTCGTCGCTGGACAACCTGGCCGCCGAGGCCGATCCCCAGGCTCGCGAAGCCTACCTCGCGCGCGCCCGCGACGGCGCGCAGCGCCTCGAGCGGATCGTCGCGAGCATGGGCGAGGCGTCGAGCCTCGAGGCGATGCTCGCGCAGAGCCGCCTCGAATCGGTCGACCTGGCGGCGCTGCTGAACGCCTGCGCCGCCGGCTATCGCGGCGCGTTTCCTGCGCGCGAATTCCCGGTCGACTGCGCGGCCGGCGCCGCGCCGTGCCCGGTCGTCCCCGAGGCGATCGTGCAGGCGCTCGACAAGCTCGTCTCGAACGCCGTCGACTTCGCCAGCGCCGGCTCGCCGGTCGTGCTGTCGCTGCGGCGCGCCGACGACGCCGACGGTTCGACGGGCGAGCACTGGGTGTTCTCGGTGCGCAACCAGGGCCTGCCGCTTCCGAACGCGATGCGCGACAACCTCTTCGACTCGATGGTGTCGATCCGCGACCACCGTGGCGGCGGCGAGGCGCACCTCGGCCTGGGCCTGTACCTGGTGCGGCTGGTCGCCGAGTTCCACGGCGGGCACGCGTTCGCGCGCGACGTGGCTGACGGCGTCGAGGTGGGCTTCACCGTCGCGTCCCCGTCACGGCCCGACTGACCGGCGGGCGCGGGTCGCCGGCCATCCGTCGGGCCGCCTGCACGTGAACGGGCCCGCCGGCCGTGTACTGGCAAGTGGGGCCCGATCCCGAGCCCTCGACGAACCACCCCGAACGTGGCTTACGCACCGGCCGAACTCCTGGCGAAGACCGCTCCGGAAGCGCGCTTGCGCGAGGAGCGTTCGCTGCGCAACATGCTGCTGAAGTACGAGGCGATCCTCGAGAACGCGTCGATCGGGATCGGATTCACCCGCGACCAGCGCTTCGAGCACGTCAATCCGCGCTTCGAGGAGATGCTCGGATGGCCGCGCGGGACGCTGGCCGGCCAGCCCGGCTACGTCGTCTGGCGCTCGCGCCAGGAGTACGCCGGGATCGGGGCCTACGTCGGCCCGCTGCTGGCACGCGGGCAGTGCGTCGACTTCGAGCATGAGGTCCTGCGCCGCGACGGCGGCAGCTTCCTGGCGCGAATCCGCGCGAAGTCGGTCGACCCGACGCACCCGACCAGGGGCGGGACGATCTGGATCGTCGAGGACATCACCGAGCACCGTCGCTCGGTGGAGGCGCTGCGTCGCGCCCACGACGAGCTCGAGATCCGCGTGCGCGAGCGCACCGAGGCGCTCGCCGAGGCGAACGCGCGGCTGCGCGACGAGATCGCCGAGCGCGAGACTGCCGAGCGGCGCATCCGCCATCTCGCGCACCACGACGTGCTCACCGGGCTGCCGAATCGCCGCCTGCTGCACAAGCGGCTCGAGCAGGCGCTGGGCGCCGCGCGCGACAGCAGCGGACACGCGGCGGTGATCTTCATCGATCTCGACCGTTTCAAGACGATCAACGATTCGCTCGGCCACGCGGTCGGCGACGCGCTGCTCAAGGCGGTCGCGGTACGGCTGACCGACGTCCTGCGCCCCGGCGACACCGTCGCGCGCATGGGCGGCGACGAGTTCGTGCTGGTGCTGGGCAATGCCGCGGGCCCCGACGACGCCGCCGCAGTATCGGACCGGCTGCTCGAATGCCTGTCGCGGCCCTACGAGGTCACCGGCTACTCGCTGCGCGTGACGCCGTCGATCGGGATCAGCGTGTTCCCTCGCGACGGCGAGGATGCCGAGACGCTGCTCAGCCGCGCCGACGCCGCGATGTATCACGCCAAGGCCGAGGGTCGCCACTGCTTCCGCTTCTTCACCGAGCGGGTCCAGCGTGCATCGACGCAGCGGCTGCAACTGGAGAACGATCTGCACGGCGCCGTCACGCGCGGCGAACTGCTTCTCCACTACCAGCCGCGCTTCGACCTGATCCACCGCACCTTCGTCGCCGCCGAGGCGCTGATCCGGTGGCAGCACCCGACGCGCGGGATGATCAGCCCCGCAGAATTCATTCCGCTGGCCGAGGAAACCGGCCTCATCCACCCGATCGGCCGCTGGGTGCTCGAAGAGGCCTGCCGCCAGCAGCGGGCGTGGCGCGAGCGCGGCTTCTGCCCGGGCTCGATCGCGGTCAACCTGTCCGCGCAGCAGTTCCGCAGCGCCGACCTGGCCGGGTCGGTCGGGTCGATCCTCGGCGACGCGGGCATCGAGCCGGAGGCGATCGAGCTCGAGATCACCGAGTCGACGCTGATGCACGACAGCGGCCAGACGCTCGCGACGCTGCAGGCGCTCGCCTCGCTCGGGATCAGGATCTCGATCGACGATTTCGGCACCGGCTACTCGAGCCTCGCGTACCTGAAGCGCTTCCCGGTGCACCTGCTGAAGATCGACCGATCGTTCGTGCGCGACATTCCCGCCAACGCCGATGACGCGACGATCGTGCGCGCGATCGCCGGCCTCGCCGGCAGTCTGGGACTGCGGGTCGTCGCCGAAGGCGTCGAAAACGAGGGGCAGGTGCGCTTCCTGCAGGGCATCGGATGCGACGAGGGGCAGGGTTTCCTGTTCGCGCCGCCGATGCCGGCCGACGAACTCGAACGGCGCTTCGCGCACTGCGGCGCGACGCGCACGTCGCACGCTCGCTGACGTTCGGTCAGGCGGCGCCGCGCTCGGGCTCGCGCCCCGCGTCGCCGGGCAGCGCCGGCGCGTTCCTGCGGAACGGCAGCACCACCGGGCCGGGCTGGCGACGCGCATCGTCGGCAGTGCTGGACCACTCCGCCGGCGCCTGCGGATCGGCGTCGGTGTCAGGAAGGCGCACGCCGATCGACCACGCGACGGCGGTCGTCATCAGCAGCGCGCGGACCACGGGTCGATGGTTTCGCATCGTTCGCTCCCCTTTCATCCCAGTCGCACGGGCACGAAAATGCGCAGTTCGCCACGCTGGACGAGCAACGCGAGCTGGCGCGCGTCGCCGTTGACGAGCGCGCGCAGCTGCTCGACGCTGGCGACCGTCTTGCCGTTCACCGACAGGATCACGTCGCCCGGCTCGATCCCGGCCCGCTGCGCCGGCCCCGAAACGTCCTCGACGACGAGCCCCGCATTGAGCCGCGTCGCCTGCCGCTCTTCGGGCGCCAGCGGGCGCACCGCGACGCCGAGCCGGCGCTCGCTGCGCTCGGGCGGTTGCTGGGCGGCCGTGTCGGTGCTGGTCGGCAGTTCGGCGAGCACCGCCGTCAACTGCTCGCGCTTGCCCTGGCGCACGACTTCGAGCGTGACGCGATCGCCGGGCTTCGACTTGCCGACCATCGCGGCGAGGTCGCCCGAGCGCTCGATGCGCTCGCCGTTCAGCGACAGCACGACGTCGCCGGGACGCAGCCCGGCCTTCTCGGCGGCGCTGCCCGGCGCGACCGCGGAGACCAGCGCGCCGTTCGGGCTGTCGAGCTTGAACGACTCCGCGAGCCCCTGGTTGAGCTCCTGCACGGTGACGCCGAGCCGCGCGTGCCGGACGCTGCCGGTGGCGAGGATCTGGTCCTTGACGCGCACCGCGACGTCGATCGGGATCGCGAACGACAGCCCCTGGTAGCCGCCGGTGCGCGAGTAGATCTGCGAGTTGATGCCGACCACGCGGCCGCGCGCGTCGAACAGCGGGCCGCCCGAATTCCCCGGATTGACCGCGACGTCGGTCTGGATGAACGGCACGTAGGTGTCGCCCGGCAGCGAGCGCCCCTTCGCGCTGACGATCCCCGAGGTGGCGCTCTGCTCGAAGCCGAACGGCGAGCCGATCGCGAGCACGTAGTCGCCTACCGCGAGTTGCGACGGGTCGCCGAGCTGCACCGTCGGCAGGCCGCCCGCCTTGATGCGCAGCACCGCGACGTCGGTCGCCGGGTCGACGCCGAGCACGCTGGCCTCGAACTCGCGCCGGTCGGCGAGCTTGACCGTGACGCTGGTCGCGTCGCGCACGACGTGCGCGTTGGTGAGGATCAGGCCGTCCTCGCTGACGATGAAGCCCGAGCCCTGCCCGTGCAGCGGCGCGTCGCCGCGCGGCATCGGCGGGACCGGCAGCCCCCGGTAGAAGCGGAAGAACGGGTCGTTGTCGAGTTCCGGCGCGCGCTGGCGCGCCACCGGCACCGAGCCCTCGACGGTGACGCCGACGACGGCCGGGCCGAAACGCTGGAAGATCGTCCGGTAATCCGGGGCGCTGGTGGGCGCGACGGGCGCCGCCGTCGCGGTCTCCGGCACCGCCTGGGCGGCGCCCGACGCGGTCGTACTCGTCCTGGCGAACCAGTCGGCCGGATTCAGGCTCCAGCCGTACGCCGTACCGACGCTGACGAGGCCTGCGGCGGCCAACGCCGCGAACAGCGATCTTCGTGTCATCCGTGAACTTCCGGCATGCAGAGCGGGCAAGGCCCGGTTGCCGCACGATAGGTGCGCCGCCTTAGCCCTGCCTTAAGTCGCGTCGGCGCCGGCGAGCGGGAGGTGAACCGCCACGCGAAGGCCCCCGAGCGCCGACTGGGCGAGTTCGATGCGGCCCGCGTGGCGGTCGACCACCGCCTTGACGATCGCCAGTCCCAGGCCGCTGCCCGCATCGTCACCGGCGCTGCGCCCGTAGAAGCGATCGAACACGCGCTCGCGCTCCTCGACCGGGATGCCCGGGCCGTTGTCGTCGACGCTCAGGCAGGCTTCCTGCCCCTTGACGGTCACTTCGACCTCGATGCGACTGCCGTTCGGCGTGTGCCTGAGCGCGTTGTCGATCAGGTTGCGTACGAGGCTGTGCAGCGCGTTGGCGTCGCCGCGCATCTCGACCGCTTGCGCCGCGGCGAAGCCGAGCTTCGAGCCGCGTGCTTCGGCCAGCGGCAGCATCTCGGCGACCGCCTCGCCGGCGACGCGCGCGAGGTCGATCGTCGCGCCGTCCGTTGCACCGGTGGCCGCGCGCGCCTCGGGCTCGCTGCGCGCCAGCGTCAGCAGCTGGTCGATCAGGTGCGCCGATCGGTCGATGCCGGCGTTGAGTTCGCGCAGCGCCTCGCTGCGCGACGCATCGTCGCGGGCGCGCCCGACCAGCCCCGCCTGCAGCTTGAGCGCCGCGATCGGCGTGCGCAGCTCGTGCGCGGCGTCGGCGACGAACGCGCGCTGGGTCGCGAAGGCGCGTCGCAGGCGCTCGAGCAGGCCGTTGAGCGAACGCACCATCGGCTCGACTTCGGTCGGCAGCTCCTCCTCGGGCACCGGGTCGAGCCGCTGCGCATCGCGGCGCTTGAGCTCCGACGCGATGCGTTCGACCGGCCGCAACGACTGCCCGACCAGCCACCAGATCGCGAGCGCGACCAGCGGCGCGAAGATGAGCAGCGGCGTGAGGCTGCGCAGCGCGGCCGCCGCGGCGATGCGCTCGCGCACCTCGAACGGCTGGCCGACCTGGATCACGCGTCCGCCCGCCAGCGTGCTGTAGACCCGCCAGCGTTCGCCCTCGGTGACCACGTCGGCGAAGCCCAGCGTCGCGCGCTCGGGCAGGCGCGCGCGCGAGCGGGTGTGCGACAGGTAGATCTTGGAGCCGTCGGCGCTCCAGATCTGCACGACGAAGTCGAACTGCTCGCGGTCTTCGGGCGGCCCGGGCGGAGGCAGCACCGCCCCCTGGTCGCGCAGGGACAGCGCCATCTGGCGCAGGTGATAGTCGAACAGCTCGTGGCTCTCGCGCAACACGTAGCGGTAGCTCACCGTCCCGATGACGGCCTCGGCGAGGATGAACAGCGGCAGCAGCGACAGCAGGAGTCGGGCGCGTATCGACGGTGCGCTCATCCCGGTCCTTGCGAATCCGCCTTCGGAACGAAGTAGCCGACGCCGCGCACGTTCTGGACGAAGTCGTGCCCGAGCTTGCGGCGCAATCCGTGGATGTACACCTCGACCGCGTTGCTCTCCACCGATTCGCCCCAGCCGTAGAGGCGATCCTCGAGCTGCGTGCGCGACAGCACCGCGCCGGGGCGCAGCATCAGCGCCTCCAGCACCGCGAATTCGCGCGGCGACAGTGTCACCGGTTCGCCGTCGCGGGTGACTTCGCGCGTGGCCGGGTCGATGCGCACGCCGCGATGCTCGAACACCGCCTCGCCGCGCCCGGCGCTGCGCCGGAGCAGCGCGCGCATCCGCGCACCGAGCTCGTCGAGGTCGAAGGGCTTGACCAGGTAGTCGTCGGCGCCCGCGTCGAGGCCGCCGACGCGGTCCTGCACGTCGTCGCGCGCGGTGACGATCAGGACCGGCGTCGCGTCGTGGCGGGTACGCATGGTGCGCAGCAGGTCGACGCCGTCGCGGCCCGGTAGCCCGAGGTCGAGCAGCACCAGGTCAAAACCGGCGGTGGTCAGGGCAGTATCGGCGGATTCCGCGTCGCGGACCCAGTCGACTGCGTAGCCATCCTGTCGCAGCGCGGTCTGCACCGCCTGCCCGATCATCCGGTCGTCCTCGACGAGAAGCACTCTCATGAAATCCGCGACTTGCGCTCCGATCGCGAGGATACCGCGGGCGGGCGCCGGACCCCGTGCAGGGGGCGCGGGCAAGCCCCGGTGCGGGGCCGGCCGCGGCGCGAACGGGCCTCAGCCGGTCACGATCGCCTCGGCGCAGGACTCGCCGTCGGCGTCGACCGTTTCCAGCCGCACGGGAAATCCCCACAGCCGGTGCAGGTGCGCCAGCACGCGCCCGGCGTCGTCGTCGAGCGGGCGGCCCCGGTGCCGGACGTGCCGCAGTGTCAGGCTGCGGTCGCCGTCGCGCTCGTAGCGCACCGCCTGGATGTCGGGCAGCCGGGCATCGCGGTCGAAGTGCGCGGCGAGCAGCCGGCGCACCCTCCGGTAGCCGGCGTCGTTGTGGATGGAGTCGACCTGCAGCGTCGGCTCGCCTTCGTGGTCGGCGATCGCGAACAGGCGCAACTCGCGGATCAGCCGCGGCGACAGGAACTGCGCGACGAACGACTCGTCCTTGAAATTGCGCATCGCGAAGTCGAGCACCTTGCGCCAGTCGGCGCCCGCGATCTCGGGAAACCACTGCCGGTCTTCGTCGGTGGGCCGCTCGCAGATGCGGCGGATGTCCGAGAACATCGCGAACCCGAGCGCGTACGGATTGCAGCCGGCGTAGCCCGGCTCGTCGAAGCCGCGCTGCAGGGTCACGTTGGTGTGCGACTCCAGGCACTCGATCATGAAGCCGTCGTCGACGAGCCCGTGGTCGTAGAGCCGGTTGAGCAGCGTGTAGTGCCAGAACGTCGCCCAGCCCTCGTTCATCACCTTGGTCAGGCCCTGCGGATAGAAGTACTGGGCCACCTTGCGCACGATGCGCACCAGTTCGCGCTCCCAGGGCGCGAGCTTCGGCGAGTGCTTCTCGATGAAGTAGAGCAGGTTCTCCTGCGGCTCGCCGCCGGGCGCCTCGTCGGGTGACCGCGCCGTCGGCGCGGCGCGGCCCGGGACGGTTCGCCACAGTTCGTCGTGGCGCTCGCGCGCCCACGCCTCGCGCTCGCGCAGCCTGGCGCGTTCGGCGTCGGCCGACAGCGGCTTCGGGTGGCGGTAGCGGTCCACGCCCTGGTCCATCAGCGCGTGGCAGGCGTCGAGCACCTCCTCGACGGCGGCAGTGCCGTGGCGTTCCTCGCACTGCGTCACGTAGTGACGCGCGAACACCATGTAGTCGACGATCGCGTCGGCCGCCGTCCACTGCCGGAACAGGTAGTTGCCCTTGAAGAACGAGTTGTGGCCGTAGCAGGCGTGGGCGATCACCAGCGCCTGCAGCGGCATCGGGTTCTCCTCCATCAGGTAGGCGATGCAGGGATCCGAGTTGATGACGATCTCGTATGCCAGCCCGCGCGCGCCCTTGCGGTACGCGTGCTCGTGGGTGATGAACGACTTGCCGAAGCTCCAGTGCGGATAGCCGACGGGCAGGCCGGTCGTCGCGTAGGCATCCAGCATCTGCCGGCTGTCGATCACCTCGATCTGGTTCGCATAGCAGTCCAGCCCGTACTCGTCGCGCGCGATCCGTCCGATCGCCTCGTCGTAGCGGGCGAGCAGTTCGAACGTCCACTCCGAGCCGGTCGAGATAGGGGTCGGCATGGCCGGGCGCTCCCGCTGGGGTTCCCGCTCAGGGTCCCGTTCCGGGTCCCGCCCAGGCGCCCGCCGCGCCAGCGCCCTCGGGCGCGCGCTGGAACAGGCCGCGGAACACGGGCCAGATGTCGCGGGCCTCGTGGACCTCGCGCATCGCGAACTGCCGGGCCTCGATGCGCCGGTAGGCGGCCGACAGCGTCGTCGTCGCGGCGTCGTCGTCCGACACCTCGATGTAGGCGAAGTGGCGCACGCGCGGCAGCAGCGTCGACTCGAGGAAGCCGCGGCTCTTCTCCGGGTCGGCGCCGAACGCGTCGCCGTCCGAGGCCTGCGCGCCGTAGACGTTCCAGCCGGCCTGCGCGTAGCGCTCCTCGGCGATCCGGTTCATCAGCGCCAGCGCCGACAGCACCACCGTGCCGCCGGTCTTGCGGTCGTGGAAGAAGCGCTCTTCGTCGACCTCCTCGGCGTCGTCGGTGTGGCGGATGAACACCACGTCGACGTGTTCGTACTTGCGCGCGAGGAACAGGTGCAGCAGCGTGAAGAAGCGCTTGGCGAGGTCCTTCTTGTCCTGGTCCATCGACGCCGAGACGTCCATCAGGCAGAACATGACGGCGCGCGCGACCGGCTGCGCCACCATCGTGCGGTGGCGGTAGCGAAGGTCGATCTCCTCCAGGAACGGCACGCGCGCGATCCGGCGTTCGAGCCGCGCGACCAGCGCGTCGGCGCCGCGCGCGGCCGCGCCGGCCCCGTCGTCGGCGGCGGGCGGGTCGGCCTGCGCGAGCGCGGTGACCCGCGCGAGCTCGCGGCGCGCCGCCGCGGTGAGCGCCAGCCGTCGGCCGAGCGCATTGCGCAGCGAGCGGGCGACCGCCAGATTGGCCGGCGTGCCGTGCGTCGCGTAGCCGGCGCGCTGCGGTCGCTGCTCGCGGATCTCGCCGAGCACGGTCCGGGCCAGGCGCGGCAGCGCGAGGTCGTCGAAGAAGATCTGCATGAACTCTTCGCGCGACAGCGTGAACGAGAAGTCGTCGGTGCCGTCTGCATGGCCGCCTTCGCTGCCGGCGCCGCCGTCACCGTCGCCGCCCGACGGGCGGGGCAGCCGGTCGCCGGGCTGGAACTCGCGGTTCCCGGTGTGGACGTACTCCCGGTCGCCGCCGCGCCCGTGCCGGAAACCCGGCTCGGACAGGTCGCGGGCCGGGATGCCGACCTTGCCGCCGCGCTCCATGTCGCGGATCGACCGGTCGGCGACCATGTCGGCCACCGCCTGGCGGATCTGCGCCCGGTAGCGGCGCATGAAGCGCTCGCGGTTGACCGCGCTGCCGCTGCGGTCGTTCGGCCTGCGGTCGATGATCGCCGACATCGCGCGCCCCGTCGCCCGTTGCCTACTGAGACTTGCGGACGCGCAGGTACCACTCGCAGAGCAGGCGCACCTGCTTCTCGGTGTAGCCCTTGGCGACCATCCGCTCGACGAAGCTGTCGTGCTTGCGCCGGTCCTCGGCCGAGGCCTTGGCATTGAACGAGACGACCGGCAGCAACTCCTCGGTGTTCGAGAACATCTTCTTCTCGATCACCTCACGCAGCTTCTCGTAGCTGGTCCACGACGGGTTCTTCCCGCCGTGCGCCGCACGCGCGCGAAGCACGAAGTTCACGATCTCGTTGCGGAAGTCCTTCGGGTTGGCGATGCCGGCCGGCTTCTCGATCTTCTCCAGCTCGGCGTTCAGTTGCGCGCGGTCGAAGCTCTCGCCGGTCTCGGGGTCGCGGTAGTCCTCGTCCTGGATCCAGTAGTCGGCGAAGGTCACGTAGCGGTCGAAGATGTTCTGGCCATATTCGGAATAGGACTCGAGGTACGCGGTCTGGATCTCCTTGCCGATGAACTCCGCGTAGCGCGGCGCGAGCCAGCTCTTGATGAAGTCGAGCCAGCGGCGCTGGGTTTCCTCGGGAAGCCCCTCGCGCATCAGCCGCTGCTCGAGGACGTACATCAGGTGCACCGGGTTGGCGGCCACTTCCACCTGGTCGTAGTTGAACACCGCCGACAGCACCTTGAACGCGAATCGCGTCGACAGCCCGCTCATGCCTTCGTCGATCCCCGCGTAGTCGCGGTACTCCTGCATCGACTTCGCGTTCGGCTCGACGTCCTTCAGGTTCTCGCCGTCGTAGACGCGCAGCTTGGCGTAGATGCTCGAGTTCTCGGGTTCCTTCAGGCGCGTGAGCACCGCGAACTGCGCCATCGTCTCCAGCGTGCCGGGCGCGCACGGCGACAGCGCGAGCGAGCTGCCGGCGAGCAGCTTGCGGTAGATGCGCACTTCCTCGGACACCTGCAGGCAATAGGGCACCTTGACGATGTAGATGCGGTCGAGGAACGCCTCGTTGTTGCGGTTGTTGCGGAACGCCTGCCACTCGCTCTCGTTGGAGTGCGCGAGAATCAGCCCCTGGAACGGGATCGCCGAGAAGCCCTCGGTGCCCTTGTAGTTGCCCTCCTGCGTCGCCGTCAGCAGCGGGTGCAGCATCTTGATCGGCGCCTTGAACATCTCGACGAACTCGAGCAAGCCCTGGTTGGCCAGGCACAGCCCGCCGGAATAGCTGTAGGCGTCGGGGTCGTCCTGCGACAGCGACTCGAGCTTGCGGATGTCGACCTTGCCGACCAGCGACGAGATGTCCTGGTTGTTCTCGTCGCCGGGCTCGGTCTTGGCGATCGCCGTCTGCCGCAGCACCGACGGCTGCACGCGCACGACGCGAAACTGCGTGATGTCGCCGTCGAACTCGCGCAGCCGCTTGATCGCCCACGGGCTCATGATGCCGTTCAGGTAGCGCGCGGGGATGCCGTACTCGGCCTCGAGCCGCGGCCCGTCGCGATCGGGGTGGAACAGCCCGAGCGGCGACTCGTTGACCGGCGAGCCTTTCAGCGCGTAGATCGGGTGCACCTCCATCAGCGCCTTGAGCCGCTCGGCGATCGACGACTTGCCGCCGCCGACCGGCCCGAGCAGGTAGAGCACCTGCTTGCGCTCCTCGAGCCCCTGCGCGGCGTGGCGGAAGTACGCGACGATCTGCGCGATCGCGTCCTCCATCCCGTAGAACTCGCGGAACGCCGGATAGCGGCGGATGACGCGGTTGGCGAACAGCCGCGACAGGCGCGGGTCGGTGCGGGTGTCGACGACCTCGGGCTCGCCGATCGCCGCGAGCATCCGTTCGGCGGCGCTGGCGTAGGCGAGCGGGTCGCCGCGGCACAGTTCGAGGTATTCGACGAGGGACATCTCCTCGTCGCGCGATCGTGCGTACAACTCGCGGTACGCGTCGAACAGGTTCATGGCGACCTCCTCGCACTGGCTGGGTCAGCCGGCTGCGCCGGGCACGAGCCCACTTCACGCCTGTGGCGGCGTGGGCTGCACGTGCAAGCGACGAACGCCGGGCGCGATGCGACGGACGGCGCGCAGTGTGGCCGCTCGCGGACATGCGCAGCGCGCGACGCGTCGGCCGCTGCCGACCGGTCCCGAGGGGGCGATCGCGACGGGCGGGGCGGGCCCGGCAGGCCTCAGGCCGACAGCGGCCGGAAGCGCAGCCGCTCGGGCCGGTCGGCGTCGTCGCCGAGCCGGCGACGACGGTCGGCCAGGTAGTCGGCGTAGTTGCCCTCGAACCAGACCACGCGGCTGTCGCCTTCGAAGGCGAGCATGTGCGTGGCGATGCGATCGAGGAACCAGCGGTCGTGCGAGATCACCACCGCGCAGCCGGGGAAGTCGAGCAGCGCCTGCTCGAGCGCGCGCAGCGTCTCGACGTCGAGGTCGTTGGTCGGCTCGTCGAGCAGCAGCAGGTTGGCGCCTGCGCGCAGCACCTTGGCGAGGTGCACGCGGTTGCGTTCGCCGCCCGAGAGCTCGCCGATCCGCTTCTGCTGGTCGGCTCCCTTGAAGTTGAAACGCGCGACGTAGGCGCGGCTCGGCGTCGAGTAGCTGCCGACCTGGATCAGGTCCTGGCCCTCCGAGATCTCCTCCCAGACGGTCTTGCTCGGGTCGAGCGTGTCGCGGCTCTGGTCGACGCAGGCGGCCCTCACGGTGTCGCCGACGCGCAGCGTGCCCGCGTCCGGCTGCTCGCTGCCCATCAGCATCCGGAACAGCGTCGTCTTGCCGGCGCCGTTCGGGCCGATCACGCCGACGATGCCGCCGGGAGGCAGGCTGAACGACAGCCCGTCGAACAGCAGCCGCTCGCCGAAGGCCTTGCGCAGCCCGTCGGCCTGCACCACCAGGTCGCCCAGCCGCGGGCCCGGCGGGATGTAGATCTCGTTGGTCTCGTTGCGCTTCTGCGTCTCGGTCGAGGCGAGCTCCTCGAAGCGCGCCAGTCGCGCCTTGCTCTTGGCCTGGCGCGCCTTCGGATTGGCGCGCACCCATTCGAGCTCGACCTGCATCGCCTTGATGCGGGCGGACTCCTGCTTCGCCTCGATCTCGAGCCGTTGCTCCTTCTGCTCGAGCCACGACGAGTAGTTGCCCTGCCACGGGATGCCGTGGCCGCGGTCGAGCTCGAGGATCCAGCCGGCGACGTTGTCGAGGAAGTAGCGATCGTGCGTGACCGCGATCACCGTGCCGGGGAAGCGCTCGAGGAACTGCTCGAGCCACTGCACCGACAGCGCGTCGAGGTGGTTGGTCGGCTCGTCGAGCAGCAGCATGTCGGGCTCGGACAGCAGCAGCCGGCACAGCGCGACGCGGCGCCGCTCGCCGCCCGAGAGCTTCGTCACGTCGGCGTCCCAGGGCGGCAGCCGCAGCGCGTCGGCGGCCACGTCGAGCTTGCGCTCGACCTCCCAGCCGCCGGTCGCGTCGATGCGGCCCTGCAGCTCGCCCTGGCGCTCGAGCAGCCGGTTCATCTCGTCGTCGTCCATCGGTTCGGCGAAGCGCTCGCTGATCTCGTTGAACTCCTTCACCAGCGCCATCGTCTCGCCGAGGCCCTCCTCGACGTTGCCGCGCACGTCCCTGGCCGGGTCGAGCTGCGGCTCCTGCGGCAGGTAGCCGATGCGCAGGTTCGGCATCGGCGTGGCCTCGCCCTCGTACTCGCGGTCGACGCCGGCCATGATGCGCAGCAGCGTCGACTTGCCCGAGCCGTTCAGGCCGAGCACGCCGATCTTGGCGCCGGGAAAGAAGCTGAGCGAGATGTCCTTCAGGATCACGCGCTTGGGGGGCACGATCTTGCCCACCCGGTTCATCGTGTAGACGTACTGGGCCATGGATAGCGATTCGGGTTGGACCGGAGGCGGGAGCGGGGCCCGATTATGCCCGCACTCGGACTGCCCCCGTCGAACGGCGGGGACGGCGCGGCAGGTGCCCCCCGCGCCGCGATCCACTTGATCCAGATCAAGACCGCCTCGAAGGGGTACCCCGGAGGGGGGTCGCGCGCCCCTTGCGGTCCGCCGCCGAATACTGGTAAAACGGTACCGAAATACCGGAGGCGCAGCATGGGCATGCACATCGTCGTCTGCGTCAAGCAGGTGCCCGATTCGAGCCAGATACGGGTCCACCCGGTCACGAACACGATCATGCGCCAGGGCGTTCCGGCGGTGGTCAACCCGTACGACCTGGTCTCGCTCGAAGAGGCGCTTCGCATCAAGGACCGCTTCGGCGCGCGAGTTACCGTGCTCAGCATGGGCCCGAAGATGGCCGCCGAGGCGCTGAAGAAGTGCATCTCGTTCGGCGCCGACGACGCCATCCTCATCACCGACCGCGTGTTCGCCGGGTCCGACACGCTGGCCACGTCCTACGCGCTCTCTTCGGCGATCCGCACGATCGGCGGCGATCGTCCGGTCGACATGGTGTTCTGCGGCAAGCAGACGATCGACGGCGACACCGCGCAGGTGGGCCCGGGCGTGGCGCGCCGCCTCGGCCTGCAGCAGCTCACCTACGTCTCGCGGATCGAGCGGCTCGACCCGGAGGCGCGCGAGATCGTCGTGCACCGCCGCGCCGAGGGCGGCGTGCAGGTGCTGAAGACGAAGCTGCCCTGCCTCGTGACGATGATGGAGGGCGCGAACACGATCCGCTTCGCCGACATGGACGCGATGTTCCGCGCTGCCCGCTACGAGGTGATCGAGTGGGACCACAAGGCCGCCGGAATCGGCGAGGTGGCCCGTTGCGGCCTGAAGGGGTCGCCCACCGTGGTGAAGAAGGTCTTCGCTCCGCCGCCACGCGCGAACAAGGCCGAGGTCGTCGATGCCGCCGGCAAGCCGGCGCGCGAGGCGGTCGACGCGCTGCTCGCGAAGCTGTTCGCGCAGCATCCGGAACTGCAAGAGGAGATCGGCCGATGAGCAGCGACGAGCACACCGCGGCGCCGTCGGCCGCTGCGCCGCGCCGCAGCGACGGCGCCGACCTCGGCGCCTGGCGCGGGGTCTGGGTCAACGTCGAGCTCGAGCGCGGCCAGGTGCACCCGGTGTCGTGGGAGCTGCTCGGCGAGGGACGCAAGCTCGCCGACCACCTCGGCGTGCCGCTGTCGGGCGTGGTGCTCGGCCCCGACGATGCGGCGACCTCGCAGGCCTGCGCCGAGGCGTTCCGCCACGGCGCCGACCGCGTCCACGTCGTGCGCGACCCGGTGCTCGCCCACTATCGAACCGACCCGTACACGCGGGCGCTCACCGAACTGGTCGAGCGCAACAAGCCCGAGATCCTGCTGCTGGGGGCGACCACGCTGGGGCGCGACCTCGCGGGCGCCGTCGCCACGACGCTCGGCACCGGCCTGACCGCCGACTGCACCGAACTGCGCATCGACGACGAGACGCGCAGCCTCGCCGCCACCCGGCCGACCTTCGGCGGCACGCTGCTGTGCACGATCCACACGCTCGAGTACCGGCCGCAGATGGCCACCGTCCGCCCGCGCGTGATGGCGATGCCGAAGCGCGACGCGCAGCGCACCGGCACGCTGGTCGAAGAGCGCGTCGCGCTCGCCGAGGACGACGTCGTCACCAGGATCCTCTCCTACATCCCGGATGCCGACGCCGACAAGGCGCAGCTGGCCTACGCCGACGTCGTCGTCGCGGGCGGCCGGGGGCTCGGCAAGCCCGAGAACTTCCGGCTCGTGCGCGAGCTGGCCGAGCTGCTCGGCGGCGAGTACGGCGGATCGCGGCCGGTCGCGCAGGCCGGCTGGGTGAGCGCCGACCGGCAGATCGGCCAGACCGGCAAGACGATCCGGCCGAAGCTGTACATCGCGGCCGGCATCTCGGGCGCGATCCAGCACCGCGTCGGCGTCGAAGGCTCCGACGTGATCATCGCGATCAACAGCGACCCGAAGGCGCCGATCATGGATTTCGCGACCTACGCGGTGGTCGGCGACGCGCTGCAGATCCTGCCGGCGCTCACCGAGGCGCTGCGCGAGCGGATCGGCCGGCGCGTGGCGGCCTGACGACATCGACCAGGAGCAAGCGATGGCCGAGAAATTCGATGCGATCGTCGTCGGCGCGGGGCCTTCGGGCAACACCGCCGCGTACCTGATGGCGAAGGCGGGCATGAAGGTGCTGCAACTCGAGCGCGGCGAGTACCCGGGCTCGAAGAACGTGCAGGGCGCGATCATGTACGCCGACGCGCTCGAGGCGGTGATCCCGAACTGCCGCCGCCAGGCGCCGTTCGAGCGCGCGGTGCTCGAGCAGCGGATGTGGCTGATGGACGAGCGCTCGCACGTCGGCTCGCACTTCCGCGGCACCGTCGACGCCGACGAGCAGCCGACGCGCTACACGGTGATCCGCGCCAACATGGACAAGTGGCTGTCGGGCAAGGCGCAGGACGCCGGCGCGCTGCTGATCTGCGAGACCACCGTCGTCGACCTGCTCAAGCGCGGCGAGCGCGTCGTCGGCGTGCGCACCGACCGCGCCAACGGCGACATCCTCGCCGACGTGGTCGTGCTGGCCGACGGCGTCAACTCGCTGGTCGCGACCAAAGCCGGCCTGCGGCCGCCGGTGAAGGCGCAGGATGTCGCGCTGGCGGTCAAGGAGATGCACTTCCTGCCGAAGCAGACGATCGAGGAGCGCTTCAACGTCTCGGGCAACGACGGCGTCGTGATCGAGATGTTCGGCAAGATCACGAAGGGGATGGTCGGCACCGGTTTCCTGTACACGAACAAGGAATCGGTCTCGATCGGCATCGGCTGCATGGTCGAGGACTTCAAGTCGGCCGGCGTGAGCCCGTACCAGCTTCTCGAGGAACTCAAGAGCCACCCGTCGGTGAGGCAGCTGATCGCCGGTTCGGAGGTCAAGGAATATTCGGCGCACCTGATCCCCGAGGGCGGCTACAACGCGATCCCGACGGTGCACGGCGACGGCTGGGTGATCTGCGGCGACTCGGGGGGCTTCGTCAACTCGGTGCACCGCGAAGGCTCGAACCTGGCGATGACCACCGGAAAGCTGGCCGCCGAGACGATCGTCCAGCTGCGCGACGAAGGCCGGGACTACACCGCGGCGAACCTCAAGCGCTACCGCGGCGCGCTCGAGCAGAGCTTCGTGATGAAGGACCTGAAGAAGTACCGCGACGTGCCCGAGATCCTGCACGGCAACCGGCAGTTCCTGACCACCTACCCCGAGCTGCTCACCCGCGCGGCACACACGATGCTGAAAGTCGACGGCGTCGACAAGCTGACCAAGGAACGGGAGATCAAGCGCGATTTCGTGGCCAGGCGCTCGCGCTTCGGCCTGTTCGGCGACGCGATCAAGCTGATGAGGGCCATGCGATGACGACGACCAAGGTCGAAGAGAAGCTGTTCGAGAACCGCTATCGCGTCGACGAGGGGCGTGCCCACATCGCGATCAGGACGCCGGAGATCTGCCGCGACCAGTGCGATACGCCATCGTGCACCTGGTGCTGCCCCGCGGGCTGCTACACGAAGGCCGAGGACGGCAGCGTGATCCTGTCGACCGACGGCTGCCTCGAGTGCGGCACCTGCCGGCTGCTGTGCAGCGAGCACCACAACGTCGAGTGGTCGTACCCGCGCGGCGGGTACGGGGTGCTCTACAAGTTCGGCTGAGAGCCCGGCGCGGGCGCCGGGGCCTGTCGCTGCGTCAGGCGGCGAGCGCCTGCGCCGGATCGACGAATTCGCGCCCGAGCGCCTGCGCCACCATCGGGTGCGTGATCCGGCCGGCCAGCACGTTCAGGCCGGCGCGCAGCGCCGCGCTCGTTCGCAGCGCGTCCAGCCCATGATCGGCCAGCGCGAGGCCGTACGGCAGCGTCGCCAGGTTCAGCGCGTGGCTCGAGGTGCGCGGCACGGCGCCGGGCATGTTCGCGACGCAGTAGTGGACGATGCCGTCGACCTCGTAGGTCGGCTCGGCGTGGGTCGTCGGGCGCGAGGTCTCGCAGCAGCCGCCCTGGTCGATCGAGATGTCGACGATCACCGATCGCGGCTTCATCATGCGCAGCATCGCCTGCGTGACCAGGCGCGGCGTGCTCGCGCCCGCGACCAGCACCGCGCCGACGACGACGTCGGCGGCGGCGATCTCCTCCTCGATCGCGCTGTGCGTCGACGGCCGGGTGCGGATCCGGCCGGGAAGCTGCGCCTCGATCGCGCGCAGCCTCGGCAGCGACCGGTTGACCACGGTGATCTCGGCGCCCGCGCCGGCAGCCATCCGCACCGCCTGCGCGCCGGCGACGCCGGCGCCCAGCACCAGTACGCGCGCCGGTGCGACGCCGGTCACGCCGCCCAGCAGCAGGCCCGGCCCGCCGGCGTTGCGCATCAGCAGCTGCCCGGCGACGGTGATCGCCAGCCGGCCCGCGACCTCGCTCATCGGCGCGAGCAGCGGCAGCGACCCGTCGGCCTCGACGACCGTTTCGTAGGCGATCGCGGCGCAGCCGGAGTCGAGCAGTCCCTGCGCCTGCTCCGGGTCGGGCGCGAGGTGCAGGTAGGTGAAGAGCACGTGCCGGGGCCGCGGCATCGCCAGTTCCGCCGGCTGCGGCTCCTTGACCTTGACGATCAGCTCGGCGGCGTCGAACACCGAGCGCGCGTCGGGCAGGACCGTCGCGCCGGCGTGCCGGTACGCGTCGTCGCCGGCGCCGATGCCCGCGCCGGCCTGCGCCTCGACGAATACGTCGTGGCCGCGATGCACGTATTCGCGCACCGACTCGGGCGTCAGGCCGACGCGGTACTCGTGGGTCTTGATTTCCTTCGGAACGCCAACCTTCATCGTGCACTCCCGCGCGACCCCGCCGCCGGCGCCTCCGGCTGGCGCTGCCTTGTCCGACAGGAATCCTAGGCTACCGGGACGGCCGCGCAAAGCGGTGGCGGCGATCCACCGGCACGCGCGACACGTAGAATCGGCCGATGACCTCGCCCGAAGCGCCGTACGCCCGCCTCACTCCCGACCGCATGCTCGACGCGCTCGAGTCCGTCGGGCTGCGCGGCGACGGCCGCTTCATCGCGCTGAACAGCTACGAGAACCGCGTCTACCAGGTGAGCCTCGAGGACGGCCGCACGCTGGTCGCCAAGTTCTACCGGCCGGGCCGCTGGAGCGACGCGCAGATCCGCGAGGAACACGACTTCGTCGCCGACCTCGCCGCGCGCGAGATTCCGGTCGTCGCGCCCCTGGCGCTCGACGATACCGGCGCGACGCTCGCCGGGTTCGACGGCTACCGCTTCGCGGTCTATCCGCGGCGCGGCGGCCGCGCGCCCGAGCTCGACGATCCCGACACGCTCGAGCGCATCGGCCGCTTCATCGGTCGCATCCACGCGGTCGGCGCGGTAGCGCGCTTCGCCGAGCGGCCCGCGCTCGACGTCGACAGCTTCGCGATCGAGCCGCGCGACTGGCTGCTCGCGCACGGGCTCGTTCCCGCAGACCTGCTGCCGGCGTGGCGCAGCATCGTCGAGCAGGCGATCGACGCGGCGCGCCGCGCCTTCGACCGCGCAGGCGACGTCCGGATCCAGAAGCTGCATGGCGATTGCCACGCAGGCAACGTGCTGTGGACCGACGACGGCCCGCACTTCGTCGACTTCGACGATGCGCGCAACGGGCCGGCCGTGCAAGACCTGTGGATGTTGCTGTCGGGCGATCGCGCATCGATGACACGGCAACTCTCCGACGTGCTGGCCGGCTACGAGGACTTCGCCGACCTCGACCGGCGCGAGCTGCCGTTGATCGAGCCGTTGCGCACACTGCGGTTGATCCACTACTCGGCCTGGATCGCGCGGCGCTGGGACGATCCGGCCTTCCCCGCGGCGTTTCCCTGGTTCGGGACGCAGCGCTACTGGCAGGACCGCGTGCTCGAGCTGCGCGAGCAGGTGGCCGCGATGCAGGAGCCGGCGCTCGAGGCGGGTTGAGCGCGCGCCGCATGCCCATGAAGCGGGCAGGGACGCAGGGCCCGCTTGCGCGTGCGCACTAGAATCGACCCGGGTCCGGGGCCGAGCCCCGGCCGAGGCTCTTCCCTTCAACGCGTCACAGGGACATCGATGACCGGGACACGACGACTGCCAGCCTTCGCTTTCGCGCTGTTCATGCTCATGCTCGGGCTCGTGCAGGCCGTCCAGGCGCGCGAAATGGTCAGCATCGCGCGCCCCGACGTCAATCTGCGCACCGGCCCCGGCACCCGTCACGAGGTCGTCTGGATCCTCGGGCGCGGCTACCCGCTCGAGGTGCTCGCGCGCAAGGGCCGATGGCTGCAGGTGCGCGACTTCGAGGGCGACGAGGGCTGGGTCCACCGGTCGCTGGCCGGCAGGCAGCCGCACGTCGTCGTCCGGGTGAAGGTGGCCAACCTGCGCAGCGCACCGGGCACGCGCAACCGTATCGTCGGCAAGGCCGGCTATGGCGAGGTGCTGCGCACGCTGGCGCGCCGCGGCGACTGGGTCCGCGTGCGCAGCGAAGGCGGCGTGGTCGGCTGGGTCGCGCGGCGGCTGACCTGGGGCTGGTAGGCCCCGGCGCGGCCGCCGGCGCCGGCGCCGGCGGGTTCTGCTAGGCCCGGTCGAGGTCCGCGCGCAGGCCGGGCGGCAGGCGGTCGAGCATCCAGCGGATCGCGACAGGCAGGATGACGAGGTCGTCGACGACGCCGAAGAACGGGATCGTCTCGGGGATCAGGTCGAACGGCGAAACCAGGTACAGCAGCAGCAGCGCGGTGCCCACCTTGAGCCACGCGGGGGCGTCGGGATGGCGCAGCGCAAGCCACAGGCGGCGCGCGTCGCCCTTGACCAGCATCCACAGCATCGACAGCCGCTTCCACATCGTCGTCCCTCCCCTGGGTCCGCCTTGAACCATGCGCCCGGGCAACGCGCATCGGCCCTTTAGATGGGGGCGGATCGGCGCGTTGCAAGCCGGCCCCGTGAGCGGACGATGGGGACGATGCCGCCGCAGCGGCGATCGCTCAGAAGATCCGGTTGAACCACAGCATCGACAGCAGCGCCGCAAGCACCGCGGCCACCGCTGCCGCGGCGGAGAACAGCGCGGTGACCTCGCTCTCGCGGGTCTCGAGCACCATCTTCGAGGTCATCGTCTCGTAGACGGTCTTCAACTCGGTGGCCGTGCCGGCGTAGAAGTAGGCCCCGCGGGTCGCCTGCGCAATCGACTGCAGCGCTTCCTCGTCCAGGCGCACGCGCATCGACCAGCCGTCGCCGATCAGGATCTCGCCGTTCGGCGTGCCGATGCCGACCGTGTAGATGCGCACGCCGCGCTCCGCTGCCAGGCGGGCCGCCTCGATCGGGTCGGGACCGGTGGTGGTCTGGCCGTCGGACAGCAGGATGATCACGGCCGACGCATACGAACCGGGCGCGGACGGCTTCGGCGGCGCGGTCGCCGCCTTCGCGTCGCCGCGCTTGGCCTCGAGCGGCGTGCCGCGCTGCCCGCGCTGCGCGCCCTGCGAGGGCAGTTCGAACTCCTGGTCGGGGAAGATCGTCTTCAGCGACACCAGGATGCCGTTGCCCACCGCGGTGCCGCGCTGCAATTCGAAGCGGTCGATCGCCGCCAGGATGTCCTCGCGATTGTGCGTCGGCGGCTGCACCAGCGCGGCACTGCCGCCGAAGGTCACGACGCCGATCCGCGCGCTGCGCGGCTGCTCGGCGATGAACGCGCGAGCCGCGGCCTGCGCCGCGGCGAGCCGCGTCGGCTCGACGTCGGTCGCGCGCATGCTGCCCGACACGTCCATCGCGAGGATCACGGTCTCGTATTGCGACGGCAGCGTCACGACCGCGGTGGGGCGCGCGGTTGCGACGATCATCGCGGTGATCGCCAGCAGGAACAGCAGCGGCGGCAGGTGCCGACGCACGCCCTGGCCCGCGGTCATCGCCTCGCGAACCATCGCCAGGCCCGCATAGCGGACTGCGAACCGCGTGCGCCGGCGCAGCAGCCACAGGTAGGCGGCGACCAGCAACGGCACCGCGAGCAGCAGCCACAGCATCGACGGCCAGAGGAAGCTCATCGCACCCTCGCCAGGTGCGCCGGCAGGCCGCCGGCGGCGGCAAGCCGGCTGCGGCGCTTGCGCAGCTCGGCAAAGCGCAGGATCGCGTCGACCAGGTCGTCGCCGGTGGACAGTTCGAGCACGTCGACACCGGCCTCGGCGAACGCCGCGCGCAGCGCGCTCTCGCGGCGCCGGGCCACCTGTTCGAAGCGCCGCCGGAATGCCCGGTCGTGCGTGTCGACGAACAGTTGCTCGCCGGTCTCGGCATCCTGCATGACGAGCAGGCCCAGGTCGGGCAGGGCGCGCTCGAGCGGGTCGGTGAGCCGCACCGCGACGACCTCGTGGCGCTGCGCCAGTCGCGCGAGCGGCTGCGCCCAGCCAGGCGCGCTGAGGAAGTCGGAGACGACGAACACCAGCGAACGCCGGGCCATCACCTCGCGCGCGGCGGCGAGCAGCACCCGCAGGTCGGTGCCCGCCGAGCGCGGCGGCGGCGGCCGCGACGCGATGCGGTGCAGGATCTGCAGTACCTGCATCCGGCCGCTGCGCGCCGGCATCACGGTCTCGACCTCGGCGCCATAGAGGATCGCGCCGACGCGGTTGCCGTGCCGGGCGAGCAGCCGCGCGAGCACCGCGGTGAAGTCGCGTGCGACCGACTGCTTGGTGACCCGGTCGGAGCCGAAGTCGACCGAGCCGCTCAGGTCGAGCAGCATCCACGCGGCCAGCTCGCGTGCCTCGGTGTACTCGCGCACGTACGGCGTCTGCAGCCGTGCAGTCACGTTCCAGTCGATGTAGCGCACGTCGTCGTCGTGCTGGTACTCGCGCAGGTCGGCGAGGTCGAGCCCCGTGCCGCGGAACAGCGTGCGATAGTCGCCCTGCATCAGTCCGTCGAGCCGGCGCAGCACGGTCCACTCGAGCCGGCGCAGGACCGCCTCGGCCCCGCCCGTTTCAGCCGTTCGCGGTGCGCTCGACATGGGCCTGCAGCGGCTGCTCCGGGACGGGCACCGCTTCCATGATCCGGTGGACGATCCGGTCGGCGTTCACCGATTCGGCCAGCGCTTCGTACGACAGCACCAGCCGGTGCCTCAGCACGTCGGGCACGAGGTCGACCACGTCCTCGGGCAGCGCGTAACGCCTGCCCCGCAGGCACGCCAGCGCACGCGCGCCCTCGATCAGGTGGATGGTCGCGCGCGGGCTGGCGCCGAACGTGACGAAGCGCGAGAGGTCGGCGAGTCCGCAGCGGGCCGGCTCGCGGGTGGCCGTCACGAGCCGCACCGCGTACTGCGTGAGCGAAGGGTCGACGTAGACCGTGCGGCACTCGCGCTGCAGCGCCCCGAGTTGCTCGGTGGTTGCGACCGCCGCGACCGCCGTCGCGGGCCCGGTGACACGCTCGACGATGACGAACTCCTCTTCCTCGGTCGGATAGCCGACCAGCACCTTCATCATGAAGCGGTCGACCTGCGCTTCGGGGAGCGGATAGGTGCCCTCGGTCTCGATCGGGTTCTGGGTCGCCATCACCAGGAACGGCTCGGGCACCTCGTAGGTCGCGCCGGCGATCGTGACCTGACGCTCCTGCATCACCTCGAGCAGCGCGCTTTGCACCTTCGCGGGGGCGCGGTTGATCTCGTCGGCCAGCAGCAGGTTCGTGAAGACCGGACCGAGCGAGGTCGCGAACTCGCCGGTCTTCTGGTTGTAGATGCGCGTGCCGACCAGGTCGGCCGGCACCAGGTCGGGCGTGAACTGGATGCGCCGGAACGTGCCGCGGATCGTGCGCGCCAGCGTCTTCACGGTGAGCGTCTTGGCCAGGCCCGGCACGCCCTCGACCAGCAGGTGCCCCTGCGCCAGGATCGCGACCAGCACGCGCTCGAGGAAGCGGTCCTGGCCGACGACGACGCGCTTGACCTCGTAGAGGACGCGCTGCATCAGCGCGGCGACGTCGGTGCCGCCGTCGATCGGGTTGCTCATGAGCGGGCGTCCGTGGGTCGGTTGCGGTGCGGGTCAGAACGGGGACATGCCGACCGAGCTGGCGGCCGTTTCGATCGGCACCGCGAAGCCGATGCCGATGAAGACGCGCTGGTCGGTCGGGTTCATGATCGCGGTGACGATGCCGATCACCTCGCCGTCGGCGGTTACCAGCGGCCCGCCGGAGTTCCCGGGGTTGGCAGCGGCGTCGAACTGGATCAGGTTGGTGAGCAGCCGCTCCCCCTCCGGCGAGCGGAACTCGCGGCGCAGGCCGGAGACGATCCCGGCGCTCGCGCTCGGGCCGATGCCGAACGGGAACCCGACCGCCACCACGCGGTCGCCGACCGCGAGGTCGCGTGTCGAGCGCATCGTCGCCGCGACGAGGTCGTCGGGGATCGACTTCGCCTTCAGCACGGCGAGGTCCTGGTCGGGCTCGAGCCCGATGATCGACGCGTCGGCCTCCAGCCCGTCGGCGAACTCGACCCGGAGACGCGGCGCGCCGACGACCACGTGAAGGTTCGTCAGGATCGTGCCGGTATCGACGATGACCACGCCTGTGCCGACGCTGCGCTCGACCTCGGGGTGGCCGGGTCTTTCCGCTTCGAGCGCGCGCACGCGCACGACGGCCGGCCGGATGATCTCGTAAGCCCGCGCTGCCGGCGACGGCAGTGCCGCGGTCTGCAGCGAATGCAGCACCGCGGCGTCGATGTCGTCCTGGGTGAGCGGCGACGGCCAGCGGGTGGCCAGCATCTGCAGCGCAACGAGCGCCACGGCGACCAGCACCGCACCGCCGATCAGCACGCGCCGGCGGCGAGCGACGGTTCCGGCCAGCCGGCGATGCCAGCCCGCGGACGTCGGCGCGTCGGGCGCCGCCGCCTGCGCGGTGCGACGCGGCGCATCCGGGGGCGCGGGCGCTCGGGTGGTCGACCCGGGGAGCCGGGATCGATCGGAACTGCTGTAGAGCGGCACTCGTCGCATGTGCGGCCCCGATAGGCGATGGCTGTCCGAAAAAATAGCACGCCGCACGTCGGTGCGCGCGTCGAACAGTCGTCCGGCACAGTGCGAACTTGCAGGCGAGGGCCGACGCGTCGGGTCGAAGCTGCGCCGGCGCGTCGGGCGCTGCCCCATCGGCCGGCGGCGGCGGCGTCGCTCAGCCGCCGGCGGCGGCGTCGCCGATCAGCGACCGGTAGGCGTGCCAGGTGGCGTGGCCCACCAGCGGGGCCGTGACGACCAGCAGGCCGAGCCACAGGACGAGGCTCGCGCCGATCAGCACGACGATCATCAGCGCCCAGAGGTAGACGGGGCCCGGATGCGTGGCCAGCGCACGCGCACTGGAAAAGACGGCCATCATCGTGTCGGTGCGGCGATCGAGCATCAGCGGCACCGACACCACCGAGATCGCGAACACCAGCGACGCGAAGACGAAGCCGACCGCCGCCCACAGCGCCACGAACTCGAAGTTCTCCGGCGAAACGATCTGGGCGAACATGCCGCGCATGGTCGGGAACTCGGTGGTCGAGGCGAGCGCGAACAGCACCACCGACACGCGCGCCCAGACGATCATCGCGAAGGTGAGGATCGCGGCGAAGAACGCGATCGCGCCGAGGTTGCGCCGCCAGCAGACCAGCGACTTCGCCAGGCTCACGGGCTCGCCGCGTTCCCGCTGTCGCGAGAGTTCGTACAGGCCCGTGCAGACGAACGGGCCGAGCAGGAAGAAGCCCGCGGTCAGCCCCATCGTGAGTTGCCACTGCGTTTCGTAGATGCTGCGGATCGCGGCGCCCATCAGCGCGAACAGCAGCCCGTAGAACAGGCCGCGGAACTTCGTCGCGCGAAGGTCGTCCCAGCCCAGCGCGAGCCAGCGCCGCGGCGCCGACAGAGGCACCTGCGCGGCGATCGGGGGAGGGCCGGGACGCGCTTGCGGGGTGACGGCAGTGCTCATCGGTTGTCGCCTCGGGTCGGTGCGGCGCATTATGCCGTCGGGCGTCGGGTATCGCGACGCCCGGCCGCCGTCCGCGTGGCCTTCCGGGAAATCGAATTCATGTCATCTGGACGCGCTCGAGCCTGCCCGTGCCCGCCCGATCCGGGCGCGGTCGTCGCGACGCGCGACGATGTCGCGATGATCGAATTCGCCGACATCGAGATGGCTGCCCGGCGCCTCGCCGGGCAGGTGCAGGACACCCCTGCCTCGCGTCGCGCACGCTGTCGGAGATCACCGGCGCCGACGTGTTCCTGAAGTTCGAGAACCTGCAGTTCACGGCGTCCTTCAAGGAGCGCGGGGCGCTGAACCGGCTCGCGCTGCTCGACGCCGGCCAGCGGGCGCGCGGGGTCGTCGCGGTCTCGGCGGGCAATCACGCGCAGGGCGTGGCCTGGCACGCCCGCCGGCTCGGCGTGCCGGCGACGATCGTGATGCCGCGCTTCACGCCGTCGGTGAAGGTCGAGCGCGCGCGCCTTCGGCGCCGAAGTGGTCCTGCACGGCGAGCGCTTCGACGAGGCGCGCACGCACGGGCTGGCGCTGTCGGCCGCACGCGGCCTGACGATGATCGATCCGTTCGACGACGATGCGGTGATCGCGGGCCAGGGCACGATCGCCGTCGAGATGCTGGCCGCGCAGTCGGGGCTCGAGCAGCTGGTCGTGCCGGTCGGCGGCGGCGGCCTCGTTGCCGGCGTCGCCACGGCGGCGAAGCACCTGAAGCCCGGCATCCGGGTGACCGGCGTCGAGGTCGAGCGCTTTGCGCTGGTCCGCGACGCGCTGACCGGCGAGCGCCATCCGCTCGGCGCGAGCTCGATCGCCGAGGGCATCGCCGTCGACCGTCTCGGCGAGCGCACGCTGCCGATCGTCCGGCAGCGCGTCGACGAGGTGCTGCTGGTCGACGAAGGCGACATCGAGCAGGCGGTGCTGATGCTGCTCGAGATCGAGAAGACCGTTGCCGAAGGGGCGGGCGCCGCGCCGCTGGCGGCATTGCTGCGCTACCCGGAGCGCTTCCGCGGCCAGCGGGTCGGGCTGGTACTGTCCGGCGGCAACATCGAACCGCTGCTGCTTGCGTCGCTCATCGAGCGCGGCATGGTCCGCTCGGGGCGGCTCGCGCGGCTCTTCGTCGACATCCGCGACGTACCGGGCGCGCTGGCGCAAGTTACGGCGCTGCTGGCCGACGAACACGCGAACATCGAGCAGATCCGCCACGAGCGGGCATTCGGAAGCATCGGCGCGCAGCGCGTCGAGGTCGAGATCGTCGTCCAGACGCGCGGCGCCGGGCACGTGGCAGCGCTGCTCGCACGGCTGGCCGACGCCGGGTTCGCCGCCCGCACCGGCTGAGGCCCTCGTCAGGAGGCGTCCATGGACAGCTCGACCGAATCCTCCATGCCGGCACCGCCGGCGAACGATGCACCGGCCCGGCGCTCGTCGATGCGGTTCGTCCCGCTCGTGGTGCCGCTGATGGCGGTGTTGCTCGCGACCTGCGCCGCGGTGATCCTCTCCGAGGTCTGAAGCCCGGCCCTCGCCCGCGCCGGCCGGGCGGACGCAGCGCGGCGGCCCGATAGAATGCGGGCTTCGTCGACGCTGCGAGGACATCCGCCATGGCCATTCAGACGGTAGGGATCATCGGCGCGGGCACGATGGGCAACGGCATCGCCCAGGCCTGCGCCGCATCCGGCATCGACGCCGTGATGCAGGACGTCAGCGACGCCGCGCTCGAGCGCGGCGTCAAGACCGTGTCGGGGTCGCTCGACCGGCTGGTGAAGAAGGGCTCGATCGACGACGCGCGCAAGCAGGAGATCCTGTCGCGGATCCGCGCGACGACGCGCGCCGACGACCTCGCGCCGGTCGACCTCGTGATCGAGGCGGCGACCGAGAACGAGGAGCTGAAAGTCCGGATCCTGAAGAACCTCGAGGGGATCGTCAGGCCGTCGGCGATCATCGCCACCAATACTTCGTCGATCTCGATCACCCGGCTGGCGGCCGCGACGCACCACCCGGAACGTTTCGTCGGAATGCATTTCTTCAACCCGGTGCCGGTGATGGCGCTGGTCGAGATCATCCGCGGGCTGCGCACCTCGGAGGAGACGGTCGCGACCGTCACCGAGCTCGCGCAGCGGCTCGGGAAGACGCCGATCGGCGTGAAGAACAGCGCCGGCTTCGTCGTCAACCGGATCCTGTGCCCGATGATCAACGAGGCGGTCTTCGCGCTGCAGGAAGGGCTGGCGAGCGTCGAGGAGATCGACGCCGGAATGAAGCTCGGCTGCAATCATCCGATCGGCCCGCTCGCGCTGTGCGACCTGATCGGGCTCGACGTCGAACTGGCCGTGATGGAAGTCCTCTACGCGGGCTTCAACGACCCGAAGTACCGCCCCGCGCCGCTGCTGCGCGAGATGGTCGACGCCGGCCTGCTCGGCCGCAAGACCGGCCGCGGCTTCTACCGCTACGACAGGTGAGGCCGCGATGAGCACGCCGGCCCCCTCCGTCGGCGGCCCGACGCTCGAGTTCTGGCAGCAGCGCTTCGAGGCGCAGCGCACGCCCTGGGATCGCGGGGTCGTCAACCCGGCGCTCGCGCCGCTCGTGGCCGGCGGCGTGCTGCCGGCCGGCGCCCGCGTGCTGGTGCCGGGATGCGGCGCCGGCTACGAGGTGCTGGCACTGGCGCGGGCGGGCTGCAGCCGGTGGGCGTCGACTACGCGCCGGCGGCGGTCGAGCTCACGCGCGCCCGGCTCGCGCAGGCGGGCCTCGCGGCCGAGGTGGTGCAGGCGGACCTGCTCGACTGGGAGCCCTCGGCGCCGTTCGACGCGATCTGGGACCAGGCCTGCCTGTGCGCGCTGCATCCCGACCTGTGGTTCGCCTATGCGCAGCGCCTTGCCGCGTGGGCGAGGCCGGGCGGCACGCTGGTGCTGCTGGCGGTGCAGGTCGAACGCGAGGGCCGGCACGAGGGACGCATCGAAGGGCCGCCTTACCACTGCGATGTCAACGCGGTGCGGGCACTGTTCCCGGCCGAGCGCTGGCAGTGGCCGCGGCCGCCGTATCCGCGGCACGCGCATCCGGCGGGGATCGCTGAACTGCAGGTGGTGCTCACGCGACTGGCGTGAACCGCGCGGCGCCGCCAGACGCGCAGGCGGGTACCCGCGCGCGATGCCGGCCGGGTGGCTCAACCCTCGAATTCGCGCAGCCCGTCGAGCGACAGGACGGTCAGGCCGCCGTAGTCGACCTTCAGCAGTTCGCTGGACTCCAGGCGACGCAGCGCCTGGTTCACCCGCTGGCGCGACAGGCCGGTGAGGTAGCCGATCTCGCCTTGCGAGATCTCGAGCTTGCGGCCCAGCCCCGGATAGAGCAGCGGGTTGAACAGCTGGGCCAGGCAGCGCGCCACCCGCGCATCGGGGCCGAGCAGCCGGTCGATCTCGACCGTTCCGATGAACTGCCCGAGCCGTTCGTTCAGCTGGATCAGCAGGTAGCGATTGAACGCGATGCTGGTGTCGAGCAGCCACTGGAAGGTGGCACGCGGCAGGCAGGCGATCCGGCTGTCGCGCAGCGCGACGGCGTCGTAGCGACGCGGCTCGTCCTTGAGCATCGAACCCTCGCCGAACCAGCCGCCCGGCGCGATGCCGGTGAAGGTGACCGCCTTGCCGCGCGCCGACACGCTGCTGATCTTGACCAGCCCCTCGATGACGCCGATCCAGTGGTCGACCGGCTCGCCCTTGCGGCACACGAAGCCGCCGCAGCCAACGCGGCGTTCGACGAGATCCTGGCGCATGCGGTCATGGTGCGCTGCGTCAAGCTGGCGCATCCACGGCGAGAGCCCGAGCAGGTCGTCGAAGGCGCTCAACGGCAGGATCCCCCGGTTTTCCCTGAATTTGTCGGACGGACGACAACTATACTTCGCCGCCTGCCTTAGACTGCCCGTGGCGGTACGACGTCACGCCCGCGGGCGTCGTGCGCGCGCGAAGCAGGCCGCGGCGACGGCCGGGAGGCAGACAGTTGCAGGGCGAAGCGACACCGATCCTCGAGGCGAAGGCGATCTCGCTGCAGTTCGGCGGCGTTCGGGCGTTGAGCGACGTCGGCTTCCACGTGCGGCAGGGCGAGCTGTTCTCGATCATCGGCCCGAACGGCGCGGGCAAGACCTCGATGCTGAACTGCATCTCGGGCCGTTACGCCCCCACTGCGGGACAGGTCCTGTTCAAGGGCCGCGACATCACGGCCCTGACGCCGAACGAACGGGCCAGGCTCGGGCTCGGCCGCACCTTCCAGAACCTCGCGCTGTTCAGCCACATGACCGTGCTCGACAACATCATGGTCGGCCGGCACCACCTGCTGAAGAACAACTTCCTGACCGGCGGTCTCTACTGGTTCGGCGGTGCGCAGCGCGAGGAGCTCGAGCACCGGCGCCATGTCGAGGACATCATCGACTTCCTCGAGATCAGCCACATCCGCAAGGCGGTCGCGGGCACGCTGTCCTACGGCCTGCGCAAGCGCGTCGAGCTGGCGCGCGCGGTGGCGGTCAAGCCCGACCTGATCCTGCTCGACGAGCCGATGGCCGGCATGAACCTCGAGGAGAAGGAGGACATGGCCCGCTACATCGTCGACCTCAACGAGGAGTGGGGGATGACGGTGATCATGATCGAGCACGACATGGGCGTGGTCATGGACATCTCGCAGCGCGTCATCGTGCTGGACTTCGGCCGCAAGATCGCCGACGGCCTGCCCGACGAGATCATGAACAACGAGCACGTGAAGACCGCCTACCTGGGCGTGGAAGACGACGAGGTCGCCTGATGCAAGCGGAGTACGGCGACGTCGTCCGTCACGACACCCTTCCGAAGCTGCTGCTGCACAACGCCGAGCGCTGGCCCGGCGAGGTCGCGATGCGCGAGAAGGAATTCGGCATCTGGAACGAGTTCACCTGGTCCGACTACCGCGACCGGGTCAAGGAGATCGCGCTCGGGCTGATCGAGCTGGGCGTCCGGCGCGGCGAGGTCGTCAGCTACCTCGGCAAGAACCGCCCCGAGATGGTCTGGAGCGAGCTCGCGATCCATTCGATCGGCTGCATGTCGCTCGGCATCTATCACGACGCGATGCCGCAGGAGGTCGCCTACCTGGTCGACTACGCCGAGGTGCGGGTCGTCCTGGTCGAGGACGAGGAGCAGGTCGACAAGCTGCTCGAGGTCGCCGAGCACTCGAAGAGCATCGAGCGGATCGTCTACTTCGACCCGCGCGGCATGAGGAAGTACCGCGACCCGCGCCTGGTGAGCTGGGACGAGCTGAAGGCGATGGCGGCGCGCGCCGCGGCCCGAGAGCCCTCGCGCTTCGCCGACGAGGTCGCGCTGGGCAAGGCCGAAGACGTCGCGATCCTGTGCACGACCTCCGGCACCACCTCGAACCCGAAGCTGGCGATGCTGCAGGCCGGGTCCTTCCTCGGCCATTGCGCGGCCTATCTCGAGGTCGACCCGAAGCTGCCGACCGACAACTACGTGTCGGTGCTGCCGCTTCCGTGGATCATGGAGCAGATCTACGCAGTGACCCAGCCGCTGATCTGCCGCATCAAGGTCAACTTCGTCGAAGAGCCCGAGACGATGATGGCCGACCTGCGCGAGATCGGGCCCACCTTCGTGCTGCTCGCGCCGCGCGTGTGGGAGCAGATCGCGGCCGACGTGCGGGCGCGGATGATGGACGCGACGCGCTTGAAGCAGAAGATGTTCGACCTGGGCATGAAGCTCGGGCTCCGGGCACTCGACCGGAAGCGCCGCTCCTGGCTCGCGGGGCTGATCCTGTTCCGGCCGCTGCGCGACCGGCTCGGCTTCACCTTCCTGAAGTCCGCCGCCACCGGCGGCGCGGCGCTGGGCCCCGACACCTTCCGCTTCTTCCAGGCCATGGGCGTGCCACTGCGCCAGATCTACGGCCAGACCGAGCTGGCCGGCGCCTACACGATCCACCGGCCCGGCGACGTCGACTTCGACACGGTGGGCCTGCCGTTCGGCCACACCGAGCTGCGCATCGACCAGCCCGACAGGAACGGCGTGGGCGAGATCGTCGCGCGCAACTCGGGCATGTTCCTGGGCTTCTACCGCAACGACGACGCCACTCGCGCCGACGTGCGCGACGGCTGGATGTACACCGGCGACGCCGGCTACATCAAGAAGGAGAACGGCCACCTGGTCGTCATCGACCGGGTCAAGGACCTCGCCACGACGTCCGGCGGCACCCGCTTCTCGCCGCAGTTCATCGAGAACAAGCTGAAGTTCTCGCCGTTCATCGCCGAGGCGGTCGTCCTGGGCCACGACCGGCCCTACCTGGCCGCGATCGTCTGCGTGCGCTACTCGATCGTCTCGAAGTGGGCCGAGCAGCGCAGCATCGCGTTCACGAACTACACCAGCCTGTCGTCGCGCCCCGAGATCTACCGGCTGCTGCGCGAGGAGGTCGAAAAGGTCAACGCGACGCTGCCCGAGCCGCAGCGCGTGCGCAAGTTCGTGCTGCTGTACAAGGAGCTCGACGCCGACGACGGCGAGCTGACCCGCACCCGCAAGGTCCGGCGCAACGTGATCGCCGACAAGTACGCCGACATCATCGACGCGATCTACGGCGACACGCCGATGGTGCACGTCGACACCGTGATCCGCTTCCAGGACGGCACGACCTCGCGGATCCAGACCGACCTGGTGGTCGAGAAGCTGCTCGACACCGGGGCCGCCGGCCCGAAACCCGCGGAGGCCGTGGCCGCCGAGCGGGCCGCGTAGCAGAGGGAACCATGAACGCCGATCTTCTTCTCCAGCTGCTCGTCAACGGCGTGATCATCGGGACGCTGTACGGCGTCGTCGCGATGTGCTTCGTGCTGATCTACAAGTCGACGCAGATCGTGAACTTCGCGCAGGGCGAGTTCCTGCTGATCGGGGCCTGGACCTGCTGGTGGCTGCTCACCAGCATGAAGGTGCCGTTCTGGCTCGGCTTCCCGCTGACGCTGGCCTTCATGACCGCGTTCGGCGTCCTGTTGCAGGTGTTGGTGCTCAGGCCGATGATCGGCGAGCCGATCATCTCGGTGATCATGGTCACGATCGGCCTGTCGATCTTCTTCCAGGCGATGATGAAGTGGATGTTCGGCGTCTGGACTGCGCCGTTTCCGGAGGTGTTCTCGTCGAAGTCGATGAACATCCTGGGGCTGAACGTGCAGACGCCCTACATCATGTCGATGCTGATCTCGCTGGTGATCATGGCCGGCTTCGCCTGGTTCTTCAAGTTCTCGCGGATGGGCCTGGCGATGCGCGCCACCGCCTTCAACCAGCAGGTCGCCCAGAGCCTGGGCATCTCGGTCAGGACCGTCTTTGCCGCGGCCTGGGCGATCTCGGCGGTCGTCTCGGCACTGGCCGGCGTCGTGGTCGGCATGGTCAACGGCGTGTCGCAGGCGCTGTCGTTCTTCGGGATCAAGGTCTTTCCGGCGGTCATCCTCGGCGGGCTCGACTCGATCGTCGGCGCGATCGTTGGCGGGCTGATCATCGGGGTGCTCGAGAACCTGGCCGAGTTCGTCGACAGCCAGTACCTGAACTGGGGCAACCTGTACACGGTGGCGCCGTTCTACGCGCTGATCGTGATCCTGATGATCAAGCCCTACGGCCTGTTCGGCACGAAGCAGATCGAGAGGATCTGAACGCATGGCGACGACCTCTTCTGCCCTGCTCCCCTGCGGCCAGTTCAAGACCAGCTACCGCAGGGACACGACGATCTTCCCGACGCCGGTCTCGCGGGCGTTCGCGATCGCGGCGGTGCTGCTGCTGTGCCTCGCGCCGCTGAAGATCGGCGGCACCGAACTGCTGAGCGCCTACCAGCTGAACCTGCTGATCCAGATCGGCTACTACGGGATCGCCGCGCTCGGCCTGAACATCCTGGTCGGGTTCACCGGGCAGATCTCGCTGGGCCACGCGGCCTTCTTCGGCTTCGGCGCGTTCGCGTCGGCCTGGCTCAGCAACCGATGGGGCGTGCCGGTGTTCTGGGCGATTCCGTTGGCCGGCCTGATGACCACGCTCGTCGGCATGCTGTTCGGCATTCCGGCCGCCCGGATCAAGGGCCTGTACCTGGCGATCGCGACCTTCGCCGCGCAGTTCATCCTCGAGGATTTCTTCGCGCGTGCCGACTGGTTCACCGGCGGCTCGTCGGGCACGATCGCGCAGCCGTTCAGCCTCTTCGGCTGGCAGATCTCCGGCGACCGCCACTACTTCTACGTGGTGCTGGCCTACCTGGTCGTGCTGTACCTGGTCGGCGCGAACCTGCTGCGCAGCCGCGACGGGCGCGCCTTCGTGGCGGTGCGCGACCACTACCTGTCGGCCGAGATCATGGGGATCAACCTGACCAAGTACCGGGTGCTGTCCTTCGGGATCGCGGCCTTCTACGCGGGCGTGGGCGGCGCGCTGTTCGGCCACTACCTGAGCTTCGTGTCGGCCGAGTCGTTCACGATCCTGCTGTCGATCCAGTTCCTGGGGATGATCATCATCGGGGGCATGGGCAGCGTGATGGGCACGCTGATGGGCACTGCGTTCATGGTGCTGCTGCCCGAGACCGTGCAGGCCTTCTCGCAGGCGGCGGGGAGCTACTTCCCGGCACTCGCCGAAGGCATCGCCTTCCTGAAGGAAGGCGCGATCGGCCTGGCCATCGTGCTGTTCCTGATGTTCGAGCCCGACGGGCTCGCGCATCGCTGGAAGATGATCAAGGCGTACTGGAAGCTCTATCCGTTCTCGTACTAGCGTCCAAAGGAGGAAACTGAAGATGAAGACCACCGTATTCGCAGCCGCAGCCGCGGCGCTCGCGTTCGGCGCAGGCCCCGCCTCGGCGGCCGACCCGATCTTCGTCGGCCACCTGGTCGACTTCACCGGGCCGACCTCCGACGTCGGCAAGCCCTACGGACAGGGCGTGGCCGACGCGATGGCCTGGATCAACAAGAACGGCGGCATCGCCGGCCAGCCGCTGAAGTTCGAGACCGTCGACTACAGCTACAACGCGCCGCGCGCGATCGCGACCTACAAGAAGTGGGTCGGCACCGACAAGGCGGTCACGATCCAGGGCTGGGGCACGGCCGACACCGAGGCGCTGGTCGGCTTCCAGGCGGCCGACAAGATCCCGAACTTCTCGGCGTCCTACTCCGGCCACCTGACCGATCCGCAGGGCAAGGGCCCGAAGGGCACCAAGCCCGCGCCGTACAACTTCTTCTACGGGCCGTCGTACTCCGACGGCTGCCGCGCGCTGGTGCAATGGGCGGCCGCGGACGCGAAGGCGAAGAAGGTCGACAAGCCGAAGTTCGTTCACCTGGGCGACAACCACCCGTATCCGAACGCGCCGAAGGAGGGCTGCGCCGCCTACGCGAAGGAACTCGGCTTCGAGGTGATGCCGCCGATCCAGTACTCGCTGAAGCCCGGCGACTTCAAGGCCCAGTGCCTGAGCCTGAAGGAATCCGGCGCCCAGTACGCCTTCGCCGCCAACACCGGCGGCTCGACGATCTCGCTGCTGAAGTCGTGCGAGACGGTGGGCGTCAAGACGCAGTTCCTGGCCAACGTCTGGGGCATGGACGAGAACGCGCTGCGCGGCGCGGGCGATGCGGCCGACGGCGTGATGTTCGTGGTCGGCGGCGCCGACTGGAAGTCCGACGCGCCGGGCATGAAGACGGTGCGCGAGATCTCCAAGATCTCGGACCCCAGCGGCAACGAGTACCGGCCGGTCCACTACATGCGCGGCGTCTGCTCGGCCTTCTTCATGCGTGACGCGATGGTCGCGGCGACGAAGATGAGCGGCGGTGTGACCGGCCCGAACATCAAGGCCGCGATGGAGCAGTTCAAGGACCACGTCCCGGCGGAACTGCAGGGCGTCTGCATCCCGTCGACCTGGACGGCCGAAGACCACCGCGGCACGACCAAGGTGTTCATCTATCGCGCCAACTCGAAGGGTGGCCAGCAGTCGATCTCGAAGGCCGGCGAGGCGGACATCCCGCGCAAGCCCGAGTGGCTCGGCTGGTAAGCAGCCTGCACGCCCCCCTCTTCGGCCCGCGAAGAGGGGGGCTCCGGAAAGCAGCGGAGCAGCACGCATGGCGCAAGCCGAATCCGTCCTCGTCGAGCCGGCGAAGGCCGGAACGAACGCAGCGACGAAACCGCCGATCCTGGCGGTCAACAACATCGAGGTCGTCTACGACGAGGTCATCCTCGTGCTTCGCGGCGTCAGCCTCGAGGTGCCCGAGGGCGAGATCGTCGCGCTGCTCGGGCCCAACGGCGCCGGCAAGTCGACCACGCTGAAGGCGATCTCGGGGCTGCTGCGCACCGAGGACGGCGAGGTCACGCGCGGCAACGTCACGTTCATGGGCGAGGAGATCGCCAACCGGGCGCCCGAGGAGATCGTGCGCCGGGGCATCTTCCAGGTCATGGAGGGCCGCCGGATCGTCGAGGACATGACGGTCGTCGAGAACCTGCGGCTCGGCGCCTACACGCGTCGCGACGGCGCGGGCGTCAAGCGCGACCTCGACATGGTCTTCGACTTCTTCCCCCGGCTGCGCGAGCGCACCGGCCTGGCCGGATACCTGTCGGGCGGCGAGCAGCAGATGCTGGCGATCAGCCGCGCGCTGATGGCCCGCCCGAAGATGATCCTGCTCGACGAGCCGTCGATGGGCCTGTCGCCGCTGCTGGTGAAGGAGGTGTTCGGCATCATCCGCCAGCTCAATCGCGAACTCGGCATCACCATCCTGCTGGTCGAGCAGAACGCGCGCATGGCGCTGCACGCGGCCAGCTACGGCTACATCATGGAGTCGGGCAAGATCGTGCTCGACGGCACGCAGGCCGATCTGATCGACAACGAGGACGTCCGGGAGTTCTACCTGGGCGGCGGGGGCGAGGAGCGCCGCTCGTTCAAGAACCTGAAGTCCTACAAGCGCCGCAAGCGCTGGCTCTGAACCGATGTCGGCCTGGTACGACAGCCTCGAAACCCGTCCCGCCGAGGCGCGCGAAGGGGCGCTGATGGCGCGGCTTCCGGGCCTCGTCGAGCACGCGATCACGAAGTCGCGCGGCTGGGCCAGGCTGCTCGCCGGCGTCGATCCGCGCGCGGTGAGCTCGCGCAAGGCGCTCGCGCTGCTGCCGGTGCTGCGCAAGGGCGACCTGAAGACGCTGCAGGAGCAGGATCCGCCCTTCGGCGGCCTGTGCACGGTCGAACCCGGCCGGCTGGGGCGCCTGTTCATGTCGCCCGGGCCGATCTTCGATCCCGAGGGCGCGCGCGAAGATCCGTGGCGCGCGACGCGCGCGCTGTACGCGGCCGGCATCCGCCCCGGGCACATCGTGCAGAACTGCTTCGGCTATCACCTGACGCCGGGCGCCTGGATGGTCGACGGCGCCGCGCGACGACTCGGTTGCGCGGTGATCCCGGCCGGGACCGGCCAGACCGAGCAGCAGATCGAGCTGATCCGGCGCTTTCGCCCCGACGCCTACGCGGGCACGCCGTCGTTCCTGCGCATCATCGTCGAGAAGGCGCGCGAGCTCGCGCTGGACATCTCGACGCTCAGACGCGCGCTGCTGGCCGCCGAAGCGCTGCCGCCGAGCCTGCGTTCGTGGTTCCACCAGCAGGGCATCGAGACCGTGCTGCAGTGGTACGGCACGGCCGACGTGGGCCTGATCGCCTACGAGTCGAGCGCGATGGAGGGCATGATCCTCGACGAGGAGCTGATCCTCGAAATCGTGCGCCCGGGCACCGGCGAGCCGGTTCGCGACGGCGAGGTCGGCGAACTGGTGGTCACCAGCTTCAACCCCGAATACCCGTTGATCCGCTTCGGCACCGGCGACCTGTCGGCTGTGCTGCCCGGCATCTCGCCGTGCGGCCGCACCAATGTGCGCATCCGCGGCTGGCTCGGCCGCGCCGACCAGACGGCCAAGGTGCGCGGCATGTTCGTGCATCCGGGCCAGGTGGCCGAGATCGTCCGTCGCGTGGCCGCGGCGGGCCGCGCGCGCCTGGTGATCGACGGCGAGATGGCCAACGACCGGATGACGCTGAAATGCGAGGTCGACGCCGCGCAACTGGCCGCGGCCGGCGGTGGCGACGCGCTCGCCGCCCGGCTGGCCGAGGTGATCCGCGAGGTCACCAGGCTGCGCGGCGAGGTCGAACTGCTCGAACCGGGCAGCCTGCCGAACGACGGCAAGGTGATCGAGGACGCGCGCAGCTACGAATGACGCCCGGCCCGGCCCGGCCCGGCTGCCTTTCCCGCCGGCTCGACGCCGTCGAGCGCAGGCGAAGTCGCCGCCACCCGGCCCGCCTCGTCGTAGACTCCGATCAGCATCCTGAGCAGGGCCGTGCTCTCGGCCATGCGCGCGTCGATGCCGTCGATGTTCCTGGTGCGGTCGGTGAGCAGGCCGCGGCGAATGCGGCCGTATTCGTTCATGAAGGCATTGCCCTTCTCGGTGACCTCGTACGTCTGCAACTTGCCGCTTCCGCTGGCCTTCTTCGAGATCAGCCGGTACTTCATCAGCTTGCGCAGGCTGTACTGGACGTTCGAGATACCGTCGACGTTGAGCTGGCGGGCGAGCAGGGCTGCGGTCTGGGGGCGGTCCTGCATCCGGATCAGGTGGATCAGCACCACTTCGGCGAAGCTCAGGTAGCCGAAACCGCAGCGGCTGGCGACGTGCAGCGCGAAGCGCTCGTAGCTGTTGCGGAACTGCTTGACCGCCCATTCGAACTCGGTGGTCACCGCCTCGTGCGGGCTGCCGCCGCGAAAGCCGTGGTAGTAGTTCAGGTCCACTTTGGTTTTCCGGGTTGTCGGTCGATCGGTCGGAAGATCCGGGGAAAGGTGCATTTTCGTTCAGTAGGACGTAGCCCGCCAGTGGAAGACGGATTGTATCAACCAACTTAAGTTGAATTTCAATCGATCTTGTATTAATCTGCGTGGTACCGATACCGACCGACCCGAAGCCCTCCGATGCACGTCGCCGCCGAAATTCCCTACGGTGCCTACTGGAGCACGCCGTTCGCGCGCTGGCAGGGCAGCTTCGCCAGCCTGCACAGTATCGAGTTCGCTGCGCACGTTGCCCGCGCCGAGTTGGCCCGACGCGGCATCGATCCGGAAATGCTCGATTACGGAGTGCTCGGGATCTCCGTGCCGCAGAAGCATTCCTTCTACGGCCTGCCGTGGCTGGCCGGGCTCATCGGCGCCGGCCGTGTCGGCGGCCCCACGATGATGCAGGCCTGCGCCACCGGCGTTCGCACGTTGCTGGCGGCGTCGCAGGAAGTCGCCGCCGGCCTGGCTGACGTGGCGCTGGCGATCAACTGCGACCGCACGTCGAACGGTCCGCACCTCTATTATCCGAATCCGCGCGGGCCGGGCGGCACCGGCGCCGCCGAGGACTGGGTGATGGACAGCTTCGGCTGCGATCCGCTCGGCGGCCACGCGATGCTGGCCACCGCTGAGAACGTCGCGAAGAAGCACGGCATCTCCACCTCGCAGCAGCACGAAGTCGTCCTGATGCGCGAGGCGCAGTACCGCGATGCGCTGGCCGACGACGCGGCGTTCCTCAAGCGCTTCATGACGCTGCCGTTCGACGTTCCGGCGCCCGGCTATCGAAAGAGCGCCGGCACGCTCGAGGGCGACGAGGGTGTCACGCATTCCACGCCCGAGCGGCTGGCGCAACTGCGGCCCGTCGCCGAAGGCGGCACGATCACCTACGGCGGCCAGACGCACCCGGCCGACGGCAATGCGGCGATCATCGTCGCCGCCCCCGGGCGTGCGCGCGAGCTGTCCGCCGATCCGAAGATCGCGATCCGGCTGCGCGGCTTCGGCCTGGCGCGCGTCGCGCTCGCCCACATGCCGGAAGCCGCGGTGCCGGCTGCGCGGCGCGCGCTCGAGCAGTCGGGGCGTAGCGTCGCGCAGATGTCGGCGATCAAGACGCACAATCCGTTTGCGGTCAACGACCTGCACTTTGCCAGGGAAACCGGCATCGACCTGCAGTCGATGAACCACTACGGTTGCTCGCTCGTGTGGGGCCATCCGCAGGCGCCGATGGGCACGCGTGCGGTCGTCGAGCTGATCGAGGAGCTCGTGATACGCGGCGGCGGCTGGGGCCTGTTCACCGGTTGCGCCGCCGGCGACACCGCGATGGCTGTCGTCATCGAGGTTGCCGACGCGTAGGCAGACAGCGCCGCCGGGAGCCGTGCTGCCGCATCCCGCGGCCGCTCCGGCGCGGGTGGCGTGCCGGTTGCAGGTGACTCGAGGCTCGGGGCGATCTGCCTTCCCGGGCGGCGTCACCCCAACCCGATGGTGCCGTCCACGCACATCGACTCGATGCGTTCATCCGCATAGCCCAGCGACTGCAGCACGCTGCGCGTGTGCTCGCCGAGGCGCGGCGCGCGTCTGCGTATCGCCGGCGGCGTGGCCGACATCCGGAACGGATGTCCGAGCTGCGCTGTCCCGGCCTCGCCGTCGACGCCTGCCGGGCGCACCATCGCACGGTGAACGACCTGGCTGTCCGCCAATGCCTGCCCGATGCTGTTCACGGGTCCGACGCAGGTGTCGACCCCGGACAGATCCGCAAGCCACTGCGCGCTCGGGCGGGTCCGGAGGATCGCGGCGACCTCCGACTGCACCGCATGGTTGCGCTCCCCTTCGGCCCACATCTCCGCCACCAGGTCTTCCCGGCCGAGGAACACGCAGAAGTTCCTCCAGAAGTGCGGCTCGGTGCAGCCGACGGTGAGGTGTCCGTCGCGGGTCGGATACACCGCATAGCAGGGATGGCCGCCGCTCAGAAGCCCACGTCCTCCAGTCGGCGATGGGCCGCCGGCGAGCACAGTCATCGCGTGGATGGACAGCATCGATACAAGCCCGTCGAGCATCGCAACGTCGATGAACTGCCCCTGGCCGGTGCGGCGCCGATGCAGCGTCGCCGCAAGGACCGCGACCGCCGCCGACAGTGCGCCGGCGCCGATGTCGGCGATCTGGATACCGGGGATTGCCGGTTCCCCGTCGCTGCCCCGGGTCATGTCGAGCACCCCGGCGATGCCCAGGTAATTGAGGTCGTGGCCGGGTCGGTTGCAGTACGGACCGTCCTGGCCGTAACCCGAGATCGAGCAGTACACGATCTGCGGATTGCGCTCGCGCGCCGCCGCGTATCCGATTCCCAGCCGGGTCGCAACGCCGGGCCGAAAGCCCTCGAGGACGACGTCGGCACCGCCGATCAGGCGCAGGCACGCCTCGCGGCCGTCCTCGCTCTTGAGATTCAGGACCACGCTGCGCTTGTTGCGGCCGAGCAGCGCGTAGGCCGCGCCCCTGGCGGCCTCGCCGACCGCGAGCGCGCGCGCGGCGTCGCCGGCGGCGCTCTCGATCTGGATGACATCCGCACCCATGTCCGCCAGCAGCATCGAGCAGAACGGACCCGGCAGACGCTGCGTCAGGTCGATGACCTTCAGACCGTCGAGCGCGCCCATGCTCAGCCCCCGATCCGTCGCTCGCCGCCCTGCCAGTGCCGCTCCCGCAACGCCCGCTTGTCCAGCTTCCCGACGGCGCTGCGCGGGAACTCGTCGATGAACTCGATCGTCTTCGGCGCCTTGTAGCCCGCGATCCGCTCCTGGCAGAATCCGAGGAGCTCGGCTTCGCTCGCCTGCCGGCCGGGCCGCAGCGTGACGATCGCCTTGACCGCCTCTCCCCAGCGCGGGTCGGGGACGCCGATGACCGCGACCTCCTTCACTGCCGGGTGCTGGGCCAGCGCGTTCTCGACCTCGACCGGGTAGACGTTGTAACCGCCCGAAACGATCATGAACTTCTTGCGATCCACCAGATGCAGGTAGCCGCGATGGTCGAAGCGGCCCATGTCGCCGGTGTGCAGCCAGCCGTCGCGCACGGCCTCGGCCGTCAACAGCGGCGCGTTCCAGTACCCGGAGGTGACCAGCGCCCCTCTGATCAGGACTTCGCCGACCTCGCCGGCCGCGACCGGTTCGCCGCGCTCGTCGGCCACGACGACTTCCATGTACGGAACCGGCTTGCCTGCCGACGACAGGATGTCGTGGTCGCAGGTGCGCAGTGCCTCGCGGTGGTCCTCGGGGAACAGCATGGTTGCCATCCCCGTGGCTTCGGTCGCGCCGTACATCTGCAACATCTCGACACCGGGGAAGACCTCCATCGTCAGGCGGATGTTCGCAGGCGTGCACGGCGCCGCCCCGTAGGCAATCTGCCTCAGCGAGCTGAGATCGCGGCGGCGCGCGTCAGGATGGTGGATGAGCGACACCAGCATCGTCGGCACGACCAGCGTTCGTGTCACGCGCTCACGTTCGATCAGCGCGCACGCCTGCTCCGGATCCCACCTGCGCATGATCACGCAGGTCGCGCCGTGATAGATCGCCCGCATGAGGATCAGCAGCGGAATGCCGCCCGCCGGCATGGTGTGCAGCCAGACGTCGCTGCGGCCGCTGCCCTCGTTCAGTGCGATGTGACAGAGCGAGTCCATCACCTGGCGCCAGGTCGTCGTCACACCCTTGGGCCGCCCGGTGGAGCCCGAGGAGTAGAAGATGTACCCGAGGTCGTCGTCGCCGATTGCGACGCCGGGCTCGACGGCCGCTTGGCCGGCGAGCACCGTCTCGTAGTCGGCGGCGAATGGATGCGCGCCCTCGAAGCCGACCAGCGTCGGAGCGGCATGCAGGCGCGGAGCGATCTCGGCGATCGGACCGGCGAGGGCGCCCTGGACGAACACGACCCGCACGCCGCTGTCGTCGAGGATGTGCTCGATCTCTGGCGGCGCGTAGCGATGGTTGATGCCGACGCGAACGGCGCCGATCTTCGCGCAGGCGACGACGATCTCGACCAGCTCGATGCAGTCGCAGCTGATCGACGCGACGCGGTCGCCGCGCGCCACGCCCGCGGCCAGCAGGAACTGCGCCAGCCGGCAGGCGCGTTCGTTCAGCCGCGCCCAGTCGATGCGTCGCTCGCCGTCGACGTAGGCGGTCTTCGCGGGATAGTTGCGCGCGTTGTGCCGCGCGAGCTGGCCGAACGTGAGCAAGCTGCGACCTCCGGGAACGGGAATCGGGTGACGGTGGGGTTACTTCATCATCGACGGCAGCACGAGCGAGATCCAGGGCACCAGGATCAGGACCGTCAGCCGTACGACGTCCATTGCCAGGAACGGCATCACGCCGCGGAAGATGACGCCGGTGGGCACCTCGGGCAGCAGGCTGCGCATCACGAAGACGTTCATGCCGACCGGCGGCGAAATCAGGCTGATCTCGGTCACCACGACCACGATGATGCCGAACCAGATCAGATCCATCCCGAGCGCCGAGATCAGCGGATGGAAGATCGGCACGGTCAGGAGGATCATCGAGAAGCTCTCGAGCGCGGCGCCGAGCACCAGGTACACCATCGCGATCGCGAATATCACCGCGAGTGGCGCCACGTCCAGGCTCATCACCCAGGCAGTGAGCGCCTCCGGCATGCCGGACAGGTTGATGAAGTTTCCGAATATCAGCGCGCCGATCACGACGATGAAGATCATCGACGTCGTCGTCCCGGACTCGATCAGGACCTCGAGGAGAATGCGCGGATTGAGCGCGCGCCGCCACAGGGCGAAGACGAACGCGCCGAACGCGCCGATGCCGGCGGCCTCGGTGGCAGTGAAGACGCCCAGGTACAGGCCGCCGATGACCAGGGCAAACAGCGCGAGGATCGGAAGAACGCCGCGCAGCGCGTGGAAGCGCTGCGCATACGGCAGCCGTTCACCGCGCGGGCCGAGCTTCGGATCGATCGTGCACACCAGCCAGACGGTGGCGACGTAGCCCAGTGCGCCGAGCAGCCCGGGCAGCACGCCGGCCATGAACAGCTTGCCGATGTCGGTCTGCGTCATCAGCCCGTAGATGACCAGCACCACGCTCGGCGGGATCAGGATGCCCAGCGTTCCGCCGGCCGCGATCGATCCGGCCGCCAGCGACGGTGCGTATCCGCGGCTCAGCATCGGCTTCATCGCGACCTTCGTCATCGTCGCGGCGGTGGCCACCGATGATCCGCAGACCGAGCTGAAACCGGCGCAGGCCACCACGGTCGCCTGCGCCAGTCCACCGCGCCGGTGCCCGAGCCAGGCATTGGCGGCTGCATACAGCTCGTCGGACATTCCCGAGCGGGTGACGAAGCTGCCCATCAGGATGAACAGCGGAATCACCGACAGCTCGTAGCTCAGGCCGGTCTCGTAGGTGATCTGGCCGACCATGTTCAGGGCGGCCGGGAACCCCAGGTGCAGGGCGGAGCCGAGCAGGCCGACGATCCCCATCGCGATCGCGATCGGCATGCCGGTCATGATCAGGACGATCAGCAGCACGAAGCCGATGTGCCAGGTATCCATGTGCCTAGGCTCCGGAGGCGGCGCGGCGAACACTGCGCAGGGACTCGACGGCGTGCGCGCCGGCGAACCACGCTGCGAGGGCGGTCAGCACGAACATCAGGTAGCAGACCGGGTACATCGGCAGCCCGAGGTACATGCTCAGGTCGCCGGCGGCGAGCGTTGCGCCGGCCTTGACCCAGAGTCGCCACGCCAGCACCGCCAGCGCAACGGTGCTGACCAGGTGACTGAAGACATCCAGCACCCGTCGGGAGCGCTCCGACAGGCTACCGAGGGCGATGTCGACCCGGATGTTCACATCGTGGGCACAGACCAGCGGCAGCCCGGAGAAGATCAGGACCGCCATCAGGATCTGCGTGAACTCGAACGCTCCGGGCAGCGGCAGGCTGAACAGGTAGCGGCCCATCACGTCGACGAACGTGACGAGCATCAGCAGGAACAGGATTGCCGCCATGGTCAGGCCCAGCAGCCGCAGCAGGCTGCCGGACCCCGGGGACCGCGGGAGGGTCATGTCGGATCTCCGGGGAATCGTTCTGGAAGCAGCGGGCGCAACCTGCCGGCCACGTGGGTAGCCGGGAGGACGCAGCTCCGCCTACTTCCCGTAGTTGACGATCTCGGCACGCAGCGCGTCGAGCGCCACCCTGGCGTCGACCGGGCCGCTGCGAACCTTGTCGAGCCAGGCGACTTCGAGCGGCGCCAGGCGTTGCCTGATCGCCTCGATCAGGGACGGCGCGATCGGATCGACGTTCATTCCGGCCGCGCGCATCTGGTCGAGCGCACCCGCGTCCGCGGCATCCCAGGCCCGGCCCGCGAGGCGCGCGAACGCTTCGCCGGAGACACCCATGATCGCCTTGCGGTCACGCTCGGACAGGCGGTTCCAGGCCGACTCGTTCATCACCAGGAAGAAGCTCGCGTTGTAGAACCCGGTCGGCGCCAGCGTCGCGTACTTCAGCACCTTCTCGAGCTTGAAGAACGGCACCGAGTCCTTGCTGAACATGATGCCGTCGGCAACGCCGCTCGACAGGAGCTCGTACGACTTGGACGAGGGAGCCTGCAGCGGCACCATCTTCAGCGCCTTGGCCAACTCGTTCGTCGAGACGTTCGGGATGCGCACCTTCAGTCCCTCGAAGTCGCCGATCGTGCGGATCGGGCGCCGGGTATTGAAGATCTGGCCCGGGCCCTGCGTGAAGACACTCAGTACCTTCGTGCCGGCGTGCTCCTGCGCCTTCGCGAGATGCTTCTCGAACACGCGCCAGTAGGCAACCGACAGAGGCTCGGCCTTTTCGCTCAGGAACGGCAGCTCCACCATTTCGGCCAGGGCGAAGCGCCCTGGAGTGTAGCCGTGGACCCCGTAGGTGATGTCGGAGACCCCGTCCCTGGCGAGATCGAAGTGCGACTGGGGACTTCCGAGAGCCGTCGTGAGCACCTGGACCTTGACCCGGCCTTCGGTCGCGGCATCGACCTGCCTGGCCCAGGGAACGATCATGTCCCTGACGATCGGGTGGCTCGGCGGAAGCCAGTTGGACAATCGCAGCACGGTGGTCTGCGCCGCCAGCGGCGCCGCAACGCACAGTGCGGCCGCCGCGACCGCAAATCGAAGGTTTCGCAGCGTACTTCCTGCCTTCAGTCTCATCGGAGGACTCCTCTCGCTTCGGCGCGGCGTGATGCCGACCTGGTTTGCGTTGTCGCCCGTCGTCTGTCGATCGCGACGGGTCGTTCACCGCAGTCGGGCAGCGGTGAACGCAAAGAAGTGTAGGAGCTTCATCCAACCATCGTCAAGAAACTTTCGATCGAAAATCAATTGACATACGATTCTTCAGCGGCGAAGATGTCGCTCACCCGCCCGCCCCGCATGCGGCGGGAGTGGTCCGAGGCGCCCGCGGTGCCCGGGTGCGCAAGGGCATTCGAACGAGGAGAAGAGACAGTGAGCGGCCAGGCGGTTTCATCGAAAGCGGGATCCGCGCGCGACCATGAAGAGCAGATCTTCGAGACCGGCGCCGGACTGGAGATCCGCGACCTTTACCGGCCGGACGACATCCCCGGTTTCGACCCCGCGCGGGATCTGGGTGAGCCAGGGGGCTACCCGTTCACGCGCGGCCCGTATCCAGGCATGTACCGCGAACGCATCTGGACGCGCCGCTTCCAGGTCGGATTCGGCTCGCCGCGCGAGACCAACGAGCGGATCAAGTATCTCCACGGCCACGGCGCGAACGGGTTCGTGATCACGATCGACCTGCCTACGTCGTACGGATTCGATTCGGACGATCCGGTGAGCGAGGGCGAGGTCGGGGTCACCGGCGTGCCGATCAGCACGCTGGAGGACATGGAGACGCTGTACGAGGGCTTCGGCCCTGATTCGGTGTCCTACGCGCTGTCGATCCGACCGCCGGTCTCGTCGGTCACGCTGGCGATGCTCGCATCGGTCGCTCAGCGCCGGAACGTGCCGTTCGAGAAGGTCATCGGCACGCAACAGAACGATCCGTTCTACCAGATGAGCGGCGGTCCGCTGCAGACGATTACCCAGTTCTTCCCGCTCGAGGGAACGTTGCGCCTTTGCATCGACAACATCGAGTTCGTCTCGAAGCACATGCCGCGCCTGAACTGGATGGTCACCAACGGCTACAACCTCCGCGAGACCGGGGTCAACGCGATACAGGACGGCGCCTTCACCCTGGGCCATGCGTTCGACATCTATCGCCGCGCGCGCGCACGCGGACTCGACGTCGACCTGTTTCCGAGGCGTGCCTCGTTCTTCCTGTCGTGCTCGATCGACTTCTTCGAGGAGATCGCGAAGTTCCGCGCGATGCGGCGGCTCTATGCGAAGACGATGCGCGAGGAATTCGGCGCGAACAACCCCGAATGCTGGCGAATGCGGTTCTCGGTGCAATCGGCGGGCAACACGCTGACGCGCCAGCAGCCGGAGGTCAACATCATCCGGGCCGCGACGGAAGCCATGGCGGCTGTCTTCGGCGGGGCGCAGTCGATCCACCTGTGCTCGTACGACGAGGCGCACGGGCTGCCGACCGAGGAGTCGTCGCGCATCGCGCTGCGCACGCAGCAGGTCATCGCGTACGAGAGCGGCATCACGAAGACGATCGACCCGCTCGGCGGTTCCTACTACGTCGAGGCCCTCACCAACCGGATGGAGCAGGCCATCGGCGAGAAACTCGCGGAGATCGACGGTCGCGGCGGAATGATCGAATACATCCGCACTGGCTGGCTGGAGAACCAGATCAACGACGAACGCATCCGGAACCAGAACGACCTCGACACCGGGCGCCGCACGCTGGTCGGCGTCAACCGGTTCCAGATTCCGCCGCAGGAGGAGACCCCTCTGAAGATCCACAGGATCGAGGCCGAGCAGTGGGGCGCGCGTCGGGGCGACTACCTGCGCGAGTACCGGGCTTCACGCGACCAGGGCAAGTGGGCCGACGCGATGACGCGGCTCGAAGCCGGCTGGAACAGCGGCGAGAACATGGTGCCCCTGCTGATGAACGCACTGCAGAACAAGGTAACGATGGGCGAATGCCATGAGGCGATGCGCAATGCCCAGAACTGGTCTTTTCGCTGAGGAGGTACGACCGTGACCGCGCCGAAACGCATCCTGCTCGCGAAGATGGGGCTCGACTGCCACGATACCGGAATCATCACCGTGGCCAGCGTGCTCCGCGACGCCGGCTACGAAGTGATCTATCTGGGGTTGCACAACCAGGCCGACCAGGTGGTGAAGGTTGCCATCGAGGAGGACGTCGACGCGATCGGGATCAGCTTCCTGTCCGGGCAGCACATGACGCAGATGCGGCACCTGCTGGAGCGGATCCGCGAACGCGGCCTGTCGATTCCGGTATTCTGCGGCGGCGTGATCCCCGAAGACGACGGGCAAGCGCTCAGGCGGATGGGGGCGGCGGAGGTCGTGATGCCCGGCACGCTCTCGTCGGAACTGGTGCGCCTGGTCGACGCAACGGTGAGCCGCCTGCGCGCATGACACGCAGCCGGAGCGCTCGATGACACTCGACAGGATCGTCCGTCGCAACGCGCTGCGCTTTCCCGCCAGGGCGGCGTTACGGACGGATACGCGCAGTCTCACCTGGCAGGAACTCGACCGTCGTGTCGACCGGGTCGCCAATGCGCTGCATTCGCGCGGCCTGGTCGCCGGCGACCGGGTTGCCGTGCTGCTCGGCAACTGCGCGGAGATCGTCGAACTGTACTTCGGGATCGCGCGCGCCGGCCTGATCGCGGTGCCGCTGAACTGGCGGCTCACGAACGACGAGTTGTCGCGACTGCTCTGCCAGGCCGAGCCCGCGCTGCTGGTCATCGGCGCGCCGTTCGTGGAGCCGTTCCGCGAAACCCTCGCCTCCGGTGCAAGTCCCGCGCGGCGCTGGATCGTCGGCACCGGATTGCCGGGTGCGGAGCAGTACGAACAGGTGGTCGAGCAGGCCCACGACGTGGCGCTCGAATCGAAGGCGCCCGAAGACGAGCCGTTCGCGATCTTCTTCACCAGCGGCACCACCGGACTGCCCAAGGGCGCGATGGTCTCGCATCGCAACCTGGTGGCGAACGCGTTCAACCAGTTCGTCGCCGACGGCAGCCGGCCGGATGACGTGAATCTCGTCGCAACGCCGCTCTACCACATGGGCGCGGTGTTCATGGCGGTCACGTACATGCTGCTCGGCTGCACGCAGGTGGTGCTCGACAAGTTCGACCCGCAGGCCTGGCTCGATGCGGTCGCCCGGCACCGGGCGAGCGTCTCGCTGCTCGTTCCGACGATGATCAACGCCGTCGTCAACCATCCGGCGATCGGGAAGGCCGACCTGGCCAGCCTGCGCTGCCTCTTCTACGGCGGCGGGCCGATGCCGCCGAAGGTCCTGCGGCGGGCGATGCAAACCCTGCCGTGCGGGTTCACGCAGGGCTACGGGCTGACGGAGACGCTCGAAGCCACGTTCCTGGTCGCCGCAGACCACGTGCTCGATGGCGACGAGCACCAGCAGCGGCGCCTGGCCTCGGCGGGCCGAGAGGCGGTTGGCGCCGAGGTGCGGATTGCCGTGGCCGATGGCCGGGACGCCGCGCCCTTCGAGGTCGGGGAGATACTGGTTCGCAGTGAATCGGTCATCCCCGGCTATTGGAGGATGCCGGAGGAGACCGCACTGGCGATCCGCGACGGATGGTTCCACACCGGCGACCTCGGCTACCTCGACGACGAGCGCTACCTGTTCGTGGTCGACCGCATCAAGGACATGGTCGTCACCGGCGGGGTCAACGTCTACACCAAGGAGGTCGAGGCGGTCCTGTTCGAGCATCCGGCGGTGCTGGAGGCGGCAGTTCTCGGCTTGCCGGACGACCAGTGGGGCGAGGTCGTCGCCGCCGCCGTCGTCCTGCGCCCGGGATACACCGTCTCGGCCGGGTTGCTGGTCGAACACTGCCGGCAATCGCTGGCCGGCTTCAAGAAGCCACGCGTGATCCATTTTCTCGACGAGTTGCCGCGCAACCCGAGCGGCAAGATCCTCAAGCGCGAATTGCGGCGCCGGCTGTCCGATCGGGCCGACGAGCCGCCGGCGCCGCAGGCCTCGTCGCCGACATCTCTTCGGTCCTGATCGCTATGAACAGCCCGTACGTGCCGCCGCTCACCGATCTGCGCTTCGTGCTGAACGAGGTGCTCGGGTACGAGCGGCTGTTCTCGCAGCCGGCATACCGGCACGCCGACGCCGAGGTTGCCGACGCGGTCCTTTCCGAGGCAGGCCGCCTGGCTGTCGAGGTGCTCGCGCCGCTCGGTCCGGGCGGCGATGCGCACGGCGCGCGCTTCGAGGACGGGCGCGTGACGATGCCACCGGGCTTTCGCGAGGCCTACGCGCAGTACGTGGAGGGCGGATGGCCCGGCCTGGACATGCCACGCGAGCACGGAGGCCAGGATCTCCCGCTGGTCCTTCAGGCGGCGTTCGCCGAACTGGTCAACGGCGCATGTGTCGCGTTCGGCATGCTGCCGTTGATGGAGCGCGCGGCGACGCGGTTGCTGATCGCGCACGCGCGACCCGAACTGGTGCAGCGCCTGGTACCGTCGATGGCGGCGGGAACCTGCGGCGCGACGATCTGCATCTCCGAGCCGCAGGCCGGCTCGGACGTCGGGCGCATTGCGACCCGTGCGCGTCCCGATGCCGGGGGTATCCACCGCATCAGCGGGACGAAGATGTTCATCACGTACGGCGACCACGACCTGACCGGGCAGATCGTCCACATGGTCCTGGCCCGATTGCCGGGCGCGCCGCCCGGCACCCGCGGCCTGAGCCTGTTCGCGGTGCCGAAATGCCGGCTGGGCGGCGACGGTGCGGCCCCGGACAATGGCGTCCAGATCGTCCATGTCGAGCGCAAGATGGGACTGAAGGCGTCGCCCACCTGCGTCGTCGAGTTCGATCACGCCGAAGGTTACCTGGTCGGCGAAGAGCACGCAGGTCTCAAGGCGATGTTCACGATGGTGAACGCCATGCGCCTGGAGGTCGCGGTGCAGGGCGTGGCGATCGCCGGTGCAGCGACCGCGAGGGCGCTACGCTACGCGACCGAACGCACGCAGGGCGGAGCGCCCGATTCGGCGCCTCCGGCGATCATCACCCACGCCGACGTTCGGCGAATGCTGCATGAGATGCGCGCCCGCACCGAGGGGATGAGGGCGCTGGTGCTGGAGGCTGCGTTCCAGCTCGACCTGTCCCGCTGCGGCGTACCCGCCGAGCAGGCCGACGCGCTGGCGATTGCCGAGTGGCTGCTGCCGGTATGCAAGGCATGCTGCTCGGAGACCGGCTTCGAGGTCGCGAACCTGGCGGTACAGGTGTTCGGCGGCCACGGCTACATCTCCGACACCGGTGTCGAACAGTACGTCCGCGACAGTCGGGTGATGTCGATCTACGAAGGCGCGAACGGCATCCAGGCGCTCGACCTGGTCATGCGCAAGCTCGCGCCCGACGACGGCCACCGCTATCGCCTGTTCGTCGAGCGCATCCGCGCCGATCTTCGCCGGCTGTCGGGCAGCGCGGGCGTCGAGCGCATCAGCCGGGCGCTCGACGACGGTCTGGCGCGGCTCGATGCCTGCACCGGCGCGCTGCTGGCGTCGCTTCCTGCCCGGGCGCGCGATGCCGAAGCGGGCGCGAGCGCGTACCTGAAGATGGTCGGCCTGGTCGGCAGCGGCTGGATGTGGTTGCGCATGGCGGTGGCGGCCGAGGGGTCGCCGCTGCAGCGGACGAAGCAGGCGCTGGCCCGGTTCCACGCGGAGTACCTGATGGCCGAGATCGCGGTCCTCGAGCGGCGCGTACTGCTCGGGGCGGCGGCGCTCGACGAACTCGACGGTGCAGACCTGGCGGCCACCGAATGACGGCACACGCGGCGACACGTTTCCCGATGCCCCGCGATCCGGAACACGACCGATGACTCGCTCCAGCCTCAATCCCTTGCTGCAACCGCCCACGCGCCCGATGCCGCGCCACGTCGCGATCATCGGCGCCGGTTCGATCGGCCCGGACATTGGTTACTACCTGAAGAGCGCGCTGCCGTCGCTGTCGCTCACGCTGGTCGACCTGCAGCAGGCGGCGCTCGATGCCGCGCTGGCACGCTTTCGCGGCTATGCCGAGAAGGCGGTGGCGCGAGGCAAGATGAAGGCCGCCGAGCGGGACGCCGTGCTGGCCGGCATCGCCGGCACGACCGACTACGACGCGATCGCCGGCGCCGACTGGGTGCTCGAGGCGGCCACCGAGAATCTGGCGCTCAAGCGCCGTATCTTCGCCGAGGTCGAAGCGCGGGTCTCGCCCGACGCGATCATCACGTCGAACACCAGTTCGCTGCCGGCCGCGCGGATCTTCGCCGATCTGCGCCACCCGCGCCGCGCCACCGTCACCCACTTCTTCGCGCCGGCCTGGCGCAACCCGGCGGTGGAAGTCATCGACTGGCCACAGGCCGATCCGGCGCTGGTCGCGCACCTGCGGCGCCTGTTCTGCGAGACCGGCAAGCTGGCGCTGGTCACGGCCGATGCGCCGTGCTTCATGCTCGACCGGATCTTCGACAACTGGTGCAACGAGTCGGCGCTGCTGCTCGAGCACGCCAGCGCCGGCGAAATCGACAGCGTTGCGGCCGACTACGTGCACGCCGGGCCGTTCTTCGTGCTGAACCTGGCGCGCGGCAACCCGATCATCGTCGAGACCAATACGCTGCAGGCCGACGAAGAGGGCGAGCACTACCGGCCGGCGCCGATCTTCCGCTCGGTGGAGAACTGGATCACGACCAAGCCGAACCAGCGGCTCGAGGTCGCGCCCGACACGGCGGCCGCGGTGCGCGAGCGCCTGCTCGGGGTGCTGTTCTCGCAGTCGGTGGACATCCTCGATCGCGGGATCGGCGAGCCGGCCGACCTCGACCTGGGCTGCAAGGTCGCGCTCGGCTTCAAGCGCGGCCCGCTCGAGCTGATGCGCGCGCTCGGCGAAGCCGAGACCGCGCGCATCCTCCAGCGCTTCGCTCGCGAGCGCCCCGGCATGCCGATGCCGAAGCGCCCGCTCGCCCACTACCAGCGCTTCGAGCGCCACGTGCTGGTCGACGACGTCGACGGGGTGAAGGTGATCACGCTGCGCAGGCCCGAGGCGCTCAATGCGCTGCACGACGAGATGACCGACGAGATCCTCGCGGTGATCCGGCGCCACGAGCACGACGACGCGGTCGCCGGCTTCGTGATCACCGGCTACGGCACGCGCGCGTTCTGCGCGGGCGCCGACATCGGGCGCTTCCCGTCGATGCTCGGCGACGCCGAGGCGTCGGCGCAGTACGCGCGCGACTGCTCGCGGCTGCTGGTGCACCTCGACGCGATGGCCAAGCCGGTGGTCGCGGCGCTCAACGGCATGGCGCTGGGCGGCGGCTTGGAGCTGGCGATGCGCTGCCACGCGCTGGTGGCGACGCGCGACGCGTGGATGCAGCTGCCCGAGGTGACGCTGGGCATCCTGCCGGGCATCGGCGCAATGGTGGTGCCTTACCGGCGCTGGCCCGCGGCCGCCACCGTGTTCCACGAGATGCTGCGGCGTGGCGAGCGGCTGAAGGCGGCGCGCGCCCACGAGCTCGGCATCGTCGATGCGCTGGCCGACGACCCGCACGCGCTGGTGCACGAGGCGGCGCAACGGGTGCGCACGCTCGCCGGGCGGCGAATGTCGATTCCCGATGGCCCGGTCGAGGTCCCGCCGTTCGCGGGCCAACAGGCGCCGACCGCCGCCGGCGGCATGGCGCTCAGCCGCGCCACCGTGGCGCTGATCGAGCGCGCGGTGCGCGAGGCGGCCGCCGCGCCCACGCTCGCGGCGGCGCTCGAGATCGGCTACCGCGCATTCGGCGAGAGCGCCTGCACGGCGGCGGCGCGCGAAGGCATCGCCGCCTTCCACGAGCGGCGCGCGCCCGACTTCGGGACATCCGGATGAGGGGCGGGAACAGGTTCGCCAGGCACAGTCGACGCAGCACGGTCGAGGTCGGCTGTGTTTGATCTCGACGCGTTGCTCCGGGGGTCGCGCGCCGAGTTGGCGCGCTGCATCTCGCTGCTCGAGAACGACGGTGTGGGTGCATCCGCGCTTGCCGCGGCGATCGCGCCGCATCGCGGGCGTGCGTGCGTCGTCGGCATCACGGGCCCGCTCGGGGCGGGCAAGTCGTCGCTGGTCGGCGCGCTGACAGGCGAATGGGTCCAACGGGGGCGCAGCGTGGCTGTGCTGGCGATCGACCCGTCGAGCCCCATATCGGGCGGTGCGCTGCTCGGGGACCGGATCCGGATGGGCGGGCACGCGCAGAGCGATCGCGTGTTCATCCGCTCGGCATCGTCGCGCGGACACGCGGGCGCCCTCTCGGGAAGCGCGAACCGGATCGTCGACGCGATGGATGCCGCGGGCTTCGACGCGGTCATCGTGGAGACGGTGGGTGCCGGGCAGTCGGAAGTCGCGATCCGCCGGCTGGCCGATGCCTGCGTCGTCGTGCTGCCGCCCGGGCTCGGCGACGAGATCCAGGCGATCAAGGCGGGCATTGTCGAGATCGCGGACATTCTGGTGGTGAACAAGGGGGACCGACTCGACAGTGCGCAGACGGTTCGCGATCTCCGGCTGGCTTCTCGCCTGCGTCGCCGGCAAGGCTGGGAGGTGCCGGTGCTGCGCACCGTGGCCACCACCGGCGAGGGGGTCGATGCGCTCGTCGACCGCATCGACGACTTCGTGCGGACGTCCGGTATCGGCCGGCGACTGGCGCACGGGACCGGGGCGCATGGCCCCGGCGCGGGGACGATCGGAGTGTGAACGAGCCCCCGGGAGGCCGGGGGCGCACGACTGCGGGCCGCTCCGGTGCCCGGGACCTGCACGGGCGCTACACTGGTGCGTCGATTCCGGAGGGTGTGATGCCCCGCTTCCAATCCCTGAAGTACGCGCGCGACCGCACGAACCCGCGCGTGGCGCGGATCACGCTGAACCGGCCCGAGCGGCTGAACGCGATCGACGAGCGCATGCCGGGCGAAATCCGCCGTGCGGTCGAGCTGGCGAACGCCGACGACGAGGTGCACGCGATCGTGCTGGCCGGCGCCGGCCGCGCCTTTTGCGCCGGCTACGACCTGCAGGCTTTCGGGGAGGGGATCGTCGACCATCCGTGCCAGCAGGAGTCGACGCCGTGGGACCCGATGCTCGATTACCGCACGATGAAGCGCTTCACCGAAGACTTCATGAGCCTGTGGCACAGCTACAAGCCGACGATCGCGCAAGTGCACGGCCACGCGGTGGCCGGCGGCAGCGACATCGCGTTGTGCTGCGACCTGCTGGTGATGGCCGACGACGCGCGGATCGGCTACATGCCCACGCGCGTCTGGGGCTGCCCGACCACTGCGATGTGGACCTTCCGGCTCGGGCCGATGCGCGCCAAGCGGATGATGTTCACCGGCGACACGATCGACGGCCGGACAGCGAAGGAGTGGGGGCTCGCCACCGATGCCGTGCCCGCGACGCAACTCGACGAGACCGTGCGCACGCTGGCCGCTCGCATTGCGGGCGTGCCGCGCGGCCAGCTGATGATGCACAAGCTGGTCGTCAACCAGGTGCTCGAGTCGATGGGGCTCGAGCAGGCGCAGATGTTCGCGACCGTCTTCGACGGCATCACGCGGCACGATCCGGAAGGGATGTGGTTTCGTCGGCGCGCGCAGCTGCACGGCTTCAAGGACGCCGTGGCCTGGCGCGACTCGGGTCGGCCGATTCCGGAGGGGGCCGAAGCGCAGGCGCTGGTGGCGCAGATGGAGCGCGAACTGGCGCGCCCGCGGGCCGGCGAGCGCGCGGGCGGCGCGGCGCAGAAACCCGGGCGCCGCAGGCGGCCTTGAGTCGCGTCCGGCCCGACGATCAGACGGCCGGCTCGGCCAGCATCTCGCCGGAGCGCACCACGCGATTGCGTCCCTCGGTCTTCGCGCGGTATACGCAGTAATCGGCGTGCACGAGCACCCGCTCGAGCGACTCGGCGTCGTCGACCGGCACTGCGCCGATGCTGGCGGTGAGCACGATCGTCGAGGGCCCGGCTCGCATCGGCGCCGCCTCGAGCGCCCGGCGCAACTCGTCGATCGTCCGGTTCGCGTCGGCGTGGCTGCTGCTGCGGATCAGCGCGCAGAATTCCTCCCCGCCGTAGCGGCCGAGCAGGCCCGAGTTCTTCAGCGCCTTCTTCAGCACGCGCGCGGCATGCCGCAGCGCGCGGTCGCCGACCGAGTGGCCGAAGCGGTCGTTGACCGACTTGAAGTGATCCAGGTCGATCATCAGCAGGTGATGCACCGCGCCCGCCGCGCGGCGACCGCGCAGCCGCTCGCGCGAAAGCTCGAAGAAGTGCCGCCGCGAGTGCAGTCCGGTCAGCTCGTCGGTCGTGGCGCGGCGGTGCAGCTCGCCCGAGATGCGCGCGTGCAGCATCATCTGCACGATCATGGCGAGCGCAATCGGGCTCAGCGCGAACAGCAGGCCGAAGCCGACCTGGGCGGGGCTCGGCGCGAACACGCCGCCGGCGGCCGAGTGCACGCCCATCAGCGCGGCGATGCCGCGCAGCAGGTGGACGAGCGCGTAGCCGGCAAAGAAGGTCGCCAGCGTGCGCACGTAGGGCTGGTGCCCGTACGCGTCGGAGCGGCGGATCGCGTGGACGCATACGGCCACCCAGACGAACTGCACGGCCGAAGTCGCGAGCACGCGCTCGCCGACGGCGTCCGGATCGCTGCCGAGCCAGCCCCACAGCGCCGCGAGGCCGGCGACCTGGCCGACGAAGAGCCAGCCGGGCGGCGCGCGCCCGAACAGGCGCAGCGTCGCATGGGTCGTCAGCACGATGCCGACGGACACCAGCCAGTTCGTTCCACCGTAGCTCAGCCAGTCGGGCAGGCCGGCGCCGCGCAACGCGAGCAAGCTCAGGCCGACCGCCATCGCCACCAGCGCCAGGGCGTAGTGGCGCATCGCGGTCGCTGCCGGCCGGTACATCCGCGCCAGGCCCATGAACGCCGTGGCGCCCAGGGCCGTCGTGCAGGCGCCCACGAGGAAGATCGTGCGCAGGTCGAACAAGGCTGTCATCTCCCCGGCAGCGTAGCGTTCCGGTCTGGCGGCCGGGGATGCCGGTGAACGGCGCCCGACAGGCGGGGCATCCGGTCGGAGGAGCGCCCGCGCGGTGTTAGCATCGCCGCAACAGGAGATGCCCGTGACCAGCGTCCCAAGCGTCTACGCCTTCGAAGGGGTCGTCCCGGTGATCGACCCGGCGGCCCACGTCCACCCCTCGGCGGTCCTGATCGGCGACGTGATCGTCGGCCCGGGCTGCTACGTCGGCGCCGGCGCGGTACTGCGCGGCGACTTCGGTCGCATCGTGCTCGAGCGCAACTCGAACGTGCAGGACAACTGCATCGTCCATTCGCGGCCCGACCTCGATTGCGTGATGGAGGAGGAAAGCCACATCGGGCACGGCGCGGTGATCCACTGCGCGCGCGTCGCCCGCGACGCGATGGTCGGCATCGGCGCGGTCGTGATGGACCAGGCGGTGGTCGGCGAGCAGGCGATCGTGGCGGCGATGTCGTTCGTCAAGGTCGGCATGTCGATCCCGCCACGCGTGCTGGTGGCCGGCGTGCCCGCCAAGGTGCTGCGACCGCTGACCGATGCCGACATCGCGTGGAAACGCGAGGGCACCGCGCTCTACATCGAACTGGCCCGGCGCTGCCTCGCGGGGCTGACGGCGACCGAGCCGTTGGCGGCGGTCGAGCCCGGGCGCGCGCGGACCCGGTGGTCGTTCGGCGAGGCGCGCACCGACCGGTAGCGCCACGGCGCAACGCTGCGCCTGCCCGCAACGCCGCTGGGGCTCACCGCCCGCGGCACAGGGGGGCCCCCGGACCCTCAGCCGTTCACCAGCCAGGCGCCGTCGCGCCGCAGCTGGCCCTGCGCGACGAGTTCGTCGGCGGCCCAGGCCAGCGCCGCGCCGAAGTCCATGCCGATCAGTTCGGCGGTGCGCTGCATGACGGCCGCGCGCCGCAGCGGCTCGACCAGCCGGGCCGCCTCGACGCGCTCGAGGTCGAGCAGCAGGAACTTCACCAGGACCTTCAACGCGTGGCGCGCATGGCGGCGCGGGTCGGCGCGCATCGCCTCCAGCCGGGTGAAGGCGCGGTCGAGTGCGCCGCGAACGTCTGCGAAGGCGCGCCCGTGGCCGGGCAGGACGAGACGAATCGGCAGCGTTGCGATCAATTCGAGCACCGATCGTTGCTCGTCGAAGCCGGACTGGCCGCCGAGCTCCGGGAAGATCACGCCGAATCCCTGCTCCCACAGCGCATCGGCGGACACCAGCAGCCCCTCGCGCTCGCAATGGAAGATCAGGCTCTTCGGGTCGTGGCCGGGGGCCGCCAGCACCCGCCAGTCGAGCCCGCCCAGTCGCAGACGCTCGCCCGGGGCGAGCGTGGCGGCGTGCCGGAACTGCTCGCAGCGCTGGCCGGTCGTCGCGTGGGTCAGCGCGACCTCGTCCCAGGCCGCGACGTCTGCGGCGCTGGCCGCCGGGACCGTGATCGGGCAGCCGAAGGCGTGCGCGAGGGCGCGATTGCCGCCGCAGTGATCGGAATGCAGATGCGTATTGACGATTCCGGCGAGCCGGATGCTGCTGCCCGTCTCCCCCGCGCGCGCATCGAGCACGCGTCGCACCAGCTCGACCGTGAGCGCCGCGTGTTTGGCGTAGCCGGTATCGACGACGATCGCCTCGTTCCCCTCGAACCCGACGACCTGATTCGACGACAGCCAGTCCCGCTCGACGAAGCGCAGCGAGGCCGGAAGCGTCGCAGCGGCGGCGGCTGCCGGGGTGTCGCTCATGCGGCGGTGCCGGGCCGCGACGGCGATCGCCCGGCCGCATCGGGCTTCGTCGCGTCGGGCTGCGCCGCATCGGATTTCGAACTGCGGCGCCGCTCGATGTCGTGCCAGATCGCGCGCTTCGCGCCGTCGGCGAGCGAGCCCCAGGCCGCGATCTCGTCGAGCGTCCTGAGGCAGCCGACGCACAGGCCGCTGGCCGGATCGATCCGGCACACCGAGATGCATGGGGAGGGAATCGGCCTGGAATGCATCAGGCAGTCTCGGTCTCACGCGCGCGGCGCGCGGCCAGCGCATTGCCGGCCCTCGACTGGCTGCGCCGGCCGAGCTGCGCCGAGATCCACTGGCCGGTGTCGACCAGTCGATCGAGATCGAGGCCGGTCTCGATTCCCAGTCCGTGCATCAGGTAGACCACGTCCTCGGTGGCCACGTTGCCGGTCGCGCCCTTCGCGTACGGGCAACCCCCGAGACCGGCGATCGACGAGTCGAAGCGGAAGACGCCCGATTGCAGGCTCGCGACGACGTTGGCGACCGCCTGGCCGTAGGTGTCGTGGAAGTGGCCGGACAACTGCTCGAGCGGGACTTCGCGCGTCACGGCATCGAAAACGCGCGCCACGTGTTCAGCCGTGCCCACGCCGATCGTGTCGGCGATGCCGATCTCGTCGCAGCCCAGGTCACGCAAGCGCGCCGCAACGTCGACGACCGACGCCACCGGCACCTCGCCCTGGTACGGGCATCCGAAGGCCACCGACACCGCGGCGCGCAGCCGCAGCCGGTGGGCCTTGGCTGCCTGCGCAACGGGCCGGAATCGCTCGATACTCTCGGCGATCGAGCAGTTGATGTTGCGCATCGAGAAGGCCTCGCTCGCGGCCGCGAAGATCACGACTTCGTCGGCGCCGGCCGCGAGCGCGGCCTCGAATCCCTTCAGGTTCGGCGTGAGCACCGAGACGGTGACCCCGGCGGGGCGCGGCAATCGCGCCATCACGTCGGCGGCGTCGGCCATCTGCGGCACCCACTTCGGGGAGACGAACGAAGTCGCCTCGAGCTGGCGCACGCCGGCGGCGAGCAGGCGTTCGCACAGCTCGACCTTGACCTCGGTGGATACCGGCTGCGTCTCGTTCTGCAGCCCGTCGCGCGGGGCCACCTCGGTGATGAAGACGCGGGTGGGCAGGTTCATGACGGCTCCTGGAGCGGACGGGCGCTCGGCCCGGTCGATACGGTCGATTCTACCGGCCCGGCCGATGCGCGCGCGCCGAGGGCCGGGCGCGCGTCAGGGATGCGGGACGAACTCGATCAGCTGCGCGCCCTCGGCCACCTGGTCGCCGACCGCATGGCGGATCGCGGCGACCTCGCCGTCGGCGGGTGCGCTGATCGTGTGCTCCATCTTCATTGCCTCCATGACCAGCAGCGGCTGGCCCCGCGCGACCCTGGCGCCCGCCTGGACCATCAGCGCGATCACCTTGCCCGGCATCGGCGCGGTGAGCCGCGCGTCGTCGGACGCTTCCTCGCCGACGTGCGCGAGCGGTGGCGCGTAGCCGAGCGTCAGGTGGCCGTCGGGCGTGAACAGATGCAGCGTCTCGCCGTCGAGCACGGCGCTGGCTTCGAAAGCGCGCTCGCCGGCGAGCCCGCGCAGCTTGCGCTCGGCGGGCGACCAGCGCAGGTCGGCAATGCACAGCGTGTCGTCGCCGTCGCGCACGGTCCATCCCCGCGTCGCATATTCGATTTCGACCGGGCAGGGCGCGCCGGCCGCGTCGAACGGCAGCGTGCGACGCAGCCGGCTCGACGGGCGCCAGCCGTTGCGCAGGTTCCAGGGGTCATGGCGGCCGGCCGCGCGGTCGGCGGCGGCGGCCTCGTCGGCCTCGCCGGCCAGCACCGCCGCGGCGGCGATCGCCCGCGGCAGCAGCGGCGGCTTCGTCGCAGCGGGCATCAGGGCCGCCTTTTCGCGCTCGATCAGTCCGGTGTCGAGATCAGCGCGAGCGAAGGATTCGCATCCGACGAGCCGCGACAGGAAGCCGACGTTGGTCGCCGGGCCGACCACCTCGAACCCGGCCAGCGCCTGCGCCATCCGCGCCAGCGCGTGATCGCGGTCGCGGCCCCAGACGATCAGCTTGGCGATCATCGGGTCGTAGTACGGGGTGATCGCGTCGCCTTCGCGCACGCCGCTGTCGATGCGCACCGCGGCGGGTTCGTCGTGCTCGGCGCCCCCTTCCACCCGGTGCGTGAACGCCGATGCGGCGGGCGTGCGCAGGTGCCGCAGCGTGCCAATCGACGGGAGGAACCCCTTGTCGGGGTTCTCGGCATAGACACGCGCCTCGATCGCGTGGCCGCGGATGTGCAGGTCGTGTTGCGTCGCGGGCAGTGGCTGTCCGGCGGCCACTCTCAGCTGCCATTCGACCAGGTCGAAGCCGGTGATCATCTCGGTCACCGGGTGCTCGACCTGCAGCCGCGTATTCATCTCCATGAAGTAGAAGCGTCCCGACTGCTCGACGATGAACTCGACAGTGCCTGCGCCGACGTAGCCGACGGCACGCGCCGCGGCGACTGCCGCATCGCCCATCGCGCTGCGCCGCTCGTCGGTCATGCCGGGCGCGGGCGCCTCCTCGAGCACCTTCTGGTGGCGCCGCTGAACCGAGCAATCGCGCTCGAACAGGTGGATGCAGTGGCCGTGGCTGTCGGCGAACACCTGGATCTCGACGTGCCGGGGGCGGGTGACGTAACGCTCGACGAGCACCGCGTCGTCGCCGAACGCGTTCTTCGCTTCGCGCTTGCACGAGGCGAGCATCGCGTCGAAGAGGTCGGCGCGCTCGACGATGCGCATGCCCTTGCCGCCGCCGCCCGCACTGGCCTTGATCAGCACCGGATAACCGATGCGCGCCGCCTCGCGCGCGAGCAGCGCGGGATCCTGGTCCTCGCCGTGGTAACCGGGCACCAGCGGCACGCCGGCACGCTCCATCAGCGCCTTGGCCGCCGACTTGCTGCCCATCGCGGCGATCGCGTCGGCCGGCGGGCCGATGAACGCGATGCCCGCCTGGGCCGCGGCGCGCGCGAAGTCCTCGTTCTCCGACAGGAAGCCGTAGCCGGGGTGAATCGCCTGCGCGCCGGTGCGCCGCGCGATCTCGAGGATCAGGTCGCCGCGGAGGTAGGACTCGCGTGCCGCGGCCGGTCCGAGGCGCCAGGCCTCGTCGCAGGCGGCGACGTGGCGCGCGTTCGCGTCGGCGTCGGAGTAGACGGCGACCGTGCGGATGCCCAGTCGGCGCGCGGTGGCGGCGACCCGGCAGGCGATCTCGCCGCGGTTGGCAATCAGGATCTTGCTGAACATCGGGCGTCTCCGGATCGGTCTCGGATCAGGGCTGCGACGGCACCCAGGCGGGCCGGCGCTTCTCGAAGAACGCCGCGATGCCTTCCTGTCCCTCGTCGGAGGCACGCGCCGCCGCGATGCGCGCTGCGGTCTCGGCCGCCAGCGCGTCGTCGATGGCCATGCCGGCGACGTCACGGATCAGCCGCTTGCTCTCGCCGAGCGCGACCGGGCCGCCCTGCAACAGGTGGCCGAGCATCGCGTTGACGGTCGCGTCGAGCTCCGCCGGCATGCACAGTTCGTGGACCAGCCCGATCCGGTAGGCCTCGGCCGCCTCGAACACCTCGGCGGTGAGGAAGTAGCGGCGCGCCGCCTGCTCGCCGATCGCCCGGATCACGTACGGGCTGATCATCGCCGGGATCAGCCCCAGCTTCACTTCGGACAGGCAGAACTTCGCGTCGGCGCTCGCGACCGCGATGTCGCAGGCGGCGACCAGCCCCATCCCGCCGGCGAACGCCGGCCCGTGCACGCGCGCGACGACCGGCTTCGGGTTCTCGTAGATCGTGCGCAGCATCTTCGCCAGCTTCGCGGCGTCGGCGCGGTTCTCCTCGGGCGTGAAGCTGCGGGCCCGCTTCATCCAGCCCAGGTCGCCGCCCGCGCAGAATGCGCTGCCGTGGCCGGCGAGCACGATCGCGCGGACCTCGTCGTCGTCGCCGGCGCGCTCGAACGCGTCGGTGAGTTCGGCGATGACGACGTCGTTCATCGCATTGCGCAGGTCGGGCCGGTTCAGCCAGATCAGGGCGACGCCCTGGCTCAGTTGCGTCTGCAGGGTCTCGTAGCTCACTTCGCGATCCTTCGTCTACATGCGGAACACGCCGAAGCGCGCATCCGGGATCGGCGCGTTCAGCGCCGCCGACAGGCCGAGGCCGAGCACCATCCGGGTGTCGGCCGGGTCGATGATCCCGTCGTCCCAGAGCCTGGCGCTGGCGTAGTACGGATGGCCCTGGCGCTCGTATTGCTCGCGGATCGGGGCCTTGAACGCTTCCTCGTCTTCGGCGCTCCAGGCCTGGCCGCGCGCCTCGATGCCGTCGCGCCGCACGGTGGCGAGCACCGAGGCCGCCTGCTCGCCGCCCATCACGCTGATTCGCGCGTTCGGCCACATCCAGAGGAAGCGCGGCGAATAGGCGCGGCCGCACATCCCGTAGTTGCCTGCGCCGAACGAGCCGCCGATGATCAGCGTGAGCTTCGGTACCTGCGCGCAGGCGACGGCCGTGACCATTTTCGCGCCGGCGCGCGCGATGCCTTCGTTCTCGTACTTGCGCCCGACCATGAACCCGGTGATGTTCTGCAGGAACAGCAGCGGGATCTTGCGCTGCGCGCACAACTCGACGAAGTGCGCGCCCTTGTTGGCCGACTCGGAGAACAGGATGCCGTTGTTGGCCACGATGCCCAGCGGCATGCCGTAGAGCCGCGCGAAGCCGGTCACCAGCGTCGTGCCGTAGCGCGCCTTGAACTCGTCGAACGCCGAGTCGTCGACGATGCGCGCGATCACCTCGCGCACGTCGTAGGGCTTGCGCGAGTCGGTCGGGATGACGCCGTACAGCTCGTCGGCGGCGTAGCGGGGTTCGACCGGATCGACGACGTCGAGCTGCTGCGGCTTGCGCCGGTTCAGGTTGCCGACGATGCGGCGCGCGATCGCCAGCGCGTGGCGGTCGTCGTTGGCCAGGTGATCGGCCACGCCCGAGAGCCGCGTGTGCACGTCGCCGCCGCCGAGGTCCTCGGCGCTGACCACCTCGCCGATCGCCGCCTTCACGAGCGGCGGGCCGCCGAGGAAGATCGTGCCCTGGTTGCGCACGATCACCGCCTCGTCGCTCATCGCCGGCACGTAGGCGCCGCCGGCGGTGCACGAGCCCATCACGACCGCGACCTGCGGGATGCCCATCGCCGACATCGTCGCCTGGTTGTAGAAGATGCGGCCGAAGTGCTCGCGATCGGGGAAGACCTCGTCCTGCGTCGGCAGGTTCGCCCCGCCCGAGTCGACCAGGTAGATGCAGGGCAGCCGGTTCTCGCGGGCGATCTCCTGCGCGCGCAAGTGCTTCTTGACGGTGAGCGGGAAGTACGAGCCGCCCTTGACCGTGGCGTCGTTGCACACGATCACGCATTCGATGCCGGCCACCCGGCCGATGCCGGTGATGACGCCGGCGCACGGCGCCTCGTCGTCGTAGATGCCGAACGCCGCCAGCTGCGACAGCTCGAGGAACGGCGTGCCCGGGTCGAGCAGCATCTGCACGCGCTCGCGCGGCGGCAGCTTGCCGCGGGCAACGTGCTTCGCGCGCGCTGCCTCGCCGCCTCCCTGCGCCACCAGCGCCACCTTCTCGTGCAGGTCGCCGACCAGCAGCCGCATCGCCTGCGCGTTGGCCTGGAACTGCGGATCGCGCGGATCGAGCCTGCTTTCGATTCTGTTCAATCGCATCTCCCTTCGTGGGCATTGACCGCCTGGTGCGCGGATCCGGTGTCCACGGCGCCGACGCACTGCATCGCCAGCTGCGTGTATTGCTCGACCAGTTCGCGCCTGCCGAGTCGACCGCCTTCCCGGTACCAGCTGCCGACCCCGGTGAGCATCGCCAGCACCGCGAAGCTTGCGATGCGCGGATCCGGGACGTGGAACGCTCCCGCCTCGGCGCCTGCGCGCAGGATGTCCGTGAGGATATCCTCGTAGCGCCGGCGCAGCGCGACGACCCGGCGGCGGTCGGCGGGCGCGAGGCTGCGCAGCTCCATGTTGGCGACGAACACCTCGCGGCGGCGCAGCGTGTGCAGGCGGACGTGGAAGTCGACGAAGGCACGCAGCAACGCGACGGGGTCGTCGGTCGCCGGCCGCCCGGCTTCCCACTGGCCGAGCAGGAACTGAAGGTGCTCCACCAGCAGGTCGACCAGCATCCGGGCCTTGCTCGGGAAGTAGCGGTAGATCGAGCCCGGCTGCACGCCGACCCGTCCCGCGAGTTCGCGCAGCGTCATTGCCTCGAAGCCGCGCTCGGCGATCAGCGAGATCGCCGCCTGGCGGATCGCGTCCTCGGTGCGGGCGCCGTCGGAGCCGACGGTACGGGCCATGGTCGATGTTCGTGGGCGAGAGGCCGTAGCATAGCAGATTAATTGAACGCGCGACCGATTAACTGCGGCCGCAGGCCGGCGCGCGCAGGTACCATGCCCGGATGCGAGCATTCATGCGGGTTCTCGGCGCGGCTTGCCTGGCTGCCTCGACCGCGGTCGCGCAGGCGGGCTCCGGGGCCTCGCAGCTTCCCGGCCAGCGGCCGGCCGCGCCCGACGGCCTCTACGACGCGCTCGTGGCCGCAGCGGCCGCGCGTGCTGGCCCGTCTCCATCGCCGTCGCCGTCGCCGTCGCCGTCGCCCGGCGCGCCGGCGGCACCCTCCTGCGAAGCGGCGCTGCAGCTGCCGTGGGGCCCGATCCGGACTTGCCGCACCGCGATCGCGGCCGGCAGCGTCGCCGCGAGCGCCGCCGTGAGCGTCGCGGCCTGGTGGAGCCAGGGTTTCACCTCGGAGTTCAGCGTCGCGAGCGAGGGCTGGTTCGGCAAGGACACGTACGCGGGCGGCATCGACAAGCTCGGCCACGCCTTTTCGTTCTACCTCGCCACGCGGCTGGGCACCCGGGCGCTGGGCTGGGCGCAGGTGCCGCAGCAGGAGGCGGTGCGGATGGCGGCAGGAGTCGCCTTCGGCTTCGGGCTCGGCGTCGAGATCCTCGACGGCCTGTCGCGCTCGGGGCAATACGGCTTCAGCTGGCAGGACCTGGCGATGAACACGCTCGGTATCGGGCTGGGCGCGGCGATGGAGTCGTACCCGGCGCTCGACCGCTACTTCGCGTTCCGCTGGATGTATTCGCCGGCAGGCCGCAAGGACAGCTGGTACGACCACCACACGTACCTGCTCGCGCTGCGCCTGTCGGGCTTCGAGGCCATCGGACCGGACAACCCGCTGCGCTACGTCGAGCTGGTGGCGGGATACGGCGCGAAGGGTTTCAGGAGCGACTTCGACTACAGCCAGGAGGATCTGCGCCGGCGCAGCGTCTACGTCGGCGTCGCGCTCGACCTGACCGAGCTGCTCGAGCGCACCGTGTTCACGGGCAGCGCACGCGGCGGCACCGCGCATCGGTGGACCACCGAGGCCTTGCGCTACGTGCAGCCGCCCGGCAGCGCCGCGGCCTGGAGCCGGACCTGGCGTCCTTGAATGCGCGCCGCTCAGCGGCCGGGCAGCGGGTGGCCGGGCATCAACTCGTACGGATGGACCCAGCCCGGCAGCGCGCGGATGCGCTGCAGCCACGCCTCGACCGCCGGGAACGCGCCCGGGTCGATGCCGAACTCGTCGAACCAGTACAGGTAGCCGCACATCGACAGGTCGGCAATCGTCGGAGCGTCGCCGACGGCGAAGCGGCGACCCGACAGGTGCGCGTCGAGCACCTTCAATGCCGATTTCGCGCGGCCGCGCAGCCATTCGGTGACCGGCGTCTCGCCGGTGCGCGCGAACTGCAGCATGAAGCGCAGCGTGGCGACGTAGCTGGTGAGCTTGTGGTTGTCGAACAGGATCCAGCGCAGGACCTCGCGCCGATCGTCGTCGTCGCGCCAGCCGAAGCGCCCGAGCCGTGACGCGAGGTAGTCGAGGATGACGCCGGACTGCGACAGGCGCCGCCCGTCGTGCTCGAGCACCGGCACCTCGCCCATGACGTTGATTTCCCGGTAGGCGGGGGTGCGGGTCTCGCCGTTGAAGAAGTCGACGAACCGCGGCGTCCAGTCGACGCCGCACAGGTTCAGCATCAGCGCGGCCTTGTAGGCGTTTCCCGATTGGGCGAAGCAGTACAGCGTGAACGCGGGCATCGGCGGGCTCCTCAGGCAGCGGGTCGGTGCGGCGCCCCGGGCGGCGCGGCTTCGGAGCGCACGCCGCACGCCGGGCAGAACTGGAAGAACGCGTTGTGGCGCGCGTTGCACGCCGGGCAGCGCCCGAACAGCTGCAGGCCGCAGTGCATGCAGAAGTCGGGTTCGGCCTCGCCGCCCAGCTTCACGCTGCGCTCGCAGCCCGGGCACACGTTCTTGCGCATCTGCTCGAGCGCCTGCTCGTAGCGGATCTCGCCGCGGCGATCTCCCTGCGGCAGCTGCTGTTCGGCCTGCTTCGCGGCCAGGTAGCGCTGCATCGCGCGTATCAGGTAGATGCCGGCGATGACCGTCAGCACGATGCCGACCACGTGCCGCACGTAGCCTCCGTAGCTGGGCAGGTAGGGCACCAGCTCGACGAAGAAGGCGAACGCCGCGAAGATCGCGAAGCCCCAGACGAACGGCCACCAGGTGCCGTTGCGATGGCGGGCGAACAGCCAGCCCGCCGCGGCCAGCAGCGGCAGCGTCAGCGCGAGGCGGAACCCGAACACGCGCAGCTCCTGCGCGAACTGCGCCTTTCGCAGCCGTTCGCCGGCGGCGCGCTCGAGCGCCTGACGCTCCTTGCCCGCCTCGGCGAGAGCCTGCCTGGCCTGCAGCGCGCGCGCGTCGATCGCTTCGACGTCGGCCTGGCGCGCGCGCTCGGTTGACTTCAGCGCGTCGAGCTCGCGGGTGCGTGCCAGCACCTCTTCGTCCTGCGACGACTGGCCGGTGGCGCCGCGGGTCGCCACCCAGTTGGCGAATCCCTCGCGGGCCGAGCGGTAGGCGTTGCGCGCCGCGGTCAGCGCCAGGTTTGCGGTCTCGCGGCGGTCGGACAGCGCGGTCGCCTCGCTGCGAAGCGACGCGATGCGCTGGTCCAGCGGTGCCGCGGCGCCGGCATCGACGAACTGCTCGAGCGAGGGCGCGCGCTCGATCTTCGGCAGGTCGCCGATCACCAGGCCGCCGAGACCGATCAGGAAGCCCGCGAACAGCAATGCGACCAGCCAGAGCACCCAGCGATACAGCCGCTCCCTGACGCGCAGGCCCCTGAGCATCGCCGGCCGCCCCGTCAGCCGCCTTCGGCCGCCAGCGCGCGCCCGATCAGGATGCGCTGGATGTCGCTGGTGCCCTCGTAGATCTGGCACACGCGAACGTCGCGCCAGATCCGCTCGACCGGGTAGTCGGCGACATAGCCGTAGCCGCCGTGGATCTGGATGGCGTCGGAGCAGACGCGCTCGGCCATCTCGGAGGCGAACAGCTTGGCCATCGCCGCCTCCTTCAGGCACGGGCGGCCGGCGTCCTTCAGCGCTGCGGCGTGCCGGATCAGCTGTCGCGCCGCCTCGATGCGGGTGGCCATGTCGGCGAGCCGGAAGCTGATCGCCTGGTGCTCGAAGATCGGCTGGCCGAAGGCGACGCGTTCCTTCGCGTAGGCGAGCGCCGACTCGAACGCCGCACGCGCCATGCCCACCGACTGCGAGGCGATGCCGATGCGGCCGCCCTCGAGCCCGGACAGCGCGATGCGGTAGCCGTGGCCCTCCTCGCCGATCAGGTTCGCCGCGGGCACGCGGCAGTGCTCGAACACGACCTGCGCGGTATCGGATGCGTGCTGGCCGGTCTTCTCCTCGAGCCTCGCGACGACGTAGCCCGGCGTGGAGGTGGGCACCAGGAACGCCGAGATGCCGCGCTTGCCGACGCTGCGGTCGGTGACCGCCATCACGATCGCCACGTCACCGTGCTTGCCCGAGGTGATGAACTGCTTGACGCCGTCGATCACCCAGTCGGTGCCGTCGCGGACCGCGGTCGTGCGCAGCCCGGACGCCTCGGAGCCCACCTGCGGCTCGGTCAGGCAGAACGCGCCGAGCATCCGGCCGGACGCCAGCGGCCGCAGCCACTGGTCTTTCTGCGCGTCGTTGCCCCAGGCCAGGAGGATCGAGCACACCGGGCAGTTGTTGACCGAGACGATGGTCGAGGTCGCGCCGTCGCCGGCGGCGATCTCCTCGATCACGAGTGCGAGCGACGCGTAGTCGAGGCCGGCTCCGCCCCATCGCTCGGGCACCGCGATGCCGTAGCAGCCGAGCGCGGCCAGCCCCCGGAGCGCCTCGGCGGGAAAGTGCGACTCGCGGTCCCAGCGGGCGGCGTGCGGTGCGATCTCGTTCCGGACGAACGCGCGCACCGCATCGCGCGTCATCGCCTGTTCTTCGGTCAACAGCATCGGTTCACCAGGCCAGCGACTGGCCGCGGTAGTCGTAGAACCCGCCGGCCGGATACGCCGTGGCATCGGCGATCACGCGCCGCATGCCGACGATGCTGGCCGGAACGTCGACCTCGGCATTCGGTCCGCCCATGTCGGTGCGGACCCAGCCGGGGTGCAGGGCCAGCACCCGCACGCCGAGCGGGCTCAGCTCGACGTGCGCGAGCTTCACCACCATGTTCTCGGCGGCCTTCGAGACGCGGTAGAGCATGCCGTGGCTCGCGCCGGCCGCCGAGATCGATCCCATCCGGCTCGAGACGAAGGCGAGCGTGCCGCGCGCCGGCCCGAGCATCGGCGCGAGCCGCGGCACGAGGCGCATCGGCGCCAGGACGTTGGTGCGCATCACCAGGTCGAAGTCCTCGGTCGCGGGCGGCTGATGCAGGTTGCTGCTGCGCGGCCCGTAGACGCCGGCATTGATCACCACCACGTCGAGCCGCTCGCTCTCGAGTTGCCACGCGAGGCCGGCGAGGTCGTCGGCGTCGAGCACGTCGAGCTTGAGCGTGTGCGCCCCGAGGTCGCGCAGCCGCACGCGATCGGGCTCCGAGCGATGGGTGGCGTAGACCGTCCACCCTTCGGCCAGGTACTGCCGCGCGAACTCCAGGCCGAGGCCGCGCGAAGCCCCGAGGACCAGCGCGGTCGGCATCGTCAGAGCAACTCGATCGCGACCGCCGTCGCCTCGCCGCCGCCGATGCACAACGACGCGATGCCCTTCTTCCCGCCGCTCTTGCGCAGCGCGCCGATCAGCGTGACGATCAGCCGCGCCCCCGAGGCGCCGATCGGGTGGCCGAGCGCGACCGCCCCGCCGTGGACATTGACCCGGTCGTGCGACAGCCCGTGCTCCTTCATGGCCGCCATCGCGACCACCGCGAACGCCTCGTTGATCTCGAACAGGTCGACGCCCCTGGTGTTCCAGCCGGTCTTCTCGTAGAGCCTGGCGATCGCGCCGACCGGGGCCGTGGTGAACCACTGCGGCTCCTGCGAGTGCGTCGCGTGGCCGACGAGTCGCGCCAGCGGCTTGCAGCCCAGGCGCTCGGCGGTCGAGGCGCGCATCAGCACCAGCGCGGCCGCGCCGTCCGAGATCGACGACGAAGTGGCTGCGGTGACCGTGCCGTCCTTGCGGAACGCCGGCTTGAGCGTCGGGATCTTCTCGACGTTGGCCTTGAACGGCGACTCGTCCTTGTCGATCACCACGTCGCCCTTGCGGCCTGCCACGGTGACCGGCGCGATCTCCCACCCGAAGCTGCCGTCGTTGTTCGCGGCCAGCGCGCGGCGCGTGGACTCGATCGCGTAGGCGTCCTGCTGCTCGCGGGTGAACGTGTACTTCGCGGCGCAGTCCTCGGCGAACTGGCCCATCGACTTGCCGCCGCCGTTCGGGGTCTTCTCGTAGGCGTCCTCGAGGCCGTCGAGCGCCATGTGGTCGTAGACCGTCGCGTGGCCGTAGCGGTAGCCGCCGCGGCCCTTGAGCATCAGGTACGGCGCGTTGCTCATGCTCTCCATGCCGCCGGCGACGACGATGTCCTGGCTGCCCGCGACCAGCAGGTCGTGCGCGAACATCGCGGCCTTCATGCCCGAGCCGCAGACCTTGTTGATCGTGGTGGCGCCGGTGGAGCGCGGCAGGCCGGCGCCGAGCGTCGCCTGGCGCGCCGGGGCCTGGCCCTGGCCGGCGGGCAGCACGCAGCCCATGATGACCTCCTGGACCTGCTCGGGCTTCAGGCCGGCGCGCTCCACCGCGGCGCGGATCGCGATCGAGCCGAGTTGCTGGCCGGCGAGGCCGGAGAGCTCGCCCATCATGGCGCCGATCGGCGTGCGGGCCGCCGATACGATGACAACAGAGTCACTCATGGAATCCTCCTGCGGAATGATCGGGAAAGCTGGCACTGCAAGGATGCGATATCCGCCCCGGCTTGTCGATGACGAGGGGCAATCATGCGGCTTCTGCCGATGGCTGCGCCGGCAGCCGGTTGCGGAAGCGCAGCGTTTCGGGATACGGGAACACGTCGTCGAGCACGCCCTCGCGGATCCGGCGCTGACGTTCCTGCCAATAGCCGGCGTCGAGCAGGTCGGCGTGGTGTTTCATAAACAGCTCGCGCACGCGCGGATTGCCGAGCAGGAAGGTGCCGAATTCCTCGGGGAACACATCGTGCGGGCCGACGGAATACCACGGCTCGGCGGACATCTCGTCTTCCGGCGTCCGCGGCGGCGGAATGCGCCGGAAGTTGCAGTCGGTGATGTAGGCGACTTCGTCGTAGTCGTAGAACACGACCCGGCCCTGGCGCGTCATGCCGAAGTTCTTCCACAGCATGTCGCCCGGGAACATGTTCGCGGCGACCATCTGCTTGATCGCGTCGCCGTACTCGATGATCGCGTGCTCGCGGTCGGCGTCGTCGGCCTGCTCAAGGTAGATGTTCAGCGGCACCATCCGGCGCTCGATGTACAGGTGGCGGATGACGATCGCGTCGCCTTCCTCCTCGATCTGCGACGGCGCGAACTCCTTCAGCTCGGCCAGCAGGCCCGGGTCGATGCGGTCCTTCGGGAACGGCACGCCGGAGTACTCCCAGGTGTCGGCCATTCGTCCCGCGCGATCGTGGAACTTGACCAGCTGGTACTGCGACTGGATGAACTCGCGCGAGATCTCCTTGCCGCGCTTGTCCTTGATGAGCTTGAACACGTACGGAAACGACGGCAGCGTGAACACCAGCATCACCAACCCCTTGATGCCCGGGGCCACGATGAAGGGGTCGTGCGAGTACTTCAGGTGCTGCAGGAGGTCGCGGTAGAACAGCGTCTTGCCCTGCTTGTGGAAGCCGAGCATCGTGTAGAGCTCGGATTCGGGCTTGGTGGGCATCAGCGTCTTCAGGAAGCGCACGTACGCCGACGGCACGTCCATGTCGACCATGAAGTAGGCGCGCGCGAAGTTGAACAGCGACTCGATCCGCTCGCTGCCGAACAGCACCGTGTCGAGGTACAGGCGCCCTTGCGAGTCGCGCAGGATCGGCACTGCGAACGGCAGCAGCTCGCCGTCGTTGACGAAGCGGCCGATCAGGTACGCGCCCTTGTTGCGGAAGAACAGCGTGCGCAGCACCTGCAGCTGGCAGTCGGCCGCGTAGACGAAGCCTGGCGGGAAGTGCTCGCGCGCGGCGGCCTGCACCAGCGAAAGGTCGCGCTCGATGTCGACGAACGGGCAGGCCAGCCCGAAGTCGATGATCATCTGCCGCAGCGCCGGTCGCCAGCCGACGGTGAGCGGATAGTAGACGCGCCAGCTCGGCCGGTCGGCGTCGAGGTACTCGGTCGAGACCCCGGGACGCACGAAGATGAAGCCGTTGTGGAAGTAACTTCGGTGCAGGATGTTGCAGCACACCGAGTTGAAGAAGGTCTCGGCGAGTTCCGGCTGGCGGTGGTCGGCCAGCAGTGCCACGTAGTTGCGCTTCACGCGCGGCCACAGCCAGTCGTCGGCCATCCGCTGGCCGCGCTGACCGAGCGCGAACTCCGACTCCAGCCGCTCGACCGCCTCGTGCACGCGCTGGTCGTAGAACGCGATGCGGTCGCGCGCCAGCCGGCGGATGCCGTGCCAGTCGCCGCGCTCGTAGCGCGCCTTGGCCTGCTGCGCGATGTAGCGCGTCAGCGCGAAGTGGCGGTCGAAGCCGGCGAGGATCGCCTGTGCGACCGCGGCAGGGCGGTCGGCGCTGCGGTCCGGCGCGCTCCTGTCCGCGCGCGGATCCTCGGCCGGGCTCGATCGGCTCTGCGGCATGGGCGTGCGCGCGCGGCGGCTACTTCGTCTCGGCGAACAGCTCGCGGCCGATCAGCATCCGGCGGATCTCCGACGTGCCGGCCCCGATCTCGTAGAGCTTGGCGTCGCGCCACAGCCGGCCGGTCGGCGAGTCGTTGATGTAGCCGTTGCCGCCCAGGCACTGGATTGCCTCGCCGGCCATCCAGGTGGCCTTCTCGGCCGAGAACAGGATCGCGCCCGCCGCGTCCTTGCGCAGGCTTCGCACGTCGACCAGCCCGGCGCGCGAGCGGTCGCACTGCCGGCCGACCTCGTAGACGTAGGCGCGCGTGGCCATCATCGTCGAGTACATGTCGGCGAGCTTGCCCTGCATCAGCTGGAACTCGCCGATCGGCTGGCCGAACTGCTTGCGCTCGTGCACGTAGGGGATCACCACGTCCATGCAGGCGGCCATGATGCCCAGCGGCCCGCCGGAGAGCACTGCGCGCTCGAAGTCCAGGCCGCTCATCAGCACGTTGACGCCGCGGCCGAGGCCGCCCAGCACGTTCTCCGCGGGCACTTCGCAGTCCTGGAACACCAGTTCGCCGGTGTGGCTGCCGCGCATGCCGAGCTTGTCGAGCTTCTGGGCGACCGAGAACCCCTTGAAGCCCTCCTCGATCAGGAACGCGGTCATGCCGCGGGGCCCGGCTTCGACGTCGTTCTTCGCGTAGACCACCAGCACGTCGGCGTCGGGGCCGTTGGTGATCCACATCTTGGTGCCGTTCAGGATCCATCGGTCGCCGCGGAACTCGGCGCGCAGCTTCATCGACACGACGTCGGAGCCGGCGTTCGGTTCCGACATCGCCAGCGCGCCGACCCACTCGCCCGACACCAGCTTCGGCAGGTACCTGCGCTTCTGCTCCGCGGTGCCGTTGCGGTGGATCTGGTTCACGCACAGGTTCGAGTGCGCGCCGTACGACAGGCCGACCGACGCCGAGCCGCGCGAGATCTCCTCCATCGCGACGACGTGCGCCAGGTAGCCCATGTTCGTGCCGCCGTACTCCTCCGGGACGGTCATGCCGAGCACGCCGAGGTCGCCGAACTTGCGCCACAGGTCCATCGGGAACTGGTCGCTGCGGTCGATCTCGCTGGCGCGCGGCGCGATCTCCTTCGTGGTGAACTGCTGCAGCGAGTCGCGCAGCATCGCCACGTCGTCGCCGAGGTCGAACTGAAGACCGGGGATCGTCACCATCGCGAGGCTCTCCTGCGTGAGTCTTTCGTTGCGCTGCTGCTCAATCGACGACGCCGTCGCGCCCGCGGATCGTCGTCTCGGTGGCGGTCATCGTCGCGACCGGTCTCTCGGCCCCGTCGGCGGTGACCGCGAGCGCCTCGCCCTCCACGGGCAGGATCGTGCGGCCCGGCTTGCGCACGCGCCCGACCAGGCGGATGCGTTCGCCCACGCCGGGCGCCAGGCAGTTCAGCTTGTATTCGATCGTCAGGATACCGGTACCCGCCGGCATCACGGTCAGCGCCGCGTGGCCGCAGGCCGGGTCGAGCGCCGCGCCGATCGGCGTCGTCGCGGGCTGGCGTCCGAAGCCGTCGCGCACGCGTTGCTCGAAGCCCGGCTCGGTCGGCAAGGCGGGGGCGGACGGCGGCATGGGCGACTCCGGTGAGCGGCGGCATCGAAGCAGGGCAGACGATAGTTTACGTTAACGTCAACGTCAATCAACCGGAACGGCGCGCCTCGAGCATCGTCCGGGCCCGCGTCTCGTGGGCCTCGATTTCGGCCAGCGTCTCCTGGAGGTCGGCCAGTTGTTGCGCCAGCGTCTCGCGGTGCCGGGCGAGCACCGCCAGGAAGCGGGTCAACTGCGGCACGGTGTCGGCAGGCGACTCGTACATGTCGACCAGGTCGCGGACCTCGGAGAGCGACAGCCCGAGCCGCTTGCCGCGCAGCGTGAGCTTCAGCCGAGTGCGGTCGCGCTGTGAGTAGACGCGCTGCCGCCCGCCGGCGCCCGCCCGCTTCGGCGCGAGCAGCCCCTGGTCTTCGTAGAAGCGGATCGTGCGCGGCGTGACGTCGAACTCGCGCGCCAGTTCGCTGATGGTGTAGGTCGGCATCCGCGCATCATCGAGCACAGTTTACGTAAACGTCAATTCGCGAAGACGCCGAGCCGCTCGAGCTGGGCGTCGACCTGAGGCGCCCATCCGCGATTGGCCGCCGGGCTGGCCGGGCTGGGGTGCAGGATCTGGTCGATCCGGACGCTGGAATCGACATCCAGTGCCGCCCGGATCCGCTTCATCGCATAGCCTCCGACGCCGATCGCCCAGTCGGGCTGCAGCGTGCCGATCGCCGCGCGCAGGTGCGCGTCGCAGGCGTCCTGCAACGGCCGCAGTTCGGCCGCCGGCAATTTCTCGGGCGTGAAGTTGCGACCGCTCGCCTCGAGGAACACCAGCGGGCAGTAGTTCAGCACGAAGCAGCGCTCGAAGAACGCCGGGGCGGACCCGAAGCGCGCAGCCGCCCATCCCCACAGGCGCTTGCCGCTCACCTCGGAGCGCCGGCACGCGAAGCCTTCGATCGGGCGCTTCGGGTGCTCGTCGGCCGGACGCCGCACCGGGCCGTGCACCCCCATCCAGTCGCGCACCGCGGCGATTTCGCCGAACGGCACGCCCGTCTGCATCATTCCGAACGGACCCGGATTCATGCCGACGAACACGATTCGCTTGCGCCCCTCGCCGTAGCGGCGCAGCCAGGCCTCGTGCGGCGCCCACGCGTAGTCGAGCGGGTTGTAGACGTGGGCGATCGGCGGGCCGAAGCGCAGGGTCGAGACGGCGCGCGACAGCGCGCGGGCGGCTTGGATCAGGTCGGCGGCGGACATCGAGGAAGAGAAGGGCGAAGGGGGAAGGGGGAAGGGGGACAGGAACGGCCAAAAGAAAGGGGCGCGGGTGTGTTGCCGCGCCCCATGAGCCGCGAGTAGCGGCTGCCCTTCCTCGAGCGGTGCCGATCCGGGGGCACACCGCGCATCGCTTCGATGCCCGGTGCTTCTGCGATCGAGCCGCTGTCGGAGTCGTCGGCATCGGCGCATCGCTGCGCCCGGTTCGATGCCTCACGGACTGAAAGTTAGTCCCGCTGCGCGGGGAGGTCAAGGCCGGCGGCCGCCGGCGGCGGCGAGACGCGCGAGCCCCGGATATTCGCCGCGGCGGATCGCGTACTTGCGCGCGTGCGCGCTCCAGGCCTCGCCCGCGCGCAGCGCATCGACGACGGCGCCGGCGTCGGTGATCCAGCTGCCGCCGAACAGCGTGACGCCGCGCGCGAACAGCGGGTCGGGCAGGCAGCCCGCGCCGGGCCCGATCATCGCCACCTGCGCGGCGTTCGCGCAATGGCGCAGGATGCCGTCGGCCGTGCCGTTGAGCAGCACCGAGCTCGTGCAGAGCACCTTGTTGCACGACGCGAGTTCGGCCGCATCGAGCGTAACGCGGTAGCCGTCGTGCTCGCCGACGAGGTCCTCGCGCAGCTCGATCACGGTCACCCGCGCGCCGGCCGCGGTGCAGCGCCCGAGCAGCGGCCCGAAGAGCCCGACCATGCCGACGTGGTCGCCCGCCCTCGGGTCGAGCTCGCCGATCGAGTCGGCGCTGTCGGGCGCGACATAGCCGACCCGGTCGAACACGCAGCGGCTCAGCGCGTTGATCGCCGCCATGCCCAGCGTCCGGGCCACGGCGTCGCCGCGCGCGTAGCCGCCGGCCAGCTGCAGCGCGTCGGCGCCGGCGAGACGGGCGACGACGTCGCTGGCCCGCAGCTGCGCCCAGGTGTCGCCCAGCAGCACGAATGCAAGGCCCAGCGTGCCGTCTTCGAGCTCGAGCGCACAGAACTCGCCGCGCCGGCTGTCGAACGTCTCGGGGCGCGGCAGGTGCAGCGCGCGAACCCGTGGCAGGGGAACGCCCGTCGCGAAGTCCTCGAGCAGGGCGATCAGCTCGGCGGCGATGGTCGATACGGTGGTCATCGGGACTCCAGCCTGGGGGCGCTCATCGACGCATCCGGCGGGCCATGATGCGCGCATAGCCGGCCGGGGCCAGCCGGGACAGCCACCACGCGAATCGCGCGGTCGCCCCCGGCAAGAGGAGCCTGCGCTCGCGGCGCGCGGCCTCGTAGATGCGGTCGGCGATCTCGGCGGGCGTCGCCGTGCTGCCGGCGATCGCCTTGGTGCCGCGAAACGGGTGGCCCTGCGGATCGAGCGCGTGGCGGTCGATGTCGGTCGCGATGAACGACGGGCAGACCAGCATGACGGCGACGCCGGCGCCGGCCACTTCGCTGCGCAGGCTGTCGAAGAATCCGTGCAGCGCGTGCTTGCTCGCCGCGTACCCGGTGCGGCCCACGAGCGGCGCGAAGCCGGCGACGCTGGAGATCGCGATGACCATGCCGCGGTTCGCGAGCAGCCCGGGCAGCGCCGCATGCGTGCAATGCATGGCGCCCAGGAAGTTGACCGCCATCACGCGACGGATCACGTCGGGCAGCGTGTGCGCGAAGTCGCCGTGGTGCGAAATGCCGGCGTTGCAGACCAGCAGGTCGAGGCTGCCGTAGTGCGCCGCGCCGGCCCGGATCGTCTCGCGGCAGGCCGCCTCGTCGGTCACGTCGCAGGTCGAGCCGAACACGGCGATCCCGGCGGCGCGCAGCGCGTCGACGGTGTGACCGAGCGAGGCCGCGTCACGATCGAGCGCGACGATGCGCGAGCCGGCGCGTCCGAAGCGTTCGCACAGCGCGCGGCCCAGCCCCGCGGCCGCGCCGGTGACGACGACGGTGGCGCCGGCGAATTCGCGCATCGTCAGTTCCGCAGCCCGCGCGCGCGCAACCAGAGGTCGAACGTCTGCACCGAATTCAGGCGGGGCAGGTAGCCGAAGTCGCGCTTCAGGCGCGTGTTGTCGAGCACCGGCCGATAGCGCAGGAACCGCACCTGCTCGGGACCGTACCGGGTCAGGCGCAGGCGCTCGAGCACCGCCAGCGCGGCCCCGAGCAGCGACGCCGGCAGCGTGACGCAGCGCTTGCCCAGCCGTTCCGCGATCTGCTGGATGGTCATCGCGCCGTCGCCGGCGAGGTTGTAGACGCCGGTGCGGTCGCTGCGGATCGCGTGCAGGATCGCGCCGACCACGTCCTGGTCCCAGACGAACACGAACGGGCTGTCCGAGCCGCGGATCGCGATGAGCCGCGGCTTCTCGAAGAGATCGGTGATCTGGTTGCGGGTGGTCTCGCCCAGGATCGTGCCGATCCTGAAGACCACCTGGAGCAGTTCCGGATGCTCGGCGCGGTAGCGCGCGAGCATCTCCTCGACCAGGCGCTTGTGGCACGAATAGGCGAACTCGTCGTTGCCCCGCACCGGCTGGTCCTCGGTGATCCACGCCGGATTGTCGGCGTGGTATCCGTAGGCGGCGCCGCTCGAGCTGACGACGATCTTCTTCACGCCGGCCGCGACGCAGGACTCGAGCACGTTGCGCGTTCCGAGCACGTCGACCGAGTATTCGAACTCGCGCGTGCTGTCCCGGCCCGGGGTCACGATCGAGGCGAGGTGGACGACGACGTCGCAGCCGCGCATCTGCGCGGCCAGCTCGGGCGACCGGACATCGGCCGTCAGGTAGCGCACCCCGGGCACGCGGCGCTCGGGCGGGCAGTCGCGGACGTCGGCCGCGACGACGTCGGCCGACGCCGCGCCGAGCGCGGCGACGAGCTGGCTGCCGAGATAGCCACCGGCGCCGGTCACGAAGACGCGCGGGCCGCTCACGGCGCGGGTGCGGGTTCGGGTTCGGGCGCCGGTGGCGGCCGGCGGCGCCACCAGGAAGCGAGCGCCATGCCGGTCAGGATGTGCCAGATGCCCCACCAGGCCGCCACGATCGCCATGCCGCCCATGCCGTCGAAGAAGTTGAACACCAGCACCAGCCCGAAGCCGGAATTCTGGATGCCGACTTCGATCGAGGTCGCGCGGCAGTCGCGCTCGGGCAGGCCGGCGAGGCGGCCGCTCCAGTAGCCCACCAGCAGCCCGAGCCCGTTCATCAGGAACACCACGCCCACCACGCGCCCGACGTGGTGGATGAAATGCTGCCAGTTCGCCGCCAGCGCGCCGATCACGAACGCGCCGAACACCACCAGCGACAGCACCTTGAACGGCTTGTGGGCGCGGCGCGCGAACGCGGGGAACCAGTGGGCGACGCCCATGCCGAGCGCCGCCGGAATGCCCAGCAGGAACACGATCGCGCCGACCACCTCGAGCGGGCTGAGCGCGACGGCGTGCAGCAACTGGTTGGTCGCGGGGTTCAGGCTTCCCCAGAACGCGAGGTTGAACGGCGTGAAGAACAGCGAGCCCAGCGTCGAGAACGCGCTGATCGTGATCGACAGCGCCGTGTTGCCGCGTGCGAAGTGCGTCAGGAAGTTGGAGAGGTTGCCGCCGGGGCAGGCGGCCACGAGGATCATCCCCAGCGCGATGCTCGGCGCCGGCTTCAGCAGCATCCCCAGCCCCCAGGCGACCGCCGGCAGCAGCAGGAACTGGCCGAGCAGGCCGATCACCGTGGCCCGTGGCGCGCTGGTGATGCCCGTGAAGTCGGACACCTTCATGTCCAGCGCCACGCCGAACAGCACCAGCGCGAGGATCACGTTCAGCGCGGTCAGCGACTCCGGGCTGAAGTTGAGCCGGACCAGGTCGATTTCGGTCATGCGGCGTCTCCGCTCGTCGGGCGTGTCGGGTCAGCGGCCCCTGGGTTCTTCGTGCATCTTCTTGAAGTGGATCAGTCCGGGCGCCCACATGTGCTTGACCGGGTCGACGTCGACGTGGATCACCGCGCACTTGCCGGAGGCGATCGCACGCTCGAGCGCGGGCCTGAGCAGGCGCGGATCGGCGACGCGCTCGCCGTGCGCGCCCATCGCCTGCGCCATCCGGTCGAACTCGATCTCGCCGAGGTCGGTCTTGATCGTCTCGTCGGGGCCGAGCGACTTCATGATCATCGTCTTGAGCGGACGAAGCATGAACTGCTGGTTCATCTTCACCATGCCCCACTGCCTGTCGCACAGCACCAGGTAGATCACCGGCAAGTGGTTGCGCACCGCCGTCTCGACTTCCTGCGGGTGAAAGCCCATCGCGCCGTCGCCGATGATGCAGCACACCGGGCGCCCCGGCTGCGCTGCCGCCGCGCCGAGCGCCTGCGCGACGCCGGCGCCGAGCATGCCGAACTTGAACGTCGACAGGAGCGTGTTCGGTTGCCGGACCTGCCAGTGGAACATCGTCCAGATCGTCGCATTGCCGCCGTCGGCGACCAGCACCGTGTCGTCCGGGAACACCTCGCGGCAGACGTGCGCGACGTGCGCCGGGTTCATCGGCACCGAGTAGTCGGAGAGCGCCTTGTCCCAGCCTTCGCGGTCCTCGCGCATCGCCTTCGCGTAGCGGGCGACGCGCGCGCGCCGCTCGTCCAGGCGCATCTCGCCCTGCCTGCGCTCGAGCTCGTCGGCCAGCTGCTCGAGGAACGAGCGCGCGTCGCCGACGATTGCCAGGTCGACCGGGCGGTTCATGCCCAGCGCGTCGCCGTCGACGTCGACCTGGATCGTCTTCTGCTCGCCGGCGCTGCGCCAGTACGGCGGCTTGCCCCACCAGTCGGTCTCGCCGACACGCGAGCCGACGATCAGCATCGCGTCGGCCTCGTTGCGCACCGTGTGGTTGAGCTTGATGTGGATCATCGGGATCGCCAGCGGCGAGGATTCCGGCAGCACGCCGCGGGCCGCCCAGCTGGTGGTGAGCGGCGCGTGCAGCGACTCGGCCACGCGCTGCAGCGCCGCGTACGCGCCGGCGTGGATGACGCCGCTGCCCGCATGAATTGCCGGCGCGCTGGCCTGCACCAGCACCTGCGCCGCGCGGCTCACCTGCTCGGCCGACGCCGCGACCGGGTCGGTACGGCGATACCGGTGCGGCTCCTGCAACGGCGCGCCCGGATCCTTGAACTTGCCGTTCATGATGCTTTCCGGAACGTCGACGTGGACGACGCCCGGCCTGCCCTCCCAGCTGCGGCGCAGCGCCTTGCGGACGATCTCGCCGATGCGCTCGAACCCCGGCACCGCGACGCTCGACTTCGCCATGCGCGCGATCACGCCGGTCTGGTCGAAGCTCTGGTACGCCCCGGGCCGGTCGGGCCCCGCGATGCCGATGCGGCGCGCGCTGGTGATCGCGAGCACCCGGTTGCCTTCGGCCTGCTCGACGACGAGCCCCGGAAGCAGGTTGGCGACGCCGGGCCCGTTGCTCGCCATGCACACGCCCAGCCGCCCCGTGAGGCGCGCGTAGGCGCCCGCCATGTGCGCGGCGCTCGTTTCGTGGCGCGGCGTGACGATCTCGATTCCGAGCCGGTGCAGCGCCGAATAGAACCCGAAATACGTGCCGTCGATGATGCCGAAGACCTTCTCGACCCCTTCCTTCTGGAGCATGCGCGCGATCAGTTCGCCGCCGCTGATTTCCGACATCTCGTCCCCCGGTGCATGTGCGTGATTGCGTTGTTCGGTCTTGCGTGCCTTGCCCGGCGCGAGCAAAGGCGCGGGCCCGTCGCGCGCCAAGGACGCATCGAGCACCACGAACGTATCCAGAGCGCCAGTCGCCCCACGTCAGTCGACGACCAGTTCGCGGCGCACGCAGCGCACGTCGATCTCGAACTCGAGCCCTTCGACCGGCGGGCGGCAGACGTTCCAGTCGATGCCCAGGCGCGCCAGCCCGCGCGGCGCGAAGTGGCTCGCGACCAGCGCCCCGATCTCGTGCTCCGTGTAGACCTGCACCGCGGTGAGCGCATTCCAGTCGCCGCCGAGGGCTGCGGTGTTGCGCGCGAGGCCGTCGAGCACGAATTCCGCCTTGCGGGCGAGGCCGGCCGGCGACGTATCGCCGTGCGCGACGATGCCGTCGGGAAACGGCGTGCCCTCGGCCCACTCCGCGAAGCCGGCGATCACGAAGCTGCGCGGCCCCGGAGCGTCGGCCGCATGGTCGGAGGTGGTCAGGAAGCCCGCGTGCGCCGCGCCGGTGGGCACCGTGTAGCTGAACGCGTGGAACCCCGGCTGCTGCGGCGCCTCGTGCACCGGGCAAGCGTTGCTGCGCGCGACCGGATTCAGCTCCTGGCGGCACAGCCCCCAGCGCTTGAGCACTGCGACCCACGAGGCATTGAAGTCCCCGAAGCCGCCCGGGCTGAACGGCTTCGGCGAGCGCAGCTCGGCCGCGCACAGCGCGGTGAGCGGCCGGTGGCGTTCGCGAAGGTGCGCGGCGATCGCCTCGAAACCCTCGGCGACCGGCAACACGCGCGCGAACCGGGCCCGCACGATCTCGAATCCCGGCAGCGCGATCACGCCGGACGAGAACGCCAGCCCGCCTTCCAGGAAAGCGTAGTCCGCGCCGGCGGAATTGTGTATGGTTGCCAACTCTGCTTCCTCGAGAACAAGGGTCCGGACCGGGCGACTATGCGCGACGCGGCCGGCCCGCGCAAGCATCCGGGTCAAGTCATGAGTCAGATCCCCGCAACGATGGAATTCGTCGATCACGGCGACGGCGGGCCGCCTTCGGTCCTGCGCGCAGGCCGGATGCCGGTGCCGGTGCCGGCGGCCGGCGAGGTACTGATCCGCGTCGCGTGGGCGGGCGTCAACCGCCCCGACGTGGCGCAGCGACAGGGCCGCTACCCGCCGCCGCCGGGCGCCTCGCGCGTGATCGGGCTCGAGGTGTCGGGTCACGTGGTCGCGGTGGGCGAGGGCGTTGTCGAGCCGCAGATCGGCGATGCGGTCTGCGCGCTCACCAACGGCGGCGGCTACGCGCAGTACGCGGTGGCCCCCGCCGGCCAGGTGCTGCCGGTGCCGCAGGGGCTGTCGTTGCTGCAGGCGGCGGCCCTGCCCGAGAACTTCTTCACCGTCTGGACCAACGTGTTCGAGCGCGGCCGGCTGGTGGCGGGCGAGTCGTTCCTGGTCCACGGCGGCTCGTCCGGCATCGGCCTCACCGCGATCCAGCTCGCGCGCGCCCGCGGCGCGACCGTCTACACGACGGTGGGCGGCCCCGAGAAGGCGGCGGTGTGCGAGCGGCTCGGCGCCAGCGTGGCGATCGACTACCGGCGCGAGGATTTCGTCGAGCGCATCGCGGCGCTCACCGGCAGGCGCGGCGTCGACCTGATCCTCGACATGGTCGGAGGCGACTACGTCGCGCGCAACTTCAAGGCGCTGGCGATCGAGGGCCGGCTGGTGCAGATCGCGTTCCTCAACGGCCCGAAGGCCGAGATCGACTGCACGCCGCTGATGGTCAAGCGGTTGACCTGGACCGGCTCGACGCTGCGGCCGCGCAGCGCGGACGACAAGGCGCAGATCGCCCGGCGGCTTCGCGAGCACGCCTGGCCGCTACTCGCCTCGGGCCAGGTGCAGCCGGTGATCCACGAGACCTTCGAACTCGCCGACGCGGCGCGCGCGCACGAGCTGATGGAGTCGTCGCGGCACATCGGCAAGATCATGCTGCGCGCGGCCGGAGAATAGCCGCGCGGCCCGGGCCGGGCGGTGCGGGCCGCCGCGGCTCGTGCGCCGCCGCGCGCCCTTCGCGGGCTTCCCTCGTCAGGTCTGGACCAGCTTGCGCTGCCGGCTGATCGCCATCAGCAGCCCGGCACCGAGCCCGAGCGTGACCATCGCGGTGCCGCCGTACGACATCAGCGGCAGCGGCACGCCCACCACCGGCAGGATGCCCGACACCATGCCGATGTTGACGAACGCATAGGTGAAGAAGATCAGCGTGATCGACCCCGCGAGCAGCCGGGCGAAGATGTTCGCGCCGTTGGCGGCGATCACCAGGCCGCGGCCGATCAGCAGCAGGTAGACCACCAGCAGCACGAGATTGCCGACCAGGCCGAACTCCTCGGAGAACACCGCGAAGACGAAGTCGGTGGTGCGCTCGGGGATGAAATCGAGGTGCGACTGCGTGCCCGCGGTCCAGCCCTTGCCCCAGATGCCCCCCGAGCCGACCGCGATGGTCGACTGGATCACGTGGAATCCCTTGCCCAACGGATCCGACGAGGGGTCGATCATCATCAGGATCCGGTGCTGCTGGTAGTCGTGCATGACCGACCACAACACCGGCAGCGCGGCGATGCCTGCGACGATGCCGCCGGCGATCACCTTCCAGCTCAGTCCCGCGAAGAAGATCGCGTAGAGGCCGGCGGCCGACACGAGCAGCGCGGTACCCAGGTCGGGCTGGCGTGCGATCAGCCACACCGGAAGCGCGAGCAGCACCCCGGCGATGACGAAATCGGCCCAGCCGCGCGCGCCCTCGCGCCGCTGGAAGTACCACGCGAGCATCAGCGGCATCGCGATCTTCATCAGCTCGGACGGCTGGATGCGCGTGACGCCGAGGTCGAGCCAGCGCCGCGCGCCCTTCGAGATGTCGCCGAACAGGGCCACCGCGACCAGCAGCACCAGTCCGGCCAGGTAGACCGGCACCGCCGAGCGCTGCACCCACTGCAGCGGCAGGCTCGCGGCGACCCACATGATCACGAATGCGATCAGCAGGTTGCGGCCGTGGTCCTGCAGCCGCCCGCTGTAGTCGATGCCCGCCGAGTACATGGTCACGAGGCTCAGCGCGACCAGCAGCGCGAGCGCGAACAGCAGCGGCGCGTCGAACACGAGCACGTGCGGGCGCATGCGCTGCCACAGCGACGGCCGCTCGTGGATCATCGCTTCGGCTCCGGTTCGGTGACCTGCTCGGGCTCGACGCTCTCGGGCACGTCGCGCAACTCGGCCTCGTCGAGCAGCTTCGGCAGGAGGTCTTCGCGCACGTCCTTCGGCAGCCTGCCGAGCAGGTGGAAGTCGAACAGCTTGCGCGCGATCGGCGCCGCGGCCTGCGCGCCGAAGCCCCCGTTCTCGACGATCAGCGCAACCGCGATCTTCGGGTTCTCGACCGGCGCGAAGGCCACGAACAGCGAGTGGTCGCGATGGCGCTCGGCGATGCGCTTCGCGTCGTAGCGCTCGCCCTGCTTGATGCCGACCACCTGCGCGGTGCCGGTCTTGCCCGCCGCGACGTACTCGGCATTGGCGAACGCGATGCGCCCGGTGCCGAAGCGGTTGACGTCGACCATCGCGCCCTTGACCAGGTCGAGGTACTCGCGCTTGAGCGGTATCCGGTAGCTCTCGGTGGGCACGGTGCGCTGGCGCGCGTGCGAGACAGGGTCCTCGATCGTCTGGACCACGTGCGGCTTCATCACGATGCCGTCGTTGGCGAGCGTCGCCGTCGCGTGCGCCAGTTGCAGCATCGTGAACGCGTTGTAGCCCTGGCCGATCCCGATCGAAGGCGTCTCGCCGGGGAACCACTTCTGCTTGAACCGCTTGAGCTTCCACTGCGAGGAGGGCAGGACGCCGGTGCTCTCGTGCTCGAGGTCGATGCCGGTGAGCTGGCCGAATCCCCACGGTTTCATGAAGTCGTGTATCCGGTCGACGCCCATGTCGTAGGCGACCCTGTAGTAATAGGTGTCGCTCGAGACGACGATCGACTTGCGCAGGTCGACGATCCCGTTGCCCGACGGCCTGGAGTCGCGAAAGCGGTGGTTGCCCAGCTGGAAATAGCCGGGGTCCGAGATCGTGTCCTGCGGCGTTCGCGTGCCGGACGTCAGCGCCGCCAGCGCCATGAACGGCTTGTAGGTCGAGCCCGGCGGGTAGGCGCCGCGAAGCGGCCGGTTCAGCAGCGGCTTGTCCGGGTCCTCGTTGAGCGCTGCCCAGGTCTGCGAATCGATGCCGTCGACGAACAGGTTGGGATCGAACGAGGGGCGCGAGACCATCGCCAGCACGTCGCCGGTCATCGGCTCGATCGCGACCAGCGCGCCGCGCCGGTCGCCGTAGAGCTCCTCGGCGAGTTTCTGCAGCCGGATGTCGATCGACAACACCAGGTTCGAGCCGGGCACCGGGGGCTTGCGCGACAGCGTGCGCACGATGCGCCCGCCGGCCGACACCTCGACCTCCTCGGCGCCGACCTGCCCGTGCAGCATCGACTCGTACGACGCCTCGACGCCGACCTTCCCGATGTGGGTCGACCCCGCGTAGCTCGACAGCAGTTCCTGCTCCTCGAGCCGGCGCTTGTCTTCCGGCGAGATGCGCCCGATGTGCCCGATCACGTGCGCGGCGGTTTCGCCGAGCGGGTAGTTGCGGAACAGCCGCGCGCGGATCTCCACGCCGGGGAAGCGGAAGCGGTTGACCGCGAGGCGCGCGACCTCCTCGTCGGTGAGGCGCACCTTCAGCGGCACGCTGTCGGAACTGCGCGAATCCTCGAGCAACCGGCGGAAGCGCTGACGGTCGCGCGCGGTGATCTCGACGATGCCCGACAGCGCCGTGATCGTGTCGTCGAGCCGGGCCACGCGCTTCGGCGAGATCTCGAGCGTGTACGACGAGACGTTCTCGGCCAGCAGCACCCCGTTGCGGTCGAAGATCAGGCCGCGCGCCGGGGGAGCGGGAACCAGCGCGATGCGGTTCTCCTCGGCCTGCGCGTGGAAGTCCTCGTAGCGGTAGACCTGCAGGTAGACGAAGCGCGCGACCAGGATGCCGAAGCAGACCAGCACCAGCCCCATCGCGATCGCCAGCCTCAGCCGGAGCTGGTAGAGGTCGCGCTCGGTGTCGCGGACTTCGAGCATGTTGCAGCCGCGTCAGATCGGTCGGTTTTCGTCGCGGTCGATCGCGCGCCGCTGCGGCGCCAGCAGCAGCCAGTGCGCCAGCGGCCACAACAGCGTGCAGCTGAAGCTCTGCAGGAACCAGGTCCAGCCGGGAAACGCGCCGCCAATGGCCATGCGCACGATCAGGAGCACCAGTTGAGTCAGGAGAAAAAGCGGCAGTACGTGTGCCATCTGGCCCGCGAGGTGGAACCACGGCACCCGCCGGTGCATGCTCAGCGCGCCGTACGAGAGCAGCGTGTAGGCCAGTGCGTGCTCGCCGAGCAGCGCCGCGTCGTGCACGTCCATCAGCAGCCCGAACAGGAACGCGATGCCGATGCCGACCATTCTCGGTTGATGGATGTTCCAGAATACCAGCACCAGCGCGAGGAAGTCGGGTACGCCGGTCGCGTGCCCCCACGGCAGCACGTTCAGCAGGAACGCGGAGGCGATCGTGAACGTGATGAACGCCCGGTTCGCGGGCAGCAGCAGGTAGTGCGGACGCATCTGCATCGCGTCAGTCCCCGCGGCGACGCCGTCGCGACTCGGCCGCCGGCTCCTCGGGCGGCAACGCCGGCTGCGACTGCGGCTCCGCCAGCAGGATCAGCAGCAGCTTGGTGCGCTCGGCGTGCGCTGCCGGCTCGACGAGCACTCTCACGAACGTCGACGAGCCGGTCTCGACCGCCCGCACCGTGCCTACCGGCAGGCCGGCCGGGAACAGGCCGTCGAGGCCCGAGGTGACCAGCACATCGCCCTCGCGCACGTCGGCGTTGGTGCGCAGGTAGCGCAATTCGATGGTGCCGTCCGGCGAGCCGCCGAACGCGACCGAGCGCTCGCCCGTGCGGCGGATCTCGACCGGGATCGTCGACCTGCGGTCGGTGACCAGGGTGACCTCGCTCGACAGCGGGTAGACCCGCGTGACCTGGCCGACGATGCCCGACGCGTCGATCACCGGCTGCCCGGCGGTCACGCCGTTCTGCTGCCCCTTGTCGAGCACGAGCTTGCGCGAGAACGCGTCGCGGGCGTCGTAGAGCACCTCGGCGACCGTCGAGCGGATCGCCGTGCGCTCGCGCATCGCGAGCAACTGGCGCAGCTGCTGGTTCTCGGCCACCAGCTGTTCGGTCTGCAGCAGCGCATTGGCGTTGGCGGTCTCGAGCCGGCGCAGCTCGGCGTTCTCGGCGCGCAGCCGGTTGACGTCGGCCAGGTATTCGGCGCCGAGGTCGAGCAGGTCGCGCGGCACCAGCAGCGTCCGCTGCACCGGATAGAGCACGGTCGCGATGCCCTCGCGCAGGCGCCCCAGCACCTCGAGCCTCGAATCGACGACGAGCAGCGCGATCGCGAACAGCGAGAAGAACACCAGCCGGGCGTTTGCGGACGGACCTTGCTTGAAGAACGGCGGCGGGCTGCGGTCCACTCCGGAAGGGCCTCGCGGACGCGGCTAGGACCTGCGGGCAGGCCCTACTCGCTGGTGAAGATGGTGCCGAGCTTTTCCATGCGCTCGAGCGCCATGCCGCATCCGCGCACGACGCAGGTCAGCGGGTCCTCGGCGACCAGCACCGGAAGGCCGGATTCCTCGATCAGCAAGCGGTCGAGGTCGCGCAGCAGCGCGCCGCCGCCGGTGAGCATGATGCCGCGTTCGGTGATGTCGGCACCGAGCTCGGGCGGCGTCTGCTCGAGGCCGATCTTCACGGCCGACACGATCTGGTTCAGCGGATCGGTCAGCGCCTCGAGGATCTCGTTCGAGGTGATCGTGAAGCTGCGCGGGATTCCCTCGGACAGGTTGCGGCCCTTGACTTCCATTTCGCGGATCTCGGAGCCCGGGAACGCTGAGCCGATCTGGGTCTTGATCGCCTCGGCGGTGGGCTCGCCGATCAGCATGCCGTAGTTGCGGCGGATGTAGTTGATGATCGCCTCGTCGAACTTGTCGCCGCCGACGCGCACCGAGCCCTTGTAGACCATGCCGCCGAGCGAGATCACGCCGACCTCGGTGGTGCCGCCGCCGACGTCGACGACCATCGAGCCGGCAGGCTCGGACACCGGAAGTCCGGCGCCGATCGCGGCGGCCATCGGCTCCTCGATCAGGAACACCTGCGAGGCGCCGGCGCCGAGCGCCGATTCGCGGATCGCACGGCGCTCGACCTGGGTCGACCCGCAGGGCACGCAGATGATGATGCGGGGGCTCGGCGAGAACAGCCGCGACTCGTGCACCATCTTGATGAACTGCTTGAGCATCTGCTCGGTGACGGTGAAGTCGGCAATCACGCCGTCCTTCATCGGGCGGATCGCCTCGATGTTGCCCGGCACCCGCCCCAGCATCTGCTTGGCTTCCGAGCCGACCGCGGCGATCGTGCGCTTGCCGTTCGGCCCGCCTTCCTGCCTGATCGCGACGACCGAGGGCTCGTTGAGCACGATGCCCTTGCCGCGCACGTAGATCAGCGTGTTGGCCGTGCCGAGGTCGATCGCGAGGTCGGTGGAGAAATATTTGCGCAAGAACCCGAGCATTTCGCTTCCGTGCAGTGTCGAAGGTTTCGCTCGTACGCGGCGAACGATCGTGCCGTCTCCTTGGCGAGCCTGGGTGCGACGGCCGTCCTGCTGCAGCGCAAAAGACTTCTAAATTGGCGTTGAATGATACCGTATAATTCCTTGCAAACACGGCGGTTTTCTCCTGACCTCCGCCGTCGGTACGGGCCCCGCGCCACGCGGTCGCCGCCCCGACCTCACCGCCACCGACGACCCATGTCCCTCACCCTCGACGACGTCAAGCGCATCGCGATGCTCGCCCGCATCGGGCTGACCGACGGTGAGGCCGAGCGCACGCTGGCGCAGCTCGACGCCGTGTTCCACCTGATCGAGCGGCTGCAGGCGGTCGACACCCGGGGCGTCGAGCCGATGACGCACCCCGGCGACATGAGCCTGCGGCTGCGCGCCGACATCGTCGACGAGCCGCAGCGGCGCGACGACTACCAGGCGGCGGCGCCGAGCGTCGAGCGCGGGCTGTACCTGGTGCCGCGGGTGATCGAGTGAGCGCCCCGGGGGCAACGAGCGCCACGAACGGCTCGCCCGATTCGCTGCGGGCGCTGGGTGCGCTGCTCGAGCGTGGCGAGGCCTCCGCGCTCGAGCTGGCCGATGATCGGCTGGCGCGCATCGCGGCCAGCGACCTCAACGCGTTCATCGACGTGCAGCCCGAGCTCACCCGGGCGCAGGCGCGCGAGGCCGATGCCCGCCGGTCGCGCGGCGAGCGCGGCGCGCTGCTCGGCGTGCCGATCGCGCACAAGGACATCTTCGTCACGCGCGGCTGGCGCTCGACGGCGGGCTCGAAGATGCTCGAGCGCTACGTGAGCCCGTTCGACGCGACGGTGGTCGAGCGGCTGGCCGCTGCCGGCGCGGTGTGCCTCGGCAAGACCAACTGCGACGAGTTCGCGATGGGCGGCTCGAACGAGCACTCGCATTTCGGGCCGGTGTGCAATCCCTGGGATCGCGCGGCGATCCCGGGCGGATCGTCGGGCGGCTCGGCGGCGGCCGTCGCGGCCGGGCTGGTGCCGGTGGCTACCGGCACCGACACCGGAGGCTCGATCCGGCAGCCCGCCGCGATGTGCGGCGTCACCGGGATCAAGCCCACCTACGGCCGCGTGTCGCGCCACGGGATGATCGCCTTCGCGTCGAGCCTCGACCAGGGCGGCGTCATCGCAGGCAGCGCGGAAGACTGCGCGACGGTGCTGGGAGCGATGGCCGGATTCGACCGTCGCGACTCGACCAGCGCCGATCGTCCCGACGAGGACTTCACGCGCGAACTCGAGCGCCCGATCGAGGGCCTGCGCATCGGCGTGCCCCGCGAATTCTTCGGCGAGGGGCTGGCGTCCGACGTGCGCGCCGCGGTCGAGGCGGCGCTCGAGCAGTACCGCCGCCTCGGCGCCGTGCTGGTCGACGTCTCGCTGCCGCAGACCGAGCTGGCCATCCCGGCCTACTACGTGATCGCCCCGGCCGAGGCCTCGAGCAACCTGAGCCGCTTCGACGGCGTACGCTACGGCCACCGCGCGGCGCAGTACTCCGACCTGCGCGACATGTACTGCCGCACGCGGGCGGAAGGCTTCGGCGACGAAGTGAAGCGGCGCGTGCTGGTGGGCACCTACGTGCTTTCGCACGGCTACTACGACGCGTACTACCTGCAGGCGCAGAAGCTGCGTCGCCTGATCGCCGACGACTTCCGCCGCGCGTTCGAATCGGTGGACCTGATCGCCGGGCCGGTGTCGCCGACCGTGGCCTGGGACATCGGCGCGATCGTCGACGATCCGGTCGCGAACTACCTTGCCGACATCTACACGCTGCCGGCCTCGCTCGCCGGCCTGCCGGGCATGTCGGTGCCCGCGGGCTGCGGCCAGGGCGGGCGCCCGGTGGGCCTGCAACTGATCGGCCGCTGGTTCGACGAGGTGCGCGTGCTCAACGCCGCGCATCGGTTCCAGCAAAGCACCGACTGGCACCTGCGGAGGCCGGCATGAACGCAACACGACTGTCGCGCCCCGCGCTGCTGGCGCTGCTCGCGGTGCTGGGCGCCTGCGGCGTGCTGCCGCCGGCGGCGCCGCCGGCGGGACCGGCCCCGGCGCCCGGGGCACGGCCGGTCCCGTCGCGGCCCGCGCCGATCGCCGACCGGCCGATCGACCTCGACGGCTACTGCAACGAGACCGAGGACGACGGCTTCCACGAGAACGCGCGGCTCGTCGTGCGCGCCAACCAGGTGCAGGCGATGACCTGGCAGATGAGAATCGGCAAGCGCGGCAGCTGCAGCTTCGATCTCGGCTCGTTCCGCCAGACCCGGAGCCGCCCGCACGTCGAGCTCGTCGAGCGCGACGGCAGCGGCTGTAAGGTGATGATCTGGCAGGATCCCCGGCGGATCACGATGGGGCACGCCGGCTGCGAGCAGCACTGCACGCCGGGCGTCTACGACAAGGCCTGGCCGGTGATGTTCGAGCCCGCGACCGGCCGCTGCGCGCGGCCCTGACGCGCGGCACCCGAGCGAGACAGGCACGACCGGCATGCAGTGGGAGATCGTCATCGGCCTCGAGACGCACGTCCAACTGGACACGCGCTCGAAGATCTTTTCCGGCGCCTCCACCGCGTTCGGCGCCGAGCCGAACACGCAGGCCTGCGCGATCGACCTGGCGCTGCCGGGGGTGCTGCCGGTGGCCAACCGCGCGGCGGTCGAATGCGCGATCCGCCTGGGGCTGGCGGTGGGCGGCAGCATCGCGCCGCGCTCGGTGTTCGCGCGCAAGAACTACTTCTATCCCGACCTGCCCAAGGGCTACCAGATCAGCCAGTACGAGATCCCGGTCGTCGCCGGCGGCGGGTTGGCGATCGCCTGGAAGCCCGACGAGAAAGGCGGCCAGCAGGAGGCCGGCCAGCAGGAGCGCTTCGTGCGCCTCACGCGCGCCCACCTCGAAGAGGACGCGGGCAAGTCGCTGCACGAAGACTTCCACGGCATGTCGGGCATCGACCTGAACCGCGCCGGCACGCCGCTGCTCGAGATCGTCACCGAGCCCGACATGCGATCGGCGAAAGAGGCCGTCGCCTATGCGCGGGCGTTGCACGGGCTGGTGGTGTGGCTGGGCATCTGCGACGGCAACATGCAGGAGGGGTCGTTTCGCTGCGACGCCAACGTCTCGGTGCGGCCGGCGGGCCAGGCCGAGTACGGCACGCGCTGCGAGATCAAGAACCTGAACTCGTTCCGCTTCCTCGAGCGGGCAATCGACTACGAGGTGCGCCGCCAGATCGAGCTGATCGGGGACGGCGGCCGCGTGGTGCAGGAGACGCGGCTGTACGACCCCGACCGCGACGAGACGCGCTCGATGCGCAGCAAGGAAGAGGCGCACGACTATCGCTACTTCCCCGATCCCGACCTGCCGCCGCTGGTGGTCGAGGCCGACTGGATCGAGCGGGTGCGCGCCGCGATGCCGGAGCTGCCGTCGGACATGCGCCGGCGCCTGGTCGATCAGTACGGACTGGGCAGCTACGACGCGACGACGCTGACCGCGTCGCGCGACGTCGCGGCCTACTACGAGTCGGTGGTCGCCGCGCTGTCGAGGAGCGGCGTCGCGGGCCGCGACGGCCTCGCGACGCTGGCCAAGAGCGCCGCGAACTGGGTGATGGTCGACCTCGCTGCGGCGCTGAACCGCGACGACGTCGACGTCACCGCGTGCCCGGTCGCGCCAGGGCAACTCGCACGGCTGGTCGAGCGCATCCACGACGGCACCATCTCCGGCAAGATCGCCCGCGACGTGTTCGCCGCGATGTGGGCGCAGCCGTCGGCGGGCGACGATGCGGCCGATCGCATCATCGACGCGCGCGGCCTGCGGCAGATCAGCGACAGCGGCGCGCTCGACGCGATCGTCGAGCAGGTGCTCGCCGCCAACCCGAAGTCGGTCGAGGAGTTCCGCGCCGGCAAGGAGAAGGCGTTCAACGCGCTGGTCGGCCAGGTGATGAAGGCCACGAAGGGCAAGGCTAATCCGCAGCAGGTCAACGAGCTGCTCAGGCGCAGGCTGGGTTGAGGGCGCGCGTCAGCCGGGGGCGCGCACCCCGTAGCGCGCCCGGTACGCGGCGACGCTGTCGCGGTGCGCCGCGATGCCCGCGCCGCTGGCTTCGGTCGAGCCCAGGAACTCGAGCAGGTCGCCGAGCGTGGCGATCGACAGCACCGGAATGCCGTAGAGCCGCTCTGCCTCCTGCGCGGCCGACCGCTCGCCGATGTGCTCGGCATCGCCGCTGCGTTCCTGGCGGTCGAGCGCGATCAGCACCGCGGCCGGCTCGGCGCCGTGCGCCCGGATGATCTCGACCGACTCGCGCACCGAGGTGCCGGCGCTGATCACGTCGTCGACGATGACGACGCGGCCGGAGAGCGGCGCGCCGATCAGCGTGCCGCCTTCGCCGTGGTCCTTGGCCTCCTTGCGGTTGAACGCGAAGGCGACGTTGCGCCCGTCGTGGGCGAGCGCGACCGCGGTGGCGCTGGCCAGGGTGATGCCCTTGTAGGCCGGGCCGAACAGCATGTCGAAGCGCACGCGCCCCGCGCGCTCGGCGCCGAGCAGCGTCTGCGCGTAGAACTGCGCAAGCCGGCCCAGCGAGGCGCCGTCGTTGAACAGCCCGGCGTTGAAGAAGTACGGCGAGAGCCGCCCGGCCTTGGTGCGAAACTCGCCGAAACGCAGGATGCCGTTGTTCACGGCGAACCGGATAAACTGCGCGCGCAGGTCGTCTGCCAAGAAGTCACCCCGCAACGAACGGACTCGACGGACACCATGATACGGGTCGTCACGCTGAACCTGAACGGCATTCGCTCGGCCGCCCGCAAGGGCTGGCTCGACTGGGCCGCGGCGCAACGCGCCGACGTGCTGTGCGTGCAGGAAGTCAAGGCGCAGGACGCCGACCTCGACGACACGCTGCGCGAAGTGGGCGGGATGCGCGGCCACTTCCACCTCGCGCAGAAGAAGGGCTACAGCGGCGTCGGGCTGTACAGCCGGCGCCGGCCGAAGTCGGTGCGGGTCGGCTTCGGCAGCGCCGAATTCGACGCCGAGGGGCGCTACGTCGAGGCCGATTTCGGCGCCTTCACCGTGATCTCGGTCTACGTGCCGTCGGGATCGAGCTCCGAGGAGCGGCTGGCGGCCAAGTTCCGCTTCATGGCCGAGTTCCAGCCGCACCTGCGCGCGCTGGCCGCGAGCGGCCGCGAGATCGTCCTGTGCGGCGACTGGAACATCGCGCATCGCGAGATCGACCTGAAGAACTGGCGCAGCAACCAGAAGAACTCCGGCTTCCTGCCCGAGGAGCGCGCCTGGCTCGGCGAGGTGTTCGACCAGGCGGGCTTCGTCGACGTGTTCCGGCGGCTCGACCCGCGCCCCGAGCAGTACACCTGGTGGAGCAATCGCGGGCAGGCGTGGGCGAAGAACGTCGGCTGGCGGCTCGACTACCAGATCGCGACCCCCGGCATCGCGGCGAAGGCGAAGCGCGCGGAGATCTTCACCGCGCAGCGCTTCTCCGATCACGCGCCGCTTACCATCGACTACGCGGTGCGCGCATGAAGGTGCTGGTCACCGGGGCGGCCGGTTTCATCGGGGCGGCGCTGGTGCGTGCGCTTCGCATCCGCCACCCGCAGGCGAGCGTGCTGGCGTTCGACCTCGTGCCGCCCGACGCGGCGCAGGCGACGGCGACGCGCGTCGGAGACATCGGCGAGCCCGGCGTCGCCGCCGGACTGGTCGGCCCCGACACGACGCACGTCTTCCACCTCGCGTCGCTGGTCTCCGGCGGGGCCGAAGCCGACTTCGAGCGCGGGATGCGGGTGAACCTCGATGCGACCCGAGAGCTGCTCGAGGCGGCGCGACGCGCCGGCCGCGCGCCGACCTTCGTGTTCGCGTCGTCGATCGCCGTCTACGGCGGCGACCTGCCCGACGTGATCGACGACGCCACGCCGCCGTCGCCACGGCTGTCCTACGGCGCGCACAAGCTCGCCTGCGAGATCCTGATCGACGACTACTCGCGGCGCGGCTTCGTCGACGGGCGCTCGCTGCGGCTGCCCACCGTGATGGTCCGCCCCGGCGCGGCCAACACCGCGGTCTCGGGATGGGCGAGCGCGATCGTGCGCGAGCCGCTCGCCGGCCGCGACTACGACTGCCCGGTGGGACCCGACACGTCGATGGCCTGCCTGTCGCTGGCGCGTACGGTGGACGCCTTCCTGCACGCCTGCGCGCTGTCGGCGGACGCGCTCGGCGCCGATCGCACGACGCTGCTGACCGGCATCCCGGTCACCGCGCGGCAGATGGTCGACTCGGTGCGGCGGCTCGGCGCCGGCCGCCGGCTGGGCGTGGTGCGCTTTGCGCCCGACCAGCGGCTGCAGGCGATCATGGATCGCCTGCCGCGCGCGGTTCGCTCGGCGCGCGCCGCGCGCCTGGGCTTCGCGCCGAGCGCGAGCATCGACGAGATCGTCGCCGACTACCTTGCCGCGCAGGATGCGCCGGACGCGCCGAACGCGACGTCCGGGCGCGCCCCGGCCTGACCGACCTGCCTTCGCCGGAGACCGAACGTGCCCACCCGTCCTGCCAAGCTGCCATCGCGCGTCACCGTCGAGGGCGTCGATCGTGCGCCGCACCGCGCGTTCCTGCGCGGGCTCGGCCTGTCCGACGACGACATCGACAAGCCGTTCGTCGGCGTCGCCAGCACCGCGAACAACGTGACCCCGTGCAACGCCGGGCTCGGCGATCTGGCGCGCGAAGCCTGCACCGGCGTGCGCGAGGCCGGGGGCGTGCCGTTCGACTTCGCGTCGATCTCGGTCGCCGACAGCATGTCGATGAACCACGGCGGGATGCGCTATTCGCTGCTGTCGCGCGAGCTGATCGCCGACGGCGTCGAGGCCGTGGTGCGCGGCCATGCCTACGACGCGCTGGTCACCTTCGCCGGCTGCGACAAGACGCTGCCCGGCATGATGATGGCGATGGTGCGGCTGAACCTGCCTTCGGTGTTCGTGTACGGGGGCGCGGCGCTTCCGGGCTCCTGGCGCGGCCGCGACGTCACGGTGCTCGACACCTACGAGGGGATCGGCGCGCTGCTCGCCGGCGACATGAGCGCGAGCGAGCTCGACGAACTCGAGCACGCCTGCCTGCCGACGATCGGCGCGTGTCCCGGGCAGTTCACCGCCAACACGATGGCGATGGTCTCCGAGACGCTGGGCCTCGCGCTGCCCGGCTCGGCGACGATGCCGGCCGTGCACAGCGCGCGCCGGGCGATGGCGCGCGAGGCCGGCCGGGTCGCGATGCGCATCCTCGCCGGCGACGGCCCGCTGCCGCGCGACCTGGTCACCCGCAAGAGCCTGGAGAACGCGTGCGCCGCAGTGGCCGCCACCGGCGGCTCCACCAACGCCGGCCTGCACATCCCCGCGATCGCGCACGAGGCCGGCATCGATTTCTCGATGGACGACCTCGCGCGCGTGTCGCGCCGTACGCCGCTGCTGGCCGACATGAAGCCCGGCGGCAAGTACCTCGCCAAGGACCTGCACGCGGTCGGCGGTGTCCATGCGGTGCTGAGGGCGCTGCTCGAGGCGGGCGCGCTGCACGGCGACTGCCTGACGTTGTCGGGCGCGACGCTGGAGCAGGCGCTGGCTGCGCACCCCGGTGCCGACGGCGAGGTCGTTCGCAGGCAGCCGATCACGCCGACCGGGGGAATCGTCGTGCTCAAGGGCAACCTGTGCCCGGACGGCGCGCTGCTGAAGGTGGCCGGACTGAAGCGCCTGCGTTTCGACGGCGTCGCGCGCGTGTTCGACTGCGAGGAGGACTGCGCCCGCGTGGTGCGCGACCGCGCCTACCGCGAGGGCGACGTGCTGGTGATCCGTTACGAGGGCCCGCGCGGCGGCCCCGGCATGCGCGAGATGCTCGGCGTGACGGCGCTGCTGTACGGGCAGGGGGTCGGCGAGAAGGTCGCCCTGTTCACCGACGGCCGCTTCTCGGGGGCCACGCGCGGGATGATGGTCGGCTATGCGAGCCCCGAGGCGGCGGCCGGTGGCGCGCTCGCGCTGGTGCACGACGGCGACCGCATCACGATCGACGCCGAGGCCGGCACCGCGACGCTGCACGTCGGCGACGACGAGCTCGCGCGACGCCGCGCGGCCTGGCAGCCGCCGCGGCGCGACCCGCCGACCGGCGTGCTCGAGAAGTACGCGCGGCTGGTCGGATCCGCGTTCGGCGGCGCCGTGACGCACGGCGCCAAGTAGAATGCGCGACACGCGGCGCGCGCCGCCACCACGAGACGAGGGGACCCCCGATGACTGACAAGAGAAGCTTCCTGAAGGCCGCCGCGGCCACCGCGATCGCCGGGCCGGCGATCGTCACGTCGAAGACCGCGCGGGCGCAGGCGGTGACGCTGCGCGTCGGCAGCTGGCTGCCGGCGCACCACCTGATCGTCTCGGGCATCGTCCGCCCGTGGATGCAGGCGGTCGAGGCCGACAGCGAGGGCACGGTCAGGTTCGACCTCATGTCCGCGTCGATCGGCCGGCCCCCCGAGTACTACGACTTCTGCGCCAACGGCGCGATCGACGTCGGCTTCGGCGTGCTCGGCCACAACCCGAACCGCTTCCTGATGACCGAGGTCATGGGCATGCCGTTCATGTCGATCGACCCGTGGGCGGGCTCGGCGGCGTCGTGGCTGGCGTTCACGAAGTACGGCGCGCGCTACAACGAGCACAAGGGCGTGCAGCTGGTCGGCACCTGGGTGCACTCGGAGCCTTACCTGCACATGCGCGGCGAGGGCCTCAAGACGATCGACGACCTCAAGGGCAAGAAGATCCGCGTCGGCAGCGCGATCACCGGTCGCATCGTCCAGGCGCTGGGCGGCACCCCGGTGCAGCTGCCGCCGACCGAGGCGCAGCAGGCGATGATGAGCGGCGTCGCCGACGGCATCACGTTCCCGATGGAGTCGATCGAGTTCTTCAAGATCACTCCGGCGATCAAGGCGACCACGAAGATTCCCGGCGGGCTGCTCTACACCGACACGTTCTGGCTCGGCGTCAACGAGAAAAAGTGGGCGTCGCTGAACCCGAAGGCGCAGGCGGCGATGAACAAGCACGGCGGCATGGCGCTCGCGCTGAACGCCGCCTGGGCCTGGACCAGCGGCGACAACCTCGGGCGCGCGGCGCTCGAGAAGGCCGGCGTCAAGTTCAACACGCTGCCGGACTCCGACACCGCGAAGATCAAGGCCGCGCTCAAGCCGCTGAACGACGAGTGGCTGGCCGAGGCGAAGAAGCGCGGGCTGCCGGGCGAGGAGATCATCAGGTACGCGCTCGACATGGCCGACCGGTACAAGGCCGCCAAGCGCGTGAACGTCGTCTGAGCGCGTCGCGAACCAGGGCCCCGGCCCGCGCCGGGGCGACCGCATGAGACTGCCGACACGCATCTTCTCCGCGCTGGCCGGCGCGGCGATCCTGTTCATGATGGCCGTCACGTCGATCGACGTGTTCGGTCGCTTCTTCTTCAACGCGCCGCTGACCGGCGCGTTCGAGATGACCGAGATCACGATGGCGCTGGTCATCTTCGGCGGGATATCGCTCGCCGCGCTGTCGCGCGAGCACATCACCGTGAACCTGTTCGAAGCGCAGACCCCGCCGCGGGTGCGCCGCGTGCAGCTCGTCGCCGGCGACGTCGTCTGCGCGGCCGTCGTCGCGGTGATGGGCTGGCGCATCTTCGAGCGCGGCAACGCGCTCGTCGACAGCCGCGAGACGACGCTGGTGCTCGGCGTCCTGCGCGGCCACGTCGCGTGGGCGATGGCCGCGCTGTGCGTGGTCGCGACGCTGGTGTTTCTCTACTGCGCGTGGCGCGACGCGCGCCGCGCACCCGGCGCCGCCGAGGAGATGCACGGGGGCGCGCTGTGAAGGTCGCGCGATGACCGCGTGGACCGCTGCCCTGTACGGCTTCGGCTCGCTGGCCGTGCTGCTGCTGGCCGGGGTGCCGATCGCCTTTGCGATGATCATGGTCGGCGTGGCCGGCATCGTCTCGGTGATCGGCCTCGACCCGGCGCTGTCGCTGCTCGGGCAGATCCCGGTCTCGCAGACCGCGAGCTACGAGCTGTCGGTCGTGCCGATGTTCATCCTGATGGGCAACTTCGTCGCACGATCGGGCATCGCCAACGACCTGTACGACGCCTGCAACGCGATGGTCGGCCACCGCCGCGGCGGCCTGGCGATGGCGACCATCGTCGCCTGCGGCGGCTTCGCGGCGGTCTGCGGATCGGCGATCGCCACCGCGGCCACGTTCTCGCGCATCGCGCATCCGTCGATGCGGCGCTACGGCTACGACGAGGGGCTCGCGGCGGCGGCGATCTGCGCCGGCGGCACGCTGGGCATCCTGATTCCTCCGTCGGTGATCATGGTCATCTACGGCGTGATGACCGGCACCGACGTGGCCAAGCTGTTCATCGCGGGCCTCGTGCCGGGCGTGCTCGCGATCGCGCTGTACATGCTCACGGTCCGCCTGATCGTCTGGCGCAAGCCGGCGGCAGGGCCGCGTGGCGAGCGGGTGCCGGCTTCGCAGGCGCTGTCGGCGCTCGGCCGCGTCTGGCCGGTGCTGGTGCTCTTCGCGCTGGTGATCGGCGGCCTCTACTTCGGCGCGTTCACGGCGACCGAGGGCGGGGCGGTCGGCGCGGCGGGCGCGTTCTTCTTCGCGCTGTGGCGCGGCCGGCTGTCGTGGCGGGTCATCCTCGACTGCGCGATCGAGACGGCGCGCACGACCGGCTCGCTGTTCGCGATCCTGATCGGCGCGCTGCTGTTCTCGCAGTTCATGAACTTCGCCGGGCTGCCCAACGCGCTGAAGGACGCGGTGACCGCGTTCGGCGTCGAGCCGCTGCTGGTGATCTTCATGATCCTGCTGCTGTACATCGTGCTCGGCACGTTCTTCGAGGAGCTCTCGATGATCCTCCTCACCGTGCCGATCTTCCACCCGCTGGTGGTGCACCTGGGCTTCGATCCGATCTGGTTCGGCGTGGTGATCGTGATGGTGGTCGAGCTCGGCATGATCAGCCCGCCGGTCGGGATGAACCTGTTCGTCGTGCAGAGCATGCTGAAGACGCCGATCACGACGCTGTGGCGCTGGATCGCGCCGTTCGTGGCGGCAGACATCGTGCGGCTGGCCATCGTCGTGCTGGTGCCGCAGATCGTGCTGTTCCTGCCGCGCCTGATGAAGTGAGCCTGCCATGACCGTGCCCGCCGCACTCGGATTCATCGGGACCGGCCTGATGGGCAGGCCGATGATCCTGCGCCTGCTCGACGCCGGCCACCGGGTGACGGTCTGGAACCGCAGCCGCGACAAGCTCGCGCCGGTGCTCGCACGAGGCGCGACGGCGGCCGATACGCCGGCCGCGGTCGCGCGCGCGGCCGACGTGGTGATGATCTGCGTGACCGACCAGCGTTCGGTGCACGATGTCCTGTTCGGCGCCGACGGCGTGGCGGCCGGCGGCGCGCCGGGCAAGCTCGTGGTCGATTTCTCCAGCATCGCGCCGGCAGCCGCGCGCGAGCATGCCGCCCGCCTCGAAGCCGAGTGCGCGATGGGCCTGGTCGACGCGCCCGTGTCGGGCGGCGTGCCGGGTGCGGAAAAGGGAACGCTCGCGATCATGGCGGGCGGCAGGGCCGAGCACATCGAGCGCGTGCGCCCGCTCGTCGCGCCTCTCGCGCAGCGCTTCACGCGGATGGGCGATTCCGGCGCCGGCCAGGCCACCAAGCTGTGCAACCAGGTCATCGTCGGGTCACTGCTGCCGGTGCTCGCCGAAGCGGTTCGGCTGGCCGAGGCCGCAGGGGTCGATGCCGCGATGCTGCCCGAGGCGCTGCGCGGCGGCTGGGCCGATTCGATTCCGCTGCAGGTGTTCGTTCCGCGAATGGCCGCCCGCGCCTGGGATCCGCCGCTGGGCGCCGCCGACACGATGCTGAAGGACCTCGACAATGCGCTGGCGCTCGCGGCCGAGTCGGGCGTGACGCTGCCCATGCTCCGGGACGCGGCCGGGCGCTATCGCGCGCTGTCGGCGCGCGCAATGGGCGGGCAGGATCCGTCGGCGCTGGTCGAGTTGCTCGGGCGCGGTTAGGGTCTGGCCGCGCCTGCAGCCGTCGCGGCGTCGACGCGGCTACACCGCCATGTATCGGCCCGGCCGGTGATTGACCGCCAATGTCAGGTTCAGCGCCAGCGCGCCGAGCAGCGACAGGGCCACGATCGACGGCGCCACCACGCCGAGCGACGACAGCAGGATCGCCGCATCCAGCGCGAGTTGCACCCAGCCCGCGCGCCAGCCGAAGCGCTCCTGGAGATACAGCACCAGCACGTTGAACCCGCCCAGGCTGCCGCGGTGCCGGAACAGGATCAGCAGCGCGATGCCGAGCAGCAGGCCGCCCACCAGCGCAGCCCAGGCCGGTCGTACCGCACCGATCGCCAGCAGCGGCCGCTGGAACTCGGCGACGGCGCCCAGCAGCACGACCGCGACCGCGGTCTTCGCCGTGAAGCGCCAGCCCATCCGCCACAGCGCCAGTGCGAAGAACGGCACGTTGACCAGCACGAACGCCGCCCCGAAGGGCAGGCCGAAACGATAGGTGACGAGCAGCGCGAGCCCGGCCGTGCCGCCCGTCACGAGGCCCGCCCTCTCGAAGATCGCGATGCCGAGCGCGGCGAGGATGGCGGCGGACAAGAACGCGAGGATGTCCTCGATCGGGGAATGACGCAGCCCGGGCGGTGGGTCGGTGCCGGGCATGGGCTGGCGCATCGGCGCGAGCGGCGCGAGCGGCGCAACTATCGCCGCTGCGCCGCCGACCATCGGCGTACCGCGTCCAGCGTGTTCGGCACGTGCAGGTCGGGACTCATCGACGAGTAGGCATAGGCGATCCGGCCGTCGGGGGTGATGACGTACGAGATCCGGCGCGCGTAGCTGGTGACGAACGGCATCACCGCATCGTACGACTTCATGATCTTTCCGTCGGCGTCGGAGGCGACCGCGAACCTGTTGCGGCACTCGGTCGCCGAAAACCGCTGCAGCGTCTCGATGTCGTCGCCCGAGACGCCGACCACCGTGGCGCCGAGCTTCACGTAGTCGTCGTGTGCCTCGGCGAAGCGGTTGGCCTCGATCGTGCAGCCCTGCGTGAACGCCTTCGGATAGAAGTACAGCACCACCGGCCCCCTCTTCAGCGCCTCGGCGAGCGCGAAGCGGAACGGCTGGCCGCCGAGGGCGGCCGGCGCGCTGAAGTCGGGCGCGAGGGCGCCAGGCTTCAGTTCGGCCCGAACCGGCAGGGCAGCGCACAGCGCCAGGAGTCCGGTCGCCAGCAGGCGGTGCAGCAGGGAAGGCTTCATGGCCGCGCCTCGTGGATCGGGTCGCGTGGATCTCGAGACAGGATGCCAGCGCGGGCGCTCGGCTCCGGCCAAACCCGCCCGAAGCCGAGGGTCGAAGGCCCGCGGTTTGCGCCCGCCTCCCGCAAGGGCTCGCGGCTGCACCGCGGTCTCGGTTACGCGTGGGTCACGCTGATGCCGGGCGCTGTGGGCGCGGCGCCGCACGGCTGGCCCGCCTCAGCCGAGCAGCGCGGGCAGCCAGACTGCGACCGCCGGCCAGGCGAAGACCAGGGCCAGCACCAGCAGGCTCATGACGACGTAGGGCGTGACCGCCCTGAAGATGTGCGCCATCGTGACCGCCGGTGGTGCGACTCCCTTCATCGTCATCAGCAGCATGCCGTGCGGAGGCAGCAGCAGCCCGAGCTGCATGCAGATCAGGAACATCACGCCGAACCACACCGGATCGACGCCCAGCCGCTGCACGATCGGCATGAATATCGGCAGCGTGATCATCATCATGCTGACCTGGTCGACGAACAGGCCCAGGAAGATCAGCACCAGCATCATCCCGGCCACGACCGCCGACGCCGACAGGCCCTGCCCCGTGATGATCTGCACGAGGCCGTTACTGGCGCCCGAGAACGACAGGATCTGCGCGAAGGTGGTCGCGCCGACGATGATGAACAGGATCATCCCGGAAATGGCCACCGTGCCGCGCAGCGCCTGCATGAAGTTCGTCGCGGACAGCGCCCGGTAGATCATCGCCATCACGACCGTCGCGAACGCGCCTATCGCGGCGGATTCGGTCGGCGTCGCCCAGCCGGCCGCCATCGAGGCGACCACGATGACGAAGATCGACACCAGCGGAATCACGTACAGGACGAAGGGCCGCCAGTGTTCCCAGCCGGTGTGGCGCGCGGCCTCGGATTTCGGCGCGAGCGACGGATCCATCTTCACGCGCACGATGATGTACGCGACGAACGCGATCGACAGCAGCAGTCCCGGCATCACCCCGCCGATCAGCAGCTTCGAGATCGAGATGCCGGAGAGGCTGCCGAGCAGCACCGTCAGCGCCGAAGGCGGTATCAGCATGTCGACCGCGCCGATCGCCATGATGGGGCCGGTGGCCATCGTCGGGTGGTAGCCGCGCGCCAGCATCATGGGCAGCATCAGGCTTCCCAGCATGGCCGTCGTCGCGATCGTCGAGCCCGAAATCGCCGAGAAGATCGTGCCCGCGACGACCGCGACCACGGCCAGTCGCCCCGGCACCTGGCGAATCAGGCGCTCGACGCCGTCGATCACCTTCACCGCGATGCCGGTATGGAACAGCACCTCGCCCATCAGCACGAACAGCGGGATCGGCGTCAATGCGAAGCTCTGCACCGAGGCGACGCTGTTTCGCGCGAGTTGCATCAACCCCGAGTCGCCGCCGAGAAAGATCCAGGCGCCCACCAGGTTGATGACCAGGAACGAGAACGCGACCGGCAGGCCCAGGAACAGCAGGACCGTCGATCCGCCGAGCATCAGCCACGCCGCAGCCTGCCAGCTCATTCGGCCTCGAATGCCTTCATGAGGCGGAGACCGCGTCGTCGCGCGGGACGCGCTCGCCGGCCAGGAGCCGGTGCATGCGGAACAGGACCTCGATGCCGAGGAGCGCGAACGCGACCGGCAGCGGCACGAGCGACCACCATTCGGGCGTCACCAGCGTCTTGATCGTGATCGACGCGGCCGCGTAGCTCGCCCACGCGGCCTTCGCGCCGTAGGCCACCAGCACGACGCAGCACGCGAAGGCGAGGACGTCGACGACGAGTTCGCACGCCCAGCCGACCCGCGGCGGGATCGCGCGCAGCAGGATGTCGACGCGGATGTGCTGGCCCTGCCGAAGCAGCCACGGCGCCGCGAGCAGCGTGATCAGGTACAGCAGCGACTCGGAGACCTCGTTGGCCCATTCGACGCCGCGCATCCCCGGAAAGATCGCCACGTTGCGCAGCAGCACGTCTGCGCAGATGATCAGCATCATCGCCGCCAGCAGCAGGCTCGCCACGACCAGCAGCGCGGTCAGCAGCCGGCCGTAGGCAGCGGAGAGCCTTTGCATCGAAGGCGACTACTTCGTGAGCGCGGCCTTGAGTTTCGGGCCGTTCTCGGGGCTCGCCTTGATGGCGCTGGCCCAGCCGACCTCGTTGGCCTTTTCGAGGTACTGCTTCGCGGTGGCCGGATCGAAGGTGATCGTCTGGATGCCGGCCTGGGCCTGGCGCTTCGCTTCGGCCTCGTTGTCCTGCTTCCAGAAGTCGTTCTGGGCCTCGAACGCGAGCACCTGCTTCTGCAGGTACTCGCGCTGCTTCGGGGCGAGGCGCTTCCATGCGTCGAGGTTCATCACCAGCGAGACCTCGACGTTGTAGAAGCCCGGATCGACGCGGTACTTCGTCTTCTCCTGCCAGCCGAGGTCGAAGATGCCGCCGATCGGCCAGCCGTAGCCGTCGACGACACCGCGCTCGAGCGCCGTATAGACCTCGCCGGGCGCCGTAGTGATCACCTGCGCGCCCAGTGCCTGGAAGAAGTCGCGATAGACGGGCGTGACGCGGATCTTCAGGCCGGTGAGGTCGGGCTTGTCGATCTTCTTGTTCAGATACAGGTGAAAGGTCTGGTGCTCGACCGGGCGGCCGAGATAGACCATGTTCGCCTTTTCGTTCCAGATCCTGTTGATCAGCTCGAAGGCACCGTTGCGGCGCTGCTCGGCGATCGTGAACTGCGAGAGCTTGAGCGCGTCGGCCTCGGGCATCAGGTTGGTGTAGAAGGCGCCAGTCGTGAGCGCCACGTCGACCACGCCGGTCTTCACCGCGTTGCCGACTTCGAAGGTCGGCATCGCGCGCGGCCCGCCGATGAAGTTGAGCTGCAGGACGCCCTTGCCCTCGGCGTTGACCTTCTGCATCCACGTTTCGAGTCGCTTGACGTAGATGCTGTTCTCGGAGAACGCGCTCACGACCTTCAGGGTCACCTCCTGGGCAGAAGCGACGGGGGCGACCAGCGCTGCGGCCAGGGCGACCGCGCTCAGGAATCTCGACATGCTGTTGCTCCGGGGTGCGAGGGGGCGCGAAGGCGGGCGCCACGGGACGGGAGAAGAACGGCGGATGAGCCTAATGGAGCCCCGCTTCGGCTGTCAAGGCGAGGCAGCGCGAACCGGTCGGGTCGCCCGGTTGATCTGCATCAACCGCGGGCGCCCCGGGTTTCGCGCACAGTGCAGATCAGGCCCCGGCCGCGGCGTAGATGTTCAGGTACTTCAGGCAGATCACCCGCAGGCACGACGAAATGTTCTTGTCGTTGGCGACGAGGCAGCCGTCGTGGACGCGCTCGATCAGTCGCGGCAGCGACACCTGGCTCTCGCGCGCCATGTCCTCGAGCACGTTCCAGAAGGCGCGTTCGAGCGACACCGTCGTGCTGTGGCCGTGGATGCGGAACCCGCGCTTCTCGGGGACGAACTCGCTGATCTGCGCCGTCGTGCAGGCGTTGAACATGTGGTCCAGGACGTCGTTGATTTCGGTGTAGATGCTCATCCGCCCTCCCCTCCCGAAGCGGGTTGGCAATAAATACCACCACTGGCCCGGGCCCGGTCGACACAATGCCGCAGCATACAAGAAGGCGCGCGCCCTCCCGGAGTGCGGCGCGCGAAGGAGCGACGATGGAGTTCTTCCGCAAGACACTCGACCCGGTGCTGGCGCTGGCGGCGATCGCCGTGCTCGACGTCTTCCTGTTCCTGCTGCTCGGCGCGTGGACGGTGGGCGGCGGCGAGACGATGATGACGGGTCTGGTCGCGAAGGCGGTGATCGGCGGCGAGCAGCTCGAGCGGATCCCGTTCTGGAACGTCGTGTTCCCGGTGCACGGCGACTACTGGAAGATCTACATCAGCCTCGGCATGTTCTTCGGCGCCTTCGTCGGCGCGGTGCTGAGCAAGGAGTTCTACTGGCGGATGCCGCGCCACGCGTCGGAGTGGCTGCTGATCACGATCGGCGGCCTGCTGATGGGCATCGGCATCCGCATCGCCTACATCTGCAACGTGTCGACCTTCTTCGGCCTGATGCCGGAGATGAACATGGGCGGCTACCTGGCGATGTCCGGCATCCTCGCCGGCGCCTGGGTCGGCTCGCTGATCTACAAGCGAATCCTGGAGGCCTGATCCATGACCCCGGTCGTCGAGTGTCTGGTTGCGTTCGTCTTCGGTTCGGTGGTCGGGCTGCTGATGCAGCGCTCGCGCTTCTGCAACACGGCGGCGCTGCGCGACGCGATCATGTTCAAGACCTACCGCAACACCAAGGCCATGCTGATGGCGATGATGATCCTGACCGTCGCCTTCACCGGTTTCATGACGCTGGGCGCCGGGCATCCGCTCGAGTTCGACGTCGGGCTGAACACCTTCGCCGGGCTGTTCCTGTTCGGCATCGGCATGGTGCTGGCGGGTGCCTGCACGGTGTCCACCTGGGTGAAGGCCGGCGAGGGCAACCTCGGGGCGGTCTGGGCGTTGCTGTTCACCTTCGTCGGAATGTTCCTGTTCTCGCTCGCTTGGTCGTGGAACTGGTGGCCGCCGGCCCCGGGCAGCATGACCGGCGAACCGAACCTGCCGGCGCTGCAGTTCGGCTTCTCGAACGCGCGGACGCTGCAGGACAAGCTCGGCATCCCGGCGATCGTCTTCGGGCTGGTCCAGACCGCGGTGCTGTTCGCGATCTACCGGGCGATTCTCCGGCGCGAGCGCGCGCAGCAGGCGCAGCACGACAGGCACCGCGCCGAATCGGCGGGCGAGGCCGGCGCCGCCGCGGCGACGCCGCACTGAAACGAAACGAGGGGGACATCGCGATGGGATTGTTCGGAGCGAAGAAGAAGGCCGACGCGGCGCCGGCCGCGGGCGAGGCGATGCTGAGCAACGGCGAGCGCGTGCAGGTCGCGCGGCGCGTCGACTGCCGCGGCGACTCCTGCCCGCGGCCGCAGCTGATGACCAAGAAGGCCGTCGGCGAGGTGGCCGCAGGCGGGCTGGTCGAGGTGCTGGTCGACAACCCGTCGTCGGTCGAGGCGTTGCCGCCGATGTGCAACGAGCTCAACGCGACGCACGTCGAGACGATCAAGGACCCCGCCTGCTGGCGCGTCTACATCCGCAAGGACTGAGGGCATGCTCGGCAGGCTCCTGATGCGATTGTTCGTCGCGGCGGCTGCGGTCGTCGCGATCGGCGGGCTCGGATGGATGTACGTCAGCCCGCCGCCGGGCATGCACGTGACGCGCGACGGCGTGCCGTACCTGTCGCCGCCGGTCGTGAACCCCGCGACCGGGGAGCCGGTGCCGCTCGAGCGTCTGGTGCAGCACTACAAGGGAGGCGGCAAGTGAACCTCGATTTCGAGACCGTGGCGCAGATCGTCCTGTTCGGCGTCGCGATGGCGGCCATGGCGCTCGCCTTCTTCAGCGACTCGCTCTGAACGGGCGCCGAAGATGAATCGCGAGAGCCTGGTCTTCTGCGCGAGCGCGCTGGCGGTCACCGTCGCGGTGTGCGCCGTCGGCTATTCGCTCGCGGCGCTGCCGCGGGCGACGATCGAGGCGGCGGCGAAGCCCGCGCCCGCCGAGACGCTGCCCGACGTCGATCTCGGCGGCGGCTTCGGCAAGGTCTCGGTGATCGACCTGATCGGCTTCTACATCGAGAACCCGCCCGCGCCGGCTGGCGCGGGCGCAGCGGCGGCGCCCGCGACGAAGCGCTTCGGCGGGTGCTGAGCGTGGCGCGATCCGCGGTCCTGGCCGTCATGCTGCTGGTGCTGTGGGCGATGGCGCGCCCGGTGCCGGCCGCGGACGATTTCACCTACCTGCGCTCGCTGGGCGATGCGACCGACCGCGACTCCGCGGTCGTGGTGGACGCGCGTGCGCTGGCCGATTGCCGCGCGCGCAGTCTGGCGGGTGCGCGCTGCCTGCCCGCCGACGGCCTGCTCGGTCCGCAGCGACGGCTTCCTTCGGCCCGCGACCTGCTGTGGCTGCTCGGCGCGGCCGGGCTGAGCGGCAGCGAGACCGTGATCGTGGTCGGGCAGGACGCGACTTCGCGTGATTTCGTCGCCGGCCTGCTCTACCTGGCGGGACAGCGCCAGGTGCGCATCCTCGCCGAGCCGGTGGCGCGCGTGCTCGGCGCCGGCGTCGCCGCCGCGCCGGGCCGCGAGCGCGGCATGGTCCGCGAGACGGTCTTCGAGGCGCCGATGCGCGACGGGCTGTGGGTGCTGCGCGACGAATTGCGCGACGAATTGCGCGACGCGTTGCGTTCGGCGCATCCGGCGCCGGCGCTGCTCGACGGGCGCGTCGATGACGAGTACTGGGGCGAGACCGCGCGTGCGCAGCGCACCGGTCACCTGCCGGGCGCGATCAGCCTGCCGGCCGCCCGGTTGCGCGCGGCGCTGTTGGCGGGCCCCGAGCGCCGCCCGGTGCTTCCGCAGGGGCCGGTGGTGGCCTATGCGCACGACGCTTTCGAAGGGCTGGCCTATCTCGCGCTGCTGACCGCCGGACACGGCGTGGCCGCGCGCGTCTATCCGGAAGGCTGGGCCGAGTGGGCCGCCGACGGCACGCTGCCCGCCGACGCCGTCGGGTATCCCGAGCGCGGCACGCCTGCGGTCTCGGCGCAAGCAAAGGCGCAGGCCCCGGCGACCGCTGGCCCGGCTGCTGTCCCGACCGGCTCGGCCGACGCCCGGCCCGGCATCGCCTGGCCCCGAGCCGAGGCCTTGCTCGCCACAGCGCTCGCGCTGGGGCTCGCCGCCTTCGCCGGCGGCTGGTGGCTCGCGGGCCGGAGGGCGGCGCGATGAAGATCCTGTTCCACGTCGCGACCGAAGCCGGCGCGCAACTGCTGCTGCCGCTCGCGCTGGCCTGCCGTCGCGGCGGCCACGCGTTCGGCGTCTTCGTCACCCACGACGGCGTGCGCGGCCTGCTCGACCAGCGGCTGCGGTCGGCGCTGGGCGGCGCGGCGCGCGCGGTGGTCTGCGAGGAATCGTGGCACCGCTTCTGCCCGGACTCGCCCTGCCCGGTGGAACTCGGCAGCCAGACGGTCAACAGCGCGCTGATGGGCGAGGCGCAACGGGTCGTGAGCCTCTGAGGTGGCCGGATGAGCGAGAAGAACCTGTTGGTGCTGGCGCGGCGCGATCACGCCGAGGCGATGCGCGTCGCGGCCGGCCTGACGATCTTCGGCCATCGCGTGTCGCTGGTGTTCATGACTGGTCCGGTCGAGGAGACGCCCGAGAATGCCGCGAACGCCGAGCTGCTCGAGCTCACTGGCATCGAGCCGCAGACCTGCGTCGCGGCGATGGCCGACGAGCTGCCGCTGCTCGATGCGGCGGGGCTCGCGCGAGCGATCGCCTCGTCCGATGCCGTGCTGAGCCTGTGATGAAGATTCTCGAACTGAACACCGGTCTGTTTCCTGACGCCCAGACCGTGAGTGCCGCGCTGCGGCAGCTGGCGCCGGCGCACGCGGTCGAATCGATCGACGTGTCGGCGTGCCCGAGGCGGCAGGACCTTGACGAGGAAGCCTGGGACCGCGTCGTCGCGGCGATCCTGAGTTCCGATCTGACGATAACCATCTGAGACGAGGAGTCGGCACATGAAGAGGTTCTGGACAAGGGGATGGGGCGCGTGGATGGGGGCGGTGTTCCTCGTCCTGCTCGCGACGGCACGCAGCGCGCTCGCTGCCGACCCGCTGGTGAACGTGGACTGGGTGAAGGCCAACCTGGAGAAGCCGGGCATCGTGTTCGTCGACTTCCGGCCGCCGACCGACTACCTGCGCGGACACATCCCTGGGGCCGTCAACAGCAACTACGCCAAGGACGGCTGGCGCGAGGAGCGCGCCGACAAGGTGCCCGACATGTTCCCCGCGAAGATCGAGCCGCTGGCCGCGATGATCGGCAAGCTCGGCATCGACAACAAGACCCACGTCGTGCTGGTTCCCCCGGGCACCTCGTCGACCGACATGGGCATCGGCACCCGCGTCTACTGGACCTTCAAGGTCCTCGGTCACGACAACGTGTCGATCCTCGACGGCGGCATGGTGGCGTGGGAGAAGGACAAGAAGAACCCGATGCAGGCCGGCGCCGCCAGGCCGGCCGAAGGCAAGACCTTCCAGGCCAGCCTGCGCAAGGACATGATCGTCACGATGGACGACGTGAAGAAGGCGAAGGCCGCCGGCGTGCTGCTGGTCGACAACCGCCCCGAGGACCAGTTCGTCGGCATCAACCGACACCCGAAGGCCACCGAGAGCGGCACGATCGAAGGCGCGAAGAACCTTCCCAACGGCTGGATGACGGTCAACGGCGGCGGCGAGTTCCGCAAGGCGGGCCAGCTCGAGCAGCTGTTCAAGGTGGCGGGCGTGCCGACCAGGGGCGACCAGATCAACTTCTGCAACACCGGCCATTGGGCGTCGGTGGGCTGGTTCGTCGCGCACGAGCTGATGGGCAACCAGCAGGCGCGGATGTACGACGGCTCGATGGTCGAGTGGACCATGCTCAAGGGCGGCTCGGTCGAGCAGAAGGTCAAGCTGCAGTAGGGCGTGCTCGCGCGCCTCGTCCTGGCGCTTGCGGCGACGGCGGCCTTCGCGACCGGCGCCGCGGCGCAGAACGAAAACCGTCGGCGGCTAGCCGCCGACCTGCTGGTGATCGCGGGCGACGCCGCCCGACTCGCCACAGCGGCCGACACGCCGTTGCAGCGCGACGGCCTGCGCGCGCGGGTCGTCGGCGAGCTCTCTGCGCTGCCGCTGCTGATGCGGCGCGCGGGCGGCGACGCTTCCGTCGTGCCGGGGCTGCGCGACGCCGCGGCGCGGGGCGACTGGCCGGCGCTGCGCTCGGCGCTCGAGGCGCTGCAGCGCAGCCATCCGCACGACCTCGACGCGATCGCGTCGGCGCCCGCAACGCCGGAACGGATTCTTCTCGGGCAGGCGATCCACGTGCAAGCCTGTGCCGGCTGCCACGATGCGCCTGCGGCCGATACCCGCTGGCCCGCGCGCAACCTGTTCGAGCAGGCCGCGGCGATGCCGCGCGCCGAATTCGCCGCACGTCTGTACCTGGGCGTGCGCGGCGACCGCAGTACCGCGTATCGGAATCCGTTCAGCGACCTCGAGCTCGGCGCGCTGATGGCCTGGTACGCCAATGGCGGCCGCACCGCCGGGGCTCAGCCCTCGTCGACCCAGCCCCCGGCGGCCGAGAAGCGGTAGCTGCGGACCGCCGCGCAGACCGGGACACGATCATGGCAAGGCTCCTTGCCGCGCTGGCGGCGGTGCGTGCAGTGGCCGCTGGTCGAGCGTAGCGCGCCCGCGAGTCGCGGACAACGACGGCAGGTAAACTGCCCGACCAGTGACCGCGCCCGCTCGCCCCATCCTCCAGGTCTTCGGCAATCGCCGCATCGCGGCGATGCTGCTGCTCGGCTTCGCCAGCGGCCTGCCGCTCGCCTTGTCGGCCGGCACGCTGCAGGCGTGGCTGACGGTCGAAGGCCTCGACATCCGCACGATCGGCTTCTTCGCGCTGGCCGGATTGCCGTACACCTTCAAGTTCGCCTGGGCGCCGCTTGCCGATCGCTTCGAACCGCCATTGGTCGGGCGCCGCCGGAGCTGGCTGGTCGTGACGCAGCTCGGCCTGGCGGTGCTGTGCTTCGTGATGGCGGCGCTCGATCCGAAGGCGTCGGTCGCGGCGGTGGGCGCCTGCGCGGTCGCGATCGCCTTCCTCTCGGCCTCGCAGGACATCGTGTTCGATGCCTACCGCACCGACCTGCTGCACGAGCACGAGCGCGGGGCGGGCGCGGCGGTTTCGGTGCTCGGCTACCGGCTCGCGATGCTCGTGTCGGGCGGGCTCGCGCTGATCCTCGCCGACCAGTGGCTCGGCTGGCCCGGCATGTTCCGCGCGATGGCGGCGCTGTTCGCGCTGATGGCCGCGATCACGCTGTGGGCGCCCGCGACGCCGCCGACCGCGCCGCTGAGGAGCGACGTGCGACGCGAGCTGGTCGGATTCGTCGCAATGATCGCCGCGGGCGTCGGCACCTTCTGGCTGCTGCGCCAGCTGCCGTGGCAGTTGCTCGGCACGGGGCGCTTCGTCTCGCTCGGTGCCGACACGCTGATGCTGCTGGCCGCCTGCTTCGCCGCGCTGCAGGCCGCGCGCCGCGCGGGCTTCCCGTCGGTCCTCGCGCCGTGGGACGCGTTCTTCTCGCGTGAGCGCGCGGCCGCGCTGCTGGCGATGATCGTGCTCTACAAGCTCGGCGACGCGTTCGCCGGCAGCCTGTCGACCACCTTCCTGATCCGCGGCGCAGGCTTTACCGCGACCGAGGTCGGCGCGGTCAACAAGGTGCTCGGGCTGGTCGCGACGATCGTCGGCGCGCTGGTGGGCGGCGCGTGGCTCGCGAAGCGTCCGCTGTACGGATCGCTGATGCTGTTCGGGCTGCTGCAGGCGGTGTCGAACTTCGGCTACTGGCTGATCTCGGTGCTGCCGAAGGACTACCTGCTGATGGCGGCGGCGATCGGCTTCGAGAACCTGTGCGGCGGCATGGGCACGGCGGCCTTCGTCGCGTTCCTGATGGCGCTGACCGACCGGCGCTTCTCGGCCGCGCAGTACGCGCTGCTGTCGGCGCTGTCGGCGGTCGGGCGCGTCTACGTCGGGCCGGCCTCGGGGGTGATGGTCGAGGCTTTCGGCTGGCCGACGTTCTTCGTGTTCACGGTCGGCGCGGCGCTGCCGGGGCTGGTGTTGCTGCGGTGGCTGAAGCCGCAGGTGATGGGGCTGGATCGGGCGGGCACCGCATCGCCCGCGGCCGACGACTGAGCCGGATGCCGGATCGGGCATCATGCGATTCTCGCGAACCGACTGCCGCGCCCGCATCCGGCCGTGCGGCGCCCATCCGCCATGATCGACAAGACTGTCGCCTCGCTCGCCGAGGCCGTCGCCGGCATCCACGACGGCGCCACCGTCATGATCGGCGGCTTCGGCGCTGCCGGGATGCCCGCCGAGCTGATCGATGCGCTGATCGCACAGGGCGCGCGCGACCTGACGATCGTGAACAACAACGCCGGCAACGGCGACACGGGGCTCGCGGCGCTGCTGAAGGCCGGGCGGGTACGCAAGATCGTCTGCTCGTTCCCGCGCCAGACCGACTCCTGGGTGTTCGACGAGCTGTATCGCAGCGGGAAGATCGAGCTCGAGCTCGTTCCGCAGGGCAATCTCGCCGAGCGCATCCGCGCGGCCGGCGCCGGAATCGGCGCGTTCTTCACGCCGACCGGATACGGCACGCAGCTGGCCGAAGGCAAGGAGACGCGGCGCATCGACGGGCGCGACTACGTGCTCGAGCATCCGATTCGCGCCGACTTCGCATTGATCAAGGCGCTGCGCGGCGATCGATGGGGCAATCTCGTCTACCGGAAGACGGCGCGCAACTTCGGGCCGATCATGGCGAGCGCGGCCAAGTGCGCGATCGCGCAGGTCGACGAGATCGTCCCGCTGGGCGCGCTCGACCCCGAGGCGATCGTCACGCCCGGCATCTTCGTGCGGCGCGTGGTCCAGGTATCGCGTGCGCCCCGGGCCGCTGCCTGAGGCCGCCCTCGACAATCGAGAAGTCATCGACATGAACCGGCTGACCCGAAACCAGATGGCCGCCCGCGTGGCGCGCGACATCCCCGACGGCGCTTACGTGAACCTCGGCATCGGATTGCCGACGCTGGTGGCCAACCACCTGCCGCCCGATCGCGAGATCGTCCTGCACAGCGAGAACGGCATCCTCGGGATGGGGCCGGCGCCGGCAAAGGGCGACGAGGACGAGGACCTGATCAACGCCGGCAAGCAGCCGGTGACGCAGCTGCCCGGCTGCGCGTTCTTTCACCACGCCGATTCGTTCGCGATGATGCGCGGCGGCCATCTGGACTTCTGCGTGCTGGGCGCCTTCCAGGTGTCTGCGCGCGGCGACCTGGCCAACTGGCACACCGGCGCGCCCGACGCGATCCCGGCCGTCGGCGGCGCGATGGACCTGGCCATCGGCGCCAAGCAGGTCTTCGTCATGATGGAGCACCAGACCAAGGGCGGCGAGAGCAAGCTGGTCGAGCGCTGCAGCTATCCGCTGACCGGCATCGGCTGCGTGAGCCGCGTGTACACCGATCTCGCGGTGATCGACGTGACCCCCGACGGGCTGGTGGCCGTCGAATGGATCGACGGGCTGTCGTTCGACGAGCTCGCGCGCCTGACCGCCGCGCCGCTGCGCCGCGCTGCCCGCGCCGCCTGACCCCCCTGTTTCGTTCGAGAAAAGGAACCGAGCCATGACCGAAGTCTTCATCTGCGACGCAGTGCGTACCCCCATCGGCCGCTACGGCGGCGTGCTGTCGTCGGTGCGCACCGACGAACTGGCCGCGATTCCGCTGCGCGCGCTGCTCGAGCGCAACCCGGAGCTCGATCCGATGGCGATCGACGAAGTGATCTTCGGCTGCGCGAACCAGGCCGGCGAAGACAATCGCAACGTCGCGCGGATGGCCGCGCTGCTCGCGGGGCTTCCGGTGGAGGTGCCCGGCGCGACGGTGAACCGGCTGTGCGGCTCGGGGATGGACGCGGTGGGCACCGTCGCCCGCGCGATCCGTTGCGGCGAGATCGATCTGGCGATCGCCGGCGGGGTCGAGAGCATGTCGCGCGCGCCGTTCGTGATGCCGAAGGCCGACACCGCCTTCTCGCGCAGCAACGCGGTCCACGACACGACGATCGGCTGGCGCTTCGTCAATCCGCTGATGAAGAAGCTCTACGGCATCGACTCGATGCCCGAGACCGCCGAGAACGTCGCCGCCGAGTTCGATGTCTCGCGCGAGGACCAGGACGCGATGGCGCTGCGCAGCCAGCAGCGTGCGATTGCCGCGCAGAAGAGCGGCTTCTTCGCCGGCGAGATCGTGCCGGTGACGATTCCGCAGAAGAAGGGCGACGCGCTCGTCGTCGATCGCGACGAGCATCCGCGCGAGACCAGCCTCGAGGCGCTGGCGAAGCTCAAGCCGATCGTCAGGCCCGACGGCACCGTCACCGCCGGCAACGCGTCGGGGGTCAACGACGGCGCGGCCGCGATCATCCTCGCCAGCGAGGCGGCGGCGAAGCGCCACGGGCTGACGCCTCGCGCGCGGCTGGTCGCGATGGCCACCGCCGGCGTCGCGCCGCGGATCATGGGCATCGGCCCGGCGCCCGCCACGAAGAAGCTGCTCGCGAGAACCGGCCGCAAGATCGGCGACGTCGACGTGATCGAGCTGAACGAGGCGTTCGCGGCGCAGGGGCTCGCGGTGCTGCGCGAACTCGGCGTGCCGGACGACTCGCCGAAGGTGAATCCCAACGGCGGCGCGATCGCGCTCGGCCACCCGCTGGGGATGTCCGGCGCGCGGCTGGTGCTGACCGCGGTCAACCAGCTGCATCGAGGCGGCGGCAGGCTCGCCGTGGCGACGATGTGCATCGGCGTGGGGCAGGGCATCACGACGCTGATCGAGCGGGTCTGACCCGGGCCGTCGGGGTCGGCCGTCTCGCCGGATTGCGACTTTTGCGCTGGATCAAGCCGGCCACCTTCGTCCGTGTCGCAACATGGACGTTGCTCGGCACCGGCTTGAAACTGACCTGGGATGCACTCATCTGAGCGACATGGGTCGGCCGGAGCGGCCGACCGCAACCGATTCCAGGAGCCATGCCATGTCCCGACTTTCCGTCTACGACCCGTTCGCCGAAGTCTTCCCCGAACTGTTCCGCGGCTTCGTGCAGCCGGTGCGCACCGCCTCGGGCGAGGCGCTCGAGATCCGCGTCGACGTGAAGGAGTCCAACGGCGAATACACCGTGCACGCCGAGATCCCGGGCGTGAAGCGCGAGGACATCAACGTCCAGGTCGACGGCAATCGCGTGTCGATCAGCGCCGAGGTGAAGCGCGAGTCCGAGAAGAAGGACGGCGAGCGCGTGCTGCGCAGCGAGCGGTACTACGGCTCGGTGGCGCGGACGTTCTCGCTGGGCTCGGACCTCGACGAATCGAAGGCGTCGGCCAGGTACGAGAACGGCGTGCTGACGCTGACGCTGCCGAAGAAGGCGACGCCTGCGACCAGGCGCCTGACGATCAGCTGATCGGCCTGGCCTCGTAGCCCGCCTCGACGATCGCCTTCGCGATCGCGTCGGCGGGACGGTTGGAGTCGACCTCGACCCGCCCGGTGGCGAGGTCGACGTCGACCTTGGCCGTCGGGTCGATTTCGTGGATCGACGTGGTCACTGCCTTCACGCAATGGCCGCAGGACATGCCTCGTACGTCGAAGCTGGGCATACTCGAAGCTCCACAGGTTCACCGATGAGGCTTTTTAGCACATGGACGAAGGCATTGCGCAGGCCGACCCGTCCGCCACGACGCTTGCGCTCGACATAGGTGGAATGACCTGCGCGGCCTGTGCCACGCGAGTCGAGAAGAGTCTGCGCAAGGTCGACGGCGTCGCCGACGCCGGCGTGAATCTGGCCACCGAAGTCGCCAACGTGCGCATCGCGCCGGGCGCGGTCCGCGTCAGCGAGCTGATCGCGGCCGTCGAGGCTGCGGGCTACGAGGCGCGCGTGCACGCCGACGCGTCTTCCGGCGCGCCGCCGATGGCGGTGCGCGCCGACCGCGGCGGGCTCTGGGTGGCGGGGGCCGCCCTGCTGTCGCTGCCGTTGGCCGCGCCGATGCTGCCCGCCCCGTTCGGCATCGACGCGATGCTGCCGGGCTGGTGGCAACTGCTGCTCGCGACGCCGGTGCAGTTCGTCTTCGGCGCGCGCTTCTATCGCGATGGCTGGAAGGCCGCGCGCGCGCTCGGCGGCAACATGGACCTGCTGGTGGCGATCGGCACCTCCGCCGCCTTCGGCCTGAGCCTGTACTTCCTGCTCGCCCACGGCGACGGCCACGAGGCGCACTACTACTTCGAGGCGTCGGCGGTGGTCGTCACGCTGGTGCTGTTCGGCAAGTGGCTCGAGGCGCGCGCCAGGCGCCGCACCGTCGACGCGATCCGCGCGCTGCAGGCACTGCGTCCGGAAACGGCGCGCGTGGCCGTGGGCGCGCGCGAGATCGAGCTGCCGATCGCGCAGGTCGCGGTCGGCGACGAGGTGCTGGTGCGCCCGGGCGAGCGCATTCCCGTCGATGGCGAGATCGTCGACGGGCTCACGCATGTCGACGAGTCGATGCTCACCGGCGAGAGCCGGCCGGTGTCGAAGCGGCCCGCCGACCGCGTCGCGGGCGGCTCGATCAACGGCGAGGGGCTGCTGCGGATCCGCACTGCGGCGGTGGGCACCGAGACCGTGCTGGCGCGGATCATCCGGCTGGTCGAGGACGCGCAGGCGGCCAAGGCGCCGATCCAGCGCCTCGTCGATCGCGTGAGCGCGGTGTTCGTGCCCGTGGTGCTCGGCATCGGGCTGCTGACGCTGCTCGGCTGGGGGGTGGGCGCCGGCGACTGGGCGCGCGCAGTGCTCAACGCCGTGTCGGTGCTGGTGATTGCCTGCCCGTGTGCGCTGGGGCTCGCCACGCCGACGGCCATCATGGCCGGGACCGGCGTGGCGGCGCGCCACGGCATCCTGATCAAGGACGCGCAGGCGCTGGAGCTCGCGCATGCGGTGCGCGCGGTGGCGTTCGACAAGACCGGCACGCTGACCGTCGGCCAGCCCGCGCTGCTTGCCGCCGAACCGGCCGCCGGCGTCGATGGTGGCGCGCTGCTTGCGTTGTCGGCTGCGATTCAGCACGGCAGTGAACACCCACTGGCGAAGGCGGTTCAGCGCGCGTACGAGGCGGTGCCGGGCGGCGCCTCGCCGCTGCCGGAGGTGTCGGGCATCCGGGCGGTCGCGGGCCGCGGGGTCAGCGCGACGCTGCGGCAGGACGGCGCCGACGTCGAGGTGTTCATCGGCAGCCAGGCGTGGATGGCCGGGCGCGGCGTCGACCTGGCCGGACTCGCGGGGGCGGCTCGCGCGCACGAGTCCGAAGGCCGCACCGTCTCCTTCGTCGCGGCGCAGGGGTCTTCCACGCTCCCGCGCGTGCTCGGCCTGCTCGCCTTCGGCGACGCCGTGAAGCCCGGCGCCGCCGCTGCGGTGGCCGCGCTGCACCGGCTCGGCGTGCGCACGGTGCTGCTCACCGGCGACAACGCCGGTGTGGCCGCCTCGGTGGCGCGCGCCATCGGTCTCGACGAGGTCCGCGCACAGGTGCTTCCCGAACAGAAGGCCGAAGCGATCCGGTCGTTGCGCGGGGAAGTACCCGGCGCCCGGCAGGTGGTCGCGATGGTCGGCGACGGGGTCAACGATGCGCCGGCGCTGGCCGCGGCCGACGTGGGCATCGCGATGGGCACCGGCACCGACGTGGCCATGCACACCGCGGCGGTCACGCTGATGCGCGGCGACCCCGGACTGGTGCCGGCGGCGATCGACATCTCGCGGCGCACGTACGCCAAGATCCGCCAGAACCTGTTCTGGGCCTTCGTCTACAACGTCGTCGGCATCCCGCTGGCGGCGCTCGGCTACCTGAGTCCGGTCATCGCCGGTGCCGCGATGGCGCTGTCGAGCGTCAGCGTGGTCACCAACGCCCTCACGTTGCGGCGCTGGCGGCCGCCGAAGGAGGTCTGACGGCCCGATCGCCGCCTTAAGCTTGCCCTAAGTCACCGTCGGCAAGATCGCTTCCACGGTTGTCCAATCCGATGAAGGGAGTGATTGGTGGAAGCATTGCCCGTACGTTTCACGATCGATCTGCCCCTCGAGCGCGCCAGTTCGTTGCTGCGCCGTGAACTCGAGCGAGAGGGTTTCGTCGTCGCCGGCTCGGTGCAGCCGGAAGGCGAAGACCAGGACGGCAAGCCCGCGTCGCTGGCCTTGTATGCGTATCACGGCCCGACGATGCAGGCGGCCTCGCGCGCGGATCGCCGCGTCGGGCTGTACATGCTGTGCGCGGTCACCATTCGCCCGCAGAACCAGGGTTCCAGCGAGATTCAGGGGATCTCGCCGAACCAGCTGGCCGGGGTCTGGGGTGGCCGGCGGCTCGAGCAGCATGCGGTCGCGCAGCGCCAGCATTTCGAGCGGGCCTTGAGCCGGCTCGAGTTCGATTACGCGCCCGCCGAAGCGGCGTCCTCGATGCGGCGTCGCGCGGCCTGAGTCCGCGGCCGGCGGCGCCTCGCGCGGCCGGCAGGAGTCTTCACCGGCCGGCGCGCACCTTCGGCGCATCCGGCCGGTTCGAAGCATCCGGGCGCTCGGGTCGATGTCCGCGCGGGGGCTTCAGTGCCGGCGTCGCCGGCTCGTGAGCGCGAACGCACCCAGGCCGAGCCCGAGCAGCGCCAGCGACATAGGCTCGGGCACCGAACCGCCGCCGCCGTCTCCCGGTGTGCTGACCCCCACGATCCCGACCGTGAAGCCGTGCCAGCCCTCGCTGGTGTGGGTGAAGCTGATCGACGTGTAGGTGCCGATCACCCGGAGCACGCCGTGCACCTCGCCGCTTCCGAAGAAGCCCGTGCCGGCGGCGTTGAGGATCGGCGTGCCGGAGCCGAAATAGCCGGCCCCGTAACTGAGGAACTCGATCGGCGCGCCGAACTCGACGGTGTTGCCGTTCCAGCTGACCAGCGCGAGCAGCGGATCGACCACCGCCTGCGAGAACGTGATGGTGGCCGTGCGGCCCGTGCTGAGCGCGATGATGTCCGAGGCGGGAGGGGCGTTGCTGACCGTCGCGCTCTGGAACGTCGAGGCCGGTGTCCAGAAGTTCGTGCCCCCGCTGGTAAGCGCGAAGCTGTAGCCGCCGCTGTAACCGACGCTGAGGGTGTCGCTGCCTGCGGTCAGCGTGCCCGATACGGTGCCGGCGGTTGGGAACGCCAACGTCCAGTCGGTCCAGTAGACGGGGGCGGCGCTGGCCGGCGCCGCCGCGATGGCTGCGAGGAGGCAACTGCCGGCAAGCGCGGCTCGTAGACTCGTCCGTTGCTGATTCATGATGGTGTGGCCCTGCGTGACTGCGCGTGGACGCGTTCGGCGCGTGGCTTGCGCCGGATGCCGGCCACCACGCTGGCGCAGCAACGTCAGCAGACAGGCAAGGGCCATGCCCGGCGCGCCAAGTCCATGATTCCAAACGATGCCCGCGCCGAGGCGAGCCGCCGGGCCCGTGCGGGTGTAAGAAATCCCGACAAGGCCGCCGAATGCGGGGGGCGCTGCGGCCGCCGCCGCGTCGATCAGCCGTCCCGGCCGTCGAGTCGCGGCGCGAACAGCATCGGGGCGTACTTCGCGAAATACAGTGCGAACGCGAGGCTCCATGCGCTGGCGGCGACCGTCGTCCACGGCAGATACGGCAGGCCGGGCACGAGGACCGGCGCCAACCTGACCAGCACCGCAGCCTGCACCAGCAGGTAGGCCGCCACCTCGATCCGGCCCGCCTTCAGCGCTCGCGCGGTGTGGCCGAGCGCGGTGCGCGTGATCATGCCGATGATGAGCCCGCCGATCGCGCCGAGCGTCAATGCGTGAACGCCGGCCGACATCGGCACCTTGCCGGCCACCCCGCACGCGAGCAGCACCAGCCCGATCGGCACCCATGCGTACGAGACGTGCAGGATCCACAGCAGGGCCTGGCGTCGTGCCGCCCACGGATTCCAGCCGGCCAGGCGCGCCGCCTGCAACGCAGCCGCTGCGACGCATGCGGCGACGGTGGGCACCACCGGCGCGGCCACGAGCACCATCAGCAGCGCGACCCCGGTGCCTGCCAGCGCCAGTACGTCGATCCAGCGGCTGCGGTACTGGCGCACGCCGCGCAACGCGTTGGCGGTGAACGACGGGATCACGCGTCCGCCGATCACGCCGATGAGCATGATCACGGTGAAGACGAAGAAGTGCACGGCCGTGATGGGGGCGAACGCCACCCGCCCGGCCACGGCGAGGTGGAACAGCGTGTTGGCGACCAGGAACGCGGTGAGGATCACCAGCACGAACAGGTTGCGATGGCTGCGCGCTTTCACCAGCACCAGGCCGAGCGCGATCATCGGCAGGATCAGGAACGCCGCGTCGGCGAGCATCGCCGCCGGCGACGGGCCGAAGTAGTTGAACAGCCGCGCGACGACCCACAGGGCGGCCAGGCCGGCCAGATGGTGGCCGGTCGGGGTCGGCAGCCCGGTCCAGGCGCGCGCGGCGGTGAGCAGGAACCCGACGATCACCGCCAGCACGAAGCCGAAGCTCATTTCGTGCGCGTGCCACAGCATGGCCGGGTAGGCGGCCGGCGGCGGCAGCAGGCCCGCGAACTGCGCGAGCCACAACGGCACCGCGAGCGCCGCGAAGAGCGCCGCGAGCAGGTAGAACGGCCGGAATCCAAGCCGGAACAGTGCCACGCCGCGCGGCGGCGACGCGGGCGATGCGCCCTGCGGTTCGAGCAGGGGAACGAGCACGGTGCGGACGGGGACAGGCTTCATGTCGGCCGGCCTTTAAGATTTAAAAAATATATATCTTAATGCTCCGCCGCGACGGGCACAAGAGCGCACCGCCCGCGGAGCCCCAGGCGCTAGTGTTTCATCGGAGCCTGGCCGCCGGCAAGCGGCCGCACCGGCGCCTTCACCTCGACGGTCTGCCGCGACTTGTCGGGGCCTTCGAACACCAGCGTGATCGGCACCGTGTCGCCGGCCTTCAGCGGGCCTTTCAGCTCCATCAGCATCATGTGGTAGCCGCCGGGCTTCAACTCGACCGCCTTGCCGGCCGGCAGGTCGAGCCCGCCGACGGCGCGCATACGCATCACGTTGTGCTCCATCGCCATCTCGTGGATCTCGACGATCCCGGCCACCGGGGAACTCGCCTCGACCAGCCGGGCGTCGCGGGCCGCGGTCAGCGTCATGAAGGCGCCGCTGGCCTTCTGCGCGGCCACGGTGGCGCGCACCCACGGTTCGGCCACCGTCACCTGCGCGAAGGCGGTGCCGGCGGTGGCGAGAAAGAGGAGGGACGATGCGACGAGTCGCTGCAGTTGCGTGCGTGTCATGTTCGGTTTCCTTGCGCGCGCCGTGCGCGCGTTGATGGGCGGCGCCCGCGAATCGCGGTGTGCGCCCGGAGAATCGGGATCGGGTGATCAGGATCGGACGATCAGAACCAGCCCGCGCGGATCAGGCGCGCTGCGGGGGCGCGCGCGGATTGGCCGGCGTCCACGCCGCGGGGGCCGCGGGCACCGGAAGCCGGACGACCGGCAGCCGATACGCGGCAGCGACCAGCAGGAAGGCGGGTGTGGCGGTCGGCGGCAGCATCGCCGGATCGGGCGAACCGAGGCAGGCCGGGCAGTGCGCCTTGCCTGCGCCGCCGCGAGGCGCGGGGCCATCGGCGGGCTGCGCCGGATCGGCGTCGGCCGCGAGCGGCGCCCAGATCACCAGGCGCCCGCCCTGGCCGGCCGAGCACAGTTCGGCGACCACGACCGGCAGGCCGCGCACCGTCGCGACCGCATGGCCGAGCAACGGGGCGAGCGCGGCCGTCAGGACCGCCAGGCAGGCGATCCAGGCGACGAATGGGCGGGGGCGGCTGATCGACACGAGCCCGATTCTAGCCGCGTGCCCGCCAGGCCCGGCTGAGCCGAATCAAGCTTCCGGGCTCAGCCGTGGCGCACCGGTTCGGCGATGCAGCGCGTGACCACCGGCGGCTGCCCGCCCAGATGGAACGCGAGCCGGCGCGCGCGCAGCGCCACGTCGGCGGCGGTGACCCGGTCGAAGCGGCGCAGGTGCTCGACCCAGGATTCGTCGACGAAGTATTCGAGATAGCGCCCCGGGTCGTTGGTATCGCGAAACAGCTCCCACGACAGCGCGCCCTGGCGCAACCGGCTGCTGCGGCTCTCCTGCATCACCGCACGGAATTCGTCGGCACGCGCCGGGTCGATCCGGTATTCGATCGTCGTCATCACGGGGCCGGCGTCGGGCTCGACCGGCAGTGCGGTGACCGGCGCCTTCCAGCTCTGCGAAGGGGTCAGGTCTTCCTCGGCGCCGCCCTCGACCTTGTAGCCGCGGGTGAGCCAGAGCGCGGCGACCCCGGTGACGGCGGCGACCGCGAGGCTGGTGCGCACGTCGGTCAGCGCCGCGACCTGTCCCCACAGCGCGGCGCCGGCGCCCGCGGCGCCCATCAGCGCGACCTGGAACGTCGACATGCCGCGCGCGCGCACCCAGTTCGGCAGCGCCAGTTGCGCGGCGATCGAGATCGAATTGGCGACCGCCAGCCAGGCGATGCCGGCCACGACCATCACCGGGACCGCGACGTAGACGTTCGGAGCGAAACCCGCCGCGATCATCGCCGCCGCCTGCACCACCGAACCGTCGCGGATCAGTTCGTCGCGCGTGCGCCGGTGGCGCATGTGCGGCAGCATGAACACCGAGAGAATCGCGCCGAAGCCGAGCGACGCGAACAGCAGCGTGTAGGTGCCTGCCGAGCCCCCGTGCATGCCGCGTGCCACCAGTGGCAGCAGCGCGATCAGCGCGGTCGACTGCCCGAAGAAGTTCATCACGCGCACCAGCACCGCGCGCATCGCCGCCGACTGGCGCACGTACTGGACGCCGACGCGCATCGCGCCGAGGAAACGCTCGCCGGGCAACGCGCTGGGCTCCTCGACCGTCTTCCAGCGCAGGATCAGGAAGCCGGCAATCACCGACAGCACGGCGTTGACCACGAACACCCAGGCCGTGCCCGCGCCGGCGATCAGCGCGCCGGCGAGCACCGGTCCGGCGATCCGCGAGGCGTTCATCGCCAGCCCGTTCAGCGCCAGCGCAGCGGGCAACTGCACGCGGGGCACGAGCCCCGGGACGATCGCCGAGTAGACAGGCCAGCGCATCGCGAGCCCGATGCCGTTGACGAACACCAGCAGCAGCAGCAGCGTCGGATTGATCGCGTCGGAGACGATTGCGAGGCACAGCAGCAGCGCCGTGGCGGCCACCCAGAACTGCGTGACGACGAAGTAGCGCCGGCGATCGAGGATGTCGGCGAGTGCCCCGCTGGGCAGCCCGAGCAGGAACACCGGCAGCGTCGCGGCCGTCTGCACCAGCGCGACCATCACCGGGGAGGTGGTGAGCGAGGTCATCAGCCAGGCGGCTGCGACGTCGTTCATCGACATGCAGACGTTGGCGGTGAACCACACCACCCACAGCGTGCGGAACACCGGGTCGGCCAGCGGCGCGAACGCCGCGGCCGGCAGCGCCGGCCCGTCGGCTTCCTGTTCGCTGGGCGGCAAGTCGGACAAGCGGGGCTCCTGGTGGATCGCGAGACCGGTCCGGTGCCCCGGCCCGCGCAGCCCGCATTGTCGCTCAGGCCGGTGGCCTCGACGCGCGTGACAGTTGCCGATAGACCTCCTCGGCGAGCGCGAGCAGCGTTGCGCGGTCGGTCTGCGCCGACAGCGCGTAGCCGAAGCGCCCGTCGATCCAGTAGAAGGCGGCGATGCGGCCGTCGCGGTCGAACCGGAACGCCGTGTCGCCCGATTGCGGGCCGGCGTCGGCCACGTAGAGCGTGAGCCGGGCGCCGGTCGCGTCCTGGTACATGAACTGCGCGCGCGCGCCGTCGGCGCCCGGGAGCAAGCGGCCGCCCACCAGCGACCAGCCGAGCGCATCGAGCGAAGGCACGGTGAGCGTCGCGCCGAGCCGCTTCGAGAGCCACTGCACGAGGTGCTCGTGCTGGGCGGCGGCGACCTCGACCGGATGGCGCATCTCGGGCGTGTAGACCACGTGCGCGGCCAGCGCGTCGCGCACGAACCCGGGCGCTCCGGCCTGCGCGACGCGCGCCGCAGGCGACGCGAACGTCGCGTGCGACAGCCATCCGATCGACCAGGCCATCGCTGCCAGCGCCGCAGCGGCCAGCCAGACCCGCGGATCGCCGGTGCGCCAGGCACCGGGCCCGGTCGCGCCGCGGGCCGGGCGGGCGGCCCGTGCCGAGCCGAGCGCCGCGTCGACCAGGTGCTGCGGCACCGGTTCGTCGAGCGTGTCGCGGCCGAGTGCCTTCAATGCCTGCGCCTGCCGCCGCCAGGCCTGCGCTTCGGCGCGCAAGGCGTCGTCGCCGTCCAGGCGGGCCTCGAAACGGTGCAGCCGCTCGCCGTCGAGGCGGCCGTCGGCCCACGCGTGCATGTCGTCTCGGTCGTCAGTCATCGCTTCCGGGTACCTTCACTTCATCAGCCTGAGCCGTGGTCCGGTGGACCGCGCGCCGTCGGCACCGGGTTCGAGCAATTCGCGCAGCCGCGCGCGCGCCCGCGACAGTCGCGACATCACCGTGCCCGCCGGCACGCCGACGACGTTGGCCACCTGCTCGTAGGACATGTCCTCGAACGCCACCAGCAGCAGCACCTGCCGCTGAGGCTGGGGCAGCGCGCGCAGCGCGCGCTCGAGGTCGAGGGCCTCGACCCAACCGGCCGCGGGGTCGGGCGCGACGTCGCCGGCCGCGTCCCCGGGCAGGGCGTCTTGCGGCGCCTCGAGCCGGTAACGCGGGCGGCGCGTCTCGCTCACGAACAGGTTGTGCAGGATCGTGAACGTCCAGGCTCGCAGGTCCGAGCCGGGCCGCCACTGCGCGAGCCGCGCGCAGGCGCGCTCGAGCGTGTCCTGCACCAGGTCGTCGGCCGCGGCTGCGTCCGCGCACAGCATCCGCGCATAGCGGCGCAGGCGCGGAATCAGGGCGATCAGCGCGTCATGGGCGGGCGACACGCCATGCACCGTTGACGCCGTCGCCGGTGCGGTCGCCGGGCTTCTGGTCCTTCACCCAGTAGTACAGCGGCTTGCCCTTGTACGCCCACTGCGTGCGGCCGTCGTCGCGCCGGATGACCGTCCAGTCGCCCCGCGCCGTGCCGCCGTCGGCATGGAGCGGCGGCCAGTTGGCGGCGCACGGTCCGTTGCAGACGCTGCGGCCCGCGCCGGCCGGGTCGCGGTCGAAGGTGTACAGCGTCATGTCGTTCGCGCCGACCAGCGCGCCCTCGTACGTCTTTGCCGGCGCCGGATGCACCACGCTTCCGTACATCGACTCCATCGTGCTGCAACCTGCCAGAAGCGCAGCGGTTGCGGCAGCCGCCATCAGCCTGACCATGGGTATTCTCCGTTGGACGGGCCGGCCGGATGCAGGCCCTGCACGGTGAACGCGCGGCCGGCGCAGCTTATTCCATCGCGCGTGCGATCATCATGGCCCGACACTGCGACGAGAGGAAGCACCCGATGACGATGTCCCGCGCCGTCAGGCTCCGTGAATTCGGCCCGCCCGAGGTCATGCGGATCGAACAGGTCGAGCTGCCCGACCCCGGCAACGGCGAGGCGCGCGTGCGCCAGACGGCGATCGGATTCAACTTCATCGACGTCTACCAGCGCAGCGGCGTCTACCCGCTGCCGTTGCCGACCGGCCTCGGGCACGAGGCCGCCGGCGTGGTCGAGGCGGTGGGCGCCGGGGTGCGCGACCTGCGCCCCGGAGATCGCGTCGTGTACATGAACGCCGGCATCGGCGCCTACGCCGATCGCCGCAACGTCCCGGCCGAGCGGATGGTCGCGTTGCCGGCCGCGGTACCCGACGAGGACGCCGCGGCGCTGTTCTTCAAGGCGATGACCGCGCAGTACCTGCTGAAGAAGACGCACGCGGTGCAGCCGGGCGACGTGCTGCTGGTGCACGCGGCGGCCGGCGGCGTCGGGCAGATCCTCACCCGCTGGGCCAAGGCGCTCGGCGCGTACGTCGTCGGCACGGCCGGTTCGCCGGCCAAGTGCGAGATCGCGCGCGCGGCCGGCTGCGACGCGGCGATCGACTACTCGCGCGACGACTGGCCGCAGGCGTTCCTCCAGGCGACCGGCGGCAGGAAGGCTCGGGTGGTCTACGACTCGGTGGGACGAAGCACCTTCATGAAGTCGCTCGACTGCGCCGCGCCGTTCGGCCTCGTCGTCGTCTACGGCGGCGCATCGGGCCCGGCGCCGGCGATCGAGCCCGAGGTGCTGAACAAGAAGGGCTGCCTGTTCCTCACGCGGCCGTCGGTGTTCCCGCACAACGCCGACGTGGGCACGCTGCGCGCCAACGCCGCCGACGTGTTCGCGGCGATCGCAGCCGGCCACGTGAAGGCCGCCATCGGTGCGCGCTTCGCGCTCGACGAGGCGCCGGCCGCGCATCGCGCGGCCGAGGCGCGCGCGAGCACCGGCGCGATCCTGCTCGTGCCCTGAGGGCGCACCTCGGCGCCCGGTCAGCGGAACCGGGCGCAGCGATCCGCCGCCGCAGGGCGCTCCGCCGCCAGGACCCGGGCCAGCCGTTCGCCAGCGGCGTCGGCGCGCAGTTCGTCGATCGACAGCGCCAGCTTGCGCCGCCAGTTCGGGTGTTCGTCGACGGTGCCCGGCACGTTGCACTGCTCGACGGTGCCGATCCAGTCCTCGGGCTGCACCATCATCAACCGCGACGGCGTCGACGCGAGCCACGCGTGGATGGCGTCGACCAGCATCGGCGCGAGCGGGCCGCGCGACAGGAGTTCCACGTCGGCGTCGGCGGGCAGGCGGCCGGCGCTGGCCAGCGCCGCGAGCAGGCCAATTCGATCGCGCTCGCGCGCCCGCTCGTGCTGCCCGCGGGTGTCGGCGTCGGGATACAGGCCGAGCCGGTCGCGCAGCTGCAGGTCGTGGCCATTCCACCAGCCGGCCAGCGTCGGCAGGTCATGGGTGCGGATCGACACCAGCGCCTCGCGCGGCCAGGCGGCGGGCGGCGCGAACCCGCCCGAGGCGTCGCGCTCGAAGTACAGCAGGCGGTACGACAGCACCCGGCTGCGCGCGAGCGCCTCGCGCACCGCGTCGGGGACGGTGCCGGGATCCTCGCCGACGACCAGGCAGCAATTGCGGTGGCTCTCCAGTGCCACGATCGCCAGCAGTTCGTCCAGCGGATAGCGGACATAGGCACCCTCGCGCGCGGCCGCGCCACGCGGCACCCAGTACAGCCGCATCAGTCCCATCACGTGGTCGATGCGCAGCGCACCCGCGTGGCGCATGTTCGCGCGCAGCGCCAGCACGAACGGCTCGTGGCCGCGCTCGCGCAGCGCCTCGAGGATCAGCGGCGGCAGGCCCAGTCCTGCCCGGACAGGTTGAAGTCGTCGGGCGGGGCGCCGACGCTCGCGCTGGCCGCATAGCAGTCGGCGAACGACCAGGCGTCCGAGCCCGCCCGGTCGACCGACACCGCGAGGTCGAGATAGAGGCCGACCGCCATGCCGCGCGCTTCGCAACGTTCGGCTGCGCGTCCGAGTTGCAGGTCGGCCTGCCTGCAGGTACTCGTGGTACTCGATCCGCTCGATCGCCGGGGGTCGGCGCTGCCCGCCTCGTGCAGCGCCTCGAAGCTTGCGTGGCGCCGCAGCGCGGCGCCTCGCGCCTGGAAGGCGCGGAACTGCTGCGCGCGCGCGGTGACGTGCGCGAGATGGCGGTCGCGGAAGTGCGCGTAGAGCTCGCGAAGCACCTCGTGCTTCGCCGCCGACACGCCGTCGAAATCGACCAGGCTCGCCGCGCGCAGCGCCGCGACCCGCGCGCGAAAGTCGTCCGAGCCGACGCGCGCGCGCACCGCGTCGCTCTCGGCGAAGTCGTCGACTGCCTCGACGTCGATCGCCAGCGCGTCGAGCCACAGGCGCGAAGACGGCGCATACGGGCTCACCCGGCCGGGGGCGTGCGCAAAGCGCGCGTGCAGCGGATTGAGCCCGACCGCGCTCGCGCCGCGCAGCGCGGCGACGTCGATCAGCGCCAGCAGGTCGCCGAAGTCGCCCACTCCCCAGTTGCGCGGCGAGCGCAACCCGTAGAGCTGGACCGACCAGCCCCAGACGCGCGCGTCGTCGTCGAGCCGCGGCGGTCGATAGCAGGCCGGCGGCGCCGCCACGACGAGCACGCCCGCGGCGGCGGCGCCGGCGCGAAGCTCGAGCCGGTGATAGCCGGGTGGCAGCGACGCGGCGATGCCGAGCGTGCGCAAGTCGTGCGGGACACCGTCGACGTCGGCGCGTTCGCGCAGCGCGAGCGCGTCGACGTCGGCCTCGCCGTGCGTGGCCGCGCCCGATTCGGTCACCAGCCGCCAGGCGATCCGCTCGGCGGGCCCGCGACGAGGCAGCCGCACCCGCACCTCGAGTGCGGTCGCCGGCGCGGCCACGACCAGGACCGGCTCGGCCAGCCGGTGCCAGTAGCGAAGGTGCGTGGCGGCCAACCCGCGGTCGACGTCGGCGTCGCAGTCGGCCGCCACGCCGAACTCGCGCAGCAGCACGCGCAGCCCGTCGTCGGAGACTTCGTGGGGGCGCCCCCAGATGTCGTGGAAGCCTGGCTCGATGCCGTGCGCCGACGCCAGCCACTGCAGGCGTTCGCGGACTGTCGCGGCGCTCATGTCGGCGCAGAGGGGCGCGTCAGCAGGGCGAGCGAGCGTCCGTGCAGTGCGTAGGTCGCGCCGAGGGGAAATGCGGCGCGCGAGGGATCCAGGGCCTTGCCGGCGCCTGGCGGGCAGCCCGCGCCATCGCTCCACGCGGTATCGAGCAGGCATCGCCACGGCTCGCCGGGCAGCGCCGGCAGAACGAAGGCGATCTCCTCGTGGTGCGCATTGAACAGCATCAGGAAGTCGTCGTCGCGCAGCGAGCGGCCGCGGCGGTCGACCTCGTTGAGCCCGTCGCCGGCGAGATAGACCGCCAGGCAGCGCGCGTGCTCGCGCTCCCACTCGTGGTCGCTCATCTCGTCGCCGTCGGGGCGCAGCCACAGGATGTCCTTGACGCCGCCGCCGTGCAACGGCCGGCCCTGGAAGAAGTCGCGGCGCCGGAACACCGGGTGCTCGCGGCGCAGCTGGATCAACCGGCGCACGAAACCGAGCAACGAGGCCCGCTCGGCGTCGAGCGTCCAGTCGACCCAGGACACCTCGTTGTCCTGGCAGTAGGCGTTGTTGTTGCCCTGCTGCGTGCGGCCGATCTCGTCGCCCGCGAGCAGCATCGGCACGCCCTGCGACAGCAGCAGCGTCGCGAGGAAGTTGCGTTGCTGGCGCGAGCGCAGCGCGCGCACCCGGGGGTCGTCGCTGGGCCCCTCGACGCCGCAGTTCCACGACAGGTTGTGGTTGTGGCCGTCGGCGCCGCCTTCGCCGTTGGCCTCGTTGTGGCGCTCGTTGTACGAGACCAGGTCGGCGAGGGTGAAGCCGTCGTGCGAGGTGACGAAGTTGATGCTCGCGTGCGGGAGCCGACCCGAGCGGCCGTACAGGTCGCTCGAGCCGGTGAGCCGGCGCGCGAATTCGCCGATCGCGCCGCCGTCGCCCTTCCAGTAGGTGCGCATCCCGTCGCGATAGCGGTCGTTCCACTCGGCCCAGCCGGCCGGGAAGTTGCCGACGCGGTATCCGCCGGCCCCGACGTCCCAGGGCTCGGCGATCAGCTTGGCCCGGCTGAGGACGGGATCCTGCCGGATCACGTCGAACAGGCTGTTCCAGCTCTCGACGCCGCCGGCCGCGCGCGCCAGCGCCGGCGCGAGGTCGAAGCGGAAACCGTCGACGTGCATCTCCTCGGCCCAGTATCGCAGCGAGTCCATCACCAGCTGCAGCGTGCGCGAATGCAGCAGGTTCACGGTGTTGCCGCAGCCGGTGAAGTCGGTGTAGAGGCGCGGATCGGCCGGATCGAGCCGGTAATAGGCGGCGTTGTCGATGCCGCGCAGGCTCAGCGTGGGCCCGAGGTGGTTGCCTTCGCAGGTGTGGTTGTAGACGACGTCGATCACCACCTCCATGCCGGCCGAGTGCAGCGCCTTCACCATCGACTTGAATTCCTCGACCCTCCCCGAAGCGCTGTAGCGCGCCTCGGGTGCGAAGTAGCCGAGCGTGTTGTAGCCCCAGTAGTTCCGCATGCCCCGCTCGACCAGCTGGCGCTCGTCGACGAACGCGTGTACCGGCATCAACTCGACGGTGGTCACGCCGAGCCGCCTCAGGTGATCGATCACCGGCTGCTGCGCGAGCGCCGCATAGGTGCCGCGCTGGGCCTCGGGCACGTCGGGGTGGCGCATCGTGAAGCCGCGCACGTTCAGTTCGTAGATCACCGTCTCGTTCCACGGCACGTCGGGCCGGCGGTCCGCGCCCCAGCTGAACGCGGTTTCGATCACGCGCGCCTTCGGCATGAACGGCGCGCTGTCGCGGCGGTCGAACGAGAGGTCTTCGCGCTCGTGGCCCCTCGTGTAGCCGTACAGCGCGTCGTGCCAGCGCACGGTGCCGGTGATCGCCTTGGCATACGGATCGAGCACCAGCTTGTGCGGATTGAAGCGCAGACCCAGCGCCGGTTCGTAGGGCCCGTGCACGCGATAGCCGTAGACGAGCCCCGGGCGCGCCTGCGGCAGGTAGCAGTGCCAGACCTGGTCGGTGCACTCGTCGAGCGCGATGCGCCCGATCTCGTTGCGTCCGTCCGCGTCGAACAGGCACAACTCGACCAGCAGCGCGTCGCCTGCGAACAGCGCGAAGTTGACGCCTTCGCCGTCCCAGGTGGCGCCCAGCGGATATGGCCTGCCCGGCCACGGGCGATCGGTCACCGGACCTCCTTCAGCACCACCGTCGACAGCGCGGGCAGCGTCAGCGACAGCGACCAGGGCTGCCCGTGGCTCGCCAGCGGCATCGCGTCGACGCCGCCGAGATTGCCCCAGCCGCCGCCGCCGTAGACCTTCGCGTCGCTGTTGAGGATCTCCTGCCAGCGGCCGGCAGCAGGCACGCCGAGCGTGTAGTTCGTGCGGGGCACCGGTGTGAAGTTGCAGGCGACCAGCAACGCCGGCGCGCCGCCGCGCGGGCGGCGCAGGAAGGCGATCACGCTGTGCAGCGCGTCGCTGCAGTCGATCCACTGGAAGCCTTCGGAGGAAAAGTCGAGCTGGTGCAGCGCCGGCTCGTCGCGACAGGCGCGATTGAGGTCGGCCACCCAGCGCCTGACGCCGTCGTGTCCCGGCATCGACGCGACCCACCACTCGAGCTCGCCGTCGTGCGTCCACTCGCGGCGCTGGGCGAACTCGCCGCCCATGAAGAGCAGCTTCTTGCCGGGATGCGTCCACATGTAGCCGTAGAACGCGCGCAGGTTGGCGAACTTCTGCCAGTCGTCGCCGGGCATCTTGCCGATCAGCGAGCCCTTTCCGTGGACCACCTCGTCGTGGGAAAGCGGCAGCACGAAGTTCTCGTTGAACGCGTACCACAACGAGAAGGTGAGCTTGTCCTGGTGATGGCGCCGGTGCACCGGGTCTTCGCGCGCATAGGCCAGCGTGTCGTGCATCCAGCCCATGTTCCACTTCATGCCGAAGCCGAGGCCCCCGGCGTGCGTCGGTCGCGACACCATCGGCCAGGCGGTGGACTCCTCGGCGATCGTCACCGTGTCCGGATGGTCGCGATAGACCGCCTCGTTCAGCCGGCGCAGGAACGCGACCGCCTCGAGGTTCTCGCGCCCGCCGTAGCGGTTCGGGATCCACTCGCCCTCGCCGCGCGAATAGTCGAGGTAGAGCATCGACGCAACCGCGTCCACGCGCAGGCCGTCGACGTGGTAGCGCTCGAGCCAGAACAGCGCCGACGACAGCAGGAACGCCGACACCTCGTGGCGGCCGTAGTTGAAGATGCTCGAACTCCACTCGGGATGGAAGCCCTGTCGGGGGTCGGCGTGCTCGTACAGGTGCGTGCCGTCGAACTGCGCCAGGCCGTGCGCGTCGGTGGGGAAGTGCGAGGGCACCCAGTCGAGGATCACGCCGATGCCGTGGCGGTGCAGGTGGTCGACCAGGTACATGAAGTCCTGCGGCGTGCCGTAGCGCGCGGTCGGCGCGAAGTAGCCGGTGGTCTGGTAGCCCCAGGAGCCGTAGAACGGGTGCTCGGTGACCGGCAGCAGCTCGACGTGCGTGAACCCCATTTCGAGCACCCACGGAACCAGCGCCTCGGCCAGCTCGCGATACGACAGCATGCCGCCGTCGCCGTGGCGCCGCCACGAGCCGGCGTGCACCTCGTAGATCGACATCGGTGCATCGAGCGCGTTGCGCGCGTGCCGGCCGGCCATCCAGTCGGCGTCGTTCCACTGGTAGTCGAGCGACCACACGCGCGACGCGGTGCGCGGCGGCGCCTCGCAGAAGAACGCGAACGGATCGCTCTTGTCGGGCACTGGGGCGCCGCTGGCCGACACGATCCGGTACTTGTACGCCTGGCCGGCGCGCGCCGCGGCGACGAAGCCTTCCCAGATGCCCGATCCGTCCCGGCGCGGCTGCAGTGCATCGGCGTTGCCGTCCCAGCCGTTCCAGTCGCCGATCACCGACACCGCGCGCGCGTTCGGCGCCCAGACCGCGAAGTGCGCGCCTTCGCCCCCCGCCACGGGGTGGCAGCCAAGGTGCTCGTGAAGGCGCGCGTGCGTGCCCTCACGAAAGAGGTAGATGTCGTGTTCGGTCAGCACTGCGATCCCGGCAGTCTCCGGCGCCATGGTAGGGGAGCCCCGGGCCGGCGCCCACGGATGGCTCCTCCGGCTCTGGCTCCTCCGAGCCATTGTGGCACGCGGGCCGCCGGCGCAAAGTTCGCCTCCTCGGAACACCCGGCACGACGGGGCCGCACCGGCCCCCGCGTGGAGCAGAAAGGAAGGGACATGAGCCAGGCGAACGAACCCGATCCGCGCCTCTCGATGCTCGAGGCGATGATGACCATCCGCGCCTACGAGCACAAGCTGGTCGCGATCAATGCGCAGACCGGCGCGGCCGGCACCTGCACCTCGGTGGGGCAGGAGGCCGGCGCGGTCGGCGTGGTGCGCGCGCTCGAGCCGCGCGACCGCATCGTGACCAACCATCGCAGCGCGGGCCACCTGCTGGCGCGCGGCGCCGATGCCGGCCGGATGATGGCCGAGGTGCTCGGCCGCGTCGACGGCTACTGCAAGGGCAAGAGCGGCTCGCTGCACATCTCGGCGAAGGAGCTCGGCGTCGTGCTCACCTCGACGATCGTCGGCGGCGAGTTGTCGATGGTCACCGGCGTCGCGCTGGCCCAGAAAATGGGGATGGGCGAGCCGGGCGGCATCGTCGCGACCTTCTTCGGCGACGGCGCGGCCTGCGAAGGCATCTTCCACGAGTCGATGAACCTCGCCGCGCAGTGGCAGTTGCCGATCCTCTACGTCTGCGAAAACAACCAGTGGCAGGCGTTCGTGCGTCGCGACGAGACGATGCCGATCGAGCACATCCGCACCTGGGCGGCCGCGCACGGCGTCGAGTCGGTGACGGTCGACGGCAACGACGTCGAGGCCGTGCACGTCGCCGCACGCAAGGCGGTGGCGGCGATCCGCGCCACCGGCAGGCCGTACTTCCTCGAGCTCGAAACCTACCGCTTGCGCGGCCACTTCGAGCCCGACGACCAGAAGTACGTCGATCCTGCGGAGCTCGCGAAGTGGAAGGCGCGCGACCCGATCGACCTCACCTCCGAGCGGCTCGTTGCCGCCGGCGTCGCGAGCCGCGGCGAACTCGACCACATCCGGCAGCGCGTCGACGCCGCGATCGAGGCGGCCGCAGTGTTCGCCAACGGCTCGGCGTGGCCCGACCTGCGCGAGCTCACGACCGACGTCTACGCCTGAACCCGATACGAAGGAACCGTCATGTCACAGATCACGGCACACGATGCGGTCGGCCAGGCGCTGGCCGAGGAAATGCGGCGCGATTCGCGCGTCGTCCTGTTCGGCGAGGGCGTCGCCACCAAGCGCCACGAGCTGGTGCACGAGTTCGGCGCCGATCGCGTGCGCAACACGCCGCTGGCCGAGGCGATCATCGCCGGCACTGCGGTCGGCGCGGCGGCCAGCGGGCTGCGCCCGGTGGTCGACCTGCTGTTCGCGCCGTTCCTCACCTACTCGATGGACGCGATCGTCAACAGCGCCGGCAAGCTGCGCTACCTGTCGGGCGGCCAGTTCGAGTTCCCGATGGTGGTGCTGGCGATGACCGGCGCGGGCTGGGCCGTGGGAGGGCAGCACAACCACAACCTCGAGGCGATGTTCGTGCATGCGCCGGGGTTGAAGGTCGTGATGCCGTCCAGCGCCGCCGACTTCAAGGGCCTGCTGAAGGCGGCGATCCGCGACGACAACCCGGTGCTGTTCTTCATGGACATCGCGCTGACGATGGCGCCGGGCGAGGTGCCCGACTCGGCCGACCACGTCGTGCCGATCGGCCGCGCGGCCGTGCTGCGCGAAGGCAGCGACGTGACGCTGGTGTCGTACGCGAAGACAGTCGGCGCCTGCCTCGCCGCCGCCGAGGCCCTGGCCGCGCAGGGCATCTCGGCCGAGGTGCTCGACCTGCGCACGCTCAAGCCGCTCGACGAGAAGGCGATCCTGCGCTCGGTGCGCAAGACCGGGCGGCTGGTCGTCGTGCACGAAGCCAACCGGCTGTGCGGCATCGGCGCCGAAGTGTCGGCGATCGTCGGCGAGCACGCGTTCGACGCCTTGAAGGCGCCGGTGCGCCGCCTCACCGGCCCCGACGCGCCGGCTGCGTCGTCGTGGGTGCTCGAGCAGGCGGCGGTGCCGACTGCGGACGCGGTACGCGACGCGGTGCTGGAAATGGTGGGCGAACGGGCTGCGGCCTGATCGCAGCGCCCGGGCGGCGCGCGGCTCAGCCGCCGCGGCACGCCGGGCCGCCGTGCAGCGGCACCAGCAGTGCCATGGTCAGGCCGACGGCCGCGTGGGTCCAGCCCAGCGCGGGTCGAGCCGGTTCGGGCGCGAAGTAGTACAGCAGGTAGCCGGTGAAGACCGCGGCCGCGCCCAGCATGGTCATCGCGAGCCCGGTGCGCCGCTGGCCGGCGAGATCGGGGCGGCGCATCCTCGGCGAGGTCAGCCGCCACCCGTTGGGGATGTGCCCACCGGCGAGCACGCCGGCCACGAACAGCGCGGCGAACGCCGCGGCGCCGTGCAGCCGGATCAGCCAGGGCTCGAGCGGATGCGGCAGTTGGCCGGCGCCCGCGCCCCACAGGTAGTGGATCGCCAGCCAGGCGACGCCGCTCGCGGCGAGCAGCCACGCCGACGCCTGCAGCAGCCTGCGCTGCCACGGGGCGACGCGATTCAGTGACGCCATGCCTGCGCCCCGCAGGCGTCGAGCGCGCGATGGCGCGCGTCGCCGCTGACGGCCACCACCTTGGTCAGCGCGTCGGCCCACACGCAGCGCGGCGCCGCGACGCTCACGCAACGGGCCCGCGCGCCGCGATCGAGGCCCCAGGCCTGCGAGCGGCTGCCCGGTCCGAAATGGCTGCTCGCCAGCGCCGCGTCGGCCAGCGCCGCGAACGGACGCACGCCTCCGCGCGACTCGTCGCGAAGCATCACCGGGACGCTGGCGTCGCCGAAGACGCGCAGGTCTCCACCGGCGTTGACCCAGCCCGAATCACAGCCGTGCCGCCGCAGCGCCTCGACGGCAAGGTCGACCGCATACCCCTTGGCGATGCCTCCGAGGTCGAGCGTGGCGGCCCGCGCGAGCCGCTCGAGCCGCTCGCCGTCGCAGCGCCACCCCCGCGCGCCGCTGCCCAGGCTCACGTCGAACACGCCGTCGGTGACCTCGTTCAGCCAGCGCGCCGCCTGGAGCACCTCGGCCGTCGCGGCGTCGACGGCGATCGCTTCGCCGACGGCCAGCGCGTGAAAGCGCGACACGTCGCTGGCGGGGTCGAAGCGCGACATGCGCGCGTGGACGTGCGCGATCGCCTCGAACGCCGCGTGCACTGCGGCCTCGGTGTCGCCGGGACATTCGCCGTCGCGCAGCGCCACCTCGACCAGCGTGCCGAGCAGCGGTCGCGCGCGGCGCCGCCACGGACCGGTCGCGCCGATCGTGTTCACCCGAGGCTGCCGCTGCGCCGCAGCGCATCGATCCGCGCGACGATCCGGCGCACGCCGTCGGTGACGTGCTGGCAGCTCAGCGTCGCGCCGCTGATGTTGGCGATGTCCTCGCCGACGCGGATCGCCGACGCGGCGGTCTTGCCTTCGAACTGCCGGCGCCAGGCGGGCAGCCGGATCTCGTGACCGTGGCTCTCGCGGTAGTCCATCACCTCGACCTGCCGCACGCTGCCGTCGCGATTCAGGCCGACCGCATAGGTGATCCGCTCGAACTTGCCGATCACCTCGTCGACGACGACGTAGCCGAGCGTCGTGTTCCCGCGCTGCGCGATGCGCACCGGCATCGGCGCGTCGCCGGCGTGCGTCGATCCGGCGTCGGCGGCGACGTCGCGGAGCTCGAAGCGTTCGGCGTCGGGAAACATCAGCTTCTGCGCCTGCTCGGCGCTCAGGTAGTGCACCGCGAACGCGCTCGCCGGCGCGAGCGCCACCAGCGCGGCCGGGAACAGCGTCAGGCGCATCAGAAGCTCCAGCCCAGCCCGAGGTTGACGCGGTTGTTCGCCGAAACGAGCCCGAAGCGCTGCACGTCGGCCTTCAGCACCACGCCCTGGCCGACCAGGAAGTTCACGCCGACCGTGGTCACGCGCTCGGTGCCGGCCGCCGACGGCGTCAGCCCCGCGCCGAGATCGGCGTAATCGCGCGCGGTATCGAAGCGCTCGAGCCGCACGAACGGGCTCAGCACGTAGTCGCCCTGGCTCCACAGCCGGTACGCGCCCTGCAGGTACCAGCCGTCGAAGCTTTCGGGGATCAGCGTGGGGTTGCCCACCAGCGTGGCGTTGAGCGCCGCGGTGTTCGAGATCGCGCCGCGCGCGTAGACCGAGGACAGGTCCCAGCGGCCAGGCGTCCAGCGCGCGTGCAGGTCCCACAGCGACACGCGCGCGCTCGGCACCAGCGGCTGCGAGTGGCTCGCCGCGCCGCTGAACACCGAGCCGCCGACCAGCAGGCCCGGCACGCCGCGCCAGTTGATCGCGCCGAACACGGCGAGGTTGCGCGCGCGCGCCTGCGCGCCTTCCTGGTGGATCGCGCCCAGCGGCGATTCCGCGCCTTCGGCCGACGTCGCGTCCCACTTGCCGATGTCGAAGCCGGTGCTGAGGCCGCCCTGGATGGTGAGCCCGTTGTCGAGGTTGCCGATCAGCTGCACGCCGACCTCGCGCCAGGTGCTCGGGATGATCGCGGTCTCGACGAAGTTGCGGTGCACGCCGTAGTAGGCGGTCGGCTCGTGGTTCTCGTTGAGCATGCCGGCGGGCATCAGGAACAGGCCCGCGCGCGCGGCGAGGCGCGGTCCGAGTTCGCGCTCGACGAAAGCCTGCTCGAGCGCCACCTCGCCCGGGTCGTCGGCCGAGCTCACCGCGTGCTCGACCTCGAGTTCCGCGACGAGCCGGGTCTTCGGATCCATCCGGTGCTGGAAGCCGAGCACGAAGCGGCGCAGGTCGACTTCCGCGTTCTGCGGTGCCTTGGTCGGGCGCGTGTAGTTGATCTCGCCGTAGCTGGTCAGCACCGTCGCCGGTGCCGGTCGCGCTGCCGCGGCGGTTTCGGGCGCACGGGCGGCACCGCCCTGCGCCCTGAGCGTCGCGAGTTGCGCCTTCACTTCGGCCAGTTCGGCCGCGAGGCGGTCGAGCTTGCGTGCCAGTTCGAGTTCGGCCGGAGTCTGGGCGCGGGCGGGCATCGACAGGGCGGCGCCGAGCAGCGCGGTCGAGACGGCGATCGAAAGGGGCGTGCGGCGCATGGGAGTCCCTCGGGTCACGGCTGGTAGCCGTCGCTGAGCGTGTGCAGGAACGCGATCACGTCGTCGACCTCGCTGTCCGATAGCGCCGGCGCGTCGCCGGGCTTTCGGTCGTACGGCGCTTCGCTCGTGTTGACGTTCGCCCGGTACGCGGGGGGCAGGTCGTCGAACTTCACTGGCTGGCCGCTCGCGTCGAGCGGGTACCACTTCTGCGGGGCGGTATCGCGCTGCACGTAGAAGGTCAGCGCTTCCTTCAGCGTCCTGAAGCGACCGTTGTGGAAGAAGGTGTGGCGCCTGGCGACGTTGCGCAGCGACGGCACCTTGAACGCGCCGCACAGGTCGGTGCGCGCCGCGAGGTCGCCCGCCGGCCTCGCGCACAGCCCGAGGTCGAAGAAGGCGGGGTCGGCGTTCTGCTGCAGTTCGGGGTTGCGCGGCACCCCGAGCGCGTCGTAGCTGAAGTCGGTGAACAGCGGCAGGCTGCCGTCGCTGCCGCGTCCCGAGGGGTGGCAGGCGGCGCAGTTCCCCTTCGACGGGTCGTTGAACAGCCCCAGGCCGCGCAGTTCCTGCTCGTTCAGCGTCGCGCGGCCGCGCAGGAACTCGTCGTACTTGCTGGTGTACGCGTGGAAGTCGGCGTCCTCGAGCTGGTATTGCTGGAGCGCCAGAGTCATCCGCTGGAACGTCCCTTCGACGTCGGCGAAGACCTCGTTGCCGTACAGCGCCCGGAACTCGGCCTCGTAGCCCGCCCGCGCGAGTCTCGCGACGACCTCGGCCTTGCCGGGGTTCGCCATCTCGCGCGGATTCAGGAACGGCTCGCCGGCCTGTTGCTGCAGCGACGCGGCCCGACCGTCCCAGAAGAAGCCGCCGGTCGGCGTGCCTTCGTCGTCGAAGCGGAATGCCCGATTGGTGTCGAGGTAGCGGATCGACGGTGCCTGCCGCCCGCCCTGCTGGTCGAGCAGCGCGCCGCCGGGCTGACCCGCCAGCGTGTTGGCGGGCGCGTGGGCATTGCCCGGATCGTGGCAGCTCGCGCAGGACTGGAGCCCGGATGCGGACAGGCCCGGGTCGCGGAAGATCTTTTCGCCCAGCGCGGCTGCGGCGGACCGTTGCACGGTGTTCGTGCCGGACGCGGGCGCCAGCGCGGACTCGCCGCTGCCGCAGGCGGCGAGCGCGGTCGCCAGCGACAGCAGCGCGCGGCGGGATCGTCGGGGGCCTGGGCGCGGGATCGACGGGGAGGCGGGCATCGGAGGCGAGATCGGGGATCGTGGCAAATAAGAATACAAACGCGAATGCGTCGCATTCTAGCACGGTATTTGGGCGGCACAACAGCGCCGGCGCAACGGATCCGGAGGCTAGCGGGCGAGGCCCGGGTAAAGCTTCGAAGCCAGCGCGAGCAGCAGCGCGAACACGAGCAGCATGACGCCGAAGCTGGTGCCGTGCGCGTGCACGCTCGTCCCGCCGACGATCGTCGACCCGCGCAGCGCATCGACCAGGTAGGTCAGCGGGTTCGCCGCGGCCAGCGCCTGCAGCCAGCCCGGCATCAGCTGCACCGGGTAGAGCGTGCTCGAGGCGAAGAACAGCGGCATCGTCAGCACCTGGCCGATTCCCATGAAGCGCTCGCGCGTCTTGACGATGCAGGCGATGAACAGCGAAAAGGTGGAGAAGATGCACGAGCCGACGAACACGCCATAGCGCCTGGTGAGTTCGACCGTCGAGATCGCGACGGCAGGAGCGCTCGAGGGCATCCGGGGATGCTGGCACTGCTCGGTTAGGATGCCGGCTGTGTCGCCCCGCCCGCCTCGATGCATTCGCCCGGCTCCCGCCCCCCGTTCCCTCGTGCCCGCGCGGCGCTGACGGTTCTCGTGCTGGCCGTGCTCGCAGGCTGCGCGGCCGATGGTCGACGCGGCGAGCCGGGGCCGCACGGTCGCCAACTGCCGCGCGCGCAGATCGCCGACCTGCTGCCGGCGCGCCTTGCCGACCGCAACGGCTGGGCCGCCGACGTGCACGCCGCGTTCGTCTCGCTCGGCATCGCGCCGACGCTGTCGAACGTCTGCGCTGCGCTCGCCATCACCGAGCAGGAGTCGAGCTATCGCGCCGATCCCGCGGTGCCGGGGCTCGCGCGCATCGCGCGCGAGGAGATCGGCCGCCGCGCCGCGCGCGTCGGCGTGCCCGACTTCGCGCTGCGCGCGGCGCTGCAACTCGCGTCGCCCGACGGCAGGACCTGGGCTGCTCGCATCGACGCGGTGCGCACCGAGCGCGAGTTGAGCGAGATCTACGAGGCCTTCATCGGCATGGTGCCGATGGGCAGGCGCCTGTTCGCCGGGTTCAATCCGGTGCGCACCGGCGGCCCGATGCAGGTCGGCGTCGACTTCGCCGAGCGGCACGCGCGACAGCGCAGCTATCCGTACCCGGTCGCCGACTCGATCCGGCACGAGGTGTTCACGCGCCGCGGCGGCCTGTACTTCGGCATCGCGCACCTGCTCGACTATCCGGCCGCCTACGACCGGCCACTCTACCGCTTCGCCGATTTCAACGCCGGCCGCTACGCGAGCCGCAATGCGGCATTCCAGAACGCCGTCGCGGTCGCGTCGGGCGTGCGCCTCGAACTCGACGGCGACCTGGTCCGCCACGGCGGCAACTCCTCCGACCCCGGCAGCACCGAGCTTGCGGTGCGCGCACTTGGCAGGCGCCTCGACCTCGGCGACGCGGCCATCCGCAAGGCGCTCGAGCAGGGCGAGAGCGCGCAGTTCGAGCGCGGCGCGCTGTACCGGCGCGTGTTCGAGCTCGCCGACGCCGCCGCGGGCCGCCCGCTGCCCCGCGCGGTGGTGCCGCGCATTGCGCTCCAGAGCCCGAAGATCACGCGCAAGCTCACCACCGAGTGGTTCGCCGATCGCGTCGACGAGCGGCACCGGAGTTGCGTCGCGCGCGGTAACGGGTAACGAGTTGCTGCTCGCGCGCGGCGGGTGAATGCCGCGTCTCGATCCCTTTGCGGCCGGAGGATAATGGCCGGTCCGACCGCAGCCGGTCCCGGTGGTCTTGCCGGGACGCTGCGGCACCAACGACCTGCGAAAGGAGGCACTCCCATGCCCGCCTGGTTCACCGACAACGCGATGTCCATCGGCCGCACGCCGCTCGTGCGCCTGAACCGCATCACCGACGGCGCGAAGGCCACGGTGCTGGCCAAGGTCGAGGGCCGCAACCCCGCCTACTCGGTCAAGTGCCGGATCGGCGCGGCGATGATCTGGGACGCCGAGAAGCGCGGGCTGCTCGGCCCCGGCAAGGAGATCGTCGAGCCCACCAGCGGCAATACCGGCATCGCGCTGGCGTTCGTCGCCGCGTCGAAAGGCATTCCGATCACGCTGACGATGCCCGACACGATGAGCATGGAGCGCCGCAAGCTGCTGCTCGCCTATGGCGCGCGACTGGTGCTCACCGACGGCGCAGGAGGCACTGCTGCGGCGGTCGCGAAGGCCGAGGAGATCGCGGCGTCCGACCCGAAGTACGTGCTGCTGCAGCAGTTCACGAACCCGGCCAACCCGGCGATCCACGAAGCCACGACCGGCCCCGAGATCTGGAACGACACCGACGGCGCGATCGACATCCTGGTGAGCGGCATCGGCACGGGCGGCACGATCACCGGCATCTCGCGCTACATCAAGAACACGTGCGGCAGGAAGATCCAGTCGGTCGCGGTCGAGCCGAGCGGCAGCCCGGTGCTCACGCAGACGCGCCGGGGCGAGCCGCTGAAGCCGGGCCCGCACAAGATCCAGGGCCTCGGCGCGGGCTTCGTTCCGAAGGTGCTCGACCTGTCGCTGGTCGACGCCATCGAGCAGGTGTCGAACGAGGAGGCGATCGAGTACGCGCGCCGCCTCACGCGCGAGGAGGGCATCCTGTCGGGGATCTCGTGCGGCGCGGCCGCCGCAGTGGCGGTGCGTTACGCGCACATGCCCGGGAACGCGGGCAAGACCATCGTCGCGATCCTGCCCGACTCGGGCGAGCGCTACCTGAGTTCGGTGCTGTTCGAGGGGGTGTTCGACGCCGGCGGGATGCCGACGTAGGGCGGGCCCGGGTCAGGCCGCGCGCGGCCGCCTGAAGCGCAGCGACAGCGCGAATGAATTCCGACAGCGGGCGCCGTCAATCGACGAATCCCTTGCGGTTCTGGATTTCCTGGAACAGGAACGCGCGAAACGCCTGTGCCGCGGGCGACAGCGACCGGTCGCTGCGGCCGAGCACGAAGAATCGCCTCGTCACGACGGGGTCGGTGAGCGGCCGCATGACGAGGCTGTAAAGCCGGACGAGGGACGCGGCATACGGGATGCAGACGGTAATGCCCATGCCGGTGCTCACCATGCTCAGCGCGGTCGTCATGAACGAGACCTTCGCCTCCACCGTGAGGTCGCGGGCGGCGGCGTGCAGGTCGGCGGCCAGACGCTCGGCGAACGGACCACCCAGCGAGATCAGCGGGAAGCCGGCGAGATCGCTCCACTGCACCGATGCGCGGCGCGCGAGTTCGTGATCGGCGGGCATCACGACCATGAACGGCAACTCGAACAGCGTGGTCGCCTCGACGTGAGGGTTCGGATCGCGCTCGGGACCGATGCCCAGGTCGACCTCGCCCGAGAGCACGCGGGCGGCGACATTCTCGACCGGACTGTCGACCAGCCTGATCCGGATACCCGGATGCAGCGCGGTGAATCCGGCGATGATCTCGGGCAGGAGCGTGCAGCACATCAGCTGCGGCGCCGCCACACGGACCGTGCCTGTCTTGAGCGACTTGAGGTTGACGACCTCGTTCAGGACCCCGTCCAGGTCGTTGAGGATCTTCTCGACGAGCGGAAACAGGTCGCGGCCGACGTCCGACAGGTGGATTCGCCGGGTGCTGCGGTCGATCAGCCGCAGCCCCAGCGACTGCTCGAGCTCGCGGATCAGGCCGCTCAGTGCCGACTGCGTGACGAACAGGTTCTCGGCCGCCAGCGTGAAGCTGCCGGCGCGGGCGACGGCGACGAAAGCACGCAACTGGCGCAACGTGACATTCATGAGATCACCCGATGAATGCATGACGAAAAGCCGTTTGTATGATAGATCGCCAGGGAATCTAATTGCGCAAATCCTTTGTCGTCCACGGCCACCGGAGGGAAGCGCTCATGGGTATCGTCAGCAAGATCCATCACGTTGCGTACCGCTGCAAGGATGCGAAAGAGACCGTCGAGTGGTACCGCAAGTACCTCGACATGGACTTCGTGCTCGCGATCGCCGAAGACCAGGTTCCTTCGACGAAGGACCCGGACCCCTACATGCACATCTTCATGGACGCCGGCGGGGGCAACATCCTGGCGTTCTTCGAGCTGCCGACCAAGCCGCCGATGGGGCGCGACCCGAACACGCCGGTCTGGACGCAGCACCTCGCGTTCGAAGTCGGCTCGATGGACCGGCTGCACGAGGTCAAGGCCCGCATGGAGGCCGACGGCATCGAGGTGATCGGGCCCACCGAGCACACGATCTTCAAGTCGATCTACTTCTACGACCCGAACGGCCATCGGCTGGAACTCGCGTTCAACACCGCGACCCCCGAGATGTCGCGCAAGCTCGACGAGGTCAAGTGGGAGATGCTGGAGGAGTGGGCGCGAACGAAGAAGGCGCCCAGGCACGCGGCCTGGATGCACGAGAAGGAGTTCAGCGCCTGAGGATCGGCGTCCGGGGGGCGCAGCGTGCTCGCGAAGCTCGAACGGTGGGTGACGCGTGCCCTCGAGGGCACGATCGTCGCCTGCCTGTCGGTGATGGCGGCGCTGGTGTTCGGCAACGTCGTGCTGCGCTACGCGTTCGATTCGGGGCTGGCGGTTTCCGAGGAGCTCGCACGGCTGCTGTTCGTCTGGCTGATCTTCCTCGGCGCGATCCTCGCGTCGCGGCAGCACGCGCACCTGGGCTTCGATAGCCTGGTCAGGAAGCTGCCGGCCGGCGCTCGCAAGGCGGTGATCGTCTTCAACGCCGCCCTGATGCTCGCGGCCTGCGCGTTCTTCGTGATCGGCGGCTGGGAGCAGGCGAAGATCAATCTCGGCAACAGCTACCCGGTGCTCGGGATTCCCTACGCGTGGCTGTACGGTGTCGCCGTGGTGTTCGGGATCGGGCTGGCGGTGAGCATCCTGCTGAACGTCCGCGACGTGCTGTTCGGCCGTCCCACCGACGAGGATCTCGTGCTCACGCAGAACCTGGAGAGCCGTGTCGAGGAGGAGGTCGCACAGCTCGCTGCGCGCCGACGCGGGGAGGACGGGCGTTGACCGCCCTGGTCTTCCTCGCGATCCTGCTGGGCGCCATCGCCTTCGGCATGCCGATCGCCTTCGCGCTGCTGTTCGCGGGAATCGGCGTGATGGTGCAACTCGGGCAGTTCGATTCGCAGATCATCGTCCAGAACGCGATCGGCGGCGCTGACAACTTCGTCCTGATGGCGGTGCCGTTCTTCATCCTCGCCGGTGAGCTGATGAACGCGGGCGGGCTGTCCAGGCGCATCGTCGAACTCGTCGGCGCGTTCGTCGGGCACCTGCGCGGCGGGCTCGGCTACGTGGCGATCGTCGCGGCGGTCCTGCTCGCGAGCCTGTCGGGCTCGGCGGTGGCCGACACTGCGGCGCTGGCCGCGATCCTGATGCCGATGATGCGCAGCGCCGGCTACAACCCCGAGCGCGCCTGCGGGCTGATCGCCGCCGGCGGCATCATCGCGCCGGTGATTCCGCCTTCGATCGGCTTCCTGCTGTTCGGGGTCGTCGCGAACGTCTCGATCACGCGCCTGTTCCTCGCGGGAATTGCCCCCGGCGTCTACATGGGACTCTCGCTCGTCGTCGCCTGGTGGCTCGTGTCGCGCCGCGACCAGACCGTGGTGGCGCCGCGCAAGTCGGCCCGCGCGCGCGTTGCCCTGCTCGGGCGCGGCTTCTGGGCCCTGCTGATGCCGGTGATCATCGTCGGTGGCCTGAAGTTCGGCGTGTTCACGCCGACCGAGGCCGCGGTGGTCGCCGCCGTGTACGCACTGTTCGTCGGCGCGGTCGTCTATCGCGAGCTCACGCCGGCCACGATCTACCAGTGCCTGCTGGTGACCGCGCGAACCACCGCGGTCGTGCTGATCCTCGCCGCGCTCGCGATGGTCGCCTCGTACATGATCGCCGTGGCCGACATTCCCGGCCAGGTCGGACAGTGGATGACGGCCTTCGCCGGCAATCAGGTGCTCCTCGTGGCCGCGATGATGGTCGCGGTGTTCCTCGCCGGCATGGTGCTCGATTTCATCCCGATCGTCCTGATCTTCACCCCCGTCTTCCTGCCGATCGCCGTGCAGGCGGGCGTCGACCCGGTCTACCTCGGCGTCGTGTTCGTCATGAACTGCTCGATCGGCATGATCACGCCCCCGGTCGGCGTTGTGCTGAACGTCGTGAGTTCGGTGGGCAAGATCGACTTCGCGCAGGCCGCTCGCGGCGTGCTCCCGTTCCTGGTCGCCGAGCTGCTGGTGCTGGTGGCGATCGTCCTGTTCCCATCCCTGGTCCATGTGCCGGCCGGGTGGTGGCGATAGTCATCCGTGAACCCCAAGGAGGCCGAGATCGTGAGAATGAAATTCGCCGAAGCACTGCTCGTGCTGGCTGCCGCGGCACTGATGCCCGGCGCCGCGATGGCGCAGGTCACCGCCAAGTTCGCCGTGACCCTGCCCGAGAAGTCCCATCAGGGACAGGGCGTGGCGCGGTTCGTCCAGCTCGTCGAGCAGAAGAGCCAGGGCAAGATCAGGATCAAGCCGTTCTACAGCGGCGCGCTGGGCAACGACGTGCAGGTCACCTCCGCGCTGCAGGGCGGAACGATCGAGTTCGTGGTGCCGCAGACCACGACCCTCACCGGAATGGTGAAGGAGATGGAGATCCTCGACTTTCCGTTCCTGTTCGCCACCGAGCAGGAGGTCGACGCGATCCTCGACGGCCCGATCGGCAAGCGCCTGCTCGACAAGCTGCCCGAGAAGGGGCTGGTCGGCCTGGCCTACTGGGAGAACGGCTTCTTCAACGCGACGAACAGCAAGCGGCCGATCGCACGGGTCGAGGACTTCCAGGGCCTGAAGTTCCGCGCAATCCAGGCGAAGATCTCGCAGGAAACCATCCGCGCCCTCGGGGCCAATCCGGTGCCGCTGGCGGTGCCCGAGCTGTACACCGCGCTCGAGACGCGCACCGTCGACGGACAGGGGACGCCCACCGCGGTGATCGCGGCGCTCAAGCTCGGCGAGGTCCAGAAGTACCTGTCGATCACGAAGCACGCCTACGGCGCCTTCGTTCCGCTCGTCTCGAAGAAGTTCTGGGACAAGCTCTCCGACGGCGATCGCAGGATCCTGGTCGACTCGGCGGTCGAGGCACGCAGCTACCAGCGCCAGGTCGCGCGCGACCAGGCGCGCTCGGCGCAGGCCGCGCTCGCCGCCGCCGGCATGCAGGTGAACGAGGTCGCGCCGGCCGAAGTGGTGCGGATGCGCGAAAAGGTCAAGCCGGTCTGGGGCGAGTTCTCGAAGGAGGTCGGTCCGGGCCTGTTCGACGAGGTCAGCTCCGAGCTCGAGAAGCTGCGCAAGCGCTAGGACCTCGAAGAAGTTGCCACGATGAAGCTAGCCACCCTCAAGCGCGGCGGCCGCGACGGCACGCTGGTCGTCGTCAGCCGCGATCTGGCCCGTTGCCGGACTGTCGGTGACGTCGCCGGCACGCTGCAGCAGGCGCTCGACGACTGGGACACCGCGGCGCCCTCGCTGCAGCGCGCCTTCGAGATGCTCGATCGCGGCGCCGACGACGACGTCGCGGGCCGGCAGACGATGCCGTTCGATCCGGCCGCGTGCCACTCGCCGTTGCCGCGCGCCTACCAGTGGGCCGATGGATCGGCCTACGTCAACCACGTCGAGCTGGTACGCCGTGCGCGCGGCTCGGAGATGCCGCCCAGCTTCTGGACCGACCCGCTGATGTACCAGGGCGGGTCGGATTCCTTCGTCGGCCCGTGCGACCCGATCCGCGCGATCAGCGTCGACTGGGGCATCGACCTCGAGGCCGAGGTGGCGGTGGTCACCGGCGACGTGGCGATGGGCGGGAGCCCGGAGCGCTGCGCCGGCGCGATCCGCCTGCTGATGCTGGTCAACGACGTGTCGCTGCGCAACCTGATCCCGGCCGAACTCGCGAAAGGCTTCGGCTTCTTCCAGTCGAAGCCCGCGTCGGCGTTCTCGCCGGTGGCGGTCACCCCCGACGAGCTGGGCGACGCGTGGCGGGACGGGAAGGTGCACCGGCCGCTGGTCGTGCACGTCAACGGCGAGCTGTTCGGCAGGCCCGACGCCGGCACCGACATGGTGTTCGATTTCCCGCGGCTGGTGGCGCACGCCGCTGCGACCCGCGACCTCGAGGCGGGCTCGATCATCGGTTCGGGCACGGTCTCGAACAGGCAGGGCGGCCTGCACGGCTCGAGCATCCGCAACGGCGGCGTCGGCTACTGCTGCGTGGCCGAGGTGCGGATGTACGAGACGATCGAGAACGGCAAGCCGCAGGCGCCGTACCTGCGGTTCGGCGACACGGTGCGCATCGAGATGTTCGACGCGGCCGCCCGCAGCATCTTCGGCGCGATCGAGCAGCGCGTCGAGCGGCATTCGATCTGAAGGCAGGCGGCTTCGCCGACGATGATCGAGCTCTACACGTACTTCCGCAGTTCGGCCGCCTACCGGGTGCGCATCGCGCTGAACCTGAAGGGGCTGCGCTACCGGCCGGTGCCGGTGCACCTGCTGCGCGACGGCGGCGAACAGCGGCAGCCCGAGCACCTGGCGCGTCATCCGCTGGGCCTGGTTCCGGTGCTGCGCACCGACGACGCGACGTTCACGCAGTCGCTGGCCATCATCGAATACCTCGACGAGACGCATCGGGCGGCGCCGCTGCTGCCGGCGGACCCGCCGGGGCGCGCACGTGTACGGGCGATCGCCCAGGCCATCGCCTGCGACATCCATCCGCTGAACAATCTTCGCGTGCTGCAGTACCTGGTGCGCGAGCTGGGCGTCGACGCGCCCCGCAAGGACGCCTGGTATCGCCATTGGGTCGACGAGGGGTTGGCGGCGCTCGAGCGGATGCTCGTCGGCGATCCGCGCACCGGCGAGTTCTGCCACGGCGACGCGCCGACGCTGGCCGACTGCTGCCTGGTCCCCCAGGTGTTCAACGCGCGCCGCTTCGATTGCCGGCTCGACGACAAGCCGACGATCCTGCGCATCGTCGAGGCTTGCGAGCGGCTGGAGGCGTTTCGCGCCGCGGCTCCGGAGAACCAGCCGGACGCGGAGTGAGGGGCGCGCCCCCTTACTCCACGGTGACCGATTCCGCCAGGTTCCGCGGCTTGCAGCTTCAGCCGCGCGCGCCTGCTTCAGCCGCCTGTTGCAAGGTTCACCGGTTGCCCAGTTCGGAGGCGCATTCGAGCGCCTGCGCGTCGCGTCCGATGGACGCAACCGCGACGCGCTTGCCATCCTTCCAGTAGCTGACGAGGCAGTCGCGCGCGGCGATGTCGCCGTCGGTTTCGATCGCGTCCCAGGATGGCGCATGGCCGACATAGCGAATCGTGAGGTCGTAGTGAGCGCTCCAGAAGAACGGCACGTCCAGGAAGCGCTCTCGCGCGCCGAGCATGTTCCCGGCCACGACCTGCCCGTGCCTCTCGGCCACGACCCAGTGCTCGACGCGGCTCGTGCGGCCACTGCCCGGGTCGCGCCAGCGCGCCACGTCGCCGGCGGCGTAGATGCCGGGCACGCTGGTTTGCAGGTATTCGTCGACCAGGACGCCGTGATCGACGGCGATGCCAGCCGCTTCGGCGAGAGCGATTCGTGGCCGTACTCCGACTCCGACGATGACCAGATCCGCTGAAAGTTCGGTGCCGTTGCCCAGCGCCACCGCCTGCGGCCCGATCGACGCCAGCGACGTTCCCATGTGGAAGGTCACGCCATGGCCTTCGTGCAGCGCGCGGACGAAATCGCCCAGATCCGGGCCGAGCACTCTTTCCAGCGGGCGCTCGTCGAGCGACACCACGTGCACCGGTAGACCGCGCTCGCGCAGCGCGGCGGCGGTCTCCAGGCCGATGAAGCCAGAACCCAGCACCACCGCGGATTTCGCCGCCCTGGCCGACTCGATGATGGCACGACTGTCCGCGAGCGAACGCAGCGTGAAGACATGCGATCGATCGGCACCCGGAATCGGCAGCCGCACGGGCTCGGCGCCCGTAGCCAGCAGCAGGCGCTCGAACGGGAATGCGCGGCCATCGGCCGTCGTCACGGTGCGCGCCGTTACGTCGATTCGTGCGGCGCTTGCGCGAAGCTGCAGGTCGATCTCGTTGCGCGCGTAGAACTCCTCGGGCCGCAACGGAATCCATTCTTCCGGGGCATTGCCCGCCAGGTAGTCCTTCGACAGGTTCGGGCGATCGCAAGGCGTGTCCGCATCCTCGCTCAACATCGTGAGGCGCCCCCGATAGCCGCGCCGGCGCAGCATCTCGGCACAGGCGAACCCCGCAGCCCCGCCGCCGATGATGACGATGTCCTTCGGCTGCTCGGCCGTCGCCGGCGCCGACTGCGGCGCGGCTGCGATCGGCTCGCGGACCACGATCCGGTCACCCTCGCGCTCGACGCGCCAGCACGAGAGCGAATCGAAGGCGGGAGCCCGGAGCGCCTCGCCGGTGCGCAGCGAAAAGCAGGCATGATGCCAAGGGCAGCGCACCGTGTCGCCCGCGACGATGCCCTTCGCCAGCGGAGCGCCGTAATGGGTGCACGCCGCGTCGACGGCCAGCACGTCGTTGCCGACCCGAGCGAGCAACACGGGCTTGTCCCCGACATGACCCAGCAACATCGGCTTGTCGCCGAACTCGGCGAGCGTGACGCCCCGGGTCAGGTCAGGACCGGCATTTTCGACCACATCCGAAGCCATGGGTTTGTCCTCCAGGTCGTGAAGAGGCCGACCGCGCCATTCACCCAAAAGGCCCGCGAAAAGAGAATAAGGCAAGGCCACCCACAAACTGCGCTGAAACCATGCGGGCGTGCCGCACATCGAAACCGGTCAGGGTGGCAACAGCGGCAGCGGGTAATGGATGCCGTCGTCGGCGGGCACCGCGGCTTCGGTCATGCGGGCGGGCTCGATCCGGTTCTCGCCCATCAGGTGCAGCACCTCGCGACCGGCGAGCAGCAGATAATCGGCGACGATGCGGCGATGGCAGCGCCACCACACCGCCTCGGCGCACATGATCGCCGCGCGCTGCTCGTCGGCGACGCCGAGCAGGCGGTCGAGTCCTGCGCGGAATCCGGGCGACAGCGCGTAATCGGAATAGTTGTGAAAGCTCGCATTGACCCAGAAGGCATTGACCTCGGGTGGCACCGTCCTCGACTTGCTGCGCAGGCCGCCGAGTTGGTCGATTCGCGCATAGCCGATCCGATGTCGCCGCAACCCCTCATCGATCATGTCCGCATCGAATTGCGGGTTGTGGCGCGAGCGCGGGACGGTCCGGATATCGATCACTTGTTGCACGCCACCCGCGCGCAGCAACCCGACGAATGCCTCCAGCGTCCGGTTCGAATGGCCCACCGTGCACACCGGCAGCGGATTCATTGGCGCGTGGAGGTTACCCGGCGTTTTCGGCGCCCGGATGAATCCGCTTGACGCGATGCAAGGTATTGCGATCGGTATGGTGCATTTCCTTGCCCGTTGCGGCGAGCTTCAGGACGAGGTCCGACCTGTAGCTGAAGGTGCCGTCGTCATGGATGTCGAAGGTGCTTTCGAAAGCCACGGCCGTGGCCCGCTCCAGCAGGTACCCGTTCTGCGACAGTCCGTACGACCTGGATCCGGGCTCGGCCTTGAAACGCAATGTCCTGTCGCGCGCTCGGGCACTGCCTCCGGCCAGGATCGCCAAGCCGCGCGGCACGGCAAAGCAGCGCATGACCTGTCCGTTCGCCTTGTCCCACAGAAGGTACCCCACCTCGTCGTGAAAGGGGGCCATGGCTTCCTCGCCATGGCGCCAGGCCGTCATCTCGTAATTCAGCCCCTCCATCGTCTGCTGGCCGTTCTCGACGATCGGAATCGGCCGGAACCAGGCCTTCTCGAAATAGCCGGTTTCCGAGGCCTCGTCGTCCTTGTTGTGATACGAGAGGTCGACACCGACATCGCCCTCCCATTCCCCGACCAACGGGGTCAGTGGCCCAAGCTTCTGAGGCCCCAAGATCTCTGCCATCACTGTCTCCGCGTCGTGGCCAGACATGACAACGAGCGTAGTCCTTGTCGACGCGAAGGACTGCAATGAGGGTCTTTAAACCCTGCAGGTCGTGCCGCTTCTCGTCGAACCGTTCCGCCTCGAGGCGGAATCGTCGGAGTAGATCTGATCCACCCGGCACCTGTTCGATGCAGCTCTTCGATGCCTTGCCAGCCGGGGCCTGCTGCGCGACGGTGGCGAGCAGCGGCGGCCGGAGCACCTGGCGCGCCATCGGCAGAACGATCGTCGCGTGCTGCAGTACCTGGTGCGCGAGCTGGGCGTCGACGCGTCACGCAAGAACGCCTGGCACCGCCAGAGGACAGAGGGTTGGGTCGTGTCGATGGCGGCTGCGAAGGCGGCAGCGGGGCCGTGGGGCAACCCCCGATTCTCCGCAACGGCGGCGACTCGCACGGCTAGGGGCGAGTGCCTACTTTCGGCTCGTCGAGTAAAGAATTCAGTTCGTCAGCAAAGACGACTGCGTCGGGTAAAGAAGACAGTTTGCCCGACCCACCAGGAGTGACGGGCGCGCCCGAGTCACTCCACCGTGACGGACTTGGCCAGGTTCCTCGGCTTGTCGACGTCCGTCTTGCGCGCCAGCGCCACGTGATACGCGAGCAGCTGCAGCGGGACCACGTGCAGGATCGGCGACAGCAACCCGGCGTGGTCGCCCAGGTTGATGATGTTGATCCGGTCTTCCGGCTCGATGTGCGTGTCCTTGTCGGCGAACACGAACAGCTCGCCGCCGCGCGCCTTCACCTCGTGCAGGTTCGACTTCAGTTTCTCGATCAGCGCGTCGTTGGGCGCCACCACCACCACCGGCATCTCGCTGTCGATCAGCGCCAGCGGCCCGTGCTTGAGCTCGCCGGCGGCGTAGGCCTCGGCGTGGATGTAGGTGATCTCCTTGAGCTTCAACGCGCCTTCGAGCGCGATCGGGAAGTGCACGCCGCGACCGAGGAACAGCGCGTGCTGCTTGGGCGCGAAGCGGTTGGCCCAGTGGCGCACCGCGGGCTCGCACTCGAGCACGTGCGCGATCGCGGCCGGAAGGTGGCGCAGCTGCGCGAGCAGCTCCTTCTCGCGAGCCGGTGCGAGCCGGCTGCGCTGCTTGGCCAGCACCAGCGCGAGCACGAACAGCGAGGCCAGCTGGGTGGTGAACGCCTTGGTCGACGCCACGCCGATCTCGGGACCGGCGCGGGTCAGGAAGCGCAGCCTGCTCTGGCGGATCAGCGCCGATTCGGGCACGTTGCAGATCGCCAGCGTGTCGCGCAGGCCCATCGACTTCGCGTGCTGCAGCGCCGCGATCGTGTCGGCGGTCTCGCCGGATTGCGAGATCGTGATGACGAGCGTGTTCGGCAGCGCGACCGAGTCGCGATAGCGGTACTCGCTGGCGATCTCGACCGACACCGGCAGCCCGGCGATCGACTCGATCCAGTACTTGGCGACGCAGCCCGAGTGGTAGCTGGTGCCGCAGGCCAGGATCAGGATCTGCTTCGTGCGCGCGAAGATGTCCTCCGACTCGGCCCCGAACAGGCCGGCCGACAGCGACGCCGCATTGGCGACCATCTCGAGCGTGTTGGCGATCGCGCCGGGCTGCTCGAAGATCTCCTTCTGCATGAAGTGCTGGTACTTGCCGAGCTCGATCGCGTCGCTCGACAGCTGGCTCTCGACGATCTTCCGCTCGGCGGGCCGGCCGTCGGCGTCGACGATCGAGTACCCGTCGGGGCGGATCTGCACGACGTCGCCTTCTTCCAGGTAGGCGACGTACTTCGTCACCTGCAGCAGCGCCGAGGTGTCGGACGCGAGGAAGTTCTCGCCCTTGCCCGAGCCCGAGTTGCCGATGCCCAGCAGCAGCGGCGAACCCTTGCGCGAGCCGACGACGGTGCTCGGCTCGGCGTTGTTGATCGCGGCGATCGCGTAAGCGCCTTCGAGCTCGCGCACCGCCTTCTGCACCGCCACGAACAGGTCGTCGCCCGACGCGACGTAGCTGTGCAGCAGGTGCGCGATGACCTCGGTGTCGGTGTCGCTCGCGAATTCGTAGCCGGCCGCCTTCAGGCGCCTGCGCAGCATCTCGTGGTTCTCGATGATGCCGTTGTGGACGACCGAGACCTCGATGCCCTTGCCGGACGAGAAGTGCGGGTGCGCGTTCTTCTCGGTGACCCCGCCGTGCGTGGCCCAGCGCGTGTGCGCGATGCCGGTCGGCGCGTCGGCGTGCACCTCGCGGGCGCGCGCCTCGAGGTCTGCGACGCGGCCGACCGCGCGCACGCGCTCCATCTTGCCGTTCATGATCGCGATGCCGGCCGAGTCGTAGCCGCGGTACTCGAGCTTGCGCAGGCCCTCGATCAGGATCGGGACGACGTTACGTTGCGCGACGGCTCCGACGATTCCACACATCTTGCTGCTCCTTGCTGGCGCCCGACCCGGCGGGTCAGGACTTGGCGGCGGGCTTCTTGACCGGCCGCTTCCACGATTCGACGGTCGTCTGCTCGGTGCGAGACATCGTCAGCTTGTGCTCGGGCGCGTCGCGCGTCAGCGTGGTGCCGGCGCCGAGCGTCGCGCCGCGGCCCACCCGCACCGGCGCGACCAGCTGGGTGTCGCTGCCGATGAACGCGTCGTCCTCGATGACGGTCTGGTACTTGTTGGCGCCGTCGTAGTTGCAGGTGATCGTGCCGGCGCCGATGTTCACGCGCTCGCCGACGACGGTGTCGCCGAGGTAGGACAGGTGGTTGGCCTTGGACTTCGCGGCCATCCGCGTGTTCTTCATCTCGACGAAGTTGCCGACGTGGGTTTCCTCGCCGAGGTCGGTGCCCGGGCGCAGCCGCGCGTAGGGGCCGATGCGCGCACGCGCACCGATCGACGAGCGTTCGATGAGCGTGAACGGCAGGATCTGCGCACCTGCGCCGATCCGGGTGTCGCGGATGACGCAGTTCGCACCGACGCTCGCGCCGTCTTCGATGACGACCCGGCCTTCGAACACGCAGTTGACGTCGATCGAGACGTCGCGCCCGCACAGCAGTTCGCCGCGCACGTCGAGCCGCGCGGGATCGGCCAGCCAGACGCCTTCGTCCATCAGCTTCGTCGCCACCCTGTTCTGGAAGATGCGCTCGAGTTCGGCCAGCTGCCGCTTGCTGTTGACGCCGAGCGTCTCGGAGACGTCGCCCGGCTGTGCCGAAACGACCGCCACGCGATCGTGCACCGCGGCCGCGACCACGTCCGTGAGGTAATACTCCTTCTGGGCGTTGTCGTTCGACAGCGCACCCAGCCAGCGCGCCAGCGCGGCGGTGGGTGCGACCAGGATGCCGGTATTCACCTCCCGGATTTCGCGGGTGGCGGGGTCGGCATCCTTGTGCTCGACCACCCGGACGATCCGGCCGCCGTCGCGGACGATCCGGCCGTAGCCGCTCGGGTCGGCCAGCTCGACCGTGAGCAGCCCGAGCTTGTCGGCGCCCGCGGCCCCGACGAGCCGCGCCAGCGTCTCGTGGGTGGTGAGCGGCACGTCGCCGTACAGCACCAGCGTGGGCACCGCCGGATCGAGGTGCGGCAGCGCCTGCATCACCGCATGCCCGGTGCCCAGCTGCGGCTCCTGCAGCGCCCAGCGCAGGTCGTCGCCCTTGATCGCGCGCACGACGGTTTCGCCGCCGTGCCCGTACACTACGACGATGCGGCCCGGGCCCAAGCTTCGCGCGCAATCGACGACGTGCGCGAGCAGCGGCTTGCCTGCCAGCGGGTGCAGCACCTTGGGCAGGTCGGAGCGCATCCGCTTGCCCATCCCGGCGGCCAGGATGACGACGTTCATCTTTTCCTTGTTTTTCAGGTACTTAGGGGAAGAATCCGGGGTGTTTCTCGAAAAGCTTATCACGCGTCCGTGGCGGGCCCTGCTACCGCTCGTCGCCAGTTGCCTGCTGGCGACTGCCTGCTCGTCCACGAAGCTCGGCTACGACGCGATGCCGATGTGGCTGGGCTGGCAGCTCGACCGCTACCTGGCGCTCGACGCCGCCCAACGCGAGATGGCGTCGGCCCGCATCGAGGCGCTGCATCGCTGGCACCGGCAGACCCAGCTGCCCGCGTATACCGCCTTCCTCGGAGCCGTTCAGTCTCGCCTCGATGGCCCGATCGGGCCCGAGGACATTGGCCGCTGGCGAGAGGAAGCGCTCACTGCGTGGACTCCTCTCGCCGAACGGATGGCGCCCGACGTGGCCGCGCTCGCGCTCACGCTGCGGCCGGAGCAACTCGAACGGATGGCGCGTCGCTTCGAGGAGTCCAATCGGGACGAGCGTCGCAAGCTGCTGCCCGAGACGCCGGAGCGACGCGAGGCCGCCCGCGCCGAGCGGGTGCTCGAGCGCGTCCGCTTCTTCGTCGGCGACCTGCCGTCACGACAGGAGCGCGAGATCCGCGCGGCGGCGGCCGCACTGCCGCCGAGCGAGGGCGACTGGCTCGCCGAGCGCGAGGCGCGACAGAAGGCCGTGCTCGACGTGCTCGGGCGCATCGTTCGCGAGCGGCCCTCGCAGGACGTGGCGCAGCAGTGGGTGCGCGAGACGCTGACCGGCTTGTGGCGCAGCGCCGATCCGGCACGGCGCGAAGCGATCGCCCGGTCGACGGCGGCTGGCGATGCGCTGTCGGCGACGATCCTGGCGCGGCCCGAGCAGCGGCGGCAATTTCACCAGCGGCTGCGCGACTTCGCCGACGACTTCAGCGTGCTCGCGGTCCGCTGACCGCGTCGGGGTGGCCGCGGCCGCCGGCCACCTGCGGGGCCAGCGAGCCGGCGACCATGCCGAACATCGCGGCGCCCAGGCCGACGATCTGCGGCGGCAGCAGCGCATCGGGGGCCGACAGCTCCATGATGCCCCATGCGGTCAGGCCGAGCACGATCGACATCATCGCGCCCTGGGGCGTCGCGCGCCGCCAGAACAGGCCGAACGCGAGCGGCGTGAACGCCGCGACCAGCGTGACCTTGTAGGCGTTCTGCACCATCTGGAACATCGACGACTGGCTGTTCAGCGCGAACGTCATCACGCACAGCGCGAAGGTGACCAGCACCATCCGCAGCATCAGCAGCATCTGCTTCTCGGGAACGCGTCGGCCGATCAGCGGCCGCAGCACGTTCTCGGTGAACACCGCGGTGGGCGCGAGCAGCGCGCCGCTGGCGGTGGAGAGGATCGCCGAGAGCAGCGCGCCGAAGAACATCACCTGCGCGAACAGCGGCGTCTTCGCGAGGATCAGTTGCGGCAGGATCAGCTGGAAGTCGAGCCCGTCCTCGGCAAGCACCGCGCGCACCTTCTCCGGCTCGATCAGCAGCGCCGACACCGCGATGAACATCGGCACGAACGCGAAGACCAGGTAGAAGGTGCCGCCGAGCAGCGTGCCGCGTACGGCGGTGTTCTCGTTCTTCGCCGACGTGACGCGCTGGAACACGTCCTGCTGGGCGATCGAGCCGATCGCCATCGTGGCCCAGGCCGCGACGAACGCGATCCAGTCCTTCAACTCGGCCCTGGGCCAGAACTGGAGCTTGCCTTCTCGGGCGGCGGTCTCGAACACGGTGCCGAAGCCGCCTGCCATGCCGCCCAGCAGCCACGCGATGTACAGCAGTCCGATCACGATGATCACGGTCTGGAACAGGTCGGTGAACGCCACCGACCACATGCCGCCGAACAGCGTGTAGACGAGCACGACACCGGCGCCCAGCACGATGCCCTGCGACAGCGTGATCGAGCCGCCCGACAGCGTGTTGAAGACGATGCCCAGCGCGACCATCTGCGCCGAGGTCCAGCCGAGGTAGGACAGCGTGATCGCGACGCCCGCGGCGATCTCGACCGTGCGGTTGAAGCGCTTGCGGTAGAAGTCGCCGATCGTCAGCAGCTCCATCCGGTAGAACCGCCGCGCGAACAGCAGCGCGACGATGATCAGGCAGAACGCGGCGCCGAACGGATCGGCGACGACGCCGTGCAGGCCGTCGCGCAGGAAGGTCGACGACACGGCGAGAACGGTTTCAGCGCCGAACCAGGTCGCGAACACCGTCGCGACGTTCATGTACAGCGGCAGGCTGCGCCCGGCGACCAGATAGTCCTTCGAGTTCTTGACCCGCTGGGCCGCGTAGAGCCCGATGCCGACGGTGACGGCGAGGTAGACGAGCACCAGGAAGGTCAGCATGGTCGGGGCGGTCGGGGCTGGGCGGGCGACACAGTAGCGTAACTCGACATCAGGGTAAAGTGCGGCGGTCGCTCGCGACCTGCGCGCGACTACCAGCCGAGGAAGCGCCCCGCCTCGAGCGCCAGCACGACGGCCAGCACGGCCACGAAGAAGCCGATCCAGCGCTGCGTGCGTCGCTGCTCGGCGACCAGCCGTTCGAGCAGCGCGCGCATCCCCGGATCGACCCCGTCGCGTGTCGCCCGGGTCAGCGCCGCGTGCGCGAGGCGCGGCAGTTCCGGCAGCAGCCGGCCCCAGTGGACCGACTCCTTGCGCATCCGCTCGTTGAAGCCGGCCACGCCGATCTGCTCCTGCATCCAGCGTTCGAGGATCGGCTTGGCGGTGACCCACAGGTCGAGATCGGGATCGAGCTGGCGACCCAGCCCCTCGACGTTGAGCAGCGTCTTCTGCAGCAGCACCAGTTGCGGCTGGATCTCGACGTTGAAGCGACGCGACGCCTGGAACAGCCTGAGCAGCACGAGGCCGAGCGAGATCTCCTTCAGCGGCCGGTCGAAGAACGGCTCGCAACAGGCGCGCACCGCACCCTCGAGCTCCTCGACGCGCGTCGTCGGCGGCACCCAGCCCGACTCGACGTGCAACTCGGCGACGCGCCGGTAATCGCGACGGAAGAAGGCGAGGAAGTTCTGCGCCAGGTAGTTCTTGTCGAAGTCCGACAGCGTGCCGACGATGCCGAAGTCGAGCGCGATGTAGCGGTTGAAGTCGGGGCCGGCGTCGCCGACCAGGATGTTGCCCGGGTGCATGTCGGCGTGGAAGAAGCCGTGCCGGAATACCTGCGTGAAGAAGATCTCGACGCCGTCGCGCGAGAGCTGCTTCAGGTCGACGCCGGCCTCGCGCATCCGCTCGACCTGGCTGACGGGAAAGCCGTGCATGCGCTCCATCGTCAGCACGTTGGTCGCGCACCAGTCCCAGTACATCTCCGGGACGCGCAGCAGCCTCGACCCCTCGAAATTGCGCCGCAGCTGGTTGGCGTTGGCCGCTTCGCGGATCAGGTCGAGCTCGTCGTGCAGGTACTTGTCGAACTCGTCGATCACGTCGAGCGGGCGCAGCCGGCGCGCGTCGGCCGACACGCGCATCAGCAGGCCGCCCGCGGTGCGCAGCAATTCGAGGTCGCGCTCGATGACCGGCGCCATGTTGGGCCGCAGCACCTTGACCGCGACCTCGCGGCCGTCCTTCAGCCGCGCGAAGTGAACCTGGGCGATCGAGGCGGACGCCTGCGGCGTGCGGTCGAAGGCGTCGAACAGCTCGTCGATCGGGTGGCCGAGCCCGCGCTCGATCTCGCGCACCGCGACCTCGCCGGGGAACGGCGGCACGCGGTCCTGCAGCCGTGCCAGCTCGTCGGCGACGTCGGCTGGCAGCAGGTCGCGCCGCGTCGACAGCACCTGGCCGAACTTCACGAAGATCGGGCCGAGGCTCTCGAGCGCGCGACGCAGCCGAATGCCGCGCGGGGCGTCGAGCCGGCGGCCGAAGCGCAGCACGCGTACCGCGGCCAGCGCCCAGCGCGAGCCGGTGGTCGCGGCGGCGCCCGAGGCGGCCAGCTCGTCCAGGCCGTAGCGCCAGGCGACGAACACGATGCGGATGAGGCGGGTGGTGCGCAAGGGGTGAGGGGAGGGGGCGGTGCGGAGCGGACGCGCCATTCTAGCCGCCGGCCGGACGGCCCGAGACCTCGTGCCTCGCGCCTGCGCGCGGGCCCGACCTGCATCAACCCGTTGCGGGTGCGCAAGGCCTATGATCGCAGCGATCCCCGGACGGAGCACCGCCATGACGTTCCCGATTCGCCTCGCCAGCCTCGCTGCGGCGGGATTCGCCACCGTCTTCGCGCCTGGCGCGTCGGCCCAGCAGGTGGTCAGGCCGCCGATTGCCCAGTACTGGATGGACGTCGCCACGCACACGATGGCGGGCATGCCCGACATGTCCGCGATGCCCGGGATGCCGTCGCTGCCCGGGTTCATGGGCGGCGGGGCGGCCGGCGCCGGCGGCAACCAGTACGGCAATGCCCGCGGCATGGCCACGGGCCGCTGGCTCGACCTGGCGCTGTACACGCGCAACAAGCCCTCGGGCAGCGAGGCCACTCATTCGATCCCGCCCGGCATGCAGATGGGCGCGAGCCTGCCGCTGGTGCCGCTGGCTGCGACGCCCCGAACGCCCGTTCGCGAGCCCGGCGAACCGCCCGAGGAGGTGCGCGACCGGCCGACCGGCCGCCTGCTGATCTATTGGGGCTGCAGCGAGACGGTGCGGCCCGGCCAGCCGCGGATCATCGACATGGCCGGCGCGGACCCGCAGGCGTTCGGCCGGGCGTTCGCCGGACGGTACGCACCCGACCGCGGCGCGCGCGTCGCTCCGGGGTACTCGCTGTGGCCCAACGAGAAGAACCGCGCGATGGTGCCGCGTGGCGCGTCGCTCGCCGGCGAGCACGCGATTCGCGGCGACGGCGTGCCCGCGAGCATGAGGTTCGCGCTGGGGCAGTCCCACGATTTCATGCCCGCGATCGAACTGGCCGCCAGCGGTGCGCTCACCGACAGCATCGCGCTGCAGTGGCCGGCGGTGACCAACGCGCGCGCCTATTACCTGCACGCAATGGGCAGCGTCGGAAAGGACATGGTGCTGTGGAGTTCGGCCGAGACCGCGGATACCGGCATGGGGCTGTTCGACTATCTGTCGAACGCCACGGTCGATCGCTGGGTGGCCGAGAAGGCGCTGCTGCCGGCCGGCGCGACGCGCTGCGCGGTGCCGAAGGGCATCTTCGCGTCGGGCAAGGACGAGGGCGCGATGCTGCGGATGATCGCCTGGGGCAGCGAGCTGAACCTGGCGCACCCGCCGCGCCCCGCCGACCCGCGCACGCCCTGGGAACCCGAGTGGGCCGCGCGCGTTCGCGTGAAGGCGACGACGATGGCGATGCTGGGCGTCGACATGGCCGCCGCCGCGGGGCCCGGGTCCGCGCCGTCGGCGGCGCCGGCCGGCCAGGGCGAGCAACCGGCCGGACAGTCCGCGCAGGATGCGACGCCGTCGATTCCCGGGTTGCCCGGCGCCGGGCGCGCCATCGACGCAATCCGCGGCATCTTCGGCCGCTGATCGCTCGACCGCGCGAGGGCGCCGCCGCCCAAGCCCGCAGCGAGAAGCCCCGCCGCGGACAGTGACGATTTGCTTCGCTCCGAACGATCGGGTATTCATGGCGACTGCCTTCAACGTAGCCCGGACCGTCGTGGTGTTCTTCGCCGACCTCAGGTGAGGCTCAGGACCCGCGCGCGCGGCGGGCAGTGCCATGCTTCCTCCCTTCGTCCAGTGGCTGATCATCGCCAACGTCGTCGCCTTCCTGGCGCAGGGCGCGGTCGGTGCGCCGCTCGTCGAGTGGTTCGCGCTGTGGCCCGGCGAACCGGGCGCGGTGCTCTCGGCGCCATGGACCTTGCTGACCTACGGCTTCCTGCACGCCGGCGTGACCCACCTGCTGTTCAACATGTTCGCGCTGTGGATGTTCGGCTCGGACCTCGAGCGCGTGTGGGGCGCGAAGCGGCTCGCGCTGGGCTATTTCAGCGGTGTCGCGATCGGCGCGCTCGCGCAGGTCTTCGTGGTCGTCGCCTTCGGCGCGTCGGACGCGCCGGTGATCGGCGCCTCGGCCGGCGTGTTCGCGATGCTGGCCGGCTACGCGATCGTCTTCCCGAACCGGATCGTGATGCTGCTGATCCCGCCCGTCCCGCTGCCGGCCCGCGTGTTCGTCGTGCTCTACGGCGCGCTCGAGCTCGTGCTCGGCGTGACCGGAACGGCGGCCGGCGTCGCGCACTTCGCGCATCTCGGCGGCATGGCGGGCGGCTGGATCGCGTACCGTTTCGGCGGCCGGCTGTCCGGCCGTTGGCGCGGCCGTCGTTGAGCGGCGACCGCTGCGGTATATTGGCCGGGAGCCAGGGCACGCACGGAGGCGCCATGAAGATCCGGACTTCGCTCGTCGTCGCCGCATTCGCCGGCGTCGCCGCTCCGCTCGCTGCAGGAGCGGCCGGGACGCCGTTCGTGCGCATCACGCAGCCCGCCAACGGTGCGCGGCTCGACGCGATGGAGCAGAACCGGCTGGTCTACGAGGTCGAGCCGGGCCCGCGCGGCGATCACGTTCACGTCTACGTCGACGAAAAGGAAGTCGGTATCCTGCGCCAGCTCAAGGGCAGCTACGCGCTCGAGACGCTCGCGCCGGGCCGGCACACGATCTGCGTCAAGGTCGTGAACAAGGCGCACACGCCGATCGGGGTCCAGGATTGCGTGAGCGCGAGCGTCGAGTGACCGGCGTGCGATGAGCGCCGAGAACCTCGCCTACGCGGTCGTCCAGGTCGTCCACAACTTCGGCGCCGCCGCAGTCGTCGGTGGCGCGCTCGCCGCGCGCTGGCTGGCCTCGGCCGACGTCCGACGCCAACGGCAGCTGGCCTGGATGGTGCTGGCGGGCTGGGCGGCGCAGGCGGGCAGCGGGGCGCTGTTCGGGGCGATCAGCCTGCACTACTACGGCCGGTTCCCCGACCTCCACGGCACGGCGGTCGCGGCACTGCGGGTCAAGGTCGCGTGCGCGCTGGCGGGCTTCGTGATCGCGGCGCTGTTCCTGCGCCGCGCCAAGCGCTGGGGCGAGGGCGCGAAGCGCCGCGCGTGGAGCCTGCTGGCGGCGCTGGCCGTCGTCGCGCTCACCGCGGCGGCGTTCCTGCGCTGGTTCTCGTGAGCGTGCCGCAGCCGTCCGGGTCGCCCGGCGGTCTCGCCGAGCTCTCGCCGGCGTACTTCGCGCTGGTGATGGCGACCGGCATCGTCTCGCTCGCCTCGCAGCAGATGGGGCTGCACTCGATCGCCGTGGCCCTGTTCGTCCTGAACATCGTCGCCTGGGTGGCGCTGTGGCTGCTCAGCGTGGCGCGGATGGTCCGGCATCGGCGGCGCTTCTTCGGCGACATGGTCGACCACCTGCGCGGGCCGGGGTTCTTCACGATGGTCGCCGGCACGGCGGTTCTGGGCAGCCAGTGCGCGCTGCTGGCGAGCGAATACCGGGCCGCGGTCGCGCTGTGGGCGCTCGCGATCGTGCTCTGGATCGGCCTCACCTACACCGTGTTCGCCGCGTTCACGATCAAGGAGGACAAGCCGACGCTGGATCGCGGCATCACCGGCGGATGGCTGCTCGCGGTCGTGGCCACGCAGTCCATCGCGGTGCTCAGCGCGCTGCTCGCCGCCCATATCGGGCAGCCCTGGAAGCTCGAGCTGAACTTCTTCGCGCTGTCGATGTGGCTGTGGGGCGGCATGCTCTACATCTGGATGATGTCGCTGATCTTCTACCGGTATGCCTTCTTCCGGTTTTCGCCCGGCGACCTCGCGCCACCGTACTGGATCAACATGGGGGCGATGGCGATCTCCACGCTGGCGGGGTCGCTGCTGATCGTGAATGCGCCCGATGCGCCGTTCCTGCGCTCGCTGCTGCCGTTCCTGAAGGGCTTCACGGTGTTCTACTGGGCGACGGGCACCTGGTGGATTCCGATGCTGCTGGTGCTGGCCGCGTGGCGCTACGTGTACAAGCGCTTTCCGCTCAGGTACGACCCGTTGTACTGGGGCGCAGTGTTTCCGCTCGGCATGTACGCGGCGAGCACGCACGAGATGGCGCAGGCGATGGAATTCGGGTTCCTGGGCTTCCTGCCGCCGCTGTTCCTGGCGGCGGCGCTGCTGGCATGGTCGGCGGCGTTTGCAGGCATGATGTGGCAGCTGTCGCGCCGGCTGCGCGCCGGCGCCGCGGCGTAGCGTGCGGCCGCCGCGCTCGCGTGGCGCTACCGGCTGACCGGCGCGCCTGGCGAACCGAGCGCGGGGTCGGCGTCGAACGCGATGTCGCCGTCGGGCACCGGTTCGCCGGTGGCCCGCAGCCCGGCGAAGTCGAAGCGTTCCCGGTCCATCAGGTGCGAGGGCGCGACCCGGCCGAGCGACGCGAACACGTTCTCGACGCGCCCGGGGAAGCGCCGCTCCCATTCGCGCATCAGCTGCTTGATCTCGCGGCGCTTCAGGTTCTCCTGCGAGCCGCAGAGGTTGCACGGGATGATCGGGAACGCGCGCCATTCGGCCCAGGCGGCGAGGTCCTCCTCCTGCACGTAGGCGAGCGGCCGGATGACGATGTGGCGGCCATCGTCGGAGACGAGCTTCGGCGGCATCGCCTTGAGCTTGCCGCCGAAGAACATGTTCAGGAAGAAAGTCTCGAGGATGTCGTCGCGGTGGTGGCCCAGTGCGATCTTCGTCGCGCCGAGCTCGTCGGCCACGCGATACAGGATGCCGCGCCGCAGCCGCGAACACAGCGAACACATCGTGCGTCCCTCGGGGATGACACGCGTGACGATCGAGTAGGTGTCCTGGTTCTCGATGTGGAACGGCACGCCGAGCGACTCGAGGTAGCGCGGCAGCACGTCGGCCGGAAAGCCCGGCTGCTTCTGGTCGAGGTTGACTGCGACGACGTCGAACGGCACCGGGGCGCGGCTGCGCAGCGTGAGCAGCAGGTCGAGCAGCGCGTAGCTGTCCTTGCCGCCCGACAGGCAGACCATCACGCGGTCGCCGGCCTCGATCATTCCGTAGTCGCCGATCGCCTGCCCCGCGAGCCGCAGCAGGCGCTTGTGCAGCTTGTTGCGCTCGTACGCGAGCTTCTCGTCGCGGCGCGTGGCGGGGATTTCGACGGTGCTCACGGATGCCTCCAGACCTCGACCCGCACCGCGCGCGCGCGCGGCAGCGGCTGCGGCTTGGTGACCGACACCTTCAGCGCGCGCAGGCCCGGCAGCCGCGCGAGATCGTCGGCGAGCTCGCCGCACAGCGTTTCGACCAGCTTGAAGCGGCGGTCGGCGACGATGCGCTCGACGGCCTCGACCACGCGCTCGTAGTTGACGGTTTCGGCGAGCGTGTCGCGGCGATGGATCTTCGCCGCGTGCGGCACGTACAGCTCGACGTCGATGACGACCGGCCGGCGCCGCGCCTGCTCGCGCTCGTAGACGCCCAGGAAGCAGTCGATCTCGATGTCCTGGACGAGGATGCGATAGCAGTCGTGATAGGTGTCTTGCATGATGGTCCGGTCGGGAGTGCGGGAGTGCGCCTCAGCGCGGCTCGATCCAGTGCGATACCAGGCTCGCGCCGCCGTCGACGTTCAGCACGTGGCCGGTCACGTAGTCGTTGCCGAACAGCAGGAACTCGATCGCGCGCGCGATGTCGTGCCCGGTGCCGAGCCGCCCGAGCGGGATCGCCGCCTCGCCGGCGCGACGCTCCTCGTCGCTGAAGACCGGCTGCTCGGGCCAGTCGAGCGAACCCGGCGACACCGCGTTGACGCGAACCTGCGGCGCCAGCTCGAGCGCGAGCGCGCGGGTCAGCGCCACGATGCCCGCCTTGGCCGCCGTGTACACCGAGAACTGTGGCAACGGGCGCTCGGTGTGCACGTCGCAGACGTTGACGATCGCGCCGCCGCGCAGGCGCAGCCACGGAACCGCGGCCTGGCTGACGAACACCGTGGCCTTCAGGTTGCCGTCGACGAGTTCCGACCAGTGCTGCTCGTCGATGCTGCCGACGGGCGTGCGGCCGAAGCTCGATGCATTGTTGACCAGCGCGTCGAGCCGGTTCTTCCAGTGCGCCGCCGCCGCGACCATCCGCGCGCACTTCGTGCGCGCTCGACAGGTCGGCGGCGAGCGCCAGCGCCGAGTTCTCGCGCGCGGCGTTCAGCGACGCGGCCAGGCGGTTGGCGTCGTCGGCCGAGTGTCGATAGTGCAGCACGACGCTGCAGCCCAGGGCGTGCAGATGGCGCGCGACCTCGGCGCCGACGCGCCGGGCCGCGCCCGTGACGAGGACGACGCAGTCGGGTTTCATGTCGAGGGGGGATCGAGCGTGGGCAGTTTAATCCATCCGGGCAGCGGGCCGGGCTGGTACGATCGCCGCATCATCGTGGAGTTCCCAGGGCATTGGCGAGCATGCTGAGCTTCCTTCCTGCGGCCGCGCGCGGGGTCGTGGCGATCCTGATGCTGGTCGTCAATACGCTGTTCTGGTGCCTGCTGCTGTTCGCGCTGGCGCTGGTGAAGCTGGCATTGCCGTTCGCGCGGGTGCGCGCCGCGATCGATCCGGTGCTCAACGGGATCGCCACGCGCTGGATCGCGGGCAACAGCGGCTGGATGCGGCTCACGCAGCGCACCACCTGGGACGTCGAGGGGCTCGACGGCTTCGAGTATCGCGGCTGGTACATGGTCTGCGCGAACCACCAGACCTGGGTCGACATCTTCGTGCTGCAGCACCTGTTCAACCGGCGCATCCCGCTGCTGAAGTTCTTCCTGAAGCACGAGTTGATCTGGGTGCCGGTGATGGGGCTGGCCTGGTGGGCGCTCGACTTCCCGTTCATGCGCCGGCACTCCGAGCAGTACCTGAGGAAGCACCCCGAGAAGCGCCTCGAAGACCTCGAGACCACGCGGCGCGCCTGCGCGAAGTTCGCACTGCTTCCGACCAGCGTGATGAACTTCGTCGAGGGCACGCGCTTCACGCCCGAAAAGCACGCCGCGCAGCACTCGCCGTACCGGCACCTGCTCAAGCCGAAGGCCGGCGCGCTCGCGTTGTCGCTCAACGCGCTGGGCGACAGGTTCGACTCGATGATCGACGTGACGATCGTCTATCCCGGAGGCGCGCCGAACTTCTGGCAGTTCCTGCGCGGAGACGTCGAGCGCATCGTGGTGCGCGTCGACCGGCACGCGATCCCGACCGAGTTCTCCAGCGGCAACTTCATGGCCGACTCGAGGTTGCGCAAGCGGGTGCAGGCGTGGCTGCACGACCTCTGGCAGCGCAAGGATCGCCGGATCGACGAGCTCCTCGCCGGGCAGGCGCCGGCCGAGGGGCGCGCCGATGCGCCCCGCTGAGGGGGCCGGCCCGCGGGGCCGTGCGGGCGCGTCGACCAGCGACGCGCTGCCCGCGCCGCCCGCGCAGGCCGCGCAGGCGTCGCGCGAGCTCGCCGCGCGGATCGCCGACGCGATCGGTCGCGCCGGCGGCTGGATCGGCTTCGACCGGTACATGGCGCTGGCGCTCTACGAGCCCCGGCTCGGCTATTACGCGGCGGGCAGCCGCAAGTTCGGCGCCGAGGGCGACTTCGTCACGGCGCCCGAGCTTTCGCCGCTGTTCGGCCAATGCGTGGCGGCCCAGTGCGCGCACTGGTTCGGGTCGGTGCAGCCGAGAATCGTCGAGTTCGGCGCGGGCTCCGGAGCCCTGGCCGCCGAACTGCTCGCGTCGCTGGACGCACTCGGCGAGGCGCCCGAGCGCTACGAGATCGTCGAGGTGTCGGCGTCGTTGCGCGAGCGGCAGCGCGAACTGCTGGCCCGGCGGGTGCCCGAACTGCTCGGGCGCGTGAGCTGGCTCGACGCGCTGGCGCCGCGGATCGAGGGCGTGGTGCTGGCCAACGAGGTGCTCGACGCGATGCCGGTGCGGCTGTTCCGCTGGTCCGACGGCGCCGTGCACGAGCGCGGCGTCGCCTGCGCGCCGGCGGGCGGTTTCGCGTTCGCCGACCGTCCCGCTGACGACGCGTTCGCCGGGCGCGTGCGGCGTACCCTCGAGCAGGTCTGGGGCGAGGGCGCGGCGCCGCGCGGCGACTACGTCTCGGAGGTCGGCGAGCAGGCCGCAGGCTGGGTGGCCACGATCGCCGGGCGGCTCGCGCGTGGCGCGATGCTGCTGTTCGACTACGGCTTCCCGCGCGCCGAGTACTACCATCCGCACCGCTCGACCGGCACGCTGCAGTGCCACTACCGCCACCGCGTGCACGGCGACCCGTTCCTCTGGCCGGGCCTGCAGGACATTACCGCGCACGTCGACTTCACCGCAGTGGCCGGCGCCGCGCGCGACGCCGGCCTCGCGGCGCTCGGTTTCGCCTCGCAGGCACGCTTCCTGCTCGACTGCGGCTTGCTCGACCGGCTGGCGGCGCTGCCGCGCAGCGACGCGCGCGAGTGGGCGAAGCAGGCGCAGGCCGCGCAGATGCTGCTGTCCGAGGCGGAGATGGGCGAGCTGTTCAAGGCGATCGCGTTCGGGCGCGATGTCCCCGACGACGCGCCGGGCTTCGCCACGCGCGACCGGCGCGCCGTGCTGGAATAGGCCGTGGACACCCGTCAGGCCGTGGACACCCGTCGAACCGTCCGGATCGTCGCGCGCGCCGTCGTCGCGCGCGCTGCGATCGCGATCGCCGCCGCGTGCGCGACGGTGCCGGGGGTGCCGCGTGCGGCGTCGGCACAGGCCGGCGCCGATGTCGCGGCGCGGGAGCTCGCCGCGCGGGCGCCGGCGAAATCCACGGCGCAGGGCGTGCGTCCCGACGTCGATCGCCTGTCGGTCGACGAGCTCGACCGGCTCGCCGCCGAGTCGCGCCAGCGCTGGTCGACGAGCCGGCACGGGCAGATGCTGTTGCGGATCCTGCCTGCCGGGCCGCGCCCGTCGGAGCTGCCCGAGCCGGACTCGCGCGGCGCCAGGCTCACTGCGCTGTACTGCGTGCAGTGCCACCACCTGCCCGACCCGGCGATGCACGACGCCGAGCGCTGGCGCGGCGTCGTGCAGCGGATGGTGCCGCGCATGGAAGGCAAGGGCAACCTGGGCGTGCTGATGGCCGACATGATGAAGGCGCCCGGCGGCGCGCAGGCGCCGGTGCTGGCCGCGCCGCGGCCCGGCGAGGCGCGCGAGATCGTCGCCTACCTGCAGCGCCACGCGCAGCAACCGCTCGACCCGACGCAGCCCGGCCTGGCGCGCGCGCTCGACACCGACGCCGGACGGATGTTCCGCCGCGCCTGCGACCAGTGCCACGTGCTGCCCGACCCGAAGCGCCACGTCGCGGCCGATTGGCCGGCCGTGGTGCGCCGGATGCAGGCCAACATGCTCTGGATGAACCGGGTGGCCGGAACGCGGTTCGACGTTCGCGAGCCGCAACTGCGCGCCGCCGACATCGTGGCGTTCCTGCAGCGCCACGCGCGGCACTGACGACGCGCGGCGGGGTTCGACGATGCTGAAATGGCTGCTCGTGGTGACGCTGGCGCTGGCGCTGTTCTCGGGCCTGATGCCGCTGCTGCGCCGCTTCGGCATCGGTCGGCTGCCCGGCGACTTCGAGTTCCGCGCGCTGGGGCGCGACTGGTCGATTCCGCTCGCCTCGACGATCCTGCTGTCGCTGCTCGCGGCGCTGCTCGCGAAGCTGCTCTGAACCGGGGCGGCGCCGCGGCCCGGCCGCCCGGGCTTCAGCCCGTGCCGCCGATCGCCGCGCTGACCGCCGCGACGCGCGCGGCGTGGATCGCCTCGCGCAGCCCGGTGGTCGAGCCGGCGCGTGCGGAGGCGATGGCGCCAGCGTCGACCGTTCGCATCGCCTGCGCACCGGTGCGCAGGCGCTCGGCTTGCGGCCACGGCCGGTCGCCGAAGCCGAGCCGCCCGCGCCAGTCGGATTCGCAGGCGGCGATCAGCTCCTCGAGCCGCTGCGGCTTGCGCAGCACGTCGAGCCGCTCGAGCAGCCGGGTGAGCGTGCCGGCGCGAAGCTCGAGCGCGCGGTGCATCAGCTCGTGCTCGCGCGCGACGAGGCGCGCGAGGTCGCGGCAGTCCACCGGCGTGCGCAGCCGCTCGCACAGCGCGTCGATCGCCTGCGCCGAGTGCTCCTCGTGCCCGGCGTGGCGGGGCCACTCGCTGCGCGGCGTGAGTCCCTTGCCCACGTCGTGCAGCAGCGTCGCGAATCGCACCGCCAGCGGCGCGCCGATCGCGGCGGCATGGTCGATCGACATCATGACGTGCACGCCGGTGTCGATCTCGGGGTGGTGCTCCGGCGGCTGCGGCACGCCCCAGAGCCGGTCGACCTCGGGGAGAATGCGCGCGAGCGCGCCGCAATCGCGCAGCACCGTGAACATCCGCGACGGATGCCGTTCCATCAGGCCGCGCGACAGCTCCTGCCAGACGCGTTCGGCCACCAGCGCGTCGACCTCGCCGTGCTCGACCATCCGGCGCATCAGCGCCATCGTCTCCGGCGCGACGACGAAGCGGTCGAAGCGCGCGGCGAACCGCGCCAGCCGCAGGATGCGCACCGGATCCTCGGCGAACGCCGCGCCCACGTGTCGCAGCACGCCGGCGCGCAGGTCGGCGAGCCCGCCGTGCGGATCGATCAGCGTGCCCTCGGCGTCGCGCGCCATCGCGTTGATCGTCAGGTCGCGCCGCAGCAGGTCGTCCTCGAGCGTCACGTCGGGCGCGTAGTGGACGGCGAAGCCGCGATAGCCGGGTGCGGTCTTGCGCTCGGTACGCGCGAGCGCGTACTCCTCGTGCGTCTGCGGATGGAGGAAGACCGGGAAGTCGCGCCCGACCGGCTGGAAGCCGCGTTCGATCAGCATCTCGGGCGTGGCGCCGACCACCACCCAGTCGTGGTCCTTGACGGGCAGGCCGAGCAGTTCGTCGCGTACCGCCCCGCCGACGCAGTAGATCTTCATCGAGCGGCGCGCAGCATCCGCATCGCCGCTGCGCTCAACGGCGCGCGCGGGCGCGCTCGCGGCCGAAGCGGGCCGGGCCGCGGCGCAGGTACGCGGGGGCGATCGCGGCGAGCGGCGTGGGTGTCAGGCCGAGCTCGGGCGCGATCGGGCCGCTCGCGACGTTGTCGATCGCCATCGAGTCGAAGTTGTCGCGCGACATCAGCGTCGGGCCGGGTGCGAACTCGAGCAGCGTCGCCTGCAGGCGGCCGAGGCTGTCGGGCAACGCGACGATCGGGCGCTCGTGGCCGGCGTGGCGACCGGCCAGCGCGACCAGTTCGCGCAGCGTGAACACGTCGGGCCCCGCGAGCTCGTAGCAGCTGCCGTGAGTGGCCGGCGCGTCGAGCGCGTCGACGAAGGCCCGTGCGACGTCGCCGACGAACACCGGCTGGAAGCGCGCGCCGGCGCGGGCGAGCGCCATCACCGGCAGCCAGGCCTGCAGCTGCGCGAACAGGTTCAGGAAGCGGTCGCCCGGCCCGAACACGACCGAAGGCCGGAAGATCGTCCAGTCGAGCGCAGGCGCGTCGCGCACCGCCTGCTCGCCAGCGGCCTTCGAGCGCAGGTACATCGAGGGCGCCGATCGCTCGCTGCCGGCCTGCACGCCGAGCGCCGACATGTGGAGCAGCCGGCGAACGCCCGAGTCGGCGCACGCCGCCGCGATCCGCGCGGGCAGGCGCACGTGCGCCTGGTCGAAGTCGGGCCCCCACGGCGAGCCGCCGCGTCCGTGCAGGATGCCGACGAGGTTGATGACGGCATCGACGCTCGCCGTCAGCCGGCGCAACTGGGCATCGTCATGCACGTCGGCTTCGACCACCTCGACCGTCGGCAGCGGCAGCAGGTGGCGCGCCCGCTCGTAGCGTCGGGTCGGCACCAGCACGCGCCGGTTGCCCGCCGCGAGCCGTCCGGCGATCTGGCTTCCGATGAAGCCGGTGCCGCCGACGAGGAGCACGCGCGCGTGGGCCATGGTGGCGCGCGCTCAGGGAAGGTCGGTGGGCGAGGCCGGCTGCGGCACGACGCTGCCGAGCCGCGCCTTCAACGATTGCGGTTCGCCCGAGAACAGCGCCGCGTAGAAGACGGCGTTCGACAGCACCTTCTTCACATAGTCGCGGGTCTCGTTGAACGGGATGATCTCGGCGAAGATCGCGCCCTCGACGGGCCGCGGCAGCGTCGAACGCCAGTTGCGCGGCCGCCCGGGGCCCGCGTTGTACGCGGCCGACGCGAGCACCGGCGAGCCCTCGAGGTCGTCGAGCACGCTGCGCAGGTAGTAGGTGCCGAAGCGCAGGTTGGTGGGCAGGTCGTGGAGCTGCTCGACGCGGAAGTCGCGCTCGCCGAGCTTGCGCGCGATCCAGCGGGCGGTAGACGGCATGATCTGCATCAGCCCCTGCGCGCCGGCCCACGAGCGGGCATCCATGACGAAGCGCGACTCCTGCCGGATCAGCCCGTAGACCCAGGCCGGGTCGAGGCCGCGCTCGGCCGCCACCGGCTTGAGCTCGTCGAGGAACGGCGACACGAAGCGAAGCCGGAAGTCGTGTTCGGTCTCGGTGCGATCGGCCGTGTTGACGCAGCGATCGAGCACCTGGCGCTGGCAGGCCCACTCGGCCGCCGCGAGCAGCTGCCGGTCGCTCATGCCGCGCAACTGGAAATTCCACTCGCGGTTGCCCTCGAGCCTCAGGCCCAGTTCGTAGAACTTCAGGGCCCGCGCGAAGCCCGGATTGCGCGCCGGCTCGGTGAGCTCGGCCTCGGTGGGGTCGACGGCGCGCGGCGGCGGCGCGGTGAGCTTGCCGAGCTCTTCGGCGGCGAGCTGCCCGTAGAAGCTGAATTGGCCGGCCACGGTGTGCAGCAGCGCGTCGGCGCCGGCCGACTCGCCGGTCTCGCGCATCGCGCGTGCCATCCAGTAGATCCAGGTCGGATCGCGCCGGCCCGCCTCGGACATGCGGCCGACGACCGCGCGCAGGGTCGGCCAGTCCTGGGCGCGCAGCGCCGCGCGCGCGAGCCAGACCCAGGTCTCGTCGGTGGCGGGTGCCTTCAGCGCCAGCTTCGTCCAGTCGAGCGACTCGGGCGCGAGGCGGCGCATGCCGGCCGCTGCCACCTGCGACCACGCGAAGTCGAGGTCTTCGCCGCGCAGCGCCGCCGCGCCGGCCTGCAGCCGCTCGGCTGCTGCTGCCGGATCGTGGCGGGCCAGGCGGCCGATCGCGATCAGCGAGATCTCGCTGCCGCTGGCCTGGCCGACCGTGCGCGACGGCCTGGACAGCGCCGACTCGACCGACGCGTGATCGAGGGCGAGCAGATCGGCCGTGCGCCGGATCGCGTCGGGCGAGTTGGTCTCGATCGCCACGCGCAGCCGCGCGCGCAGGTCGGCGCGCTGCATTGCACCCGAGCGCACCATCGCGTCGAGCAGGGCGCCGCAGCCGTCGCCGAACCTGCGTACCGAGAACAACAGCTCGCGCGCCGCGGCCGGAGCCGGCTCGCCGCGCTGCAGCCGGCCGAGCGACGCGTAGCAGTGCACCTCGTCGTCGTCGCGCAGCACCCACCTGGCATACTCGCTGTCGAAGGTGGTCCAGACGCCGCGCCGGCCGAGGTTGAGCAGCCAGTCGCGACGCATCAGGTCGGCGACGAGCGTGCCGGGGTGGCCGTCGATGAAGGCGCGGATCTCCGCGTCGGCGGCCCGCGAGTCGGCATCGGGCTGGGGCGGCTGCAGCCGCAGGCGCAGTCGCCAGAAGTCGAGGTACTCGGACAGCGGATGCTCGCGCGCCTGCGCGGCGGCAGCCTCGAAGCGTGGGAGGTCGTTGCGGGCGAAGGCCTCGCGTGCCGCCACGAGCGCCTCGTCGGGAGTCATCGCCGCGGCGCGCGCCGCAGGGCGCTTGCCGGCCTGCACCGGCGCCAGGGTGCACACGCCGATCAGCCCTACAATCGCGGCAAGGGCGATACGGTGTTTCATCGCCGAGAACTCACAACAGGCACCATCGCAGCAATCGCTGCATGAACGACACGACTCGAGACTCGAGACCGAGGATACCACGCACCATCGGCGGCGATGACGAGCGTCGCCACGCGCGCAACACGCTGATCGCGTGGCGGCGCTCGATGGACGCGCAGTCCCGCCGTGCGGCCGATGCCGCGATCGCGGCGCGCCTCGAAGCCTGGCTGGCCGTGCGCCCGGTCGCCGAGCGCGCGGTGCTCGGCGTGTACTGGCCGGTGCGTGGCGAGCCCGACTTGCGCGAAGCCATGGCGGGCTGGCACCGCGCCGGGCGCGCGGTCGCGCTGCCGCGCGTCCCGCGGGGCGGCGGCGCGCTGGAATTCGGGCGCTGGACGCCGGCAGCGGCGATGCGCATCGCCGAGTTCGGCATCGCGCTGCCCGAGCCGTTCGACGTGCTCCCGCCGACGCTGCTGGTCGTGCCGTGCGTGGGCTTCGACGTCCGGGGCTACCGGCTCGGTTACGGTGGCGGGTACTACGACCGGACGCTGGGCGCGCGTGCGCTGCCCGCGATCGGCGTCGCCTACGATGCCTGCGAACTCGATCGCTTCGTGCCGGGCGACCACGACCACCCGATGACGGCCATCGTCACCGAGCGCCGCACGATCACGCCGGCGTGAAGGGCGCGAAGGCCGCGGCTGCGCGCGCCGCGTTCAGCGCGCCGTCTCGTCGGCGCAGGCGAACCGGGCAGCGAGGTGCTCGCCGGGCCGCAGCCCGTAGGCACCGTCCGCGAGCCCGCGCACGATGCGGACCGGGCCGCGTTCGTGGTCCTTCGATCGGGCCAGCAGGTCGCGCTCGAAGGGCGCCGCGGTCGGCGACTTGTCCGCGCCGGTGAGCACCATCACGCGGGGCTCGAGTCGACGCACGCGATGGTGGGCCAGGACGACCGCCACTTCGCCCGTCGACAGCTCGACCAGGCTGCCGACCGGAAACAGGCCGATCGCCTGCACGAACTGCTCGACCAGCGGTTCGTCGAACGACGTGCCGGCCCACTCGTAGAGGTTCATCAGCGCGTCCTGCGGCGCCGACGCGTTGGCGTAGGCACGCACCGCGATCAGCGCGGCGAAGCTGTCGGCGATCGCGGCCATGCGACCGAAGACGCCGATCTCCTCGCCCCGGAGCCCCTTCGGGTAGCCCGTGCCGTCGAGTCGCTCGTGGTGCTGCGCGATGCCCTCCTCGATCGGCTGCGCGAGCCGCATGTCGCGACGAAGCGCCTCGAGGCCCAGGCGCACGTGCTCCTTGACCACGTTGTGCTCCGACGGCGTCAGCATGCCGGGCTTCTCGAGCAGCGCCTGCGGCAGCAGCGCCTTGCCGATGTCGGCGAGCATGCCGATCGCGCCGAGGTGGGCGAGCTCGCGGCGCGGCAGCCCCAGGTGCCGGCCGAGCGCGACGAGGTACATCGCCACCCTCAGGCCGTGCGCGCTCGCGTCGCGCTCGTCGTCGTCGAGCCGCGCCACCCACGGCAGTGCGTCGGGATTGTCGATCATGCTGTCGACCATCTCGTCGACGGCGCGCCCGAACTCGTGCAGGTCCGGCGCGCGGCGCTCGCGCACGCACGCGGTCATCGCGCGAAGCTGCCGGGACGCGTTCGCGAAGGCCTCGCGGGCACGCGGAAGCTCGTCCTCGATCGACGCGCGGTCGGCGTAGCGGCGCAGCCGCGCTTCGGGCGGCAACTGCCCGCGGATCGCGTCGCGTGCCTGCGCCTGCGACGCGCGCACCTCGTCGGAGTCGGGATCCTGGCCGAGCAGCCCGCGCAGCCATCCGAAGGTGCGGTCCACCAGCGACGAGCGCGCGGCGGCGGCATCGCTCGCCACCGCGGTGGCCTTGATGAAGCGCCTGAAGCGCTCGCGCGTCTGGTTGCTGATCTTGACGTCGGAGCGGATGCGCACCGGCCGGGCGGCGCGTTCCTGTCGCAGGCTGCGGTCGTCGAGCACGGTATCGAAGCGCAGCGGCCCGCTCGGCCCGGCTTCGGACGGTCGCTCGAACGGATCGTCGGTCAGCTCGGCCCTGCGGATCGCATCCGCGAGGCCCGCGTCGGACCGTTCGGGGTCGACGTACACGTAGCGGCAGTAGCGGCGCAGCGTCTCCAGTTCGATCTGGCTGTCGACGCGGAATCCCTGCAGCAGGAACGGCGTATCGAACCAGGGACGGTCGAGTTCGGCCACGTACATGCCGCACTGCAGGCTGTCTGCGGGTATCTGGTAGCGCGTGACCGGGACTGTGCCGGGGACCTGCGGGGTGGCTGGCATTTCGGTGTACGGCGAAGGCGCCTTCGGGCGCCGCGGTCGGGTTCTGGGTTCCGGTTCATGGTAGCCACGGTCGGGGAGGCCGACCAACGCTGCCCGGGCGCGGTTCGGGGCCGTGGCAACAGGAGCCGACGAGCGGACGCCGCATCGCCATCGGCGGCTCGCAGCCAGTCGGCGAGCGCTCGCTGCCGAGGCGTCCGGCTCCGCCCGATAGGCCGCCGCGGCGTGCCGGCCGCGCGACGTCAGCGGCCGGGCAGTCCGACCGCTCCGAGGATCCGGGCGGCGATCGCGCTCTGGTTCAGCGTGTAGAAGTGCAGGCCCGGCGCCCCTTCGTCGAGCAGGCGCCGGCACATCGCGGCCACCACGTCGGCGCCGAAGTCGCGGATGGCTTCGACGTCGTCGCCGAAGCTCGCGAGCTTCAGCCGCATCCAGCGGGGGATTTCGGCGCCGCAGGCATCGGAGAAGCGCGCGAGCTGCGTGAAGTTGCCGATCGGCATGATGCCGGGAACGATCGGCACCTCGATCCCGAGCCTGCGCGCGTCGTCGCGAAAGCGCAGGTACGCGTCGGCGTTGAAGAAGTACTGCGTGATCGCCGAGTCGGCGCCGGCGCGCACCTTCGTCGCGAAAGCCTCGAGGTCGTCGCGCGGGCTGCGCGCCTGCGGGTGCATCTCGGGATAGGCGGCGACCTCGATGCGGTACCAATCGCCGGTCTCGGCGCGCACGAAGGCGACCAGGTCGCTCGCGTGGCGGAAGTCGCCCGCCTCGCGCATTCCCGAGGGCAGGTCGCCACGCAACGCGACCAGCCGCCGGATGCCATGCGAGCGGTACAGCGCGAGCAGTTCGCGCACCGACTCGCGCGTGGCGCCGACGCACGACAGGTGCGGTGCGACCATGTGCCCCTCGGCCGCGATCTCGAGCACGGCGGCCAGCGTCTTCTCGCGCGTGGCGCCGCCCGCGCCGTAGGTGACGCTGAAGAATTCGGGGTCGAATCCCGCGAGACGGGCGCGCACCTCGCGCAGCCTCGACGTGCCTTCTGGCGTGTTGGGCGGAAAGAACTCGAAGCTCAGCGTGGGGCCGGAAACGTTTGTCATGTGCTTGCGCTCAGGAAGAACTCGCGGTTGCCGTCGGCGCCGCGGATCGGGCTGTCGAACCACTCGTCGACGGTCCAGCCGGCCTCGGCCGCAGCGTCGCAGATCCTGCGGCGCACGAGCTCGTACAGCGCCGGGTCGCGCACGACGCCGTGCCGGTCGACGCCGCCCGGGCCGACCTCGAACTGCGGCTTGACCAGCGCGAGCAGTCGGCCGCCGGGCCTGGCCAGCGCGAAGGCGGGCGCCAGCGCGTGGGCCAGCGAGATGAAGCTCAGGTCGGCGACCACCAGGTCGAAGCCGGCGGGCGGAAACGCCGCGCCGAGCAGCGCCGGCGCGAGTGTTCGAACGTTGACGCCTTCGAAGGCCTGCACGCGCGGATCGTCGCGCAGCCGCTCGCGCAGCTGCCCGTGGCCGACGTCGATGCCGACCACCCGCGACGCGCCGGCCTGCAGCAGGCAATCGGTGAAGCCGCCGGTGCTCTGGCCGAGGTCGAGGCAGGCCAGGCCGCGCGCGTCGATGCGCGCGCGCTCGAGCGCCCCGGCGAGCTTCAAGCCGCCGCGCGACGCATAGCGCAGCATTGCAGCTTCCTGCACGGCGAGCGGCGTGTCGTCGGCGAGATCGGTCGACGCCTTGCGCACGATCTCGTCGCGCGCGCCGATGCGCGCGCTGACCGCGCCGGCCTCGATCAACTCGCGCGCACGCGCCCGCGAGCCGGCGAGCCCGCGCGCGACGAGGAGCTGGTCGGCACGCATCGTCCGGACCGTGGTCGCGCGTCGCCGGCTCGCGCGTGCGTGCGCTGCCGGCGACGCGCGCGCCGGCTCAGTACCGGTACGAGTCGGGCTTGAACGGCCCTTCGACCGGCACGCCGATGTACGCGGCCTGCTCGGCGCTCAGCTCGGTGAGCATCGCGCCGAGCTTCTTCAGCTGCAGCCGCGCGACCTTCTCGTCGAGGTGCTTGGGCAGCACGTAGACCTTGCCGCGCTCGTAGAAGTCGCGGTGCGTCCACAGCTCGATCTGCGCGATCGTCTGGTTCGCGAACGACGAGCTCATCACGTACGACGGGTGACCGGTGCCGCAGCCCAGGTTCACCAGCCGGCCTTCGGCAAGCAGGATGATCCGCCTGCCGTCGGGGAAGATCACGTGGTCGACCTGCGGCTTGATGTTTTCCCATTGGTACTGCTCGAGCGACGCGACGTCGATCTCGTTGTCGAAGTGGCCGATGTTGCAGACGATCGCCTGGTCCTTCATCGCCTTCATGTGGGCGTGCGTGATCACGTCCTTGTTGCCGGTGGCGCTGACGAAGATGTCGGCCTTGTCGGCGGCGTAGTCCATCGTGACGACGCGATAGCCCTCCATCGCGGCCTGCAGCGCGCAGATCGGGTCGCACTCGGTGATCCAGACCTGCGCCGACAGCGCGCGCAGCGCCTGCGCCGAGCCCTTGCCGACGTCGCCGTAGCCGGCGACGACCGCGATCTTGCCGGCGACCATCACGTCGGTCGCGCGCTTGATGCCGTCGACCAGCGATTCGCGGCAGCCGTACAGGTTGTCGAACTTGCTCTTGGTGACCGAGTCGTTGACGTTGATCGCGCGCAACGCCAGCTCGCCGCGCGCCGACATCTGGTACAGCCGCTTGACGCCGGTGGTGGTTTCCTCGGTGACGCCGACGATCGCGTCGAGCTGTCGCTGGTACCACGCGGGATCCTTCGCCAGCTGGCGCCGGATCGCGGCGAACAGCGATACCTCTTCCTCGCTCTTCGGGTGCTCGAGCACCGACGGATCCTTCGCGGCCCTCGTGCCCAGGTGCACGAGCAGCGTCGCGTCGCCGCCGTCGTCGAGGATCATGTTCGACGGCTGGCCGTCGGGCCACTCGAAGATCCGGTGCGTGTAGTCCCAGTAGTCGTCGAGCGACTCGCCCTTGACGGCGAACACCGGGACGCCGGCGGCGGCGATCGCGGCCGCGGCGTGGTCCTGCGTCGAGAAGATGTTGCACGACGCCCAGCGCACCTGCGCGCCGAGCGCCGTGAGCGTCTCGATCAGCACGGCGGTCTGGATCGTCATGTGCAGCGAGCCGCTGATGCGCGCGCCTTTCAGCGGCTTGCTCGCGGCGTACTCGTTGCGGATCGCCATCAGGCCGGGCATCTCGGTCTCGGCGATGCGGATTTCCTTGCGGCCCCAGTCGGCCAGCGCGATGTCGGCGATGCGGCAATCGGCGACGTTTTCGGGTTTGGGTACGGCAGCCATGGTCACTCCATCAAGGGGCGACCCGTCGCCGGAGCCGGCGGGCGCCGGGGTTCCGGTGCGCTCGTCGGCCGTGCGGGGGTCACGGATCAACGAGCGCCGTTGCAACAGGGAGAGTCCCGAGCCTGGCGGCTCCGGCGAGGCCGGAACCCGTTGCAGCGCTCCTCGGGATCGGCCGGATTATAGCGGGGGCTGCGCCCCGGCGAGCATCGGGCGGGTATCGGGTGGGTAACAGGTGCGTATCAGGTGGGCATCGAGTAGTAGTCCTTCAGCCGCAGCCCGAAGGCGCCGACGGGAAGGCCGCGCGCGATGCGTACCGGTGCGCCCTGCCTTGGCTGGTCTGGGTTGCGCGGCGCGGCGCGGTCCGGCCCGCGCCGCAGCGGGCCCTTGTCGGCGCCGGTCATCACCACCAGCTTCGGCTGCAGCCGGCTGCCGGGTCGCCGGTCGACGACGGCCGCGATCTCGCCGGTCTGCAACTCGACCATCGTCCCGACCGGGAACGCGCCGTTGGCGAGGATGAACTGCTCGACCAGGCTGCGGCAGAACAGCGACCCCGACCATTCGTGCAGCGCCGACAACGCCTCCTCGGCGGACAACGGGTTGGCGTAGGCTCGCGCGACGGTGAGCGCGCAGAAGGTGTCGACGATGCCGGCCATCCGGCCATAGAGTCCGATGGCGGTGCCGCGCGACCCGCCGGGGTAGCCGGACCCGTCGAGGCGTTCGTGATGCTCGGCGATGCCGCGGATCACCGCTTCGGGAATCGCGCCGGCGCGCGACAGGATGTCGAGGCCGATCGTCACGTGCTGCTTCATCAGTGCGTAGTCGCTCGGCTTGAGCACGCCGGGATGCTCGAGCACCTCGCGTGGCAGGAGCGCCTTGCCGACGTCGGCGAGCAGGCCGATCAGCGTGAGGTCGCGCAGCGCCGCACGCTCCATGCCCAGCGCGCGGCCGAAGTCGGCCAGGCGCGTGGCCACGCCGATCGCATGATTCGGCGCCGGCGCGTTCTCCGCGTAGACGGCGTCGAGCCAGCGCATCGCGTCCGGCGCGGTCGCGAGGCAGGCCGCGAAGGCGTCGGTGGCCTCGGCGAGCGGCTGGAACCCGAGCGTCGTACCCTGCCGCACCTGCCGGATCGCGGTGTCGGCGGCCGCGACCAGGCGCCCGTGGACGGGGCGCGCCAGCGAGATCGAATCGCGGATCCGCGCGCCTTCGCCGTAATCGCAGGCGCCGATGGCGTCGCCCCACTCGTCGCGCAACACCTGCAGCGCCTGCCGGTGTCGCAGGATCTCGGTGTCGGGCGAATCGTCCGAGCGGCCGCTGCGGCCCAGCCCGAACCAGCGGCGGACCTGCGACAGCGGACCCTTCGCCGGCGGTGCCGCCTGCTCGCCGTCACGCACGAGGCGGAGGATCTTCGCTCGCGTCGCCTCGCTCGGATGGACGTCGTCGCGCGGCTTCGGGGGGACCACGGCGGTGCCCCGCCTGGTCCGCATGGCCACACCGCGCGAGCCCTCGGCATTGCCGCCTTCGTGCGCCGTGCCGCTGTGCCGCGTCCAGTCTTCCTCGGTGCCCGGCATCCGGTCGGCGGACAGGACGGCGGCGGCGCGAATCGCCGCGACCAGCTCCCCCGCGGAGCGCGCCGCATCGACCATCACGAACTGGCAGTAGTGGCGGATCGCTTGCAGTTCCTCGTCGGACTCGATCAGCACGCCGTTGGGCGGCAGCGGCGTGTCGGACCACGGCCGGTCGAGTTCGGCGACGAACATACCCTTGAGCACGCGCCGCGTGTCCACCCGCTGCAGGCCGCCCGGTGCATCGTCGGGGACCGCGTAGACGAGTCCCTCGGCCTGCTCGACGCCCTCTGCTTCGACGGTGTGTTCGACGGTATGCTCGGCAATGTTGTGCATGCGGAAAATCCTTGCGGTGACCCGGCAAGCGGGCCCGTTGCCGCCAGCGTAATCGCCGCGGAATGCGGCAACCAAGCCCTGGTGGCCGCGGTTGTGGCCGGCGATCCCACAGATCCCGACGGATGGTCGCCGGCGTGGCGCCAGCGGCGCGTGCCCGCCGACGCGCTAAACTCGTCGCATGTCCAGGATCGCGGATCTTCGCAAGAGCTACGAGCGCGGCGAGCTCGACGAGAGCCACACGCACGCCGACCCCATCGAGCAATTCCGCGCCTGGTTCGACCAGGCGCTGCACGCCGAATTGCCCGAGCCCAATGCGATGACGGTAGCGACCGTGGGCGAGACGGGACGGCCCTCGACGCGTGTCGTGCTGATCAAGGAGTTCGACCAGCGCGGGATCGTCTGGTACACGAACTACGAGAGTCGCAAGGGGCGCGAGTTGGCCGCGCATCCGTTCGCCGCGCTGCAGTTCCACTGGGTCGAACTCGAGCGCGTGGTCCGCATCGAGGGGTCCGTCGAGCGGGTCGACCCCGCCGAGTCGGACGCCTACTACGCATCCCGGCCGCTCGCGTCGCGGATCGGCGCCTGGGCGTCGGACCAGAGCCGCCCGCTGTCGTCACGGGCAGCGCTGGTTGCGCGCGCGGCCGAGTTCGGATTGAAGTTCGGCCTGCATCCGCCCCGGCCGCCGCACTGGGGCGGCTATCGGCTCGCGCCGGACTATTGGGAGTTCTGGCAGGGAAGGCCGTCCCGGCTGCACGACCGGATCGCGTATCGGCGCGAATCGGACGGCGGCTGGTCGCGGCAACGGTTGTCGCCCTGAGGAAACGGCGGCGCCGGGCAGGCGCGGCCGGCAGCCGTCTTCAGTGCAGCCGCGAGGCGAGCAACTCGAGCAGCGCCACCGGCAGCAGTGCGTAGGGGTCGCGCTCGCGCGCCAGTGCCTGCGCCATGTCGCGCAGGGCTGGCGCGCAGGCGACCAGCGCCACGATGGCCTGCGACTCGTCGTCGCGGGACAGTGCCTCGAGCAGCGCGGGCAGGTAGCTGTGCGGCAGCGCAGCGTGCACGGCGCCGGCGGGACTGCGTCGGACGGGGTCGGTCGTGCAGCGCGCCGCCAGGTCGACGAGCGCCAGGCGCGTGGCCATGCGCAGTCGAGTCTCGCGCGAGAGCGAGTCGGTGAGTGGCCGCCGACAGCGCGCCCGCGGGCCGGGCGCGCTGTCGAGCAGGCGGGACACAGCGTGGAGGACCGGATTCATCGGCGCACAGCGCGCCGCGCACCGCGGTTTGATCGCCATCCTCGCGCCGTCAAATGCCCAAATGCTTTGGGGAAATCATTGATCGGCGGCAGGCTCGCGGAGATCATCCGCGCTTCCTCAGGGGAGTAGCCGCGGACCGGTAGCGCCGGCTCGCGGCGATCTGGTCAAGCCGGGCGGAACCACCGCCCCCGGGTCGCACGTGGTGAAGCGCCCGTCCGCCCGGGACGGCTCGCCGCTGGCAAGACCTTGAAGACGTCGGCCGATCCTCGTCGGCCGCGGGCCAAGCGCAGGGCCCGGCGTCTCCATGGGCAATGCCTGCGCCAGATTGCTTCCGATGCGACTCCCCTCCGATTTCCGTTCGGAGCGCCGACGCGTGCGTCTCGGGTTCCGCTCCTGCCGATTGCGGTGGCCGTCGCGGTCGCCGTGGCCGGCCGCACACGCAGCCGACGGGCCGATGCGCCCAACCGGATGGCCGCGCCCAACCCGATCGATGCGATCGCGGCGCACGGCGGCCTTGGCCTTGCCGCAACCGGCGCCGCGTCGGCGCTGCCGAGCTTCACGCTGACCCGGTTGCTGAGCCGCGCGCGGGAACTGGGCCTCGCGGCTGCGTGCCGAGGCCCTGCGGCAAGGGCCGGAATCGCCAGCGCGCGCGCTTATCGAATCGGGCTGCAGGTCGTGCGAGCAGCTCGGGCGCGCGACTGGCCGGCGCGCCGGCCGGCACGGGCGGCTCGGTCGGCTTGTCCCAGCGGATCGAGTCGCCGGGCTTGCGCGAGGCGCGCGCAGCGGCGCGGCCGCCTCGGCCGAAGGAGCACGGTTCGCGCTCAGTCGGCCGAACAGTCGCTCGTCGCGGCGATCAAGACGCGCCGACGCTGCGGGTGCAGGAACTGGTGCTCGCGGCGCGCAGGACGTGGCACTGACCGAGCAGATCCAGGCCCGGATCGCAGTCCGCGTGTCGGCCGGCGAAGCGCCGCGCTTCGATCTGATCCGCGCCGAGACCGAGGCGGCGCTGGCGCGCACGGCGTTGGCGCAGCGCGAAGCCGAGCTGTCGGCCGTGCGCGCGCAGTTGCGCGAGCTGGTCGCGCCCTCGATGCCCGAGGCCTTCGCGGTCGACGGCGACTTCCACGGCAGCCTGAGCCGGCCGCGCGTCGACTGGTCGGCGCCGAGTCGGTCGCGGCGCATCCCGAGATCCGGCTGGCCCAGGCCGAGCGCGAGCGCCTCGCTGGCAGCTGCAGTTCAACGCGCCTCGCTGATGCTCGGCGTCGACCTGTTCGTCGCGCGCGAGAAACGCTCGATCTGGACACGACGCGGGCCGGCATCGGCGAGGATTCCGCTGCTGGACCGGCGCGCCGGCCCCATCGAAGAGGCGCAGCAGCGACTGCGCGCCGATGCCGTGGCCGAGCAGCGCGGCTTCGAATTGAGCCAGCGGCTCGAGGCCTGGCACCGCTACGAGTCGGCCCGCGCGACCGTCGCCACCCTCGAGAACGGCGTGCTCAAGCAGGCGCAGGTGGTCGGCGTCGCCGAGGCCGCCTACCGGTTCGGCGAGCGCGGAATCCTCGAGTATCTCGATGCGCAGCGCCAGTACCGGCAGCTGCGCAACCAGCTGATCGGCGTCGCGAGGCCTTCGCTGGGCAGGCGAGCTCGGCGCCTCCTCGACCATCCCGACGAGTCGAATTGAGAACTGACGCCCTCGTCCGCGCGAACGTGGCCTCCTGATCGCGGCGGCGCTCGCCGGCTGCAGCGGGCAGCGAGCCGGCGCCGTCGGCCGCGCCGGCCCCGGCGAACGCCCCGACCGCAAGGAACGTGGCGCCGCCTGCCCGGCGGCCGCCGATCCCGACCTCGTCGAGGCTTCCGAAGGCGCTGCGCGCTACCTCGAGCTCGGCCGTCCCGACCAGCGGGTCTCCGCGACACCTTGCGGATCCCCGGGCGCATCGAGACGAACGAGAACCGCACCGCCCGCGTCGGCGCGCCGATCACCGGTCGCGTCACCGCGATCCACGCGGTCGTCGGGCAGCGGTCAGGATGGGCGACCGGCTCGCCGAGATCAGCAGCCCGGAGCTGTCGGCGGCCCAGCTCTTCCTGAAGGCGCACCGGCCGAGCAGCTCGCCCAGCGTCGCCGAGCGCGCCCGCCTGCTGCTCGACGCCGACGTCATCGGCTCGGCCGAGTTGCAGCGGCGCGAGCGAGCTGTCGATCGCGCGCGCCGAGACGCGCGCGCGCGCGACCAGCTCCGCACGCCGGGCTGTCGGCGCTGCCATCGACCGGCTGGATGGCCCGGCCAGATCTCGCGGCGGCGCTGTCGCCGCGACCAAGAGCGGCACCGTCATCGCCCGTCACGCGGCACTCGGCCAGGTGGCGCGCCCGACCACCTGTTCGATCCCGACCTGCGCCCGTGGGCGGTCGCGGACGTGCCCGAGCGGAGGCCGGACATCGGCGTCGGCCAGCGGGTCGTGCTCGAGGTGTCGGCGCTCGGTGACCGCGCATTCGAGGGGACGAGCAGGTTCCGACCTGGTCGACCCGAGACGCGGACCGTCGCGTGCGGATGGACCTGCCGAACCGGACGGCGAGTTCAAGCCGGCGATGCTGGCCATGATGCGTGGCCGGCGAGGCGCGCCGGCAGGTCGTCGTGCCGAAGGCGGCGCTGGTGCGCGACGGCAACCGCGATCGCGTCTTCGTCGCCGAGGGCCGAACTGCTTCCGGCTGACGCCGGTGACACCCGGTGCGGAGGACGGCGAGCACCGGGTGATCTCGAAGGGCTGCGTGGCGACGAGACGATCGTGGTCGCCGGCGCCTTCCACCTGAACAACGAGCGCCGCCAGCTCGCTACCGGGGGCGCCGACCGATGCTCGCTTCGCTGGTGCGCGCTGCGATCCGGCAGCGCATGATCGTTGCCGTCGTGGCGCTGGTGCTGCTCGCGTTCGGCGTCGACGCGGCAGGAGGCTGTCGGCCGACGCCTTCCCCGACGTCACCAACGTCCAGGTCCAGATCGCGACGAGGCGCATGGCCGCTCGCCCGAGGAGGTCGAGCGCCGGTCACCGTGCCGCTCGAATTGCGATGACCGGGCCTGCCCGGCCTGGTCGAGATGGCTCGCTGAACAAGCCCGGCCTGTCGCTGATCACGCTGGTCTTCACCGACGACACCGACGTCTACTTCGCCCGCCAGCTCGTGATGGAGCTGCTGATGGAGGTCGGTGCCTGCCGCCGCACGGCGTGACGCCGGTGCTGGGCCCGGTGTCGACCGCGCTCGGCGAGGTCTACCGCGCTCGAGCGCCCCGACGACGGGCAGGCGCGCTGACGCAGGCGGAACTGACCGAGCGCTGACCGTGCAGGACTGGTCGTGCGGCCGCTGCTTCGCTCGATCGCGGGCGTGGCCGAGATCAACTGACCGGCGGCTTCGTGCGGCAGTACTATGCGCTGGCCGACCCGACCGCCTGCGCTACCCGGACTTCGCTGGCCGACGTCCACAAGGCGCTGGCCAGCAACAACGCGAACTCCGGCGGCGGGATCCTGCCGCAGGGGCCGACCAGTTCCTCGTGCGCGGCGTCGGCCTGATCGGCGGGCTGTCCGACATCGAGTCGATCGTCATCAAGGAGGCGGCGGCACCCCTGTCTACCTGCGCGACGTCGCGCGGCGCGGCTCGGCGAGGAGGTTCGCCACGGCGCGATGGTCAAGGACGGCTACACCGGGCGGTCGGCGGCATCGAGATGATCCGCGGCGGCAACGCGAAGGAGGTCGTCGAGCGGGTCAAGAAGCGGGTCGACGAGATCAACGCCCGCGGGATGCCGCCCGGCGGGCTGAAGATCGTTCCGTACTACGACAGGTCCGAGTTCGTCGACGCGGCGCTGTGGACGGTGACGAAGGTGCTGCTCGAGGGCGTCGTCTTCGTCACCATCGTGCTGTTCCTGTTCCTCGGCGACCTGCGCTCAGCCTGATCGTCGTGCGACGCTCACCCGGTGCCGCTGGCGACCTTCATCGTGATGAACAGGTGGGATTGTCGGCCAACCTGATGTCGCTCGGCGGGCGATCGCGATCGGGCTGATGATCGACGGGTCGGTCGTCGTCGTCGAGAACGCGCACGCGCGGCTCGCCGGGCGCGGCGGAGAGAACCGCGCCCGCGTCGTCCCCGACGCGGTACGCGAGGTCGCGACGCCGGTGGTCTTCGGCATCGGCATCATCATCCTCGTCTCCTGCCGCTGATGACGCTGGAGGATGGAGGGCAAGATGTTCGCGCCGCTCGCGTACACGATCGCGATCGCGCTCGGCTCGCTGCTGGTGTCGCTGACGCTGACGCCGGCCCTGTCGTCGTACCTGCTGCGGGCGCCGGCCGGGTCGGCGAGCACGACACCCGGTTGGTCGCCTTCCGGAAGCGCGGTTACCTGCGGCTGTTGGCCTGGCGCTCGCGCGCGAGCGCACGACGCTGGCGATCGCCGGCGCGGCCTTCGCCGGCGCGCTGGCGCTGCTGCCGTTGCTCGGCACCTCGTTCATCCCCGAGATGAAGGAGGGCGCGGTCTCGCCGAACATGGACCGCGTGCCGAACATCTCGCTGAACGAGTCGCTCGCGATGGAGATGGAGGCGGTGCGCCTGGTCAAGCAGGTGCCCGGCGTGAAACGGTCGTCTGCGGCTGGGGCGCGGCGGACAGTCCGGCCGATCCGGCCGGCCCCAACGAGGCCGACGTGACGCCACGCTGCTGCCGCGCGAACAGTGGCCCGAGGGCTGGACCCAGGACGACATCGCGCGGGAGGTGCGCGAGCGCCTGGTCGCCTTCCCGGCGTGCAGGTCGCGATGGCGCAGCCGATCTCGGACCGCGTCGACGAGATGGTGACCGGCGTGCGTTCGACGTCGCGGTCAAGATCTTCGGCGACGACATCGAGCGCCGCGCGCGAAGGCCAGAGATCGCGCGGATCGCCCGCGCCGTGCCGGAATGCGCGACCAGCGCGTCGAGCGGGTCGGCGGCCAGCAGCCGACGCTGTCGATCGACCGCCAGGCGATCGCGCGGGCCGGACTGAACGCGTCCGACGTGCACGACGTCATCGAGATGGCGATCGGCGGCAAGGTGGCCACCGAGATCTACGAGGGCGAGCGTCGCTTCCAGGCGATCGTGTGCCTTCCCGAGTCGGTGCGCGATTCGGTCGACGACATCCGCCGATCACGCTGACCGCGCCGAACGGCGCGCTGGTCAGGCTGGACAGCTCGCCCGGATCGAGGTGGTCGACGGCCCCGCGCAGATCAGCCGCGAAGGCGCCGGCGGATCGTCGTCGGCATCAACGCAGGACGCGACCTCGGCGGCTTCGTCGCCGACCTGCGCGAGCGCGTCGATCGCGAGGTCGAGCTGCCCGAGGGCTACTACTTCGGGGGGCGGCATTCCAGAACAGAGCGCGCTGGGCCACCTGACGGTCATCGAGCCGGTCACGATCGCCGCGATCTTCCCGCTGTTCGTGCCGTTCGATTCGGTGCGCTTCGCGGCGCTGATCATCACCGTGCTGCCCTTCGCCTCGATCGGCGGCGTCGTCGGCCTGTACCTGTCGGGCGAGTACCTGTCGGTGCCGGCCTCGGTCGGCTTCATCGCGCTGTGGGGCATCGCGGTGCTCAACGGCGTCGTGCTGGTCAGCTTCATCCGCAAGCTGCGCGCCGACGGGCGCGACGTCGCGCAGGCGGTGGCCGAGGGTGCGGCCTCGCGCTGGCCAGTGCTGATGACGGCGATCGTCGCGATGCTGGGTGGTGCCCTTCCTGTTCGCGACGGGGCCTGGTTCCGAAGTCCAGCGGCCGCTGGCGATCGTCGTGATCGGCGGGTTGATCAGCTCGACGTTGCTGACGCTGGTGATGTTGCCCGTGCTGTATCGCCGGGTCGACCGCGATCGCAGGCCGGTGGTCTGACCAGGGGTCGACAGGGCGCCGCATGAGCGGGCGCCGTCGGCGCTGTTCGGGCACGGCGCGGGATCGCCCCGCCGCTCAGATGCCGGCCTTGGCCTTCAGCTCGGTGGCCTTGTCGGTGCGTTCCAGCTGAAGTCCGGATCGTCGCGGCCGAAGTGGCCGTAGGCGGCGGTCTTCTGGTAGATCGGACGCAGCAGGTCGAGCATCTTGACGATGCCCTTCGGGCGCAGGTCGAAGGTCTCCTGGACGATCTGCGCGACCTGTCGTCGTCGATCCGGCCGGTGCCCTGCGTGGTGACCATGACCGAGGTGGGCCGCGCGATGCCGATCGCGTACGAGACCTGGACCAGGCATTTGCTGGCCAGGCCGGCGGCCACGATGTTCGGCCACGTAGCGCGGCATGGCCGCCGATCGGTCGACCTTGGACGGGTCCTTGCCCGAGAACGCACCGCCGCCGTGCGGGGCCGCACCGCCGTAGGTGTCGACGATGATCTTGCGTCCGGTCAGGCCGCAGTCGCCCTGCGGCCCGCCGACGACGAAGCGGCCGGTCGGGTTCACCAGGTAGCGCACCTCGCCCTTGCGCAGTTCGGGCGGGATCACCGGCTCGATGATGTGCTCGATCACCGCTTCGCGGATCTGCTGCTGGGTCATCTCGGGCGCATGCTGGGTCGAGATGACCACGGTATCGGCGGCAACCGGCCGCCCGTCGACGTAACGCAGCGTCACCTGCGACTTGGCGTCGGGTCGCAGCCAGGCGAGCGTGCCGCTCTTGCGCAGCTGCGACTGCCGCTCGACGAGGCGATGCGCGTAGTAGATCGCCGCCGGCATCAGGTCCGGGGTTTCGTCGCACGCGTACCCGAACATCAGGCCCTGGTCACCGGCGCCCTGGTCGAGGTTGTCGTCGCCCGCCGCATTGACCCCCTGTGCGATGTCGGGCGACTGCTTGTCGTAGGCGACGAGCACCGCACAGCCGCGGTAGTCGATGCCGTAGTCGGTGTTGTCGTAGCCGATGCGCTTGAGCGTGTCACGGGCGACGTGGATGTAGTCGACGTTCGCCTGCGTGGTGATCTCGCCCGCGAGCACGACCAGGCCGGTATTGCACAGTGTCTCGGCCGCCACGCGCGAGTACTTGTCCTGCGCGAGGATCGCGTCGAGGATGGCGTCCGAAACCTGGTCGGCGACCTTGTCCGGGTGACCTTCCGAGACCGATTCGGAGGTGAACAGAAATTCGTTGGCCAACGCTTCTCTCCTGTCAGGGCGGCCCGGGGTCGCCGGCGAGCCCGACCGCTTCGCCGGGAAGGGGGCGACCGGATTATATGTCGGCGACGTCGCGCGAGGCTGGCCCGCGACACGAACCGCCCCGGATCGCATAGACTCGCGCCGCGCCCCATGCTTCCGGACCGGGTCGTCCGGTGCCGGCCGGCGCGTGGTGCAGGCCGATGTCCTTCGAAACCGAACGTCCCGATCCCGTCGTCGAGCAGCGCGGCAGCGCGCTGGTGGCGGCCATGCAGCTGCTCGGCGTCCTGCCACTGGGCGTGCTGCGCGCGGCCGGCGCCGCGCTCGGCATCGCGGTGTGCCTTCTGTCGAGCGGGTATCGACGCAAGTTGCGCGACAACCTGCGCACCGCCGGCTACGCCTCGATGGCGCAGGCCTGGCGCGCGGCGGCCGAAGCCGGCCGAATGGTCGGGGAGTTGCCCTTCGTCTGGCGCCGCGAGCCGGCCGAACTCGCCCGGCACGTGGTCTGCGACGACTTGCCCGTGCTCGAGGCGGCCGAGACGGGCGGCGGGATCGTGTTCCTGACGCCCCACCTGGGTGCCTTCGAGGTCACTGCGCGGTTCTACGCGAGCCGCGCGCCGATCACCGTGCTCTACAGGCCGCCGAGGAAGGCCTGGCTGCGTCCGCTGGTCGAGTTCTCTCGCAGTACCGGCTCGATGCGCGCGGTACCGGCGACGCTCGCAGGCGTGCGCGCGATGCTGCGCGCGCTGCGCGCCGGCGAGGCGGTCGGGTTGCTGCCCGACCAGGTGCCGGGTGCCGGCGAGGGCCGGTGGGCCCCGTTCTTCGGCCGGCCGGCGTGGACGATGACCTTGCCGCAGCGCCTGGCCGAACAGCCCGGCGCGCGGGTCGTGCTGGCCGTCGGCGAGCGGCTGCCCGGTGCCCGCGGATGGCGCCTGCACCTGGAGCGCATGGACGAGACGCCGACCCCCGAGGCGCTCAATGCCCGCATGGAGGCCCTGATCCGGCGATTCCCGGCCCAGTACCTGTGGGGCTACAACCGCTACAAGCGACCCGCCGCCGCGGGCGCGCCCGACTGAGGGGCCGATGTCGGACTCGCTCGTCAGGCTCGCGCTGTTGCTGATGCGCGCCGTGTCGCGGCTGCCGTATCCCGTGGTGCGCTGGCTGGGCGAGTTCGCCGGGTCGCTGGCCTGGGTCCTGGCGGTACCGCGCCGGCGCGTCGCGCGGGTCAACCTGCGGCTGTGCTTTCCGCACTGGAGCGAGGCGCAGCGCCGCGCCGTGGCGCGTGGCCACTTCCGTTACTTCATGCGCAGCTTCTTCGACCGGTTCATCTTCTGGTATGGCGCGCCGGAGCGGATCCGGCGATTGTGCCGGCTCGAGGGCGTCGAGCACTTCGAGCCGCATCGCGGGCGCCCGGTGATCCTGCTCGCGCCGCACTTCGTCGGCCTGGACGCCGGCGGCATCCGCCTGTCGCTCGAAGCGCAGTGCGCGTCGATGTACGCGGCGCAGAAGAGCCGCGCGCTCACCGAGGCGATGACGCGAGGCCGCATGCGTTTCAACGGCGGGCGCCTGCTGCTGCGCACCGAAGGGCTGCGTCCCGCGGTGAAGGCCCTGCGCGAGGGCTTGCCGTTCTACTTCCTGCCCGACATGGACCTCGGCGCCCGCGACGCCGTGTTCGTGCCGTTCTTCGGCGTTCCCGCCGCGACGGTGACGTCGGTCGCGCGACTGGCGCGCATCACCGGCGCCGTGGTCGTGCCGCTGGTCACCGCGATGACCGACGACGGCTACGTCGCGCGCTTCTACCCGGCCTGGCAGGACTTCCCCGGCGACGACCTGGCGGCGGCGACGCGTCGGATGAACGCGTTCATCGAGGAGCGCGTGCTCGAGATGCCGGCGCAATACCTGTGGAGCCACAAGCGCTTCAAGACGCGGCCGCCCGGCGAGGCGAAGCCGTATCGGTGATAATCGCCGGATGAAACTGCGCTTCACGAAGATGCACGGCGCCGGCAACGACTTCGTCGTGATCGACGGCGTGCGCCAGTCGGTGCAGCTGTCGCCCGCCCAGTGGCGCTGGCTCGCCGATCGGCACTTCGGCGTCGGCGCCGACCAGTTGCTGCTGGTCGAGCCGGCGCGTAGCCCCGGCGTCGACTTCCGCTACCGGATCTTCAACGCCGACGGCGGCGAGGTCGAGCAGTGCGGCAACGGCGCGCGCTGCTTCGTGCGCTTCGTGCGCGAGCAGGGCCTGACCCGCAAGCGCGCGATCCGCGTCGAGACGACGGGCGGCGTGATCGAGCCGCGCGTCGAGGACGACGGCCGGGTCACCGTCGACATGGGTGCGCCGGCTTTCGAGCCGGCGGCGATCCCGTTCGACGCGAGCGGGCTCGAGCCGCGCCGCGTCGGCGAGGACCTGCTGTGGCCGCTCGAGGTCGACGGGGCGCTGCGCTGGGTCTCGGTGGTGTCGATGGGCAATCCGCACGCGGTGCAGGTGGTCGACGACGTCGAGCGCGCGCCGGTGCGCACCGAAGGTCCGCACATCGAGCAGGCGCCACGCTTCCCGCACCGGGTCAACGCCGGCTACCTGCAGGTGCTGTCGACGTCGCGCGTCCGGCTGCGCGTCTGGGAGCGCGGCGCGGGAGAAACCCTCGCTTGCGGCACTGGCGCCTGCGCGGCGGTGGTCACCGGCATCCGGCGCGGGCTGCTGCGCTCGCCGGTCGACGTCGAGACACGCGGCGGGCTGCTGACCATCGCCTGGGACGGCGCCGGCGTGCGCATGACCGGCCCGGCCGAGACGGTCTTCGAAGGCGAGATCGAACTGCCGGCCGGGCGCGTGCCGGCGCAAGCGACACCGGCTCCTTTCCTGACGGATCACGCATGACCGAAAGCACCATCGGCGCCGACGAGGTGGCGCGCTATCTCCGCGACAATCCCGGTTTCTTCGAGTCGCACCCCGATCTGCTCGCGGCGATCACCGTTCCGCATCCGCACGGCGGGCGCGCGATCTCGCTCCAGGAGCGACAGCTCGAGGTGTTGCGCGAGAAGTTGCGCGCGCACGAACTGAAACTGGCCGAGTTGCTGCGCATCGGCCAGGAGAACGATGCGATCGGCGAGAAGCTGCAACGCTGGACTCGCCAGCTGTTGCTGGCCGCTGATCCGGCGAGGCTGCCCGACGTCGTCGTCGACGGCCTGCGGACCGTGTTTTCGGTGCCGCAGGTCGCGATGCGGCTGTGGGGGCTGCGCGAAGCCCACCTCGGACTCGAGTGCGCGCAGCCCGTGCCGGTCGACGTGATCACGCTCGCCAACAGCATGACGCAGCCGTTCTGCGGCCCGAACAATGCGTTCCAGGCGGCGGCCTGGCTGCCCGACGGCGGCGCCGACACGCGCTCGATCGCGTTGTTGCCGCTGCGCAAGGGCGTCGACCCGAACGCCTTCGGGCTCCTCACGCTCGGCTCGGCCGACCCCGATCGCTTCCGTTCGGGCATGGGCACCGCTTTCCTCGAGCGGATCGCCGAAACCGCCAGCGCGGCGCTGTCGCGGCTGGCCGAATGAGACGCGGTGGCCGGCGACGCGATCGCGCGCTACCTCGAGCGGCTGCGTAGCGAGCGCGGCTGCTCGCCGCGCACGCTGGCCAGCTACCGGCTCGACCTGCGGGCCCTCGCCGAACTGGCGCTGCGCGAAGGCGCCGCGGCGGCGGCGCCGGCCGAGCCCGACTGGTCCGCAGTCACCGAGCATCGCGTGCGGCGCTGGGTCGCCGCGAGTTCGCGCACCGGCCTGTCCGCCCGCTCGATCGCGCGGCGCCTCTCGGCGTGGCGCGGTTTCTTCGACTGGCTCGCCGCCCAGGGCGAGGCGGCGGCCAACCCCGCCCGCGGCGTGCGCGGGCCCCGCGCGCCGCGGCGGCTGCCCGAGGCGCTGCCGCCCGACGTCGCCGCGCTTCGTCGGCGCCGCGCACGGCGACGACTTCGAGGCCGTGCGCGACCAGGCGATGCTCGAGCTGTTCTACTCGTCGGGGCTGCGGCTGTCCGAGCTCACTTCGCTCGACCTGCGGCACTTCGACGGGCCCGGTGCCGCGTCGACCGGCTGGATCGACCTCGACGAGGCCGAGGCGACCGTTCGCGGCAAGGGTGGCCGCACCCGAACGGTGCCCATCGGACGCGCCGCACGCGAGGCGTTGCAGCGATGGCTGGCCGTGCGCACTGACTGGTGCGCCGGGCGCCCGGGCTGCGACCAGCGGGCGCTGTTCGTCGGCGTCCAGGGGCGGCGGCTCGCCAACCGGACCGTCCAGTCCCGCCTGAAGCGGCTTGCGCTGGTACGCGGCGTGCCGGCCAACGTCCACCCGCACGTGCTGCGGCATTCGTTCGCGAGCCACCTGCTGCAATCCAGCGGCGACCTGCGCGCGGTACAGGAACTGTTGGGCCACGCCAGCATCGCGACCACGCAGGTGTACACCTCGCTCGACTTCCAGCGGCTCGCGGCGGTCTACGACGCCGCCCACCCTCGCGCGCGCCGGCGCGGCGGTTCCTGACCACTATTTCCTCGCTTGCGGCGTTCCGGGCCGCTAAGTTCCGCACATCGTGAGGGGGTATCGCGGGGCGGCGCGCCTGTGTCGCCGGGCTTCGCTGGTACTCCGAAACGCAACCGGGTTGCATCGTGCGGCCCGCTCGTACGGAACTGGCGATGAGTGCGATGATCGAACAGGTGGCGGCGCCCCGCGAGTCACGCGCGCGCGAGCTGATTCGCCGCTCTGGCGCCCGGCTGACCGTGGCGCGGGTGCGCGTGCTGGCCGAACTGCTGGACGCTGAGTCTGCGCTTACTCACATTGAACTGCAGAAGCGGGTAGAGGCCGGGGCCGAGCCGATCGATCGCGTCACCCTTTACCGGGTACTCGAGTGGCTCGAGGAAACCGGCGTCGTGCACCGGGTGGCGGGGCCGGACCGGGTCTTTCGCTTCTCGGCGCGACAGGCCCGGCGACCGCACGGGCACTTCCGTTGCGTGCAGTGCGCCCGCATGTACTGCATCGAGGAGCCGGGCACGCTGGCGCGCAGGGTCCGCGCGCTGCTGCCGACCGGGTTCTCGGGCGAGGAGATCGAGGTGACGGTGTCCGGGCGATGCGCCCGCTGCGCAAGTCCGTAGAATGCGCGGTCCAGAGAGGGATTCCGATGGCCAATACGCACGTCCCGGTGACCATCCTCACCGGTTTCCTGGGCAGCGGGAAGACCACGCTGCTCAACCGCATCCTCCGGGAACAGCACGGCCACCGCATCGCGGTGATCGAGAACGAGTTCGGCGAGGAGGGCGTGGACAACGACCTGCTGCTGCAGGAACGCGACGAGCAGATCGTCGAGATGAACAACGGCTGCATCTGCTGCACCGTGCGCGGCGACCTGATCCGCATCCTGGGCGACCTGCGCGAGCGCCGCGAGCGCGGCGAAATCGGCTTCGAGCGCGTGGTCATCGAGACCACCGGCATGGCCGATCCCGGCCCGGTCGCGCAGACCTTCTTCATCGACGACGACATCGCCGACTATTACCTGCTCGACGCGGTCATCACCATCGTCGATGCCCGCCATGGCGAGCAGCAGCTCGACGAGCACAAGGAAGCGCAGGAGCAGGTCGGCTTCGCCGACCGGATCCTGATGTCGAAGGTCGACCTGGTCGACGAGCCGGCGCGCGAGCGGCTCACCACCCGGCTGCGGCGGATGAATCCGCGCGCCCCGGTGCGCCCGGTGCACTTCGGCGATGCCCCGATCGCCGAGATCCTCGACATCCGCGGTTTCAACCTGAACGCGGTGCTCGAGATCGACCCGAGCTTCCTGGAGAGCGACGAGCACGAGCACGACGACGCGGTGCAGTCGTTCGTGTTCCGCTCGGACAAGCCGTTCGACTCGCTGAAGCTCGAGGATTTCCTGTCCGGCCTGATCCAGGTTTACGGCCCCGACATGTTGCGGTATAAAGGCGTGCTTTACATGAAGGGGTCCGACCGGCAGACGGTGTTCCAGGGGGTCCACATGATGATGGGCGCCGACGCGGGACGCCGCTGGCAGCCGGGCGAAAAGCGGTCGAGCAGGATGGTCTTCATCGGACGAAACCTGCCGAAAGACACCTTCATCAAGGGCCTGGAGCAGTGTCTGGCATGATCCGCCGTCCGCGGCGCGACGCGGTCCGTTCCACCCAGGCATTCCTCGCAGGCAGCGCCCGGCGGGCGCACAGGTACCGACATCATGGCAGCGACTAAGGAAAAGAAACCCCTGACCGAGCCGGAACTGCTGAAGATGCCCGACTCGGACTACATGAACGAGGCGCAGCTCGCGTTCTTCCGCCAGCGCCTGCAGCAGATGGAAAAGGATCTGCTGGCCAACGCCGACGAGACGACCGAGCACCTGCGGGAAACCGTGATCGTGCCCGACCCGGCCGATCGCGCGACGATCGAGGAAGAGCACGCGCTCGAGCTGCGCACCCGCGATCGCGAGCGCAAGTTGCTCAAGAAGGTCCAGCAATCGCTGGCGCGGATCGAAAGCGGCGACTACGGCTTCTGCGAGGAAACCGGCGAGCCGATCGGCATCCCCCGCCTGCTGGCGCGGCCCACCGCCACGCTGTCGCTCGAGGCGCAGCAGCGCCGCGAACTGCGCCAGAAACTCTACGGCGATTGACCACCGATGACAGGCGGCTGACGGCCGACTCGCGGTCGTCGGCAGCCCGATCGGCGCCAGGGGGTGCGTGCTAGACTGGCCCGGCACCCCGAACGATTGCTTCGCACGTTCGGGGACCCGCTTCCAGCGCCGCATCGAAAGGTCCAGGTGGTCTTCTCCCTGTTCAACCGGAAGGAAAGGCAAGACTCGCGCCGGGCGCGCGAAGCAGTGCTTGCCAGGACCGCCGACTCCCGGCCCGGCCCCGGCCCGGACACGCTCGCCGCGCAGCGCGAGGCGGCGCGCCGGACCGAAGAGAAGATCAACCAGATCGAATCCGAGATGATCGCCGCGGCGGCCGTCGCGCGTGCGGGGGCCGATCGTCCGCCGATGGGCCCGGCGACGGCGGCACGCGCCGAGGCGCCCACGGTTCCGAAGGCGGCGCGCCCGGCGCAGATCGCCGAGGCTGCGACCGCCCTGCTCGGCGACCAGGCCGGCGCGATGGCGATCGACGTGAACGGCTCGGCCCTGCCGAGCGTGCTCGAAGAAGCGGCAATCCTCTATTCGAACGGCCAGGCGCAGCCTGCGTCGCTCGCGCTGCGTCAGGCGCTCGCCGACTCCGGCCTGGGCGCCTACCAGACGCTCGCGTGGCTGATGCTGCTCGACCTGTACCAGGCGCTCGGCGACCGCCCTTCGTTCGAGGCGCTGGCGCTGGACTACGCGGCGCGCTTCGAGTCCTCGCCGCCCGGCTGGAACGAGCAGCTCGGCGCGCCGACCGGCACCGCCCGCGCTGCCGCGGTCAACGGCACCGCGGCCGTCGATTTCCAGGTGATCCTCGACGGATCCATCGGCGCGCAGGTCGAGTCGATCGTCGCTGCGTCGGCGCGGCGGCGGGAGACGATGGTCGACTTCGGCCGCGTCGAGGCGCTCGACGCCGGCGCCGCCGAGCACCTGCTGCGCCTGCTCGAGCACTTCGAGAAGTCGCCGAGCGCACTGGTCGTGCGCGGTGCCGAGGCGCTGTTCACGGCGGCCCGCAACGCGATCGAGCCGGGGCGGCGCGACCCTTCCGAGGCCGGCTGGATGCTCGCGCTGCAGGCGCTGCGCGTGCTCGGTCGCCAGCAGGCCTTCGAGGACCTGAGCATCGAATACTGCGTGACCTACGAGGTCTCGCCGCCTTCCTGGGAACCGATCGGCAGCGCGATCCGCGCCGGCGAGCCGGCGGCGCCGGCAGGTCCCGCGCCGGTCGCTGCGCCGCGCCCTGAGGCGAGCGCCTTCGTCGTGCGCGGAGACGTGCTCGGCCGCATGCAGAACGAGTTGCAGGCCCTGCGCGCGCATGCCACGAATCGTGGCGAGGTGGTGGTCGATTGCCGCGGATTGCGCCGGATGGAATTCGTCGCGGCTGGCGACCTCCTCAACGAGGTGGTCACGATGCGCTCGGCCGGCAAGCAGGTGCTGTTCGTCGAGCCGAACTACCTGGTCTATGCGCTGATGCTCGTCATGGGCATCCAGGATCTCGCCGAGATCCGCCGGCGTAAGATCTGATCCTCGGGTTTCGATGCCGCTCCTCGGCGGCGCGGAACGTTCCCGCGCCGGGCGGGCTTGTGCCGGCGCCGGCCGACCCCATATCGCACGGCATGGAACAATTCCACGGCACCACCATCGTCTCGGTGCGGCGCGGCACGACCGTCGCACTGGGCGGCGACGGCCAGGTCACGCTGGGCAACGTCGTCATCAAGGCGGGCGCGCGCAAGGTCAGGCGCCTGTACAACGACCAGGTACTGGCCGGCTTTGCCGGCGGCACCGCCGACGCGTTCACGCTGTTCGAGCGCTTCGAGGCCAAGCTGGACAAGCACTCGGGTCACCTGGTGCGCGCCGCCGTCGAGCTCGCCAAGGACTGGCGCACCGACCGGATGCTGCGCCGGCTCGAGGCGATGCTGGCGGTGGCCGACCGCGAGGCATCGCTCGTCATCACCGGCAACGGTGACGTGCTCGAGCCCGAGCACGGGCTGATCGCGATCGGCAGCGGCGGACCGTACGCGCAGTCGGCCGCGCGCGCGCTGCTCGAGAACACCGAGCTCGACGCCGAGACGATCGTCCGCAAGTCGCTGGCGATCGCCGGCGAGATCTGCATCTACACCAACCAGCACCACACGATCGAGACGCTCGGCTGAACGGCCGGGCGCTCGCGCGAGCCGCCATGACTCCGATGACTCCCGAAGAGATCGTCTCCGAGCTCGACAAGCACATCGTCGGGCAGGACGCCGCCAAGCGCGCAGTGGCGATCGCGCTTCGCAACCGCTGGCGCAGGCAGCAGGTCGCCGAGCCGCTGCGCCAGGAGATCACGCCGAAGAACATCCTGATGATCGGGCCCACGGGCGTGGGCAAGACCGAGATCGCGCGCCGGCTGGCCCGGCTCGCGAACGCGCCGTTCATCAAGGTCGAGGCGACCAAGTTCACCGAGGTGGGCTACGTCGGCCGCGACGTCGACACGATCATCCGCGACCTGGCCGAGATGGCCGTCAAGCAGGTTCGCGAGCAGGAGACGAAGCGCGTCCAGCAGCGCGCGCTCGACGCGGCCGAAGATCGCGTGCTCGACGCGTTGCTGCCGCCCCCGCGCAACATCGGCTTCGCCGGCGGCGAGGGCGGCGAGGCCGCCGACTCGGCCACGCGCCAGAAGTTCCGCAAGAAGCTGCGCGAGGGCGAGCTCGACGACAAGGAGATCGAGATCGAGCTCTCGATGTCGATGCCCGCGATGGAGCTGATGGGCCCGGCCGGCATGGAGGAGATGACGCAGCAGCTGCAGTCGCTGTTCGCGAACATGCCCGGGCGCCGCAAGCCGCGCAAGCTGCGCATCCGCGACGCGATGAAGCTGCTCGCCGACGAAGAGGCCGCCAAGCTCGTCAACGACGACGAGATCAAGGCCAAGGCGCTCGGCGCGGTCGAGCAGAACGGCATCGTCTTCATCGACGAGATCGACAAGGTCGCCTCGCGCAGCGACGTGCACGGCGCCGACGTCTCGCGCCAGGGCGTGCAGCGCGACCTGCTGCCGCTGATCGAGGGCACCGCGGTCAACACCCGCTACGGCGTCGTGCGCACCGATCACATCCTGTTCATCGCTTCGGGTGCGTTCCATCTGTCGCGACCGTCCGACCTGATCCCCGAGTTGCAGGGGCGCCTGCCGATCCGCGTCGAGCTGGGCTCGCTGTCGGCCGACGACTTCGTTCGCATCCTCGTCGACACCGACGCGAGCCTGACGCGCCAGTACGAGGCGCTGCTCGCCACCGAGGGCGTGCGGCTGGTCTTCATGCCGGACGGCGTGCGCCGGCTCGCCGAGATCGCGTCGTCGGTCAACGAGAAGACCGAGAACATCGGCGCGCGGCGCCTGTCCACCGTGATGGAGAAGCTGCTCGAAGACGTGTCGTTCGGCGCCGCGCGACGCAGCGGCGAGACGGTGACGATCGATGCGGCGTTCGTCGACGGCCGCCTGGCGAACCTCGCGAAGAGCGAGGACCTGGCGCGCTACATCCTGTAGCGCGGGCCGAGTATTCGATCGATGCGTCGTCGGGGAAGCTGGCCGGGTTCGCGAAGTACAGGCGTGCGGACTCCTTCGCCTGCGGCGACGGATTCGCCGGCGTCGAGGCGTCGACGTATTCGCTGCGAAGGGCGCGGCGTCGTGACTTCCACGCGGTCGAAGATCGGTGAATCGGACCGAGCCAGGTTCGCGACGCTCGGGTTGTAGCCCGTGCCGTCGTGGCTGAACGGCTCCTGGGCGAGCGTGATGTGCTGGCGCAATTGCCGCGACGGAACGACCTCGGCCGGATAGTCGTCGCCGTCGGCGCTGCGGGCGCGGTAGCCCGGTCGACGCGTGTGCCGGTTCGACGCGGGCCGATGTTCCTGCGGGCGCGCCCGCGCATCGCGAGCGAACTCGGCTGCGGCGAGTCCGGCGTCCGGTCGTCGGGCCCGGTACCGCGCTTCCACGCGCCGGCCATCAGAAATTTCACAATTTCGGCGTGTAGGGCTTGGCCGGCAGCCGATGCCCTCTGTTCGCCAC
>JAXMFB010000029.1:0-6010 GCA_046347945.1 Burkholderiaceae bacterium
CATGCCGCCGAGGGCGCGCCGTGAGCGAACCCGTCTGCAACGTCCTCGTGCTGTGCACGCACAATTCGGCTCGCAGCGTGCTTGCCGAAGGGATGCTCAACCATTGGGCGCGGAAGCTGGGACGCTCCGTACAGGGCTTCAGCGCCGGCAGCGCCCCCAGCGGGCGCGTCAATCCGTTCGCGCTCGAGGCCCTGGACAGGGCGGGAATCGACATCCGCGGCTATCGAAGCAAGAGTTGGGACGAGTTCACCGCCTCCGACGCCCCCTCGCTGTCGATCGTGATCACGGTCTGCGACAGCGCTGCCGCGGAGACCTGCCCGGTGTTCGTCAGCGGCCGCGGGGAGCCCCCGATCAAGGTTCACTGGAGCTATCCGGACCCATCGAATGCCGCGGGCGGCGACGACGGCAAGCGGCGCGCTTTCGAGCTGACCCGGCAAGCGATCGGCTACCGGTTGCTGCAACTGCTCGCGCTGCCGCTCGAGGCGATGGACCGCGCCGGGCTCGAGGCCGCGCTGGCCGCGATCGGCCGCAGCTGATTGCCTCGCGAACACCAGGGGAACGCATTCGCCATGGGCCTCTTCGAACGCTATCTCACCGTCTGGGTCGGCCTGGGCATCCTGGCCGGCGTCGGCCTGGGGCTGCTCGCGCCAGGCCTGTTCCAGGCCATCGCCGGCCTCGAGGTGGCGCACGTCAACCTCGTCGTCGCAGTCTTCATCTGGGTGATGATCTACCCGATGATGATCCAGGTCGACATCGCGGCCGTGAAGGACGTGGGGCGGCGCCCGCGGGGTCTGGTGCTGACGCTGGTCGTCAACTGGCTGATCAAGCCGTTCACGATGGCCGCGCTGGGCGTGGCGTTCTTCAGGTACGTCTTCGCGCCCTGGGTCGATCCGCAATCGGCCAGCGAGTACATCGCCGGGATGATCCTGCTCGGCGTGGCGCCCTGCACCGCGATGGTGTTCGTCTGGAGCCAGCTCACCAGGGGCGACCCGAACTACACGCTGGTGCAGGTCTCGGTGAACGACCTGATCATGGTGTTCGCGTTCGCCCCGATCGCGGCGTTCCTGCTCGGCGTCACCGACGTGACGGTGCCGTGGGAGACGCTGCTGCTGTCCACGGTGCTCTACGTCGTGCTGCCGCTCGCGGCGGGCGTGCTCACCCGGCGCCTATGGCTCGCCACGGGCGGCACGCCACGGCTCGCGCGCGGCGTCGCTGCGCTCAAGCCCTGGTCTGTCGTCGGGCTGATCGCGACCGTGGTGCTGCTGTTCGGCTTCCAGGCGCGCACGCTGGTCGCGCAACCGCTGGTGATCGCACTGATCGCCGTGCCGCTCGTCATCCAGTCGTACGGCATCTTCTTCGTCAGCGCGCTCGGCGCGCGCTGGCTGCGGCTGCCGCACGAGATCGCCGCCCCCGCCTGCCTGATCGGAACGTCGAACTTCTTCGAACTCGCCGTCGCGGTGGCGATCTCGCTGTTCGGGCTGAGTTCGGGCGCCGCGCTGGCCACGGTCGTCGGGGTGCTGGTCGAGGTGCCGGTCATGCTGTCGTTGGTCGCGATCGCCAATCGAACGCGGCACTGGTTTCCGGGCGACGATTCACCTGCCGGGCGCGATCGGCCCCCCGCTTCCCGGCCGGTCGCCGGCAAGGGCTCGTAGCCGGTGACGTCCATGGAAGCCGAAATCGCCCTCGAAGGCCCGCGCGCATGAGCCAGCTCCTGCAACTGCTCAACGGCGGCGCCGGCAACCTCGCCGCCTATCTCGCCGCGCACGTGCTGCTGTGCCTGCTGCCGGCGTTCTTCATCGCCGGCGCGATGGCGGCGCTGATCCCCAAGGCCAGCATCACCCGCTGGCTGGGCCGCAGCACGCCCGCGCACGTCTCCTACCCGGCGGCTGCGGCCGCGGGTTCGCTGCTCGCGGTCTGCTCGTGCACCATCGTGCCACTGTTCGCGGGCATCTACCGAAAGGGCGCCGGGCTCGGACCGGCGATCACCTTCCTGTTCTTCGCGCCGGCAGGCAACATCATGGCGCTTGCCTACACCGGCAGCATCCTCGGCGCCGACTTCGCGCTGGCGCGAATCGTGCTCTGCCTGGTCTTCGGCATCGGCATCGGCATGCTGATGGCCCTGCTGTTCTGGCGCGACGACGCCCGCCACGACGCACAGACCGACGCGCTGTTCGCGCAGCGCGCGAGCATCGGCGCGCCGGCCACCGGCGTCTTGCTGGCGCTGGTCGTGCTGCTCGTCGCCGGCACGCTGAAGGTGCCCTTGCTGACTTCCACCGTCGCGACGACGAGCCTGCCGATCGCGGCCGCCGAGACCTGGCAGGCCGCGCTGTTCCACTGGGTGCCGTTCGATGCGTCCCGTGGAGAGGAAGGGGGTGAGCGTGCAGGGCTCGTTGCTGATCGCACTGCTGGCGCTGATCGGCCTGACCGCCTGGAAGGGCCTGGAGGACATCACCGAAGGCGCCAACCGCTGGACCTGGGTCTCCCTCGGCCTCGCGGCCCTCACGCTGCTGGTCGCCTTCGCTGCAGATCGTGCCGCGCGCCGGAGTTCTGGACGTCGCGCTGACCGGCCGCGCATTCGCCGTCGCACTGGCGATGGCGGCCGTGGCGTATTTCGCCCGCCGGCTGGCGCCGAAAGACTGGCGGGCCTGGCTGTGGGAGTCGTGGCGCTTCGTCGTAAGCAGATCTTCCCGTTGCTGATCGTCGGCGTCTTCGTGGTCGGCGTGGTGCGCCAGTTGATCCAGCCCGAGTGGATCCAGGCACTCGCCGGTCGCAACGACGTGACGTCCAACGTGGTGGCCGTGGTCTTCGGCGTGTTCATGTACTTTCCGACGCTGGTCGAAGTACCGGTCGCGCGCATGTTCCTCGACCTCGGCATGCACCGCGGCCCGCTGCTGGCCTACCTGATGGCCGATCCGGAATTGAGCCTGCAGAGCATCCTGATGGTTGCGGCGATCATCGGCCGACGCAAGACCTTCGCCTACGTCGGCTGGGTGGCCGTGTTCAGCGTCGTCTCCGGCCTGCTGTTCGGCTCGTGGGTCGACGGGGCGAGCCTCGCGTGGCTGGCGCTGGGACTGGCAAGCTTCGCCGCGACGCTGACCGTCCTGCTGGCCTGGCTGCGCCGACGACAGGCCCTGGCCATGCGATCGACCTGAAGCTCCCGATGGAGGAAGCAACCATGCTCACGGTAAAGATTCTCGGCTCGGGCTGCGCCAACTGCAGGAAGCTCGAGGCCGTCGCGCGCGAGGCCGCCGCCAGCGCCGGCGTCGAAGCCGAGCTCGTCAAGGTCACCGACATGAAGGCAATCATGGCCTACGACCTGCTGGCCACACCCAGGCTCGTCATCGACGAGAAGCTGGTCAGCAGCGGCCGGATCCCGACCCAGGCCGAAGTCCGCCAGTGGCTGACCGGGTGACGCCGGGATCCGGTGGCGGCCACCCCGCGGTTCAGCCCGGCGCCGCGAACCGCTCCAGGTGATGCTCGGCGTCGCCGAACTGCTGCGCGATCATCGTCAACCGCTTGAAGGTGTGCGCCACCTTCATTTCCTGCGTCATGCCCATGCCGCCGTGCAGCTGGATCGCCTCCTGGCCGACGTGGCGCGCCGCGTCGGCCACCTTGACCTTCGCCGCCGAGACGACGCGGCGCCGCTCGGCCGAGTCGATGCCGCCGCGCGCCGCCGCGTCGACCTTCGGCACGCGAGATAGGTGATCGAGCGCGCCTGCTCGGCGCTGATCGTCATGTCGACCATCCGGTACTGCAGCGCCTGGAACGAGCCGATCGGCACGCCGAACTGCTTGCGCGTCTTCAGGTACTCGGCGTCGCCTGGTTCGCGTAGCGCATCGCGCCGACACCTTCGGCGCACAGCAGCACCGTCGCGAAGTCGACCGCCTCCTCGATCGCAGGCAACGCGGCGCCGGCCTCGCCCAGCAGCGCATCGGGCGGCAGCTTCACGCCCTTCATCACCAGGTCGGCCGCGCGCAGGTTGTCGACGGTGCGGAAGGTCATCATCGCGAGCCCGGCCGCCTTCGCGTCCACGACGAACAGGCTGATCCCCGACGCGTCGCCGGCCGCGCCTGCGCTGCGCGCCGACACGACGAGGCGGTCCGCCATCGGCGCGTGCAGCACGACCGCCTTCTCGCCGTCGAGCACCCAGCCGTCGCCGGTCTTCGTCGCGCGGGCCTCGACCTGCGACAGCGTGTAGCGGGAGCCGCGCTCGCCATGCGCGAACGCGAGCCTGAGCGATCCGTCGATGACCGCCGGCAGCAGCGCGGCGCGCTGCGCGTCGCTGCCGCAGCGCGCGACGAGCCGGCCGGCCGGCGCGAGCGTGGACAGGAACGGCTCGACGACGAGCCCCTCGCCGATCGCCTCCATCGTGCCGATCAGGTCGACGGCGCCGCCGCCGAAGCCGCCGTCGGCTTCGGCGAACGGCAGCGACAGCAGCCCGAGTCCGGCCAGTTCGCGCCAGGCCTCGGCGCTGTGCCCGGCCGGCGACTCGACGATGCCCTTGCGCGACTCGAAGTCGTAGCGCTTCTCGACCAGCCGCCGGACGCTGTCGGCCAGCAGCTGCTGCTCTTCGGTGTACTGGAAGTCCATGCTCTGCGCGTCCGGTTCAGAGGCCGAGGGCCGCCTTGGCGATGATGTTGCGCTGGATCTCGTTGGAACCCGCGTAGATCGAGGTCTTCCGGAAGTTGAAGTAGCGCGGCGCGATCGATGCGGTGAAGCCGTCGAAGCCCTCGTAGTCGATCGGCCTGAACGACTGCGCGAGCGGCCCCGCGACCTGCATCAGCAGCTCGGTGATCGCCTGCTGGATCTCGGTGCCCTTGATCTTCAGCATCGACACCTCGGCGCCGATGCGGCCGGTGCGCCGCATCTCGTCGACGAAGCGCAGGTTGGTGATTTCGAGCGCCATCAGCTCGATCTCGACGCGCGAGACCTTGTCGCGAAAGCGCGGGTCGTCGAGCAGCGGCCGGCCATCCTTCATGGTTCGCGCGGCGATCTCCTTGAGCTTCGCCATCTCGCGCTTGGATGCGCCGATGCGCCCGGTGTTCAGCCGCTCGTGGCCGAGCAGGTATTTGGCCACCGTCCAGCCCTTGCCTTCCTCGTGCACCAGGTTCTCGACCGGCACCTTCACGTCGTCGAAGAACACCTCGTTGACCTCGTGGCCCTCGTCGAGCAGGATCAGCGGCCGCACCGTGATGCCGGGCGTCTTCATGTCGATCAGCAGGAAGCTGATGCCTTCCTGCTTCTTCGACGAGCTATCGGTGCGCACCAGGCAGAAGATCCAGTCGCCGTAGTGGCCGAGCGTGGTCCAGATCTTCTGGCCGTTGACGACGTAGTGGTCGCCGCGGCGCTCGGCACGCGTCTTCAGCGAGGCGAGGTCGGAACCCGAGCCCGGCTCCGAGTAACCCTGGCACCAGAAGTCGTCGCAGTGGTAGATGCGCGGCAGGAAGCGCTGCTTCTGCGCCTCGGTGCCGAACTGCAGCAGCACCGACGCGCACATGGTCGGGCCGAACGGCGCGATCGGCGGCGCGCCGGCGTACGCGTATTCCTCCTCGAAGAGATAGCGCTCGACCGGCGACCAGTCGGTGCCGCCCCACTCCTTCGGCCAGGACGGCGCGACCCAGCCCTTCTTCGCGAGGATCTTGTGCCAGCGGACCAGGTCGTCCTTGGACAGCTCGCGATACTCGAGCACCTTGTCGCGCAGGTCGGCGGGGATGTTCGCGTCGAGCCAGCCGCGCACCTCGTCGCGGAAGGCGAGCTCTTCGGCCGAGTAGTTCAGGTCCATGGGGGCTCCGGCGGGTGCGGATGGCGGATGGCGGATTGCGCTGGGTAGTGTAGCGCCGCGCCCGGAGAACGAGGGCGGGCGCTCGCCATGTGCGGCGGACAACGCCGGGCGTACCCGGCGCGCGGCGGGCGACACTCAGCGGCCCGGCGCGCGCTCCAGCTTCAGGCCGACCTTGATCACCCGGCCGCCCGCCAACTCCCGGGCCACCAGCAGCAACCGCGAGATCTG
>JAXMFB010000030.1:0-4184 GCA_046347945.1 Burkholderiaceae bacterium
TCGCCGGCACGGCGTCGAAGTAGGCGGGCGTGTTCATCATCGTGGCGGGCATTGTCACGCCGCGGCCGGCGTCGCCGCGGCCAGCCGCTGGCGCACGAACCGGCCGACCAGCACCGCGGCCGGGTACATCACCTCTTCCTCGGTGCGCGCATGCTCGACCAGCGCCTCGGCGAACGCGACGATCTCGCTGCGGCCGGCGCGCGCGGCGGCTTCGCGCAGCTTGTTCAAGGCCATGACGATGGTCTGGTGCTCGGCCAGCATCTGCGGCAACCCGGCCTCGAGCTGCTCGGTGAGCGTGAGCACCTCGGCCATCTCGGCACTCCATTCGCCGCGCGCCAGCGCCGCGAGCAGGCCCAGCGGCGGCAGCGCAATCTGGTCTTCCTTGACGAAGTGCGGGTGCATCAGCCGCGCCAGCGTCTTGGCCGCCTCGCCGACCTCGCCGCCGGCCTGGGTGGCCTGACGCAGCTGCTCGTGCAGGGCTTCGTGTTCGTGTTGCAGCGGTTGGGGAATCGTGAACTTCATGAGGGTCTCCTTGGGGATTCAGTGAACGTTGCGGACCGACTCGAAACCGGGCTGGTCGATCTGGCCCTGGTTCAGCAAGGCGCCGATCGCCCTGCCTGCTGCTTCAGATGGGGCCGAACGGCCACGCGTTCGATCGATCGCGCTGTTCCTTAGGAAACGTCAAGGACATGAGTGGCGGGCATCGCCGGGACGGCGCTACATTGGCCGCCGGGCACCCGGACATCCTCATGCGCCGCTTCCACGTCTACCGCTACGACCCCGAGGGCAGCGCGGCGCCGCGCATGCAGAGCTTCGAGCTCGAGTCGGACGGCGGCGCGCGCATGCTGCTCGATGCGCTGATCGCGCTCAAGGCGATCGACCCGAGCCTCGCGTTCCGCCGCTCCTGCCGCGAAGGCATCTGCGGCTCGGACGCCATCAACATCAACGGCCGCAACGGGCTGGCGTGCCTGACCAATCTGCGCGACCTGCCCGAGACGGTGGTGCTCAAGCCGATCCCCGGCCTGCCGGTGATCCGCGACCTGATCGTCGACATGACGCAGTTCTTCGCGCAGTACCACTCGATCCGGCCGTGGCTGGTCAACGACGATCCGCCGCCGGAGAAGGAGCGGCTGCAGTCGCCCGAGGCGCGCGACGAACTCAACGGCCTATACGAGTGCATCCTGTGCGCCTGCTGCTCGACCGCCTGCCCCAGCTTCTGGTGGAACCCGGACAAGTACGTCGGCCCGGCCGGGCTGCTGCAGGCCTATCGCTTCCTCGTCGACAGCCGCGACCAGGCCACCGGCGAGAGGCTCGACAACCTGGAGGATCCGTATCGGCTGTTCCGCTGCCGCGCGATCCTGAACTGCACCGACATCTGCCCGAAGGGGCTGAACCCGGCGCGCGCCATCGGCAAGATCAAGACGATGATGGTGCGGCGAGCGGTTTGAGTCCTACTCGATTGGCGTGACCGCGACCGGCGGCGCTGCGCTCGGGGCGCGCCCGGCAACGCGTCGGCCGGCACGGCATCACCCGGCACGCTTGGCCGCGAACCGGTTCATCGTGTCGATCGCCAGGTTGGAGTGCGCGTAGGCGGCGCCGGCACGCATCTCGGCCGCGACCCAGATCGCCTCCATCACCTCCTGCTCGGTCGCACCCTTGCGCAGCGCGGCCTGGGTGTGGCCACGGATGCAGTACGGGCACTGGGTGACATGGGCGACCGCGACCGCGATCAGCTCCTTGGTCCTGGACGGCAGCGCGCCGTCGGCGAAGGCCCGCTCGCCGAATTCACGGAAGGCGCTCAGCACATCGGGTGCCAGCTCCTTGCGCTTGCGCGCCAGATCGACCGAAGCGTCGGGATACATCGAATGGTCCATGGTCGTGGCTCCTGAAGATGGGCAACGGCGCCGTCAGAGCCCGAGCGCGAGTTGCGCCGCCTCGGAGATGCGCGAGCGGTCCCAGGGCGGGTCGAACACCAGGTCGACCGTCGCCTCGCCCACATGCGGCAGCGCGAGCACCTTGTCGCAGACCTCGTTGGCGATCACCTCGCCCATGCCGCAGCCGGGCGCGGTCAGCGTCATGCGGACCCGCACTTTCAGCTGTCCGTCCTCCATCGGCTCGACATCGACGCCGTAGACGAGTCCCAGCTCGACGATGTCGACCGGGATCTCCGGGTCGTAGCAGGTGCGCAGCACCTGCCACACGAGCGCCGGCACGTCCTGCGCCGTGGCGTCCAGTGGGACCGGGATGGCTTCGGGGACCGGCAGGCCGATCGCGTCGGCGTCGGCGCCCTTCAATCGCACCATCTGCCCCTGCGCCAGCAGCGTGAACGACGAACCGCGGTCCTGCGCGATCTGGGCCAACGTTCCGGCCGGCAATTCGACCGGCGTGCCGTCGGGAACGCGTTCGACCCATACAGGCCGCGTCGTCGTGACCGATTGGTACAGGCGGCTCATGCTGCCCCTGCCTCGGCGTGCGTGGCCTGGTCGGCCAGCGCGTGCATGAGCGCGTGCCAGCCGAGCAGCGCGCACTTGATGCGCGCCGGGTAGCGGCGCACGCCGGCCAGGCTGACGAGCTTGCCCAATTCGGCCGCCTCGGGCTCGCGCTGGCCGGTGAGCACCGCGCGAAAGCGCTGCTGCAACGCCTCGGCCTCGGCGACGGTGCGGCCCTTGACGGCCTCGCTCATCATCGACGCCGATGCGATGCAGATCGCGCAGCCCTGGCCGCGGTAGCGGATGTCACGCAGGCGGCCGTCCTCGACGCGGAGCTGAACTTCGAGGTCGTCGCCGCATTGCGGGTTGTGGCCACGCGCCTGGTGCGTCGGCGATTCGAGCGGGCCGAAGTTGCGCGGCGCACGCTTGTGCTCGACGACGAGTTCGCCGTAGAGGTCGTTGCCGGCGGCCAGCGCGTTCATCGCAATACCGTCAGCGCGCGGTCGACGCCATCGATCAGCCGTACGACCTCGGCCAGCGTGTTGTAGAGCGCGAACGACGCCCGCGTCGTCGGCCCGAGCCCCATGTGATCGAGCAGCGGCTGCGCGCAATGGTGCCCGGTGCGCACCGCGATGCCCTGCTCGTCGAGCAGCGTGCCGATGTCGTGCGGATGCGCGCCTTCGGCGACGAACGAGACGATTCCCGTCGCCGGCTCGTCGGCCGCGAGCACGCGCACGCCCGGCAACGCGGCCAACCCCGCCGCTGCGGCGCGGCGCAGCTCGGCGACATGGGCGTCGATCAGGTCGCGGCCGATGCCGTCGATGAACGCCGCCGCGGCGGCCATTCCGACCGCGCCGCCGACGTTGGGTGTGCCGCCTTCGAGCCGCGCCGGCAGCGGCGCGAAGCTCGCGTCGCTCAAGCCCACGCGCTCGACCATGTCGCCACCCAGCCGCAAAGGCGCAAGCAGTTCCAGCGCATCGCGCCGGCCGACCAGCACGCCGGTCCCCATCGGGCCGTACATCTTGTGGCCCGAGAAGGCGATGAAGTCGCAGGCCAGCGTGTCGATCGCGGGCAGCGCGTGGCTCGCCGCCTGGGCGGCGTCGAGCACGGTCAGTGCGCCGGCGCGTTTGGCCCGTTCCAAGAGTGCCGCGTACGGCGGGCAGTAGCCGGTCGCATTGGCGCAGGCGGTGAGCGCGAAGACCCGCGTGCGTGGGGTCAGCAGGCGAGCCAGGCCGGCCTCGTCGATGCGGCCTTGTGCGTCGGGCAACAGCACCTTCAGCGTCGCGCCGCCGCGCCGCGCGGCGGCCTGCCAGGGAACGAGGTTGGCGTGGTGTTCGAGCGCGCTCACAACGATCTCGTCGCCCGGGCGCAGCCAGGCCTGCCCGATGCCGTTGTCGCTGAGGCCGTGCGCGACCAGATTCAGCGCCTCGGTCGTTCCCGAGGCGAAGACGACCTCGTGCGCGGGGCCGGCACCGGCGAAGCGGGCGATGGTTCGGCGCGCCGCCTCGTAGGCGTCGGTGGCACGCTGGCTCAGGCTGTGGACGCCGCGGTGGATGTTGGCGCGGTCGCGGGTCTCGAACTCGCGCATCGCGTCCAGCACCGCGAGCGGCATCTGCGTCGTCGCCGCGTTGTCGAGGTAGGCCAGCGGCTGGTCGTGGATGCGCTGCGCCAGCGCCGGGAAACCGCCGGACAGGACACCCGGCAGCAGTCGATCACCCATGACGCTCTCCCGTCGCCGAGTGCAGGTGTCGTGCG
>JAXMFB010000031.1:0-3980 GCA_046347945.1 Burkholderiaceae bacterium
ATCGCTCCCAAACACCCTCATCTGGCGCTCGCGTGCTTCTTCATCGCTTCGAGTTCGCCACGCAGAAACGCCAACGCGTCCTTCGCCGGGATGTAGCTGTCCGCGTCGGCAAGCTGGTCCTCGAGATATCGCGCATAGTCCGCTGACTTTGCGACCTTCGCGAGTTCGTCCGAGAGCAGCTTCACCTTCTCGGGATCGGTGCCCGCCTTCACGGTGACCATGCGGAACTGGGGCATCGTGATGTCGAAGCCGAGTTCCTTCGAGACCGGCACCCCGGCGAACGCAGGGTGCCGCTTCTCGCCGAACAGGATCACCGGCCGCATCTGCTTGCCGTCGATGAAGTTGCGCACGTCGCCCGGCTGCTCGTAGAGCAGGTCGGCGTGTCCGCCGAGGATCGCCGAGTAGCGCTCGCCGGGCTTGGCGAAGGGCACGCTCACAAGTTTGAGGCCGCGCCGCACGAAATAGTTGACCGTCATGTCGTCGGGGCTGCCGAACCCGGTGACTGCGACCTTGAGCGGTCGCGTCTTCGCCTCGCGCTCCACGTCCGCCCAGGTCTTGATCGGGCCGTTCTCGGCCGCGAGGAAGGCCGAGGGCTGCCGGATCATGATCGCCACCGGGACCAGCGCGTCGAGGCTCCAGCTGGGGTGCGGGTCCGCCAGCAGGCCGAAGGTGTCGCCGGTCATGATCGAAATCGTGTAGCCGTCGGCGGGGGCCGACAGCATCTTGTTCAGGCCGGTTCGCCCGGTCGCGCCGGGCACGTTGATGACCGGAAACGACGCCTTCAGGCTGTCCTCGAGCATCTTTCCGGCCTTGCGTGCGACCGCATCGGCGCCACCTCCGGGCCCCCAGGGCACGATGAACTCGACCGGCCGCGATGGGTACTTCTCCTGCGAGCGGGCGGCTGGCGACACGACGGACAGGGCCGCCGCCGATGCGATCCCGGCGACGACGGCTCTTCTCGTGATCGAATGCATGGTGGTCTCCTCGTTGTTGATGGATTGTGCTCAGCGGACGCGCAAGAGAAGCTTTCCACGGCTCTCGCCGGCCTCCAGGAAGCGGTGCGCATCGGCCGCCTCCTCGAGGGGAAACACCCGATCGATCGTGACCTTCAGGCGCCCTTCGCCGGCCCAGCGGAACAGGTCGCCGGTGCGTCGCAGGATCTCTTCACGGTCGGCCGTGTAGTCGGCGAGGTGCGGCCGGGTGAAGAACACCGAACCGGCCTCGCCCAGCTCGATCGGCTCGATCGAGGGCACCGGCCCCGAACTCGCGCCGTACAGGATGCAGGTGCCACGGCGGCGCAGGCTGCGGATGCTGCGCGCGATCGTGTCGATCCCGACCGAGTCGTAGACCACGTCGACGCCGCGCCCGCCGGTGAGGCGGCGCACCCCGTCGCGGAAGTCCTGGGTGCGATAGAGGATGACCTCGTCGGCGCCGCGCGCGCGCGCGATCGCCGCCTTCTCCTCGCTGCCCACCGTCGCGATCACGCGCGCGCCCCGCAGCCTGGCGACCTGGGTCAGAAGCTGCCCGACCCCGCCGGCGGCCGCGTGGACCAGGCAGGTGTCGCCGGGTTCGAGCGCGAACGCCGAGTGCGCCAGGTAGTGCGCGGTGCAACCCTGGAGCATCAGCGTCACCGCCACCTCGTCGGAGACGCCGTCGGGCACCGGCACGGCGCGCCACGCCGGCACGCACGCATACTGCGCGTAGCTCCCGCGCGAGAGGCACCAGGCCACCCGGTCGCCCCGCGCCACGTCGGTGACTCCGTCGCCCAGCGCCGACACGCGCCCGACGCCCTCCATGCCGAGCCCCATCGGCAGCGGTGTCCGGTACGTCTGCGACTTGGCGTAGGTGCCGTTGCGCATGTAGATGTCGATGAAGTTCAGCCCGGCCAGGCTGACCTCGACCTGCACCTCGCCGGGCCCCGGCGCGGGCGCGTCGATCTCGCGCAGGGTCATCACGTCGGGCGCGCCGAAGCGGTCGATCCGGATCGCGCGCATCAGGATTCGCTCCCGCGCCCGGGCGCGTCCTTCGCCCATCCGTCGGACAGCAGCACGCCGAGCGGCTCGGACAACTCGTAGACACTGGAGACGGCGAGGTCGTAGCCCATCTCGAGCTTTTCGCGGCCGGCCCTGCGCGCCAGCCGCGCCCGATGTTCCTCGAGCACGTCGGCGTCGATCGGCACCGCGCCGGCATCGAGGATGCGCAGGTATCCGTCGGCGTCGCGCGCAGGCAGCACGCGCGATGCCACCTGGCGGTTCGGCGACCAGGGGACGTCGAGCACACCGGCCTCGAACGCCCTCACCGTGCCGATCGCAACGTCGCCGTCGCCGATCTCGAGCACGCGGTCGACGATGCCGCGCACCTCGCGCCGGATCAACGCCTTCTCGCGCTCGTAGTCGGGGAGCCCGTCGAGGCGCAGGTTGCGCGCCAGATAGATCGCCATGCGCGTCATCCGCAGACCTTCGGCGTTTGCCTGCGGTGTCGGAATACCGAGCGCCTCGTGCGTGGACTTGGTCGTCACCGACACCGCACCGCCGACCGCCGCCACGGTGCCGCCGTAGGCGACCAGCGCCGCTGCCTGTGCCTCGTCGTGCGGCCACGCACCCATCCAGTGCAGCGAGGTGATCGGCGTCTCGACGCCGGCGTAACCGCGCTTGCCCAGGTACTCCTGGGCCATCTCCTCGCAGACCGCGATCGCCGCGGCGTCCTGCACCAGATGCAGCGTCTGCCCGAGCTCGAGCCCGTACTGCTTCACGCCCTGGGCTGCGGCAAGCAGGCAGTCGAGCACCGCAATCGCGATCGCGATGCACGGCGGGATGTTGGTACCGGTGAGGAACCCCGGCTGGCGGCGATGCAGCAGCACGCCACGCCGGGCATACAGCGCCGCGAGCCGGTCGAGGTACTGGTAGTTGCGGATGCCGTCCTCGATCGAGTATTCCTTCGTGTACGAAGTCGTGTACGCGATGCCGGACCCGAGAAAGCCGGTGTAGCCGGCCGCGTAGCCGATCTCGCCGACCAGCTTCGGCATCGCGGTGCCGGTCAGCATGATCGCCGGCTTGTCGATCGCCTCGACCAGTTCGCGGCACGCGGCGACGCCGTAGTTGACGATCGGAAAGCCGTTCAGCAGCGACCGGCCGGCCGCCTCGGACTCCTCCGATCCCCGCCCGGCTTGCGCGAAATGCTCGTTGCGCGTGTAGCTGTCGGTCGTCGTCGGCACGATGTCGGCGAGGCCTTCACGATCGAGCGCCTGCATCAGCGCCTTCTGCAGCCGCAGCGTGCCGAAGCCGCCGCGAGGCTGCGTCAGGCAGCGACGCTCGGCCTTCGCCCGCCGCAGCACCTCGGCAAGCCGCTTGTGGCTCGCGAGGCCGAGGTGGAACTCGACCGCCTCGTCGAGGTCGACCGCCGCGCCGGTCGGCCAGCGCGCCAGGTTCTCGGCGCGCATCGCGTCGAATTCGTCCCAGGGGATCGCCGCCTCGCCGAGCGGCCGCTTCGTGCGAAGCGACTCCGACATCACGCTAGCCATGCGCGTTCTCCTCCTCGAGTTGGACCAGGCTCGACCGCGCGAGCGCGAAAGCGGCCGCCGGCTCGCATTCCGCGAGCAGCCCGGCGGCGTAGAGCAGGTAGTCGCGATCGAGCCACAGGGCGGCCACGCGCGGCGCGAGCGACGACGGATCGCGACCGTCGGCGAGCGCCGCCGAGAGCAGCGCGTGCGGCTCGGGTGCCGCGGCGAGCACCCCGCCGGTGCCGATCACCGCATTGAGCCGGGTCAGGTCCTTGCCGCGCTGGACGCGCACCGGGCCCTGCGCCGTGTAGACGGTCTCGATGCGCCCGGCGTGCCGCGCGACCGCGATGCGCACCGCCGCGCCGGCCAGCGCGCGATCGATCGCGCGCTCCTCGTCGTCACGGGGCAGGCGGCCGACGTCGCGCGCCAGTTCCTCGACCAGTTCGCGCGTGCGCGCGGCGCCGAGTCTGGCGTCGCGGGC
>JAXMFB010000032.1:0-2405 GCA_046347945.1 Burkholderiaceae bacterium
CGGCTGCCTGGTGATGAACGACGACGACGAGGCGCGACGGTTCGAGAAGCTGCGGCTGCAGGGCGTGACGCGCTTCGCCGACGGCTCGCTGGACGTCGACGTGCTGGGCGGCAAGGCCAACCTCACCGACATTGCCGCGGCGATCGGCCTGAGCCAGCTGCGCCGGCTCGACGCCTTCAACGAGCGGCGGCGCCACCTGGCGCGGCTGTACTTCGAGCACTTCGACCGTTCGCTCGGCTTCGACCTGCCGGTCGAGGAGTTCGAATGCGGCAACTGGCACATGTTCCAGCCGCTGCTGCCGCTCGCGCGAATGAACATCGACCGCGGCGGCTTCATCGAGGCGATGAAGCACGAGGGAATCGGCGTCGGCGTCCACTATCCGGCGATGCACCTGTTCACGCTGTTCCGCCGTCGCGGATTCGGCGACGGCGACTTCCCGGTCGCCGAGGACATCGGCCGGCGCACGGTCACGCTGCCGCTGTTCCCGGCGATGCGCGACGACGACGTGCCTCGCGTGTGCGAGGCAGTCGGCCGCGTCGTGAAGGCCGCCCTGCGCCAGGATCGCTAGATGCCCAGGCCTGTCGAACTGTCCGTCGTCATCCCGGTCTACAACGAAGAGGCCGTGCTCGCCGCGCTGTTCGAGCGCCTGTACCCGGCCCTCGACGCGCTCGACGTCGCCTACGAGGTCGTGTTCGTCAACGACGGCAGCCGCGACCGGTCGGCGACGCTGCTGGCCGACCAGTTCCATCGCCGCCCAGACGTGACCCGCGTCGTGATGTTCAACGGCAACTTCGGCCAGCACCGAGCGATCCTCGCGGGCTTCGAGCACTCGCGCGGCGAGCGCATCGTGACCCTCGACGCCGACCTGCAGAATCCGCCCGAGGACATCCACCTGCTGCTCGAGCAGATGGACGCGGGCCACGATTACGTCGGCTCGATCCGGCGCCGGCGCGACGACGTGATGTGGCGGCGCGTGGCGTCGCGGGCGATGAACCGGATCCGCGAGCGCACCACGCGCATCAAGATGACCGACCAGGGCTGCATGATGCGCGCCTACAGCCGGCGCATCGTCGACACGATCAACCAGTGCAACGAGCTGTACACGTTCATCCCGGCGCTCGCCTGGCAGTTCGCGCAGAACCCCACCGAAGTCGTCGTCGGTCACGAGGAGCGCTTCGCAGGCGAGTCGAAGTACTCGCTGTACAGCCTCATCCGCCTGAACTTCGACCTGATGACCGGCTTCACGGTAATGCCGCTGCAGCTGTTCTCGCTGGTCGGGATGCTGGTTTCGCTCGGCTCGGGCGCGCTCGTGGTGATCCTGGGCGTCCGGCGCCTGGTCATCGGCCCCGAGGAAGGCGGGCTCTTCACGCTGTTCGCGATCGCGTTCCTGCTGATCGGCATCGCGCTGTTCGGCATCGGACTGCTCGGCGAATACGTCGGGCGCATCTACCAGGAAGTGCGCCAGCGGCCGCGCTACGTGATCTCCGCCATCCTCGAGCGGCGCGACGAACCATGAGTTCCGCGGTCGTATTCGGCTACCACAACGTCGGGGTGCGCTGCCTCAGGACGCTGCTGGCGCGCGGCGTGCACGTCGCGCTCGTCGTCACGCACGACGACAGGCCCGGCGAGGAGATCTGGTTCGACAGCGTGCGCCGCACGGCCGAGGACTACCGGATCCCGGTCATCGCGTCCGACGACCCGAACACCGCCGACATGCTCGACCGGGTTCGCGAGGCGCGGCCCGACTTCCTCTTCTCGTTCTACTACCGCTCGATGCTGGGCGCGCCGCTGCTCGCAGTGCCGACGCGCGGCGCGTACAACATGCACGGCTCGCTGCTGCCGAAGTACCGCGGCCGCGTGCCGGTGAACTGGGCCGTGCTCGAGGGCGAGACCGAGACGGGTGCCACGCTGCACGTGATGAACGAGAAGCCGGACAACGGCGCCATCGTCGACCAGTTCGCGGTGCCGATCCTGCCCGACGACACGGCACGCGAGGTGTTCGACAAGGTCTGCGTGGCCGCGGAGCTCGTGCTGTGGCGCTGCCTGCCCGCGCTGCTCGACGGCAGCGCCCGGCCGGTCGCCCAGGACCTCTCTCGCGGACGCTACTTCGGCGGCCGCCGACCCGAGGACGGCCGCATCCCGGCCGGCATCGGCGCGCGCCGGCTGCACGACTTCGTGCGCGCGCTCGCCCGCCCGTATCCCGGCGCGTTCGCCGACCTCGATGCCGGCCGGCTCGTGCTGTGGCGCACGCTGCCCGACGGGGCCGCGGCCGCGCCGCCCGGCGCTGCGGAGTTGTGCGTGATCGACGACGCGCTGGCGATCGTCTGCGCCGACGGCGGCAAGCTGCGCGTGCTCGACGCCACGCTCGACGGCACGCCGCTCGACGCCCGTTCGTTTCGCGCTGC
>JAXMFB010000033.1:0-2172 GCA_046347945.1 Burkholderiaceae bacterium
GCGTGCTGTCGATCACGCAGGTCGCGCGGCTGGTCGAGCGCACCGAGGTCGAGATCGAGGTGTTCGGTTTCGGCAGCCTTTGCGTGATGGTCGAGGGCCGCTGCGCGCTTTCCTCCTTCGCCACCGGACACTCGCCCAACACGCAGGGCGTGTGTTCCCCCGCCCACGCGGTCCGCTGGGAAGAGACGCCGGCCGGGCGCCAGTCGCGCCTCAATGGCATCCTGATCGACCGTTACTCGCCGGGCGAGGCAGCCGGTTACCCGACGCTGTGCAAGGGGCGCTTTCGCGTGGCCGGCACGGTATTCCATGCGCTCGAGGAACCGACCAGCCTCAACGCGCTCGACGTCCTGCCGGCGCTCGTCGCCGCCGGCGTCAGGGCCATCAAGGTCGAGGGTCGCCAGCGCTCGCCGGCCTATGTGGCGCGCGTGACCGGCCTGCTGCGTCGCGCACTCGACCTGTGCACGGCGGCTGGTGCGCAGCCGGGCTGGGAACCACCCACCGACCTGCTCGCCGCCCTCGACGAACTCGCCGAGGGCCGCACCCACACGCTCGGCGCCTATCACCGCCCATGGCAATGAGCACGCAGCGGATGAAGCTCGCCGTCGGGCCGATCCTGTACCTCTGGGACCGTGGCATGGCGCTCGACTTCTACGCCACGCTCTGCGACGCGGCGGTCGATGTCGTCTACCTCGGCGAAGTCGTGTGCAGCAAGCGACGCGTGCTGCAGCGGGAGGACTGGCCGATGGTCGCGCAGGCGCTCACGGATGCGGGCAAGGAAGTGGTGTTCTCGACGCTCGCGCTCATCGAAGCCGAATCGGAGATCGCGACGATGGCCCGCATCGTCGAAGCCGCGCGCGGCCATGTCGAAGCCAATGACATGGCGGCGGTGCAGTACTGCGCCGGTCGGCCCTTCGTCGCCGGCCCGCACCTCAACATCTACAACGAAGCGACGCTCGCGCTGATCGCGGCCCGTGGCGCGCGCCGCTGGGTGGCACCGGTCGAAATGCCGCTCGCGACACTTGCCACGCTCGCTGCGTCCCGCCCCGCAGGACTCGAGATCGAGGTGTTCGCCTACGGCCGGCTGCCCCTCGCGTTCTCCGCGCGCTGTTTCACGGCGCGCTCCCTGAATCGCCCGAAGGACGACTGCGGCTTCACCTGCGGCGACTATCCCGATGGCATCACGCTCTTCTCGCGCGAAGACCAGCCATTCCTCGCGCTGAACGGCATCCAGACCCAGTCGGCCGCGGTGCAGAACCTGCTGCCACACGTCGAGGCGCTGCGCGCCGCCGGCGTCGACAGCCTGCGCCTCTCGCCCCACTCGCGGGACTTCCCGGCCGTGATCCGCGCGTTTCGCGCGGCGGTCGATGCTACGGGCGGAGCTGCCAGGTTCCCGGCGCCTTCGCTGCCGGGCGGCTACTGTGACGGCTACCTGCGCGGCGAAGCAGGGATAGACCATGCAGGGTAAGGCCGGCGACCGGGCCCGGGAGCACCGCACGCAGATGCCCCGGCAGGTCGTACTCCCAGCCATCGAGCAGGTTCTTCAGGTGCAGGCCGGTCTCGGTCTCACCTTCGACCGCCAGGCGCCGCTGGAAGAAGAGCGTGTCGGGATCCTCGCGGCGGCGCGCGAGATCGACGAAGTCCTGCAACGTCCCGCGGATCGTCACGTGCGGCGCCCGGGTCGTGCGGCGCAGCCCCCCGGCGACGACCTCGAAACTGAGCGCAAGCGGGACATCGTCGACGCACAGGCGGAAGCACTTGCCGGCGAGCTCGTCGAGGCGTGCGGCCAGCGGCTGGCCGCGCAGCAGCTGGTTGACGGCCCGCTCGAGCAGGCGTCCCTGCAGCGGCGCGGGTGCGTGGCGCAGCAGGCGTCGCATCACCGAAACTGGATCGGCCATCGGAATCTCCCGGACTTGAAGTGCCGGCATTCTTGCCACGCGCGACGCGGCTACCGCTTGATTTCCGTCAACCTGCCACGAGGCCGCGGGGCGCGGCGATGACCCACGAAAGCCTGCGCGCCTTCGTGCAGTCCCTCGAGCGCCAGGGCGACCTCGCGCGCGTGCCCTTCCCGGTCGACCCGCGCTTCGAAATGACCGATCTGTGCCAGCGCAGCCTCAAGGCGGGCGGCCCGGCGCTGTGGTTCGAGCAGCCACGGGGATCGGCGCTGCCGGTGCT
>JAXMFB010000034.1:0-1739 GCA_046347945.1 Burkholderiaceae bacterium
GCTCGAGCGCGCGGCGCGGCGCGTGACGATCCGCTCGATCGAGACGCTGGCGTTCGCGGGCTCGCGCGCGACGATCCGCGTGTGCTGCAGCAAGGGCACCTACATCCGCACGCTGGCCGCCGACATCGGCGAGCGGCTGGGCTGCGGCGCGCACCTGAGCGCGCTGCGCCGCGAGCGGGTCGGCGCGCTGTCGCTGGCCGATGCAGTGAGCCTGGATGCGCTCGAGGCGCTCGAGCCGGCAGCCCGCCGCGCGCGCCTCGCGCCGGCCGACGCGCTGCTGGCGGGCCTGCCGCGCGTCGAACTCGACGCGGCGAGCGAGGCGCGCTTCCTGCACGGACAGAAGCTTCGCGCGCCTCCATCGCTGCAGGGCGGCGAGATCGCGCGCGTGCGTGTCTACGGCCCGCGGCGGCTGCTCGGCGTCGCCGCGCTGCGCGCCGGGGCGCTCGTTCCACTACGGCTCGTCGCTACGGGCGACGGCGAACCGACACACCCCGAACCGGAAGCACCCCATGAGCCTCGCCATCCGTAACATCGCGATCATCGCCCACGTCGACCACGGCAAGACGACGCTGGTCGACCAGCTGTTGCGCCAGTCCGGCACGTTCCGCGCCAACCAGCAGGTGGCCGAACGGGTGATGGACAGCAACGACATCGAGCGCGAGCGCGGCATCACCATCCTCGCGAAGAACTGCGCCGTCGAGTACGCCGGCACGCGGATCAACATCGTCGACACGCCGGGCCACGCCGACTTCGGCGGCGAGGTCGAGCGCGCGCTGTCGATGGTCGACGGCGTGCTGCTGCTGGTCGACGCGGTCGAGGGACCGATGCCGCAGACGCGCTTCGTGACCCGCAAGGCGCTCGCGCTCGGCCTGAAGCCGATCGTCGTCGTGAACAAGATCGACCGGCCGGGCGCGCGACCCGACTGGGTGGTGAGCCAGACCTTCGACCTGTTCGACAAGCTCGGCGCCACCGAGGAGCAACTCGACTTTCCGGTCGTCTACGCGTCGGCGGTCAACGGCTTCGCCGTCGACAGCCTGAAGGACCTGCCGGAGGACGGCGTCGACGGTCCCGGCGACGCGGCATCCGAGGGCCTGTCGATGAAGCCGCTGTTCGAGGCGATCCTGCGCCAGGTGCCGGCGCGCGAGGACAACCCGGACGGCCCGTTGCAGCTGCAGATCTCGGCGCTCGACTACTCCAGCTACGTGGGCAAGATCGGGATCGGCCGGATCAACCGGGGGCGCATCCGCGGCGGCCAGCCGGTGACGGTGGTGTACGGCGATCCGGCCGAGACCGGCGTGGCGCCGATCGCGGCCAGGGTGAACCAGGTGCTGCGCTTCAGCGGGCTCGAGCGCGTCGTCGTCGACGAGGCCCAGGCCGGCGACATCATCGCGATCAACGGCATCGACCAGCTCGACATCGGCTCGACCGTCTGCGACCCGTCGCAGCCGCAGGCGCTGCCCGTGCTCAGGGTCGACGAGCCGACGATGACGATGGAGTTCATGGTCAACACGTCGCCGATGGCCGGCCGCGAGGGCAAGTTCGTGACCAGCCGCCAGATCCGCGAGCGCCTCGAGCGCGAGCTCAAGAGCAACGTGGCGCTGCGCGTCGAGTTCACGGCCGACTCCGACACCTTCGTCGTCTCGGGCCGCGGCGAGCTGCACCTGACGATCCTGCTCGAGAACATGCGCCGCGAGGGCTACGAGCTGGCGGTGTCGCGGCCCAAGCCGAAGCTGCGCACG
>JAXMFB010000035.1:0-1611 GCA_046347945.1 Burkholderiaceae bacterium
CGACGCTGGCAACGGCGCTGGCGGCGAGCTGGCGATGATCGAGCGCACGCTCGCGGCGGGCAGCCTCACCGGCGTGGCCGCCGTGTTCCTGGTGCTCGGGCTGCTGCTCTCGTTCACGCCCTGCGTGCTGCCGATGGTGCCGATCCTGTCGTCGATCATCGTCGGCCAGCAGCAGCAGCTGACCCGCGGCCGCGGCTTCGCGCTCGCGCTGGCCTACTCGCTCGGCATGGCGCTGGTCTACACCGCGGTCGGCGTCGCCGCCGGCTTGGCGGGCGAGGGGCTCGCCGCCGCGCTGCAGAAGCCGTGGGTGCTCGCGATCTTCGCGTCGCTGCTGGTCGCGCTGGCGCTGTCGATGTTCGACGTCTACCAGCTCGAGATGCCGCAGTCGATCCAGAATCGCGCGACGCAGGCGTCGTCGCGGCTGCCGGGCGGCAGGTTCGCCGGCGTGTTCGTGATGGGCGCGGTGTCGGCGCTGGTCGTCGGCCCCTGCGTGGCAGCCCCGCTGGCCGGGGCGCTCGTCTACATCAGCCAGACGAAGAACGTCGTCACCGGCGGGATCGCGCTGTTCTCGATGGCGATGGGCATGAGCGTGCCGCTGTTGCTGATCGGCCTGTCCGCCGGCAGCCTGCTGCCGAAGGCGGGCGCGTGGATGATCACCGTCAAGCGCTTCTTCGGTGTGCTGCTGATCGGCGTCGCGATCTGGATGGTGTCGCCGGCGATCCCCGAGTGGGCGCAGATGATGGCCTGGGCCGCGCTGCTGATCGTGACGGCCGCGTTCCTGCGGGTGTTCGATCCGCTGCCCGACGGCGCGACCGCTTCGCTGCGCTTCGGAAAGGGGCTGGGCGCGCTGATGCTGATCCTCGGCATCCTGCAACTGGTCGGGGTGGCCAGCGGCGGCCGCGACGTGCTGCAGCCGCTCGGCGCGCTGGCGGCGCGCAGCGCGGTGGCCGGGCAGGTCGCAGCGGCCGCGCCGAAACCCGGCTTCAGGAAGGTGCGCTCGCTCGACGAGCTCGACCTCGCGCTCAGGACGTCGGCACGGCCGACGCTGGTCGAGTTCTCGGCTGACTGGTGCGTGTCGTGCAAGGAGATGGAGCGGCTGACCTTCTCCGACCCGCGCGTCGCCGAACGGATGTCGCGGCTGAAGCTGCTGAAGGTCGACGTGACCGCCAACTCGGACGCCGACCGCGAGCTGCTCAAGCGCTTCAACCTGTTCGGGCCTCCGGGGATCCTGTTGTTCGGCGCCGGCCGCACCGACTCGGCGGCCTCGCGGGTGATCGGCTACCAGCCCGCCGAAGCCTTCCTGGAGCACCTCGACCGCGTGCTCGGCAGTTGAGCGGCGACGACGTCAGATCCGGTAGTCCTCGGCGCGGTGCAGGCGCCAGGTGCCGTTGCCGGTCAGCTCGAGGACCTGCCGGTGGAACTTCAGCAGCGTGGGGTGGTGGCTCACGCTGACCGGCGTGGTCGCGGTCGCGGCCAGTTCGCGATAGAGGATCTCCTCGTTGCCGACGTCCAGCGCGCTGGTGGCTTCGTCGAGCATCACGTAGCGGGGCCGGGCCAGCAGCACGCGCGCGAACGCGAGGCGCTGCTGCTCGCCGATCGACAGCACCTTGC
>JAXMFB010000036.1:0-4985 GCA_046347945.1 Burkholderiaceae bacterium
CGGGTGCCGATTTGCGAGGTCGGCGAGGGAAGCCCCGCGAAGCGGGGCCGCAGCACCGCGCCGCGCAGACGCGGCGGCGCGCGTGCGCCGAGGGCGGGCGCCGGGACGCATCGGGCCGTGACCCCATGACGCGCGTCTGGCTGCTCGACCTCGACAACACGCTGCACGACGCGATGCCGGTCGTGTTCCCGCGCATCAATCGCGCGATGACCGAGTACCTCGCGCGCGAGCTCGCGCTCGGGCACGAGGAAGCGAACGCGCTGCGGATGCAGTACTGGCGTCGGTACGGCGCGACGCTGCTCGGGATGATCCGGCACCACGGCACCGATCCGCACCACTTCCTGCGCGAGACGCACCCGTTTCCGGACATTGCCCTGATCGTCAAGCGCGACATGCGCCTCGCGCACGCGTTGCGCAGGCTGCCCGGGCGGCGCATCGTGGTGACGAACGCGCCGCTGCACTATGCATCGCAGGTCGTGCGCGCGCTGGGCATCTGGGCGCACATCGAGTCGATCGTCTCGATCGAGGCGATGTCGTTCGCGGGGCGCCTGCAACCGAAACCGTCCAGGCCGATGCTGCGCAGGCTCGTCGCGAGCCTGCGCGTGCCGGCGGCGCGCTGCGTTCTCGTCGAAGATTCGGTGGCCAACCTCGCCGGCGCCCGCCACGTCGGACTGCGAACGGTGCTCGTGACCGGCATCAGCCACCGTTCGCACCATCCATCGCGCCGTACGCGCGCCGGACCGGCTCGGCGCGTGGACGTTCAAGTACAATCGGTCGCGCACCTGCCGCGCAAGGCCCTTCGATCCGCGACGATAACGAGATGAACGATCAGACGACGCCCGCGCCGAAGCCCGCTCGACCGAAACCCGGCGAACGACGACTGCAGATCCTCCAGACGCTCGCCGCGATGCTTCAGGAGCCCGGCGGCGATCGCGTCACCACGGCAGCGCTCGCGGGCCGGCTGCAGGTCTCGGAAGCGGCGCTGTATCGTCACTTCGCGAGCAAGGCGCAGATGTTCGAAGGCCTGATCGAGTTCATCGAATCGACGATCTTCGGCCTGATCAACCAGATCACCACGCAGCAGGAAGACGGACTGCGCCAGTTGCGTGACATCGTCGCGATGCTGCTGTCGTTCGCCGAGAAGAACCCCGGCATGACCCGAGTGCTGATCGGCGACGCGCTGGTCACCGAAGACGACCGCCTGCAGGACCGCATCAACCAGTTGATCGACCGCATCGAGGCCTCGCTGAAGCAGGCCTTCCGCGTGACGGTCGCGCAGGGGCGCCTGCCCCAGGAGACCGACGCCGCGGCGCGCGCCGGCATCGTGCTCGCCTACGTGCTCGGGCGCTGGCTGCGTTTCGCCAAGAGCGGGTTCCGCCGCTCGCCGGGCGAGCTGTTCGACCAGCAGGCGCCGTTCCTGATTGCCTGATCCGGCACATCGCGGAGTGGGCAGGCGGTTGCGGCGGACCGTCGTGAGTCGTTTCCAATCCGTAGATGAGTCTGAATCTGTCAGTTCGGAGCCGGTGTTGATGTGTACAGCCGCCGGCCGGTGGGTAGCCGGTGGGCAACGCGCCAGCGTTGTCCAGCGGCTATCCACGGGGAACGCGTGAGCGTTCAGGCGGGAACCCGGCGTGAGCCGGGCTGTGCACATCTGCACGGGCTCGTGGACTGGAGTCAAGCGGCGGCTCGGGTGAGCCGTCGGTTGATGGATTCGAACAACGCCGCGCGGGCCTTGTGTAGCTGCTCGGCGGCCGCATTGTCGCTCAGGGCGCGCGCCTGTGCCTGCAGGGCTTGCAAGGTGAGGCCGGGGCGCAGGTTGCGGCACGCCGGGCTCAGACTGGCGAGCTTCTCGAGCGGAGTCTGTACGAGGTGCTGCGGGTAGCGCTTGAGGACCTTGCCCTTGGCATCGACGCGCTCCTGGGCGAACAGGCACGGACGGTGCAGGTTCAGGTACGGGTTGAGGTAGTCGCGGCAGAACGCGTTCACCGGTGCCGCGAAGCGCTGCGGGATGTGGCTGTAGCCCAGGAACTTGCGCACCACCGCCCCGTTCTTGGTCTCGACCAGGGCGTTGTCGTTGGAGTGGCGCGGGCGCGACCGGGTCAGCTCGGCGTTGAGCTTGCCCAGCAGCCGGGCGACCCGATGATTGACGTATTCGCTGCCGTTGTCGGCGTGCACGCCCAGGATCGTGAAGGGGAAGGCCGCCAGCAGTTCGGTGAGCACGGGCAGCAGGTACGCCTCGGAGATTCTCTCGCAGCTGGCCACCACTTCCCACTGGGTCACGCAGTCCACCGCGTTGATGTGATACACCCCCTTGGCGCCGTCGCGATCGCCCTGGTGCACGCTGTCGATGCGGATGAAGCCGGCGCGCCCCTCGGGGCGCGGCGCCCGGCGCACGCCGATCGCGACCGTCTTGGTCGCGCGGGTGCCTTGCCAGTTCACCCGTGCACCCTGATAGCGTGCCGTGGCGCGCAGGTTGTACAGGTGCGCCACCGAGATCGCCGCCAGCCGCTCGTAACGGGCATCGCCATAGAGCTGCCAGGCGCGCTCGAACAGCCGTTTGGCCGCCGGCCCGCTGGGCGTGTCATGCAGCGCGTCGGTGTGCGCCACCAGCAGCACGTCGGCTTCGGTGTAGCGCCGGTAAAACCCCGCCACCGGCGCCCGGCGCTGACCCAGCGGGGTGTGAGCCACGAAGCGCCCAATCAGGCGCACCAGATGCTGGCGCGAGTAACCGCTGGTGTGCTGCAGGTAGCGCACCACCACGCCCTTGTGCCGGCGTGACAAAGCGGCATACCCGAAGCGCCCAAGCACCCGCTGTACGTGCGCTTGCCGCGCCGCCTCGCCTCCCGGCAACCGCGGCGATACCCCGGCCGTGCCCGCCAGGAACTGTTCCAGAGCCTCGATGCTGTCGAGCCGCTCTTCTTGCATGTCGATCACCATGTCCCGATGATCGACGGCGCACCCCCCTACCGCTTCAGACTCATCTCATGTTGGAAACACGAGACCTCGTTCAGACTCATCTCATATTGGAAAAGACTTCGTGTTGCGTCGCAACATGATTCCTGCTACAGTGTTGCCTGTCTCCTCCACCTCCTCCTTTGGTGGATTCCACCCGGGCAGCGATGCCCGGGTTTTTTTTCGTCCGTCGATCGCGTAGGGTTCCCGGCATGGACCTCGTCTACTTCGTCATCACGGCGGCCGTGCTCTACCTGGCGGCCGATCGGCTGCTCGATGCGCTCGAGCGCAGGGCGGGGCGACGCTTCGAGCAGCGCTCGCTGGTGTTCTTCGCGCTGCTGCTCGGCATGGCGCTGGTGACCTTCGCGCTGATCCGGCAACTTTCGGGACACGGCTGAGTCGATTCCCGCCGCCGGTCGGGCCGACCGCGCCGCTGCCGGCGTCGAGCCTGCGCGCGACCGCGCTTTCGGTTATCATGTTGCGGTGCGGCATCGAACCGGTGCCGCGCAGCGGCGTCGACAGCCAGTCTCTTCGCCGCGTCTTCACGGCACCTGCCGTTCCAGAAGGTCCCAACCCTGTTTCGTCTGCCCGCGACTGGCGTCGCAACCGGCAGCGCCCGAGCGCGTTGCGGTGACCGAGGCCGATGTCGCTGGAGTCTCATGTCTTTTGCTTCCCTGGGCTTGTCCGAAGCCCTCGTCCGTGCCGTGACCGAACGCGGCTACGATTCCCCCACCCCGATCCAGGCGAAAGCCATTCCGGCCGTGCTGTCGGGCGGCGACCTGCTCGCCGGCGCGCAAACCGGCACCGGCAAGACCGCCGGCTTCGTGCTGCCGATCCTGCAGCGCCTGTCGACGACGCCGGCGCGCAAGCCGTCCGCAGCAGGCGCGCGCCCGATTCGCGTGCTGATCCTCACGCCGACGCGCGAACTCGCGGCGCAGGTCGAGGAGAGCGTCGTCGCCTACTCGAAGCACCTGAAGATCTCGTCGACGGTCGTGTTCGGCGGCGTGAACATCAACCCGCAGATCGACCGGCTGCGTCGCGGCGTCGACATCCTGGTCGCGACCCCGGGCCGCCTGCTCGACCACGCCGGCCAGCGAACGGTCGACCTGTCGGGCGTCGAGGTGCTGGTGCTCGACGAGGCCGATCGAATGCTCGACATGGGCTTCATCCACGACATTCGTCGCGTGCTGAAGCTGCTGCCGTCGCAGCGCCAGAACCTGCTGTTCTCGGCCACCTTCTCCGACGAGATCAAGGCACTGGCCGACGGCCTGCTGAACAAGCCGGCGCTGATCGAGGTCGCGCGCCGCAACGCGACGGCCGACACGGTTCGCCAGCGCGTGCTGCCGGTCGACAAGGCGCGCAAGCGCGAGTTGCTGTCGCACCTGGTGCGCGAGCACAACTGGTTCCAGGTGCTGGTGTTCACGCGCACCAAGCACGGCGCGAACCGGCTGGCCGAGCAGCTGGCGAAGGACGGCATTCCGTCGCTGGCGATCCACGGCAACAAGAGCCAGAACGCGCGCACGCGCGCATTGTCCGAATTCAAGTCCGGCAGCCTGCAGGTGCTGGTGGCGACCGACATCGCCGCGCGCGGCCTGGACATCGTCGAGCTGCCGCACGTCGTGAACTTCGACCTGCCCAACGTGCCGGAAGACTACGTGCATCGCATCGGCCGCACCGGCCGCGCCGGGGCCGAAGGCGAGGCCGTGTCGCTGGTCTCCCCCGACGAGAGCGGGCTGCTGCGCGATATCGAGCGGCTGATCCGGCGCGAGATCCCGCGCGAGACGATCGCCGGCTTCGAGCTCGACCCGAATGCGCGCAACGAGCCGGACGTCGACGACCGGCCGCCGCGGCAGTCGCGCCGGCCGATGCGCGCGGACGCGTCGCGCGGCACGGGCCCCAGGCAGGGTGGCCCGCGTGGCCAGGGTGCTCACGGAACGTCGCGAGGCCAGGGCGCAGCCCAGGGTACGCAGCCGCCTCGCGGCGCTTCGGCGCCGCAGGCGCCGCGCGGGTCCGCCCAGGCGCCGCGCGGGTCC
>JAXMFB010000037.1:0-2663 GCA_046347945.1 Burkholderiaceae bacterium
TCGTCGAAGGCCCGGCGGCGTTGCTCGCGCAGCCGTCGCTCGCCATCGTCGGCAGCCGGCACCCCACGGCTCAGGGCGAGCAGAACGCGCGCGCCTTCGCTGCGGCACTCGGCCGCGCCGGCTACGTGGTGGTGTCGGGGCTGGCACGCGGCATCGACGCCGCGGCGCATGAAGGCGCACTGATGGGCAGCGCCGGCACCGTGGCCGTGCTGGGCGCGGGGCCTGACCTGCCGTACCCGGCGCAGAACGAAGCGCTGGCCGCTCGCATCGTCGCGCAAGGCGGCGTGCTGCTCAGCGAGTACGCGCCGGGCACGCCGGCCATCGCCGCGAACTTCCCGCGCCGCAACCGCATCATCGCCGGCCTCTCGCTTGGTACGCTGGTGGTGGAAGCGGCGCTGCGCTCGGGCTCGCTGATCACCGCGCGGCTCGCTTCCGAAGCCGGGCGCGAGGTCTTCGCTATCCCCGGCTCGATCCACGCCACGCAGTCCAAGGGCTGCCACGCGTTGATCAAGCAAGGGGCCAAACTCGTCGAAGTGGCGGCCGACATCCTCGAAGAGATCCAGTCCGTGGCAGCCGCTCGCGGCGACGCGGCGCTGGCCGCCCCGGCGGCGGCGGCGGACGACGACGGCGAAGGCCGCGGCAGCGACGGCGGCCGCGAAGGCCCGCCGCCCGACCCGGTGCTGCGGGCGCTCGGATACGACCCGGCGACGCTCGACGCCTTGCAGGCGCGCACCGGCTGGCCGGCCGCCGATCTGGCCGCGAAGCTGCTGGAGCTTGAGCTGGAAGGCTGGATCGCGCGCCTGCCTGGCGGCCTTTACCAACGGCTGGCACGCGGCTGAAGCGAGGTCAGCGCCCGCTTACGAGTTCGGCGTTCCGTGCCGGAGGGATCGGCCGCGCCCCATCGCCCGAGGGAAGAACGCGCACACCCTTTGTGCCAAGCTTCCGAGGCCGCTCGGGTATAGTGCCCCGCATGTTCGACGTGCTCGTTTTTCTCTACGAGAACTACTGGCGCCCCGACGCCTGCCCCGACGAACAGCAGTTGCGCCGCAAGCTGAGTGCGGTGGGCTTCGAAAGCGACGAGATCCAGGAAGCGCTGCGCTGGCTGGACGGGCTGGCCAACTCGGCCGAGTCGCACGCGAGCGCCCAGTCGCCGGGCAGCCACCGCATCTACACCGCCGCCGAGCGCGAGACGCTGGGCGATGCGTCGATCAACTTCATCGCCTTCCTCGAATCGGCCGGCGTGCTGCCGCCGGCGATGCGCGAGATGGTGCTCGACCGCGCGATGGCCGTTGGCGGCGGGCCGATCGATCTCGAAGACCTGAAGATCATCGTGCTGATGGTCTTCTGGAGCCTGGGCGAGGAGCCCGACGCGCTGATCCTCGACGAGTTGTTCGTCGACGACGAGGACCGCCTCATTCATTGACCGGCAGCATTGCCGCCGGTAAGCCCGAGCCCGCGCTTTGCCTGCCTGCTAGTACATCAACACGTAACTATCGGAACGTAGTGACGCCCCAGCTTGCGATCAGCATCCTGGCGCGTGAAGGTCCAATCGATGGTCGCGCCCGCGGTATTGCGGGCGCGCTGCCAGAGGTTGACCTCGCGGCGAAGGGTTGGCCGATCGGGGAGCCGGCGATCCAAGCACTGACGATTGAGGATGCCGATTTCGATCTCCGCCATGTTCAGCCAGCTCGCGTGCTTGGGCGTGTGGTGGAACTGCACTCGACGCAGGAGGCGATTGGCGGCGTGGCGACCAAGGACATCCTCGAAGGACTTCCTGAAGTGAATGTTCAAGTTGTCCAGCACGATGTGAACGCAGCGGGCCGACGCGTACGTTCCCGCCAGCAGCGAGGTGACGAACGCGACGAAGTCGGCTTTGCCGCGTTGCTGCGTGACGCTGACCTCGCGGTGCCCGGCTTTGGGTTCGACAGCTACGAACAGGTTGGTGGTGCCGCCGCGGACGTATTCGTAGTCGATCTTGGCCGGCGCGCCCGGCCCCATGGGCAGCGGGGCACGGCTGTGGGCCAGCAATTGCAGGCTCTTCTCGTCGACGCAGACGACCGGCTCGCGAGCATCGAAGGGCCGGGCGTACAGGTCCAGCAGTTCGTACATTCGCCGGCGGTACTCCAGCGTGAGTTCGCCCACGCACCACATCACGAACCGCCAAGGTTTGAGGCAGTTTTTTTGAGCATGCGGCGCACGGTCTCGCGGCTCAGTCTGTCCAAACCCGGCTCGCGCCGCGCCGCCCGTTCCAACTCGACCATCGTCCAACGCTTGCGTCCTTGGGGAGGTGCGGAGCAGGCCAGGGCCGTCACCTGGGCTTCGGCATCGGTGTCGTACGTTCGAGGACGTCCCGGGCGGGGCACATCGAACAGCGCCAACTGCAGCCCACCATCCAGGTACGCAGCGCGAGTGCGCCACAGCGCCGTACGTCCGACGCCGAGCACCGCCATGATCTGCGCCTCTGGCACACCCTGGTCCAGGCACGCCAACATGTGCGCTCGATTGACTTCGCGACTGTGATGCAGCCCTTTGCTCCGGATCTCGTTGACCACCACGCGGTCTTCGTCGCTGAGGTGAAGTTCCGTTTGGCGCATGGGTACACCTCCGTCTATCGAGCAGCGATAGCCGAACTGTACTCATGTTCCGTTACTTGCGTGTTGCTG
>JAXMFB010000004.1:0-280129 GCA_046347945.1 Burkholderiaceae bacterium
GGGTGTTGGCCACCCGCTCGTTCAGCCGCGTGCCGCTGGACTTCAGCATCGCGAACACCGCTGCGGCGTCGGTCGAGCCGACGATCGCCCCGAGCAGCAGCCCGAGCCGCCAGTCGATCGCCAGCACCCGGGCAGCGAACAGGCCGACCGCCAGCGCGGTCAACACCACGCCGACCGTCGCCAGCACGAGCGACGGGCGCAGTGCCACCCGGAACGTGCTGAGCTTGGTGCGCAGCCCGCCGTCGAGCAGGATGATCGCCAGCGCCAGGTTGCCGACGAAGAAGGCCGTACCGTAGTCGTCGTACCGGATGCCGCCGATGCCGCCCTCCCCGGCCAGCATGCCGACCACCAGGAACACCAGCAGGAACGGCACCCCGAGCCGCGACGAGAAGGCGCCCAGCATGATGCCGGCGAACATCAGCAGCGACCCGATCAGCAGCAAGTTGTTGACGAACGCCATGGTGCGAGAAGCTTAGCAGGCTGCCCCTGGCGTCCCCGCGACGGTCGCCGTGCCTGTCCACCGCCGGCCGTCAACCACCGCCCGGGGTCGCGCGTTCTTGGCTGCGTGAGCGATCGGCTCATGCACAAGGTCGAAAGGACAAGACATGAACAAGCTTCTCGCCGCCATCATTGCGGCTGCGTTCTCGACGGTCGCGTTCGCGCAGGCGGCCGCCCCGGCTGCGCCGGCGGCTCCCGCCGCTCCGGCCGCGCCCGCCAGCGCGGCGACGCCGGCAACTCCCGCGACGCCCGCCGCGAAGCAGACCCAGGAGCGCAAGCGCGTCCAGGCGCACAAGGCGACCAAGTCGAGCAAGGCCAAGCGTACGCGCGCGGGCAAGCAGCCCGGCTGAGCGTCAGGTCGCCGGAACGCGGCGACGCGCGGGTCGGTGACCCGCCCGTCGCCGCGGTCAATTGGTGCCGGAGGCGGGAATCGAACCCGCACGCCCTTTCGGGCACCGGATTTTGAGTCCGGCGCGTCTACCAGTTCCACCACTCCGGCCAGCGATGTCGGGGTCGTCCCCGAGGCGGACCCGCATTATCTGCAATCGCGTACTCGCCGGCAAACCGGTTGCGCGGGGTTGCGCGACGATCCGCGGCCAGCGTCCATCAGCCGCGCAGCACGCATTTCTCGTAGAGCCCCAGCGCGCGCCCCTGTGGGTCGTACTTCGCTTTCAGCGCGGCGTATTCGTCCATCCGGTAGGCGCGCGCGAACTCCTCGCGCGTGAAGAAGCTGTCCGAATAGAGCGACTTGATGCCGCCCAGGCGCATCACCTCGCGCTCGACGAGACGGTTGAAGTGCCCGGGCTCGTGCCGCACGGCGCTCTCGACCACGTCCCAGAAGCCGAAGTTCACGTAGCGCACGCCCGGTTCCAGCGGGTAGAGCGTGAACCGCGCCGACGCCTCCGCAGGGCGGATGGGGCAGACCCAGACCGGCAGGATGCCGATCTCGCGCAGCAGGAACCCGAGGAACTCCGCGGCCCGCGCCAGCGGGATGTCGACGTCCTGGATCACCGACTCGGTGAAGCGTCCGCGCAGCCGCGCGATTCGCCGCGTGAGCCCCCAGCGCGCGTTCCAGCGCATGACGCGCGTGTAGAAGCGCGAGTTCAGGCGCTCGCGCCCGAGCAGCCGGCGCACCAGCGGATTCTGCGCATGAACGTTCTTCGAGCACCAGAACCAGTCGGTGTCCCAACGCCACAGGTAATCGCGTGCGCTCAGGTAGTCGGTCTCGCGGCCGCTCAGCGAGCGATAGTAGATCTTCTCGAAGGTGTAGTCGCTGAGCCAGGGCGCGTCGTCGACGAAGCGCGCGACGCTCAGCACCTGTTCGCCGGCCCCGAACACGACGCTGTCGACGAAATCGGCCGGACCCGCGCACTGCTGCGCGAGGTCGCCGAAGAACGCGTCCGGGTCGCCGTGCCGGCGATGCTCGACGTGCACGGCGCGCCGCACCGGCAGCGTGCGCAGCCGCAGCCGGATCGCATAGCCCAGCGTGCCGTACGAGTTGGGGAACCCGAAGAACAGGTCACGGTGCTCGTTGTCCGGCGCGCAGCGCACGATGCAGCCATCGGGCAGCAGCACGTCGAACTCCAGCAGCGTGTCGTGCACCAGACCCTGGCGGAATGAGGTGGCCTCGATGCCGACCCCCGCCGCCGCGCCGCCGACGGTGATCGTCTTGAGCTGCGGCACGACCGCGGGCATCACGCCATGCGACAACGTGGCGTCGACCAGGTTCTCGTATCGCGTCGAGCCCTCGACGTCGACCCAACCCCCCGCGACATCGATGCCGAGCACGTGCCGGAACTCGCGCAGATCGAGCCGGTGCTTGGGGCTTTCGGCGCGATCGCGGAACAGGTTGGACGTGCTGCGCGCAAGCCCGAGCGGCGCGTGGCCCGCCGAACCCAGCGCCGCGACGAGTTGCGCACGGCGAGCCGCGTGCTGCGCCGCCGCGTGCCGCGTGGCGTCGTCTTCGGGCGTCGCCCGCCGCTCAGCCCGCATAGAGGAACCCGCGGCCCATCGGATAGCTGGTGTCGGTGACGTTGCCCTTGCTGAAGACGATCTGGAACAGGTGCGTATACCCGGCCGGCGAGCGGAACATCTCTGCGCAACCGATCAGGTAGGTGAGCCAGATCCGGCGGAAGCGCTCGTCGAAGCGCCCGGGGTCGAGCGTGCGGATCGCCTCCCAGTTGCGCTCGAAGCGCTCGGCCCAGGCGTCGAGCGTGGGCGCGTAGTGGCGCCGCAGGTTCTCGACGTCGATCACCTCGAGCCCGCAGCGCTCCATCTCGACGATCACGTCGGCGAGGCTCGGGATCCACCCGCCCGGGAACACGTGCTTGCGAATGAACAGTTCGGTGTCGTAGCGCCCGACGTGGCCGATGAAGTGAAGCATGCCCAGGCCGCCGGGCTTGAGGAAGTCGGCGTGCGCACGCACCACGTCTGCGAGCTGGTCACGGCCAGCGTGCTCGAGCACGCCGATCGACACCACCTTGTCGTACTGCCCGTCGACGTCGCGAAAGTCCGCGTCGCGCACCGACAGCTGCGCCTGCAGGCCGCGCCGCGCGATCTCGCCCCGAAGCCAGTCCGCCTGCTCGGTCGCGGTGTTGACGCCGACGCCGGTGGCGCTGGTGGTCTCGAGCGCCCGGAACATGAAACCGCCGAACCCGCAACCGATGTCGACGAAGCGCTCGCCGCGCGACAGCCCGATCTTGCGGCAGACATGGTCGATCTTGTTGCGCTGGGCCTGTTCGAGCGACGTCGTGCCCTCGGGCCAGTAACCGCAGGTGTACATCTTCAACGGATCGTCGAGCCACAGCCGGTAGAACGGCTCGCCGAGCCCGTAGTGGGCGCGCGCGTTGGCCTTCGCCTGCGCCGGGCTGCGGTTCGACCGGCGCCACTCGAGCAGGTCGTTCTCGACCTTCGCCACCGTGCGCACCTGCTGGCCGAGGTCGCTCATCATGCCGGCCGCGAACAGGGCGTGCAGGTCGCCGCCGACGTCGATATCGCCATCGAAGAAGGCCTCGAGCAGGCCGATGTGTCCCCGGGTGAACCCCTTGAGCAGCGCCGCCTCGGAACGAAAGGCGATCGTGAAGCGCGGCTCGCCGTCGCCGGTGCGCAGACGCGAGCCGTCCGGCAGCGCGACCTCGAACGGGATGCCGGGTCGCGCCCCGAGCGAGTCGACGATGCCCTGGATCGAGAACAGCATGGGGCCCCTCCGTGCCGGCCGCGAACGGTGCATCTTTGCACGTCCTAGAATGACGCGCCATGCGACTGTCCGATTTCGACTTCGAGCTGCCTGCAGAGCTGATCGCGCAGCATCCCGGCCCCGCACGCAGCGAATCGCGCCTGTTGCACGTGCGGCACGACGGACTGTCCGACCTGCGCTTCGACGCACTGCCCGGCCTGCTCGAACCCGGCGAGTTGCTGGTGTTCAACGACACGCGGGTGCTGCGGGCGCGCCTGCGCGGCTCCAAGGACACCGGAGGGCGCATCGAAGCGCTGATCGAGCGCATCACGGGCGAGCACGAGGCGCTGGCCCAACTGCGCGCGAGCAAGCCGCCACGACCGGGCACGAGGCTCGCCTTCCGCTCGGTCGGCGCCACCGTGATCGGGCGCGCCGGAGAGTTCTGGCAGCTGCGCTTCGACGACCCGGTGCTCGCCGCGCTCGACCGCGAAGGCGAGCTACCGTTGCCGCCCTACATCACGCACCCGCCCGGCACGGAGGACGAGCGCCGCTACCAGACCGTCTACGCGCGCGAGCCCGGGTCGGTTGCCGCCCCGACCGCCGGCCTGCACTTCGACGAGCCGCTGCTGGCGCGGCTGCGCGAGCGCGATGTCGAGTTCGCCTTCGTGACGCTGCACGTGGGCGCCGGCACGTTCCAGCCGGTGCGGGTCGACGACCTGTCCCGGCACCGGATGCACGCCGAGCGCTTCAACGTGCCGGCCCGGACCGCCGAGGCGGTCGCGCGTGCCCGCGCCGCCGGCAGGCGCGTCGTTGCGGTGGGCACCACGTCGCTTCGTACGCTCGAGTCGGCCGCGTCCGAAGACGGCCGGGTACTCGCCGGCAGCGGCGAGACGCGGCTCTTCGTCACGCCTGGCTATTCGTTCCGGATCGTCGACCGGCTGATCACCAATTTCCACCTGCCGAAGTCGACGCTGCTGATGCTGGTATCGGCCTTCTCGGGCGTCGAGCGCATCCGCGCCGCCTATGCGCACGCGATCGCCGAGCGCTACCGCTTCTTCAGCTACGGCGACGCGATGCTGCTCGAGCGCGAGCCGCCAGGCGACGCGCCCTCGCAGGCGCGGCAGGCCGGCAGGCGATAATCGGCCGATGCTCGACTTCGAACTGCTGGCCAGCGATGGCCAGGCCCGTCGCGGCCGCCTCGCCGTCACGCACGGCGCGATCGACACGCCGGCGTTCATGCCGGTGGGCACCTATGGCGCGGTCAAGGCGATGTCGCCGCGCGAGCTCGAGGAGGTCGGCGCGCAGGTCATCCTCGGCAACACGTTCCACCTGTGGCTTCGACCCGGGATCGGGACGATCCGCAAGTTCGGCGGGCTGCACCGGTTCAACGGCTGGCCGCACCCGATCCTGACCGATTCGGGCGGCTTCCAGGTCTGGAGCCTCGGCGAGCTGCGAAAGATCTCCGAGGAAGGCGTACGCTTCGCGTCGCCGATCGACGGTGACCGCCTGTTCCTGACCCCCGAGGTGTCGATGCAGATCCAGCACGCGCTGGACGCCGACATCGCGATGATCTTCGACGAGTGCACGCCCTACGAAACCGCCGGACGGCCGACTGGCGTCGACGAGGCGGCCGAATCGATGCGGCTCAGCCTGCGCTGGGCGCGGCGCTCGCGCGACGAGTTCGACCGGCTCGGCAACGCCAACGCGCTGTTCGGCATCGTGCAGGGCGGCATGTACGAGGCGCTGCGCGACGAGTCGCTCGCGGGCCTCGCCGACATCGGCTTCGACGGCTACGCGATCGGCGGCCTGTCGGTCGGCGAGCCCAAGGAGGACATGATGCGGGTCCTCGGCCACACGGCGCCGCGCCTGCCGGCATCGAAACCGCGCTACCTGATGGGCGTGGGCACGCCCGAAGATCTCGTGTCCGGCGTCGCCGCCGGAATCGACATGTTCGACTGCGTGATGCCCACGCGCAATGCGCGCAACGGCTGGCTGTTCACCCGCTTCGGCGACCTGAAGCTGCGCAACGCGCGCTACCGCGACGACGAGCGACCGGTCGACGCCCGTTGCGACTGCTACGCGTGCCGGCACTTCTCGCGCGCCTACCTTCACCACCTGCAGAAGATCAACGAGATCCTCGGCGCGAGGCTCGCCACGATCCACAACCTGCACTTCTACCTGTCGCTGATGGCGCAGATGCGTGCGGCGATCGAGGCCGGCGAATTCGGGGCTTTCGCCCGCCGCTTCGCGGCCGACCGGGCCCGCGGAATCGACTGACGTCCGGCCCCCGGGGCGCCGCTGCCGGCCGGAAAAAAAGGGGCCCGCGAACGCGGGCCCTGATCCCTGGCTGGTATCGCGACGATCTACGCAACGAGCGTGCCAGCACGCCGACATGCCTGCGATATCAGGCACTTGCAGGCGCCCGGCCCGACGCCACGGGTCCGCGGCTGGCGTGCGAGGGCGGCGCCGGCAAGGCTGCCGACGTGAGCAAAGTCACGGTTGCTATAATCCCCGGTCGTTTACGGGAGACCCCTCCGTGTTCATTTCCAGCGCATACGCCCAGGCCGCGGGCGGCACCGAGCAGCAGATCATCGGCTTCCTGCCGATCATCCTGATGTTCGTCGTGCTGTACTTCCTGATGATCCGCCCGCAGATGAAGCGCGCCAAGGAGCACAAGACGATGCTCGAGGCGCTGAAGAAGGGCGACGAGGTCGTCACCTCGGGCGGCCTGGTCGGGCGGATCACGAAGGTCGCCGAAGGCTACGTCACGATCGAGGTCGCGCGCGCCCCCGACTCGAAGGGCGGCGATGCGGCGATCGAGATGACGTTCCAGAAGGCCGCGGTACAGACGCTGCTGCCGAACGGTACGATCAAGGCGATCTGAGCAGGGCAATCCGTGCGGGCCCGAGGGCGCCCCAACCAGGCAGCCGAATGAATCGTTATCCGGTCTGGAAGTACGTGATCATCGCGATAGCGCTGGTCTTCGGCCTGCTGTACACGCTGCCGAACTTCTTCGGCGAGGCCCCTGCGGTCCAGGTGTCGAGCGGCAAGGCGACGCTGAAGGTCGAGCCGGCGATGCTCGGCCGCGTCGAGTCGATCCTCAACGGGGCCGGCATCGCCAACACCGGCCTGTTCTTCGACGGCAACTCGGTCAAGGCGCGCTTCCGCGACACCGACACGCAGCTGCGCGCGAAGGATGCGCTGGCGAAGGCGCTGAACCCCGATCCGGCCGATCCGAGCTGGATCGTCGCGCTGAACCTGCTGTCGAATTCGCCGAACTGGCTCACCAGCCTGCGCGCGCTGCCGATGTACCTCGGCCTTGACCTGCGCGGCGGCGTGCACTTCCTGCTCCAGGTCGACATGAAGCAGGCGCTGTCGAAGCGCATCGACGGCACCGCCGGCGACCTGCGCACGCTGATGCGCGACCGCAACCTGCGCCATGCGGGCATCGCCCGCGCAGGCGATGCCATCGAGATCCGCTTCCGCGATGCCGAGACGCGCGAGCGGGCTCGCGCGGCCATCGCCGACACGGTGCCGGACCTCGCTCTGGTCGAAGCGACCGACGGGGCCGACCTGAAGCTCGTCGCGACCTTCCGCCCGCAGGCCGCGCAGCGCATCCAGGAAAATGCGATCCGCCAGAACATCACGACGCTGAGCAACCGCATCAACGAACTCGGCGTCGCCGAGCCGGTCGTCCAGCAGCAGGGCGTCGACCGGGTCGTGGTGCAGTTGCCGGGCGTCCAGGACACCGCCAAGGCCAAGGACATCCTGGGCCGCACCGCCACCCTCGAGGTGCGCATGGTCTGCGAATCGCCCGACGAGGTCGCCGCGCTGGCAGCCGGCACGGTGCCGTTCAACTGCGAGCGCTACACCGAGCGCGACGGCCAGCCGATCCTCGTGCGCAAGCAGGTCATCCTCACCGGCGAGAACCTCAACGACGCGCAACCCGGCTTCGACCCGCAGACGCACGAGCCCGCCGTTCACCTGAACCTCGACGCCAAGGGCGCGCGGATCTTCCGCGACGTGACACGCGAGAACGTCGGGCGGCGCATGGCGATCCTGCTGATCGAGCGCGGCAAGGGCGAGGTGGTCACCGCACCGGTGATCCGCACCGAAATCGCCGGCGGGCGCGTGCAGATCTCCGGCCGCATGACCACGCAGGAGGCCAGCGACACCGCGCTGCTGCTGCGCGCCGGGTCGCTCGCCGCGCCGATGGAGATCATCGAGGAGCGCACCATCGGCCCGAGCCTGGGCGCCGACAACATCGCCAAGGGCTTCCACTCGACGCTGTGGGGCTTCGTGACGATCGCGGTCTTCATGAGCCTGTACTACATGCTGTTCGGCGTGATCTCGTCGATCTCGCTGGCGGTCAACGTGCTGCTCCTCATCGCGCTGCTGTCGCTGCTGCAGGCCACGCTGACGCTGCCCGGCATCGCGGCCATCGCGCTCACGCTCGGCATGGCGATCGACGCCAACGTGCTGATCAACGAGCGCATCCGCGAAGAGCTGCGCAACGGCGCCACGCCGCAGGCGGCGATCACTGCGGGCTACGAGCGCGCCTGGGCCACGATCCTCGACTCCAACGTCACCTCGCTGATCGCCGGCGTGGCGCTGCTGGTGTTCGGCTCGGGGCCGGTGCGCGGGTTCGCCGTCGTCCACGTGCTGGGGCTGCTCACGTCGATGTTCTCGGCAGTGTTCTTCTCGCGCGGCCTGGTGAACCTCTGGTACGGGCGCCAGCGCAAGCTCACGAAGCTCTCCATCGGGCAGATCTGGAAGCCCGACACCGCGGCCTGACGCGCACGCAGACGGACAGCCGAACGATGGAATTCTTCCGGATCAAGCGCGACATCCCGTTCATGCGCCACGCGGTGGTGCTGAACGCGATCTCGGTCGTCACCTTCCTGCTGGCAGTGTTCTTCCTCGCCACCCGCGGGCTGCACCTGTCGATCGAATTCACCGGCGGCACGGTGATCGAGGTCAACTACGCGCAGAGCGCCGACCTCGAGAAGATCCGCGCCACCGTCGGCTCGCTGGGCTACGCCGACGTGCAGGTGCAGAACTTCGGCACCTCTCACGACGTGATGATCCGGCTGCCGCTGCGCGAGGCGGCCGGCCAGACCTCGGCCGCCCAGAGCGAGCAGGTGATGGCGGCGCTGAAGGCAGCCGACGCGAGCGCGCAACTCAGGCGCGTCGAGTTCGTCGGCCCACAGGTCGGCAAGGAGCTGTTCACCGACGGCGCGATGGCGCTGCTGTTCGTGATCGTCGGCATCATCGTCTACCTGGCGATCCGCTTCGAGTGGAAGTTCGCGGTCGCGGCGATCATCGCCAACCTTCACGACGTCGTGATCATCCTCGGCTTCTTCGCCGCGTTCCAGTGGGAGTTCTCGCTGTCGGTGCTCGCGGCGGTGCTGGCGGTGCTCGGCTACTCGGTCAACGAGTCGGTGGTCATCTTCGACCGGATCCGCGAATACTTCCGCAAGATCCGCAAGGCCGGCACGCGCGAGATCATCGACAAGGCGATCACCAGCACGATCTCGCGTACGATCATCACGCACGGCTCCACGCAGATCATGGTCCTGTCGATGCTGATCTTCGGCGGCCCGACGCTGCACTACTTCGCCGTCGCGCTCACGATCGGCATCCTGTTCGGGATCTACTCGTCCGTGTTCGTCGCGGCCGCTATCGCCATGTGGCTGGGCGTCAAGCGCGAAGACCTCGTCAAGCCGACGAAGAAGAAGGACGAGGGCCAGCCGGAGCTGCCATGACGCCGGCCGGGCCCGCGACGCCTCGCCGCATCCGCATCTGGGACCTCCCCACGCGGCTCTTTCACTGGTTGCTGGTTGCCTGCATCGTCGGTTCGCTGGTCTCGGTGAACCTCGGCGGCAACGCGGTCGGATGGCACTTCCGCTTCGGCTACGCGATCCTGACGCTGCTGCTGTTCCGCGTGCTCTGGGGCTTCGTCGGGCCGCGCTACGCGCGCTTCGCGAGCTTCCCGCCGAGCCCCTCGGCGGCGATCGCGTGGCTGCGCGGTGCCCGCGCCGCCTGGCCGGGCCACAATCCGGTCGGCGCGTTCTCGGTCTACGCGATGCTCGCCGCGCTCGTGCTGCAGGCCGTCACCGGGCTGTTCGCGACCGACGACATCATGTGGGACGGGCCGCTGAAGGCGCAGGTGTCCAACGCGACCAGCGCGCTGCTGACCCGGGTGCACGAGGTCAACCGCATCGTGGTCCTCGCGCTGATCGCGCTGCACGTGGTGGCGATCGCCTGGTACGGGCGGGTGCGCAAGGAACCTCTGCTGCGCGCGATGATCGACGGCGACAAGCCGTTCGACGCCGCCGACGGCCCGAGGCAGTGGCTGCTCGCGCTGGCGCTGCTCGGCCTGAGCGCCGCCGTCGTCTGGGCAATCGTCACGCGGATCGACTGATCGACCGCGCGGCGCGTCGTTGCGCCGCGCGGCGGGATCGCTACTTCTCGCGGTACTTGTCGTGGCAGGCCTTGCAGGCGGCGCCGGTCGCACCCACCTGCTTGCGCAGCGCGTCCAGGTCGCCGGCCGACGCCACCAGCTTGGCGGTCTCGCCGTTCAGGCGCTCGGACAGCGCCTTAATGTCGGCCAGGTTCTGGAACAGCTCGGGCTTTGCGCCCGTCTTGCCCTTGTCCGAACCGGGCACGAACGCCTCCCACGGCAGCTTGGCCATCGTGTCGACGATGCGCGCCGAATCCTGCGCCGCCGCCGCGTCGAACGGCCGCTCGCCCTTGGCCATCGCCGCAAGCCGGCCCATGTGGTTGGCCATCACCGTGTATGCTGCCTGCCGGTACTTGATGGCGTCTTCGGCCTTCGCGAACTGCGCCATCGCCGGGGCGGCGAGCGTCATGCCCGCAACGAGCGCCGTGGCGCCCAATGCGATTCCGGTCCTTCCGATCATTGACTGGGTCCTCTTGCGTGGATCGCGGCCACCCGATGTGCCGCGGCCGCAAAGACTGCCGCATCCGACGCCGCGCACGCGCGATTCGCCCTTCACCGCGGTCGGGTTCGGCGCTCGGCGCGCCCCGCAATCCGCCGCTCGCGCTCAGATCCGCCGCGCGAGTTCGGCCGCCTTGCCGACATAGCCAGCCGGCGTCAGCGCCTTCAATCGCGCCTTCGCGTCGTCCGGGATCGGCAAGCGGTCGACGAAGTCGGCGAGCGCCTCCGGCGTGATCGCCTTGCCCCGCGTGAGCGCCTTCAGCTGCTCGTACGGGTTCTCGATGCCATAGCGGCGCATCACCGTCTGGATCGGCTCGGCCAGCACTTCCCAGGTGGCGTCGAGGTCGGCGGCCAGCCGATCGGCATTGAGTTCGAGCTTGCCCAGCCCGCGCAGGCACGCATCCCAGGCCAGCAGCGAGTGGCCGAACGCCACGCCGACGTTGCGCAGCACGGTCGAATCGGTGAGGTCGCGCTGCCAGCGCGACACCGGCAGCTTCTCGGACAGGTGGCGAAGCAGCGCGTTGGCCAGCCCGGCGTTGCCTTCGGAGTTTTCGAAGTCGATCGGGTTGACCTTGTGCGGCATCGTCGAGGAGCCGATCTCGCCTTCCTTCAGCTTCTGGCGGAAGTAGCCCAGCGAGATGTAGCCCCAGACGTCGCGATCGAGATCGAGCAGGATCGTGTTCAGCCGCGCGAGCGCGTCGAACAGTTCGGCCATCCAGTCGTGCGGCTCGATCTGGATCGTGTACGGGTTGAAGACCAGCCCGAGCGACTCGACGACCCGGCGCGAGAACGCCTCCCAGTCGACGTCGGGATACGCGGACAGGTGCGCGTTGTAGTTGCCGACCGCGCCGTTCATCTTGCCCAGCGGCTCGACCGCGGCGAAGCGCGCCCGCGCGCGCTCCAGGCGCGCCACGACGTTGGCGAACTCCTTGCCCAGCGTCGTGGGCGAGGCCGGCTGGCCGTGGGTGCGCGAGAGCATCGGGACGTCGGCGTGGCGGTGCGCCAGCCCGCGCAACGCGTCGATCACGGCGCCGATCGCCGGCAGCAGCACGTCGCGGCGCGCGGCCTGCAACATCAGCGCGTGCGAGGTGTTGTTGATGTCCTCGGAGGTGCACGCGAAATGGACGAACTCGCTCGCCCGCACCAGTTCCGGCACGTCGCGCACCGACTCCTTCAGGAAGTACTCGACCGCCTTCACGTCGTGGTTCGTGACCCGCTCGATCTCCTTGATGCGCGCGGCCTGTGCGACGCCGAAGCCCGTCGACCAGCGCGCGCAGCCGCTGCCGCGCGGCCTCGGAGAAGGCCGGGAGTTCGGGTAATCCGCATCCGACAGCGCCACCAGCCACGCAACCTCGACCTGCACCCGGCAGCGCATGAAGCCGGCTTCGGACAGGAGCTCGCGCAACGGGCCCAGGCGGGCGGCGTAACGGCCATCGAGGGGCGACAGCGCGGTGAGTTCGGGCGATGCAGCGGGCGATGCAGCGGCCGACGGAGCCTGCGATTCGTTCATGCGTCCAATCCTAGCACCCGTGGCTGCGTGACGCGCCGCGGCACGCTTGCTATACTCGATTCAAACAACCCCCGCGGGGCCAGATGAAACTCATCGGTTCGAATTCGAGCCCCTACGTGCGCAAGGTGCGCATCGTGATGGCGGAAAAGAAGATCGACTACCAGTACGAAGTGGACGATGTCTTCTCCCCCACTTCCAGCATCACGCAGTCCAATCCGCTCGGCAAGGTGCCGTGCCTGATCATGGACGACGGCGGGGCGGTGTTCGACTCGCGCGTGATCGTCGAGTACCTCGACAACCTGACGCCGGTACACCGGCTGGTGCCGCCCAATGGCCGCTCGCGCGTCGAGGTCAAGACCTGGGAGGCGCTCGGCGACGGCCTGCTCGACGCCGCGTTGCTGGTGCGGATGGAGCAGACGCAGCGCACCGACGCGCAGCGCAGCCCGTCGTGGATCGCGCGCCAGATGGGCAAGGTCGAGTCCGCGCTGCAGGCGATATCCACCGGGCTCGGCGACAAGCCCTGGTGCGCCGACGGCAAGTACTCGCTGGCCGACATCGCCGTAGGCTGCGCGCTCGGCTACCTCGACTTCCGCTTCCCGCAGCTCGGTTGGCGCGCGCAGTTCTCGAATCTCGCGCGGCACGCCGACAAGCTGTTCGCGCGCCAGAGCTTCATCGACACGATGCCGCGCTGAGGGCGGGGCACGGATCGCGGCGGCCCCGGAACGAGGACGCGCCTCAGAGCATCCCGCGCAGGCTGCTCCACGACGTCGACAGCGTCGCGTCGATCACCCCGTCGAGGTAGCGGTCGAGGTCGAGCCTGATCTGCACCGCGCCGATCGCGTTGGCGTATACCGCCGAATCGTCGGGCGCGCTCACGAGCAGGGTCCCCAGCGGATATGCAGGCGCCGGCCCCGGCAACGTGACGGCGCCGTGGCTGCGGACGCGCAGCCGGGCGAGATCCGTTCCGGCGAACCGCCCGTCGGCGAGTTCGAAGTCCGCACTGACGGTATCGGAGCCGGGACCGTCGACCAGCCGCAGCGTGAGCAACTCGATCGACTGGCGGTCGCGCGCCACGCCCGAGATCAGCGGGTCGACCGACAATCGGGCGCTGTCGAAGTCGATGACGTTGTCCTGCGCGTCGAGTCGCTGGCCGTCGAGCACTGCGCGGCCCGTCACCGCGCGCGCCTGCGCGGGCAGCGTCGTGGTTTCGGCTCGCCACGCCGTGTAGTCGATCGTGATCCGCGCGCTCCAGGCGGCGCTCAGCCCGGGATAGCCCGACGCCGAGCCGACGCTCATCGCCATGGTGCCGGTGAAGCGCACGCTGCCGAACCGGCAGCCGGTGGTGTCGAGCTCGATCGTGTCGCCGACCGAGAACGCCGCGCTGTTCGCGAACACCGCGCGCAGCTGCACCGAACCGGAATCGCAGGCGAGCGTCTGCAGCGACGAATAGCGCCCACCCGACACCGGTGTCGCCGCGGCGCGCAGCGGCGCCGCGATCTCGATCCAGTCGAAGCTGCCCGGCGCCAGCGCGCGGCGCGGGTGCTCCCCGACCGGCACGCGCAGCGGGTCGTCGACGATGCCGACTCCCGGGCCGGCCAGCGCCACCAGTGTGTCGAAGCCGCTCGCCGCTGCGGTGGGCGCCGTGCCGGTGTCGATCATCGCGTCGTCACCGACGCCGATTCCGATCGACACGCTGCAGCCCGCGAGCGACAGGGCCAGTGCCGACGCGGCCAGGCGCGCCGCCGGGCCGAGGACCCGAGATCCGGCTCCGCGCCTCACCGCGCGCCCCCGATGATGCCGCCGCCCAGGCAGACCTCGCCGCGGTAGAGCACCGCGCTCTGGCCCGGCGTCACCGCCCACTGCGGCTCGTCGAAGTCGAGCTCGAACGCCGACGGCGAGACGACGCGCAGCGCGCAGTGTGCGTCGCGCTGGCGGTAGCGCGTCTTGGCGCCGAGCCGCCCGTCGTCGTGCGGCGACGCGCCGGCGATCCAGTGCGCCTGCTCGGCGGCGAGGTGCCGCGACATCAGCCACGGATGGTCGTGCCCCTGGACCACGGTGAGCGCGTTGCGCGGAAGGTCCTTGCGCGCGACGAACCACGGCTCGCCGCTACCGCTGCGCGTCCCGCCGATGCCGATTCCCTTGCGCTGCCCCAGCGTGTAGAAGGCGAGCCCGACGTGCTCGCCGATCACCGCGCCCTCCTCGGTCTCGATCGGGCCGTGCTGCGTCGGCAGGTAGCGGTTCAGGAACTCGCGGAACGGCCGCTCGCCGATGAAGCAGATGCCGGTCGAGTCCTTCTTCGCCGCGTTGGGCAGGCCGATGCGCTGCGCGATCTCGCGGACCTCGCGCTTGTACAGGTGTCCGACCGGAAAGATCGTGCGCGCGAACTGCGCCTGGTTCAACCGGTGCAGGAAGTAGGTCTGGTCCTTGTCGGGATCGACGCCGCGCAGCAACTCGAAGCGCTCGCCGCCGTCGTCGCCGTCATTGAAGCCGCGACGCAACCGTGCGTAATGGCCGGTGGCGATCCGCGTCGCCCCGAGCGCCATCGCGTGGTCGAGGAACGCCTTGAACTTGATCTCCGCGTTGCACAGCACGTCGGGATTCGGCGTGCGGCCGGCCGAGTACTCGCGCAGGAACTCGGCGAACACGCGGTCGCGGTACTCGGCCGAGAAGTTCACCGCCTCGAGGTCCACGCCGATCACGTCGGCGGCGCTCGCCGCGTCGACCAGGTCCTGGCGCGTCGAGCAGTACTCGCCGTCGTCGTCGTCCTCCCAGTTCTTCATGAACAGGCCGACGACCTCGAAGCCGCGCTGCTTGAGCAGCCAGGCCGAGACCGCCGAGTCGACGCCGCCCGACATGCCGACGACCACGCGCTCGCCGGCGCCGTCGCACTCGGGAGGCGCGGCGGCGCGGTCGGCAGGCGAGGCGGTGGTGTCAGGCATCGACGGACAGGCAGTTCGGGTTCGTGTGGATCAGGTCGAGTGCGAAGCGCTTGCCGGCCAGGTAATCGTCGACTGTCTGCATGACGAGCGGGCTGCGATGCACGTCGCGGCGCGCCCGGATCTCGTCGGCGTCGAGCCAGAGCGCGCGAAGGATTCCGTCGTCGAGCGCGCGACCGGGCTGCTCGGCGAGCGCGCGGCAGGCGAAGGCGAAGCGCAGGTAGGTGACGTCGGTCCCGCTGGCCTCGTGGCGGTAGCGGGCCATGTAGATGCCCACGCCCGCCACCGGCTCGACCCGCCAGGCGGTCTCTTCGAGCGCCTCGCGCGCGACCGCCTGGAGCAGCGACTCGCCGGGATCGAGGTGGCCGGCCGGCTGGTTGATCCGGGTGCCCTCGCGCGTGGTCTCCTCGACCATCAGGAACCTGCCGTCGCGCTCGATCACCGCAGCGACCGTGGTGTTCGGTTTCCAGTGGCTCATCGGCTTCGTTGCGACCTCGCTGCCATGCCGCGACACGCCATGATACTGGAGCGCCCGGGGACGCGTTTCGGGCCGCTGTAACGTGATATAAACGCCGGTTCGTGATTCGACGAGAATTCGGGGGTGGGAGCATGCGCATCGGCGTTCCTGCGGAGAGCCGACCGGGCGAGAACCGGATCGCCGCGACGGCGGAAACCGTCAAGAAGCTCGCAGCGGCCGGGCACCAGATCGTCGTCCAGGCCGGCGCTGGGCTCACTGCCAGCCAGACCGACGACGCCTTCGCGGCGGCCGGTGCATCGATCGGCAGCGCCGCCGACGCGCTGGGCGCCGACACCGTGCTGAAGGTGCGCGCGCCGTCGGCGGCCGAGCTCGGCTCGATGCGCCGCGGTGCGGTGCTGGTCGGCATGCTCGACCCATTCGACCGCGAGGGGCTGCAGCGACTGGCCGACGCCGGATTGACTGCGTTCGCGCTCGAGGCCGCCCCCCGGACGACGCGCGCGCAAAGCATGGACGTGCTGTCCTCGCAGGCCAACATCGCCGGCTACAAGGCCGTGATCATGGCGGCCAACGCCTACCAGCGCTTCTTCCCGATGCTGATGACCGCGGCCGGAACGGTGAAGGCGGCGCGCGTGGTCATCCTGGGCGCCGGCGTCGCGGGCCTGCAGGCGATCGCGACCGCCAAGCGCCTGGGCGCGGTCATCGAGGCGTCGGACGTGCGCCCGGCCGTGAAGGAGCAGATCGAGTCGCTCGGCGCCAAGTTCATCGACGTGCCGTTCGAGACCGACGAGGAACGCGAGATCGCGCAGGGCGTCGGCGGCTACGCCCGGCCGATGCCCGAGAGCTGGATGAAGCGGCAGGCGGCCGCAGTCGCCGAGCGCATCCGCCAGGCCGACGTCGTCATCACGACCGCGCTGATCCCCGGCCGGCGCGCGCCGGTGCTGGTCACCGAGGAGATGGTGAGGTCGATGAAGCCCGGTTCGGTCATCGTCGACCTCGCCGTCGAGCAAGGCGGCAACTGCCCGCTATCCGAGGCCGGCAAGACGGTGGTCAAGCACGGCGTGACGCTGGTCGGCGAGACCAACCTTCCCGCCCGGGTGGGCGCCGACGCGTCGGCGCTCTACGCGCGCAACGTGCTCGATTTCCTGAAGCTGATCGTCGCCAAGGACGGCACGCTGACGATCGACCTGGAAGACGACATCGTCAAGGCCTGCCTGATGTGCCGCGACGGCCAACTGCTGCGCGCCTGAGGCGGCCCCCCAGCATCACCGGAGCATCGACATGGAAGCGATCTCGCCCACCGTCATCAACCTGATCATCTTCGTGCTGGCGATCTACGTCGGCTACCACGTCGTCTGGAACGTGACGCCGGCCCTGCACACGCCTCTGATGGCGGTCACCAACGCGATCTCGGCGATCGTCATCGTCGGCGCGATGCTCGCGGCCGCGCTGACCGAGACCCCGCTGGGCAAGTTCATGGGCGTGGCGGCGGTGGCGCTGGCGGCGGTCAACGTGTTCGGCGGCTTCCTCGTCACGCGGCGCATGCTCGAGATGTTCAAGAGGAAGGAGCCGAAGGCGAAGACGGGAGCGCATTCATGACGCGCAACGGTTTCATCGTCCTGCTGCTGCTCACGGTGGGCGCGATCGGCGTGGGCGCACTGGTCGCCGAGCGCTACGCCGAGCCCGGGCTCGGTCGCACGCTGATCGTCGCCGTCTTCGCCGCACTGGTGGTATTTCCGGCGGCCAAGCTCGCCGAGCGCCGCGGCTGGATCCGCGGCGCACTGGATTTCTCGAAGATGGGCGGACGCGCGAACGGCGCCGCCGACGAGCGCGGAGACGCCAAATGAGCCTGAGCCTGAACGTCGTGGTCCTGCTGTACCTGGTGGCATCGGTGTGCTTCATCCAGGCGTTGAAGGGGCTGTCGCATCCGACCACCTCGCGCATCGGCAACACCTTCGGCATGGTCGGCATGGCGATCGCGGCGCTGACCACGATCGCGCTGATCCTCGAGCTCACCGGCGGCGCCGGGGCGCTCGGCCTGGGCTGGGTCGTGCTCGGCGTGGCCGTCGGCGGGACGGCCGGCACGATCATGGCCAGGCGGGTCGAGATGACCAAGATGCCCGAACTGGTCGCGTTCATGCACTCGATGATCGGCCTGGCGGCGGTCTTCATCGCGATCGCGGCGGTGGCCGAGCCGTGGGCGTTCAACATCGTCGAGCACGGCCAGCCGATCCCGATGGGCAACCGGCTCGAGCTCTTCATCGGCACCTTCGTCGGCGCGATCACGTTCTCGGGCTCGGTGATCGCCTTCGGCAAGCTGTCGGGCAAGTACAAGTTCCGGCTGTTCCAGGGCGCGCCGGTGGTCTTTCCCGGCCAGCACCTGCTGAACCTCGTGCTCGCGATCGCGATGCTCGGCTTCGGCCTGTGGTTCTTCGCCACCCAGCAGTGGACGCCGTTCTGGATCATGACGCTGCTCGCCTTCGTGCTCGGCGTGCTGATCATCATCCCGATCGGCGGCGCCGACATGCCGGTGGTGGTGTCGATGCTCAACAGCTACTCGGGCTGGGCGGCCGCCGGCATCGGTTTCTCGCTGAACAACAGCATGCTGATCATCGCCGGCTCGCTGGTCGGTTCGTCGGGCGCGATCCTCTCGTACATCATGTGCAAGGCGATGAACCGCTCGTTCTTCAACGTGATCCTGGGCGGTTTCGGCGGCGAGGCGGCCGCGGCGGCCACCGGCGCGAAGGAGCAGCGCCCGGTCAAGTCCGGTTCGGCCGACGACGCGGCCTTCCTGCTCACCAACGCCGACAGCGTGATCATCGTGCCCGGCTACGGCCTTGCCGTGGCGCGCGCCCAGCACCCGCTGAAGGAACTCGCCGACAAGCTGATCGAGCGCGGCGTCTCGGTGAAGTACGCGATCCACCCGGTGGCCGGTCGCATGCCGGGCCACATGAACGTGCTGCTGGCCGAGGCCGAGGTGCCGTACGACCAGGTGTTCGAGATGGAGGACATCAACTCCGAGTTCGGCGACACCGACGTGGTGCTGGTGCTGGGGGCCAACGACGTGGTCAACCCGGCGGCGAAGGATCCGAAGTCGCCGATCGCCGGCATGCCGATCCTCGAGGCGTACAAGGCGCGCCAGGTGATCGTGAACAAGCGCTCGATGGCCTCGGGCTACGCCGGGCTGGACAACGAGCTGTTCTACATGGACCGGACGATGATGGTGTTCGGCGACGCGAAGAAGGTCGTCGAGGACATGGTGAAGGCCATCGAGTAACGGATGAGCGGATCGGCCGCGGGGCTGTTCGCGAGCTTCTTCCTGGGCTCGTTCTTCAGCCTCGTCACGATCATCAATCCGCCGTCGGCGATCCCGCTGTTCAACGCGCTGGCCGAGGGACTCGACGCGCAGCGCACCGAGCGGCTGGCCCGCGACGCGAGCCTCTACGTCTTCGCGATCCTCACGGTCAGCCTGTTCGCCGGCAGCCTGATCCTGAACACCTTCGGCATTTCCTACGGCGCGCTGCGGATCGCCGGCGGCATCGTCGTCGCGCTGCTGGGCCACGGCATGCTGTTCGGCCGCGACGAGCGCGGCGCGCGCGGCCTCGACGCCGGCCGCAACCCGGCCTTCTTCCGCTGGCGCTGCCCGGCATCAGTGGACCGGGCTCGATCGCGGTGATCATCGGCATTTCGACCGAGATCCGCGAGATCGAGCGGCTCGCCGACACGCTGCTCGCCTGGGTCGCCACCGTTGTCGCGATCGTCTGCGCCAGCCTGCTCACCTGGCTGGTGCTGCGCAGCGCGAAGCTCATTTCCACTAAACTGGGGCCGAACGGCATCGAGGTGATGACCCGGCTGATGGGCTTCCTGCTGGTGTGCATCGGCGTCCAGTTCGTCGCCTCGGGCATCCGCACCTTCGCTTCGGGAATCTGACCATGGACAACGCCGTCGACCTGGACGCCGCCCGGCGCGAATCGCTGCGCAAGTACGCCATGCTCGGGTACGCGATGCACCTGTTGGGGCTGATCTCGATCATCGGGTTCGTCGTCGGCCTGATCATCGCCTACATCAAGCGCGACGACGCGCGCGGCACGGTCTACGAGTCGCACTTCCGCTGGCAGACTCGCTCGTTCTGGTGGGCGCTGCTGTGGTTCGTGCTGCTGCTGGTGCCGACGATGCTGACGATCGGCTTCGTGCCGTTCTTCGTGATCGCACAGATCTGGTTCGCCTACCGGATGATCAAGGGCTGGATGCGCCTGAACGACGGGCGCGCGATCCCGTAATCCGCAGGCCGCGTCTTCCGACCACGCACGATGAATGCCTTCGCCCCGCACCCTGGCCGCCGCCGCCTGCTGCTGGCGGCCGCCGCCGCGCTGCCGGTCGGCTGCGCCGGGCCTCGGTTCGTGCCGCCGCCCGCCGGCGCGATTCCCGCGCCCCGCGTGCAGGTCGGCCAGCGATGGCGCTACGAGGAGATCAACCGCTACAACGGCGAGCGGCGCGCCGTCGTCACCGCCGAGGTCGTCCAGGTGTCGCCGCAGCTGCGCGTGAGCCTGACCGACGCCGACGGCAGGCGCCGCGACGACGAGATCTACGACCGCCCCTGGCGCATCGTCCAGGAGCCCTCGTACGACTACACGCAGATCTTCGACCGGCCGGTGCCGCTGCTGCCCGAACCGCTCGCGGTCGGCGGCGGCGGGTTCACGCAGGTGGGCTACCGCTCGGTGCTCGGGCGCGACTACCCGCTGGTCTGGAACGAGCGGATGGTCGCGCGCGGCTGGGAAAACCTGCGCGTGCCCGCCGGCCAGTTCCTGGCGCTTCGCGTCGAGCGCATCATCCAGTTCGTCCACATCGACTTCCGGCGCGAGGAATCGGTCCGTGAAGAGACGATCTGGTACGCGCCGGCGGTCAACCGCTGGGTACAGCGCGAGTGGACCGGCCGCTACGTGATCCCCGGCGGAGACTTCAAGCCGATCTACCGCGAGGACTGGGTGCGCTGGCAGCTGCTCGACTGGCGCGAGGCCGGCTGATCCGTCAGGCCCCGGCCACGCGCTGGATCCGCGTCCACAGGCAATCGACCGGACGCACCGAGAACCGGATCGCCTCGTTGCCGGCGCGGTCCTCGTAGACGTAGGTGACCCTGACCCCGCGCGTGACCAGAGGCGCCGTCGAGGAGCGCCCGCAGATGCCCTGGCGCGCGCGCTCCTGCAGGCGCGCGGCGGCGCCGGACGCCTCGAGCTCGCGCGCGTCCTTGTTGACGAGCCGGAAACGGAACACCTGCTCGAGGCCGGCGCCGGCCTCGGCGCTCTCGAGCCGGGTCTCGGCATCGATCATCACCGGCAGCTTCGCCGTCAGGCGGTTCGACACCGTCTTGAGATCGTCGGTCGTCGCAGCGCCGATTCCGACCAGCCAGGGGGCGCTCCAGAGCACCGCGCCGACCGCAGCGGCCGCGACCAGCGCGAGCGCCGGAACCAGCCGGTGCATCGATCGCCTCACCAGCACTCCGCGACCGTCAGCGAGCCCGTCTCGCCCTTGCGCCCGAGCTGGTCGATGCTGAGGTTTCCGCATTTCGGATCGACGTGGCCGTTCGCGGGCGTGGCAGTGAGCACGTAGCTCGAAGCGAGTGTTCCGGTGGTGCCGGCGGCAATCGCGAGCGTGTAGGCAGCCTTGCCCGGGCTGTCGCCCGAGTGCGTGCGCACGCCCGCCGCCGACAACGACGACGGATACGTATTGTAGTTGGTGAACTGGCGCTCCAGGGACTGGGCGGCGTCGAGCAGTGCCGCCTTGCCCTCGGCGCGCTTGGTCCGCACGACGTACTCGCTGTAGCTCGGGTAGGCGACCGACGCCAGCACCGCGACCACCACGAGCACGATCATCAGTTCGATCAGCGTGAAGCCGCCCTCGACGACGCGTCCGATTCGTTTCACTTCGGTCTCCCGGCTCATCGTTTCATGATCTCGCGCCACGCGATCCGGCCGCGCGAGCCGGCGATCGACTCGGCCACCGACTCCACACCGCCCGACGAGCCGCTCGACACCTTGAACTCCTTCGGTGCGCCCGAGGTCAGCGGCGGGCTGCCGCTGATGACGGTCGGCATCGGCGTGATCCCCACGCGCGAGCGACGGCCGCTCACCGCCGTGGGCGACCCGCTGGTCGGGTGCGTCACCAGGTCGGCCGAGGAGAACAGCGCGTCGTTGTTGACGTCGAACGGCGACGAGTCGAGGCGGCTGCCGGTCAGCGCATCGAGCTCCATCAGCCAGCTGGTGCCGCCCTTGTCGCAGGGGCTCGTCGACGGGATCAGCGTCGGGAACACCACGCGCCCGAAGCGGATCTGCGGCGGGTAGACGACCCGCTCGCCGGTCTCGGCGCCCGCCCCGTCGGTCGGGAAGTCCATGAACCAGCCGCGCTGCGTCGTCCAGTCGACCACGTTGCTCGAAGTGACCCGGTAGACGCTGCCGCCGGCCGCGACCTCGCCCTGCACCGTCTGCTGCTGCAGCAACGAGCGCGAGCTCACCGTCGAGCCGTCGTTCTTGTCCCAGATGCCGTAGAAGCTCTGGCGCTGGTAGGGCGCCGACGGGTCGCTCGGCTGCAGGTAGATGCCGGTGCCGAACAGCACCATGAAGCCGCCATACGGATTCTTCATCACCTCGACCGACGCGGTGATCGGCTGCGCCGTGCCGGAGGAATCGACCGCCTTGAACAGCGGCAGGCCGCCCGCGGCAACACCCCACGACGACGGCGCGCTCGACGTCAGGTCGAACTTCCACAGGTTGCCCCGCAGGTCGCCGGCGTAGACGTAGTCGACCTTGCCGTCGAAGTCGACGTCGGCCGGGAACACGCTGGCGAGTCCGTTGGGCGACGCGACCGAGCCCGCGCTGGTCTGCAGCTTGATGTAGTCGGTGCCCAGCGTCCAGGTGCGCGAGCCCGGAGTGCGGTCGAGAAAGAGAATGAACAGCGACGCGCGCCCGGTGGTGCTGGCGTAGCCGTCGGCCTCCGAGTTGTTGTAGCCGTTGCCGATCAGCACGGCCCACTTGTCGTTGGCGAGCTTGACGATCTGGGGCTGCCCGTAGGTGTAGCCCAGGTCCGGGTCGTTGCGGTCGCTGAACTCCCAGAGCACCTTCGTCGATGCACTGGCCTCGGTGACCGCCGCGGGATCGGTCACGTCGAGCGCGAACACGCCCTGGCCGCCGCCGCCCAGCCCGCCGGCCAGCACCGTCGCCCAGCTGCTGTTGACGACCGCATCGGCGACCGCCGGCGTACCGTCCACGAAGTAGCGATGGCTGTACGCGAGATCGCTGAGTCGCGACAGGTTGTCATAGACCATCGAGGGCACGTAGGCGAACAGCTCCTTGCCCGCGTCCGTGCCACTGGCGACGAAGCCGTGCAGCATGCCGTCGTTGGCGCCGACGTAGATCACCGGCGTGCGCGACAGGTTGTTCATGCGGAACGTCGCGTAGTTGTTCTCCCAGTAGCCGGCGTTCGGCGCGCCGACGAACTGCGGGTTCGAGTTCACGATGTCGCCCAGCCGCGACACCGGACGTCGCCGGAACTTGCCGGCGGACGACCCCTCGTTCGCCGTGTTCCTCGCGCATCCACAGCAGCCGGCGCTGCCGCGGCCGTCGTTGGCGCCCAGCGCGTTGGTGTCCAGCGCGGTCTGCTGCGCGGTCGACAGCGACGCGAAGCGGAACGGCACCCCGCGCTCGGGGCCAGCGGATCGGAGTTCCAGGTCAGGATGTGCCGGTCGTTCGGCGCCTGGGTGTTGATCACCTGCCCGAATCCCAGTCCGGCGTCGGCGAGATGTTGCCGTTGAAGTCGATCGGGTACGACAGCAGCTGGCCGCTCCAGTCGTTCGAGTTGAACCGGGCCTGGTAGATCCGCGAGCCGGTCTGCAGGGACGTCGAGTTGGTCGCCACCGACGAGGCCGACGACGTCGCCAGGATCGAGATGAACGCGCGGTCGAGCGACGCCTCGAGCGCCAGCGGGTTCGCGACGAAGAAGTAGTTGTCCGGGATGCCGTCCGAGACCGGGAAGCCGTTCGTGTCGCGCACGTCCCACTCGCTCGTCAGGTCCGGGATCTGGTTGCCGCTGCCGGTCTCGACGAAGCCGCCATACTTGGCCGCGTAGAACAGCGGATCCTCGAGTTCCCTGGCGACGTTCGAACCGAGCGTGTAGGTCACGCTGACCGGCGGGTCGCCGAGCTGGCAGTTGCTGCAGCCGGTGACGCCCGTCGGGTCGGTGAAGTTGAAGCCCGTCGTGCTGGTGTCGCCGATTCCGGAGTGGAAGTGCGCGCCGTCCTTGGTGGTCCCGCTGATCGCGTAGCCGAAGCCTTGCGGCTGGTTGGTCGACTCGGCGATCACGTCGGTGGTCACGCGCACCGTGTTCGCGGCGGCGTCGAGCTCGTACTCGATGATGCCCCAGACGTCCTGGTCGTAGTCGCCGCCCTGCTCGGAGTCCTCCCAGTTCACGTAGACCTTGCCGCGCACGGTGCTCCCGACGACGTCCTGCGAGACGACCTTCAGGTCGACCAGCGCGCCGCCGCCCAGGCCGCGACCGGGATAGTCGAGCCGGTAGATCGGCTGGATCACGACCTCGGGCTCGAGGCCAGGCCGGGCACCTTGATCTTCAGCGTCGGCACGTTGGTCGCGAGCTGAACGCCGTAGGTCGTCACCTTCAGCGAGCGGTCGTCGTCGCTGGGCACCGCCGACAGGTCGGAGCGGATCCGGTTGGTCTTCGCCTGGTGGGCGAGGCCGGGCATCAGGTAGCTGCCGGCCACCGTCGGTCCCTCGGGACAGATGCCGCTCACGCTGCCCAGCGACGTGATCGTCTTGCCGTCGCAGAGCTCGTTGACGCTCGCGCCACTGCGGCCGATGAAGTAGTCGTTGCCGGTGATGCCCTCGAGGTCGCCGACCCGGTCGGTCACGCCGCTCGCCGTCTTGCCCGAATCGCCGATGTCGCCGAGCGCGGTCGAAGCAAGGTCGGCGTCGTACGAGGACACGCTCGAGTTGAACACCAGCACGTTCAGCGGCGAGCAGTAGTTGGTGTTGCTCAGCGGATCGGACCAGCTGGCGCTGGGCAGGCCCAGCGTCGCGTCGGCCGAGCCCGCGCCGTAGTTGTAGGCTGCGGTGCGCGACTTGCCGGCGAAGTACCTGAGCGACTCGTAGTAGATCTCCGACATCGGGTTGCCCCAGCTGCGGCAGTTGCCCTCGGTGATGCTGGTCAGCTGATACGTGCAGTTGTCGCCGCTCGAGCCGAGATAGGTACCGTCGCCGTAGTTGTAGCCGTAGATCCGCAGCCGGTTCATCGTGTTGACGATGCCGGCCGCGCCGGCCGAGAGCATCGCCGACTTGAAGGTGCCGTCGGTGGTCGCGTTCACCTCGTCGGTGAACGTGCCGACGTTCTTGCGCAGCACGCCGCCCGAGATGTTCTTCTCGTAGCTGCCGGTCATCAGGCCGAACTTCATCAGGCCCGGTTCGCCGTAGACCTGCAGCAGCCCGATCGGCTTGTAGTTGCCGCTCGGATACTGCTTGCACTTCTCGTTGCCCAGCAGGCCCGGGACGCAGGCGCGCACCCGTGCCACGTATTGCCCGTTGTCGTAGCTCGTCCCGCGCCCCGCTGCGTAGCCGTTGCCCAGCCCCCGGTCGAGCTGGCTCGGCTCGACGGTCGCCGATGCGAGTCCGCTCTGGCTCAGGCGGTTGCTGTTGCTGCGCGTCGCGCCGGTGTTGAACATGCTGCTGTCGCCGACCCGGCCCGGGCTGGTCGACTCGGCGCGCCACTGGCACTGCCAGCGCTCGTTGGCCGCCCACAGGCCGTAGTTGCCGCGCGCGACGCGGATCACCGGCGGGTTCGTGTTCGCCTGCGAGGTCGAGGTGCCGATCGTGAAGTTGCAGATCGACAGACCGACGTCGGTCAGGTTCGTGATCGTCCAGGCGGTAGCGGCGGCGTTCGAGCCGCCTCCGGTCACGCCGGTGGGATTGTGCACGTCGAGCTGGAAGCTCGTGCCGCAGACCGCGCCGCCGCTCACCGCCATGACGGTGCCGGTCACGTAGTCGCTCGCGGTCCGCGCGATGCGAACCTGGTCGCCGACGCAGACCGTGGCCGCGCTGTTGCGGAAGTACTTGGTTCCGCTGCCCACGGACTGTGACTGATTGCTCGAATAGCCGCTGTTCGACCCGTAGACCGAGCCCGACGGTGGCGCGCTCGGCACGCTGAACGGCGTCAACTGGGCGAGGTCGGCGCCCGCATAGTGCTTGGCCCAGGCGTGCGCATCGGGCGGAATGTAGACGCGCTCGAGAACCGTGTCGCTGCCGGAGTCGGTGGAACGCAGGCCGCCGTAGAGCAGCTTGCGCACCGCGTCCATCCGCGCCATCGTCGCCCAGTTCAGGAAGTTGCCGCTCCACTGGTTGGTGCCCGCGGTGCAGTACCTGGTGCTCGTCGTGGCCACCGGCTCGAAGCGCTGGTTGCTCGTGCTGTAGCTGTAGCACTTGCCAGAGTCGAAGTAGCCGTAGTAGTCGATCGAGTGCTTGTAGGTCGTCTCGAGCTCGCCGTCGTTGTCGAGGTCCGAGTAGTCGTTGTAGGCCTTCTTGTAGAGTTGCTGGTCCTTCGACAGGTCGAGCATCACCAGCGGCGGGATCGCGCCGCCCGCGTACAGCGGCGACTGCGCGAGCGTGAGCGCGAACGCCGGCGTGACCGGGGTCAGCTGCAGCGCGACCACGCACGCGGCGACCAGCCTGGCGCGGCGGTTGCTCCGGGCTCGCGGACGGGTCGACTCGATCCTGTTGCGCACGTTCCTGTTCATGGCATTGCTCCGCATACCGCGTCAGGGCCGGAAGAATTCCTGCAGCATCACGCGCGTGCCCGACAGCGCACCGTAACCCAGCGCAGTGATGCGGTAGATGTAGCGGCCGCCGCCGGCGCGCAGGCTGGTGCCCGCCGCATCGGGAATGGCCTCGACCAGGTAGCGGGGCTGCCCGATGACGCCGCCCGACTCGGTCGAGGGACGGAATCCGGGTACGCCGGTCTGTTCCCCGTACGAGAGCGATCTGGACGCGTCCTCCAGATAGGCCTCCCAGCGCTGCGTACCGCTGGTGGCCGGCATGCACAGCCCCTTGCCACCGGTCTGGTCGCAAGTCGCGGAGAACAGCGTCGCGCCCGAGAGCGCGCGCGTCGCGACGATGTCGGTCTCCGCGTCGCGCAGCGCGGCCTCGGCGGCCTGCAATGCGATGTTCGAGTCGCGCGCGTTGCGCGCCATGCGCTCCTCGCTGGTCGAGAGGTTCGCGCCGGCGATCCCGATCAAGGTGATCGCGATCATCATCACCAGCGCGACGAACAGCGATGCGCCGCGCTGCCTGCGAGCCGACGGGGTCTTCATGGCGGTCATCCGATGCGGTTGCGCAGACCGACCGTGAACTGGAACATCCGGCGCGGCCGCTGGTCGTCGGGCGGGTCGAACACCGCACCGGCGTCGGTGCCCGGCGGGACGGCACCGGGTGCATAGGCGACGCCGAAGTGATTGAAGACGGTCGTACCGCCCGCCGGATCGGTGAAACGCTCGCCGCGGATCACGGCCGAGACGACCGCGCTGATCACGCGGTCGGGGTTGACCAGGCCGGCGGGCGCGTAGCGGTTCGGCGCGCCGTCGTTGTCGGTGTCTTCGCCGTACAGGATCTGCAGGCTCTCGACGCCGGTGACCAGCACGACCGGTGCACCGGGCGCGGACGAAGACTCGCACTGCAGCGCGGGCTCGCCCGTGCCCGCGTCGATGGCGACGAAGTAGCGATTCACCGACAGCACGTTTGCCGCAACCGGGTTGCCCAGGCAATCGAGCACACCCGAGTCGGGCCCGCCTCCGGCGGCATTGGAACCGTAGTAGCGCACCGTCAGTTCGTCGCTTCCGTTCAGGCCGGTGTCGTTGCTCATGCCGAGCGGCGGTGCCGCCGGGGTGAACGACACGCCGGCGGTGTAGTCGCGGTAGCCGGCCATGCGCAGCTCACGCCCCAGCGATTCCAGCACGTAGCGGCCGGTCTCCTGCAGCAGCGCGCTGTCGCTCTGCACCCGGTTGGTCCGCTTCGTCGCGACGAACAGGCCCGAGGCGACCAGCACGACGAGCAGGCCGATCACGAGCGAGATCATCAGCTCGATCAGCGTCGCGCCGCGCTGCCCGCGGCCGGACAGGTTCGATCTCATGGCCGCACGCTCTGCACGAAGCGCTGGGTCGAGGACCCCGAACGGTCGTCGTCCCACCAGATCTTGATCGCCAGGTTGGCGCCGGCGACGCCGTCGCAGTCCGGGGTGCCCGGGGTGCCGTCGTTCGGGGTGCTGTCGACGCAGACCACGCCCTGCCCGCCCGGGAGCACCGACGCGTTGGCCTGGTTCCACAGGTACAGGTCCATCTCCGCCTGCTCCTGCGGCGTGCATCCGGCCAGCGAGAAGCACGCTGCGTGGCTCACGCCGGCGCCCACGTAGGCGCCGCTGCGGTAGGCCGGCATGTTCGCGCGCGCCCGGTCCGCGATGTCGTAGGCCTGCTGCGTGGCGATCGTGCGCAACATCGAACTGCCGGTCGAACGCAGCGAGTTCAGTTGCAGTCCTCCCATCGCGAGCACGGAGATCGCGACGACGAGGATCGCGATCAACGCCTCGATCAGCGAGAAGCCCGCCTGGCTGGTCGCGGCCCGCTTCATGGACAACTCACCTGCCGCAGCGAGATCCGGCCCGCCGCGTTGAGGTCGACGCGCCGCCCGTGCGGCCCGCTTCGGCCGTCGCACACGTCGATGCTGCCGGCCGCCGAGGCCGCGCCGGTGGGGCGGAACGTGATCAGGGTCGAAAGACCGGTGGCCGTCGCTGCCAGCCCGGCGTCGAACGGGGCCGACCAGCGGATGATCTCGCCCGGCTCGACCGTTCCATTGCCGTTGGCGTCGGCGTAGACGATGCGCCCGGTGTTCCAGTCGGCGCCGTCACACCCGGTGCCGGCGGTACTCGGGCAGACGATGACGCTCAGGTAGGCACGCGCCGCCTCGGTCCGGGCAGCCGTGAGGTCGGCGACGATGCCCGCCGCCGCGCTCTGCAGCCGGTTGTTCCGGATGAAGTCGCTGAACGCAGGCACCCCCGCCGACAGCAGGATCGCGGCGATCGCGATCGTGATCAGCAGTTCGACGAGCGTGAATCCACGCGAATTCAAGGACAACACCTGCGGGAGCATGGCCTGGAGCACGAGTCTGCACGGACGCGTCGTGCAGGCAGAGCCATGCCGGACAAGCGGCGGCTGCGCGGGTTCCGACGGCGGCAGGCGTCGCCCCGGAAGCGGAACTATTTCACTGCTGCGGCGCTTCCATCGCCCCGTCGAGCCACTCGATCCAGTGTCGGACCGGTATGCCCGTGCCGGCCTGCAGGTGCGCCAGGCAGCCGATGTTGGCCGACAGGATCAGCGTCGGCCCGCCAGCCTGCAGCGCGGCCAGCTTGCGTTCGCGCAGGCGCAGCGACAGCTCCGGCTGCAGCACCGAGTAGGTGCCGGCCGAGCCGCAACACAGGTGCGCGTCGGCCACGCCGAGCCGCGCGACGCCGAGCGCGTCGAGCAGGCGCTCGACCTCGCCGCGGATCCGCTGGCCGTGCTGCAGTGTGCACGGGGGGTGGAAGGCGACGCGTTCGGCGCCATCGGCGCCCCCCGCGCGCAGCCGCGCGCGGATCGCGTCGATCGAGCCTGCCAGCCGGGCCGGCAGCCATTCGGCGAGGTCTTTCGTGGCCTCGACGATGCGCAGCGCCCTCGCGGCGTAGCGTGGATCGTGGCGCAGCAGGTGCGCATATTCCTTCACCATCGCGCCGCAGCCTGACGCGTTGATCACGATCGCCTCGACACCGCGCTCGAGGTGCGGCCACCAGGCGTCGATGTTGCGGCGCGCCTGATCGAGCGCGCCGTCGGGGTCGCCCAGGTGATGGCGGATGGCGCCGCAGCATCCCGAGCGGCGCTCGACGACGACCTGGACGTCGATGCGGTCGAGCACGCGTGCGGTCGCCGCATCGATGCCGGGCATCATCGCCGGCTGCGTGCAGCCGTTCAGGATCAGCACCTTGCGCGGATGCTCGCGCTGCGGCCACGCGCCCGCGGCCCGCCGCTGCGGCACCTTGTCGCGAAGCACTGCGGGCAGCACGGGCCTTGCCCATTGCCCGATGCGCATCGCCGGATCGAACAGCCAGCGGCGCGTGAGCCCCTCGCGCAGCGCGAATCTCACCAGGCGCTGCGCCAGCGGACGGCGCACGCGCTGGTCGACCAGCCGTCGCCCGACGTCGAGCAGGCGGCCGTAGTCGACGCCGGACGGGCAGGTCGACTCGCAGTTGCGGCAGGTCAGGCAGCGATCGAGGTGCGCCTGCGTCGAGGCTCCGGGATCGTGCCCCTCGACGACCTGCTTCATCAGGTAGATGCGCCCGCGCGGCCCATCGAGTTCGTCGCCGAGCAACTGGTAGGTCGGGCAGGTCGCGGTGCAGAAGCCGCAGTGCACGCACTTGCGCAGGATCGACTCGGCCTCGATGCCGTCGGCACTCCCCTTCAGCCAGTGGACAAGATGCGTTTCCATCTCAGAGCTCGGGGTACATGCGTCCCGGGTTGAACAGCCGGCCCGGATCGAAGACGTCCTTCAGTCGTCGCTGCAGCGCCGCGTTGGCCGGCGACAGCGGATGGAACACGCCGGCCGCCCGGTCGCCGCCGCGAAACAGCGTCGCGCTGGCGCCGACCCGCGCGGCCGCGGCGCGGATCTCCCCGGCCGGCGCGTCGCTGCGCAACCACCGCAGCGCGCCGCCCCACTCGAGCATCGACTGACCGTCGATGCCGAGGGCCGGCGCAGTCGACGGCACCGACAGCCGCCACAGCGGCAGCGGACCGCCGAAGAAACCGTCGGTCTGCTCCCGAATGCCGGCCCAGAACGCGCGGGCCTCGGCGTCGCCGAGACGCGCGGCGCCGCGTTCGCGCGCGAAGCGCGCCGCGTCGGCATCGACCGCCGCGGGCGCGCCCGACAGCCGCAACGTCAGCATGCCGTCGCGCCACGCGCTGGCCGACAGCGGGAGCGGCTGGCCTCCCCACTGGTTGAGCGCGTGCAGCGCGGCGCTTCGTCGAGCTGCAGGCGTACGCTGCATTCGCACGCCGGAACCGGCAGCACCTTCAGCGACACCTCGAGGATCGGACCGAGAATGCCCAGCGAGCCGCAGGCCAGCCGCGACAGGTCGTAGCCGGCCACGTTCTTCATCACCTGGCCGCCGAAGCGCAGCATGTCTCCCGACGCATCGAGCAGTGTCGCCCCGAGCACGAAGTCGCGCACCGCCCCGGCGCTGGCGCGTCGCGGCCCGGACAGGCCGGCGGCCACCACGCCCGCGATCGTCGCCGACGGGCCGAACGCTGGCGGCTCGAACGCCAGCATCTGCCCGCGCTCGGCCAGCGCGGCCTCGACTTCGGAGAGCGGCGTCCCGCATCGCACCGAGACGACCAGTTCCGTGGGTTCGTAGCTCACGATGCCGCGAAAGCCACGCATGTCGAGCGGATCGCCGACGAGCGCCTGGCCGTAGAAGTCCTTGGTGCCGCCGCCGCGGATGCACAGCGGCCGGCGCGCCGCAGCGGCGGCGCGGACGCGGTCGCGCAATTCGGCCAGGGCCGGGTCGCTCGCGGGATCGGTCATCGGCTCAGAAGCGCGGCAGCTCGGGGAACGCGAGTCGACCGCCATGCACGTGCATCTTGCGGTACTCGGCGCAGCGCGCCAGCGTGGGGATCGCCTTGCCCGGGTTGAGCAGGCCCGGCGGGTCGAACGCCCGCTTGACGGCAAAGAAGCGCGCGAGCTCGTCGCGCGAGAACTGCACGCACATCGAATCGATCTTCTCGACGCCGACGCCGTGCTCGCCGGTGATCGTGCCGCCGTACTCGACGCTGAGCGCGAGGATCTCGGCGCCGAAGCGCTCGGCGCGCTGCCACTCGTCGGGATCGTTCGCGTCGAACAGGATCAGCGGGTGCAGATTGCCGTCGCCGGCGTGAAAGACGTTCATGCAACGCAACCGGTACTTGTCCTCCATCGCGGCGATCGACGCGAGCATGCGGCCGAGGTTGCGGCGCGGAATCGTGCCGTCCATGCAGTAATAGTCGGGCGACAGGCGCCCCGCGGCCGGGAACGCGTTCTTGCGCCCCGACCAGAACAGCAGCCGCTCGGCCTCGGAATTCGACACGCGGATGCCGGTTGCACCGGCCTCGCGCAGCACCTGCTCGATCCGCGCGACCTCGTCGGCGACTTCCTCGGGCGTGCCGTCGGACTCGGCGAGCAGGATCGCCGCGGCCTCGAGGTCGTAGCCCGCGTGGACGAACTCCTCGACCGCGACGGTCGCCTTGCGGTCCATCATCTCGAGCCCGGCCGGGATGATGCCGGCCGCGATGATCCGCGCCACAGCGTCGCCCGCGGTGACGACGTCGTCGAACGAGGCCATGACCACGCGCGCCAGCGGCGGCGTCGGCACGAGCTTCACGGTGATCTCGGTGACGACGGCGAGCATGCCCTCGGAACCGATCATCAGCGCGAGCAGGTCGAGGCCCGGCGAATCGAGCGCCTCGCTGCCGAATTCGGCCGTCTCGCCGTCGATCGTCAGCGCGCGCACGCGCAGCACGTTGTGCACCGTGAGCCCGTACTTCAGGCAATGCACGCCGCCCGAGTTCTCGGCGACGTTGCCGCCGATCGTGCAGGCGATCTGCGACGACGGGTCGGGCGCGTAGTACAGACGGTGCGGCGCGGCGGCGTCGGAGATGGCGAGGTTGCGCACGCCGGGCTGCACGCGCGCAGTACGCGCCAGCGGGTCGCTCGACAGGATGCGGTTGAACTTCGCGAGCGACAGCACGACGCCCGACGCGTGCGGCATCGAGCCGCCCGACAGGCTGGTGCCGGCGCCGCGCGCGACCACCGGCACGTCGAGCTCGCGGCAGGCCTTCAGGATCGCGCGCACCTGGTCTTCGGTCTCGGGCAGCACCACCGCCATCGGCAGCTGCCGGAACGCCGACAGCGCGTCGCACTCGTACGGCCTGGTGTCTTCCTCGCGATACAGCAGGCAGTGGCCCGGCACGATCGCGCGCAGCCGCGCGACGACCTCGCGCTGGCGCTCCGGCGCGGGCTTCGCCGCGAGGTCGGCGAAGCGGTCGTCGAAGCCTTCGGGCTCGGCGTCGGGCCGCTCGGCCGCGGGGATGGTCGGTGTGCTCATGGCGCTCCCGCGATTGTGCACGATCCGGCAACGGGGTCGCGGCAGGACGCCCGCGGCGATCAGCCGGGCTGCCCGTCCTTGAGCTTCTTCCAGAGCGTGGTTCGCGACATCCCGAGCCTGCGCGCCGCTTCGGCGCGGTTGCCGCCGGCCTCCCCGAGCGCGCCGCGAATCATTGCCCGCTCGTCGTCCGGGCGCATCGCGCGCCGGTAGTAGGACCCGCGCGGCCCGGCCGCCGATGCGCGCGCCGCGCCGGGCGCCGCCGCCGGCGCGCGGTGGTCGGGCAAGGCGCCGGGCGCGAGGATCTCCGGCAGCAGGTGGTGCGGCAGGATCACGGGGCCGTCGGCCTGCACCATCGCGAATTCGAGCGCATTGACCAGCTGCCGCACATTGCCGGGCCAGCGATAGGCCTCGAGCGCTGTCAGCGCCTCGTGCGACACCCGCAGCGGCGCGCGTCGATAGCGTTCGGCCAGTTCCCCGAGCATCCGCGCAGCCAGCAGCGCGATGTCGCTCGCGCGCTCGCGCAGCGGCGGAACGTGCAGCGGCAGCACGCGCAGCCGATAGTAGAGGTCCTCGCGGAACTGGCCGCTGCGCACCATCGCGTCGAGGTCGCGGTGCGTCGCCGCGACGACACGCACGTCGACCTTGCGCGGGTGGTTCTCGCCGAGCCGCACGACCTCGCGCTCCTGCAGCACACGCAGCAGCTTGGTCTGCATGGCCGGCGAGATCTCGCCGATTTCGTCGAGCAGCAGCGTTCCACCGCTCGCGGCCTCGAAGCGCCCCACGCGCGCGGTGGCCGCGCCCGAGAACGCGCCCTTCGCATGGCCGAAGAGTTCCGACTCGAGCAGGTTCTCGGGCAGCGCGCCGCAGTCGAGCGGCACGAACGGGCCGTGGGCGCGCGGCGAGTTGTCGTGCAGCGCTCGCGCGACGAGCTCCTTGCCGACGCCGCTCTCGCCGGTGACCAGCACACTGGCGTCGCTCGCCGCGGCGCGCAGCAGTTGCGCATACAGCGCCTGCATCGCCGGCGCACGGCCGACCAGCCCGCCGAGGCGCCAGCGTTCGCGCACCTCGGCCTCGAGCGCCACCTCGCGCGAGCGGTCGCGCAGCACGATCGAGCAGTGCAGGCCGGCGTCGTTGGCCGGCAGCAGCATCGCCCACATGCGCAGCGCGATCTCGCTGCCGTCGGGACGCCGCAGCGAGATGTCCTGGACCTTGCGCGCGTCGGTGCCGCCCGGCACCAGCGAGCAGCGGCCGCCGCTCTGGCATTCGCGCGCGCAACGGGTGCCGGCGAACAGCGTCGGGCATGCGGTGCCGGGCAGCCGATCGCCGTCGCGCCCCAGCAGGCGCTCCGCCGCCGCGTTGATCTCGACGACGCGCAGTTGCGAATCGACGAAGACAACGCCCTCCTCGAGGTTGTCGAGCAGGTTCTTCAGCGCGGCGATCGTGATCATGGCGGGCCTTGCCACCCAGTATGAACGTTCACCTGAACGTTCACAAGGCGTCCGATGGGCGCCAGCGCCGGCCGGAACGAGCGCGAATCCGCGCGCCTGCGTGTCGTCGCGCCGCTGGCACGAATCTGGCAAGGACATGGTTGCGGGCGATCGGCCCGGGCAATCGCGGTCAATCGGAGGAGCAGCCCATCATGCAACGAATGGTCAAGTCTCTCGCCGGCCTGGCGTTCGCCAGCCTGGCCTGCAGTGCGTTCGCGGGTCCGCCACTCGCCGACGACCAGGTCGTCGCCAGCTTCGAGCGGATGCTCCGCCACGCACCGACCCCGATGGCGAAGATCGACCTCGACGCGCTGCAACGAAAGAGCGGTGCCGATCCATTGCTCAGGGCGGTGAACCTGGCCCTGTGGGAGCAGGATCCGCCGCAGTACCACATCGCCCCGCAGGCCTCGGTCGGGCAGCCGCCCAGGCGCTGACTCTGGCGCGTCGCGGTCGCCGCGCCCAGGCCGCGGCGCGACGCGCGGCCCGCCGACTGTCACGCGAACGGCAGCACGACCCCGCGCAGGTTGCGGCCGGCGATCAGGTCGGCGTAGCCGTCGTTGATCGCCTCGAGCGGATAGCGTCGCGTGACGAGCTCGGAGAGCCGGATCGCACCCTGGCGGTACAGCGCGACGAGTTCGGGGATCTGCACTCGCGGGCTGGCGAAGCCGTAGACCGAGCCCATGATCGCCTTCTGCGAGGTCACGAGCTCGAGTGGCGGCACCGGCAGCGACAGCTCGTCGGCGGGCGTCAGCGCGGTCACCACGACGTTGCCGGCCTTCGCCGTCGCACGGAACGCCTGCAGCAGCGTGCGCGGCGGGTCGATGCAGACGAACGCGTGGTCGACGCCGACGCCGTCGGTCAGCGCGTGCACCGCGGCCACCAGGTCCTCGCGGCCGGCGTCGATCGTGTGCGTCGCCCCGAACGCGCGCGCCCAGTCGAGCTTGTGCGCGACGACGTCGGCGGCGACGATCGTGGTCGCGCCGGCCAGCCTCGCGCCCTGCACGACGTTCATGCCGTCGCCGCCGACGCCGACCACCAGCACCGAGTCGCCGGGCCTGACCCTCGCGCGGTGGCGCGCCGCGCCGACGCCGGCCGGCACGCCGCAGGCCACGAGGCTGGCGAGGTCCAGCGGCAGGTCGCGGTCGATCGGCACGACCGAGGCCTGGTGCACGACCGTGTACTGCGCGAACGCGCCGATCATGCAGAACGCGCCGACCTCGCGCCCCGCCGCATCGCGGCGCCGATAGGTGCCGTCGACCTGCGGGCCCAGGGTGATCCGCGGGCCGAGCACGCACAGGTGCTCGCGGCCGGCCCGGCACCAGCGGCAGGTACCGCAGCCCGGAATGAACGCCAGCACGACGTGATCGCCGGGGGCGACGCCGACGACGCCCGGGCCGATCGCCTCGACGACGCCGGCGCCCTCGTGGCCGAGGACCATCGGGCTCATCGCGACGCGCCGCTCGCCCTGCATCACGTGCCAGTCGGTCCGGCACAGGCCGACGGCCTCGACGCGGACGAGCAATTCGCCCGCCTGCGGCGGATCGAGCTCGATCTCCTCGATCGACAGGGGATCGCCGGGACGGTGGAAGACGGCACTGCGCACGCGCATCGGGAATCCGGACTCCGCAGGTGAGGCGAGGCCCAAGGATCGGGCCGGCCCGCGGGGCTGTCAACGCGCCGCGGCCGGATGCTAACGTGTCGCCACCCATGCGCGAGACGAACCCCCCCCCGAACGCCTGGCCGGCTCCGACAGCCGCGAGGAATCGATGAGCAGCGCGCCGTCGGCATCGCGCGACGCTCGCGCCGGCGAAGCCGACCGGCCCGTCGACGCCTGGTGGAGCCGCGACGCGGACGACCTGATGCGCCGCCTCGGCGCGAGCGCGGGCGGACTCTCGCAAGCCGAGGCCGAACGCCGCCTGCGCGCCCACGGCGCGAACACGGTCGAGGATGCGCCGGGGCTCACCGCGATGCGGCTGCTGCTGCGGCAGGTCGCCAATCCGCTCGTGCTGATCCTGGTCTTCGGCGCGCTGATCTCGATGCTGCTGCACAGCTGGGCCGATGCCTCGATCGTGGTCGCGATCGTCGTGGGCAGCGCGGCGCTCGGCTTCGTCCAGGAGTACCGCGCGTCGGCGGCCGTCGCCGAGCTTCGCCAGCGGCTCGCGCTGACGGTGCGCGTGCTGCGCGACGGCACGCTACGCAGCGTACCGGCCAGTGACGTCGCGCCGGGCGACGTCGTCGATCTCGCGGCCGGCAACCTGGTGCCCGCCGACGGGGTGGTGATCCGCGCCCGCGACTTCCTGGTCACCGAGGCGAGCCTCACCGGCGAACCGTTTCCGGTCGAGAAGCAGCCAGGCACCGTGCCAGCGGACAGCCCGGTCGGCGCGCGCACGAACTGCGTGCACCTGGGCACCTCGGTGCGCAGCGGCACCGCGACGGTGCTGGTCGTCGAGACCGGACGCCGCACGCTGTTCGGCGAAGTGGCCACCAGCCTTCGGGCACGGGCGCCGGAGACCGAGTTCGAGCGCGGGATCCGCCGGTTCGGCAATCTGCTCGTGCGCGTGATGCTGGTGATGGTGGCCTTCGTGCTGGTCGTCAACCAGGCGCTCGACCGCCCGGTGATCGAGTCGCTGCTGTTCGCGACCGCGCTGGCCGTCGGGCTGTCGCCCGAGCTGCTGCCCGCGATCGTCAGCGTGACGCTGTCGCACGGCGCTCGTGCGATGGCGCAGCGCGGTGTCATCGTCCGTCGGCTCCAGGCAATCGAGAACCTCGGCAGCATCGACACGCTGTGCACCGACAAGACCGGCACGCTGACCCAGGGCGTGATCCAGCTCGATGCCGCCACCGATCCCCGGGGCCGACCTTCGGAAACGGTGCGGCGATTGGCCTGGATGAACGCAGCGTTCGAGACCGGCATCGAAAATCCGCTCGACGCCGCGTTGATCGCCGCCGGCGAGGCGGCGGGGCTGAGCGTCGCGGGCGAGCGCAAGATCGACGAGATCCCGTACGACTTCATTCGCAAGCGGTTGACGATCGTGATCGAGGAGGCCGCCTGCGCGGGCAGGCACCTGATGATCACCAAAGGCGCCTTCGACAACGTGCTCGCCGCCTGCACGCGCGTGGCCGCCGACGCGGGCGACGAGGAGCTCGACGCGGGGGCGCGCGAGCGCCTCGACGCCTGGTACCGGGCGCGCGGCAGCGAGGGATTCCGCGTGCTGGCGGTGGCCACGAGGCGCGTGCCGGCGAGCCCGCGCCATGCGCGCGAGGACGAACAGTCGATGACGCTGGCCGGCTTCCTGCTGTTCTTCGACCCGCCGAAGCCCGGCGCCGCGCAAGCGATCGCCGACCTTCAGGCGCGCGGCATCCGCGTCCGGATGATCACCGGCGACAACCGCTACGTGGCCGCGCACGTCGCCGGCGCGATCGGGCTGGATGCGTCGGCGATGATGACCGGCGCGGAGATCTCCGCGCTCAACGAGGAATCGCTGTGGTACCGCGCCGCGCGCGCCGACCTGTTCGCCGAAGTCGATCCGCAGCAGAAGGAGCGGATCGTCCGCGCGCTGCAGCGCACGGGCCACGCGGTCGGGTACCTCGGCGACGGCGTCAACGACGCGCCGTCGCTGCACGTCGCCGACGTCGGCATCTCGGTGGAGGGCGCGGTCGACGTCGCGCGGGAATCCGCCGACGTCGTGATGCTCAGGCCCGACCTGGACGTGTTGCGGCACGGCGTCGAAGAGGGCCGGCGCACGTTTGCCAACACGATGAAGTACATCAACATCACGACCAGCGCGAATTTCGGCAACATGGTCAGCATGGCGCTCGCCACTCCGCTCCTGCCGTTCCTGCCGCTGGCCGCCAAGCAGATCCTGCTGAACAACTTCCTGTCGGACATCCCTTCGGCCGCCGTGTCCACCGACAACGTCGATCCCGAACACGTCGAGCGCGCGCAGCGCTGGAACGTCGGGGACGTGCGCCGCTTCATGGTCGTGTTCGGGCTGGCGAGCTCGGTCTTCGACCTGCTCGCCTTCGCGGTGCTGCTTCGGGTGTTCCGCGCCGACCAGGCGACTTTCCAGACCGCCTGGTTCGTCGTCTCGCTGCTCACCGAACTGGCGGTCGTGCTGGTGCTGCGCACCGCGCGCCCGGCGCTGCGCAGCAGGCCGGGCCGGCTGCTCGGCCTCTCCACCGTGGTGGTGGTGATCGCGGCCCTGTGCATTCCGTACCTCGGGCCGATCGCGGGCGCGTTCGGCTTCGTGCCGATGCCGCCGGCGCTGCTGGCGACTTCGCTGGCGATCGTCGTCGGATACGTGGTCTTCACCGAAGCCCTCAAGCTGTGGACGCAGCGTCGCCGCGCGCGCGCAGCGGGCAGCCCGCGATGACGAGGTCGGTGCCACGCTCCCGCCACGCGCAGCGATGCCTCGCGTGGCTGTTCGCGCTGGCGGGCGCCGGCTCCGGGCGCGCTGCGATTTGACACCGAAGCACCGGATTGGCACTCTTTGCGCCAGCCGAACAACCGCTGTGGGAGAGACCGCGCGGACCGAAGCAGCCGATCGGTCAGGCGCGGCGCCGAAGGTGTATCGCCCCGGAAACTCTCAGGCAAAAGGACTGCAGCGGTTCGGCTCTCTGGAGAGAAGGCGCGCTGCCGACGGTCGCGAGACCGGGGCGCATGCCTCGCCGAAGGAAACAGGTGCCCGCGCCGTCGCGGTCGCTGAATGTCTCAGGCAAACGGACAGAGGGGGCTTCCGATCCACCATGGGCCGCGACGCGGCCGCCTTCGGAGCCCTGCCTTGAACAATCCCTCCGACCTCCGCTACACCTCGTCGCACGAGTGGCTTCGCCTCGAAGCCGACGGTACCGCGACCGTGGGTATCACGTTCCACGCGCAGGACGCGCTGGGCGAACTGGTCTACGTCGAGCTGCCCGAGGTGGGCCGCCGCCTCACGCAGGGCGAGTCCTGCGTCGTGGTCGAGTCGACCAAGGCGGCTTCCGACGTCTACGCGCCGGTGGCCGGTGAGGTGCTTGCCGTCAATCCCGCGCTCGCCGAGGCGCCGCAGACCGTCAACGAGTCGCCGTACGGCGACGGCTGGCTGTTCCGGATGCGGCCGTCCGAGCCGGCGCAGATCGACGCGCTGCTGAGCGCCGACGCGTACGCCGCCGGGCCCGGCGCGGGCTGACGCCACGACGGCGCGCCGACCGCGCCGCGATCCATCGACCCACCCCATGCGTGCCGCGTCTTCGCGGGCCTCGCCGGAGACCCTGTCCATGACCCCTTCCGGGAACCCCAGCGCCGACATCCGGGCGCTGCTCGGCCACGACGAATTCCACGCCCGCCACATCGGGCCGACCGTATCGCAGGAGGCAGCGATGCTGGCGGCGCTCGGCTTCGAGTCGCGCCAGGCGCTGATCCGCGCGACCGTCCCGCCGAACCTGCTGCTCGATGCGCCGCTCGCGCTCGACGAGCCGGTGTCCGAGGCGCAGGCGCTCGCCGAGTTGCGCGAGCTCGCCGGCCGCAACCAGCTCTGGCGCAGCTACATCGGCGCCGGCTACCACGGGACGATCGTGCCCGAACCGATCCGCCGCAACGTGCTCGAGAACCCGGGCTGGTACACCTCGTACACGCCGTACCAGGCCGAAGTCGCGCAGGGGCGGCTCGAAGCGCTGCTCACCTTCCAGCAGATGGTCGTCGACCTGACCGGCCTGCCGATCGCCAACGCGTCGCTGCTCGACGAGGCGACCGCCGCGGCCGAGGCGATGGCGATGGCCCGGCGCGCGTCGAAGTCGAGGTCGAACCGCTACCTGGTCGACGCCGCCACGCATCCGCAGGTGCTTGCGGTCGTGAGCACGCGCGCGAAGTGGATGGGCATCGAGGTCGTGGTCGACGACGCCGGGCGCGCGCTGGCCGGCGACGCCGCGGCGGACTTCTTCGGCGCGCACCTGCAAAGCCCCGATACCTTCGGGCGACTGCGCGACTTCTCCGCCCCGATCGCCGCGCTGCAGGCCGCGGGCGGGCGCGCCACCATCGGCTGCGACCTGCTTGCGCTGCTGCTGGCGAGGTCGCCGGGCGCGATGGGCGCCGACATCGCGATCGGCTCGGCGCAGCGCTTCGGCGTGCCGCTCGGCTATGGCGGTCCGCACGCGGCGTTCATGTCCGCGCGCGAGGACCTGCTGCGCACGATGCCGGGCCGCATCATCGGCGTCTCGCACGACGCCGCCGGCAACCCGGCGCTGCGCATGGCGCTGCAGACCCGCGAGCAGCACATCCGGCGCGACAAGGCGACCAGCAACCTCTGCACCTCGCAGGCGCTGCTGGCGAACATGGCCGGCTTCTACGCCGTCTACCACGGGCCGCAGGGCCTGTCGCGCACCGCGCTGCGCGTCAACGCGATGGCCCGGTTGCTGGTGCGGCTGCTCGCGCAGGCGGGCGCCGGCGCCCCGCGGCCGCTGCACGACAGCTACTTCGACACGCTGGCCTTCGACCTGGGCGCGGAGGTCGAGGCCGCGCTCGGGCGCGCGCGGTCGCTGCGCATCAACCTGCGCGACTTCGCGGCAGAGGGAGGCCCGTCGGGCCGGATCGGCGTCGCACTCGACGAGACCGTGACGCTCGGCGACATCGTCGACCTCGCCTGGGTGCTCGGCGGCGTGCGCATCGGGGCGTCCGCCCTCGACGCCGCGGCCGCGTCGCTGGGTCTCGAGCCCGACTCGATCCCGGCCGCGCTGCGCCGCGCCGACACGGTGCTCGCGCATCCGGTGTTCAATCGCCACCACAGCGAGACGGAGTTCGTCCGCTACCTGAAGAGGCTCGAGAACCGCGACATCTCGCTGGTGCACTCGATGATCCCGCTCGGGTCGTGCACGATGAAGCTCAATGCAGCGTCCGAAATGGAGCCGGTCACCTGGCCCGAATGGGCCAACCTGCACCCGTTCGCGCCGCGCGAGCAGGCCGCCGGCTACGCGGCGATGCTCGGCCAGCTGGGCGCCTGGCTCGCCGAGATCACCGGCTTCGCCGCGGTGTCGTTCCAGCCGAACTCGGGTGCGCAGGGCGAGTACGCGGGGCTGCTGGCGATCCGCCATTACCTGGCTGCACAGGGACAGGCGCATCGCGACGTCTGCCTGATCCCTGCCTCGGCGCACGGCACCAACCCGGCCTCGGCGCACATGATGGGGCTTCGCGTCGTCGTCGTCGCCTGCGACGCGCAGGGCAACATCGACCTCGCCGACCTGGGCCGCCGGATCGACGATCACCGCGACACGATCGCCGCGCTGATGGTCACCTATCCATCGACGCACGGCGTGTTCGAGTCCTCGATCGCCGAAGTCTGCCGGATGGTGCACGCGGCCGGCGGGCAGGTGTACATGGACGGCGCGAACCTCAACGCGCAGGCCGGGCTCGCCAAGCCGGGGCTGGTCGGCGCCGACGTCTGCCACATGAACCTGCACAAGACCTTCTGCATTCCGCACGGCGGCGGCGGCCCGGGCATGGGCCCGATCGCGGTCGCGGCGCACCTCGCACCCTTCCTGCCCGCGGAACCGTTTCCGCTGCCGGCGGCGAGCGCGAGCGCACGCGAGGCGGCGCGCGCCGCCGCCGGCGACGCCGCGGTGTCGGCCGCTGCGTTCGGCAGCGCGCTGATCACGACGATCTCGTGGATGTACATCCGCATGATGGGCGCGAGCGGCATCCGCAAGGCCACCGAAGTCGCGATCCTGAACGCGAACTACGTCGCGCAGCGGCTCGCACCGTACTTCCCGGTGCTCTATCGCGGCCGCAACGGCGAGGTCGCGCACGAGTGCATTCTCGACATGCGCAACCTGAAGGCCGACTACGGCGTGAGCGCCGAAGACGTGGCCAAGCGGTTGATGGACTACGGGTTTCACGCACCGACGCTGTCGTTCCCGGTGCCCGACACGCTGATGGTCGAGCCGACCGAGTCCGAATCGCAGGCCGAACTCGACCGCTTCTGCGAAGCGATGATCGCGATCCACGGCGAGCTGCAGCGCATCGCGTCGGGCGAATTCGACCGCGAAGACAATCCGCTCAAGGGCGCGCCGCACACCGCCGCCGAGATCGCCGGCGAGTGGACACACCGCTACAGCCGCGAGCAGGCGGCCTTCCCGCTGCCCTGGGTGCGCGAGGCGAAGTTCTGGCCGAGCGTGAAGCGGATCGACAACGCCGCGGGCGATCGGCACCTCGTGTGCACCTGCCCGCCGGTGGCGGACTACGCGAACCACGGAGGCGCGCAATGAACGGACCGGACCAGGGTGCATTGCGGCGCATCCCGCTGCACGCGCTGCACGCGGAGCACGGCGCGAAGTTCGGCGCCTTCGCCGGCTACGAGATGCCGATCCAGTACCCGGGAGGCCTGAAGGCCGAGCACCTGCACACCCGCGAGCGCGCCGGCCTCTTCGACGTCTCGCACATGGGCCAGTTGCGGATCCGCGCGGTCGACGACCGGCCGGCGACGCTGCACGCGCAGCTCGAAGCGGCGCTGCCGGTGGACTTCGAAGGCTGGCCACACGCGACGCAACGCTATTCGCTGCTGCTGAACGCGCGGGGCGGCATCGAGGACGACCTGATGCTGGTCCACCTCGTCGACGGCGCGCGTGCCGAAGTTCGCATGGTGGTGAATGCAGGCAATCGCGATGCCGACCTGAGGCTGCTGCGCGAGCGCTGCCCGAAGCTGGGAATCGAGTGGATCGACGCGGCGCTCGTCGCGCTGCAGGGGCCGGCCGCCGAAGCGGCGCTGGCGGCGCTCGACCCGGCCGCCGCGCCGCTGCGCTTCATGCAGTCGGCGACGCTGCGGCTGCTCGGCGCCGAATGCTTCGCCACCCGCTCGGGCTACACCGGCGAGGACGGCTACGAGATCTCGCTGCCGCTCGCGCAGGCCGACGCGATCGTGCGCCGGCTGCTGGACAATCCCGCGGTGCAGCTCGCCGGGCTCGGCGCGCGCGACACGCTGCGGCTCGAAGCGGGCCTGCCGCTGCACGGCAGCGACATCGATGCGTCGACGACGCCGGTGGAGTCGGGCCTTGCGTTCGCGATCCCGCGCTCGCGTCGCGCGGGCGGCACGAAGGCGGGCGGATTCCCCGGCGCGGCCACGATCCTCGCGCAACTCGCCGAAGGCGCGGCGCGCAGGCTGGTCGGGCTGGTCTCGCACGAGCCGGTGCCGATCCGCGCGCGCGCTGCGATCGTCGCGCCCGACGATCGCGTGGTGGGCGAGGTCACGAGCGGGACGGTCTCGCCGACGCTCGGCCATCCGGTCATGCTGGCGCGCGTCGAGCGCGGCGCGCTCGACGACGCGACCCGCGCGCCGCTGCGCGCGGTCGTGCGCGACCGGCGCCCTGGCGTGATGCCCACGCCGCTGCCGTTCGTGCCCAAGCGCTACAAGCGCTGAGCGTCCGGCGCGGACTTCGGGGTTTCCCCTCGCCGTGCCGCGCTCGCCTTGTGCCGCTTCGCGCGTTGTGCGTAGACTCGCGCCATACCCCGCCACGAGGACTCCCGACATGATGAGAATCCGTCTCGCCACGTTGCTGGCGGCGGCTGCACTGCTCGCCCCGTCGCTCGCCTGGGCCGGCACGACGCTCGATTCGATCAGGCAGCGGGGCGCGCTTCGCTGCGGCGTGAACACCGGCCTGATCGGCTTTTCGGCGCCCGACGGCCAGGGCAAGTGGCACGGCCTCGACGTCGACTTCTGCCGTGCGGTGGCGGCCGCCCTCCTCGGCGACCCGAACAAGGTGCAGTTCGTGCCGACCAACACGCAGAACCGGTTCACCGTGCTGCAGTCGGGCGAGGTCGACATCCTGTCGCGCAACACGACCTGGACCGCCAGCCGCGACTCGACGCTGGGCGCGGTGTTCGCCGGCACGATCTTCTACGACGGTCAGGGCTTCATGGTGAAGAAGTCGGCGAACGTCAAGAGCGCAACCCAGCTGAACGGCGCGACGATCTGCGTGCAGCCCGGCACGACCACCGAACTGAACCTCAGCGACTACTTCCGGACGAAGAAGATGAACTTCCGCCCGGTGGTGGTCAACGAACTGCAGCAGGTCGAGCAGGCGTTCTTCTCGGGTCGCTGCGACGTCTTCACCACCGACATCTCGGGACTGGCGGCGACCCGGCTCAAGGCGCCGAACAAGGACGACTACGTGATCCTTCCCGAGGCGATCTCGAAGGAGCCGCTCGGCCCGCTGGTGCGCCGCGGCGACTGGGAATACTTCACCATCGTCAAGTGGGTGCTCGCCGGCCTGATCGAGGCCGAAGAGTACGGCGTCACGTCGGCCAACGTCGACAAGCTGAAGGCCGAGAGCAAGGATCCGCCGATCCAGCGGCTCGTGGGCACCTCGGGCGACATCGGCAAGGGCCTGGGGCTGGACAACGACTGGCTGGTGCGCGTGCTCAAGGCCGTGGGCAACTACGGCGAGATGTACCAGCGCAACATCGGGCCGATCGGCATCGCACGCGGCGTCAATGCGCAGTGGCGCGACGGCGGCCTGATGTACGCGCCGCCGATCCGCTGACCGCGGGGCCGATCCGCGCCCGCGGCCGCGCATCCCTCCGGCCGATCGCGCATGTTCGCGAACGAGCGCGTCCGCGGCGTCCTGTACCAGGTCCTGCTGCTGGCGGCCGTCGTCGGCGTCGGATGGTTCCTGGTCGCCAATACGCTGCACAACCTGTCGACCCGGCAGATCCAGGTCGGCTTCGGCTTCCTGTCGCGCGAGGCCGGCTTCGAGATCGCCGAGACACACGTCGCCTACGATCCGTCGAACACCTACGGCCGCGCGCTGTGGGTGGGGCTGCTCAACACGCTGTGGGTGTCGGCGCTCGGCGTCGTCGCGGCAACGATCCTCGGCACGCTGATCGGCGTCGCGCGCCTCTCGTCGAACTGGCTGGTGGCGCGGCTGGCCTCGGCGTACGTCGAGTTCATGCGCAACATTCCGCTGCTGCTGCAGCTGTTCGTCTGGTACGGACTGATCACCGAGCTGTTGCCGCCGGTGCGCGAGGCGGTCGCGTTCGGCAACCTCGCATTCCTGAGCCAGCGCGGCCTGCGCTATGCCTGGCCGCAATCGTCGCCCGCCTGGAGCGCCGCCGGCTGGGCGCTTGCCGGCGCCGTGGCACTCGCCTTCGCGTGGCGCCACCTCGCCCGGCGCCGCCAGAGCGCCACCGGCGCCCAGTGGCCGGTCTTCTGGCCGTCGCTCGCGCTGCTCGTCGCGCTGCCCACGGTCGCCTGGCTCGCCGGCGGCGCACCGACGGCGCTCGACGTGCCGCAACTCGGCGGCTTCGACTTCCAGGGGGGGCGATCGCTGTCGCCCGAGTTCATCGCGCTGCTGGTCGGCCTGTCGACCTACACCGCCGCGTTCATCGCCGAAGTCGTCCGCGGCGGCATCCTGTCGGTGCCGCACGGGCAGGCCGAGGCGGCCATGGCGCTCGGCCTGAAGCCGGTGCAGCGGCTGCGACGGGTGACGATGCCGCAGGCGCTGCGCGTGATCATCCCGCCGCTGACCAGCCAGTACCTGAACCTGACCAAGAACTCGTCGCTCGCGGTCGCGATCGGCTATCCGGACCTGGTCGCCGTGGCCAACACGACGATGAACCAGACCGGCCAGGCAATCGAGGCGATCGCGATCCTGATGGCGGTCTACCTGACGGTCAGCCTGGCGATCTCGCTGCTGATGAACTGGTACGCAGCGCGCGTGCGCCTGGTCGAGCGATAGCGCCGCGATGGCCTGGATCCGCGCCAACCTGTTCTCGTCGCCGGCCAACGCGGCGCTGACGATCGCGATGGTCGGCCTGCTCGCGTGGGTGCTGCCGCCGGCGCTGCGCTGGCTCGCGTTCGACGCGGTCTGGGGCCACGCGCCGGCTGCGGCCTGCGACGCGGTGCGCGGACAGGGCGCCTGCTGGGCCGTGGTCGCCGAGAAGTTCCGCTTCATGCTGTTCGCCGTCTATCCGTACGAGCATCAGTGGCGGCCTGCGATCGTGATCGTCGTGCTGTGCGCGTTGCTCGTCGTGTCGGGCGTGCGGCGCTTCTGGCGCCCCTGGCTCGCGGCGGTCTGGGCGCTGGGCATCGCGCTCGCCTTCTGGCTGATGGGCGGCGGCGCGGGCCTGGTGCCGGTGCGCACCGAGCAGTGGGGAGGATTGCCGGTGACGCTCATCCTCGCGATCTTCGGCATCGCGTTCGCGTTTCCGCTGGGCGTGCTGCTGGCGCTCGGTCGGCGGTCGCGGCTGCCGATCGTGCGATCGTTGTCGGTCGTCTACATCGAGGTGATCCGGGGCGTTCCGCTGATCACGGTGCTGTTCATGGCGTCGGTGATGTTCGCGCTGTTCCTGCCGGAGGGAATGCGCATCGAGCAGCTGCTGCGGGCGCAGGTCGCGATCATCCTGTTCGTCGCGGCGTATCTGGCCGAAGCGGTACGCGGCGGGATGGAGGCGGTGCCGCGCGGGCAGTACGAGGCCGCCGAGGCGCTCGGGCTACCCTGGTGGAAGTCGATGGCGCTGGTGATCCTGCCGCAGGCGCTGCGCGTGTCGATTCCCTCGATCGTCAACAGCTTCATCTCGCTGTTCAAGGACACCTCGCTGGTCGTGATCATCGCGATCTACGACTTCGCCTACGCGGTCAAGAAGTCGGTCGAGACCGACTTCGCGTGGAAGAAGTACTTCGTCGAGGCGTTCCTGTTCTCGATCGTCGTCTACTGGATCTTCTGCTTCGCGATGTCGAAGTACAGCCAGTGGCTCGAGCGCGACCTCGCGCGCGGCGACCGAGGCTGAGCTCTCACGGGTATTCGCCATGTCCGACACGATCCGATCCGCCCTGCCTGCCGGCGCGCCCTCCGACGCGCCGGCGATCCTGATCGAGGGGCTGAGCAAGTGGTTCGGCGACTTCCAGGTGCTCAGGGACGTCGACCTGCGGGTCGCGCGCGGCGAGCGCATCGTGATCTGCGGCCCGTCGGGCTCGGGCAAGTCGACGCTGATCCGCTGCATCAACCGGATCGAGCCGCACCAGAAGGGGCGCATCGTCGTCAACGGAACCGAGCTCACCGACAACCTGAAGAACATCGACACGGTGCGCTCGACCGTCGGCATGGTGTTCCAGCACTTCAACCTGTTCCCGCACCTGACGGTGTTGCAGAACTGCACGCTGGCGCCGATCTGGGTGCTGAAGAAGCCGGCAGCCGAGGCGCAGGCGACCGCGATGCGCTACCTCGAGCGGGTGCGCATCGCCGAGCTCGCGCAGAAGTACCCGGACCAGATCTCCGGCGGACAGCAGCAGCGCGTCGCGATCGCGCGCGCGCTGTGCATGAACCCGTCGATCATGCTGTTCGACGAGCCGACTTCGGCGCTCGACCCGGAGATGGTGAAGGAGGTGCTCGACACGATGATCATGCTGGCCGGCGAAGGGATGACCATGGTGTGCGTCACGCACGAGATGGGCTTCGCGAAGGCGGTCGCCGACCGGGTGATCTTCATGGACCGGGGCGAGATCGTCGAGCAGGACGTTCCCGAGCGCTTCTTCGCATCGCCGAAGAACGAGCGCACCCGGCAGTTCCTGGGCCAGATCCTGCACCGGTGAGCGGCACGGGCGGGGACAACGCCCTGCCCGGCCGGCGCGACACGCTCAGAGCCTGAAGATCTTCCCCGGATTCATGATGTCGTCGGGATCGAGCGCGCGCTTGATCCGCCGCATCAGGTCGAGCGCGTCGTCGCCCGCCTCCTCCTCGAGGAAGCCGATCTTGTGCAGGCCGACCCCATGCTCGCCGGTGCAGGTGCCGTCCATCGACAGCGCGAGGTGAACGATCGCGTCGTTCAGTCGCTCGGCCTCGGCCATCTCCTGCGGATCGTTCGGGTCGATCACCAGCACCGCATGGAAGTTGCCGTCGCCGACGTGGCCGACCATCATCGTGGGGAACTTCGCCGTGTCGAGAATGCGCCGCGCCCCGGTGATCGAGTCGCTCAGCCGCGAGATCGGCACGCAGGTGTCGGTGGAGATCGCGCGGCTGCCCGGGCGCACCTGAAGGCACGCGAAGTAGGCGTTGTGCCGCGCGGTCCACAGGCGAGTGCGGTCCTCGGGGCGCGTCGCCCATTCGAAGTCCTGGCCGCCGTGCTCGCGCGTGATCTGCTGCGCGATCTCGGCCTGCTCGGTCACCGAAGCCTCGCTGCCGTGGAACTCGAAGAACAGCGTCGGCGCCTCGCGCAGCGTCGTGTGGCTGTACGCGTTGATCGCACGGATCGCGTTCTCGCAGACGTACTCGCAGCGCGCCACCGGCACGCCGAGCTGGATGATCTGGATGACCGCGTCGATCGCCTGCGCCAGGCTCGGGAAGCTGACGACCGCCGCCGACATCGCCTCGGGCACCGGGTACAGGCGCACCGTGACCTCGGTGATCACGCCGAGCGTGCCCTCGGAGCCGACGTAGAGCCGCGTCAGGTCGTAGCCGGCCGACGACTTCTTCGCGCGTCGCGCGGTGCGCACCACCTTGCCTTCGGCGGTGACCACGGTGAGCCCGAGCACGTTCTCCTTCATCGTGCCGTAGCGCACCGCGTTGGTACCCGACGCGCGGGTCGCCGCCATGCCGCCGAGGCTGGCGTCGGCGCCCGGGTCGATCGGAAAGAACAGCCCGGTGGACTTCAGCGCCTCGTTGAGCTGCTTGCGGGTGACGCCCGCCTGCACCGTCACCGTGAGGTCCTCGGCGTTGACGGCCAGCACGCGGTTCATCTGCGAGACGTCGATCGACACGCCGCCCCGCACCGCCAGCAGGTGCCCCTCGAGCGAGGAGCCGACGCCGAAGGGAATGACCGGCACCTTGTGCGCGCGGCACAGGGCGACCGCGTCGGCGACCTCTTCGGTGGAACGCGCGAACACCACGGCGTCGGGCGGCGTGGGCGGGAACGGCGATTCGTCGCGGCCGTGATGCTCGCGCACCGCGTGGGCCGTGCTGAAGCGCTCGCCGAACCGGGCGCGAAGCGAGGCGGCCAGGGCATCGGGAAGGGGGCGTTCGAGGGCTTCGGCCAGCGCGCAGGGATGGTTCATGGCGTTCTCCGGGGGAGCCGGCAGATTGTAGCCCGGTGACAATGCCCGCGACGGCGTCGGGCCCGCATCCGCGGAGCCCGCAGCCCGCGCGGTACACTGCCCGCCATGGGACATCGACTTTCGAAGATCACGACGCGCACCGGCGACGACGGCACGACCGGCCTGGGTGACGGCAGCCGCACGCGCAAGGACAGCCTGCGGATCGCCGCGATCGGCGACGTCGACGAGCTGAATTCCACGATCGGCCTGTTGCAGGCCGAGCCGCTGCCGGAGCCGGTGCGCGCGGCGCTCACCGACATCCAGCACGACCTGTTCGACCTCGGCGGCGAGCTGTGCATCCCCGGCTTCGAGAACCTGCCGGACGCTCGGGTCGCGCGACTCGACGAGCTGCTCGGGCACTACACCGCCGACCTGCCCCGGCTGCAGGAGTTCATTCTTCCCGGAGGCTCGCGCGCGGCGGCGATCGCCCACGTCGCGCGCACCGTCTGCCGCCGCGCCGAGCGCGCGATCGTCGCGCTGGGCAGCGCCGAGGCGGTTCGCCCGGCGTGCCGGCAGTACGTGAACCGCCTCTCCGACCTGCTGTTCGTGCTGGCGCGCGTGCTCAACCGCCACGCGGGCGGCAGCGACGTGATGTGGGAGAAGGGCCGCACGCGCTAGCGCGCCGGGCCCGCGCCTCAGGCGACGCCTCAGGCGTCGCGCGCAGCCTCGAGGTACGACACCAGCTTGGCGCTGGTCTGGCGCAGGCGTTCGGACAGCAACTGCACCAGCTTCAGCAGGATCTTGTTGCCGAGCTTGGGCTCCTCGCCCAGCACGAGCATCAGCGCGTCGCGGGTGAGCACCGCGATCCGGCTGTTCTCCAGCGTGACGCACGACGCGAAGCGCGGCTCGCCGTCGAACATCGACATCTCGCCCAGCGAATGGCCGGAGTGCGCCACCGCGATCCGCGACGGATAGTTGTAGCGGTTGCGGCGCAGCACGTCGACCATGCCCTGCATCAGCAGCATCATGAAGTCGCCGGCTTCGCCCTCGTTGATGATCGTGACCCCCGGGGGCGCCTCGTACACGTACATGAACGTGCCGAGCTTGCGCGTCTCCGCGATGTCCAGGCCCGAGAACAGCGGCGTCTGGGCCATCAGCCCGTGAATCTGGTCGGCGAACTCGCTGGCGCGCCCGACCGGGCGAAGGCCGAGCGCGAGCAGCCGCTCGTGCGGCGTGCGCTTGACCGAACCGGCCGCGGTCGCCGATGCCTGCGGCACGGCGGTGCCCTTGACCGCTTCCATGGCTACCTCCCGATTTTCGACGTTTATAGCATGTAATGCGCGCCGTCGAGGCAGTGCTGCCGGTCCGCACGGCCGCGCGTCGGCGTTTTGCCGACAGGTGGCGGCCCGGCGGGTCGCCGGCCGGCTGCCCTACTCGTCGGCCTTCAGGCGCCGGGCGCGCACGCCTTCGGCCAGCGTGTCGAGCACTGCGACCGTATCGTCCCAGCCGATGCATCCGTCGGTGATGCTCTGGCCGTAGACCAGCGGCCTGCCGCGCACCAGGTCCTGGCGCCCGGCCTGCAGGTGGCTCTCGACCATCACGCCGAAGACGCGCATGTCGCCGGCGGCAAGCTGCGCAGCGATCGCCGCGGTGACGGCCGCCTGGTTCTCGGGCTTCTTCTGGCTGTTGCCGTGGCTCGCGTCGATCATCAGCCGGCACGCGAGCGCGGCGGCGGCGGCTTCGTGGCAGGCGGCCTCGACGCTGGCCGCATCGTAGTTCGGCTTGCGCCCGCCACGCAGGATCACGTGGCAGTCCTCGTTGCCGTTGGTGGACACGATCGCCGAGTGCCCGCCCTTGGTGACCGACAGGAAATGGTGCGGCTGCGACGCGGCCTTGATCGCGTCGAGCGCGATCCGCAGGTTGCCGTCGGTGCCGTTCTTGAACCCGACCGGGCACGACAGCCCGGAGGCCAGCTCGCGATGCACCTGCGATTCGGTGGTGCGCGCACCGATCGCACCCCATGCGATGAGGTCGGCGATGTACTGCGGGGTGATCATGTCGAGGAACTCGGTGCCCGCAGGCAGGCCCATCTCGTTGATGTCGAGCAGCAGCTCGCGTGCCGTGCGCAGGCCCTTGTTGATGTCGAAGCTGTCGTCGAGGTCGGGATCGTTGATCAGGCCCTTCCAGCCGACGGTCGTGCGCGGCTTCTCGAAATAGACGCGCATCACGATCTCGAGGTCGGCCGCCAGACGCTCGCGCTCACCGCGCAGCCGGGTCGCGTACTCGCGCGCCGCCTTCGTGTCGTGGATCGAGCACGGCCCGACGACGACCACCAGCCGGTCGTCCATCCCGTGCAGCACGCGGTGGATCGCCTGGCGCGCATCGAAGGTGGTGGCGGCCGCGTGCTCGCTGATCGGGAACTCGCGCAGCAGGTGGGAGGGAGGCGCGAGCTCCTTGATCTCGCGGATTCGCAGGTCGTCGGTGGTGTGGGGCATGGCAGGCGGCGCTTTCTGGCAGTCGGGATACGGGAAGAGGCAAAAAAAAACCGCCGGGCGGGGCCGGCGGCTTCATCGGATTCGGTTCGTTGCTTCAGGTCTGCGAACGCGCTCCCGACTCGTCCCGCCGGCGGCAGGAAAAGCCGAAAAAGTAAAAGTAGAACGCGATGCGGTGCAGCATGAATCCAGTGTAAGGCCGGATCGCCGCCTTCGCAAGTCGGCCGCCCGGCGCTGTCGCTTCGGCGACGCGGGCGGCGCGAGGCACGCCGCGGTTATCCTGCTGGCCATGAGCCGGCCGCCGAACCGGAACCCGTGAGCGGGGCGACTGCAGCCGCCCTGCGGCGGCGCCTGCCCGGCCCGCCGGCGTACGTGCTGAACGGCATCGCGGTGGGCCTCGGCATCGGGACGATCCAGCTCCTGTTCGCCCTGCTCGCCGACCGCCACGTGGCGCAACTCGCCGTCGCGGGCGCCGTCTACGCCAGCCTCGCCGACCTGCCGGTGCGCGTCGAGCGCTCGTGGCGCAACGTCCTCGCGGCGGGCACCCTCGGCTGCGCCACGGCCCTCGCGCTGGGGCTGCTGCGTCCGTGGCCCGCCGCGTTCGCCCCCGGAATCGCCGCGATCGGCTTCGCGGCGGCGATGGCGATGGCCTGGGGGACGCGCGCCGGACCGATCTCGTTCGCGCCGATCCTGTCGATCGTCTTCACGATGGCGCAGCCCGCGCACACGGATCACGTGCTCGCCGGCCCGGCCTGGAACGCCGCGGGAGCGATGGCCTACCTGGCCTGGTCGATCGCGGCCTGCGCCGCGCTGCAGCGGCGCTACCGCAGTCTCGCGGTGGCTGCCGCCCTCGAGGCGACCGCCCGGTTGCTGCGCTCTCGCGCCGACGCGCTCGAGCGATCTGGCGGCGCCGACGCGGACGTTCAGGCGCTGCGAACCTGGATCGGCGACGAAGCGCAGCTGGCCGAGCGATTGCAGGCGGCGCGCGACCTGCTCTTCGCCGCGCCCGACACCGCGCGCGTGCGCCGCGAGACGGCGATCCTGCTGCACACGATCGACCTGCGCGACATCCTGGCAGCCAGCCGGCTCGACGTCGACCTGCTGGGCGACGATGAACCGGGGCGCGCGGTTCGCGGGGCGCTGGCGAACAGGCTGCGCAGGATCGGCGCCACGCTCGAGCTCGCCGACGAAGCGATGCGCCGCGGCACCGTGACATCGCCGCCCGCGCCCGATGCCCCGCCTGCGGCCGGGCCGTTCGACGACGTGCCGCTCGAGCGGGGCGATCCGCGGCTGCGATTGCTGCCGGCGCTCACCGAGCGGGTTGCGCACCTCGAACGCGACGTCGAGCGGATTCGCGCGCTGCTCGGGGCCGGGGCGCAGGCCCCGGACGCATCGCTGTCACGCACGCAGCTCGGCTTGTTCGTCGCGCCGGAAGGCTGGCCGCTGGGCGCGCTGCGCGCGAACCTCTCGCGGCGCTCGCCGGTCTTCCGTCACGCGGTGCGCACGAGCCTGGCGCTCGGCACCGCATACCTGATCGCGCTGGCCTTGCCGTGGGCCGCGCATCCGTACTGGCTGGTGCTCAGCGTGGCCGTGGTGTTGCGCGGCAACCTCGAGCAGACGCTGTCGCGGCGCAACGCGCGCGTGCTCGGCACGGTGCTTGGCTGCCTGCTGGTGCTGGCGCTCGCGCGGCTGCAGTCGCCGACGCTGCTGGCCGGCGTGTTCCCCGTCTCGGCGGGCATCACGCACGCCTTCGTCGGGGTGCAGTATCTCGTGACCGCCGCAGCGGGCACGGTCACGGCGTTGTTGCAGGCTCACCTGCTGGATCCGGCCAGCGGCTTCGCGATCGTCGAGCGGCTCGCCGACACCCTGCTCGGCGCGCTGCTCGCGTGGGGCTTCAGCTACGTGATGCCGTCCTGGGAGCGGCGTGCGCTGCCGGAGGCGATCGACCGCGCGATGCAGGCGCTGCGCGAGTACGCCGCGCACTCGCTGAGCTGCGACGCCGACGCCGCGCTGGCGCAGCGGCTGGCGCGGCGCAGTGCCTACGACGCGCTCGGCGCCATCGCCGGAGCCGTCAAGCGCAGCGCCTTCGAGCCGCCGGCGGTGCGCCCGCCGGTGCACGAGTTGACCGCGCTGCTCGATCACGGACAGCGGCTGATGGCGCACCTGTCGATGATCCGCCTGATGCGGGCGAATGGTGGCGAAGCGCTGCGCAGCCCCGAGGCGATCGGCGCGCTGCGCGAGGCTGGCCGCGCACTGCAGGAATCGCTCGCGGTGAGCGCGCCGGTCGCCGCCGGCGCCGACGTGCCGGGCGTGCCGGGCGTGCCGGGGCTCGCGCTGCTGCCGGCCGAGCCGCCGGCCGAGGACCTGCTGCCCTGGCTGCTTCGGCGGCTCGAGGTGGCCGCGGCCGAGGGCCCGGCAATCGCACGCGCGGCCAGGGCGGCGCTCGCCGCGCTGGGCAATTCGCGAACGATGGGTTACAAGGCGGCATCCGGAGGAACACGATGAATTTCGACGATCGATGCGTGATGGTGACCGGCGCGGCCGGCAACCTGGGTCGCGCCGTGGCGCATGCTTTCGCCGCCCGCGGCGCGGCGCTGGTGCTGGTCGACTCGCGGGCCGCGAACCTGCAGCGCGCGTTCGGCGCCGGGAACGACAGGCGCCTGTTCGCGCCAGTCGACCTGCTCGATCCGGCGAGCGTCGAGGCGGCCGTGTCCGCCGCGATCGCGCGCTTCGGCCGCATCGACGCGCTGTGCAACCTGGCCGGCGGGTTCCGCATGGGCACGGCCGCGCACCAGACGACCGACGGCGACTGGGACGACATGTTCGACATCAACGTGCGCACGCTGCTGCGCGCGACGCATGCCGTCGTTCCGCGGATGATCGACGCCGGCGGCGGGCGCATCGTCAACGTCGGTGCGTTCGCGGCACAGAAAGGCGCGGCGCTGATGGGCGCCTACGTGGCCGCGAAGTCGGCGGTAATCCGCATCACCGAGACGATGTCGGCCGAACTGCGCGACCGGGGCATCAACGTGAACTGCGTGCTGCCGACGATCATCGACACGCCGCAGAACCGCGCCGCGATGCCCGATGCCGATCCGGCGCGCTGGGTCGCGCCGGACGACCTGGCGAACGCGATCGTGTTCCTGGCCTCGACCGAGGCCCGCGCGGTGCACGGCGTCGCACTGCCGGTGACCGGGCTCGGCTGAGAGCTACTTCAGCGACAGGTCGACGCGGGAAACGGGCGGCGCACTGCGGGGCGCAGTCGCCGCAGCGGCGGCCGGCGCGGCGGCGGCCGGCGCAGCGGCGGCCTGCGCTGCCTCGGGCGCAGCGCCCGGCTGCGTGCCCGCCGCACTGCCGGCCGCGACGCTGCGGTCTGCGCCGCCCAGCTTCGGCGACACGATGAACATGCGCTCGCCGGGCACCTTGCCCGTTTCGACCAGCCAGTCCTTCACATGCTGCGCGCGCTCATTGGCCAATGCGGTCAGCTCGGCGTCGCTCGCTTCGATGTGCGCGAGCATCATGCGCTCCATCTCCGCGGGAGGCTGCGACTTCACCAGGCCGATCACGTTGCGCGGCTTGTCGAACTTCGCGGCGCGCCACGCCATCTCGAGGTACTTCGGGTATTCCTGCGGATCGACCTGCACCTTGTCGACGGCCGCGACGTCGCCGCCGCTGCCCACTGTTTCCTTCAGTTTCTGCGCCTTCACCGCCCTGAGCAACGCGAGGTGGCGAAGCGCCTCCCGGTCAGCGGCAGGGTCGGCGCGTCCGGACAGGTCGAGCTTCAGGCCCGGCCGGTCGTTCAGCGCCTTCGCCACCGCTTCGAGCTTCTTGCGCGCGGGCGCGTCGAGCTCGGGGTTGCCCGGCTCGAAGCCTACCCACGACAACTCGGCGCCGCTGGCGCCGACCAGGTTCGCGATCAGCGTGAACGGCGCGGTGACCGCCTTGACGATCAGGTTGACGATGATCCGCAGCACGATGCCGCCGATGCTGAACTGCGGATCGTCGAGCGAGCCGCTGATCGGCAGGTTCACGTCGATCACGCCGTTGCGATCCTTCAGCAGCGATACCGCGAACAGCACCGGCAGCTTGATTGCGTTCGGGCTGTCGACCTTGTCGCCGAAGGTCAGCTGGTCGAGCACGATGTTGTTCTCGGCGGTGAGCTGCCGGTTCTCGACCTTGTAGGCGACTTTGGCCGACAGCTTGCCCTTCTCGATGCCGTAGCCGACGTACTTGCCGGAGTACGGCGACAGTCGTGGCAGGTCGATGTCGCTGGCGTTGGCCGTCAGGTCGAGGAACAACGGATCGGCCAGCGGGTTCACCTTGCCGAGGACCTCGACGCTGCCGGTGTGGTCGATCCGCCCGCGCAGCTCCAGGTCGCCGGCCTGGCCGGGCGTGATCTGCGAGATCTGCCCGTTCATGCCGGTCAGGTTGGCCGAGTAGTTCGGCCTGACGAAGAAGTCGCTGAAGTCGATGTTGCCGTTGACCAGCCGCACGCCGCCCACGCGCAGGTTGCGCGCGGGCGCCGGCGCCGCCGCCGGCGGACCCAATGCGACGGTGCGCGAGCGCGAGTCGGCGTCGGGCGCCGGCGTCGCCATGCCCGGCATCGCTCCGACGGCGGCGTCGTCGACGCGCGACGGGGCCGGCGTCGTCGCGGGCTTTGCAGCGGCCGCTGCCTTGGCCGGCGCGCCCTCGCCCGGCTTGGGCGCCGAGCGATCGACGAGGATTTCGCGCAGGTTCAGGCGGCCCTCGGCGTTCAGGATCACGCGCGCGTAGAAGTCCTCGAGCGCGATGCTGCCGACGTCGACCTTCAGCGGCTCCGAAGCGAAGTCGACCTGGTCGAAGGCGAGCGACTTCCACCGCAGCAGGTCGTCGTTCGCTTCCTTGGAGACCGCCGCGAAATCGGCGACCGAGGCCCGGCCCTTCCAGGTCACCTGCGGCGCGCCACGCTGGGGAACGGAGAAGCGCAGGCTGCCGTCGGCGCTCACCGAGCCGCTCGAGACCAGCGCGTTGACGTAGTCGGTGAAATAGGGCTGCAGCGGCACGATGACCAGGTTGCGCGCGGCCACGCGCAGGGCGCCGGCGAGGGGCTTGATGCCGACGTCGCCGGCCACCGACAGCGTGCCGCGGCGATCGACCCGCGCGCTCACCTCCACCCTGGCGGGCGGTGCGCGATCGACGGTCGACAGCTTGCTCGCGCCCACGTCGATCGCCTGGACGCGCAGGTTGGCCGCCTTGCCGCCGCGCTCGTCCTCGACGCCGACGCCGAAGCCGCCGATCGCGAGCCTGTCCAGCGTGAGCGCCCAGTCGGCCGCTGCCCCGCTCGCGTCGGGCGCCGGGCGGGCCGGCTCGGGCTTCGCATCGGCGGGCTTCGCGGCGCCCCCGTCGGCAAGCACCAGCCGCTGCAGGTTCAGGCGCGCATCGCCGTCGCGACGCACCAGCAGCTGGCCGCCCTTCGTCGCCAGCGTGCCGAGCGCGACCTTGCGCTGTGCGACGTCGACCGACACGCCGTCGAGATCGAGCTGCGGCAGCGACAGCAGCGTGCGCTGGTCCCAGCGCTGGCGCAGCGACAGGTCGGCGAGCCTGGCCGAACCCTCCTCGACGCGAATCGCCGGATCAGCGCCGCCCTTCGAAGGCGTGACGCGCACCCGCGCATCGAGTGCGAGCTTGCCGGTCGCATCGACCGCCAGCCTGGGCTCGGCGATCCACCACCACTTCTCGATCTGCACGTCGGACACCTGCGCCTTCGCGTCCACCGCCGCGTCGCGCCACGACGCGGTGCCCGCCGCCTTCACGCGCTCGCCGCCGTCCAGCCCGAACGCCAGCTCGAAGTCTGCGGCCACGGCGGGATCGCTGACCAGCTTGCGCACCGTCGCCTCGATCGCGCCGGCATTCACGCGCAGCGGCTTCGGCTGGAATTGCGCGTCGTCGAACGCGAGCTTGCCGCCGGTGACGACGATCTCGTCGATGCCCCACTGCGGAGCGGCCGCGGCCGCAGGCACTGCGGCGGCGGGGGCCGGCGCGGCTGCCGTTCCAGCGGAGGCTGGCGTCGCAGGTGCTGCCGTCGCGGAGACAGGAGCCGACGTCGAGGGCCTCGCCGGCGCCGCAGCGCCCGGGCCGCGGCCGCGCTCGATCGCCGCGAGCACCGGTTCGAGGAACCTGCGCTGCCCCGGCGCCCGCTGCACCGCAACCACCGGCGCGTTCACGGTGACCCGGCCGATCGTGTATCGATTGGCCGGCCATTCCAGCGAGACCGGATCGGCAGCGACCGACTCGGCGGCGAACAGCGATGCGCCACCGGGCTGGCGCACGTCGATCGACGCGAGCTTCGCATTGCCGGTGACCGAAATCGACGGCGCCGCGCCGACGGCCTGCGAAAACGCCACCTTCAGCGCGGTGTCGAGCCGCGCGGACCGGATTTCGATCGGCAGCGCCACCGGCGAATAGCCGACGAAGCGCGTGAGGTCGATGCCGTCGAGGTCGACGTCGATCGTCGACTCGTGCGTCGGGCTGAACGGCAGCGACCGGCCGTCGAGCTCGAAGGCGGCGCCGTTGACCGACGCCCGCAGGCTGGGCTCGACGTACACCTTCTCGTCGACCGGCAGGCTCGAGACGAACGGCACGCGCAGGGCGAACGGCGCCACCTCGTGCCGCACTCCGAGTTCTGCGTCATCGAACACGAAGCGCCCGTCGTCGATCACGATGTTGGCCACCGAGAAGCGCGGCGTCGGCCCGGGCTCGGGCGGCGGCGGCCTCGCCGCCCACTTGTCGAGCAGGTCCTGGATGCTCGAGCGGCCCTGCGCATCGCGCGCCAGGTGCACGCGCGGCTGCTTCAGCGAGACCGACGACAGCACCGGCGCCAGCCGGTACAGCGAGCGCCACGACGCGTCGGCCTCCAGCTGCGAGAAGCCGGCGAACTCGGTGCCGCCGGCGGGCTCGGCCACGCTGAAGTCGTGAACGCGCAGGACCAGCGTGAACGGATTGAACTCGATACGCCCGATCGACACCGGACGCGACAGCTCGGCCGACAGCCGCCCGGCGAGCTGGCCCTGCGCGACGCGCGGCACCACGACGAAGCCGAGCAGCGCATACAGCCCCAGCAACGCGAGCACGACGAGCAGCGCCCGCAGCCCGCGACGCGGGCGGCGCGACGTGGGGGGCACGACGGTTGCCGCCGCAGGCGGCGTGCCGGCCGGCGCGCCCGGCGACGCGGCGGCGGGCTGTCCCGCCGTGGCCGGGCCTTCTGCGTCGCCGCCCATCGTCGTGCCCTAGGCCGTCCCGCCGACGGTGAGCGCCTCGATCCGCAGCGTCGGCTGGCCGACGCCGACCGGCACGCTCTGGCCGTCCTTGCCGCACACGCCGATGCCCGCATCGAGCTGCATGTCGTTGCCGATCATCGTGACGCGCGTGAGCGCATCGGGCCCGTTGCCGATGATCGTGGCGCCCTTGACCGGGTATTGCAGCTTGCCGTTCTCGACCCACCACGCCTCGGACGCCGAGAACACGAACTTGCCGTTGGTGATGTCGACCTGCCCGCCGCCGAAGTTCACCGCATAGAGCCCGCGATCGACCGACGCGATGATCTCCGCCGGATCGCGTTGCCCGTCGAGCATGTAGGTGTTGGTCATCCGCGGCATCGGCAGGTGGGCGAACGACTCGCGCCGGCCATTGCCGGTGACCGGCACCTTCATCAGTCGCGCATTGAGCGTGTCCTGCAGGTAGCCCTTGAGGACACCGTCCTCGATCAGCACGTTGCGCTGCGACGGATTGCCTTCGTCGTCGATGTTCAGCGACCCGCGACGATCCGGCAGCGTGCCGTCGTCGACGACGGTGACGCCCTTGCTCGCCACGCGCTGCCCGATCCGGCCGGCGAACACCGACGAGCGCTTGCGATTGAAATCGCCCTCGAGCCCGTGCCCGACCGCCTCGTGCAGCAGCACGCCGGGCCAGCCCGGGCCAAGCACGACCGTCATCGTTCCGGCCGGCGCGGGCCGCGCGTCGAGGTTGGTGAGGGCCGAGCGCACCGCCTCGTCGACGTAGCGCTCGAGCCGCGCGTCGTCGAAGTAACCGAGGTCGAAGCGGCCGCCGCCGCCGCTGTGTCCCTGCTCGCGACGACCGCCCTGCTCGGCGATCACGGTCATCGAGACGCGCACCAGCGGCCGCACGTCCGCGGCGATCCGCCCGTCCGAGCGCGCCACCAGCACCACGTCGTACTCGGCAGCGAGACCGGCCATCACCTGCCGGATGCGCGGATCCCGGGCGCGCGCCATCCGCTCGGCGCGCTCGAGGAGCGCGACCTTGGCGGCGGCGTCCAGGCGCGGGATCGGGTCGTCGGCGCGGTAGAGCGACCGCCCTGCGGCCGGGGCCAGCACGCCGGCGACCTTGACGCGCCCCGCGCCGCGCGACGCGATCGTGCGCGCCGCCCGCGCCGCGGACATCAGTGCGTCGGCGCCGATCACGTCGGAGTACGCGAACGCGGTCTTGTCGCCCGACACCGCGCGCACGCCGACGCCCTGGTCGATCGAGAAGCTGCCGGACTTGACGATGCCTTCCTCGAGGCTCCAGCCCTCGCTGCGCGTGAACTGGAAATACAGGTCGGCATAGTCGACCCGGTGGCGGAAGATCTCGGACAACGCGGCCCCGAGGTGCGTCTCGTCGAGCCCATAGGGCTCGAGCAGCACCGATCGCGCGATCGCGAGGTGCTCGAAGGGGGGTTCTGCAGGCTTCATCCCGGACATGCTACATGACGCGATGCGACAGCGCGGGAAGACCCGACCGCAACTGCCGCAGGCGGGCGCGGGCCACCTCGCCGACCACCACGCCCTCGCCGTCGTCGGCCCGCATCGCGACGACTTCGCCCCACGGATCGACCAGCATCGAGTGGCCCCAGGTCCGCCTGCCGTTCTCGTGCTGGCCTCCCTGCGCGGGCGCCAGCAGGTAGCACTGGTTCTCGATCGCGCGCGCGCGCAGCAGCACCTCCCAGTGCGCGTTGCCGGTGGTCCACGTGAACGCCGAAGGCACCAGCATGAGGTCCGCGGGCGCCAGCGCGCGATAGAGCTCGGGAAAGCGCAGGTCGTAGCAGACCGACAGACCGACGCGCCAGGTCGCCGGGGGCGCACCGGGCGACTCGAGGTCGAACACCGTCGGCGTGCGCCCCGGCGCGATGGTCGCGGCCTCGTCGAAGCGCTCGCTGCCGTTGTCGAAGCCGAACAGGTGGATCTTGTCGTACCGCGCCACACGGTGGCCGTCGGGACCGTAGACCAGCGTGCTGTTGAGCACCTTGCCGGGATTGGCGCTCGCCAGCGGCAGCGTGCCGCCGACCAGCCAGATGCCGTGCGCCGCCGCCTGTCCCGACAGGAACGACTGCAGCGGCCCGCTGCCGTCGGCCTCGCGGATCGACAGCTTGTCCCGGTCGCTGCGCCCGAGCAGCACGAAGTACTCGGGGAGCGCGACCAGCCGCGCGCCGGCCGCCGCCGCCTCGCCGATGAGTTGCTCGGCGCGGGCCAGGTTCTCCGACACGTTGGTGGCCGATACCATCTGCACGGCCGCGACGCGCAGCGTCGGCTCGGCCACCGCCGCCGTCGTGCCCGTCGCCTTTCTCGCCTGCGTCATGCGTGTCTCCCGGGAATCATGGGGCGGTCGGCGCGGGCGCCGCCGCCGGTCGCCGCGAGCGATCGGTCACCTGCGGATCGCTCCACGGCCCGCTGACGTCGTACTCGTAGGCGAACAGCTGCTGCAGCGGCTCGCGCAGCGCCATCTGCGCGACCAGCGAGCCGAGGCCGATCGCCGGGTTGGCCAATGCCGCATAGGCGAGCGAAGCCAGCGCGGCGTTGAGTTCGGGGCGGACTTCGACCCGCAGCGACTGCGTCTCGGCCGCGATGTCGGCCTGACCGCTGATGCGGACCTGCGCCGCGACACCGCGCATCTCGAAGTTCTCGGTGTACGCAATGCCGCCGTCGATACGCGCGTTGCCGTTGATGCGGTCGAACGCGAAGCCTTCGGCGAACACGTCGCGGAAATCGAGCGCCAGCCGGCGACGCAACGACTGGAGGCTCAGCACGCCGATCAGCTTGGCGATGCCCGGATCGGACTTGAGGAACTGGCCCTTGCCCATGTCGATCGACAACTCGCCGTCCAGGCTGCGGTAGTCGAGCCGCATCGGCGAGCCCACCCAACGAACCTGCCCGTTCAATCGCCCGGTACCGCCGCGTACGGTGTTCGGGAAGCCGAACAGCGCGAGCAACGCGCCGGCATCGCCCATCTGCAACTCGAAGTCCATCGCCGTCGCGCGCTTGACCACGCCGGGCCGGGTCTGCCAGCTGCCGCTGGCGGTCAGCGTGGCGGCCGGATTGCGGATGCGCAGCTTCTTCAACTGCCACACCGGCGCGGCCGCGCTGCCGGTGTTCATCGCCTCGAGCTCGAGCGCGCCGAGCCGGCGATCGTTCAGGATCAGCTCTTCGGCAGCGACGTCGAGCGCCGGCAATGCCTCGGGCGTGGTATCGAGCAGCGTCTCGAAGTCGTCGATCCGGTCACGCGGGATCTCGAGCCTCGCGAAGCGCGCGACCAGCGCGCCCTGCGTCTCGCCCGGGCCGGCCTGGCGCCAGTTGAAGTAGCCGTCGATCTCGCGGGCATGGATGTTCGCGCGCCAGAAGCCGTCGGCGCGCGAGGCGCCGAGCACCACGTCGTGCAGCGACTTGCCGGCGACGCCCACCGAGCCGGCGACGAGCGAAACCGTGTCGGGCAGCAGCGAGAAGCCCTCGCCCGCGCCGGCGCGCGGCCGGGCCAGCCACTCGTCGCCGAGCAGGGCGTTCCAGGCGTCGAGGTCGATGTGCGGCGTCCTGAGCAGCACCGCGAAGCCGCGATCGGGCAGCGTCGGCGCGTCGGCCAGCGCGAACGCCCCGCGCCGCACCGTGAGCTGCTGCGAGCCCGCGTCGCGCTCGCGCTCGAACACGAGGCGCACGTCGTCGCGCAGCGCGACGGTGAGCGTGTCGCGCGCCGGCCGCTCGCCGGGCGAGGCCGCCGGCACCGGCCGCGACTCGATCCGCAGCGGCCACCTGGCCTCCGCGGCCTTGCCGAACGGCGCGGGCAACGCGCTCGACAGTCCTTCGAGGTCGGAGGTGACGACGAGCGTCGCGGCGCGCCGGCGCACGTCGACCTCGGCGCGATACGGCGCCGACCCCGCGAGCCGCCGTGTCAGCGCGTTGTCGACCAGCCGGACGATCCCCTCGGCCGGCATCGTTCCCTGCGCGCGCAGGACGAAGCGCCCGGGCTCGGGCGTGTCTCCGTCGACGCTCACCGGCCCGCCGAGCAGCCTCGCGGTCAGCGATCGCAGGGCCAGCCGGCTCTCGGTGAACTCGAGCCGGCCCGCCACGCCCTCGAAGCGCGGCAGCGTCCGGTCGAGCGACAGGTCGTTGCCGGCGAGCACGACGCTGCCGCGCACCCGCGTCGCGTCGATGTCCTCGAGCGGCATCTCGAACGCCAGCTGCAGCGTCGCGCTCCCGCCGATCGCGACGTCGCGGGTGAAGTCGTCGATCCGCGTGAGCAGCGGGCTCTCGTTGACGAAGCGCACCATGTCGCGGGCCGGGCCCTGCCCGCCGCCCTGGATGCGCAGCAGCGGATCGCGGAACTCGGCGATGCGCGCCGTGGTCTGCGTCAGCGCGACGTCCCAGACGCGGCCTGTGCGGACGTCGATCTCCATGCCCGCGCGCTCGAAACGCAGGTGCCCCTGGATGCGGTCGATCGCCGGCCAGCCGGGCCCGTAGGCGAGCGTCGCGTCCGCCAGCGTCGCCTCGACCCGGAACTCGCCGGTCGACGGGTCGCGATACGGGAAGTCGGCGAGATCGCCTGCCAGCACGAAGCGCACGTCGTCCGAGCGGCCGGCGCGCACGGACTCGCGCACCCAGTCCCGGACCTTCGCAGGAATCTCCAGCGGCAGGTAGCGCGCGGTGCGCGCTGCGTCGGCGCGCTGGAGACTGCCCTTCAGATCGACCAGCCCGGCGCCCTTGCCGCCGCTGCGGTAGCGGCCGCTGACTTCGCCGCTGGCATCGGCATTGGCGAAGCGGAAGGCCTCGATGGTCAGGTCGACCGACGGCGCAGCACGGGCCGTCGGCGCCGGCGCGAGCGTCCAGCTGGCCTGCGCGTCGAGTCGGTCGAGCGGCACCTCGGGCTCGGCGAACAGGCCCGGGAAACGCAGGACCACCGCCTGGCCGTGCAGTTGCACGCGTCCCCCGTGCTCGGTGAGCCGGGCGCTGCCGGAGACGTTGGCGAAGCCCGGCAGCTTCAGCTCTCCCGGCCGGGGCGGCGCCTCGATCCGATGGAAGCTCAGCCGCTCGAACGCGAAGTCGACGCCGAAGCGCGACGGCGTCGCCCCGGCGGCATCGGCGACCTCGTCGGCCGACCAGTCGACCGAAAGCCGGTCGACGGTTCCGGCGACGTGCAGCGATGCGAGGCCGCCGCGCAGGTTCTCGGGCACCGGCAGCCGCCCGAGCAGCGCCGCGACACCGGCCGCGTCGAACCGCCCGAGTGCCAGGCGCGCCGCCACCGGCTGGCCCTGGGCCGACAGCACGAGCCGCGAGCCCTCGCCGGCCGCGGACAGCGATTCGCCCTGGTCGTCGGTCGCCCGCAGCACGGGGAACGCGACCACCGTGCGGCCGTCGGGTTGCCGGTGCGTCCGCGCCTCTGCGGCGAGCTCGCGCAGCGGCACCGGTCGATCGTGGATGCGCGCGTCGACGCCATCGGCATCCATCCTGACCAGCGCGTCGACCGGGGCCCCACGCTCGAAGCCGGACCAGGCGCGCACCCGCGCCTGCCCGGCGCCGATCGTCACGCCGAAGGCGTCGCCGCCCCATTCGCGCCACCGCCGCGCGAGCGCTGCGAGCTCGACGCGCTCGGCACCGACATAGACCTCGCCACGCCACTGGCGCCAGTCGCTCACGGCGGCAAACGGCGGTCGATGAAACTCGATGGCGACGTCGATTCCGCTGCCGAGATCGAGCAGGGCCGGTGCGCGCAAGGACGCCCGGTGGCGGCGGCCCACCGAACCCAGCGCGACGTCGATGTCGCGCAGCGTCGCCGTCTCGCCGACGATCCGGTCGTTCCAGTCGACCTGCGCGTGCCGCAGCACGATGCGGCGCTGGGCAAACAGCCGCTCGAGCGCGCCGGCTCCGGACGCCGCGTCGAGATCGACGTCGACACCGGCCACGCGCAACCGGCGCGCCGCGAGACGCTCGACACGCAGCGAGGCCGAATCGATCTCGAGCAGCGCCAGCGCGGGCCGCCCGGCCAGCAGCGAACGCAGCGACAGCACCGCGCGAATCTCGCCCGCGGCGAAGGCCTGGCGGCCGTCTGCATCGTCGATCGACACGTTGCGGGCGACGAGCCGCGGTCGCAGCCCGTCGAAGCCGGTCAGCAGTTCGCCGAGCTTCACCGGCCGGCCGACCGCGCCGGCGATGCGGCTCTCGATCGCCGGGCGCCAGCGATCGAGGTGCGGCCACACGTAGTAGCGGACGGTCAGCCACGACAGGCCGACGAAGACCAGCGACGCGACGGCGGCCCAGGCGGTCCAGCGCACCAGGCGGGCTGCGCGGCGCCCCCACGGCGCCGGACGCCCGCCGGCCCGGATATCGGACCCCCCCGCTGGCAGGGCCTCGGCGGTCGGTTCGGCGGGGTTCGAAGGAGGCGGCAAGGACATGAGCGACAATCCCTGACAAGGATAACCTTTCGGGCACGACACCATGGAGTTCCACGGCGAGCGGCATTCCGGCTACTTCCGCCGGTCGCTGCAGGCACTGTCGGCCGCAATCGGCGAAGACGCGGCGCGGGGCCGGCTCGCAGAATTGGCGCTGCGGGCGCTGGACGAAGCTGCGATCGAGGCACTCGCGCAGTCGGTCGCGGTGCCGGACGACACCGGCGCCACGCTGCGGCGCACGCGCAACTGGCTGATGCTCACGCTGATCGAGCGCGACCTGGGCGGCGCGGCCTCGCTCGAAGAGGTGTGCGCGACGATGACCCGGTTCGCCACGTTCGCCACCGGCAGCGCGCTGCGCCGCGCCGCCGCCGAGCTGGCCGGGCGGCACGGCCGGCCGCTCGATCGCCAGGGACGGGCGCAGGACCTGCTGGCTGTCGGCATGGGCAAGGCGGGCGGCAACGAGCTCAACGTCTCGTCCGACCTCGACCTCGTCTTCGTGTATCGCGAGGACGGCGAATCCGAGGGCGTCGACGGCTCGGGGGGAATCGCCAGCAGCGAATGGATGCACCGGCTGGCCCGCCGCGCCATCGAACTGCTGGCCGACTACACGGCCGACGGCTTCGTGTTCCGCGTCGACACGCGGCTGCGCCCGAACGGCGACTCCGGGCCGCTGGTGGTCTCGCACGGCATGCTCGAACAGTACTTCTACGGCCAGGGCCGCGAATGGGAGCGCTTCGCCTGGCTCAAGGGCCGGGTGCTGGCCGACTCGGGGCTCGCCGGCGAAGCGGCGCGTGGCGACGACGAGTCTTCACTCGAACGGATCGTCACGCCGTTCGTGTTCCGCCGGTACATGGACTACGAGGCATTCGCCGCGCTGCGCGACCTGCACGCGAAGATCCGCAGCGAAGTCGCGCGACGTGCCGCGCGCGACCCGGGCGCGATCGACGTCAAGCTCGGCCGCGGCGGCATCCGCGAGATCGAGTTCACGGCGCAGCTGTTCCAGATCGTGCGCGGCGGGCGCGACCCGGCCCTGCGCAGCCGCAGCACGCTCGAAACCCTGGCGACGCTGGTCGATCGCGGCCTGCTGCCCGCGGACGAAGCCGCGGCGATGGTGGCGGCGTACCGGCTGCTGCGCCGCACCGAGCACGCGCTGCAGTATCGCGAGGACGCGCAGACGCACCGCTTGCCGCACGACGACGCCGATCGCGAGCAGGTCGCCGCGATGCTGCGGATGCCGCGCGCCGATTTCGACCGCGCCATCGCCGGGAGCGCCGAGCAGGTCGCGCGGATATTCGACCGGCTGCTCGCGCCAGAGGAGGCCGGGGACGCGGCCGCGCACGACGCGGAAGCCGGCAGCGGCGAACTCGACGCCGAGGTGCAGCGGCGATTCGACGCGTTCCGGTCCGGCCCGCGCTACGGCGCCGCGCGCCCGGAAACGCGCGCGGCGATCGAGCGCCTGCTCGCCGCCGCCGTGCACAAGCGCACCGGCAACGCCGGGCTGGTGCGGCTGGTCGACCTGCTCGACACGGTCTGCCGGCGCCCGGCCTACGTGGCATTGCTCGGCAAGTACCCGGAAGCGTTCGGTCGCGTGCTGCGCATCCTCGACTGGGCGAAGTGGCCGGCCGACTACCTGATGCAGCATCCGGTAGTGCTCGACGAGCTGCTCGATGGCCAGCTGCTCGAGCCGACCGACTACGAAAGCTGGGCGCGGCAGCTGCGCGAGCGCGTCGACGCCGCCCGGCACGACGGCGAGCCTGACGTCGAGCGCCAGATGGACATCGTCCGCGAGGCGCACCACGCGCAGGTGTTCCGGCTCATGGCGCAGGACCTCGCGGGGCGGCTCACCGTCGAGCGCGTCTCCGACCACCTGAGCGAACTGGCCGACCGCGTGCTCGGCCTGGCGATCGAGCTGGTCTGGGCGACGCTCAGGCTGCGCTTTCGCGACACGCCGCGCTTTGCCGCCGTGGCGTACGGCCGGCTGGGGGGCAAGGAGCTCGGCTACACGTCGGACCTCGACCTCGTCTTCCTGTACGACGACGACGACGAGCGCGCGCCCGAAGCCTACGCGCAGCTCGCCCAGCGCCTGTCGGGATGGTTGTCGGCGCGCACCGCCGCCGGACTGCTGTTCGAGATCGACCTGCGGCTGCGTCCGAACGGCGCGGCCGGCATGCTCGTCTCGAGGCTCGCCGCGTTCGAGGCCTACCAGCGCGAATCGGCGTGGGTCTGGGAGCACCAGGCGCTGACGCGCGCGCGGTTCTCGGCCGGCGACCGCGAGATCGGCGAACGCTTCGAGGAGATCCGCCGTGCGGCGCTCTCGCAACGTCGAGAGCTGCCCGGGCTTCGCGACGAGGTGATGGCGATGCGCCGCAAGATGCACGAGGGGCACCCGAACCGCAGCGAGCTGTTCGACCTCAAGCACGACCGCGGCGGGATGGTCGACATCGAGTTCCTGGTGCAGTACCTGGTGCTCGGGCACTCGTGCGACCACCCGACGCTGCTCGACAACGCCGGCAACATCGCGCTGCTCGGGCGCGCGGCCGCGTGCGGGCTCGTCGACGCGGGGCTGGCCACGCGCACCGCCGACGCCTACCGGCGCTACCGCCGGCTGCAGCACCAGCTCAAGCTCGACGATGCGGCCTACGCCCGCGTCGAGCCGGGCGTGGTCACAGCCGAGCGCGAAGCGGTGACCGGGCTCTGGGAGGCGGTGCTCGGGACGCGCTGAACCGGGCGACGAGCGCCTCGCGGAGCCGGCGGCGGGCGGGTCCGCGCGACCGCCGCGTGGCCTACGGAGGCCCCGGAACGCGGCCCAGCGCCCAGCCTTTGCGCCCCGCCAGCCACGCGACCGTGCCGAGCGCGGCCAGCACGAACGGCAGCGACAACAGGTTCAGGATCGACCAGCCGTCGACGAACAGCAGCGCGCCCGACGACGCGGAGCTCGTGATCATCACGGTGAACACGCACAGGTCCATGAAGCCCTGCACCTTGTTCTTCTCGGCCGGGCGGTAGGCGCTGGTCAGCAGCGTCGAGGCGCCGGTGTACATGAAGTTCCAGCCGATGCCGAGCAGCACGAGCGCAGCGACGAAGTGCGCGAGCTCGACCCCCGACAGCGCGATCGCCACGCAGCCCAGCATCAGCAGGCAACCGGCGACGATGACCGGCAGCACGCCGAAGCGGCCGATCAGCGAGCCGGTGGCGAGCCCGGGCGCGAACATGCCGATCACGTGCCATTCGATCACCAGCGCCGCCGACGCGTACGGGTGGCTGCAGACCTGCATCGCCAGAGGCGTCGCCACCATCAGCAGGTTCATCACGCCGTAGGACAAGGCCGCGCACGCGATCGCCACCCAGCAGGCCGGCTGGCGGAGGATCTCGCCGAGCGGTCGCGCGTCGCCGGTCGCGCCGGCCGGCGGCGGCAGCCGCAGCCGAAGCAACTGCGCGAGCAGCAGCGACCCCAGCGCGAAGCCGACCAGCGTCAGGTAGGTGCCGGCGAACTGGGTCGGCAGCCACCCGCGCGACCACTTCGAGATCTCCGGGCCGAGCACGCCGCCGACGATTCCGCCGGCCAGCACCAGCGACATCGCGCGCGCGCGGAAGTCCGGGCGGTAGGTGTCGGCGACGTCGGCCGCCGCGAAACGCAGGCTCACGCCGAACGCGTTGTACAGGCCGCTCGCGAAGGTCGCCACGCACAGCAGCGCCAGGCTGCCCAGCGTCATCGCGTGCCACGCGAGCAGCGCCCCGCCCATCGCCGCGACCGAGCCGACCGTGTAGCCGGCGCGCCGGCCGTAGCGGCGCATGAACGCCGCCGCCGGCATCGACCAGACCGCGCCACCAGCACGTAGCCGGTGACCGGAAGCGTCGCGAACAGCATGTTGTCGGCCAGTTGCAGGCCGGCCAGGCCGTTGACGGCGATCAGCGTGATGTTGTTGGTGAGCAGCAGCGCCTGCATCAGCGCCAGCAGCCCGACCTGGAAGCGCAGGGTGGCGAGCATGGGGGCGACAGTTTAGCGCGCAGGCGCGCCTTCGCTAGAATGAGAGGTTTCGCGCGCAAACGGGAGAATTTCCATGTCGATGGCGGACCGCGACGGTCATATCTGGTTCGACGGCAAGATGGTCGACTGGCGCGACGCCAGGATCCACGTGCTCACCCACTCGCTGCACTACGGCATGGGCGTGTTCGAGGGCGTGCGCGCCTACAAGACGAAGTCGGGCACCGCGATCTTCCGGCTGGCCGAGCACACGCGCCGGCTGTTCAACTCGGCGAAGATCTTCCAGATGCAACTGCCGTACACGTTCGAGACGATCGTGCAGGCGCAGAAGGACGTCGTGCGCGCCAACGCGCTCGAGTCCTGCTACCTGCGGCCGATCGCGTGGATCGGCTCCGAGAAGCTCGGCGTCTCGCCGCGCGGCAACACGATCCACGTCGCGATCGCCGCCTGGGCCTGGGGCGCCTACCTCGGCGAGGAGGGGCTCAGCAAGGGCATCCGCGTCAAGACCTCGTCGTACTCGCGGCACCACGTCAACGTGTCGCTGGTGCGCGCCAAGGCCAGCGGCTATTACATCAACTCGATCCTCGCCAACCAGGAAGTCACCGCGCACGGCTACGACGAGGCGCTGCTGCTCGACACCGACGGCTACGTCTCGGAGGGCGCCGGCGAGAACGTGTTCATCGTCCGCGACGGCGTCCTCTACACGCCCGACCTCGCGTCGTGCCTCGCAGGCATCACGCGCGAGTCGGTGATCACCATCGCCCGCGACCTCGGCATCGAGGTGCGCGAGAAGCGCATCACGCGCGACGAGATGTACTGCGCCGACGAGGCCTTCTTCAGCGGCACTGCCGCCGAGATCACGCCGATCCGCGAACTCGACGACCGCCAGATCGGCGAGGGCCGGCGCGGGCCGATCACCGAGAAGCTGCAGTCGACCTTCTTCGACGCCGTCGCCGGGCGCAACGAGCGCTACGCGAAGTGGCTGAGCCCGGTCTGAGCCACGCGACGCGATGAGCACCATGAGCGACCAGCCCAGCCGCGCCGCCGAGCGCCCGTCGCGCGGCGTCGTCGAACTCGACGGCACCGACCTGCCGGCGTATTGCCCCAACCCGAAGATGCCGTTGTGGTCGTCGCACCCGAGGGTCTACCTCGACGTCGCGCACGGCGACGCGGTGCAATGCCCCTACTGCAGTACCGTCTACCGGCTCAAGGCCGGCGTGGTCGTCCGCGGCGGCCACTGATCCCGGCAGGGCCGGCGCCCGCCGGCCCGCCGACTGTCAATTCGGCCGACAGGAACAAGGTCGACGCAGCGCGACGGCGGCGAGTCGTTTCCAATCCGTAGATGAGTCTGAATCTGTCAGTTCGGACCGGTGTTGATGTGTACAGCCGCCGGCCGGTAGACAACCGTGGGCAACGCGCCAGCGCGGCTATCCACGGGGAACGTGAGCGTTCAGGCGGGAACCCGGCGTGAGCCGGGCTGTGCGCATCTGCACGGGCTCGTGGACTGGGTCAAGCGGCGCTCCGGGTGACCGTCGGTTGATGATTCGAACAACGCCGCGCGGGCCTTGTGTAGCTGCTCGGCGGCCGCATTGAATCGCTCAGGGCGCGCGCCTGTGCCTGCAGGGCTTGCAGGTGAGGCCGGGGCGCAGGTTGCGGCACGCCGGGCTCGACTGGCGAGCTTCTCGAGCGGAGTCTGGCCTGGTGCTGCGGGTAGCGCTTGAGGACCTTGCCCTTGGCATCGACGCGCTCCTGGGCGAACAGGCACGGACGGTGCAGGTTCAGGTACGGGTTGAGGTAGTCGCGGCAGAACGCGTTCACCGGTGCCGCGAAGCGCTGGGATGTGGCTGTAGCCCAGGAACTTGCGCACCACCGCCCCGTTCTTGGTCTCGACCAGGGCGTTGTCGTTGGAGTGGCGGGCGCGACCGGGTCAGCTCGGCGTTGAGCTTGCCCAGCAGCCGGGCGACCCGATGATTGACGTATTCGCTGCCGTTGTCGGCGTGCACGCCCAGGATCAGCGAGAGCCGCCAGCAGTTCGGTGAGCACGGGGCAGGTACGCCTCGAGATTCTCGCAGCTGGCCACCACTTCCCACTGGGTCACGCAGTCCACCGCGTTGATGTGATACACCCCTTGGCGCCGTCGCGATCGCCTGGTGCACGCTGTCGATGCGATGCGCGCCCCCGGGGCGCGGCCCCAGCACGCCGATCGCGACCGTCTTGGTCGCGCGGGTGCCTTGCCAGTTCACCCGTGCACCCTGATAGCGTGCCGTGGCGCGCAGGTTGTACAGGTGCGCCACCGAGATCGCCGCCAGCCGCTCGTAACGGGCATCGCCATAGAGCCAGGCGCGCTCGAACAGCCGTTTGGCCGCCGGCCCGCTGGGCGTCTCAGCGCGTCGGTGTGCGCCACCAGCAGCACGTCGGCTTCGGTGTAGCGCCGGAAAACCCGCCACCGGCGCCCGGCGCTGACCCAGCGGGTGTGAGCCACGAAGCGCCCAATCAGGCGCACCAGATGCTGGCGCGAGTAACCGCTGGTGTGCTGCAGCGCACCGCGCCCTTGTGCCGGCGTGACAAAGCGCATACCCGAAGCCCAAGCACCCTGCGTGCGCTTGCCGCGCCGCCTCGCCTCCCGGCAACCGCGGCGATACCCCGGTGCCCGCCAGGGTGTTCCAGAGCCTGATGCTGTCGAGCCGTTCTCTTGCATGTCGATCACCATGTCCCGATGATCGACGGCGCACCCCCCTACCGCTTCAGACTCATCTCATGTTGGAAACACGAGACCTCGTTCAGACTCATCTCATATTGGAAAAGACTCGGCGTCGCCACAATGGCGCACTCAGGCGTACGATCGAACAAGACAGCCAAAGTGTGCCCGGCCGGGAACCTGCCATGAGTGCCAGCGCGCTCGTGATCGCTCCGAAGTGGATCGGCGAAGCCGTGATGGCCCAGCCGCTGCTTGCACTGTTGCGCCAGCGCGAGCCGTCGCTGAGGATCGACGCGCTGTGCGCGCCGCGCACGGCGGCGGTGTTCCGCGCGATGCCGAAGTGAACGAGGTGCTCGTGCTGCCCGGCGCGACACGGCGCCTGGCGCGACTCGGTGGCGCCTGGCGGCTCGGCTGGGGGCTTCGCTCGCGCGATTACCGTCGCGCGTACGTGCTGGGCGACGCGCCCGGCGCGGCGCTGGCCATGCTGGTCGCGGGAATCCCGGAACGCATCGGCCACCGCGGCGAGGCGCACCGGATGTCGATCAACCGGGTGCACGAGCCGCAGGCCGCGGCGGCGCTGCCGAAAGTCGAGCACTACGCCCGGCTGGCATTCGCCCCGCGCGAGCCCCTCCCCGCCAGCCTCCCCGTGCCTCGGCTGCAGCGGTGCGCCGAGCGCGAGCGCGCGGTGCGCGCCCGCTTCGGGCTCGGCGACGCCGGGCCGCTGATCGTGCTGTGCCCCGGCGCCGATCAGGGCCGGCGCGCCGCTGGCCGATACGCCACTTCGCCGCGCTGGCCAACCTTCTCGCCGACGAGTGGCCCGAGGCGCAACTGGCCCTGCTCGATCCTGCAGCGAGCGGCCGGCAGCCACCGAGATCGCCGCCCTCTCGGGGCAACCGGTGCGCAACCTGGCGGGCGAAACCGGGATCGACGACGTCGTCGCGATCGTCTCGCAGGCCGCCGGGATCGTCTCCGGCGACACAGGGCTGATGCACCTGGCGGCGGCGTTCGGCCGCCCGCAGGTGGCAATCTTCGGCGCGACCGACCCGCGGCACAGCCCACCGCGCTCGCCGCGCGCCCGCGTCGAATGGCTGCACCTCGGCTGCAGCCCGTGCTTCGGGCACGACTGCTCGCTCGGCCATCTCGACTGCCTGGGCCGCATCGCACCGACCACGGTATTCGACAGCCTGTCGAAAGCGATGCGCTTCGAGGCCGCCGGCATCCGCTCCGTGCGCTGAGCCCGCCGGGCCCGACCGCATACACTGCGGGTTTCGCCGAAACGGCCCCCTTGCGATGCGCCGCGCGCCGATCCTCTCCACCGCCGAAGCCGCCGAGGAAGCGTTCTACGACGCGATGCAGCGCGCCGACCTCGAGGCAATGATGGCCCTGTGGGCCGACGACGACGAGGTGATGTGCGTGCACCCGGGGCACCAGAGGCTGATCGGCCTCGACGCGATCCGGGCCTCGTGGGCGGCGATCTTCGCCAACGGTGGCGTCGACGTGCGCACCGGCGACGTTCGCGTGCACACCGGCGCGATGCTCGCCGTGCACAACCTGGTCGAGCACGTCGTCGTCGCCGGTCGCGAAGGCCAGGAGATCGTCGCGTGCGTCGCCACCAACGTCTACGTCAAGCACCCGGGCGGCTGGCGGATCCTGCTGCACCACTCCGGACTGGGCTCCGGCGAGCCGCCGACGGTCGCCAGCGGAACGGTGCTGCACTGACCGGGCGCGCGGCGCCCGGTCGCGATTCGCGAGGCTGGACGGTGCCCGCGATCCCGTACTGTCCGCCCCGCTGGCTGCCGGGGCCGCACCTGCAGACGATCTGGCCCGCGACCCTGTCGCCGTGCCCGTCGATCGGCTGGCGACGCGAGCGCTGGGACACGCCGGACGGCGACTTCGTCGACGTCGATTTCGCCGATGCCGATGCCGATGCCGCTGATGTCGGCGTCGACGCCGCCGACGCCAACGTCGCGGGGGCTCGCGGCGGCGCACGCGCGCCGACGCTCGTGCTGTTCCACGGCCTCGAAGGCGGCTCGCGCAGCCACTACGCGCGCGCCTTCGCCGGGGCGGCACGGCGGCGCGGCTGGCACATCGCGGTGCCGCACTTCCGCGGCTGCAGCGGCGAACTCAATCGGGCGCCGCGCGCGTATCACTCCGGCGACTCGGCCGAGATCGACTGGATCCTGCGCCGCTTCGCGCGCGGCGCCACGGGCGGCGAGCCGCTGGTGGCCGTCGGCGTATCGCTGGGCGGCAACGCCCTGCTCAAGTGGCTCGGCGAGCAGCGCGAGGCGGCGCGAATCGTTCGCGCCGCCGCCGCGATCTCCGCGCCGCACGACCTGCACGCGAGCGCGGTCGCGCTGTCGCGAGGCTTCAACCGCGTCTACGTGCGGCACTTCCTGAAGACACTCAAGCGCAAGAGCGACGCGAAGCTCGCGCAGTATCCGGGGCTCTTCGACCGCCAGCGCATGCTGCGCTCGCGCGACTTCTTCGACTTCGACGATGCGGTCACCGCGCCGATGCACGGCTTCGCGAGCTGCTTCGACTACTGGGAGCGCTCGTCGTGCCGACGCTTCCTCGCGGACATCCGCGTGCCGACGCTGGTGCTCAACGCGCGCAACGATCCGTTCCTGCCTGCGCGCGCGCTGGCAGCCCGCGACGAAGCGTCCGACCTGGTCACGCTCGACTATCCTGCCCAGGGCGGCCACGTCGGGTTCCCGCAGGGGCTCCCGCCCGGGCGCCTCGACTGGCTGCCGGCGCGCACGACGGACTGGCTCACGGAGGCACTCGCCGATGGATGAACAGGTGCTGCGCGCCATGGCGCGATGGCCCGACGTGCCGGCGGTCTGGGGCTGGCTGCGGCTGGACCGCCGCGGCCGCTGGCTGCTCGTCGATCGCGGCCGCCCCGGCTTTGACGAGGCGCGCGACGGCGCCGGCAGCCCGATCGGCAACCCGCAGATCGTCGAGTTCATCGGGCGCAACTACGCCGCCGACGAGGCGGGTCGCTGGTACTGGCAGAACGGACCGCAGCGCGTCTACGTCGACGTCGAGTCGGCACCGCTGGTGCTGAGGGTGTTCGGCGCGGCACCGCGCGTGCGGCTGGTCGCGCACACCGGCCAGCCGATCGAGCGCATCGACCGGGCCTGGCTCGGCCCCGCGGGCGAGGTGCTGCTGCGCACCGACGCCGGCCCGGCGGTGGTACACGACCTCGATCTCGCGGCGCTCGCGCTGACCCAGGACGGCGACGCTGTCGTGCTCGAGATCGACGGGCGTGCGTTGCGCCTCGAGGCCACCGACTCGCCCCCGGACACGCTCGGCTTCGTCGCGACGCCGCGAGGCTGAATCAGGGCCCGTTCACCCTAGCGGCCGCTCTCGCGACGCTCCGCCTGCTCCTCGCGCCACCGCGCCTCGAGCTGCCGCAACCGCGCGTCGACCTCCGACGCGGTCCGGAAGTCGAGACCGCCGGCACGCTGGGCCAGCCGCAACTGCTCGATCGCCGCGGGTGTCGCGCCCAGCAGCACGAACTGCTCGGCCGCAGCGCGGTGCGCCCGGGCGGTCCGGCCCAGGCCTTCCTGCGCAGTCGACAGCATCCGCCACAGGTCGGCGTCGCCGCGGTACAGCTTCAGCGCGTCCTCCAGCACCGGCACCGCCGCGGCGTAGTCGCGCCGCGCGAGCAGCACCACGGCCTGCATGTGCGTGAGCGCCCGCGACGACGGGTAGCTCGCCAGCGCCGCGTCGACGATCTTCTGCGCAGCCGCCGGGTCTCCGGCGTCCAGCTCGATCCGCGCGGCCAGCCGCTCGACGAACGGATGCCCGGCCGGGAGCCGGCGGCGCACCTCGGCGAGCGCCTTGCGTGCCGCCGGCCAGTCGCGCGCGGCAGCCGCGACCGTCGCCAGCCCGAACCAGTTGGCCGCGTCGTCGATCGTGCGCTCGCGCACGCGGCGCTCGAACTGCGCGCGCATCAGCCGCAGGCCGTCGACGCTGGTATCGGAGAGCGCGCGCAGCCTGGCGCGCGCGAGACGGAAATCGACGCTGTCGGCGCGCTGCCGGTAGCGGGTCTCGCCGACGCGGGCCTGGATGTCGGCGATGCGATCGGAGGTGATCGGGTGCGTGCGCAGGTATTCCGGCGCGCTGCTGTCGTAGAGGCGCCCGGCCTGCTGCAGCCGCCCGAAGAACGACACCATGCCGTTGGCGTCGAAGCCGCCCTGGCGCAGGATGTCGAGGCCGACCCGGTCGGCCTCGCGCTCGGCGTCGCGCGAGAAGCTGAGCATCTGCTGCTGGGCCACCGTGCTGCCGAGCGAGGCCAGCCCGCCGACCGCCTGCGGGCTCGAGCGCGCGGCCAGCGCGGCGAGCACCAGCGCCGCGAGCATCACGACCGAGGCCTGGCGCTCCCGGGAAAGCATTCGCGCGAGGTGCCGCTGAGTCACATGGCCGATCTCGTGCGCCAGGACCGACGCCAGTTCGGACTCCGACTGCGCCGCGACGATCAGCCCGGTGTGCACGCCGATGTAGCCGCCGGGCAGCGCGAACGCGTTGAGCGTGCCGTCGCGCACCAGGAAGAACTCGAAGCCGTAGCCGGCCGCCGGCGTCGTCTCGGTCAGCTGGGCCGCGAAGCGGTTCAGGTAGTCGGTGATCTCGACGTCGTCGTGGATCGAGCCGCGCCGGCGCATCTCGCGCACGATCGACTCGCCGATGCGGCGCTCGGTGGCCGGCGACAGTTCGTCGGCCGACGCGTCGCCGAGCCTGGGCAGGTTGTCGACCTGCGCGCGGGCGAACGAGGGGGCGAACGCGAGCGCGCCGGCCAGCAAGGCCGCCATGCATCGCGACGACAGGCTACGACTCGGCAACACCGGAAATCCAGGAAAGGCGGGTTGCTATCATAGTCGGGACCGGAGCCCCACCATGACCAGAGCCCCCCGAGCGTCGCCGGGCGACGCGCTGACGCATTTCGACCCGGCCGGCCGCGCGCACATGGTCGACGTCGCCGGCAAGGCGGTCACCCATCGCGTGGCCGTCGCGCGGGGCACGATCCGCATGAAGCCCGCGACGCTGGCGCTGGTGCGCGAAGGCACCGCGAAGAAGGGCGACGTGATCGGCGTGGCGCGCATCGCCGCGATCCAGGGGGCCAAGCGAACCGCCGACCTCATTCCCCTGTGCCACCCGCTGCCGATCACGCGGGTCGCGGTGGATTTCGACATCGACGAGGCCGCCAGCGCCGTGCACTGCACGGCCACGGTCGAATGCGAAGGCAAGACCGGCGTCGAGATGGAGGCCCTGACGGCGGTGCAGGTCGGCCTGCTCACCGTCTACGACATGTGCAAGGCGGTCGATCGCGGCATGGTGATCGAGCGCGTGCAACTGATGGAGAAGCACGGCGGCAAGAGCGGGAGCTTCGTGGCCGCCGGGCCCGACGCACCCTAGCCTGCGGCCCGTGGCCGCGCGCGCGGCGGGTCGATCGAAGTCCCCCTCACCGGAGCCAGAAGACCATGGACAGGAACTACCAGGACATCCTCTACGAAGTGCGCAACGGCGCCGCGTGGGTCACGATCAACCGCCCCGACAAGATGAACGCGTTCCGCGGCCAGACCTGCGACGAGCTGATCCACGCGATCAACCGCGCCGGCTACGACCGCGAGATCGGCGCGATCGTGCTGGCCGGCGCCGGCGACCGCGCGTTCTGCACCGGTGGCGACCAGTCGGCGCACGAGGGCCAGTACGACGGCCGCGGCACGATCGGCCTGCCGATGGAGGAGCTCCATGCGGCGATCCGCGACGTGCCCAAGCCGGTGATCGCGCGCGTGCAGGGCTACGCGATCGGCGGCGGCAACGTGCTGTGCACGATCTGCGACTTCACGATCGCCTCCGAGAAGGCGGTGTTCGGCCAGGTGGGCCCGAAGGTCGGCTCGGTCGATCCCGGCTACGGCACGGCGTTCCTGGCGCGCGTGGTCGGCGAGAAGAAGGCGCGCGAGATCTGGTACCTGTGCCGGCGCTACACGGCCGCCGAGGCGCTGGCGATGGGGCTGGTCAACGCGGTGGTGCCGCACGAGCAACTCGACGCCGAGGTGCAGAAGTGGTGCGACGAGATCATGGAGAAGAGCCCGACCGCGCTCGCGATCGCCAAGCGCTCGTTCAACATGGACACCGCGCACCAGGCGGGCATCGCCGGCATGGGGATGTACGCGCTCAAGCTCTACTACGACACCGAGGAATCGCGCGAAGGCGTGCAGGCGTTCCTCGAGAAGCGCAAGCCGCAGTTCCGCAAGTACGCGAAGTAGCAGCCCCCGCAGGCGCCGCTCAAACCCGGTAGCCGACCGCCGCCTCGATCTGCTGCCGCTCGATGACGCCGCAGACCTCGCCGGGTCGTGCGGCGTCGCTGCTGCAGACCAGGCCGATCGGCGTCTGCGCCCGGTCGAGGCCGCGCAGCGCCTCGCCCAGCGTCGCGTGCAGCGACACGACGGCGAACGGCAACGCGTCGCGCTCGGCGGCGTCGACCGCGGCGGCGGCCTCGACCGCGGCGGCGGCGTCGACCGCGGCGGCGTCCGTGCCTGCGGCGGCCGCGGCGCGCCGCGTTTCGGCAGGCACCTGCGCCCGCAGCACCGCGCCGATCGAGTCGCCGTCGGCGAGCAACAACCAGTCCGGATCCGACGCCAGCGCCTGCTCCCATCGCGCCGGCGGTGCTTCGCGATCGACGATCGCGAAGCGCCCGTTCATCGCCGCGGCGACCCCGGTGCGATCGAGCAGCGCGGCGACCGGGTCGAACCGGTAGTCGATGCCGCGGCCGCGCAGGATCGCGACGAAGATCGGGTCCTGTCCGAATGCCGCGCGCGCGACGAGCAGCGCAGGGATGACCGCAGCCATGCCGGGCAGCAGCACGTCGGCGTGTCCGGTGAGTTCCAGGATCGCCATCAGAGCCGCCAGCGGCGCCTGCAGGCTCGCCCCCATCATCGCTGCGACCCCGAGCATCGCGTACAGGCCCGGCGAGGCACCCAGGCCAGGCGCGAGCGACTGACCGACGATTCCCAACGCCGCGCCCGCGGTCGCGCCCATCACGACCATCGGCCCGATCAGCCCGCCGGGAAGGCCGAGGCCGCCGCAGGCGACCGTCGCCGCCAGCTTCAGCAGCGCGATGACGACCAGCGCCGCGAGGCCGATCTCGCCCAGCAACGTCAGTTGCACCGTGTCGTAACCCAGGCCCATGACCTCGGGTGCGGCGAGCGCGCACAGCCCGGTGAACGCGCCGGCCGCGGTCGTTCGCAACCACAGCGGAAGGTGGCGCGAGCGCTGGTCGAGGCGCCGCGTGCCCGCCACGTAGGCCGCGGCGAGGCAGCCGACGACCGCTCCGAGCACGACGATCCACGGCAGGTCGAGCAGCGACGCGCGCTGCAGCTCGGGTACCGCGAAGGCGGGATCGGCACCGTAGACGATCCGGCTCAGCGAGGTCGCGCTGACCGCCGCGAGGATCACCGGCGCGAACCCCACGAGCGTGTATTCGAGCAGCACCACTTCCATCGCGAACACCACGCCGGCGATCGGCGTGTTGAACGACGCGGCGATCGCGCCGGCCACCCCGCAGGCCACCAGTGTGCGCAGGCTGTTGTTCGGCAGGCGCAGCCACTGGCCGAACAGGCTGGCGCTGGCGGCGCCGACGTGGATCACCGGTCCCTCGCGGCCGACCGAATGCCCGCAGACGATCGAGATCGCGCCGCCGACGAACTGCATCACGGCGTTTCGCCAGGGCATGCGTCCGGCCTGGCTCGCCAGTTGCGCCATCACGTGCGCGGGGCCGACCTGTCGCGAGCCCACCGACGCCCACTGGAAGATCAGGCCGACGGCAAGGCCCCCTGCAATCGGCAACGCGAGCCGCCAGGGCCAGGGAAGTGCCTCGAAACGCTCGGCGTCGTCCATCAGCCCCGCCACGACCAGCGTCTTCTCGGTGACCAGCCGGAACGCCACGATCAGGACGCCGACGACCAGCCCCGCGACGGCACCCAACGCCGACAGCGCCGCCATCGCGTCGGCATGCGCAAGATCGTGGCGCAGGCGGTCCAGCGCAGGCCGCGGCCCGGCGTGGCGGCCGGCGCGCGAAGCGGCCGAACGCGGCGCGCGCACGGTCACAGGAGCTCGATCCCGAAGCGGCGCACGACCAGCGCGAACAGGCCGAAGCTCACGATCGTGACGACGACGCAGGTACCCAGCGCAGGCCAGAAACCGATGCGCGGCAGCAGCGCGGGAAAGACGAGGAACATCGGCAGCGTGGGCACCACGTACCAGAACGTGTACCAGGCAAGGTCCGCGATTTTCTGCTGCGGCTGGTTCTCCAGGTGTAGCCAGACCAGTGCCAGCAGGCTCACCAGCGGCAGGGCCCCGACGAACGCGCCGAGCCGGCCGGTGCGCCGCGCGAGCTCGGAGACGAGCACGACGACCGCCGCGGTCGCGAAATACTTCGTGACGAGCCAGGCCATGATTCCCCCTCCAGCGCGGCACCGATTATGACGCGTCGTGCTACCGTCGCGGTCGGCCGCCAGCGCCGGTCCTTCGCCGATGCTCCTGATCCTCAAGCTCGCTCTCGTCCCCGCCTCGATCCTGCTGGCATCGCTCGCAGCGCGTCGCTTCGGCCACGCGATCTCGGGCGTGCTGTCGGGACTGCCGCTGATCGCGGCGCCGGTGATCGGGGGCCTGCTGATCGACCTCGACCCGGCGCAGGTCGCGGCGATCGGCGCGGCGACGCTGGCCAGCGTGCCGGCCGCGATCGCGCACATCGTCGCGTTCGCCTGGCTGTCGCGGCGCCTGCCGTGGTGGGCGTGCCTGGCGGGGGCGGCGCTCGCGTTCGCGGCCGTCGGGTGGGTCGTCACCGCACCGGGCTGGCCATTGCCGCGGCTGGCCGGCGTCGCCGCCCCCTTCGTCGCGCTGGCGATCATGCCGCGGTCGCCGCGCCTGGCCGGCGGCGTGCACGTGCCGCGCGGCGAGATCGCGCTGCGCGTCGGCGCCGCCGTGGCGCTCGCGGCGGTCATCATCCTCGGCGCCGACACGCTGCCGGCGCGCGTCAGCGGCCTGCTGCTGGCGTTTCCGATCACCGGCAGCATCCTGCCCAGCTTCACGCTGCCCGCCTACGGCCACCCCGCGACGGTCAACCTGCTGCGCGGCTTCGCGAACGGCCTGATCGGCTTCACCACCTTCTTCCTCTTCCTTCCGGCGCTGCTCGGCGCCGGCGCGTCCCGCGCGGCGGCCTTCGTCGCGGCGCTCGCCGCCGCGGTGCTCGCCGCGTGGCTGGTGCACCGGTTCCGGAGCGCGACCGCGCGCCGGTCGCCGGAGCCCTGACCGCCGCGCGCCGCGGCACGTGACGGGTTTCGCACCCGGGCGTCGCCGACTGGCCTATCCTTGGCCCGATGAAGCCGTCGCTGCTCGCGTCCGCGCTCGCCTGTGCGATCGCCTGCTGCGCGCTGCCCGCGCGCGCGCAGGGCGCGGCCGCGCTTCCACCGCCCCCGCAGCCGGTGCCCGGCTCGCTGCTCGACCGGGGCGCGCTGGCGCCGCACGGCGGCGCGCCGGCTACCGCCGCGCCCGCGAAACGACGCGCCACCAGCGGCACCGGCTTCTACGTGACCGTCGAAGGCCACCTGGTCACCAACCACCACGTCGTAGACGGCTGCCAGCGGCTCGTGCGCGGCGACGGCGCGGCACTCGCCGTCGTCGCCACCGACCCGAAGAACGACCTGGCGCTGCTCAAGGGGCCGCCAGTGATCGACGCCGCGCTGCTGCGCGCCGACTCCGATGCGCGCCAGGGCGAGGACGTGCTGACCTACGGTTTCCCGCTGCAGGGCATGCTGTCTTCGTCGGGCCAGCTCGGCGCCGGCATGGTGACGGCGCTCGCCGGCCTGCGCGACCTTCCGGGACAGCTGCAGATCGACGTGCCGGTGCAGCCCGGCAACAGCGGCGGGCCGCTGCTCGACCGCCGCGGCCAGGTGATCGGGGTCGTGGTCGCCAAGCTCAACGCGCTTCGCGTCGCGCAGATGACCGGCGACATCCCGCAGAACATCAACTTCGCGGTCAAGCTCGCGCCGGTCAAGGCGCTGCTCGATGCGCAGGGCGTGCGCTACGCGACGGGCCCGGCCGGCGCCCGGCCGCTGTCGAACTTCGAGGTCGCCGACGTGGCGCGCGCGTTCACGACGCCGGTGTTCTGCCAGCGCTGACCCGCGGGCGGCTCAGCGGAACAGCAACGTCGCCAGCCCCAGGAAGATCAGGAACCCCATGCTGTCGGTGCTGAACGTGAGCAGCACCGACGAGCCGATCGCCGGATCGCGGCCGAGTCGCTCGAGCGTGATCGGCACGGCGAGCGCGATCAGCGCGCCCACCAGCAGGTTCAGCACCATCGCCAGCGTCATGGTCAAGCCGAGCAGCACGCCGTACGGGGTGTCGCGGTAGAGCAGCCAGGCGACCATCCCGGCCATGCCTCCCCAGACGAGTCCGTTCAATGCGGCGACCGCGAGCTCCTTCAGCAGCAGCCGACGCGCGTTGGACATCGTCACCTGCCCGAGCGCGATCGAGCGGATGATCAGCGTCATCGTCTGGTTGCCCGAGTTGCCGGCGATGCCGGCGACGATCGGCATCAGCGTCGCGAGCGCCACCACCCGCTCGATCGTGCCGTCGAAGGCGCTGATCACGCGCGAGGCGAAGAACGCGGTGCACAGGTTCAGCGCCAGCCACAGCCAGCGGTTCTTCGCCGACGCCCATACGCCCGCGAACAGGTCTTCCTCCTCGCGCAGACCGGCCTTGGCGAGCATCTCGGACTCGCCCTCCTCGCGGATCAGGTCGAGCACTTCGGCCACCGTGACCCGGCCGATGACGCGGTTGCGCGGATCGACCACCGGCGCCGAAACGAGGTCATAGCGCTCGAACGCGTGCGCCGCCTCGCTCGCGTCCTCCAGCGGCTGCAACGTCAGCAGGTCGCGGCGCATGACGTCCTCGACCAGCACGTCGGGCTGGTTGATCAGCAGCCGGTCGAGCGGCAGGCCGCCGACCAGCTCGCCGCGCTCGTCGACGACGTAGACCTGGTCGGTGTGGTCGGGCAGCTCCTGCAACCGGCGCAGCTCGCGCAACACCATGTCCAGGGTGTAGCCCTGCTGCACCGTGATCGCCTCGAAGTCCATCAGCTCGCCGACCGATCCCTCGGGGAACGACATCGACGCGCGCAACTGCTCGCGCTCTTCCTGCGAGAGCCCGCGGCGCACCTCCTCGACGACGTCGGTCGGCAGGTCGGGAGCGAGCTCGGCGATCTCGTCCGCGTCGAGGGTCTCGACCGCGTCGACCAGTTCCTCGCGATCCATCGAGCGGATCAGCGACTCGCGCACCGATTCGGAGACCTCGAGCAGGATCTCGCCGTCGCGCTCGGCCTTCACCAGGTCCCAGACGATCATCCGCTGCTCGAAGGGCAGCGCCTCGAGGATGAACGCGACGTCGGCCGGATGAAGCGAATCGAGGCGAGCGCGCAGCTCGTTCAGGTGCTGGCGCTCGACCAGCTGCTCGACCAGTTCGTGGCGCTCTTCGGCCTCGCCGTGGCGCTGCCGGTGCGCGATCTCGAGCACCAGGTCGTGGCGCCGCAGCAGGTCCTGCACTTCGGCGAGCGCGCGCGACGCCTGCTCGGGATCGCGCGGCTGCGGCATGGCCGGCGCGTCGTCGGGGCGCTCTTCGGCTGGGTCAGCCCGGATGTCGGCGTCTTGATCGGCCATGGATCGCGCTTCAGGGAGGATCGACCGACCCCATCCAGCGGCCGACGATCGCGGCGCGGCGGGCAAGCGCCGCCGAGCCGCGGTTGACGTCATAGTAGCGCGGCCGCGGCAGCATCGCGGCCATTCGCGCGGCCTGCCAGGGCGCGAGTTGCGCGGCCGACACGCCGAAGTAGTGCCGCGCGCCGGCTTCGGCACCGAACACGCCGACGCCCCACTCGGCGACGTTCAGGTAGAGCTCGAGGATGCGGCGCTTGGTCATCACGGTCTCGATCATGTAGGTGATGACCAGCTCCTGCCCCTTGCGCAGGTAGCTGCGCTCGCCGGACAGGAACAGGTTCTTGGCCAGCTGCATCGTGATCGTCGAGCCGCCGCGCACGACGCGTCCCCGCCGCTGGTTCTGCTCCCAGGCGCGCTCGATCGCGTCCCAGTCGACGCCGTCGTGGCCGGTGAAGTTGGCGTCTTCGGCTGCGATCACCGCGCGCTTGAGGTGCCGCGAGACCTGCTCGTAGGGCACCCAGCGCTGCTGCAGCTGCCTGCGCGGGTCGCTCTCGCGCAGTCGTGCCAGTTCCCGCTTCATGAACGGAGTCGGGCCGGGGTCGAAGGCGTTCCACCACAGCACGTGAGCGAAGAACCACAGCTGCACGGCGAGCATCGCGGTGAGGGCCAGCACCACGGCCATGCCCGCGACGCGCAGCGCGCGCCGCCAGGGCGACCTGGATGCGGATCGCGCCACCGCGGCGCTCAGCCGGCCTCGGCTGCGAGCTCGGCGCGCAGCGCCTCGTAGACCGGCGCGGTGAGCGGCCGCACGCCGCGCCAGACGAGGAACGACTCGGCCGCCTGCTCGACGAGCATGCCGAGCCCGTCGCAGGCGCGCGGGCGGCCCGCCGCCCGCGACTGCGCGACGAAGGCGGTCTCGCGCGCGGAGTAGAACATGTCGTAGGCCAGCGCGGCGCCGGCCAGCACCGCGTCGTCGATCGGCAGGCGCTCGCCGGCGAGCCCGGCCGAGGTCGCGTTGACCACCAGGTCGAAGCCGTCGCCGATCCCGTCGAAGCCGCAGCCGTGAACTCGCTCGCGAAGCGGCGTGGCAGGCCCGGTGGGCGCGCCGGCGTCCGGGGCCTGCGCAGCGGCCGAGCGCACGAACTCGTCGACCAGCGCGACCGCTCGCGCCGCGGTGCGGTTGGCGATCGTCACCCGGGCGGCGTCGGCCTCGAGCAGCGGCCCGAGCACGCCGCGCGTCGCGCCGCCCGCACCGAGCACCAGCACCGAGCGGCCCGCCAGCGGCAGGCCGAGCCGCGCCTCGATGTCGCGCACCAGCCCGGCGCCGTCGGTGTTGTCGCCGAAGGCCCCGTCGGCGTCGAAGCGAAGCGTGTTGACTGCCCCGGCAGCCTGCGCGCGGGGGCTACGCCGCGCCGCCCAGGCGAACGCCTCGAGCTTGAACGGCAAGGTCACGTTCAGGCCGCGGCCGCCCGCGTCACGGAAGCGCTCGACGGCCTCGACGAAACCGTCGAGCGGCGCGAGCAGCCGGCCGTACTCGATGTCGTGTCCGGTCTGTTTCGCGAAGCGCGCATGGATCGACGGCGACCGGCTGTGCGCGACCGGGTTGCCGACGACCGCGTAGCGATCGGTCATCGGCGTTCGGGCTCGGGGGGGCGCGCCGAAGCGGTCTCGAGCGAATCGTTGGTGAACGTCCAGGTGCGCACGATCTGCAGGATGTCGCCTTCGCGCGCCATCTCCGGCGTGAAGCGCTCGTATGGAGCGCCGGCGTAGACGATCTTCTTGACCGCGCGATTGAGCACTTCGTACTTCGACTTGCGGTTGATGATCACGTCGACCACGTTGCCGTGCTTGTCGATCTCCACCGTGATGATCAGCGAGTCGTACAGCTTCCCGCGCGCCTCGGGCGGATAGCGCTCGGTGCCGAGCCGTTCGATGCGTGCCGCCCACTCGTCGACGTAGCGCGCGTAGCTCACGCCGACCGCGTTGATTCCGTAGGTGAGCCGCTTCGGGCGCTTGTTGTAGTCGGAGACCTGGCGGTCGATCTGCGCCTGCAGCCGCGCGATCACCGTGTCGACGTCCTTCTCGTCGTCGCCCGACGACGCCCCGCGCGGTTCGTCGGAACGCTCGCCCTCGCGCACGTAGGCCTGCGGGCCGCGCGCGAGCGCCAGCAGCTTGCGCTGCTGCGCCTCGAGTTCGGCCACGCGCTGCCGCCGCCGCACGATGTCCTCGCCGTCGCGCGCCTGCAGTTCGGCCGGCAACGGCGAGCGCGCGCGCCCGGTGTCGCGGTCGCCGCCGCCTTCCATGCTGACCTGCGCGGCGACCTCGGGCTTGAGCGGCTTCGCGTCGGTGCGCGCGTTGAGCAGGATCACCTCGAGCTGCGGATCGATCGGCTTGAACTTCAACGGCGCCGGCGGCGTGAAGCGCAGCATCAGCACCACCGCGTGCAACAGCACCGAGACGACGATCGCGAAGGCCAGCGGGTCGCGGCGCCACAGCTCGGCCGGCGAGAGCCGGCGCGGCCAGTCGATCAGGGTGGGTTTCACCGCGCGCCCTCTCCGCCCGCTTCAGGCCGCCTGCTCGGCGAGCGCATCCTCGCCGTCGGCGACCGGCTGGTCGGCGCCGGACGGTTCGGCTGCCGCGCCGAGTTCGACGAAGCGCGCGTCGATCGAGAGGTCGACTTCGTCGGTGGCGAGCAGGTCGACCACGATGTGGCGTCCCGGCGCGATCGCCGGCGCACCGGGCAGCCGGAAGTACAGCGGCGCGTCGACGAGCCGACCAGGTCGTCGCGCACCGCGACGGCCTGCGCGCGGCGCAGGCCTTCCTGGCCGATCCAGCGCAGGCACCAGTAGCGCTCCATGCGGTGCTGGAAGTCGAGATACGCGGCATAGCGCGCCTCGAACGCGCTGATGATCGAGAACAGCTCGGCGTCGTTGTGGGCGAACGGGGGCTTCTCGCCGGCGAGCACCGCGAGCAGCTGCCGCTGGTTGACCAGGTCCGTGTAGCGCCGCAGCGGCGACGTGGTCCACATGTACTGGGGCACGCCGAGGCCCTGGTGCGCCGCCGGGTGGGTGCCGCTCTTCACGCGTCCGGCCAGCTGCGAGCGGTAGATGCCGGGCACGCCGTGGTCGGCCAGCATCAGCGCCCACTCGCTGTTGGCGAGGATCATCATCTCGGCGACGATGCGGTCGAGCGGCGCGTCGCGGCGGCGCTGCACGATGCGCACCCGCTCGTCGCCGTCGGCGCGGTCGATGTAGAAACTGAAGTCGGACCTGAAGCGCGGCTCGGGCTTGCCGCGCACCCGCTCGCGCTGCGCGCAAAGCGCCAGCGTCAGGCGCCAGAGCACGCGCAGCGCCTGCCCGTGCGGGTGCCGGATCGGCGCGTCCCCGCCCAGCGTGTCTTCGTCGAGCGCATCTTCGCCGAGCGCGCCGTCGAGCAGGTCGTGGCGCAGGTTGTCGACGACGCGGATGCGCTCGACGCGCGAGAATCTCGAGACGATGCGTTCGCCCTGCGCGTCGAGGTCGACGTACAACGACAGCGCCGGCGCCTCGCGCCCGGCGTCGAGCGAGAAGGCGCCGATCAGCGCCTCGGGCAGCATCGTGACCTTGTCGCCGGGCATGTAGATCGTCGACATGCGCTCGCGCGCCAGCATGTCGAGTTCGCGTCCCGGCGCGATCGCCAGCCCCGGTGCGGCGATGTGCACGCCGACGCGCCAGCGTCCGTCGGGCAGCGGCTGCACCGACAGGCAGTCGTCGATCTCGGTAGTGGTCGAGTCGTCGACCGAGAAGGCCTCGACTTCGGCCAGCGGCAATGCGTCGAGCCGCGCAGCCGTATCGGCGAGCGCGTCGTCGCGCACGGCGAACCCGAATCCGTGCGGGAAATACTCGGCGGCGAAGCGTGCGACGTGCAGGCTGCGCGGTGATTCGAAGGCGCCCAGCCCCAGCAGCAGCCGCTCCGGCGTCTGCCGCGTGAGCGCCAGCGCGCGCTCGAACGCCTTCCAGGCGAGCGAGGCCTTGTCGGGCCGCGCCACGAGCTGCGCGGCCTGTTCGGCGATCTCCGGCGGCAACTGCCCGGACGCCATCGCCCGCGCCTGCTCCTCGATCGCCTCCTCCTGGAGCCGGCGCCGCTCGATGGCCGCGAGCGCCGCCTTCAGGGTTTCGGGCGGCGCAGGACGAAAGCGCCCACGGCCCTTGCGATGGAAGTGAACCGGCGCGCCGTGCAGCTCGAGCAGCAGTGCGGTGGCCTCGACCGGGCCCGGCGCGTGGCCGAAGTAGTCGGCGGCGAGCTCCTCGAAGCCGAATTCGCGCTGCGGCGCGCACTCCCACAGGAAATCGATGTCGATGTCCGCGCACAGGCTGCGCGCCGCGGGCAACAGCGCCTCCGCGGCCGGCGCGTCGAAGCGCAGCAGCACGTGCGCCGACTTGATCTTCACGCGCTTGCCGCTGGGCAGTTCGACCTGCAGGCTGGCGCCCGTCTCGGACATGACCGAACCGGCCTTGAAGTCGCCGTTGTCGTCGAACAGGAGGTGCTTCATCTGGCGGTCGATTATAGAGGGGCCGTGCCCGCGGACCAGGGCGTCCGTCGGCGGGCGCTCGCCGGCCGACGTCCCGGCCGGGGCCGATCCGGGATCGCCGTGGCCGGCGGACGCCCGGGCCGGTTCACGCGCCGTCGAGGTCCACCGGCGCGCGGCGCAGCCTACAGCATGATCCCGCCGGACACCTCGATCACCGCACCGTTGATGTACGAGGCCTCGTCCGAGGCCAGGAACGCGTAGACGCTGGCGATTTCGTCGGGCTGGCCGAGGCGGCCGAGCGGCACCTTCTCGACCATCTTCTGCATGACCGCGGGCGGGATCGAATCGAGGATCGGCGTGGCGACGAACCCCGGACAGACGGCGATCGCGCGCACGCCCTTCGGGCCCAGTTCGCGCGCCCAGGTCTTGGTGAAGCCGATCAGCCCCGCCTTGGTCGCCGCGTAGTTGGTCTGGCCGAAGTTGCCGTAGAGCCCGACCACCGAGGACGCGTTCAGGATGACGCCCGAACCCTGGACGATCATCGTGTCGGCGACGGCCTGCGTGCACAGGAACACGCCCTTCAGGTTCACGTCGATCACGCGGTCGAACTGCTCCGCGCTCATCTTCACCAGCCGTGCGTCCTGCGTGATCCCGGCGTTGTTCACCAGACAATCGATGCGGCCCCAGGCCGACTTCACCGTCGCCACCATCGCCGCCACGCTCGCGGCGTCGGTCACGTCCAGCTGCACGCCGATCGCCTCGGCGCCGGTCGCGACGAGGGCCGCGCGCGCCGCGTCGACCCGCCCGGCATCGAGGTCCGCGATCGCCACCCGTGCGCCCTCGCGGGCGAACTTGCGTGCCGTCGCCATCCCGATCCCGCCGGTCGCCCCGGTGATGATCGCCACCTTGTCCTTCAGTCTCATGTCTGCTCCGCAGGAAGTTCCGGATCCGGTGCACCGCCGGTCATGCCCGCGAACTCGAGCACCCGCCCGGCGAGCGTGTCGAAGTCCGACAGGCCGTGATCGCTGCCCTCGAGCAGGATCGTCGCCACGCCGGGATACCTGGCGACCATCTCGCGCCAGTCGAGCAGCTCGTCGCCCTTGGCGGCGACCAGCAGGTAGCGCTGCGGCCAGGTCGGCGCACCGACCTGCAGGCGCGCCAGCTCGTCGAGGTAGCGCGGCTCGGGCAAGCTCGCCGTCGCCGTGATACATGCGCTGCGCCCCGGTATGCGCGCGAGGTCGCGCGCGGGAAAGATCGCCGGATTGAGCAGCACTGCGCGACAGCCGCAACGCTCGGCCAGCCAGGTCGCGTAGTAGCCGCCGAGCGAGCTGCCGACCAGCGTGGCCGCCTCCAGGGCGATGTCGCGCAACACCCCTCGATCGCCGCGGCCGGCGAGGCCGGCAGCTGCGGACAGACGAAGCGTGAAGCCAGGCCGCGCTCGGCCATCCGGTCGGCGAGCAGCCGAGCCTTGAACGATTGCGGCGACGACCGGAAGCCGTGCAGGTAGACCAGGCGCGGTCGCGCGGCCGTGGCCATCTCAGCGGGCAGCCAGTGCGTCGAGCAGCCGCTGGTGAATGCCGCCGAAGCCGCCGTTGCTCATCACCAGGATCGTGTCGCCGGGCTGCGCGGCCGCGACGATCGCGGCGACCAGCCGCTCGAAGTCGGAATCGACCTGCGCCCGCGCGCCCAGCGGGGCCAGCACGGCCGCGGCGTCCCAGCCGAGCCCGCCGCTGTAGCAGAAGACGCGGTCGGCGGCGGCCAGGCTGGCCGGCAGTTGCGCCGCCATCGTCCCCAACTACCATCTCGTGTTCGAGCGCGGCTCGAGCACCGCGAGGATGCGCGCCGAAGCGCCCAGGCGTTCGCGCAGTCCGGCCAGCGTCGTGGCGATCGCGGTCGGATGGTGCGCGAAATCGTCGATGACGGCGACGCCGCCCGCGCGGCCGCGCATCTCGACCGTCGGCGCACGCCGCCGAACGTCGCCAGCGCGTCGATCGCGCGTGCCGGATCGACGCCCGCGTGCCGCGCGGCCGCGATCGCCGCCAGCGCGTTCGCCCGGCTGTGCGCGCCCGGCAGCGCCAGGTGGCAGCGTCCGAGGCGCTCGTCACCGAAGTGCACGTCGAACGCCGTGGCGTCCGCGCCTTCTTCGACCCGGTCGAACCACCAGCCCTGCCGCGACAGGAAGTCCTCGCGCTCGCTCCACAGCCCGCGCGCCAGCGCGCGGGCCAGCGCCGGCTCCGCGGCGTTCACGATCAGCCGGCCGCTGCGCGGCACCGTGCGCACCAGGTGATGGAACTGGGTCTCGATCGCTGCGACATCGGGAAAGATGTCCGCGTGGTCGAACTCGAGGTTGTTCAGCACCGCGGTGCGCGGCCGGTAGTGAACGAACTTCGAACGCTTGTCGAAGAACGCCGTGTCGTACTCGTCGGCCTCGATCACGAACCACTCGCTGTCGCCCAGTCGCGCCGAAACCGGAAAGTTCACCGGCACGCCGCCGATCAGGAACCCGGGGCGATGCCCGGCCGCTTCGAGGATCCAGGCGAGCAGCGAAGCCGTCGTCGTCTTCCCGTGGGTGCCGGCCACGGCAAGCACCCACTTCCCGTACAACACCTGCTCGGCGAGCCACTGGGGGCCCGACGCATAGCGCTGCCGCGCGTCGAGGATCGCCTCCATCAGCGGATTGCCGCGCGAAACGACGTTGCCGACCACCCAGAGGTCGGGCGAGATCGACAGCTGGGACGCGTCGAAGCCCTCGATCAGGTCGATGCCGAGCGAGCGCAACTGGTCGCTCATCGGAGGGTAGACGTTCGCGTCGCAGCCCGTCACGCGATGGCCGGCCTGCCTCGCGATGGCGGCGATGCCGCCCATGAAGGTCCCGCAGATGCCGAGGATGTGGATGTGCATCGGAGCGATAATGGCGAGCCACGGATTCTACAGACATGCACGAAGCTCCCGATCCCCTGCGGCTCGAGCTCGCGGCGGCCGCTGCGCGGCTGATCGCCGACTCCGGGCTCGACTACGCGAACGCGAAGAAAAAGGCACTGCGGCAAGTGCTCGGCGACGGACCGGTGCCCAGGCGCTCGACGCCCGACAACGACGAGATCGACGCGGCGCTGCGCGAGCACCTCGAGCTCTTCGACGCCGACCACGCGCGTCGCGTCGCCGAGCGTCGGCGCACGGCGGCCGCGCTGATGAAGCGGCTGCAGGCGTTCCACCCGTACCTGACGGGCGCCGTCTGGAAGGGCATCGTCACCGAACACGCGCCGATCCACCTGCAACTCTTCCACGACAACCCGAAGGACGTGGAGATCGAACTGCTCAACGAGGGAGTCGACTTCGAGGTCTCGACCGTGCCGCACTTCCGAAGTGGCGCCGAGGTCGAAGCCATCGGCTTCTATCTCGACGACGCGCCGGTGCTGCTGTCGCTGTACGGTCACGACGACCTTCGCGGCGCGCTGCGCGGCGGCCCCGCGGGCGCCGAGCGCGGCAATCGCGACGCGCTGCTCGAGCGGCTCGAGCAGGCGGCATGAACCGCCGCCGATGGCTGGGCCTGGGCGCGCTGGCGCTCGCCTTCGGCGGCTTCGGCGCCTGGGTCGCATCGCGCCGCTACGCGATCGGCGACACCGACAGCGCCGCGATCGAGCTGCTGTACGGGCTCACGCTGCCCGATGCCCAAGGCGCGTCCACCGCGCTGGCCGCGCTGCGCGGGCAGCCGGCCGTCGTCAACTTCTGGGCCACCTGGTGCCCGCCCTGCGTCGAAGAAATTCCCGAGCTTTCCGCGTTCGACGGCGAGTTTCGCGGTCGCGGCCTGCGCATCGTCGGCATCGGCATCGATTCGGCCGCCAACATCAGCCAATTTTCACGCAAGACGCCGATGAGTTATCCTCTGCTCGTCGCCGGCACGAGCGGGCTCGAGCTGATCCGCCGCCTCGGCAACACCGCCGGGGCGCTGCCGTTCACCGTCGTGCTGGGGCGCGACGGACGCATCGCCTGGCGCACGCTGGGGCGTTTCAAGGCTGCCGAGTTGCGGCAGGCGGTGCTCGGCGTCCTCTGATCCGCCGGACCCGGGCGACCCCCACGCAGCGCCGGGCCACTGGCGCAGCGTCTGGAATAGGCGTATAAAGGCGCACAATTTCGCGCAAGTGCGCCTAACTTCGTCGATATTCGAATGTCAAGACTGCTTTGGGTCATCCATGGCCCGAACCTGAACCTGCTCGGCGAACGTGAACCCGGCGTCTACGGGACGACCACGCTCGCGCAGATCGACGCCGACCTGGCCAAGGTCGCCAAGGCACACGGTCATCGGCTCGAAAGCTTCCAGAGCAATCACGAAGGCGCGCTGGTCGACCGGATCCAGTCGGCGCGCGGGGCCGGCGTCGATTTCATCGTCATCAACCCGGCGGCGTTCACCCATACCAGCGTCGCGCTGCGCGACGCGCTGGCAGCGGCGGGCGTGCCGTTCATCGAAGTGCACCTGTCGAACATCCATCGCCGCGAACCGTTCCGGCACCACTCGTACCTGTCCGACCTGGCAGGGGGCGTCATCGTCGGCCTGGGGCCGATCGGGTACCGGCTCGCCGTCCAGGCCGCGATCGAATCGCTGCGCGGCGGCGAGGCGACGGTCGCGCGACGGCGTTCCCCGAGGAAAGGCTGAATACATGGACCTGCGCAAGCTCAAGACCCTGATCGACCTGGTGGCCGAATCGGGCATTTCCGAACTGGAGATCACCGAAGGCGACGGCAAGGTGCGCATCGTCAAGAGCCAGGCCGCGCCGGTGATGATGCAGGCGCCGATGCAGGTCGCGGCGCCCGCGGCGGCCGGTCCCGCGCCGGCCGTCGCTGCGCCGCCCCCCGCCGCGCCGGCCGCCGCCGCCCCCGAAGCGCCGGCCGGGCACCTGGTCAAGTCGCCGATGGTCGGCACCTTCTATCGTTCGGCGCAGCCGGGCGCGGACCCCTTCGTGTCGGTCGGCAGCCAGGTCAAGGAAGGCGACACGCTGTGCATCATCGAGGCGATGAAGCTGATGAACGAGATCGAGGCCGACAAGAGCGGCACGATCAAGTCGGTGCTGGTCGACAACGGCTCGCCGGTGGAGTTCGGCCAACCGTTGTTCGCGATCGAGTGACATGTTCGAGAAGCTGCTGATCGCCAATCGCGGCGAGATCGCGCTGCGCATCCAGCGCGCGTGCCGCGAACTCGGCATCAAGACGGTGGTCGTGCACTCGCAGGCCGACACCGAGGCGAAATACGTCAAGCTGGCCGACGAATCGGTCTGCATCGGGCCGCCCGCCTCGCGCGACAGCTACCTGAACGTCCCCGCAATCATCAGCGCGGCCGAGGTCACCGATGCGGAGGCGATCCATCCGGGCTACGGCTTCCTGTCGGAAAACGCCGACTTCGCCGAACGCGTCGAGAAGAGCGGCTTCGTCTTCATCGGCCCGCGGCCCGAGTCGATCCGCCTGATGGGCGACAAGGTGTCGGCCAAGGAGGCGATGACCAAGGCCGGCGTGCCGGTCGTGCCGGGCTCCGAGGGCGCGTTGCCCGAAGACCAGAAGGAAGTGGTGCGCATCGCGCGCACCGTCGGCTACCCCGTGATCATCAAGGCCGCCGGCGGCGGCGGCGGGCGCGGCATGCGCGTCGTGCACACCGAGGCGGCCCTGCTCAACGCGGTCGCGATGACGCGCGCCGAAGCGCAGGCAGCGTTCAACAACCCCTCGGTCTACCTCGAGAAATTCCTCGAGAATCCGAGGCACATCGAGATCCAGGTGCTCGCCGACGAGTACCGCAGCGCGGTCTACCTGGGCGAGCGCGACTGCTCGATGCAGCGCCGGCACCAGAAGATCATCGAGGAGGGCCCGGCACCGGGAATCAGCCGGCGCCTGCTCGACCGCATCGGCGCGCGCTGCGCCGACGCCTGCCGCAAGATCGGCTACCGCGGCGCGGGCACCTTCGAATTCCTGTACGAGAACGGCGAGTTCTATTTCATCGAGATGAACACGCGGGTACAGGTCGAGCACCCGGTCACCGAGCTGATCACCGGCATCGACATCGTCCAGGAGCAGATCCGCATCGCCGCCGGCGAGAAGCTGCGTTTCCGGCAGCGCGACATCGTGGTCAAGGGCCACGCGATCGAGTGCCGGATCAACGCCGAGGATCCGTACAAGTTCACGCCGTCGCCGGGGCGGATCACCGCCTGGCATCCGCCCGGGGGACCCGGCATCCGCGTCGACTCGCACGCGTACACGAACTACTTCGTGCCGCCGTACTACGACTCGATGATCGGCAAGCTGATCGCGTACGGCGACACGCGCGACCAGGCGATCCGGCGCATGCGCATCGCGCTGTCCGAGATGGCGGTCGAGGGCATCCAGACCAATCTCGCCCTGCACCGCGAACTGCTCGCCGACGCGCGCTTCGTCAGCGGCGGCACGTCGATCCACTACCTCGAGCAGAAACTCGCGCTGCGCGGCGCCTGACGGCGGCCTGCGCGGCACGCGAACCGGGGGGCACGACACATTCATGTGGTCGGAGATCGTTTTCGTCGTCGAGCGCGACGCGGTGCAGGCCTGGTCGGACGCGCTGCTCGAGGCCGGCGCGGCGTCGGTGCAGGCCGAGGATGCCGACGCCGAGTCGGCCGACGAGGCCCCGATCTTCGGCGAGCCCGGCGAGCCGGCGCCCGCCGGCGGCTGGCTGCGCACGAGGCTCGCCGCCCTCGTGGACGCCGGCGCCGACGCGCCGGCGCTGCTCCGGCGCGCCGGCGCGATCTGCGCGCGAATACCGCCGGCGCACTTCGAACTGCGCGAGGTGCCCGACCAGGACTGGGTGCAGGCCACGCAATCGCAGTTCGCGCCGATTCCGGTCGGGCGAAGGCTGTGGATCACGCCGTCGTGGCACCTGCCCGACCAGGGGGCCGTCCCGCCAGCGGGGCGCTCGATCGACGGGCGGCACGCGATCGTGCTCGATCCGGGACTCGCATTCGGCACCGGCAGCCATCCGACCACCCGGCTGTGCCTCGAGTGGCTCGACGAGCACCTGCGCGGGGGCGAGCGCGTGATCGACTACGGCTGCGGATCCGGCCTCCTCGCGATCGCCGCAGCCCGGCTCGGCGCGGCCAGCGTCTGCGCCATCGACATCGACGCGCAGGCGCTCGACAGCGCGCGACGCAACGCCGCCGTCAACGCGGTGACGCTGGACATCCGCGCGACGACCGACCCGCGCCCGGGCCCGGCCGACGTCGTGGTCGCCAACATCCTCGCCAATCCGCTGCGGATCCTGGCACCCTTGTTGTCCGGGCTCGTCGCGCCGGGCGGGCACCTGGTGCTCGCCGGCCTGCTCGACCGTCAGGCCGTCGCAATCGCGCAGTGCTATCCGGCCATCGCGCTCGAAGCGTGGCGCTCGCTCGATGGCTGGACTTGTCTCGCAGGGGTGCGCCGGTCATGATCGGGATCGGGCGCGCGGCGACCGCGCGACTTCCCCGCTGACTCGACGACATCGATGGCGCTCGCGACCACCTGCCCCCAGTGCAAGACCAGCTTCAAGGTGGTGCCCGACCAGCTGAAGCTGCGTCGCGGCCTGGTGCGCTGCGGCGCGTGCCAGCACGTGTTCTCGGGGATCGACTTCCTGCGATACGTCGACGAGTCGAATCGGACCGAGCCCGCGCCGGGCAGCGCGGCGGCGCAGTCTGCTGACGACGACCTGAAGACCGCGTTCTTCCTGCCCGAGACGATCCTCGCCGCGCCTTCGGGCGCCGACGACGCCGGGCGCCGCCTGTCCGGCGAAGCACCGGCGCCTGAAGACGCCGTGCCGGGCGAACGCCTGCCCGACGAGGCCGCGGACGCTGCACCGATCGTCGGCACCACCGACCTGGATCTGCTCGCGCTCGAGGCGAACCCCCTGCCGGAGCCAGGGGGGGCGCAGATCGAGTCCGTCGCGCCCGCCGAGGCCCATTGGCCGGGTATCGAGATCGACTGGGGCGCCGACGCCGCTGCGGCCGACGCCGACGCCGTCGTGCCGGGCGCCGCGCCGCTCGAAGCCGGAGCCGAAGCCGCGCTCGAAGCCGGAGCCACGCTCCCGGCCGAATCCGCGCCCCCGGCGGAGGCCACGCTGCCGGCAGAGGCCGTGCCCGGGCCCGAAGCGTCCCCTCGAGCCGAAACCGCGCTCGAGACGGGTGCCAGCGCAGCGCACGAAGCATCGCGCGCCCCGGCGGGCAGCGCCGTCGACGAGATCGTGGCGTGGGGCCCCGGCTCGACCGCCGACCTGGCGCCCGGCGGCGAGCGCGACGAAGTCGAATCGCTGACCGCGACGACGCCCGGCGGCTTCGCCGACGTCGAAGTCTACGATGACCATCCCGCCACGGCCGCGAGCCGGTTGCGCTCGACGCCGGCGGTCGCCTCGCCCGGCGCATCGATCGAACCTGCGGCGCGCGATGCGGGCGGGCAGCGCGTCGCCGCGTTCGGCCACGGCGCCACCCACGACGATGACGAGACGGCGATCGACTACTTCTCGTCGGGGCGCCGCGGGGTCGGCTTCATCGACCGGCACGGCCCGATCGCGCTGGTCGGCGCGATGCTGCTGGCGCTGCTGCTCGGCCTGCAGTGGGCGATCGCGCAGCGCTCGATGATCGCCGCGCGGCTGCCGGCCCTCGCGCCGGCGATGTCGGCGGTGCTCGCCCCGTTCGGCCTGCGCGTCGGCTTGCCTCGCGATCTCGAGTCGCTGACCATCGAGTCGTTCGAGCTGCAGGCTTCCGCCTCGCCCGGCGTGCTCGCGATGTCGGCGCTGCTTCGCAACCGTGCCGACTACGGGGTGCAGTGGCCGTCGATGCAGCTCACCCTGACCGACTCGGCCAACCGCGTGCTGGTGCGCAAGGTGCTCGGACCGGACGACTACCTGCGCGAATCGCGCGGCGGCGAGGGACTGCCTGCGCGCGCGGAGTGGCCGGTGCGGCTGGCGCTCGAGGCCAACGACCTGCAGCCGGCCGGTTACTCGGTCATCCTCTTCTATCCATAGCTCCCCGGGAGTCACGATGTCACGACGCGTCCTGATCAGCGGCTCGGTCGCCTACGACACGATCATGGTGTTCGAAGGCCACTTCAAGGACCACATCCTTCCCGACCGGGTGCACATGCTCAACGTCGCCTTCCTTGCGCCCAGGCTCAAGCGCGAATACGGGGGCTGCGCGGCCAACATCGCCTACAACCTGGGCGGGCTCGGCGGCCACCCCGTGGTGCTCGCGACGATCGGCCGCGACGGCGACGACTACCTCGCGCGCCTGTCGGCGCTGGGCATCGACGTGTCGCAGGTGAGGCGACTCGACGAGCACTACACCGCGCAGGCGTTCATCACGACCGACCTCTCCGACAACCAGATCATCGCGTTCCACCCGGGCGCGATGTCCGACGCGCACGCGGTGTCCGCGGCTGCGGCGCAGCGCGCCGGAGAGCCTGCCGCGTTCGGCATCGTGGCGCCGAACGGGCGCGACGCGATGCTGCAGCACGCGCGCGAGTTCGTGCAGGCGGGCGTGCCCTACGTCTTCGATCCCGGCCAGGGCTTGCCGATGTTCGACGGCGAGGCGCTGCGGGGATTCATTGCGACGGCCACCGCGGTCGCCGTCAACGACTACGAGGCCTCGCTGCTGGTCGAGCGCACCGGCTGGAGCGAGCCGCAGATCGCCGAGCGCGTGCAGGCGCTGATCGTCACGCGCGGCGCCGAGGGCTCGCGCGTCTACGAACCGGGTCGCATGAACGAAGTTGCGCCCGCGGCGATCTCGCGCGCGGTCGATCCGACGGGCTGCGGCGACGCCTACCGCGGCGGGCTGCTGTACGCGCTCGCGAACGGCGCGAGCTGGGTCGACGCCGCGCGGCTGGGCAGCGTGATGGGCGCGATCAAGATCGAGCACCAGGGCGCGCAGAACCACCGCGTCGATCGCGACGACGTGGCGCGACGCTTCGCGCAGGCCTACGGCCGCGCGCCCTGGTAGAGCGACGCCACGATCTCGTCCGGCCCGAGCGGCGCCGACACCTCGAACACCTTGCGACGGCTGCCCGGCCCGGCGACCAGCCGGACCGCGCGCCTGGGCACGCCGAGCCGTTCGGCCAGGAACTGCACGATCGCCTCGTTGGCGCGGCCGTCCACGGGCGGCGCGCCCACCCGCAGCTTCAGGCAGCCGTCGTGCTCGCCGACCGCTTCGGATCGCGCGGCACCCGGCTGGGCGGCGATGCGGATCCGCCAGGCGCCCGCGGCGCCGGTCAGCCAGGGTGGAAGGGGCTCGTCCACGCGGCGTGTGGCCGCCGGAGGCTTCGCAGCGGCGCCGCTCAGGCAGCCATCGCCGCGAACGACGGCACGATCGATGCCATTGCCATGAACGACGGCACGATCGACTTCAGCGTCGTGAGCGCCAGCTGAAGCAGCAGGATCAGCACCAGCGGCGACAGGTCGACGCCCCCGATCAGGGGCACGAAGCGGCGGATCGGGGACAGGAAGGGCTGGGTCAGCGCGTCGATCGTCGGGGCGATGGGCGCATGCGGGTTGACCCACGAGAGCACGGCGAGCAGCAGCACCAGCGCGGTGAGCAGCCACAGCGACCACTCGATCAGCCAGACGACCGCGAGCAGGAGCACCGCGCCGAAGGCCGGCGCCCGGCCGCGGCCGAAGATCATGATGTAGGCGATCGCCAGCGCCAGCGCCAGCACCAGCGCGGCGGCCAGACTCGCCCAGTCGATGCTGCGCGGCCCCTTGCGAGCGGCGGGCAGCACGCCACGCAGCGGCCGCACGATCCACTCGGTGACGGCCACGACGAACTGGCCGATCTGGTTGCGCGGGCCCAGCCCGAGCCAGTTCAGGTACGCGCGCAGCACGCATGCCGTCGCGAGCAGGCTGCCGAGCGTGTCGAGCAGGAGCCAGAGTGCTTGGGTCATGCTGTCCGATCCGGAATCGCGGAGGATTCTCGCACAGGAAAAAGAATCCCGCGGCGTCTTTCGAACGCGCGCGGGACTCTGGATCGGCCGCGGCACCGCCCCGCCGGGGCGACGCCGCGCGCAGCGAAAGCGCGAACGCTTACGGGCGGTTGCCGGTCGGGAACGGCCACGCAGCGGCCGGGTTCAGCGGCTTGGCCGCCGGCGCGGGCGCAGGCTTGGCAGCAGCCGGTTTCTTCGCAGCCTTCTTCTTGGCCGCTTTCTTGGCAGCCGGCTTCTTCGCGGCCTTCTTCGCCGCTTTCTTGGCGGTCTTCTTGACGGCCTTCTTCGCGGTCTTCTTGACGGCCTTCTTCGCAGCCTTCTTCACCGCTTTCTTGGCGGCAGGCCGCTTCGCGCCTTTCTTGGCGGCCTTCTTGGCGCCCTTCTTGGCGGCCGGCTTGCGCGCGGCGGCCTTCTTCACCGCCTTCCTGGCGGCGGGCTTCTTCGCGGCGGCCTTCTTCACCGCTTTCTTGGCGGCGGGCTTCTTCGCGGCTTTCTTCGCTGCAGGTTTCTTCGCAGCTTTCTTGGCGGTTGCCATGACGATCTCCTTTACTCGGGATGTAACGATGATGGAAACCCGTGCCTGGCCGCCCGAGGGCGGGTCCGGTACGGGCTATTCATCGGCGCAAGAACATCGTGCAAGCGTGTTGCCGTTCCTACGCTAATGAATTCGGGGCAAGAAAAACGCCGGGCCCGAGGGCTCGGCGTTTCTGCGAGGTCGCTGCTACGGGGAGAACAAGGCCCCTGCGGCACCGGGTGCCGCCTCGTCGTCGCCGACTGCCTGTTCCCCCTGATTGCGTTCGACCTCAATTCGGATCCTGTGTTGCGACGCGCGGTGTCCCGGTCAGTCCCAGGCCAGCGCGCCGCCGGTCTGGTACTCGATGACGCGCGTCTCGAAGAAATTCCGTTCCTTCTTCAGGTCGATCATCTCGCTCATCCACGGGAAGGGGTTCTCTTCCTGCGGGAACATCGGATCGAGACCGATCTGCTGCGCGCGGCGGTTGGCGATGAAACGGAGGTAGCTCTTGAACATCGGCGCGTTCAGGCCGAGGACGCCGCGCGGCATCGTGTCCTCGGCGTACGCGTATTCGAGGTCGACCGCGCGCTGGAACAGGCCGCGCACTTCGTCGCGGAACTGCGGCGTCCACAGGTGCGGGTTCTCGAGCTTGATCTGGTTGATCAGGTCGATGCCGAAATTGCAGTGCATCGACTCGTCGCGCAGGATGTACTGGTACTGCTCCGCGGCGCCGGTCATCTTGTTCTGGCGCCCGAGCGCCAGGATCTGCACGAAGCCGACGTAGAAGAACAGGCCTTCCATCAGGCACGCGAACACGATCAGCGAGCGAAGCAGCTTCTGGTCGTTCTCCGGCGTGCCGGTGACGAAGTTCGGGTCGGTCAGCGTGTCGATGAACGGAATCAGGAACTCGTCCTTGTCGCGGATCGACGCGACCTCGTGGTACGCGTTGAAGATCTCGCCCTCGTCGAGCCCGAGCGACTCGACGATGTACTGGTACGCGTGCGTATGGATCGCCTCCTCGAACGCCTGGCGCAACAGGAACTGCCGGCACTCGGGCGCCGTGATGTGGCGGTAGGTGCCCAGCACGATGTTGTTGGCGGCGAGCGAATCGGCGGTGACGAAGAAGCCGAGGTTGCGCTTGACCAGCCTGCGCTCGTCGTCGGTGAGCCCGTTCGGGTTCTTCCACAGCGCGATGTCGCGGCTCATCGCGATTTCCTGCGGCATCCAGTGGTTCGCGCAGGTGGCGAGGTACTTCTCCCACGCCCACTTGTACTTGAACGGCACCAGCTGGTTGACGTCGGCGCCGCCGTTGATGATCCGCTTGTCCTCGACGCGCACGCGACGCGCGCTCTGCGAAACCAGCGAGCCTGCATGGCGGCGGGACTCGTCGGCGGACGGTGCCGCAGTCGGGACGGCCGGCGGCGCGAGGGCGATTTCGGCAAGGCCGGGCGCAGATGCAGCATCGGCCGGCAGGCCCGGAGTTCTGGTTGGCGCCGGTCGTGCCGGCTTGGCGGAAATCGGTTCGTCCCAGGACAGCATCTGATGTCTCGCTTCAATATTTTCAGGTAACTACCTGTATTGCCGCGAGATCCCGCTGTTATTCACAAGCGGGATCTTACGGCCCATGTGGATTGCTTGCAACGATCAGGCGACATTCGGCTTGACTTGACCGACGTTTTGTCGGTGTTCACGCAACACATCGCATCGCGCGAACACGCTTCGCACACCGTGTCAAGTTGCACTGCCGAAGGCCGGTCACTGACACGCTTCGCAGGTCGGATCGTCGATCGCGCAGAACTTCGGCGCCGCATCGCCAGCGGCGCCGGGCGAAGCCGATGCCTGCGCCGATGCGTGCGCCGCGGATTGCGACGCAGCTGCCTGCGACGCGTAGGAGAAGCCCGCGTTCATCGCGCCGTCGGCCGACACCGCGTTGAGCTGCCCGATCTTGTCGGTGGTGGACTTCTCCGCGCTGGTCGCGCCGAGCGTGCGCAGGTAATAGGTGGTCTTGAGCCCGCGCAGCCAGGCGAGCGTGTAGGTCTCGTGCAGCTTGCGTCCGGACGCACCCGCCATGTAGATGTTCAGCGACTGCGCCTGGTCGATCCACTTCTGGCGGCGCGACGCGCACTCGACGAGCCAGGTCGGGTCGACCTCGAACGCGGTCGCGTAGATCGCCCGCAGTTCGGCGGGAATGCGGTCGATCTTCGCCAGCGAGCCGTCGAAGAACTTCAGGTCGGCGATCATCACCTCGTCCCAGAGGCCCAGCTTCTTCAGGTCGCGCACCAGGTAGTCGTTGACCACCGTGAACTCGCCCGACAGGTTCGACTTGACGTAGAGGTTCTGGTAGGTGGGCTCGATGCACGCCGACACGCCGATGATGTTGGAGATCGTCGCGGTGGGCGCGATCGCCACGCAGTTCGAGTTGCGCATGCCGTGCTGGCGGATGCGCTCGCGCAGCGCTTGCCAGTCGAGGCTTTCGGAAGCGTCGACCTCGACGTAGCCGCCGCGCTCCTCGGCCAGCAGCTTCAGCGTGTCGTGAGGCAGGATGCCGCGGTCCCAGAGCGAGCCGCGGAAGCTCGAATAGCGGCCGCGCTCCTCGGCCAGCTCGGTCGAGGCCCAGTAGGCGTGGTAGCAGACCGCCTCCATCGACCGGTCGGCGAACTCGACGGCTTCGGCGCTGGCGAACGGGGTGCGGGTCAGGTGCAGGCAGTCCTGGAAGCCCATGATGCCCAGGCCCACCGGACGGTGCTTGAGGTTGGAGTTGCGCGCCTTGCCCACCGCGTAGTAGTTGATGTCGACGACGTTGTCGAGCATCCGCATCGCGGTGCGGATCGTGCGGCGCAGCTTCTCATGGTCGAGCACCCAGCGCCCGCCCTCCTCGCGCATGTGCGCGACCAGGTTGACCGAGCCGAGGTTGCAGACCGCGATCTCGGTGTCGCTGGTGTTCAGCGTGATCTCGGTGCACAGGTTCGAGCTGTGCACCACGCCGACGTGCTGCTGCGGCGAGCGCAGGTTGCAGACGTCCTTGAACGTGATCCACGGGTGGCCCGTCTCGAACAGCATCGACAGCATGCGCCGCCACAGCTGCACTGCCGGCACCTTCTTGAACAGCCTCAGCTCGCCGCTGGCCGCTCGCGCCTCGTGGCGCAGGTAGGCCGCCTCGAACGCCTTGCCGTACAGGTCGTGCAGGTCGGGGCAGTCGGACGGGGAGAACAGCGTCCACTCGCCGTTCTCCATCACCCGCTTCATGAACAGGTCGGGAATCCAGTTGGCGGTGTTCATGTCGTGCGTGCGCCGCCGGTCGTCGCCGGTGTTCTTGCGCAACTCGAGGAACTCCTCGATGTCGAGGTGCCAGGTCTCCAGGTAGGCGCACACCGCACCCTTGCGCTTGCCGCCGTTGTGGGCCAGTGCAGCGGTGGTCATGTACGAACGCACGCCGTCGACCTTCAGGTCGCAGACGAAAGGCTCCGGCTCGATCGGCCGGATCGAGCGCACGCGCGAGAAGACGTGCTTGCCCAGGCGCAACCAGTTGCGCTTCGTGAGCGGTCGCGCACCGACCAGCTCGGCGATCTCCGGGACCGCCGGAATGCGCAGATCCCAGGCGCGGGTCACGCCGTCGAAGCGTGTGCTGCTTGCGTCCGAACGCGTCGCGTGGTGCCCGTTGGCCCGCTCGCGCAATCCGCCCGCGGCCGGCACGCCGAGACGCAGCAACTGGTACCTCAGTCCCTCGACCAGGGCACGCGACGTGTTGGTGAAACTGATCTCCTTGCCGCGCGAGACGTTGCCATCGGTTTCGACGAGGCCCTGCACCAGGCGCAACGCCTGCCCGAGCGGCAGGTGCGCGAAGCGGGCGGCGATCGCCTTGCTGCCGTCGGGGCCGTAGAGATCCTCACGAGTGAACGGCATGGACGCGCCGATCGATCCGGCGATCCGGCCGGTCGTCGCGTCGCGCCGCACGCCCAGATCCGCCGACCAGTGGACCTGGCAGTAGCTGTCGCCGCGGCGCGTTTCCCGGTAGTGGATACCGCGACGTTCGAGATAGCCGCGCACGAAGTCCAGATGCGCATCGCGCGTCGGGTGGCCCGACACGCCGAACTGCTGCCCGCCCTTCGACAAGTGGCCGTCGCCGAGGAGGATCCCGTACATGCGCGCGTCGTCTTCGTCGAAACCCGCGACCGGCACGACCTCCTGTGGCACAACCTGCGCAACGTAGTCGCCGCGCTCGAGCGTTCCCGCATCGACCCAGCCCGGCGCGACCTTGCGCTTCCCGAGCCATGCCATCGTGCGCTCGACATCCTGCCCGAGCGGCACGCCGCGGATCGCCCAGACCGGGTGTCCGGCGGTTACGCGTAGCGGCTCGATGGCATGCTCGAGCCGGATCTCGACCATCGGGTCGGTCTGGTTGTAGACCATCCGCTGGGTGACTTCGCGGTACTCGCCGTCGATTCCGAGCACGAGGTCACCCGGTGCGATGTCACGGATCGGGCGTACGCCCGCGTTCGTGTAGACACCGGTGGCGGGCGCGAAGCACTGGTTGACGGCCACGGCCGTGTCGTTGACGACCTTCAGGAACGGCACGACCCCCTGGCTCTTGCCGTTGGTGCCGCGGATGTGCGAGCCCAGCGCGCGCACCGGCGTCCAGTCGTTGCCGAGCCCGCCCGCGTACTTGGCGAGCAGCGCGTTCTCCTTGATCGCCTCGTAGATGCCGTCGAGGTCGTCGGAGACGGTGGTGAGGTAGCACGACGACAGCTGCGAGCGATGCGTGCCCGAGTTGAACAGCGTCGGCGTGGAGCTCATGAAGTCGAACGTCGACAGCAACTCGTAGAACTCGATCGCGCGCGCCTCGCGGTCGATCTCGTTCAGCGCCAGCCCCATCGCGACGCGCATGAAGAACGCCTGCGGCAGCTCGATCCGCGTCTCGTCGACGTGCAGGAAATAGCGGTCGTACAGCGTCTGCAGGCCCAGGTAGCCGAACTGCAGGTCGCGGTCGGCCACCAGCGCGTCGCCCAGCCGCTTCAGGTCGTACTGCAGCAGCGCCTGGTCGAGCAGCCCGACGTCGACCCCGCGGCGCACGAAGCGCGGGAAGTATTCTGCGTATCGGGTCGCCATCTCGGCCTGCGCGACTTCTTCGCCGAGCACCTCGCGGCGCACCGTGTGCAGCAGCAACCGCGCGGTGACCTGGCTGTAGGCCGGGTCTTTCTCGATCAGCGCACGAGCCGAAAGGATCGCGGACTTGTGCACCTCCTCGATCGGCACCCCGTCGTAGAGGTTCTTGACGGTGTCGCCGAGCACCGGCTCGGTCGCGACGAAGTCGCCCAATCCGACGCAGGCCGAGTCGATCAGCGCCCGCAGCGCCGCGAGGTCGAGCGGCCTGCGAACGCCCGCCTCGACCACGTGGAGCACGGGCCGCTCGGCCTCGTCGCGCTCGCGCAGCTTCGCCGCGCGCTCCTGGGCGCGGCGCTCGCGATACAGCACGTAGGCGCGCGCCACCTCATGCTCGCCCGAGCGCATCAGCGCGAGTTCGACGTGGTCCTGGATGTCCTCGATGTGGAACGTCGCGCCACCGGGCTTGCCGCGCAGCAGCGCCCCGACTACCGACTGCGTGAGCTGCTCGACGAGCTCGCGCACGCGCGCCGACGCCGCGCCCTGGCCGCCGTTGACCGCGAGAAAGGCCTTGGTCACCGCGATCGCGATCTTCGACGGCTCGAAGCCGACCACCGCGCCGTTGCGGCGGATGACCTTGTAGTCGGCGTAGGCAGGCGCGGCGACGGCGGCAACCGAATCAGCCGCGCCCGCCTGGGGCAACGGGTTGATCGGGGTCGAATGCGCGTTTTCGGCGACCCATGACATGCGTGCTTCCTCCGGAGAGTCGTAATCGGGGCCCCGCCGCGGCGGGGCCAGGGAGCGTCGGGTCGCCGCCGTGCGGGCGATCCGGTCAGGTGATCGTGACCACTAGATATGGGGTCTGGAACCCGTTTCGGCCCAATTCTAGTGGCGTGTCACCGATGCGGCAAGTGTGAATTTCGCGACGGCGCAGCGATGCGCGACATCGCGGTGCACCATCGCGCCGTGATCACGGCACGCAATCAGGACGGCCGGACGAGCCCGCTCGCCTCGGGCATCGCGAGCACGCGCGCCCAGTCGAAGCGCGGCCCCGGATCGTGCTTGCGTCCGGGCGCGATGTCGCTGTGGCCGGCAATCCAGCGCAGCGGATGCCGCTCGCGCAGCACCGCGACGAGCCGCGCGAGGCGCCGATACTGCGGCTCGGTGAAGCGGTGCTCGCCATCGCCCTCGAGCTCGACCCCCAGCGAGTAAAACTTTCATCGCACGCCCTCCATGAAGCGCGACGCCCCCGCCTGCCAGGCACGGGCCTCGGTGGCGACGAACTGCAGCAACTCGCCGCGCCGCCGGATCAGGAAGTGCGCGGAGACGCGAAGCCCGCGCAGCGCTTCGAACGACGGATGCGCTCGCGGATCGAGCCGATTGGTGAACAGGCGTTCGATCGCGTCGCCGCGAAAACTTCCCGCAGGCAGGCTGATGTGGTGCACGACGAGCAGGTCGACTTCGACCCCGTCGGGGCGAGCATCGAAGTTCGGCGAAGGCACGCGCCGCGCGCAGGCGAGCCATCCCGGCGCCTGCGGCGCGGACGGCATCAGTGTGCCGCTCCGGGGGGCACTAGTTCAGCCCCAGGCGCTGCATGCGGTAGCGCAGCGCACGAAAGGTGATGCCGAGCAGGCGCGCCGCCGCCGTGCGGTTGTAGCGCGTCTTCTCGAGCGCGCGCTGGATCGTGTCGCGCTCGATCTGGTCGAGGTAGTCGGGAAGCGACTCGGGGACGCCGTCCTCGGAGACGCGCACCGGGCGCCGCTCGGTCGTCGCCGGCGCCGGGTGCGATTCGGGCTCGCCCACCGGCTCTGCGCGCTCGTTCTCGTCGGCGTCCGAGACGGTCGGCTTCAGGCCGAGGTCTTCGACGTTGACGACCTCGCCATTGGAGAAGGCCAGCGCCCGCTCGAGCATGTTCTCGAGTTCGCGGACATTGCCGGGGAAGTGATAGCTCTGCAGGTAGCGCACCGTGACCGACGCGAGCCTCGGCGGATGCGCCATGCCTGCGCGCCCGGCGAGTCGCGCGAGGATCGCCTCCGCGAGCGAAGGAATGTCCTCGAGGCGCTCGCGCAGCGCCGGCAGCTTCAGCTCGATGACGTTCAATCGATAGAAGAGGTCCTGCCGAAAGCGCCCCGACGCGACGCACTGGGCGAGATCCTGGTGCGTCGCGCTGATGATGCGTACGTCGACCGCTTCCTCGACCGTGGCGCCCACCTTGCGCACGCGCTTTTCCTGGATCGCGCGCAGCAGCTTGACCTGCATCGCCAGCGGCAGGTCGGCGACCTCGTCCAGGAACAGCGTGCCGCCGCTGGCGGCCTGGAAGAAGCCGTCGCGATCGTGGTCGGCGCCGGTGAACGCGCCCTTGCGGTGACCGAAGAACTCGGCCTCCATCAGCGCTTCGGGAATGGCGCCGCAGTTGACCGCGACGAACGGCTGCGCGGCACGCGGACCCGACTGGTGGATCAGTCGCGCCGCGAGTTCCTTGCCCGACCCCGACTCGCCGGTGATCGACACCGGCGCCATGCTGCGCGCGAGCCGCTGGATCTGCGCACGCACTTCCCGCATCGCCGCCGATTCGCCCAGCAACTGCCAGACCGGCGCGCCGGGCGCGGACGCCTCGGCGCCACGCGGCGCGGGCTGTTGCGCAGGCAGCTGGATGGCCGAGCGCACCAGGCTGCGCAGCGCATCGAGCGCCACCGGCTTGGCGAGGTAGTCGAAGGCGCCCGCCTTGAGCGCCGCGACCGCGTTCTCGGCGCTGCCATAAGCGGTGATCACGGCCACCGGTGTCTGGGGGAAGCGGCGGTTCATGCCGGCGACCAGCGCCAGGCCGTCGCCGTCGGGCAGCCGCATGTCGGTCAGGCACAGCGCGTAGGCCTGGCGCTCGAGCAGCGTGTCGGCCTCGGCAAGGCTGCCGGCGCAATCGACGTCCAGGCCCATGCCGACCAGCGTGAGCTCGAGCAGCTCGCGCAGGTCGGCCTCGTCGTCGACCACCAGCACGCGCGGCGGGCGTCCCGCGGGGCGGGCGCCCGGCGCAGGCTGGGTGTCGGCGGAGTCTTTCATCGACGGGGCCCGATCAGTCTCGTTGCGGCTCGATGACGAATGCGCCGCGGTAGCGCGCCGACGGCGCGCCGATCTCGTAACGGATCGTCGCCGCGTTCGCGTTGCACAATTCGCGCGCCAGGTACAACCCGAGCCCGGTGCCGCGGCTCTCGGTCGTGAAGAAGGGTTCGAACGCGTGTTCCAGCATCTCGGTCGGCAGGCCGGGCCCGTCGTCTGCGACCTTCAATTCTAATCGATGGGGCTCGCGCTCGCGCCACTCGATCAGCACGGCGCTCTCGTCCTGCGAGGCGTAGCGCAGCGCGTTGCCGAGCAGGTTGAACAGCACCTGGCGCAGGTGGTTCGAGTCGAAACGGATCGGCCGGTCGGTCTCCAGCCGGACCGAGATCCGCCGCGGGTCCGCGCCCGACGCCGCGACGAACTCGGGCAGGAACCCCTTCAGGAACGCCGGCACGTCGATCGCCTCGTCGGCCGCGCGCTCGCGGCGCGCGATCGACAGCACGTCGCCGACGATCCGGTCGATGCGCACGGTGTTGTCCTCGACGATGCGGGCGAGCCGCGCCTGTGCCGGGTCGTCGAGACGCTCGGCAAGCAGGCTGTTCGCATGGCGGATCGCAGCCAGCGGATTGCGTACCTCGTGCGCGATCGACGCGGACAGCCGGCCCATCGAGGCCAGCTTCAGCTGCTGGGCGCGCTCCTCGATCAGGCGCTGGTCCTCGAGCATCACGACCGTATCACCGCCGGAATCGTCGCTGCCGAGGAAGCGCAACCGGATCCGGGCGGTGCCGCCTCGCGGCGCCGGAAGGTCGACTTCCGACTCGGCGTGCCCGCTCGCCCCCTCCTCGCGCCAGCGCGCGTAGGCGCGACGCAGCGCCGCCCAGCCGGCGCCACCGTCGGCCCTGCCGCCCGCGAGCGACGGCGCCCCGCTCCCGACGCCGAGCAGCGCTCGCGCGGCCGGATTCATCGTCGTGACCTCGCCGCCGGCGCCGACGACCAGCACGCCCTGCTGCAGCTCGGCGACCACCTGCGAGGTCACCGCCAGCTGGCGGCGCAGGTCCTCGCCGCGGCGCCTGGCGATCTCCTCCTGGGCGTGAAGCCGGATCGCCAGCCAGTTGACCGTCATGGCCGTCGCGAAACAGGCGAGGCCGACCAGCCCGGCGGTCGTCGTCAGTCCGGCCTCGCTCGCGCCGTGCAGCGTCGGCCAGGTCGCCTCGGCGAGCAACAGCAGCGTGGCGACCGCCGCGAACGACGCCGCCATTCGCCGCGTGGAGACGACGGCCGCGCCGGCCAGTGCCGCGATCAGCAGCACGACGATGCCGCTGCGCAGGCCGCCCGCGGCGTGCATCAGCATCGAGAGCGCGACCAGGTCCGTCAAGGCGTGCACGGCCAGCACCGCGTTGAATCGGGCGTAGAACCGGTGCAGCGTCGACAGGTAGAGGATCGCCGCGAGCAGGTACACGACCGCGACACGCTCGAACAGCGCGGGATCGGCAAGCTCGGACGCGAACCGACCGGCGCCCTGCAACGGCACCAGCGCCAGCAGCACCAGCGCGACTGCGACGCGGCTGGCCGCCAGCCAGCGCAGGGCGGCCCGGTAGGAATCGGCGGGCAGTGCCGCGAGCTCCGGGGTCGATGCCGGGGCGCGGCCGCTCGTCATGCGCGGCGCTGCTCGGCCCGGTCGGCGTCGCGGTGCGCGCGGTCGCAATAGCTGCGATCGCCGTCGACGAAAGCGTCGGAGGCGGGAAGGAACACCCCGCAGTGCGCGCACTGCACCATCATCTCGCCGGTGACCTTGCCGGTGGCGCTCGCGCCGGCGCCCGCCTGCGCGCGCCGCGCGTCGGCGGCGCGCCGCGCGGCATCGCGCTTGCGCTGGCTGATTGCGACCAGCCTGAACGCCAGGTAGCCCAGCGCGATCAGCACCACCCAGGACAGGGCCTTGCCCATCAGCGGCGGTGCAGGATCACTTCGAGCACCAGGCGGCTGCCGACGTAGGCGAGCAGCAGCAGCACGAACCCGCCGAACGTGAGCCGCAGCGCGGTGCGCCCACGCCAGCCCCACAGCCAGCGGCCGAGCAGCAGCACGCCGAACACCGCCCAGGCGACCAGCGTGAACACCGTCTTGTGGTCCAGGCGCATCGGCTGCCCGAAGATCTCCTCGGAGAACAGCACGCCGCTGAAGGCGGTGAGCGTGAGCAGCGCGAAGCCCAGGCCGATGAAGCGGAACAGGATGCGCTCGAGCACCAGCAGCGGCGGCAGGTCTTCGAGGAAGCGCGCGAACGGCGACATGCTCCGAGTGCCGGCGCCGTCGGCGCCGCCGTGCAGCGCGCGCTCGGCCGCCGTCATCAGCAGCGCGTGCAGGGCCGCCATCGCCAGCACGCCATAGGCGAGCGTGCCGATCAGCAGGTGCGGCAGGAACAGCGGCCGCGTCGCCTGCGCGCTGAGGTCGAGGCCCGGAAACAGCAGCGGCAGCGGCACCGAGAGCGCGGCGGCGGGAAGGACGACGCTGCGCAGCGCCTCGACGCGCACCGACAGGCCTTCGATCCAGAGCACCGCGACACCGATCCACAGCGTGGCCGACAGGATCGGCGCGAAGCCGAAGCGCCAGCCGGACTCGCCGAAGATCGCGGCGTACAGCGCCCCGGCGTGCAGCGCCAGGCCCACCAGCATCAGCGCACCCGCGAATCGGGCCGGCATCCGCCACGCGACCAGGTAGGCGAGCGCGGCGAGCAGGTGAACGATAACCAGTAGAATCTGCACTGATCCAGTTTACTCCAAGGCCATGCTCGAGAACCTGTCGCAACGCCTCGGCCGCGTCGTCAAGACGATGCGCGGCGAGGCCCGGCTGACCGAAGCCAATACGCAGGAGATGCTGCGCGAGATCCGCGTCGCCCTGCTCGAGGCCGACGTCGCGCTGCCGGTCGTTCGCGACTTCGTCGCCCGGGTGCGCGAGAAAGCGCTCGGCCAGGACGTGGTCGGCAGCCTGACGCCGGGCCAGGCGCTGGTGGGCGTGGTGCATCGCGAGCTCACCGAGCTGATGGGCGGCAAGACGGCCGAGCTCGACCTCGCCACCCAGCCGCCGGCGATCGTGCTGATGGCCGGCCTTCAGGGCGCCGGCAAGACGACCACCGTCGGCAAGCTCGCGAAGTGGCTGCGCGAGACGAAGAAGAAGAAGGTGCTCGCCGTTTCGTGCGACGTCTATCGCCCGGCGGCGATCGAGCAGTTGCGCACCGTCGCGGCGCAGGCCGGCGCCGACTTCTTCGCGTCCACTCCCGACCAGAAGCCCGCCGACATCGCGGCGGCGGCGGTGCAGTGGGCCCGAACCCATTACCACGACGTGCTGCTCGTCGACACGGCCGGCCGCCTGGCGATCGACGACGAGATGATGCGCGAGATCGCGGCGCTGCATGCGCAGTTGCGGCCGGTCGAGACCCTGTTCGTGGTCGACGCGATGCAGGGCCAGGACGCGGTGAACACCGCGAAGGCATTCAAGGAGACGCTGCCGCTCACCGGCGTCGTGCTGACCAAGCTCGACGGCGATGCGCGCGGCGGCGCCGCGTTGTCGGTGAAGGCGGTCACCGGTGCGCCCATCAAGTTCGTCGGCGTCGGCGAGAAGCTGTCCGGGCTCGAGGGTTTTCACCCCGAGCGGATGGCCAATCGCATCCTCGGCATGGGCGACATCGTGTCGCTGGTCGAGGAAGCGCACAAGGCGGTCGACGAGAAGACCGCCAGGGCGCTGGCCGACAAGCTCAAGGCCGGCAACCGCTTCGACCTGAACGACTTCGCCGCGCAACTCGGCCAGATGAACCGGATGGGCGGCCTGTCGTCGCTGCTCGACAAGCTGCCGTCGCAGTTGCAGCAGGCGGCGGCCGGCGCCGACATGTCGCAGGCCGAGCGGCAGATGCGACGCATGCAGGCGATCATCCAGTCGATGACTGGCGCCGAGCGCGCGAAGCCCGAGCTGATCAAGGCCAGCCGCAAGCGCCGCATCGCCGCGGGCGCCGGCGTGCCGGTGCAGGAGGTCAATCGGCTCCTGTCGCAGTTCGACCAGATGCAGTCGATGATGAAGAAGATGCAGAAGGGAGGACTGGCGAAGATGATGCGCGGCATGCGTGGCATGCTGCCGGGCATGCGCGGATAGCGTCGCCGCCCCCGCACGCATGGACCTGCCCGCCCTTCCCCCGATCGATTCGCTGCGCGGCGCGTTCGCCGGCCGGCTGGTCACCGACCCGCGAGACCTCGAGCCGTTCCTGGTCGACTGGCGCCGGCGCTACGTCGGCCGCGCGATCGCGGCGGCGATCCCCGATACCGTCGAAGGCGTCGCAGCGGTGGTGCGCTGGTGCGCCGCGCATCGCGTCGCCGTGGTCCCGCAGGGCGGCAACACCGGCATGTCGGGCGCGGCGACGCCCGACGACAGCGGCCGCTCGGTGGTGCTGTCGCTCGCGCGCCTGAAGCGCGTGCGCGCGATCGACACCGTCAACAACTCGATCACCGTCGAGGCCGGCTGCACGCTGGCCGAGGTACGCGCGGCCGCGCAGGCGGCCGGCCGACTGTTCCCGCTCAGCCTGCCTTCCGAAGGCTCGTGCACGATCGGAGGCAACCTGTCCACCAACGCCGGCGGCGTCGCGGTGCTGCGCTACGGCAATGCGCGCGAACTGTGCCTGGGCCTGGAGGTCGTGACCGCCGACGGCGAGACCTGGCACGGGCTGCGCGGCCTGCGCAAGGACAACACCGGCTACGACCTGCGCGACCTGTTCGTCGGGTCGGAGGGCACGCTGGGCGTGATCACCGCCGCGACGCTGAAGCTTTACCCGCTGCCGGCCGCGCAGGTCACCGCGATGGCCGCGCTCGACGATCCGCACGCCGCCCTGCGGCTGCTCGAGCAGGCGCAATCGGCGCTCGGCTCGTCGCTGACGGCGTTCGAGCTGATCTCCGACCTGTGCCTCGAACTGGTCGCGAAGCACTTCCCCGACCATCGCCGCCCGTTCGCCGAGCCCAGTCCGTACTACGTGCTGCTCGAGACCTCCGACAGCGAGGGCGAGGCGCACGCCACGGCCGCGTTCGAGGCGCTGATGGAGCGCGCGCTCGACACCGGCATCGTGCGCGACGCGGTCGTCGCGACCTCGGGCGCGCAGAGCCGCGCGCTGTGGGCGTTGCGCGAATCGATCTCCGAGGCGCAGTCGGCCACCGGCAAGAACATCAAGCACGACGTGTCGGTGCCGATCTCGTCGATCGGCGACTTCGTCGAGCGCACCAACGCCGAACTCGCGCAGCGCTTCCCCGGCATCCGGCTGGTCGTCTTCGGGCACCTCGGAGACGGCAACCTGCACTACAACGTGTCGCCGCCGGTCGATCGCTGCGGCCCGGAGCACGAGGCGGAATTCCTCGCGCTGCAGCCCGCGATCAACCGCGTGACGCACGACTCGGTGCACGCGTTCGGCGGCTCGATCTCCGCCGAGCACGGGCTGGGCCAGTTGCGCCGCGACGAATCGGCGCGCTACAAGTCGGCGATCGAGATGGCGCTGATGCGAAGGGTCAAGCAGGCGCTCGACCCGCTGGGGATCATGAATCCCGGCAAGGTGCTGCCGCCGGGCTGAGGCGGCCTCAGGCCTGCTTGCGGCGCGTCGCGACGCCCAGGCCCACCAGCCCGATACCGATCAGGCCCAGCGCTCCGGGCAACGGAACCGCCGAACCGGTCGCGGTCAGCACCGACTTGTCGATGTAGAAGTCGCCGCGCGTGGCGTTCAGGTCGATCGACAGCTTGCCGTCGGCCTGCAGGTCGCCGAGCACCGAGCCGGAGCCGAACGAGAACGAGAACATCCCGTCATCGACTTCGCCCAGGTTGATGCCCGTCGCGCCGACATGCAGATAGCCGTACTCGGCGCCGGAGTCGGGGCTGGTCACGGGAACCCAGCCGCAGCTGAAGAAGCCGGTGCAGACGAAATCGTAGCTGGTCACCGTGTCGTCGCGCAGCCAGATCTTCAGGTCGAAGCCGGTGATGGTGTTGCCCGGCACGAACCCGTCATCGAGGATGTCGTGCTGGTACTGGACGTCGTCCGACGTGCTCACCCGACCGCCGTTCTCGAACGTGGTCACGATGTCGGTCCAGACGGCGGCGCTCGCGACGCTGCTGGCGCAGGCGATCGCGATCGCAACGGCTGACTTCCTGAACATTGGCAGATTCTCCTGTGCGTCCCGGAAGCGTCATTGCTCTCCGGACCGACGCCTTGCGTCGACGCCAGGGCTTAAGCAACTCTCGTGCCAGATCCGGTCTGTCGGGAGATGGTCAATTGAATCAATCGCTTGCCGGCCGTTCCGTGACCTCCGGATGCGGCTGAGCTGGCGCCGATGTAAGGCTGGCCGACGCGACGCGGGCCCGATGCGCCGAGGCGCCGCCTACCAGGCGCGCACACGCCCCGTGTCGACGTGGACGAACTCCGAGCGCGGGTAGTAGCCAACGCCGCCCGCCTGCAGCGACCGCGCCGCGCGGTGCAGCGTCGCCAGCGGCACGCCGGGCATCCGGATGTCGATCGCCTGCCCCGACATGTGCAGGCTGCGGGTCGCCACGCCGCCGCTCCGGGCGTGAAGCATCGCGTTGGTCGCCGGCGACCGGTAGCCGGAGATCACGTGGAACGGCTTCGAGCCGGTGCCCAGCAATGCGCCGAGCCGGTCGAGCTGGTCGAGCAGCGCACGATCGATCGGGTGCACCTCGCCGCTGCGGTGATCGCGCAATACCCGGTCGATCTCGGCGATCGCGTCGGTCAGGTACTGCGGGCCCTCGCGATAGACGACATCCAGCGTCTCACCAGTGTGAGTGTTTACAAACGCCAGGCGCGCGACGTCGTCCACCGAGCCGGGTGCGGGTCGCGGCATCGCCACGACGCCCCGGGCCGCGGCACCCGCGACGACCGCGGTCACCCCCACGCGAAGCACCTGCCGGCGCATCGGCATCCTGACCATCATCCACCCCCTGCCATGCGTTCTGCGCTGCGGTCGCGATCGACCCCGACCTCCCGGGCCAGCCCGTCTCGCGCGCGCAGCATCGTTGCGATCAGCTCCCAGTCTATCGAGTCTTCCGCGATACCCCGGTCGCGGGCCATGGCGCGCACCGTCTCCGGCATCCCGGCCCCGCGGCGATACGCGTCGGGATTGGCCTCGAACCAGATCCGGCCATCCGCGCCCTGCGCGAGCAGCAGCGGCAGGTAGACGATGCGGCCGCGCTCGCCGACGGCGACCCGATCGAACAGTTCGGCGACGTCGTCGGGGTGCACGCGGATGCAGCCGTGCGAACGAAAACCATAGACGCTCGCCGGCGCGATCGTCCCGTGGATGCCGATGGCCGGCAGGCTCAGCCCGATCCAGTGCCGCCCGAGCGGATTATCCGGGCCGGGCGGCACCTCGGTCAGCACCGGCTTGCCCTCGCGGCGCATCTCCTCCTGGATCGACGCCGGCACCACCCAGGTCTTGTCGGTCTGGCGGTTGATCACCTTGAACTCGCCGGTCGGGGCGCCCCGTGGGCGCGCCCCCCCGCGACCGGATACGCGCTCGCGAGCCGCCCGCCGCGGAAGTGGAACAGCATCCGCTGCGGCAGGTTGATCACGATGCCGTCGTCGAGCGGCGGCGGCACGACGTGGCGCGCGGTCACCTTCAGCGTCGTGCCGGGCCGCAGCGCCTTGCGGGCATCGAGGCCGTTCTCGGCGACGATCAGCCGCGTCGAGACACCGTAGCGCGCGCCAACCGAGGCCAGGCTGTCGCCACGGGCGACCACGTGAACGGCAGAGCGGTCGACGACCGCGTCGGCCTGCGGACCCGCCACGCGACCCGCGGGTGCGCCGGCCGGCTCGCCGCCCACGAGGCGCCGCGCTGGCGCGGGGCCCGGCTGACGCGGGTCGGCGAACGCCGGCACGACGATGCCGACCAGCGTCGCGACCACGAGCAGGCGCCAGCCGGCAATGGTCGCGCGGCGGCCGTCGACGGCGGGGCGCCGCCCGGCAGCCGGCGGGCGCGGCGAGGTGTCGCGCGACAGCGGCGCATTCGGAACCATCGACCGAATGATAGTGCAGCGCGACATGACGCCGGCGAGGCGCCGCGGTGACTCAGAGTCCGAGGTACGCTTCCTTCACCCTCGGATCGTCGAGCAACGCCGCGCCGCTGCCCTCGAGCACGATGCTGCCGTTCTCGAGCACGTAGGCGCGGTCGGCCAGCTGCAGCGAGGCCGCGACGTTCTGCTCGACCAGCAGGACCGTCATCCCCTGCTCGTGCAGGCTGCGGATCGTCCGGAACACCTCGCCGACCAGCGCGGGCGACAGGCCGAGCGACGGCTCGTCGAACATGATCATCCGCGGCGCGCCCATCAGGCAGCGGCCGATCGCGAGCATCTGCTGCTCGCCGCCCGACAGCGTGCCGGCGAGCTGGCCGGCACGCTCCTCGAGCTTCGGGAACATCGCGAAGACGCGCTCGAGCGTCGACGACGCCTGCGCGCGTGCGCGCGGCAGCATCGCGCCGACCTGCAGGTTTTCGAGCACGCTCATCGACGGAAAGACCTGCCGGCCCTCGGCGACCTGCCCGACGCCGAGGTCGCAGACCCGGTGACTGTCGAGCCCGCCGATCTCGTGGCCGTCGAAACGGATCGAGCCGCCGCGCGGCTTCAGGATGCCCGCCACCGTGCGGATCAGCGAGGTCTTGCCCGCGCCATTGGCGCCGACCAGCGCGACCACCTGCCCGGCCCCGACCTCGAGGCTGACGCCGTCGAGCGCCTGCGCGTCGCCGTAGAACACCGACAGGTCGCGAATCGCCAGCATGTCAGTGCGGCGTCCCGGCGCCGAGGTAGCTTTCGAGCACCCGCGGGTCGGCGGTGACCTGCTGCGGCGTGCCCGACGCGATGATCTCGCCGTGGTGCAGCACGTAGACGCGCTGCGCGAGCGCCATCACCGCGCGCATCACGTGCTCGATCAGCAGGATCGTGATGCCGTGCTCGGCGTTCAGGCGCCTGAACGCGGCGACCATCTGGTCGGTCTCGGTCGGGCGCAGGCCGGCCATCACCTCGTCGAGCAGCAGCAGCTTCGGCTCGGTGGCCAGCGCGCGCGCGACTTCGAGCCGCTTGCGGTCGGGCAGCGTCAGCGCCGAGGCCGGCCGGTCGCGCTGCAGCCACATGTCGAGCGAGCGCAGCGCGCGCTCGGCCCGCCGCCGCGCCACCCTGCGGTCGGAGGTGCCGCGAAAGCCACCGACCATCGCGTTCTCGAGCACCGTCATGTCGGCGAACGGCTTGACGATCTGGAACGTGCGGCCGATGCCGGCGGCGCAGATGCGATCGGACCGCTCGCCCGCGATGTCGGCGCCGAGGAAGCGGATCGCGCCTTCGTCGGGCGCGAGCGCGCCGGCGACCAGGTTGAACAGCGTCGTCTTGCCGGCGCCGTTCGGCCCGATCAGCGCGACGATCTCGCCGCGCGCCACCGACAGCGAGGCCCCGGCGACGGCCTTCAGCCCGCGGAAGCTCTTCGACACGCCAGCCACGTCGAGCATCGGCGCGCCCGCGGCCGTTCCCGCGCCCACGGGCGCCGCGGCCGTCTCAACCGGCGCCATCGTCGTCTCCGTCACGGCGGCGGAAACCGAGCCGACTCGCGATCGCCGGCCAGATTCCGTTGGGCATGAACATGATCGACAGGCCGAGCGCGATCCCGTACAGGATGTGCTTGGCGCCCGGGATCTCCTGTCCGGACAGGTCCAGCAATTCGTTGATGCCCTCGGACAGGGCCGTGAGCACGGCGGCGCCCAGGATCGGCCCGAACAGCGTGCCGACGCCGCCGATGATCGGCGCGAGGATGATCTCGATCGACCGGCCCATGCTGAAGATCTGCTCGGGGAACAGGTTGTTGTAGTAGAAGGCGAAGAACACGCCCGCCAGCGCGGTCATGCCGGCCGAGATCTGCACCGCGTACATCTTGTAGCGGAACGTGTCGACGCCGGCCGCGCGCGCCGCCTCCTCGTTGTCGCGGATCGCGCGGAAATAGAAGCCGAGCCGGCCGCGCAGCAGCCAGGCCGACATCAGGAAGCCGGCAACCGCGAGCCCGAGCGCCAGGTAGTAGAACATCAGCGGGTGGCCCCGCAGGTTCACCAGGTCGAAGCGATCCTGCTGGACCACCTTCAGGAAGAATCCCCCCGAGGCGCCGACCCAGCCGAAGTGGTCGAAGCCGATCCGGGTGAACTCGGCGAACGCGATCGTGAGCAGCGCGAAGTAGGTGCCGCCGATGCCGAAGCGGAACGCGAGCCAGCCGATGATCGACGCCGCCACGACGCAGACCGCCACCGCGGCCAGCATGCCGACCCAGGGGATCACGCCGAAGTGCTGGTACAGCGCCGCGGCCGTGTAGGCGCCCAGGCCGACGTACAGCGCATGGCCCAGCGAAAGCTGGCCGCAGAAGCCCATCATGATGTTCCACGCCTGCCCGACGAACGCGAAGTACAGGATCAGGATCATCACCGACAGCAGGTAGCGGTCGAGCGCCAGCGGCACGACCAGCAGCACCGCGAGCACGACCAGCAACGCGACGCGCGAGCGATCCATCGGCCTACTTGCCCTTGAACAGGCCCTGCGGCCTGAACGCGAGCACGAGGATCAGCAGCGCGAACGACAGCATGCTCTTGGCCGAGGGCGTGATCAGCAGCCCGGCGACCGACTCGGACACGCCGATCAGCACGCCGCCGGCGAGCGCGCCGACCATCGATCCGAGCCCGCCGATGATCACGATGACGAACGCGAGCAGCGTGTAGGCCGGGCCCGAGACCGGCGTCACGTCGACCAGCAGCGTGAGCAGGCACCCGGCGACGCCGACGCAGGCCGTGCCCAGCCCGAAGGTCAGCGCGTAGAGGTGCCGGACGTTCAGGCCGACCACCTGCGCGCCGAGCAGGTTGTCGGCACAGGCGCGGATCGCCTTGCCGAAAGGCGTATAGCGGAAGATCGCGAACAGCACCGCGCAGGCCGCCAGCGCGACCACGGCGCAGATCACGCGCACCTTGTCGACGAGCAGCGGCCCGACCTGGAAGGAGTCGAGCGCGTAGTCGACCTGGACGTTGCGCGCGTCGGGGCCGAACGCGACCAGCAGCCCGTTCACCAGCACCAGCGCCAGCGCCAGCAGCAACATGAACTGCGAGTGCTCGGGACGGTCGATGAACGGATTGATCAGCCCGCGCTGCAGCACGTATCCGATGCCGAAGAACGCCAGCGCGACCGGGACCAGCATCCACAATGGGTCGAGCCCGGCCAGCGCGAAGGCGAAGACGGCGGCGTACATGGCCATCGTCATCAGCTCGCCGTGGGCGAAGTTGACGATGCGCACGACGCCATAGATGACCGACAGGCCGAGCGCCATCAGCCCGTAGACCAGTCCGGTCAGCAGGCCGCTGACGACGATGTTGACGATCGCGTCGAGGGGCACGCGGGCGACTCCGCCGGGGTGGCCCCGGCGTACTCCGTGATCGCCGCGCCTAGCCGCGCGCCTGCCAGGCCGGCACCGGGTACACCGGCGCCACCTGCGCGGCCGCCTTCGGCAACACCACCACCGGCTCGCCATTGCGGTTCTGGATGCAGGCCGACGCGATCTGCGTGTTCTGCCCTTTCGCGTCGAAGCGGATCGGCCCGCCGACCATCATCCGCTCGGCGATGTCGGTCTTGCGGATCGCCTCCGCGAGCGCCGTGCCGTCGGCGCTGCCGGCGCGCTTGAACGCGTCGGCGGCGATCATCATCGCCTCGAAGGTGAAGCCGACGTTGAGCGCGTGGAACTTCAGGTTCTCCTTCGGGAACTGCTTGCGGAACGCCGCGTCGACCCGCTGCGTGAGCGCGGCCTTCGGGTTGTACCAGGGCACGTTCGAGATCGCGTAGTCGGAGTACTTGTTGCCGAGCGCCTTGTAGAACTGCGCCTCGTACATGCCCGGCGACCCCGGGCTGATGATCCCCTGCGGCGACCAGCGCTGCTTGACCAGCTCGCGCACCAGGAGGATCGCGTCGTTCAGGCGGCTCACCAGCATGATGAAGTCGGCGTTGGTCGCCTTGGCCTTGGCCACCTCGACCGAGAGGTCGCGCGCGGCCGGGTCGTACGAGATCGTGTCGACCACCTTGAACGGCAGGAAGTCGAGCCGCGGCAGGATCGCCTTGATGCCGTTGGCCATCGACGTGCCGAACGTGTCGTTCACGTGCATGAACACCGCGGTGCGCGGCGCCGTGCTGGTGGCCTGGAACAGGTCGCGGGTGAGCGCCAGCCCGTTGCGGATCAGGTCGACCGCGGTCGGGAAATTGCGCACCGTGTACCTGTAGCCCTGCTCGGTGATCTGCGGCGCGGCGGCGATGTTGATCACGAACGGGACCTTGCGCTGCTCGGCCACCTGCGCGATGGCCCCGGCGGCGCCCGAGTCGAAGGGGCCGACCAGCACCTGCGCACCGTCGTTGATCAGCTTCTCGGCGCGCGAGCGGGCCACCTCGACGTTGGTCTCGGTGTCGGCGTTCATCAGTTCGAGGTCCACGCCGTACATGTCGCGGATCAGTGCCGGCGAGATGTCCGCGCCGAGCTGGCACGACTGGCCGATGAACGCCTGCACGCCGGAACGCGGCAGCAGCACGCCGACCTTCAGCTTCTTCGGCTGCGCGCGCACGATCGCCGGCGCAGCGAGCGTGCTGCCGCCGACGATCGCCGAAGCGGCCGCCATCCGGTGGAAGTCCCGACGGGTCACCTTGCTCATGGTCTCCTCCTCGTTTCGTGTGAAGCGGCGCCCGGCTCGCGCGGCGGCCGCAGGTCCGTTGTCTGGATCGCCGGTCAGGCTATCACGGCTTCCCGGCCTGGTCGCGCAGCACGCGCTTCAGGATTTTCCCTGTAGGGCTCTTGGGCAATTCGCTCACGATGTCGACCCGCGCCGGCACCTTGTACGCGGCAATGTTGGCGCGGCAGTACGCGATGACCTCGTCGGCGGTCAGCGACTGGCCCGGCCTGGGCACGACCGCCGCCACCACCTGTTCGCCCTTGTCGGGATGCGGCAGCCCGTAGACCGCCACCTCCTGCACCTGCGGCAGCTTGTACAGGTACTGCTCGACCTCGGCCGGCCACACCTTGAAACCGGACAGGTTGATCATGTCCTTCACGCGGTCGACGATGAAGACGTAGCCGTCGGCGTCCATGCGGCCGATGTCGCCCGAGTGCAGCCAGCCGCCGCGCAGCGCCTGCGCACTGTCCTCGGGCCGGTTCCAGTAGCCCTTCATCACGCCGGGGCCGCGGATCACGATCTCGCCCCACTCGCCGCGCGGCACCTCATGGTCGGCCTCGTCGAAGATCGCGAGCTCGAAGCCCTCCACCGCGCGCCCGACCGAGCCGAAGCGATGCTCGACCAGGTCGTTGTAGCAGGCGAACGGCGAGCACTCGGTCAGGCCATAGCCCTCGTAGACGCGACGCCCGAAGCGCTCGGTCCAGCGCCGCGAGATCTCCTCGGGCATCGTCGCCGCCGCCGACATCTCGTAGCGGATCGACGACAGGTCGACCTTCGACAGGTCCATCGACAGCAGCGCGATGAAGATCGTCGGCACGCCGAAGAACATCGTGATGCGCTCGCGCGCGATCGCCTCGAGCACCTGGTCGGGCACGAAGCGGCGGAACAGCGCCAGCGTCGCGCCGGCCAGCACCGCGGCGTTCATGATGTAGTTCTGGCCGTAGACGTGGAACAGCGGCAGGAACGCGGCCAGGCGGTCGTCGGGGCGGTAGCCCGAGCACTTCGCGGCCGTGGCGATGTTCGACGCGATGTTCGACTGCGTGAGCGTCACGCCCTTCGGAAAGCCGGTGGTTCCCGACGAGTACAGCAGCGAAGCCGGCGCGTCGGCGGCGCAATCGATGCCGGGCAGGCTCGCGTCGCGCCCCGCGCACCATTGGTCGAGCGTCGCGGTGCCGGGCGGCGCGTCGCCTTCGCAGATCACGACGTGCTCGAGGGTCGTGCAGCGCTCGCGCGGCACGAACCGGGCGAGCTCGCCGACGGTGAACACCACCTTCGAGCCCGAATCGCCGACCAGGTACTCGACCTCGGCCGTCCGGAAGATCGCGTTGATCGAGACCGTGATCGCGCCGATCTTCTGCGCCGCGTAGTACGCGACCAGGTACTCGGGGATGTTCGGCAGGAACAGCGCGACGCGATCGCCGGCGGCGACCCCGTGCGCGCGCAGCGCGTGCGCCAGGCGCGACGCGGCCGCGTCGAGCTCGCCGTAGCCGATGCGGCGCCCCTCGAACAGGACGGCCGGATGGGACGGCTTCGCAGCGGCCCAGCGCTCCAGGTTCGACGCGAGATTCATTTGCCCTCCCTGATTGCTATGCGTTATAACAATCATCATGTCTACGCGCAATGCTCGGCAACCCGAAGGCCCGGGAGGCGCCGTCGCCTATGGTGCGCTGCAACATGCGATCGGCTACCTGATCCATCTCGCCGATCTCGCGAACATGCAGGGATTCTCGCGCGCTTTCGCGGGCACCGGCGTGACGCCGGCGCGCTTCACCGCGCTCGAGCTCGTCGCCTGCAATCCGGGCATCCGGCCCAGCGCGCTCGCCACCGCAATGGCGGTCGAGCGCTCGAACCTGGTCGCGATCATCCGGTTCCTGGCTGCACGCGGGTGGATCGCTGCCGGCGCGGGATCGAACCGCCGCGAGAAGTCGTTGACGCTGACCACCGACGGCGAGGCGGCGCTCGCCGACCTGAGGGCGCGGCTGCGCGCGCACGACGAGGCGCTCGCCGAGGGATGCACGCCGCAGGAGCGTCGCCAGCTGGCGCGACTGCTGGCGAGGATCGTCGGGGCGAAGCCGCCCGCGCAGCCATGAGCCCAGCCGCGAGCGCGGCGATGCGCCAGACGCCGCGGCGCGGCCGCCGCGACGGGCGCCGCGTTACGACGCCGGGGACCGGTTCGACGCGATGCGCTCGGCCGGACCGCGCTCGGCCGGCCTGACCTCCCAGCGCTTCCAGGCGCGCAGCACCGCGTTCGGATACTCGGGGCGGCCGAGACTGCCGTTGTAGCGGCCGAGCGCGCGGAACAGGTCGCCGCGCTCGATGTCGAGGTAGTGCCGAAGAATCGTGCAGCCGTAGCGCAGGTTGGTGCGCATGTCGAACAGCTTCGACGGATCGCCGTCGCCGATCACGCCGGTCCAGAACGGCATCACCTGCATGTAGCCGCGCGCGCCGGCCTGCGAGATCGCGTAGCGGCGAAAGTAGCTCTCGACCTCGATCAGGCCCAGCACGAGCTGCGGGTCGAGGCCTGCGCGCTGCGCCTCGTAGCGCACCGTGTTCAGGAACTCGATGCGCTGCTGGAAGTCGGGCTTCCAGCGCCGCGGCAGCCGGCTCGACATCGCGGTGAGCCAGTCGAGCCTCTCGTCGAGCGAGACGAACTGCGGCCGCGGCGGTTCGTCGTCGCCGCTGACCGCGGCGGCGAGCGCGGTGCGCACCGACGCGCCGAGCGGCTCGTACTGCTGCGCGCCGGCGTGCGCCGGGTCGGCCAGCACCAGGCCCGCCAGCGCGGCGCAAACCACCAGGACCAGGAGCAGGATGTTCCTCATCGTCCGATGAGACCGCGTCCGCCGTCAGCCTGCAAGCAGGCGCCGGACAGCCGGCGCCGCATCCCCGACAGGCACCGCCTCCGACTGCATGCCCCGGCGCACCAGCAGCTCGACGCGCCCCTCCTTCAGGCTGCGCTCGCCGACCGTGACCCGCACCGGCACGCCGATCAGCTCCCAGTCGGCGAACATCGCGCCCGGCCGCTCGTCGCGATCGTCGAGCACGACGTCGATGCCGTCGGCCAGCAACTGCTCGTACAGCGCGTCGGCGGCGGTGCGCACCGCGTCGGACTTCGCGTAGCCGAGCGGCACGACCGCGACCTCGAACGGCGCGATCGCGCGCGGCCAGACGATGCCGCGCTCGTCGTGGTTCTGCTCGATCGCCGCGCCGACCAGGCGCGTGACGCCGATCCCGTAGCAGCCCATCTCGAACGGCCTGGACTTGCCGTCGACGTCGACGAACTCGGCCCGCATCGCCGCCGAGTACTTCGTGCCGAGATAGAACACGTGGCCGACCTCGATGCCGCGCTGGATCGCCAGCGTGCCCTTGCCGTCGGGAGACGGGTCGCCGGCCTGCACGTTGCGGATGTCGGCCACGATCGGCTCGGGCAGGTCGCGGCCCCAGTTCACGCCGGTGTAGTGGAAGCCCTCGTCGTTCGCGCCGCAGACGAAGTCGTGCATCGCGGCGACCGTCCGGTCGGCCAGCACCTGCACCGGCCTGCGGGGGCCGATCGGGCCGAGGTAGCCCGGCGGCGAACCGAAGTGCTCGACGATCTCGGACTCGGTGGCGAAGCGGAAGCCTTCGAGCCCCGGCACCTTGCCGGCCTTGACCTCGTTCAGTTGGTGGTCTCCGCGCACCAGCAGCAGCCAGATCGCGGTGCCGACGATCCGCGGGGCGCCGGCGAAGTCCTGCGCGCCGTCCTTGACCGGCTCGCGCTCGTCGACGGCCAGCACGATCGACTTCACGGTCCGCGCCAGCGGCAGGCCGAGCAGCTCGGCGACCTCCTCGCACTTCTCGCGCGACGGCGTCGGCGTCTTCGCGAGCGGCTCGGCGGGCGCGCCGCGCTGCGCGATGAGGGGCAGCGCCTCGGCCAGCTCGACGTTGGCCGCGTAGTCGGAGTCGGGGCACCAGGCGATCGCGTCCTCGCCCGTCTCGGCGATGACCTGGAACTCGTGGCTGGCCGAGCCGCCGATCGCGCCGGTGTCGGCCGCCACCGCGCGGAACGTGAGGCCCATCCGCGTGAAGATCGCCACGTAGGCGTCGTACATCGCCTTGTAGCTCGCGAGCGCCGACGCGTGGTCGCGGTCGAACGAGTAGGCGTCCTTCATCGTGAACTCGCGCCCGCGCATCACGCCGAAGCGCGGCCGGCGCTCGTCGCGGAACTTCGTCTGGATGTGATAGAAGTTCTTCGGCATCTGGCGGTAGCTGCGGATCTCGTTGCGGGCGATGTCGGTGATCGCTTCTTCCGAGGTCGGCTGCACGATGAAGTCGCGCTGGTGCCTGTCCTTGATGCGCAGCAGCTCGGGCCCGTATTTGTCCCACCGCCCCGACTCGATCCACAATTCGGCCGGCTGGACGACCGGCATCAGCAGTTCGATCGCCCCCGCCCGGTTCATCTCCTCGCGGATGATCGCCTCGATCTTCCGGATGACCCGCAGCCCCAGCGGCATGTAGTTGTAGATGCCGCCGGCGAGCTTGCGGATCATGCCCGCGCGCGTCATCAGCCGGTGGCTGACGACCTCGGCGTCGGCGGGCGCTTCCTTCAGGGTCGAGAGGTGGAATCGGGAGGCTTTCATGCGTAATCCGGAGTGGGGCGATCGCCGTTGCACCAGCGCGCGCGACGGCTCTATATAATCGTTTCAATTGTATGGGATCGAGGGGTGCGGGCCATGCTGGACCGTGACGGCTATCGCCCCAACGTCGGCATCATCCTGGTCAATTCGAGGAACGAGGTCTTCTGGGGAAAGCGGGTTCGCGAGCACTCGTGGCAGTTTCCGCAGGGCGGCATCAAGCGCGGCGAATCGCCCGAACAGGCGATGTACCGCGAGCTGCACGAGGAAGTCGGGCTGCGTCCCGAGCACGTCCGCATCGTCGGCCGCACCCGCGACTGGCTGCGCTACGACGTGCCGGAGCACTGGGTGCGGCGCGAGTGGCGCGGCCACTACCGCGGGCAGAAGCAGATCTGGTTCCTGCTGCGACTGGTCGGTCGCGACTACGACGTCGACCTGCGCGCCTCGGACCACCCGGAGTTCGATGCCTGGCGTTGGAACGACTACTGGGTGCCGCTCGACGCGGTGATCGAGTTCAAGCGCGAGGTCTATAGCCAGGCGCTGAACGAGCTGGCGCGCATGCTGTTCCATCGCGGCGAGCAGCGCGCCGGCTTCCCCGAGGCCAGCCGCTACCTGCGCGGGCGCACCCGCGCGCGGCACCGGCACGTGGAAGCGCCGGCCGACGAGGCCGAGCGCGGCTGACTCAGGCCGGCGTCGGCAGCGGCCGCCCCGCGGCCCAGGCCGCCAGGTTCTCCAGCACCAGGCGCCCCATCGCGGCGCGCGTCGGATGCGTCGCGCTGCCCTGGTGCGGCTGCAGCACGACGCTGTCCAGCGCCAGCAGTTCGGCGGGAACGTTCGGCTCGTCGTCGAACACGTCGAGGCCGGCCGCGCCGAGCCGTCCCGCGACCAGCAGTTCGACCAGCGCCGGCTGGTCGACCACCGACCCGCGGGCGATGTTCACGAAGACGCCCTCGGGCCCCAGTGCCTCGAGCGCGGAGCGCGACACCAGCTTCGCCGTGGCGGCCCCCCCGGGGCACGCGGCAACCAGCACGTCGGCCCATCCGGCGAGCGCCACGATGTCGTCGAAGTAGCGATGGTCGACGCCCGTCTTGCGGCGCGGACCGAAATACCCGAGCTCGGTGTCGAACGCCGCGCAGCGTCGCGCGATCGCCGCCCCGATGCGGCCCAGGCCGACGATGCCGATCCTGCGCCGCTGCAGGCTCTGCGTGAGGCCCATCGGCCCCTTCGCCCAGCGCCCCTCGCGAACGAACCGGTCCCCCTGCGGGATGCGGCGCACGGCCGCGAGCAGCAGCGCCAGCGCGAGATCGGCGACGTCCTCGGTCAGCACGTCGGGCGTGTTGGTCACCGCGATGCCGCGGCTGCGGCAGGCGCCCAGGTCGATCGCGTCGACGCCGACGCCGAAGTTGGCGACCAGTTCGAGCCGCGGCAGCCGCTCGATCGTCGCGCGATCGATCCCGCGGCCCGAGTGCGTGACGACCGCGCGGCATTCGCCGGCGAGCGCGTCGAGCCGCGCACCGGCGTCGTCGGCCTCCCAGAGGCGAACCACGCGGTAGCCCGCCTCGAGCTCGGCCTGCGTCGGCGGATACAGCGGCGCCAGCAGCAGCACCGGCGACCCGACCGCGCTCACGCCCGGAACCTCACGACGCGCTGCGTCTGCGTGCCCAGCCCCTCGATCCCGGCGGTGATCACGTCGCCCGGCTTCAGGAACCGCTGCGGCTTCATGCCCAGGCCCACGCCGGGCGGCGTGCCGGTGGTGATCAGGTCGCCGGGGTTCAGCGTCATGAACTGGCTGACGTAGGAGACCAGCGTCGCGCAGTCGAAGACCATCGTCTTCGTGTTGCCGCGCTGGCGCCTCTCGCCGTTGACGTCGAGCCACATGGCCAGGTTCTGCGGGTTCTTCACCTCGTCGGCAGTCAGGATCCACGGCCCGATCGGCCCGAAGGTATCGCAGCCCTTGCCCTTGTCCCAGGTGCCGTTGCGCTCGAGCTGGTACTCGCGCTCGGACACGTCGTTGACCAGCAGGTAGCCGGCGACGTGCTTCAGCGCGTCCTTCTTCGTCACGTAGCGCGCGCGCGTGCCGATCACGATGCCCAGCTCGACCTCCCAGTCGGTCTTGACCGAGCCCCTGGGCAGCATCACGTCGTCGTCGGGGCCGACGATCGAGCTCAGCGCCTTGTGGAAGACGATCGGCTCCTTCGGTACCGGCGCGCCGGTTTCGGCTGCGTGGTCCGAATAGTTCAGGCCGATCGCGACGAACTTGGTCGTTCCGGTGAGTGGCGGCCCGAACCGCGGCTTGCCGCGCACGGCGGGCAGACGCTCGGCCTTCAGTTTCGCGAGCTTCGCGAACCCCCTCGGCGACAGCTGCTCGGGGCCGATGTCGGGCACGACTGCCGAGAGGTCGCGCAGCCTTCCTTCGGCGTCGATCAGTCCGGGCTTCTCCTTGCCGGGTCTTCCGTAGCGCACGAGTTTCATGGGGTCTCCAGGTGGGAATCGAACTGTATCGCGGCCAGCCGCGCGTAGAGGCCGCCGCGCTCGACCAGCTCGGCGTGCGTGCCGACGTCGACGACGCGGCCGCGCTCGAGGACGACGATCCGGTCGGCGCCGACCACGGTCGCGAGCCGGTGCGCGATGACGAGCGTGGTACGCCCGCGCATCGCGCGCTCGAGCGCCGCCTGCACCGCACGCTCGCTCTCGGCGTCGAGCGCGCTGGTCGCCTCGTCGAGCAGCAGCAGCGGCGGGTTCTTCAGCAGCGCCCGCGCGATCGCGATGCGCTGGCGCTGGCCTCCCGACAGGCGCACGCCGCGCTCGCCGAGGAAGGTGCGATAGCCGTCCGGAAGCTTCTCGATGAACTCGTGCGCGCGCGCCGCCTTCGCCGCCTCGATCACCTCGTCGTCCGTTGCGTCGAGCCGCCCGTAGCGGATGTTCTGCATCGCGTCGGCCGAGAACACGACGCTGTCCTGAGAGACCAGTCCGATCGCGCCGCGCAGGTCGGCCGGGTCGAGCCGGCGCAGGTCGATGCCGTCGAGCCGGATCGTGCCCGAGGACGGATCGTGGAAACGCAACAGCAGCTGGAACAGCGTCGTCTTGCCGGCGCCCGAGGGCCCGACCAGCGCGACCGTCTCGCCGGCGGCGATCTCGAGCGTCACGTGATCGAGCGCGCGCTCGTCCGGCCGCGACGGGTAGCTGAACGCGACCGACTCGAAGCCGATCCGCGCGCCGCGACCCGAAGGCGCCAGCCGCTCAGGTCGGGCCGGCGCGCGGATCGCCGGCTCGGCCTCGAGCAACTCGAGCAGCCGCTCGGTGGCACCGGCGGCGCGCTGCACGTCGCCCAGCACCTCGGCGATCGCGCCGGTGGCGCCGGCCACCAGCGCCGCGTAGAGAATGAACTGCGTGAGCAGGCCGGCGGTCAGGCGCCCTTCCAGCACCGCGTGCGCGCCCAGCCACAGCACGAACACGATCGCGCCGAACACCAGCACGATCGCCAGCGCGGTGAGCAGCGAGCGGGCACGCACGCGCCGGATCGCGCTGGCGAAGGCCGACTCGGTCGACTCGCCGAAGCGCTTCGCCTCGAGCGGCTCGCGCGCGTACGCCTGGACGATCTGGATCGCGTTCAGCGTCTCGCCGGCCAGCGCGCTGCTGTCCGCCAAGGCGTCCTGGCTCACGCGCGAGAGCCGGCGAACGCGCCGCCCGAACACCAGGATCGGCAGCACCACCAGCAGCAGCAGCCCGACGATGATCGACGCGAGTTGCGGGCTGGTCACGATCAGCATCACCAGCGCGCCGACGAACAGCAACGCGTTGCGCAATCCGAGCGAGATGCTGGTGCCCACCAGCGTCTGGATCAGCGTCGTGTCGGTGCTCAGGCGCGAGAGCACTTCGCCGGTCTTCAGCGTCTCGAAGAAGCGCGCGTCCTGCCGCAACACCTGGCGGTAGACCGCGCGCCGCAGGTCGGCGGTGACGCGCTCGCCCAGCCACGAGACGCTGTAGAAGCGCAGCGCGGTGCCCAGCGCGAGCACCACCGCGACGCCGAACAGCGCGAGGAACCAGAGGTTGACGTTGGCCCGCTCGGAAGCCACCGCGCGCGCGGCGAAGCCCACGTCGATCATCTGCCGGAACGCGATCGGCACCACCAGCGTCGCCACCGCCGCGACCAGCAGCGCGATCGCCGCCACGGCCACCCGCGCGCGATAGGGCGCCATGAACGGCCACAGCGCGCGCAGCACCGACAGCGAGCTGCGCTGCGCGGCGCCGGGGAACGAAGGATCCGGGGCGGTCGAGGCGGGGCCGGCGGAAGTCATGGGGCGAAGCATAAGCGATGCTCCGCCCGATCGGTCACGTCGGCGGCGGGCCCGTCGCCCGGTCGGCGTGGTCGCTGCCCGCGCTCAGCCTGCGGAGGGCCGCGTCATCGCCTGCGGACGCACCCAGGCGTCGAACTGTTCGGCGCTCACGTGGCCGAGCGCGAGCGCCGCCTCGCGCAGCGTGCTGCCTTCGCGGTGCGCCTTCTTCGCGATCTCGGCTGCGCGCTCGTAGCCGATGTGCGGCGCGAGCGCGGTGACCAGCATCAGCGATCGCTCGAGCAGCTCGGCAATGCGCGCGCGATCGGGCTCGATACCCGCCGCGCAGTGCCGTTCGAAGCTCGCCATGCCGTCGGCGAGCAGCCGCAGGCTCTGCAGCAGGTTGTGCGCAACGAGGGGCTGGAACACGTTGAGTTCGAAGTTGCCCGAGGCCGCGCCGACGCCGATCGCGACGTCGTTGCCGAGCACCTGCGCGCACAGCATCGTCATCGCCTCGCACTGCGTCGGGTTCACCTTGCCCGGCATGATCGAGCTGCCGGGCTCGTTCTCGGGTATGCGGATCTCGCCCAGCCCCGAGCGCGGGCCGCTGGCCAGCCAGCGCACGTCGTTGGCGATCTTCGTCAGCGCTGCCGCCAGCGCGCGCAGCCCGCCGTGCAGCGCCACGACCGGCTCGTGGCCTGCAAGCGCCGCGAACCGGTTCGGTGCGAGCGCGAACGGCAACGACAGCCGCGCAGCGAGCTGTTCGGCGACGCGTGCACCGAATTCGGGGTGCGTGTTCAGCCCGGTACCCACCGCGGTGCCGCCGATCGCGAGTTCGCAGACCGCCGGCAGCGCGCGCGCGACCGCGTCGCGGGCGCGCGCGAGCTGGGCGACCCAGCCCGAAATCTCCTGGCCGAGCGTGAGGGGCGTCGCATCCTGCAGGTGCGTCCGGCCGATCTTCACGATGTCGGCGAACGCGTCCGACTTGCCCTGCAGCGTCGCGCGCAACGCGTCGAGTGCGGGCAGCAGGCGCTGCGCCACCGCGCGCGCCGCCGCCACGTGGATCGACGTGGGCACCACGTCGTTCGACGACTGCCCGAGGTTCACCTCGTCGTTCGGGTGCACCAGGCGCCGCGGGCCGCGCTCGCCGCCGAGCAGCTCGGACGCGCGGTTGGCCAGCACCTCGTTCACGTTCATGTTGGTCTGCGTGCCCGAGCCCGTCTGCCAGACCGACAGCGGGAACTCGTCGCGATGCTTCCCGTCGAGCACCTCGTCGGCGGCCTGGACGATCGCCTGTGCCTTCGCGTCGTCGAGCAGGCCGAGGTCGCGATTGGCGATCGCCGCCGCGCGCTTGACCTCGCCCAGCGCGGCCACCAGTTCCCCGGGCATCCGCTCGGTCGAGATCGCGAAGAACTGCAGCGAACGCTGGGTCTGCGCGCCCCACAGCCGCTCGGCGGGCACGTCGATCGGCCCGAAGGTGTCGCGCTCGGTGCGATGCGCGGATTGCCCAGCCATGACGTTCCTCCTTGTCGATTCCGTTTCAAGCGGGCCGTTTGCGCGCCCTCGGGGGCCCTTCGCCCGGTCGGCCGCTACAGCGCGCCGATCGCACCCAGCGCCGCCCTGACCTCCTCGATGCCGGCCGGCGTCAATGGCGCCTGAGGTCGCAGCGGCGCGCCGACCGCATAACCCTGCAGTTCGAGCCCGCCCTTGATGCACGCCGCGAGGTTGTGCCTGGCGAACGCCTGGTTCAGCGCCCAGAGCGGCCGCTGCAGCGCCATCGCCGCGGACCAGTCGCCGCGGCGGCATGCCTCGTACAGCGCCACGCTCTGGCGCGGCGCGACGCACGCCGGACCGGCCATCCAGCCGACGCCGCCGATCAGCATGACGCAGGCGGGAACGTGCGCCGACGCCGCGAACACCTGCATCCGGCCCTCGACGCGGTTGATGATCGACAGCAGCCGCCCCGTGTTGGACGACGCGTCCTTGAGGTAGCGGATGTTCGGCACGCGACTCAGCCGCTCGATCACCGGCAGGCTCAGGTCCGAGCGCTGGAAGTTCGGGTTCGTGTAGAGCACGACCGGCAGGCCGACCGACTTGCCGATCGCCTCGAAGTAGGCGTAGACGCCCTCGTCGTCGATCGGGAAATACGCCTCGAGGATCGCGAGGATGCCGTCGACGCCCATCCGCTCGAAGGTGCGGGCGCGCGACTCGGCCTGTGCGATCGTCGTCGAGGCCACGCCGGCCACCACCGGCACGCGGCCCTTCGCCGCCTCGATGACGACTTCGACCACGCGGCGCTGCTGCTCCCACGACAGGTAGGCGAATTCGCCGGTCGATCCCAGCGGCGCGAGGCCGTGCACGCCGGCCGCGATCAGGTCTTCGCACAGCCGCGCCAGCACGTCCTCCCTGACGTGGCCGGCCGGATCGATCGGCGAGACGAGGTAGGGAAAGACGCCGTGAAAGGATTGCTCGGACATCGTCGACTCTTGCGTGGTTCCGCAGGCGCGATTGTCGCCTTTTTTCGAGCCCGGCTCCGCGTCGCGCACGATGCGGCGCCGGGCCCCGTCGTCGACAATGTGTCCACCCAGGCCAGGAGTTGCGCATGCCCGCTTCGCGTCGACAGTTCATCCGGACCGGCCTCGGCCTCGCAGCAGCGGTGTCGATGCCGCTCGTCGCGGGGTGCGCCGCCCCCGCAACGCCCGCGCCGGTGGCGAGTTCGGTCGCGCCCGGCGCATTCCGCACGCGTGTCGGCGCCGCGACGGTCACCGCGGTCAGCGACGGCGCGGCGAACTCGCCGCTCGCCGACGGCTTCGTGCGCAACGCGACGCTGGCCCAGGTGCAGCAGGCGCTGCGCGAGGCCGGACTGCCCGACGACCGGCTCACGATCCCGTTCACTGCGTTCGTCGTCGAGCACGACGGCAGGCGCGTGCTGATGGATGCCGGCAACGGCCAGTTCGGAGCACCGACCTCTGGCCGGCTCCTCGCCAACCTCCGGGTCGCGGGAATCGACCCCCGATCGATCGACACCGTCCTGATTTCGCACTTCCACGGCGACCACATCAATGGCCTTCGCGACCGCGACGGCGCGCTGGCCTTCCCGAACGCGCGGCTGATGGTGCCCGCGCCCGAATGGGATTTCTGGACCGACGACGCGCGGCGGGCCGCGGCACCCGGCGCGCCGAACGGCGACGCGGTGCGTCGCGTCTTCGGGCCGATCGCAGCCAGCGTCGTACGATTCCAGCCCGGCGGCGAACTCGTCGCCGGCATCCGCTCGATCGACGCCTACGGGCACACACCCGGCCACACCGCGTTCTCGATCGCGTCGGGGCGGCAGACCTTCGCCTACCTCGGCGACCTGGCCAATGTCGCCGCGCTGTTCGTCCGCAACCCCGACTGGGCCGTGCGCTTCGACATGGACGCCGACGCGGCGCGGCAGAGCCGGCGCCGGCTGCTCGACGCGGCACTCGCCGGCGACTGGATCGTCGGCGGCTGCCACCTTCCCGCCCCGGGGCTCGGCCGCATCGTCCGGCGCGGCAGCGGATACGATTTCGTGCCGCTCGCCTGAGCGCGAGAACCGATGGACGCCCGCCTCGCGGCCGACCTGGTGGTGCTGCTGCACCTGGCGTTCGTCGCGTTCGCGATGCTCGGCGGGATCCTGGTCGCCTGGCGGGCACGCATCGCCTGGCTGCATCTTCCGGCCGCGGCCTGGGGCGCGTGGATCGAGTTCAGCGGCGCGATCTGCCCGCTCACGCCGCTCGAGAATCACTTCCGCCGGATGGCTGGCGCCTCGGGCTACGCCGGAGGTTTCGTCGAGCGCTACCTGATCCCGATCGTCTATCCGCCCGGGCTCACCGCACAGGCGCAGCAATGGCTCGGCGCCCTCGTCGTGGTGGTCAACCTGACCGTCTACGCCTGGGTCGCAGCCCGGCGGAGCAGGGACCTCAGGCGATCGCGCTGACCGCCGCCTCGTGGCTCGCACGCAACAACCCGATCGCCCGAAACCGACGTTCGTCCTGCGACAGGCGGCGTCCGCCCGCCGGCCGCCTGCGCCGGCTGCCCAGCCGTCCTAGGCTGGCCTCGTCGTTCCAACGGGAGACAGACAATGGAGACGATGCAGGCACAGAGCCTCGACGCCGAGTCGGGAAGCGACCAGGTGTTCTCGCTCACCACGATTCTCGATCCTTCGGCGGCGCTCGCGGCAGCCAGGCGGCTCTACGCGCAGAATCGCGCGGGCCTGCGCTTCTTCTGCGAGAACCGGCGCGTCGTGTCGGTCGAGGAAGCCGAGGTGATCGACCAGATGCGCGAGGACCAGCGCGAACACGCGGACAACGAGGTGACCGCGGCAGGCGCCGCGGCGTAGGGCCGGCGGCCGGGTGCGCTGGCGATTCACGCCATTGTGGCTTCGGCCGCCCGCTTCGCGGGCTTGACCTGCCGCTGCGCGGCACGTTAGCCTGCGCCGCAATCTGGTCTTGCGCTAGCTAGCGCAAGACCAGATTGTCCCTGTGCACGAGTTCGGGTTCTTCTGTGAAGCCGAGGATCGCTTCGATCTCGGAAGACGGGCGACGCATGATCAGCCGGGTCTCGGAGCTCGAGTAATTGATCAACCCGCGCCCGATCTCGCGACCCTCGGGGTCGTGGATCGCGACGGCCTCGCCGCGCTCGAATTCCCCGCTCACGTCGGTCACGCCGATCGGCAGCAGGCTGCGGCCGCCGGCGACCAGCGCGCGCGCCGCGCCGGCATCGAGGCGAACCGCGCCGCGCAACTGCAGGTGGTCGGCCAGCCATTGCTTGCGCGCCGCCATCCGCGGCGTCTGCGCGATGAACCGCGTGCCGATCGCCTCGCCACGCGCCAGCCGCACCAGCACGTCGGCCTCGCGGCCCGAAGCCACGATCGTGTGCGCCCCGCTGCTGGCGGCGCGCTTCGCGGCGAGCACTTTGGTGATCATGCCGCCGCGGCCGATCGACGAGCCCGCGCCGCCTGCGATCGCTTCCAGCGCGGGGTCGCCGGCCACGACACGCTCGAGCAGCCGCGCCTGCGGATCGCGCCGCGGGTCGGCGGTAAACAGCCCGCTCTGGTCCGTGAGGATCACCAGCGCATCGGCGTCGATCAGGTTCGCCACCAGGGCGCCGAGCGTGTCGTTGTCGCCGAACTTGATTTCGTCGGTGACTACGGTGTCGTTCTCGTTGATGATGGGCACCACGCCCAGTTCGAGCAGCGCGAGCAGCGTCGAGCGCGCGTTGAGGTAACGCTTGCGATCGGCCAGGTCGTCGTGCGTGAGCAGCACCTGCGCGGTGCCCAGCCCGTGCGCGCGAAAGCAGGTTTCGTAGACCTGCGCGAGCCCCATCTGCCCGACCGCCGCCGCAGCCTGCAACTCGTGCATCGCCTTCGGGCGCTTCGCCCAGCCCAGGCGCTTCATGCCCTCGGCCACCGCGCCCGACGACACCATCACCACTTCCTTGCCGAGCCCGCGCAACTCGGCAATCTGGCGACCCCACAGCGAGATCGCCTGCTCGTCCAGGCCGCGGCCCTCGTTCGTCACGAGGCTCGAGCCCACCTTGACGACGATGCGCCGACCGTCGCGCAGCGGCGCGGCCGCCGCGTCGTGCGCGCCCGCGCCGGCCACGACCCGCTCAGCCATGGGCGGCCTCCCGGGCGTCGTCGTCGCCGGGCGCGGCAGGGTCCGGCGTCGCGCCCACCGCGCGCTCGAAGCGCACATCGACCGCCTCGGAGTCGGCCGGGCGGATCGACTCGAGATACTCGTTGGCGGCCAGGCACAGCGGCTCGCAACCCTCTCGCGTCAGCGCCGAGATCGCGAACACGCGCTCGACCGGCATCGCGCTGCGGCCTCGACCCCGATACCGCCCGACGAAGTCGGCGACGCGCGCCGCGCGCTCGTCGGCCGGAATCATGTCGATCTTGTTCAGCACGAGCCAGCGCGGCTTCTCGGCCAGCGCCGGGTCGTACTTGCGCAACTCGCGCACGATCGCGCGCGCGTCGCGAACCGGATCGGCATCCGGGTCGAACGGAGTCAGGTCGACCAGGTGCAGCAGCAGGCGCGTGCGCTGCAGGTGTCGCAGGAACTGGTGACCGAACCCGGCGCCTTCGGCCGCTCCCGCGATCAGGCCCGGGATGTCGGCGATCACGAAGCTCTTGCCGGCGCCGACGCGCACCACGCCCAGGTTCGGGTGCAAGGTCGTGAACGGATAGTCGGCGATCTTCGGGCGCGCGTTGCTGACCGCCGCGATGAACGTCGACTTTCCGGCGTTGGGCAGGCCGAGCAGCCCCACGTCTGCCAGCACCTTGAGTTCCAGCCGCAACCGGCGGTGCTCGCCTTCCTTGCCGGGCGTGCACTGGCGAGGCGCCCGATTGGTGCTCGACTTGAAGTGGATGTTGCCGAGTCCGCCCTCTCCGCCCTTGGCGAGCAGCGCGACCTCGTCGTGGCGCGTGAGGTCGGCGACCAGCGCGCCGGTGTCCTCGTCGACGATCTGCGTGCCCACCGGCACGCGCAGGCGGATGTCCTCGGCCGCGGCACCGTACTGGTCGGAGCCGCGCCCGCGCTCGCCGTTCTTCGCGACGAACTTGCGCTGGTAGCGATAGTCGACCAGCGTGTTGACGTTGCGATCGGCCACCGCCCAGATGCTGCCGCCGCGGCCACCGTCGCCGCCGTCGGGACCGCCCTTCGGGATGAACTTCTCGCGGCGGAACGACGCGACGCCGTTGCCGCCGTTGCCGGCGGTGACTTCGATGGTCGCCTCGTCGATGAATTTCATCGTGATGTCCTGCGATCGTCGGGTGCGCGCGCAGACAAAAAAGCCCCGCGCGGCGGGGCTTCCTGCGGCGCCGCGGGACGCGTCACTGCAGCGGGTCGACGCTGACGGTGTTGCGGTTGCGCGGGCCCTTGACGGCGAACTTCACACGGCCGTCGACCAGCGCGAACAGCGTGTGGTCCTTGCCGACGCCGACGTTCACGCCGGGGTGGAACTGCGTGCCGCGCTGGCGCACGATGATCGAGCCGGCGCTGACGGTCTCGCCGCCGTACGCCTTGACGCCCAGCATCTTCGGTTGCGAGTCGCGGCCGTTGCGCGTCGAGCCGCCGCCCTTCTTCTGTGCCATGTTGCTGACTCCTGCTTAACGATTGGCGCCGGGCGCGGCCTCGGCCGCAGGCTGCACGATCGCCGGCACCTCGGCGGTCGCCTCGCCGATCGCCGAAGCGATGCGGCTCACGAACAGCTCGGTGAAGTTCTGGCGATGGCCCTGCTGCTTGCGATAGTGCTTGCGGCGGCGCATCTTGAAGATGCGGACCTTGTCGTGCCGCCCGTGGGAGAGCACCGTCGCCGAAACCGTCGCCCCCGACACCAGCGGCGCGCCGACCGAAAGCTGGTCGCCTGCGCCGACCGCCAGCACCTGGTCGATCGTGATTTCAGCTCCGATGTCCGCCGGCATCTGTTCTACCCTGATCTTGTCGCCGGCCGCAACCTTGTACTGCTTGCCGCCGGTTTTTATCACCGCGTACATGGGAACCTCTCGATATGTGTCCTGAGAACGCTCGTCCCGAGAACGGAAAACCCGAAATTATCCGACAACTCGCGGCGTCCGTCAAAACCCGCGTCCGACGACTATAATCGCCAGTTCCTATGGTCGTTCCATGAAACCCGTCGAACTCTTTCCGGTCCTGGCCTCGGACCTCGCCGAAACCGACCGCGTGATCCGCCAGCGGCTCGACTCGGAGGTGGCGCTGATCAACAGCATCTCCGACTACATCATCGGCGCGGGCGGCAAGCGGATGCGACCGCTGCTTCTTCTGCTCTTCGCACGGGCGCTCGGCTACAAAGGAGCGAGCAATCACTATCTTCTCGCCGCCGTCGTGGAATTCATCCACACGGCGACGCTGCTGCACGACGACGTCGTCGACGAGTCGGCGCTGCGCCGCGGCCGCGAGACCGCCAACCACGCGTTCGGCAACGCCGCGTCGGTGCTGGTCGGCGACTTCCTCTACTCGCGCGCCTTCCAGATGATGGTCGAGGTCGACGACATGCGGGTCATGGGCGTGCTCGCCGACGCCACCAACACGATCGCCGAGGGCGAGGTGCTGCAGCTGATCAACTGCAACGACCCCGACACCGACGAAGCGCGGTACATGCAGGTGATCCGCTACAAGACCGCGCGCCTGTTCGAGGCGGCGGCGCAGCTCGGCGCGATCCTTTGCAGCGCCGCGCCCGAAGTCGAGGCCGCCGCTGCCGAGTACGGCCGCCGGCTCGGCACGGCGTTCCAGCTGATCGACGACGTGCTCGACTATTCCGGGGTCACCGGCGACATCGGCAAGAACGTCGGCGACGACCTGCGCGAAGGCAAGCCGACGCTGCCGCTGATCCACGTGATGCTGCGCGGCGACGACGCCGAGCGCGCGATGGTGCGCCGCGCGATCGAGCAGGGCTCCACCGAGCAGTTCGAGTCGATCATGGCGGCGATCCACCGCACCGGCGCGCTCGATTACACGCGCAAGCGCGCGCGTGCCGAGGCCGCCGCGGCCCGCGCCACCGTCGCGATGCTGCTGCCCGACGGCGCGACTTCCGCGTACCGGGACGCCCTGCTATACTTGACGAGTTACTCGATCGAGCGCGACCGCTAGGCGTGCTCGCGATCTCCGGCAATCCCGACCTGGCCGGAGGCGTCGAACAGATCGGGTTCCGTCAGCCGCCTCCTCTCCGGGGGCGCAATTCGGGGTGTAGCTTAGCCTGGTAGAGCGCTACGTTCGGGACGTAGAGGCCGGAGGTTCGAATCCTCTCACCCCGACCAGCACCATCCCCGTTCATCAGGGCCTTGCCGACGCCGCGGACCACGCGGTTTTCGTGCCGCTGGCAGGCGCGTCCCGCGGGGGGTTGTCGAATTTTTTTACACTTCGTCGTCGACCTGCTCGGCTCGCCAGGTCGATCTTCAGATTTATGAAGGACTTGCGCTGCTCGGCACGAATCATGCGTCACGTCTTTCGGGCCGCATGGGGCGGTTCCTTGTGTCAACCTCGAAAGGAGGCGCCATGCACAAGTCCCTGAGAAGCATGCTCCTGGGTACTTGGGCTGCGGCCAGCCTGTTCTGTCTGGGCGCGTCTCTGCAACCCGCATCCGCGGGTACGATCATCCTCGAAGGCAGCGACGCGATCGGCTTTCACTCGAACAGCAACGCTGCGGCCGGTGCATACCGGGATCAGGTGTGGTCCGCAATCGGCGGGGCCGATCCGCGCACGATCGCCGTGGTCGGTGGGTCCGTCGTCGCCGGGGTCATCGTGTCCAACACGCATCCGATCACACGGTTGACGGACCTGACTGGCGCAACGTTGGGCGACTACGCCGCAATCTACTTCCTGGCGGCGGGTGGCTGCTGCACGGAAGACACGACGCTTCCTGCGGGCCACGAAGCAGCGATCACGGCGTACCTGGCTGCCGGCGGCACGATCATGATCGAAAACTACACCGGCGCCTCGGCCTGGGACTTCGCGGTCGGAACCGGCGGGGCCGGAAACGCGCACGTCGCGGGGGTTGGCGGCGGGTATCCGAGCAGCCTGGGTTGCGACGACGGCGAGACCGTGACGGCGGCGGGCATCACCAACGGCTTCACGCAGCCGACCCCGATGGGCTGCTGGACGCACCAGGCCTATGACACGTCGTTCTTCGGGCCTCTGGGTTTCACGTTCAGCTTCTTCGACAGCCCGCCCCTCTTTGCAGCCGGCACCGGGCCGTGGTCCAGCCTGCTCTCGAGCGGCAGGACGATCACGGGCGGCGGTGGCGGAACCACCGTTCCCGAACCGGGTGCGCTGGCGCTGCTGTCGATCGCGCTGATCGGCCTCGGAATCGTGCGCTCGCGGCGCGGGTAGCCGCAAGTAGCGCCACGCATCGCACCACTGACGGCGGCTCCCCATGGGAGCCGCCTTTTTTCTTGCCTTGCGTCGGGCGCCCCGGGGTGAGCGCCATCACCCCGCCGCGGGGTCCCGATCGCCCATGCCGGATGCGCGCAGGCATACTCGGCCATGCTTCCGACCGATCGTGTACCCGCTCGAGGACCGTGATCTCTCCTCCGCACCCGCGTCTCGCCGCAGGCTCGGCCGCCTATCGCCGCACCAGCCTCGCGATGTTCGTCGGCGGCTTCGCGACTTTCGCGATGCTCTACGCGACCCAACCGCTGCTGCCGCAGCTCGCCGACGACTTCGCGGTGGGCCCGGCGCAGGCCAGTCTCGCGGTCTCGGGCGGCACCGCGGCGATGGCGTTCCTGCTGATTCCGGCGAGCGTGCTGTCGGATCGCTTCGGCCGCGAACGGCTGATGAAGCTGTCGCTGGCGCTCGCGGCGATCGTCTCGATCGCATCGGCGGCGGTCACCGGCTTCACGCAACTGCTCGTGTTGCGCGTGCTGCTGGGCGCGGTGCTCGCCGGCCTGCCCGCGGCGGCCATGGCCTACCTGTCGGAGGAGGTCGCACCCGAAGCACAGGGACGTGCGATGGGGCTCTACATCGGGGGCAATGCGCTCGGCGGGATGAGCGGCCGCTTCCTGTCGGCGGTGATCACCGAGTGGGGCTCGTGGCGCTGGGCGCTGGGCGCGATCGGCGCGCTCGGCGTGGTGGCCGCCGTCGTCTTCTGGCGGGGGCTGCCGCCGTCGCGTCACTTCCGGTCGCGCGAGGCCGCGATCGGCCGCATCCTGCGCGACATCCGCGCCATCGCGACGGACCCGGGGCTGCCCTGGCTGTTCCTGGTCGGCTTCCTGCTGATGGGCACCTTCATCGGCCTGTTCAACTACCTCGCGTTCCGCCTGAGCGATGCGCCCTATCGCCTGAGCCACACCGCGATCGGCGCGATCTTCCTGCTCTATCCGATCGGCAGCTGGGCATCGGCGTTCGCAGGGCGCGTCGCCGACCGCCACGGCCGGCGCAACGCACTGTGGGTGATGGTCGCGGTGATGGGCGCCGGGCTGGCGGCCACGCTTGCCGCGCCGCTGGCGCTGGTCATCGCCGGCGTCGCAGTCTGCACCTTCGGCTTCTTCGCGTCGCACGCGCTGGCGAGCGGCTGGGTGGCCCGCCGCGCGCCCGAGCGCCCGGCGCTCGCCTCGGCGCTCTACCTGAGCAGCTACTACCTCGGCGCCAGCGCGATCGGCACCGTGGCCGGCGGCGCATGGAGCGCCGCGCGCTGGCCCGGCGTGGTCGCGCTGCTGGGGGCCTGCACGCTGGCGACGCTCGGCGCGGCGCTGCGGCTGCGGCGGGTCAGAAAAGCAGGTTCGGAAGCCACAGGCTGACCTGCGGCACGTAGGTGACGAACACCAGGAACGCGAGCAGGATCGACAGCCAGGGCAGCGCCGCGCGGATCACCTCGCCAATCGACATCTTCGTGATCCCGACCGTCACGAACAGGTTCAGCCCGACCGGCGGCGTCACCATGCCGATCTCGAGGTTGACGACCATGATGATGCCCAGGTGAACCGCGTCGATGCCGAGCTTCTCGGCGATCGGGAACAGGATCGGCGCGAGGATCAGGATGATCCCGGTGGGCTCCATGAACATCCCGGCGATCAGCAACAGGATGTTCACCACGATCAGGAAGCCCCAGGCGGGCATGCCCCAGGCGACGATGTGCTCCGCGATGATCTGCGGAATGCGCTCGGTGGTCAGCACGTGCGCGAACAGCAGCGCGTTGGCGATGATGAACATCAGCATCACCGTGACCTTCGACGCGTCGACGAGCACGACCGGCACGTGCCGCAAGCCGATGTCGCGGTAGACGAAGACCGCGACGACGAACGCGTAGACCGCGGCGACCGCAGCCGCCTCGGTGGGGGTGAACACTCCACCGTAGATGCCGCCCAGGATGATGACGATCAGCAGCAGCCCCCACAGCGAGTCGCGCCCGGCGACGACGATCTCGCGCAGCGTCGCGCGCGGCTGCCGCGGGAGGTCGCGGATCGTCGCGAGCACGTAGATCGCCACCATCAGCAGCAGGCCGAGCAGGATGCCGGGAATGACACCGGCCATGAACAGCTTGCCGACCGAGGTTTCGGTCGTCGCGCCGTAGACGACCATCACGATCGACGGCGGGATCAGGATGCCGAGGGTGCCGGCATTGCAGACGACGCCGGCGGCGAACGACTGCGGATAGCCGGCGCGCACCATGCCGGCGATGACGATCGACCCCACCGCGACGACGGTGGCCGGCGACGAGCCCGAGACGGCCGCGAACAGCATGCACGCCATCACCGAGGCCATCGCGAGGCCGCCGCGCAGGTGCCCGACGACGGCCACCGCGAAGCGGATCATCCGCTTCGCGACGCCGCCGGTGGTCATGAACGCGCCGCCGAGGATGAAGAACGGGATCGACAGCAGCGTGAAGTGCTCGGACGTCTCGTACAGCTTCAGCGCCAGCGAAGCGAGCGAGTCCTGACCGAACAGCAGGATCGTGAGCAGCGACGACAGGCCGAGCGCGACCCCGACCGGCGTGCCCATGAACATGAACACGAACAGCATCGCGAACAGCGCGGCGGTCGTCATTCGCGTTCCCCTGACGCGCCGCCGGTATCGGTGGGCCGCAGCTTGAGCGCCTCTTCGGCTTCGTCGACGAGCAGACCCGCCTGGGTGCCCCGCAGCGTGCGCACCAGCACCTGCGCGAACCGGAAGAACAGCAGCGCGTACCCCAGCGGCAGCACCAGCCGCGGCACCCACTGCGGGATCGGGATGTCCTGCGCCAGGATGCCGATGTCGTAGATCTTGCCGACGTAGATCCACCCGCCGGCGAAGACGATCGTCGTGTAGACCAGGCACAGCAGCGTGGCGAACACCGCCACGATGCGCGCCGTGCCCGGCTCGAGCGTCTTGACCAGAACGTCGACGCCGATGTGCGCGCCCACGCGCACGCCGTACGAGATGCCGATGAAGATGAGGCCGCCAAACAGGAACGTGGTGAGCTCGAGCGCCCAGACGAAGCTGTAGTTGAAGACGTAGCGCGCGACCACCTGCATGAAGGTGATCACCGTCATCGACGAAATGAGGAGGGCCACGAGGCCCTCCTCCACCCGCCCGACCCAGCTGGTCTTCACGTAAGGCGTCCCTGCGCGCGCCCCGCCCCGAGCCGGGCAGCGCCTACTGGTTGGACTTCAGCGCCGCCTCGATCAGGTCCTTGCCGATGTCGCCCTCGAACTTCTTCCAGACCGGCTCCATCGCCTTGCGCCATGCGGCCACGTCTTCCTTCGACAGCGGCTGGATCTTCGCCTTGCCGGCTTCCTCGATGCGCTTGCGGTCGCGCTCGTTGAGCTCGTTGGCGAGCTTGTTCGAATAGGCGGTCGCTTCGTCCATCGCCTGCTGCAGGCCCTTGCGCACGTCGGCCGGCAGGCCTTCCCACCACTTGGCGTTGGTGACGACCATGTAGTCGATCACGCCGTGGTTGGTGACCGCGATCGTCTTCTGGACCTCGTGGAACTTCTGCGAGTAGATGTTCGACCAGGTGTTCTCCTGGCCGTCGACGACGCCGGTCTGCAGCGCCTGGTAGACCTCGGCGAACGCCATCTTCTGCGGATTGGCGCCGAGCGCGCGGAACTGCGCCTCGAGCACGTCGGACGCCTGGATGCGGAACTTCAGTCCCTTGACGTCTTCCGGACGCGTGAGCTTGTCCCTGTTGGTCGAGAGTTCCTTCATCCCGTTGTGCCAGTAGGCCAGCCCCTGCAGGCCCCGGTTCTTCATCGAGTCGAGCAGCGCCTTGCCCGACGGGCTCTGCTGGAAGCGGTCGACCGCCGCAATGTCGTCGAACAGGAACGGCAGGTCGAAGACCTGGATCTTCTTCGTGTAGCGATCGAATTTCGACAGCGACGGCGCGATGAGCTGCACGTCGCCCAGCAGGACCGCTTCCATCTCCTTCGCGTCACCGAACAGCTGCGAGTTCGGGAACACCTGCACCTGCACCTTGCCCGGCAGCAGCTTCTCGGCGACTTCCTTGAACTTCAGCGCGCCCTGCCCTTTCGGCGTGGCGTCGGCCACCACGTGGCTGAACTTGATGACGATCGGCTGCTGCGCGAGCGCCGCACCCGACACCGTGAGCGCGATCGCGCCCGCCAGCATTGCCCGGACGAAATTCATCTGCTGCCTCCCTTTGCCTTGAACCTGACGGATGTTGGCCGTTCCCGGCGGGGCATGCCATCGGGGTTGCCCCGGATGCGCGATGGCCACGGACGGGGCGAACTATAGTCGCGCCGCACCCCCGGGGCAACCCGGGCGCGCGCCCTCAGCGTTGCGCCGCAGCACCGGCGCGCCGACCGGCGTCGCGGGCGTCGGCCACCAGCAGGTCGACCAGGTCGCGCGCGTACCCCGGCAGCGCGTCGAGGCTGCGTGCGCAGATCCGCAACTCACGCAGCGCCCACGCATCGCGCAAGGCGACGATCCGGATCGCCATCGTCTGGGCGTGGCGCCTCGCAGCCGAGTCCGGCAGCACGCCGACGCCGATACCCGCTTCGATCATCCGGCACGCGGTCTCGAAGCCGCCCACCTGGATGCGCAGCCTGAGCGGGCGGCCCAGCCCCTCGCAGATGCGCCGCACGAAGCCGTGGATCGCGCTCGCCTCGTGCAGGCCGACGTGATCGAGATCGAGCGTGTCGGCGAAGTCGACCTCGGTGCGGGCCGCGAACGGGTGGCCGGCCGGCACCACCAGTGCCAGCCGGTCGTGCCGGTACGGGATCACCTCGAGGCTCTCGGTGCGCACGGTACCCGCGACGATGCCGAGATCGGTCTGCCCGTCGGACACCGCCCGGACGATCTCGTCGCTGAGCCGCTCGCGCAGGTCGACGTTCACGTCGGGATGGCGCAGCAGGTAGGCACGCAGTACCGGCGGCAGGAATTCGCCCAGCGCGGTCGTGTTGGCGAGCACCCGCAGGTGCCCCTTCACGCCCTGCGCGTATTCCTGCAGGTCGCTGCGCAGGTGCTCGATCTGGGCGAGCACCAGGCGTGCATGCTGGACGAAGGCCTGGCCCGGCGGCGTCAGCGTGACGCCCTGGCTGGTGCGGTACAGCAGCTTGGCGCCGATGCGCTCCTCTAGGTGCTTGACGCGCGCGCTCGCGGCCGGCAGCGACATGTGCGACGCCGCCGCCCCGCCGGTCAGGCTGTTGGCTTCAGCGATCCGCACCATCAGGCGCAGGTCGACCAGGTCGAAGTGCATGGACATGGAACAGGGACCGCGCTGGCCGTCGATTTCCGGCCGTCGCTGCCTGGCCGTCGACCGCAGTCTACCGTGCCCGCCCTTACGCGCTGCCGAAGGCGACCTTCCCGAAAACCGAATTGTCCTGCGCCGGCGTTTCGCGCAAGCTTGGGCTTTTGCCGAGCCGCCATGGACATCGAGCACCTGCAGCAGTGGATCGGGCGCACCGAGCGGCGCACCGACCTGGTCACCGCCACGGCGGTGGCCGCGCTGTCGGCGACGCTCGATCGCGACGACCCCGAGCCGCTGCCCGGCACCGACCTGCCGCCGCTGTGGCACTGGCTGTACTTCACGCCGCTGGCGCGGCAGAGCGAGATCGGCCCGGACGGCCACGCGAAGCGCGGCGGCTTCCTGCCGCCGGTGCCGCTTCCGCGGCGGATGTGGGCGGGCGGCCGGCTCGAGTTCCATCATCCGCTGCACGTCGGCGACGAGATCACCCGCGAGTCGCGGATCGCCGACGTGCGGGGCAAGTCGGGTCGCAGCGGCTCGCTGGTGTTCGTCAACGTGCACCACGAGATCGCCGACGCGCGCGGGGTGGCGATCACCGAGGAGCACGACATCGTCTATCGCGACAACCCGACGCCCGGTGCGCCGGCGCCCGAGCCGCGCCCCGCGCCCGGCGACGCGGCGTTCTCGCGCGAGATCGAGCCGGACCCGGTGCTGCTGTTCCGCTATTCGGCACTCACCTTCAACGGGCATCGCATCCACTACGACCGCAGCTACGTCACCGACGTCGAGGGCTACCCGGGCCTGATCGTGCACGGCCCGCTGATCGCGACGCTGCTGCTCGACCTGCTGCGCCGCGAGATGCCGCGCGCGCGCGTGCGCAGGTTCGAGTTCAAGGCCGTGCGGCCGCTGTTCGACATCCACCGGTTCACGGTCTGCGGCCGGCCCGACGGTGATCGCACGGTGCGGCTGTGGGCCCGCGACCACGACGGCTTCCTGGCGATGGAAGCGTCCGCGCAACTGCCCTGATCGGCGGCACCGAACCCCTCCCATCCGGACTTTCCCCGATGATCTCCACTTCCGACGACCGCTTCCAGGACATCCGCGACGGCGTGCGCGACCTGTGCCGCCAGTTTCCCGACGAATACCACCGCCAGGTCGACGCTCAGCACGCGTACCCCGAGGCGTTCGTCGACGCACTGACGAAGGCCGGCTGGATGGCCGCGCTGATCCCGCAGGAATACGGGGGATCCGGGCTGGGCCTGACGGAGGCCTCGGTCATCATGGAGGAGATCAATCGAGCCGGCGGCAACTCGGGCGCGCTGCACGGACAGATGTACAACATGGGCACGCTGCTGCGCCATGGCTCCGAAGAGCAGAAGCACAAGTACCTGCCGAAGATCGCCACCGGCGAGTGGCGGCTGCAGTCGATGGGCGTCACCGAACCGACCACCGGCACCGACACGACGAAGATCAAGACCACGGCGGTGAAGCAGGGCGATCGCTACGTCGTCAACGGGCAGAAGGTCTGGATCTCGCGCGTGCAGCACTCCGACTGGATGATTCTTCTCGCGCGCACCACGCCGCTGGCCGAGGTGAAGAAGAAATCGGAAGGCATGTCGATCTTCATGGTCGACCTGCGCCAGGCAGAGAAGTCGGGGCTGACCGTTCGCCCCATCCCCAACATGGTCAACCACGAGACCAACGAACTGTTCTTCGAGAACCTCGAGATCCCGGCCGAGAACCTGATCGGCGAAGAAGGCAAGGGGTTCCGCTACATCCTCGACGGACTGAACGCCGAGCGCACGCTGATCGCCGCCGAATGCATCGGCGACGGCTACTGGTTCGTCGACCGGGTCACGAAGTACGCGAACGAACGCATCGTGTTCGGCCGGCCGATCGGCCAGAACCAGGGCGTGCAGTTCCCGATCGCCGAGTCGTTCATCGAGGTCGAGGCCGCCAACCTGATGCGCTGGGAGGCGTGCCGGCGCTTCGACGCGCACGAGCCCTGCGGCGCGCAGGCCAACATGGCCAAGTACCTGGCGGCCAAGGCCTCGTGGGAGGCCGCCAACGCCTGCATCCAGTTCCACGGCGGCTTCGGCTTCGCCAACGAGTACGACGTCGAACGCAAGTTCCGCGAGACGCGGCTCTACCAGGTCGCCCCGATCTCGACCAACCTGATCCTCTCCTACGTCGCCGAGCACGTGCTCGGCCTGCCGAGGTCGTTCTGATGGGCGCGCTCGACGGCATCACCGTCGTCACGCTCGAGCACGCGATCGCGGCGCCGTTCTGCACGCGCCAGCTCGCCGACCACGGCGCTCGCGTCGTCAAGATCGAGCGTCCGGGCGTCGGCGACTTCGCGCGCGCCTACGACGCCCGCGTCGCCGGCCTCGCGTCGCACTTCGTCTGGACCAACCGCTCGAAGGAGAGCCTGACGCTCGACCTGAAGCACGCTCAGGCGCCGCAGGTGCTCGTGCGGCTGCTCGAGCGCGCCGACGTGCTGGTGCAGAACCTGGCCCCGGGGGCCGCCGCACGCCTGGGGCTGTCGTACGAGGCGCTCGCGCCCAGGCACCCGGGGCTCATCGTCTGCGACATCTCCGGCTACGGCTCCGACGGGCCGTATCGCGACAAGAAGGCGTACGACCTGCTGATCCAGAGCGAGTCGGGCTTCCTGTCGGTGACCGGCACCCCCGACGAGATGGCCAAGGCCGGCTGCTCGATCGCCGACATCGCCGCGGGCATGTACGCGTACAGCAACATCCTCGCTGCGCTGATCGAGCGCGGGCGTACCGGGCGCGGCCGGCGCATCGACGTCTCGATGCTCGAGAGCATGGTCGAGTGGATGGGATTCCCGATGTACTACGCGTTCGACGGCGCGGCGCCGCCGCCGCGCGCCGGCGCCGCGCACGCGACGATCTACCCGTACGGCCCGTTTCCGACCGGCGACGGCAAGACGGTGATGCTCGGGCTCCAGAACGAGCGCGAGTGGCAGGTGTTCTGCGCGAAGGTGCTCGGCCGACCCGAACTGGCGAAAGACGACCGGTTCTCGGCCAACCCGCTGCGTGTCGAGAACCGCGACGCGCTTCGCGCGATCATCGTCGAGCGCTTCGCGACGCTCGACGCGGCGAAGCTGGTGGCGCTGCTCGAAGACGCGCAGATCGCCAACGCGCAGGTCAACGGCATGCCCGAGGTCTGGGCGCATCCGCAACTGAAGGCGCGCGGCCGCTGGACCGAGGTGGCGACGCCCGCCGGCGCGGTGCCCGCGCTGCTGCCACCGGGCATGGCCGAGGCGCGAATGGCACCGATCCCGGCACTCGGCGAGCACAGCGAGGCCGTGCTCGCCGAACTGGGGTACGACGCTGCGCAGATCGCGCAATTCCGCCACGACGGCGTGATCTGACCCGGACGATGGAACCACGATGAACGAGCCCCACCCGAGCCGCACGCTGGCCGAATTCGCGGCCACGCTGACCTACGAATCGATCCCGGCGCCGGTCGTGCGCCGCGCCGAAGACCTGTTCCTCGACTGGTTCGCCTCGGCGCTGGCAGGCAAGGGCGCGCGGCCGGTCGAGTCGATCGCGCGCTTCGCCGAGGCCATGGGGCCGGCCGACGGGCCGAGCGAGATCCTGATCCACCGTCGCGGCAGCAGCCCGGCGGCCGCGGCGATGGCCAACGCCGCTGCGTCGCACTTCGCGGAGCAGGACGACGTGCACAACGGTTCGGTGTTCCACCCGGCTGCCGTGGTGTTCCCGCCCGCGCTGGCGGTCGCACAGGCGCTCGGGTGCTCCGGCCGCGACCTGCTGCGGGCCGGCGTGGCCGGCTACGAGGTCGGCATCCGCGTCGGTGAATTCCTCGGGCGCTCGCACTACCGGATCTTCCACACCACCGGCACCGCGGGCACGCTGGCCGCCGCGGCCGCAGTCGGCAGCCTGCTGCGCCTTTCGCCCGAGCAGATGCTGAACGCCTTCGGATCGGCGGGCACGCAGAGCGCCGGCCTGTGGGAGTTCCTGCGCGATGCGGCCGACTCGAAGCAACTGCACACCGCGCATGCGGCCGGTGCCGGACTCGCCGCGGCGTACCTCGCGCGGGACGGCTTCACCGGCGCACGGCGCATCCTCGAGGGCGTCCAGGGCATGGCCGCGGGCATGTCGACCGACGCCGACCCGGCACGGCTCACCGATCGGCTGGGCACGCGCTGGGCGCTCGCCGAGACCTCGTTCAAGTTCCACGCCTCGTGCCGGCACACGCACCCTGCCGCGGACGCGCTGCAGCAGCTGATGCGAGCCCACCACCTCGCCGCCGACGCGGTCGAGCGCGTCACCGCGCAGGTGCACCAGGGCGCGATCGACGTGCTCGGCCCGGTGACCGATCCGCAGACGGTGCACCAGGCGAAATTCTCGATGGGCACGGTGCTCGGCCTCGTGGCCGTCGAAGGCCGGGCCGGCCTCGGCGAGTTCGACGCCGACTACAAGGATCCCGCGGTGGTGGCGTTCCGCGACAAGGTGCAGATGGTGCTCGACCCCGAGGTCGACCGCGCCTACCCGTCGCGCTGGATCGGCAAGGTGCAGGTCCGCACCACCGACGGGCGAACGATCGAGGCGCGCGTCGACGAGCCCAAGGGCGACCCGGGCAACACGCTGAGCCGGCCCGAGCTCGAGGACAAGGCGCTGCGCCTTGCGAGATACCGCGGCGGCGCCGACGAATCCGAGATGCGCGCGGTCATCGCGCGCATCTGGTCGCTGGCCGATGCGCCGGTGGTGGGCACGTTCCTGGCCGGGGGGGCCTGACATGTCGCGCATCGCACGCTCGCTGCTGTTCGTGCCCGGCTCGCGCCCCGACCGCTTCGACAAGGCGCTGGCCGCCGGCGCCGACGCGGTGGTGGTCGATCTCGAGGACGCTGTCGCTGCGGAGGACAAGGACCGCGCGCGCGACGCCGTCGCCGCCTGGCTCGCTCCCGATCGCAACGTGATCGTGCGGATCAACGGCGCCGACACCGCCTGGTTCCGCAGCGACCTCGAGCTCTGCGGCCGCCCCGGCGTCGCGGCGGTCATGCTGCCGAAGGCCGAGCGCGCCGAGGCCATCGCCGCGGTGCGCGACGCGGGCGCGCCGGCGGTACTGCCGCTCGTCGAGAGCGCCGCGGGCTTCGCCGCGCTGCCGGCGATCGCCGGTGCTGGCGGCGTGCAGCGGCTCGTGTTCGGCTCGCTGGACTTCCAGGTCGACCTGGGCATGCGCGACGCGCTCGAGGACGAACTGCTGTTCTTCCGCTCGCAACTGGTGCTCGCCTCGCGGCTCGCGGGGCTGCAGCAGCCGGTCGACGGCGTGAGCACCGCGATCGACGACGCGGTGCGCCTGCGCGACGACGTGCTGCGCGCACGCCGCCTCGGATTCGGCGGCAAGCTATGCATCCACCCCCGCCAGGTGGCCGACGTCAACCGCCATTTCGCGCCCAGCGAGGCCGAGCGCGCATGGGCTCGGCGCGTGCTCGACGCGGCCGCCGCCTCCGGCGGCGCGGCAGTGGCCGTCGACGGCAAGATGATCGACAAGCCGGTGATCCTGCGCGCGCAGGAGATCGTCCGCGACGCGCAACCCGACTGAACTCGCGGCCACGTTCGTCCGCTCTTCCGCCCGGGCGGCGCGCGGCGAACGAACGCCGCGCCGCCTCCGGAGCCTTTCACATGATCGACCACATCGACCACATCGTCGTCACGACCACCGACGAGGCTGCCTGCATCCGCTTCTACACCGAAGTGATGGGGATGAAGCTCGAGACCTTCGGCGCCGGACGCAAGGCGTTCAGCTTCGGCAGCCAGAAGATCAACCTGCACGTGAAGGGCCGTGAATACGAGCCGAAAGCCCACCTGCCGGTTCCCGGCGCGCTGGACCTGTGCTTCATCGCCAGCGTGCCGCTCGACCAGGTGATCGTGCGGCTGCAGACGCTGGGCGTGCCGATCATCGAAGGCCCGGTGATGCGCACCGGCGCCACCTCGAGGTTGCGCTCGGTCTACCTGCGCGACCCCGACCTGAACCTGATCGAGATCTCGGAACTCGCGGCGTAGCGCCTGCCCGCGCGCGGGAACAGGCCCGCCGGGGCGGGCATTCGCCCGATCGGTGCCCGCGCGCCGCCCGTCCATCGCCGCGGGATTGCGGTAACTTCGGCGAATCTGGAGACCGCTCACGGAGCCACCGATGGACACGCCCGCATCCTTTCGCCTGACCTACTCGACGATGTTCGACCCGCCGCCGGGGATGCACGAACGCTTCGACGCTGCGCTGGCGCGCGTGCGCCCCGCGCTCGGCCATGAGCATCCGATGTTCGTCGACGGCAAGCCGCGTCGGGCGGAGGCGAGCTTCGAGGTGCACTCGCCGATCGATACCGACCTGCTGGTCGGGCGATTCCAGTCGGGCGGTGCGGCCGACGTCGATGCCGCGGTCGCCGCCGCGCGCCGCGCGTTTCCGTCCTGGTCGCGGATGCCGTGGCCCGATCGCGTGGCGCTGCTGCGCCGCGCGGCAGCGTTGATCGAGGAGCGCGTGTACGAGATCTCGGCCGCGATGGCGATCGAGGTCGGCAAGAACCGGATGGAGTCGCTCGGCGAGGTCCAGGAAACCGCAGACCTCGTCGCCTGGTACTGCGACCAGATGCAGGCCAACGACGGTTTTCGGCGCGACCTGCCCAACGACCCGCTCGCCGGCTTCGTCAGCCGCAACCGCACGCGGCTCAAGCCTTACGGCGTCTGGGCGGTCATCGCCCCGTTCAACTTCCCGTTCGCGCTGGCCGGCGGCCCGATCGGCGCGGCGCTCGCGGCGGGGAACACCGTGGTGTTCAAGGTCGCCAGCGACACCTCGCTCACCGGCTGGCTGCTGCTCGAGGCGTTTCGCGATGCCGGCCTCCCGGATGGCGTGCTGAACTTCGTCACCGGCGCCGGCGGCGCCGTGGGCGACGCGCTGGTCGGGCATCCCGACGTCGCCGGCGCGACGTTCACCGGCTCGTACCAGGTCGGCATGGGTATCCTGCGGCGCTTCGCGCAGGGCCGCTGGCCGCGCCCCTGCATCGCCGAGATGGGCGGCAAGAACGCAACGATCGTCACCCGCCATGCCGATCTCGAGCGAGCGGTCACCGGCATCTGGCGCTCCGCCTTCGGCCTGCAGGGCCAGAAGTGCTCGGCATGCTCGCGAGTGCTGGTCGAGCGCCCGGTGGCGCAGGCGCTGCGCGAGCGGCTGGTCGCCGCCACGCAGGCAATCGCGATCGGCGATCCGACCGATCGCCGCAACTGGATGGGGCCGGTGATCAATCGCGGCGCCCGCGACCGCTACCTGCGCTGCGTCGAGCGACTGCGCCAGGTCGGCCGCATCGACGCCGGCGGCCGCGCGCTGGACGACGGGGCGCTGGCACGCGGCTGGTTCGTCGCGCCGACCGTGGCGAGCGCGCCGCGCGACGACGCGTCGTGGCGCGACGAGCACTTCGTGCCGCTGGTGCTGCTGAGCGAGGTCGACTCGCTCGACGAGGCGATCGACGAGGCGAACCGGTCGGACTACGGTCTGACCGCGGGCTTCTACGGTGCGCGCGACGAGATCGACACCTTCCTCGACCGCATCGAGGCCGGCGTCACCTACGTGAATCGGCCGCAGGGCGCCACGACGGGCGCGTGGCCCGGCTACCAGCCGTTCGGCGGCTGGAAGGCCAGCGGGACCACCGGCAAGGCGATCGGCTCGTTCTGGTACCTGCCGCTGTACCTGCGCGAACAGTCGCAGACGATCGTCGAATGAGGTCCGAAGGGTTTCGTCCGCGTTCGACGGCCCGCACCTTTGCCCGCGCAGCTACAGCGGCTTCTTCAGCCAGTGCGCGATCTCGCCGACGATGCCGCGCCGGAACGCCATCACGCAGACCACGAAGATCGCGCCCTGCACGACGGTGACCCAGGCGCCGATCTGCGCCAGGTAGTTCTGCATCGTGATGATGATCGCTGCGCCGACGACCGGCCCGAACAGCGTGCCCAGGCCGCCGAGCAGCGTCATCAGCACCACCTCGCCCGACATCGTCCAGTAGACGTCGGTGAGCGAAGCGAGCTGGAACACGAGCGCCTTGGTCGCGCCGGCCAGGCCCGACAGCGTCGCCGACAGCACGAAGGCGAGCAGCTTGTAGCGGTCGACGTCGTAGCCGAGCGAGGTGGCGCGCGCCTCGTTCTCGCGGATCGCCTTCAGGATCTGCCCGAACGGCGAGTTGACGGTGCGCCAGATGATCAGGAAGCCGCCGACGAAGATCGCCATCACCAGCGGGTACATGCCCGCCGCCGAGCCGAGGTCGATCAGGCCGAACAGCTTGCCGCGCGGCACCGCCTGGATGCCGTCCTCGCCGCCGGTGAAAGGCGCCTGCAGATAGAAGAAATACACCATCTGCGCGAGCGCCAGCGTGATCATCGCGAAGTAGATGCCCTGCCGCCGGATCGCCAGCAGGCCGGTGACCAGCCCGAGCAGCGCCGCGCAGCCGGTGGCGAACAGGATCGCCAGCTCCGGCGAGAATCCCCAGACCTTCGCGGCATGCGCGGAGACGTAGCCGGCCGTGCCCAGGAACATCGCGTGCCCGAACGAAAGCAGCCCGCCGAATCCGATCAGCAGGTTGAAGGCACACGCGAACAGCGCGAAGCACATCACCTTCATCAGGAAGACCGGGTACGCGACCAGGGGCAACAGCGCGAAGATCACGACCATCAGCACGAACGCGATGCGCTGGTAGCCGGTGTCGCCCTTGGCGCCCGGCGCGTGGGAAGTTGCGTGGCCCGTCATCGCCGTCCTATTTCTGGGTGCCGAACAAGCCCGCCGGCTTGATCAGCAGAACGATCGCCATGATCACGAAGATCACCGTGTTCGACGCTTCCGGGTAGAACACCTTGGTGAGCCCTTCGATGAGCCCGAGCCCGAAGCCGGTGAGGACCGAGCCGAGGATCGACCCCATTCCGCCGATCACGACGACGGCGAAAACGACGATGATCAGGTTGGCCCCCATCTGCGGGCTGACCTGGTAGATCGGCGCCGCCATCACGCCGGCGAACGCCGCCAGCGCGACGCCGAAGCCGTAGGTGAGCGTGATCATCCGCGGCACGTTGATGCCGAAAGCCTGCACCAGTTGCGGGTTCTCGGTGGCGGCACGCAGGTAGGCGCCCAGCCGGGTGCGCTCGATCGCGTACCAGGTGCCCAGGCAGACGATCAGCGAGGCGACGATGACCCACCCCCGGTAGTTGGGCAGGAACATGAATCCGAGGTTGTGGCCGCCGGTGAGCTGCGACGGGCTCGGATACGGAAGGCCCGACGAGCCGAACTCGTTGCGGAACAGTCCTTCCATGATCAGCGCGATGCCGAACGTGAGCAGCAGCCCGTAGAGGTGGTCGAGCTTGTAGAGCCTGGACAGCATCAGCCGCTCGATGACGATGCCGGTCGCGCCGACGACGATCGGCGCGATCAGCAGCGACCACCAGTAGCCGATGCCGAACCGGCTGAGCAGCAGGTAGGCGACGAACGCGCCGAACATGTACTGCGCGCCGTGCGTGAAGTTGATGATGTTCAGCAGCCCGAAGATGACCGCCAGGCCGAGCGACAGCAGCGCGTAGAACGAGCCGTTGATCAGGCCGATCAGCAACTGGCCGAACAGCGCCTGGGTCGGGATGCCGAAGATCTCCATCTGGGATCGATCCGGTGGTTTGCGGGGAGCGTGCCCTCGCGGCCGCAGGGGCCGCGAGGGTCGCGCCGTTTCGCTTCAGCCTGCCAGCGTCATTTCACCAGCGGGCAGCCGCCCTCGGCCAGCGGCCGGAACGCCTGGTCGGCCGGGATCGTCGCGCGCAGCTTGTAGTAGTCGTACGGGCCCTTCGACTCGCTCGGCTTCTTGACCTCGAACAGGTAGGCCGGATGGATCTTGCGGCCGTCCTGCCGGATCGTGCCCTTGCCGAACAGCGGGTCGTCGGTGGGCAGTTCCTTCATCCTGGCGACGACCTTCGTGCCGTCGTCGGTCTTGGCCGCCTCGACCGCCTTCAGGTAGTGCAGGACCACCGCGTAGACCCCGGCGTGGTCCATCGACGGGTACTTGCCGCCGTTGGCCGCCGCGAAGCGCTTGGACCACGCGCGCGTCTGGTCGTTCAGGTCCCAGTAGAACGTCTCGGTCACGATCAGGCCCTGCGCGGTCTGCAGGCCCAGGCCGTGCACGTCGGTCAGGAACACCAGCAGGCCGGCCAGGCTCTGGCCGCCCTTGACGATGCCGAACTCGGCCGCCTGCTTGATCGAGTTGATCGTGTCGCCGCCGGCGTTGGCCAGGCCGATCACTTTCGCCTTCGACGCCTGCGCCTGCAGCAGGAACGAGGAGAAGTCCTGCGTGGCGAGCGGGTGGCGCACCTTGCCCAGCACCTTGCCGCCGTTCTTCAGCACGACCGCCTCGGTGTCGCGCTCGAGCGCGTGGCCGAACGCGTAATCGGCCGTCAGGAAGAACCAGGTGTCGCCGCCGGTCTTGACGATCGCGCTGCCGGTGCCGTTGGCCAGCATCCAGGTGTCGTAGAGCCAGTGCACCGTGTTCGGCGAACATGCCTTTCCGGTGAGGTCGGCGGTCGCCGGGCCGGTGGCGAGGAACGCCTTGCCCTTGTCGCGGGTGACCTGGCTGACGGCCAGCGCGACCGACGAGGTCGGCACGTCGGCGATCGCGTCGACGCCGTCGGTGTCGTACCACTGGCGCGCGATCGTCGAGCCGACGTCGGGCTTGTTCTGGTGGTCGGCCGAGACGATCTCGACCTTCAGGCCGGCCTTGGACGTCTTCTGGAAGTCCTCGACCGCCATCTTCGCGGCGACCACCGAACCGGGACCGCCGATGTCGGCATAGACGCCCGACATGTCGTTCATCACGCCGATCTTCACGACGTTGCCGGAGATCTGCGCCTGCGCGGCGCCACCGGCGAATGCCAGGGCCAGCGCGGCCACCAGCGACGAGAGCCTGAGTTTCATGGTCCTTCCTCCTTGTGCGTTCGGGACTTCGACGACCGGGCCGCTGCGCTCAGACCCCGAGGTATTCGTGCAGCATGCCCATCTTCTGCTCGAGTTGCGCCGCGTCGAAACGCTCGACGATGCGCCCGTGCTCCATCACGTAGAACCGGTCGGCCAGCGGTGCCGCGAAACGGAAGTTCTGCTCGACCATCACGATCGTGAAGCCCTTCTCGCGCAGCATCCGGATCATCCGCGCGAGCGTCTGCACGATCACCGGCGCCAGCCCTTCGGAGATCTCGTCGAGCAGCAGCATCTTCGCGCCGGTGCGCAAGATGCGCGCCACCGCCAGCATCTGCTGCTCGCCGCCCGACAGGCGCGTGCCCTGACTGGCGCGCCGCTCCTTCAGGTTCGGAAACATCGCGTAGATCTCGTCGAGTTCCATGCCGCCCGAGGCGACCGCCGGAGGCAGCAGCAGGTTCTCCTCGCACGACAGGCTGGCGAAGATGCCGCGCTCCTCCGGGCAGTAGCCGATTCCGCGGCGCGCGATCGCGTGCGGCGGCAGGTTCACCGCCTCGACACCGTTGACCATGATCGAGCCGCTGCGGCGCCCGACCAGGCCCATGATCGACTTCAGCGTCGTCGTGCGTCCGGCGCCGTTGCGCCCGAGCAGCGTGACCACCTCGCCGCGGTTCACGGTGAGGTCGACGCCGTGCAGGATGTGCGATTCGCCGTAGAAGGCGTGCAGGTCGGTGATCCGCAGGAACTCGGTGCCGCTAGTGGCCATGCGCCCCCCTGAGCTCCTCGGTGGCGCTGCCCATGTAGGCCTCGAGCACCTGCGGGTTCTTCGAGACCACCTCGTAGGGCCCCTCGGCGATGATCTGCCCGCGCTGCAGCACGCTGATCGTGTCGGCGATGTTCGCGACGACGTTCATGTTGTGCTCGACCATCAGCACCGTGCGGTTCGCCGAGACTTTCTTGATGAGCTGCGTCACCCGCTCGACGTCCTCGTGTCCCATGCCCTGCGTCGGCTCGTCGAGCAGCATCAGCTCGGGATCGGTGGCCAGCGTCGTGGCGATCTCGAGCGCGCGCTTGCGGCCGTACGGCAGCTCGACCGTGACGTACCCGGCGAACTCGCGCAGGCCCACCGTGTCGAGCAGCTCGAGCGCGCGCGCGTCGAGCACCTCGAGCGACGCCGCCGGCTTCCAGAAGTGGAACGACGTGCCGAGCGCGCGCTGCAGCCCGATGCGCACGTTGTCGAGCACCGTCAGGTTCGGGAAGGTCGCCGAGATCTGGAACGAGCGGACGATGCCGCGGCGCGCGACCTGTGCAGGCTTCTCGGTGGTGATGTCGTGGCCGTTGAACAGGATCTGGCCCGACGTCGGGATCAGGAACTTGGTGAGCAGGTTGAAGACGGTGGTCTTGCCCGCCCCGTTCGGGCCGATCAACGCATGGATGTGCCCGCGCTGCACGCGCAGGTTCACGTCGTCGACCGCGACGAAGCCCTTGAATTCCTTGACCAAGCGCCTGGTTTCGAGAATGGTGTCTTGTTCTGCCATCGATGCGCGGTCAATGGGCAGGCGCCATGCCGGCCTTCCGGCGCGGATTATGGACAATGGCCGATGGCGCGGCAATCCGGGTAAGCGCGCATCGCCGGACGGCCGCGCCGACCGACCGCCCCGTCGTCAGGAGGCCGCCGCGGCGAACGGGTCGTCGAGCAGCCACTGGTTGCCGCACTTCGGGCAGCACGCGCGGATGCGCCGCCGCTCGAGCGAAACGCATCGAAATCCGTAGTGCTGGCAGGCGCCGCAGGACGCCTGCCCGCCGACCGCCTCGGCAACCACCATCAGGCGAACGTAGCGCCGCCACGAATGCCAACCCAGCGCGCAGCCGCCGACGATCAGCACGGCGTCGAAGGCAAGGTCGCGCACGCCGTTTTCGAGGCTGACCAGCTCCAGCCCCGCGGCCACCAGGATCATCGCCACGAAGCACGTCGCGAACCAGAGGTGGCTCTCGATCAGCTGCCGCTCGTACCAGCGCCTGAAGCCGAGCGCCCCGATCCGCTCGTAGAGGGTATCGGGATTCATCGGGCCATGATACGCGGGCCGCGGCGCCCCGGGGGGCGCCGCGGCGACCGGAATCCGGTAGGCTTGGCATCCGGCCCGTTGCGACGATTCCCACGCTTGGAAACGATCCCGTTCTGGCTGCAGCTGCTGGCGCTGCTGCTGCTGATGCTGCTGTCGGCGTTCTTCTCGATCTCCGAGACGGCGATGATGGCGCTGAACCGCTACCGGCTCGGACACCTGGTCCGTGAGGGGCGCCGCAGCGCGCAGCTCGCGTCGAGGCTGCTCGGGCAGACCGAGCGGCTGCTCGGCACGATCCTGCTCGGCAACAACCTCGCCAACACAGCGCTCACCGCGATCGTGACCGCGATGGCGATCCGCTATTTCGGCGACGACGACCGCGTGATCCTGATCGCGACGACGCTGGTCGCGGTGCTGCTGATCGTGTTCTGCGAAATCACGCCGAAGGTGATCGGAGCCACGTTCCCGGAGCGCATCGCGCTGCCCGCGAGCTATCCGCTGAACCTGCTGACGCGCGTGCTGGCGCCGGCGGTCTGGGCGGTGAACCTCCTGGTCGGGCGACTGCTGCGCCTGGCCGGCGTCAGCGCCGAAGCCCAGCAGGCGCCGAGCGTCTCGCTGGAAGAGCTGCGCACGATCGTGCTCGAGAGCGGCGGATTCATGCCCGCCAAGCACCGCTCGATCCTGTTGAACCTGCTCGACCTCGAACAGATCGCCGTCGACGACGTGATGGTGCCGCGCCACCGGATCGAGGCACTCGACCTCGCGACCGATCCGCGCAGCATCCGCGAGCAGCTGGCGACCTGCTTCCACAACAAGCTGCCGGTGTTCGAAGGCGAGATCAATCGCGTCGTCGGCATGCTGCACGTGCGCCGCGCGCTCGGCCTGCTTCAGCACGAGTCCTTCGACGCCGACGAGCTGCGCGCCGTGCTCACCGAGCCCTACTTCGTTCCCAGCGGCACGCCGGTGTTCCGCCAGCTGCAGTTCTTCCAGGAGAACCGGCAGCGGATCGGGCTGGTGATCGACGAGTACGGCGAGGTGCTCGGGCTGGTGACCCTCGAGGACATCATCGAGGAGATCATCGGCGAGTTCACCACCACGGCGCCGGGCGGGGACGCCGCCCTGCAGTGGGTCGACGACGAGGTCACCGTCGACGGAGCCGCGCCGCTGCGCGAGCTCAACCGCCGTCTGGGCACCCACTTCCCGCTCGACGGCCCGCGCACCCTGAACGGCCTGCTGCTGGAGACCCTGCGCGAGCTTCCGGAAGCCGCCACCAGCGTCCGCTACGGCCCGCTGGTGGTCGAGATCCAGCAGATCGAGGACCGGCTGATCCGCAGCGTGCGACTTCGCCGACGGCCTTTCGAGCTCTCCCCGCACGCCGCCGAAGACGACGAACGCGCCTTCTAGGGGCGAATCGTCTCGTCGTCGCGCCATGGTCGCCGCCGTTCGTCGGCGGCAGTGCCGCCGCTCGTCCTGTGCCCCCGATCCGGCCGTCGCCCGCGCACGTTCGAGGGGGGCATCATTGCGCGGAAGACGTCCCGCAAACCCCGAAAGACCCAGAAGAAACCAGGCACCAGGCAGGCTCGATGGCAGTGGCAACCGTAGCGCCCCGAACGGGCGAATCGACATCCTTGGCAGGGCTCGGCCGCGCGCTGGTCCAGCACCAGATGCTACGTCTCGACCTGGCGACGACCATCCAGCGCAAGGCCGACGCCGGCGGGATCGCGTTCATCGACGAGCTCATCGGCGGCGGCCACATGCAGGCGCGCCAGCTCGCCAAGTTCGCCGCGGAGGTCTTCGGCCATCCGCTGCTCGACCTGTCGGCGATCGACGTCACGACCCTCCCGCTCGACGCGCTCGACCGAAAGCTCGCGACCGAGGTGCGCGTGGTGGCGCTGGGCAAGCGCGGCGGACGACTGTCGCTGGCGGTGTCGGACCCGACCGACCTGAAGCTGCTCGACCGGATCCGCTTCTCGGCGCAGGCGAACGTCGACGCGATCGTCGTCGAGCACGACAAGCTGACCCGCCTGGTCGAGAAACTGGGGCAAACCGCGGCCGACAAGCTGAGCGACCTGGTCGACGACTCCTTCGACCTCGACGTCACGACCGACGAGCCCTCCTCCCAGCCCGACACCAGCGAAGTCGACGACGCGCCGGTGGTCCGGTTCCTGCAGAAGATCCTCATCGACGCCATCCAGATCGGCGCTTCGGACGTGCACTTCGAGCCGTACGAGAAGTTCTACAGGATCCGCCTCCGCGTCGACGGCGAACTGCGGGAGGTCGCGCAGCCGCCCCTGGCGATCAAGGAGAAGCTCGCGTCGCGGATCAAGGTCATCTCACGGCTCGACATCTCCGAGAAGCGGGTGCCGCAGGACGGCCGGATGAAGATCGTGCTGTCGAGCCAGCGCGCCATCGACTTCCGCGTCTCGACGCTGCCGACGCTGTTCGGCGAGAAGATCGTGATGCGGATCCTCGATCCGTCGTCGGCGAGGCTCGGCATCGACGCGCTGGGCTACGAGCCCGACCAGAAGCAGTTGCTGCTCGACGCGATCCGCCGGCCCTACGGAATGATCCTGGTCACCGGCCCGACGGGATCGGGCAAGACGGTGTCGCTGTACACCTGCCTGAACATCCTGAACGAGCCCGGCGTCAACATCTCGACCGCCGAGGACCCCGCCGAGATCAACCTGCCGGGCGTCAACCAGGTCAACGTCAACGACAAGGCCGGCCTGACCTTCTCGGCCGCGCTGAAGTCGTTCCTGCGGCAGGACCCGGACGTGATCATGGTCGGCGAGATCCGCGACCTGGAGACCGCCGACATCGCGATCAAGGCTGCGCAGACCGGCCACATGGTGCTGTCGACGCTTCATACGAACGACGCGCCGACCACGCTGACGAGGCTGGCGAACATGGGCGTGGCGGGGTTCAACATCGCCTCGTCGGTGATCCTGATCACCGCGCAGCGGCTCGCCCGGCGGCTGTGCAGTTGCAAGCAGCCGCACGAGATCGACGAGGCCGCGCTGCTGAAGATCGGGTTCGTCGAGTCGGACCTGGACGGCTCCTGGGTGCCGCACCGCGCCGCCGGCTGCGAGCGTTGCGGCGGCTCGGGCTACAAGGGCCGGGTCGGTATCTATCAGGTCATGCCGATTTCCGAAGAGACGCAGAAAATCATCCTGGCCGGCGGAAACGCGTTGCAGATCGCCAGGCAGGCGCAGATCGAGGGCGTGCGCGACCTGCGCCGCTCCGGCCTGATGAAGGTGATGCAGGGCTTGACCAGCATCGAAGAGGTGCTGGGCGTCACCAACGAATGACCGGCGCCGGGCCGGGTCATCGAGCGACATCGAGAGGCAGACACTGATGGCTACGACCGCTACCACCCGGGCCCTGGGCGCACCTCGCGCCGCGGCACCCAAGGAACATACCTTCGCCTGGGAGGGGCGCGACCGCGCAGGCAAGGTGATTCGCGGCGAGATGCGGGCGAGCGGGCCGGCCATCGTCCAGACCACGCTGCGCCGCCAGGGCATCTCGGTCACCAAGACCACCAAGCGGCGCCCCAAGAGGGGCCGTCGGATCGGCGAGAAGGACATCACGCTGTTCACGCGCCAGCTCGCGACGATGATGAAGGCCGGCGTCCCGCTGCTGCAGTCGTTCGACATCGTCGCGCGCGGAACCAACAACGCGTCGGTATCCAAGCTGTTCACCGACATCCGTGCCGACGTCGAGACCGGCACGTCGCTGTCGCAGGCGTTCCGGAAGTATCCGCTGTACTTCGACTCGCTGTTCTGCAACCTGGTGGGCGCGGGAGAGCAGGCCGGTATCCTGGACGACCTGCTCGACCGGCTGGCGACGTACAAGGAGAAGATGGTCGCCATCAAGGGCAAGATCAAGTCGGCGCTGTTCTACCCGGTCGCGGTGCTGATCGTCGCGTTCATCGTCGTCGCCGTGATCATGCTGTTCGTGGTGCCGGCGTTCAAGGAGGTGTTCTCGAACTTCGGCGCCGACCTGCCGGCGCCGACGCTGATCGTGATCGCGATGTCGGACTTCTTCGTCCGGTACTGGTACCTGATCTTCGGCGCGATCGGGGGCGGCCTGTATTTCCTGCTCCAGGCCTGGCGGCGATCGCCGAAGGTCCAGATGGCGATGGACCGGCTGCTGCTCAAGCTGCCCGTCTTCGGCCCCGTCGTCGAGAAGGCGACCATCGCCCGATGGCTGCGGACGCTGTCGACGATGTTCGCGGCCGGCGTGCCGCTGGTCGAGGCGCTCGATTCGGTCGGCGGCGCCTCGGGCAACCACGTCTACCTGATGGCGACCAAGCGCATCCAGCAGGAGGTGTCGACCGGCACGAGCCTGACGGTGTCGATGCAGAACGCGCAGGTGTTCCCGAACATGGTGCTGCAGATGTCGGCGATCGGCGAGGAATCGGGCTCGCTCGACTCGATGCTGTCCAAGGCGGCCGACATCTTCGAGCGCGAAGTCGACGAGGCCGTCGACGGCCTGTCGAGCCTGCTCGAGCCGATGATCATGGTCGTGCTCGGCACGCTGATCGGCGGCCTGGTGGTCGCGATGTACCTGCCGATCTTCAAGCTCGGCCAGGTGGTGTAGACGACGCGGGGGCCCCGGGGCGACCGGCCCCGGGCCCCCGCTTCAGGTTCCGGGCAGGCTCTCGCGCACCCTGATCGGCTTCACGACCGCGTCGTTCACCGGCGTGGGCACGCCCAGTACTGCGCCGAGCCGCGATCCCGTGCGTGGAGCGCACCGTCCGACAACCAGCCCCCGGGGCTCGGCACCTCCCCATGGCCTACGCTAAGCTCGCGCGATGATCGAAACCCTGCAACACTCTGCACCGCTGGCCGTCACCGCGGCTGCCGTCTTCGGGCTGCTGCTCGGCAGCTTCCTGAACGTGGTGATTCACCGCGTGCCGAAGATGCTCGAGCGCACCTGGGCCGCGGAGGCCGCCGAACTGCGCGGCGAAGACCCGCCCCCCTCCGAGCGATACAACCTGGTCGTCCCGCATTCGCACTGCCCGGCCTGCGGGCACCGGATCGGCGCGCTGGAAAACATTCCGCTGGTGAGCTGGCTGCTGCAGCGGGGCAGGTGCACCGCGTGCGGCGTGGCGATCCCGGCGCGCTACCCGATCGTCGAGCTCGCCACCGCGGTGCTCAGCGCGGTCGCGATCTGGCGCTTCGGCGCGACCGCTGCCGGCGTGGGCGCGGTGGTGCTCACCGCGTTCCTGATCGCGCTGACGTTCATCGACTTCGACACGCACCTGCTGCCGGACAGCATGACGCTGCCGCTGCTCTGGCTGGGCCTGCTCTGGAACCTGTGGGGCGTCTTCGCGCCGCTGCCCGCCGCCGTGATCGGCGCGATGGCCGGCTACCTGAGCCTGTGGACGATCTACTGGCTGTTCAAGCTGGCGACCGGCAAGGAAGGCATGGGCTACGGCGACTTCAAGCTGCTCGCGGCGCTGGGCGCCTGGTTCGGCTGGACCGCGCTGCCGGCCGTGATCCTGCTCGCTTCCGTGGTCGGCGCCGCAGTCGGCATCGTGCTGATCGTCGTGGCCCGCCACGGCCGCGAGGTGCCGATCCCGTTCGGTCCGTACCTCGCCGGCGCCGGACTGCTGGCGCTGTATTTCCGCGAGCCGCTGGGCCGGCTGTTCGGCATCGGCTGACACGCCCGCGGGGCCTGCGCGGGCGCGCTGTTAGACTCGCCCGATGAACTCGGGGCCCACCTCCTCCACCGATTCGTCGCCGGGCGTTTCGGCATCCTCGGCATGCGAGCGGCGCCTGCTGATCGGCCTGACCGGCGGCATCGGAAGCGGCAAGAGCACCGTCGCAGACCTGTTCGCCGCGCGCGGCGCGGCGATCGTCGACACCGATGCGATCGCGCACGAGCTCACCGGGCCGGGCGGCGCGGCGATCGCGGCGATCCGCGCCGGGTTCGGCGAACGCGTGATCCGGGCCGACGGCGCGCTCGATCGCGACGCCATGCGCGAGCGCGCCTTCGAGGACCCGGCAGCGCGACGCAAGCTCGAAGCGATCCTGCACCCGATGATCCGCGCCGAGTCACGACGCCGGCTCGACGCGGCCGAAGGCCCCTATGCCATACTGGTCGTGCCGCTGCTGGTCGAGTCGGGGGATCGCGCCGGCGGCGTCGACCGGATTCTCGTCGTCGACTGCCCGGTCGAGGTCCAGGTCGAGCGGGTCATGCGTCGCAGCGGACTGAGCCGCGAACGCGTGCAGACGATCCTCGCGGCGCAGGCGAGCCGCGAGCAGCGACTGGCCGCTGCCGACGACGTGATCGACAACGGCGGCGCGCCTGCCGCGCTGGACGCACAGGTCGAAGCACTGCATCGTCGCTATCTGCGAGGCGCCTGATGCGAGCGGCGTTGCGAGCGGCGCCGGGTTTGTCAAGCGAATGTCTTTGCGCCAGAATTCGTGCGTCTTCGCGCACGGAACGCGGCGCGCGTGCGGTCTCGCGGCCGCGGCGAGTCCGCGGCGAATCCCGACTGTGGCCCAGGACGGTACCTTGATCCTGTACGAGTACCCGCTGAACGAACGCATCCGGACCCTGTTGCGGCTCGAAGACCTGTTCGAACGCCTCGAGTTCTTCGCGGCGCAGGAACACGCCCTCGATCACCACGTCGCGCTGGTCACGCTCTTCGAGATCCTCGACGTCGCGGCCCGCGCCGACCTGAAGTCCGACCTGCTGCAGGAGCTCGAGCGGCAACGGCAGGCCCTGATGGCGTTCCGGAACAACCCGGAAGTCTCGGTCGAAGCGCTCGAGCGGATCCTCGAGGAGATCGACGACGCCGCGCGCGAGCTCGGCTCCATCACCGGCAAGAGCGGCCAGCACCTGCGCGACAACGAGTGGCTGATGAGCATTCGCAGCCGCACGATCATCGCCGGCGGCGCCTGCGAGTTCGACCTCCCGTCGTACTACGCGTGGCAGCACCGCCACCACGAGGCGCGACAGCGCGACATCGCCGCGTGGGCCGCGCCGTTCAGGCCGCTGTACGACAGCCTCGCGATCGTGCTCAAGCTGCTGCGCGAGAGCGCGCAGCGCTCGGCGCTCACGGCCCAGCAGGGCAGCTACCAGCAGCCGCTGGGCGGCAAGAGCTACCAGATGGTGCAGGTCCGGCTCGATCCCGCCACGGGCGCGATTCCCGAGATCAGCGCCAACAAGTACCTGTTGTGGATCCGCTTCACCAGCCAGGACGGCGACCTGCGTCCGCGGCCGTTCGAGGGCAGCGTCGACTTCGAGCTCGCCCTCTGCAACCTTTGAGCAGGTCGCGGTGCCGATGACGCCACGGATCGTCTCGGTCGATTGCCCCACCTGCGGGCGCAAGGCGCCGTTCGACGCGTCGAACCGCTGGCGACCGTTCTGTTCCGAGCGCTGCAAGACGGTCGATCTCGGGGCCTGGGCCGCCGAGCGCTACCGCATCGCAGGGGAGTCGCGCAGCGATGGCGCGGACGACTGGGGCGAATCGGGCGACGCACCGAGCGACGGCTCGACCCCGCGACGCTGACCGGCCGGGCGAATCATCGCCAGGCCGCGCGCATCATCGCCAACCCGTGGGCGCCGGCGCGTGACGCGCTCGTCGCGTCGCGTTCTTCGAGCCCGCCGAGGGCGAAGACCGGCACGCGCGACATCCTCGCGAGGCGCTCGAAACCTGCCCATCCGAGCACCGCGGCGCCCGGATGCGAGCGCGTGTCCCTGACCGGCCCGAGCAGGGCGAAATCGACGCCCAGGTCGCCGGCTCGTTCGAGTTCTGCTGCATCGTGACACGACGCGCCGACGATCCGAAGTCTCGGCCTCGATACGATCGAGCGCAAATCACTGCTTCTGAGATGCACACCGTCGCAGGCAGCCCAGTACGACGCCGGATGTCCGCTGTTGACGACGAGCCGCGCCCCGAAGTGCGCGCACCGTTCCTGCGCGCGCCGGAACAGTGCGTCGAAGCGCGCCGCGTCCATCGACGGCTCGCGCAGCTGTACCACCCTCAGCCCCGCCGCAAGCGCCTTCCCGAGTTGCGCGACGAACCGATCGTCGCCCATCTCGAGCGCGCAACTGATGCCGATCCGGTCCGGCAGGCGCAGCCAGCCGATGACCGGGATCGCCGCCGGCAGCAGCGGCGCGACGTCGATCGCCGAAGGCCGTCGCCATGCGAGCGTCTGCCCCTCGCGGCCATGCGGCTCGCCAGTCCATGCGACGATCCGCTGGAAATGGAGCCTGACGTGCGCGTGCGGGTACCGATACTCCCGAACGACCCAGGGCCGCGACTCGTGCACGTCGATGCCCAGCTCCTCGTGGAGCTCGCGCGCGAGCGCCTGCTCGACGCTCTCTCCGGTCTCGAGCTTGCCGCCCGGAAACTCCCACCATCCGGCGTAGGGCTTGCCGGCCGGGCGCTGCCCGAACAGGACCGCGCCGTCGGGACGAATCAGGACGCCGACCGCGACGTCGACGAGATCGGCGGGGTCGGCACGCGTAGCGCCGGCATCGGAGGCGCTCGCGACGCTCATGGCCGCGCGCGGGCTCAGCCGCGCCTGCGGCCGCGCGGCGACTTCGGCGCCGCCGTCGCGGCAGGCCGGGCAGCCGGCGCGGACTTGCGCGCCCGGCGGCCCGCCCAGTCCTTCGCGAACTGCCAGGCGACCCGCCCCGAGCGCGAGCCGCGCTCGAGCGCGAACCGAAGCGCGTCGGCACGCGCCGCGTCGATCTCGCGCTCGCCGCAGCCGAAACTGGACAGCCAGTGCGAGACGATCGCCAGATAGTCGTCCTGGCGGAACGGATAGAACGACACCCACAGCCCGAAGCGCTCGGACAGCGAGATCTTCTCCTCGACGGTCTCGCCCGGATGGATCTCGCCGTCTTCCTGGTGCTTCGCGTCGAGGTTCTCGCGCATGTACTCGGGCATCAGGTGCCGGCGGTTCGACGTGGCGTAGATGAGCAGGTTGTCCGACTGCGCGGCCACCGAGCCGTCGAGCGCGACCTTCAACGCCTTGTACCCCGGCTCGCCCTCCTCGAACGACAGGTCGTCGCAGAAGACGATGAATCGCTCGGGGCGGCCCGCCACCAGCTCGACGATGTCGGGCAGGTCGACGAGATCGTCCTTGTCGACCTCGATCAGCCGCAGGCCGCGGGCCGCGTAAGCGTTCAGGCAGGCCTTGATCAGCGAGGACTTGCCCGTTCCGCGCGACCCGGTGAGCAGCACGTTGTTGGCGGGCAGGCCGGCGACGAACTGCCGCGTGTTCTGCTCGATCGCCTGCTTCTGGTCGTCGATGTGCTCGAGGTCGGAGAGCCGGATCGGAGAGACGTGCCGCACCGGCTGCAGCACCGCCTGCACGCCGAGCGCCGTCGAGCGACGCCGCCAGCGAAACGCGTGCGCGGCGCTCCAGTCCGGGGCGGGGGGCGCCGGCAGCAGCGATTCGAGGCGCCTGATCAGCGCTTCGGCGCGATCGGCCAGGTGTTCGAGCTTCGTCGGGTCGGGCATGGGCACGCGCAAGGCGCTCGGGCGCTCAGGAACGGTAGTCGGCGTTGATCGAAACGTAGTCGTGCGACAGGTCGCAGGTCCAGACGGTCGTGCTCGCCTCGCCGCGGCCGAGCACCACGCGGATGCGGATCTCGGCCTGCTTCATCACGCGCTGGCCATCTTCCTCGCGATAGGCCGGGTGCCGCCCGCCGCGCGTGGCCACGTGCACGTCGTCGAGATACAGGTCGACGCGATCCACGTCCAGGTCGGCGATCCCGGCGTAACCGACCGCAGCGAGGATCCGCCCGAGGTTGGGATCGGAGGCGAAGAACGCGGTCTTCACGAGCGGCGAATGCGCGATCGCATAGGCCACCGCCGCGGCTTCGGCGCCGGAGGCGGCGCGCTCGACCTCGATGGTGATGAACTTGGTCGCGCCCTCGCCGTCTCGCGCCAGCGCCTGCGCCAGCTGCTGCGCGACTTCGGTGATCGCCGCCTTCAGCGCCGCCGCGCCGGGCGCCGCTTCGTCGGCGATCGCGACCCCGCTCGCGCCGCTGGCCAGCAGCACCAGCGAGTCGTTGGTCGACGTGTCGCCGTCGACGGTGACCCGGTTGAAGCTGACGTCGGCCACCTCGCGCACCCAGCGCTCGAGCAGCGGCTGCGGCAATGCCGCATCGGTGGCGATGTAGCCGAGCATCGTGGCCATGTTCGGCCGGATCATCCCGGAGCCCTTGGCGATGCCGGTAACGACCAGACGCCGTCCGCCGACCTCGACCTCGCGCGAGGCGCCCTTGGGCAGCGTGTCGGTGGTCATGATCGCCTCGGCTGCGTCGAGCCAGTCGCTGGCCCCCAGGCCCGAGACGGCTGCGCCGATGCCCGCCAGCAGCCGATCCATCGGCAGGTGCTCGAGGATCACGCCGGTGGAGAACGGCAGCACCTGCTCGGGCGCGCAGCCGACCCGCCGCGCGAGCTCGTCGCAGCTGCGGCGCGCGTTCTCGAGGCCGGTGGCACCGGTGCCGGCATTGGCGCAGCCCGTGTTCACGACCAGCGCACGGATCGCGCCCGCGCTCCGGGCCAGGTGCTCGCGACAGACCCGCACTGGCGCCGCGCAGAAGCGGTTGGTGGTGAACACGCCGGCCGCGGTGGCGCCGGCCGGCAGCCGCAGGACCAGCATGTCGCGGCGATTCGCCTTTCGGATGCCGGCCATCGTCGTACCGATGGCGACGCCGGGCACCGGGCGCAGCGAATCGCGCGCCGGAACGTGGAGATTCACGGGCATCGGTGCCTCCGTGCCGACCGGCTCAGGCGAGCCGGCCGTGGCATTGCTTGTATTTCTTGCCCGAGCCGCAGGGACAGGGATCGTTGCGGCCGATCTTCTGGCCGAACCGGCGGATCGGCTGCGGGCCGCCCTCGTCGGCCTGCGGGCTGTGCTGGACGGCGAGCGCGATCGCCTCCGGGTCGGCGTTCTCGGCGGCAGCCGCCGCCTGGTCGAAGTCGGCGTGCGTGTAGTTGACGTTCGAGTAGTGCGGCTGCACCGCCTCCTCGGCCTGCTCGACCTCGTCGGCCGACTGGATCCGCACCGTCATCAGGATGCGGGTGACGTCGTTGCGGACGCGCTCCTGCATGAGGCTGAACAGCTCGAAGGCCTCCCGCTTGTATTCCTGCTTCGGGTTCTTCTGCGCGTAGCCGCGCAGGTGGATGCCCTGGCGCAGGTAGTCGAGCGAAGACAGGTGCTCGCGCCAGTGCTGGTCGATCGTCTGCAGCATGATCGAGCGCTCGAAGCCGGCGAAGACCTCGGCGCCGACCTGGTCGACCTTCGACTGGTACATCGCGTCGGCGGCCTTCAGGATCGCCTCGAGCAGGTCGTCGTCGGCCACCTCGGCCTCGCCGTTCATCATGGCAGCGAGCGGCACCTCGAGCTGCCAGTCGGTCTCGAGCACCTTCTGCAATCCGGCGACGTCCCACTGCTCCTCGACCGACTCGGCCGGCACGAACTGCCGGAACAGGTCGGTGAAGACGCGGTGGCGCAGGTCGCGCACCCGCTCGGCGAACTCGGCGGACTCGAGCAGCGCATTGCGGTCGGAGTAGACGATCTTGCGCTGGTCGTTGGCGACGTCGTCGTATTCGAGCAGCTGCTTGCGGATGTCGAAGTTGCGCGCCTCGACCTTGCGTTGCGCGGATTCGATCGAGCGCGTCACCATGCCCGCCTCGATCGCCTCGCCGTCGGGCAGCTTCAGGCGATCCATGATCGCCTTGAGCCGGTCGCCGGCGAAGATCTTCAGCAGCGGGTCTTCCATCGACAGGAAGAAGCGCGACGAGCCGGGGTCGCCCTGGCGACCGGAGCGTCCGCGCAACTGGTTGTCGATGCGGCGCGACTCGTGGCGCTCGGTGCCGACGATGTGCAGGCCGCCGGCGGCGATCACCTGGTCGTGCAGCGACTGCCACTCGTCGCGCAGCTTCGCGATGCGCGCGTCGCGCTCGGCATCGGGAAGCGACGCGTCGGCGTGCAGGAACTCGACCTGCTTCTCGACGTTGCCACCCAGCACGATGTCGGTGCCGCGGCCCGCCATGTTGGTCGCGATCGTGATCATCGTCGGGCGCCCGGCCTGCGCGACGATCTCGGCCTCGCGCGCGTGCTGCTTCGCGTTGAGCACCTGGTGCGGCAGCTTGTCCTTCGTGAGCTGCGTCGACAGCAGCTCGGAATTCTCGATCGAGGTGGTGCCGACCAGCACCGGCTGGCCGCGCTGGTAGCAGTCGCGGATGTCGGCCAGGATCGCGTCGTACTTCTCGCGGGCCGTGCGGAAGACCTGGTCCTGGCGATCGTCGCGGATCATCGGGCGGTGCGTCGGGATCACCACCGTCTCGAGCCCGTAGATCTCCTGGAACTCGTAGGCCTCGGTGTCGGCGGTGCCGGTCATGCCGGCGAGCTTGCCGTACATGCGGAAGTAGTTCTGGAACGTGATCGATGCGAGGGTCTGGTTCTCGGCCTGGATGGCCACCCCTTCCTTGGCCTCGACGGCCTGGTGCAACCCGTCGGACCAGCGCCGGCCCGGCATCAGGCGCCCGGTGAACTCGTCGACGATGACGACCTCGCCGTTCTGCACCACGTAGTGCTGGTCGCGATGGAACAGCGTGTGCGCGCGCAGCGCGGCCATCAGGTGGTGCATCAGCCCGATGTTGCCCGCGTCGTAGAGGCTCGCGCCGTCGGGGAGCAGACCCATCTGCCCGAGGACCTGCTCGGCTTTCTCGTGCCCGGCCTCCGACAGGTAGACCTGGTGCGCCTTGCGGTCGACCCAGTAGTCGCCGGGCGGCTCTTCCTCGCCGGACTTCGGCTCGGCAGCCATCTCGTCGAGCAAGCGCGGCACCGCGTTCAGGCGCTGGTAGGTCTCGGTGTGGTCCTCGGCCTGGCCCGAGATGATCAGCGGCGTGCGCGCCTCGTCGATCAGGATCGAGTCGACCTCGTCGACGATCGCATAGTGCAGTCCGCGCTGGCGCCGGTCGCCGACCGCGTACTCCATGTTGTCGCGCAGGTAGTCGAACCCGAACTCGTTGTTGGTGCCGTAGGTGATGTCGGCCGCGTACGCGACCTTCTTGTCGGCGGTCGGCTGTTGCGACAGGATCGTGCCGACCGACATGCCCAGGAAGCGGTAGACCTTGCCCATCCACTCGGCGTCGCGGCTGGCCAGGTAGTCGTTGACGGTGACGACGTGCACGCCCTTGCCAGCGAGCGCGTTCAGGTACACCGCCAGGGTCGCGGTCAGCGTCTTGCCCTCGCCGGTGCGCATCTCGGCGATCTTGCCGGCGTGCAGCACCATGCCGCCGATCAGCTGCACGTCGAAGTGGCGCATGCCGAGCACGCGGCGGGCCGCCTCGCGGCACACCGCGAAGGCCTCGGGCAGCAGCGCGTCGATCGCCTCGCCGCCGGCCGCGCGCTGGCGGAACTCGGCCGTTTTGCCGGCGAGCTGCTCGTCGGTGAGCTGCATGATCCGCGGCTCGAGCGCGTTGATCTGCTCGACCGACTGGCGGTAGCCCTTCAGCAGCCGCTCGTTGCGGCTGCCGAAGATCCGTGTGAGGAAGTTCTGGATCATTCGGTGGCGGGCCGGCCGCGCCACGGCGGGGTCGGCCTGGAGGGAAACCGTGCGAGTCTAGCACGCAGCCCCCGGCCAGCCGGGGGCGCGACGCCGAGCGCCGAGCGCCGCGCGCCGCGCGCCCGCGATCAGCGCGCCCGGGCCAGCGGCGGGGTACCGGAGGCGCGCGGCCCGGCGCGCATGCCGGCGCGCAGGTACGGCAACGGGTCGCGCGGGACGCCGTCGACGCGAACCTCGAAGTGCAGGTGCGGGCCGGTCGAGCGGCCGGTCGAGCCGACCTCGGCGATCTTCTGCCCCTGCTTGACGATCTCGCCTTCGACGACATCCAGCTTCGATGCGTGTCCGTAGCGGGTCACGAGGCCGTTGCCGTGGTCGATGTCGATCTGGTTGCCGTAGCCGGGATGCCTGCCGGCCACCACGACAACGCCCGCTGCAGCGGCGAGGATCGGCGCGCCGACCGACGCGGCGAAGTCCAGCCCCTCGTGCGCGACGCGCCGGCCAGTGAACGGATCGATGCGCGCGCCGAACCGCGAGCCCACCAGCGCGTCGGCCAGCGGCGTCGCGCTCGGCACCAGCCGGGCCGATACCTCGCGGTAGAGCAACTCGGATTCCAGCAGGCTCAGCTCGCCGTTCTGCTGCGCGAACTCGTCGGCCGTGCGATCCACCGCCCGGCTGAGCTCGTCCAGGGTCAGCGGACGACCGCCGTCGGCGGGAACCGGGCCGCCGCGCCCGCCGCGGGCGGGGAGCACGCCGAGATCGACCAGCCTGAGGCCGGCCATCGTCGCGACCCGCTCGCCCAGCGCGTCCAGGCGCGCAAGCCGCGCCTGCATCTCGCCCAACCGGACGGCCAGCGCGTCGATGTTCTGGCGCAGGAATTCGTCGCGCGTGGCCAGCGGACGCGCGGCCTCGAGTCGCGGCAACCACTGTTCGAGGAACGGAAACTGGCCGCCCAGCGCGTGACGCAGCGTCACGTACGACAGCAGGCCCGAGGCCGATGCGAGCAGCAACAGCAGCGCCAGCGCGGCGCCGGCCAGCGTGCGCCGGCCGATGTGGATGGTGCGGGCCTGCCTGAGTCCCGGATGCACCAGAATGATCTGCATTCGATGTCTCCGCCGTGCTACCGTTGCCGCGAGACGGCGCCCAACCGGCCCGGCATCGCACCGATGAAGTCCGCCACCACCGCACGTTCCGTCACCAGCTGGCTCGACACCGAGTCCGGTTTCCGCGCCCTGGCCGCCCGCGTCGATCGCCTCGTGGCGCTGCAGGCCCGGCTTGCCGCGGCATGTCCGCGTGTCCCGATGACGGTCGTCTCGCTCGACGAGCAGACGTTGACCGTCATGACTCCGAGTGCCGCCTGGGCCGGCCGCCTGCGCCAGATGGCGCCTACCTTGCTGACGGTCGTACGCCAGGATTGCGGGCAGGTTAGTCGAATCAGGATCGTGCCGCAACGACGCTCCGGCGGACCGGCACGCACGGGCGCGGAGCCCCGCGCGGCGGTGCCGAGCCGCGCGCTCGGCGACCTCGCGAAGCTGATGACCGAAGTCGAAGGCTCGGCGCTCAAGCAAGCGCTCGCAAACCTGGTAAGGCGTCAGCGCGAATCGCGCTGAGTCACCGCAGCCAGGCGCGACGGATGGCGCCGCCCGACCGACGCGCGGCGCTGCGCCCCGGCGCGCCGGGGCACCGGCCGGCCGGTTCAGAGACGCTGCACGAACATCACGGCGAAGAACACCAGCGCGCCACCGATGCCGATCGCGAGCACGCGGACCGCCAGGTGCAGGTACTTGCGGTCACGCGTGAAGAGGAAACCGAAGGCGCACCAGACGATCGCGGCGAGCACGACGAAGACGAAGACCCGCACCAGGATCATCTGCGTCGCCGGGCCTCGTGGTCAGGCATGGCTCCAGTCGAGCGCGAACAGCTTCGGCGCCTCGCGACGCTCGGTGAAGCTGACGAGTTCCCAGGCCTGCTGGTCGGCCAGCAACTCGCGCAGCAGCCGGTTGTTCAGCGCATGCCCCGACTTGTGGGCGCTGTAGGCGGCGAGCAGCGGGTGGCCGACCAGGTACAGGTCGCCGATGGCGTCGAGGATCTTGTGCTTGACGAACTCGTCGTCGAAACGCAGTCCTTCGGCGTTGAGCACGCGATACTCGTCCATCACGATGGCGTTGCCGAAGCTTCCGCCCTTCGCGAGGCCGTGCGCGCGCAGCGCCTCGACGTCCTGCATGAACCCGAAGGTGCGGGCGCGCGCCACCTCCTTGACGTACGACATCGTCGCGAAGTCGACCTCGACCGCCTGCCCGGTGGCGTCGATCGCCGGATGCGAGAACTCGATCGAAAAGCGAAGCTTGAAGCCGAAGTGCGGATCGAGCCGCGCCCACTTGTCGCCCTCGCGCACCTCGACCGCCCGCTTCACCCGGATGAAGCGCTTGGCCGCCCGCTGCTCGACGATGCCGGCCGACTGCACCAGGAACACGAACGAGCCCGCCGACCCGTCGAGGATCGGGATCTCGGGCGCGGTCACGTCGACGTAGAGGTTGTCGATGCCGAGCCCGGCGAGCGCCGACATCAGGTGCTCGACAGTCGCGACGCGCACCTGGCTGCCCGGTCCTTCGTCCGCGGCCGTCAGCGTCGACGCCATGCGGGTGTCGGTGACCCGCGCCGCGCCGCAGCGGATCTCGACGGGCGGATCGAGGTCGACGCGGCGAAACACGATGCCCGTGTCGGAATCGGCCGCTCGCAGCGTGAGCTCGACCCGTTCGCCGGAGTGCAGGCCCACGCCGGCGGTGCTGACCGGCTTTCCGATCGTGCGCTGGCGCATCATGGCTCGGCGCTTGGCCCCGACGTCGGCGTCAGTCGGGCGGCGGTCAGCCGGCCACCTGGCGCAGCATCGTCGCGGCGTCGGAGACCTCGAACTTGCCGGGCGCCTCGAGGTTCAGCGCCTTCACGACGCCGTTGTCGACGAGCATCGAGTAGCGGCGCGACCGAAGCCCCATGCCGCCCGCGCTCAGGTCGACCTCGAGGCCGAGCTTCTTCGTGAACTCGCCCGCACCGTCGGCGATCATGCGCACCTTGCCGCCGGTTTTCTGGTCGCGCCCCCAGGCGCCCATCACGAACGCATCGTTGACCGACACGCACCAGATCTCGTCGACACCCCCCGCCTTCAACGCGTCGTGATGCGCGAGGTAACCGGGCACGTGCTTGGCCGAGCAGGTTGGCGTATAGGCGCCGGGCAGCCCGAAGATCACGATGCGCTTGCCCCTGGCGAGATCGGCCACCTGGAATGCATTGGGGCCGACCGAGCAGCCGTTGCCCTCGACTTCGATGAACTCGCGGACCGTCGCGTCGGGAAGCGAGTCGCCAACCTTGATCGTCATGCGTGGATACTCCGTAGGTGATCACCGCGGGCCTCGGCGGAAGGGGGGCGCCGCGGGCAATCGAGCATTGTAGTGCCCGCGCGCGATCCGTGCCCGGGCCGCGCCGCACGACCCTGTTCGCGCAGGGTCCGCCGGCACGGCCGCCCCGGTTCGTCCCGGGGCCGGGCCGCGCCTTTCAGTCCGCCTGCTTGCGCATGAACGCCGGGATGTCGAAGCGCTCGACGCCGCTCTCCTCGAGCGCCTGCACCTGCGCGGCCGCCGACGCGCGCGGGCTGCGCCAGACGGTCGGCTGCTCGAACTGCTCGTAGTTGACCGGCGCGGCGGCGTTGTCCGTGCCGGTGCGCAGCTGCGTCTGGGGCACCAGCACCGGCTTGGCCGCGCGGCGGCCGATGCCGGTGGCCACCACGGTGACGCGCAGCCGGTCGGCCATGTTCTCGTCGAACACGGTGCCGTGGATGATCGTCGCGTCGTCGGCGCAGAAGGCCTTGATCGTGTTGATCACGTCGTTGGTCTCCTTCAGCTTCAGGCTGCGGCCCGCGGTGATGTTGACGATCACGCCGCGCGCACCCTGCAGGTCGACGCCGTCGAGCAGCGGCGACGACACCGCCTGCTCGGCCGCGATCCGGGCGCGATCGAGGCCGGCCGCCTCGCCGATGCCCATCATCGCCTTGCCCTGTTCGCCCATCACGGTCTTGACGTCGGCGAAGTCGACGTTGACCAGGCCCGGCACGTTGATGATCTCCGCGATGCCGGCGACCGCGTTGTGCAGCACGTCGTCGGCGCGCTTGAACGCGTCCTCGAGGCTGGCGTCGTCGTCCATCACCTCGAACAGCTTCTGGTTCAGCACGACGATCAGCGAATCGACGTGCTCGACCAGCTGGTCGATCCCCTGCTCGGCGATCTGCAGCTTCTTCGCGCCCTCGAAGTCGAACGGCTTGGTCACGACGCCGACCGTCAGGATGCCCATCTCCTTGGCGAGCTCGGCGACCACCGGCGACGCGCCGGTGCCGGTGCCCTTGCCCATGCCGGCGGTCAGGAACACCATGTTCGCGCCCTCGAGCGCCTCGCGAATGTGCTCGCGCATCGCGTCGGCGGCGGCACGGCCGGCCTCGGGCCGGGCACCCGCGCCGAGGCCGATCTCGCCGAGCTGGATCGTGCGCTCGGCCAGCGAACGCCGCAACGCCTGCTTGTCGGTGTTCAGCGCGATGAACTCCACGCCCTGCACGCAGCGGTTGATCATGTGGTTGACCGCGTTGCCGCCGGCGCCCCCGACGCCGATCACCTTGATGACGGCGCCGTCGACTTCGGTTTCGATCATTTCAAAGCTCATGGTGCTGACCTCCTGGATGGTGGGAAGACAGACGGGAGAAGCTGAGCCGCAAGACGGCACACGCCCCCGCTGGCGCGGCCGCCCGGCCTCGCCTCTCCAGTCGCCCTTCCCGAAAGAAAACGGGGTGTTCAGAAATTCCCAAGGAACCACTCCTTCATGCGTCGCAGCGTCTCCTTGAACGATCCGGACTGCTCTGCCACCTTGCGGCCGCGCAGCCTCTGCAATCTCGCCTCCTCGAGCAGCCCGACCGCGGTCGAGTAGCGCGGCGAGCGCACCACGTCGGCGAGCCCGCCGGTGTACGCGGGCATCCCGATGCGCACCGGCTTGAGGAAGATGTCCTCCGCCAGCTCGACCATGCCGGGCAGCAGGCTGGTGCCGCCCGTGAGCACGACGCCCGAGGACAGCAGTTCCTCGTAACCCGACTCGCGCACCACCTGGTGCACGAGCGAGAACAGCTCCTCGATGCGCGGCTCGATCACCGCGGCCAGCGCCTGGCGCGACAGCGTGCGCGGCGCCCGGTCGCCCAGGCCCGGCACCTCGATCTTCTCGTTGGGATCGGCGAGCACCTGCTTGGCGATGCCGAAGCGCAGCTTGATCTCGTCGGCTTCCGGCGTCGGCGTGCGCAGCGCCATCGCGATGTCGTTGGTGATCTGGTCGCCGGCGATCGGGATCACCGCCGTGTGCCGGATCGCGCCGCCGGTGAAGATCGCGATGTCGGTGGTGCCCCCGCCGATGTCGACCAGCGCGACGCCGAGTTCCTTCTCGTCCTGGGTCAGGATCGACATGCTCGAGGCGAGCGGCTGGAGGATCAGGTCGTTGACCTCCAGGCCGCAGCGGCGCACGCACTTGACGATGTTCTGCGCGGCCGACACCGCACCGGTCACGATGTGCACCTTGACCTCGAGGCGCACGCCGCTCATGCCGATCGGCTCGCGGATGTCCTCCTGGCCGTCGATGATGAATTCCTGCGGCAGCACGTGGACGATCTGCTGGTCGGTCGGGATGTTCACCGCCTTGGCGGTCTCGATCACCCGCGCCATGTCGGCTTCGGTGACCTCCTTGTCCTTGATCGCCACCATGCCGCTGGAGTTGAAGCTGCGGATGTGGCTGCCGGCGATGCCCGTGTAGACCGTGCGGATCTTGCAGTCGGCCATCAACTCGGCTTCCTCGAGCGCGCGCTGGATCGACGCGACCGTCGACTCGATGTTGACCACCACGCCCTTCTTGAGCCCGCGCGAATCGTGCTGGCCGAGACCCACGATCTCGTAGTGGCCGTCGGCGCGCATCTCGGCAACGATCGCCACGATCTTCGAAGTGCCGATGTCGAGTCCGACGATCAGGTCCTTGGCGTCTCTGGTCATGTGGTCCTGCTTCAATGCGTTCGTTGCGCCGTCGCGGACTCGTGCCCGTCCGCTTCGGCGAGCTGCGCGAGCGAACGGATCGCGAATCCGTTCGGGTAGCGCAGGTCGATCACTTCGGCGCGCCGCTTCAGGCTCGCCATCACCTCCGGATACGCGCCGACCCAGCGCGCGACACGGCGCTCGATCGGCATGCCCTGGTCGCGCCCGAGCAGCAGCGTGGTGCCGTCGTCCAGCCGCATCGTCCAGGCGTAGCGCGGGGACAGCGCGACCGCGTCGGGATGCACGCCCAGGGGCGCCACCGCCTCGCGCAGTTCGGCGTAACGCCGCGCGACCTGCAGCGCGCTGCCTTCGGGCCCCGAGAACTGCGGCAGGTCGCCGTCCTCCTCGGCCTCTGCGAGGTTCGCGGCGAACAGTTCGCCGAAGGTGTTGATCAGGCGGCCGTCGCCCCAGAACGCGAGCGGCCGGTGCTCCTCGATCGCCACCACCAGGCCGTCGGGCCAGACGCGGCGCACGCCGGCGCGACGCACCCACGGAACGGTCTCGAAGGTGGCGCGGACCGCGTCGAGATCGACCGCGAAGAAGTTGCCGCGCACGTGGCGGGTGACCGCGGCGCGCAACAGGGGAGCCGACACGTGGCGCAGCGGGTGCCCTTCGGCCGCCTCGATCGCCACCCCGCGCAGCGTGAAGTACGGCCGCTGCGACAGCCACCAGGCTGCGCTGGCCAGCGCGGCCAGCAGCGTCGCGCCGAGCAGTGCGTTGGCCAGCGCGTTCATCAGGCGCGAGTCGTGCCAGACGTTCAACGCCGCCCCCCGATCTTCAGGCTCGCCGAGGCGAGGATTCGCAGGCACAGCTCCTCGTAGGACATGCCCACCGCGCGGGCCGCCATCGGCACCAGCGAGTGGCCGGTCATCCCCGGCGAGGTGTTCACTTCGAGCAGGAAGGGCCGGTCGTCGCAGCGGCGCAGCATCACGTCGACCCGGCCCCATCCCTCGCAGCCGATCGCGAGGTAGGCGCGCAGCGACAGTTCGGCGATCTCGCCGGCGAGCGCCTCGGGCAGTTCGGCCGGGCAGACGTAGCGCGTGTCGTCGCGGAAGTACTTGTTCTGGTAGTCGTAGTTGCCCGCCGGCGCGACGATCTCGATGACCGGCAGCGCGCGCGCGGTGCTGCCCGTGCCGATCACTGCGATCGTGAGCTCGCGCCCGTCGACGAACTCCTCGCACAGCACGTCGTCGTCGTGGCGCCGCGCGATCTCGAAGGCCGCCTGGGCCTGGTCGGCCGACACCATCTTCGTGAAACCGATCGTCGAGCCCTCGCGCGACGGCTTGACCGCCATCGGCAGGCCGAAGCGGGCTGCCGCGTCAGCGACGTCGGCCACGCCGTGCGCGAGCGCGAATGCCGGCGTCGGCAGGCCGTGCGTCATCCAGATGCGCTTCGTGTAGACCTTGTCCATCCCGATCGCCGAAGCCATCACGCCGCTGCCCGTGTAGGGAATGCCGAGCAACTCGAGCGCGCCCTGCACCGTGCCGTCCTCGCCGTAGCGGCCGTGCAGCGCGATGAACGCGCGGGAGAAACCCTCGCGGCGCAGGTCGTCGAGCGAGCGCTCGGCCGGGTCGAACGCATGCGCGTCGACGCCGCGGCTGCGCAGGGCTGCCAGCACGCCGGTGCCCGACATCATCGACACTTCGCGCTCGGCCGAGCGGCCGCCGAACAGCACCGCCACCTTGCCGAGGGCCGCGGGATCGCGCAGGAAGTCGGTTTCGACGGTCGACATCTCAGTTGCTCCAGCGGGTGTCACCGGCTGCCTCCTTCACCTGCTGCGGCACGGCGCCGATCGACCCCGCGCCCATCGTGATCACGACGTCGCCGTCGCGCGCCGCATCGAGGATCGCGGCCGGCATCGCCGCAATCTCCTCGACGAACACCGGCTCGACCTTGCCGGCCACGCGTACTGCGCGCGCCAGCGAGCGGCCGTCGGCGGCGACGATCGGCGACTCGCCGGCCGGATAGACCTCGGCGAGCAGCAGCACGTCGGGCGTGGACAGCACCCGGACGAAGTCCTCGAACAGGTCGCGGGTGCGGGTGTAGCGGTGCGGCTGGAAGGCCAGCACCAGCCGCCGGCCGGGGAACGCGCCGCCGGCCGCCGCGAGCGTCGCTTCCATCTCTGCGGGGTGGTGCCCGTAGTCGTCGATCAGCGTGAAACGGCCGCCGCCGCTGGAGGCGCGCACCGCGATCTCGCCGTAGCGCTGGAACCGCCGGCCAACGCCGTGGAACTCGGCCAGCGCCGCGGCGATCGCCTCGTCGGCGACGCCGAGCTCGTCGGCGACCGCGATCGCGGCCAGGGCGTTGCGCACGTTGTGCAGCCCCGGCGCGTTGAGCACCAGCGGCAGGGGCGGCGCGTCCTCGCGCAGCAGCGTGAAGCGCATCTGCCCGCCGTCGGCGGCGACGTCGACCGCGCGGAACTGCGCGCCCTCGTCGAGCCCGTAGGTCAGCACCGGCTTGGAGACGAAGGGCAGGATCTCGCGGACGTGCGCGTCGTCGATGCACAGCACCGCGGCGCCGTAGAAAGGCAGCCGCTGCGTGAACTCGACGAACGCCTGGCGCAGGCGCGCGAAGTCGTGTCCGTAGGTCTCCATGTGGTCGGCGTCGATGTTGGTGATCACCGCGATCATCGGCGCCAGGTTGAGGAACGAGCCGTCCGATTCGTCGGCCTCCACGACGATGTACTCGCCGGTGCCGAGGCGCGCATTCGCTCCGGCACTGATCAGCCGGCCGCCGATCACGAAGGTCGGGTCGAGGCCGCCGGCGGCGAGCACCGACGCGACCAGGCTCGTCGTCGTCGTCTTCCCGTGCGTGCCGGCTATCGCGACGCCGTGCTTGAGCTTCATCAGCTCGGCCAGCATCATCGCGCGCGGCACCACCGGCACGCGGCGGTTGCGCGCTGCGATCACTTCGGGGTTGTCGCTGCGCACCGCGGTGGACGTGACGACGCAGTCGGCGCCGTCGATGTTGGCCGCATCGTGCCCGAGCGTGACCGTCGCGCCGAGCGCGTCGAGCCGTCGCGTCGCCGGGCCTGCGGCGACGTCGGACCCGCTGATGCGGTAGCCGAGGTTCAGCAGCACCTCGGCAATGCCGCTCATCCCGGCGCCGCCGATCCCGACGAAGTGGATGTGCTTGACCTTGTGCTTCATGACACTCGTGCCGCCTCTTCGCAGACGTCGGCCACCCGTCGCGCGGCATCGGGCCGGGCCAGGGCGCGAGCGCGCGCGGCCATCGCCGCCAGCCCCGGCCGGTCGAAGCCTCCCAGTGCCGCGGCCAGCCGCTCCGGAGCGAGCCCGGACTGGGGCATCAGCACCGCGGCGCCGTGCCCCGACAGGAAGCGCGCGTTGCCTGTCTGGTGATCGTCGACCGCGTGCGGAAACGGAACCAGCACGCTGGCGACGCCGATCGCCGCGATCTCGGCGATCGTCATCGCGCCGGACCGGCACACCAGCAGGTCGGCCTGCCGATAGGCGCCGGCCATGTCGTCGATGAACTCGACCACCGACGCGGCGACGCCGAGCTCGCGATAGCGCGCCTCGAGCGCCTCGCGCCGGCCCCGCCCGCTCTGATGCAGGACCTGCGGGCGCGCCTGCGCGGACATCAGCGCGAGCGCGGCGGGCACCGCGTCGTTGAGCGCCTGCGCGCCGAGGCTGCCGCCGACGACCAGCAGGCGCAGCGGGCCCGAACGCTGCGCGTAGCGCACCTCGGGGGCATCGTCGCGAAGCATCTCGGTGCGCAGCGGGTTGCCGGTGCACTGCGCGCCCGGCAACGTGCCCGGAAACGCCTCGAGCACCCGGTCGGCGACGCGCGCGAGCAGCCGGTTGGTCAGGCCGGCCACCGAGTTCTGCTCGTGGACCACCAGCGGCCGGCGCAGCAGGCGCGCCATCATGCCGCCGGGAAACGCGACGTAGCCGCCCATGCCCAGCACGACCGCCGGCCGGGTCGCGCGCAGCGCGCGAATGCTGTCGCGGAACGCGGTGAGCAGCCGAAGCGGCAGCAGGAGCCTGGTCGCGAGCCCCTTGCCGCGCACGCCGCCCATGCGCACCCATTGCATCGCGATGCCGTGCTTCGGCACCAGCGTGGCCTCCATGCCGGACGGGTTGCCGAGCCAGACGACGCTCCAGTCGCGGGCGCGCATCTCGGCAGCGACCGCGAGCCCCGGCATCACGTGGCCGCCGGTGCCGCCGGCCATGATCATGATGGTGCGCCCACTCATGCGGCACCCCGCATGAGTTGCCGATTCTCGTAATCCACGCGCAGCAGGACGGCGATCGCGACGCAGTTCACGAGCACGCCGCTGCCGCCATAGCTCATCAACGGCAACGTGAGGCCCTTGGTCGGCAGCAGGCCGGTGTTCACCCCCATGTTGATGAACGCCTGCAGGCCGATCCACAGCCCGATCCCCTTGGCGACCAGCCCCGCGAACGTGCGCTCGAGCTTGATCGACTGGCGGCCGATCTCGAACGCGCGCCGGGTGAGCCAGAAGAACAGCGCGATCACGACCATCACGCCGACCAGGCCGAGTTCCTCGCCGAGCACCGCCAGCAGGAAGTCGGTGTGCGCCTCGGGCAGGTAGTGCAACTTTTCGACCGAACCGCCCAGGCCTACGCCGAACAGCTCGCCGCGGCCGAACGCGATCAGCGAGTGCGACAGCTGGTAGCCCTTGCCGAGCGTGTTGGCCTCGTCGAACGGATCGAGGTAGGCGAAGATGCGCTCGCGCCGCCATGGCGACAGCCAGATCAGCAGCGAGAAGGTCGTGCCCGCGATCACCACCAGCGCGGCGAACAGCCTGCCGTTGACGCCGCCGAGGTACAGCAGGCCCATCGCGATCGCGGCGATGACCACGAACGCCCCCATGTCGGGCTCGAGCAGCAGCAGCATCCCGACCAGCGCGACCGCGGCACCCATCGGCAGGAAGCCCTTGCGAACGCTCTGCATCGAATCCTGCTTGCGCACCGTGTAGTCGGCCGCGTAGAGCACGACGAAGAGCTTCATCAGCTCGGACGGCTGCAGGTTGAACACGTACAGGGACAGCCAGCGGCGCGCGCCGTAGACCGACTTGCCCACTCCGGGGATCAGGACGATCACCAGCAGGACCAGGCCGATCAGGAACAGCCACTTGGACCAGGCCTGCCATTCGCGCACCGGCACCGCGAACGCGACGAGCCCGGTGCCGACGCCGATCAGCATCGCCATCAGGTGGCGCACCAGGAAGTGCGTGGGCGCGTAATTGGCGAAGCGCGACGAGTCGGGCAGCGCGATCGAAGCCGAATAGACCATCACCAGGCCGATCAGCAGCAGCGCGGCGACGACCCACAGCATTGCGAAATCGGCGTTCTGGGCACTCGCGGGCGACGCGACCCGAAGCGCCGCGCGGCGCAGCAGCGGCTGCGGATCGCCGCGGCCGCGGCCTGGGAGGCGCAGGCTCAGCATGCCCCCTCCATCGCGACGCCGCGCGCCTCGGCCCGCTGCCGCACGGCGGCCGCGAACACCTGGGCGCGGTGCTCGTAGTTGCGGAACATGTCGAGGCTGGCGCACGCCGGCGACAACAGCACCGCCTCGCCGGGCCGCGCGTCGTCGCCGGCGCGCCCGACCGCCTCGTCGAGGCTCGCGCAATCGAACAGTGGCACGCCGGTGTCCGACAGGGCGGCGCGCAGCAGCGGCGCGTCGCGCCCGATCAGGTAGACGGCCGCCGCGTGCTCGCGCACCGCGACGGCCAGCGCGGTGAAGTCCTGCCCCTTGCCGTCGCCGCCGGCGATCAGCCGGCAACGCCGACCGAGGCCGCGCAGCGCCGCGATGGTCGCGCCGACGTTCGTGCCCTTGCTGTCGTCGTAATACTCGGCGCCGTCGATCGAAGCCAGCAGCTGGCAGCGGTGCGGCTCGCCCGCGTAGTCGCGCAGCGCGTGGAGCATCTTCGCCATCGGCACGCCGATCGCACTGCACAGCGCCAGCGCCGCGAGTGCGTTGAGCTGGTTGTGCACGCCGCGGATCCGCAGCGCGTCGGCGGGCATCAGTCGCCTCACGGTGAACGCGACCGGTTCGCGGCGCCGGCGCCCGGCCCCGGCCCCGGCGTCGTCGTCGGCGACTGCCTGCGCGAGCCAGGTGAGCGAGCCTTCGCGAACGAGGCCGAATTCGCCGGCTGCCTGCGGCGCATCGGCGCCGAATGCGATCCGCAGCGGCGCCGCCGCGACGGCCGCGCGGGCGTCGCCGGAGGCCCGCGCGCCGCCCGCAGCGGTGCCGCGTAACGCCGGCGCCGGGCCGGCGCGCAGCGGCGCGGTGACCAGGTCTCCCCGGTCGAACACCGCGACCGTGCCCGGCGCGTAGATGCGCCGCTTTGCGGCGACGTAGCTGTCCATCGTCGCGTGCCAGTCGAGGTGGTCCTCGCTGACGTTCAGGATCGTCGCGGCGTCGGGGGCGAAGCTGTGCGCCAGCGCCAGCTGGAAGCTGGACAGCTCGATCACCCACGCCTGCGGCAGCGCGCCGGCGTCGATCGCCGCGCCCAGCGCGTCGAGCATCGCGGGACGGATGTTGCCGGCGGCGACCGCCGTCAGGCCCGCGCCGCGGCACAGGTGCGCAGCCAGCGCGGTGGTCGTCGTCTTTCCATTGGTGCCGGTCACCGCGATCACCTTCGGCCGGTACCCGGACTCGCGCAGGTCGGCGAGCGCCTGCGCGAACAACTCGAGCTCGCCCGCGACCGGAACGCCGCGCTCGCGGGCGAGCGCGTGAAAGCGCGCCGACTCTCCGAGCTCGATCGACAGGCCCGGGCTCCACGCGACGAGGTCGACGCCGTCGAGCCAGCGCTCGCTCCACGCCGGGCTCGCCACGTAGTCGATGGCCCCCCCCTGCGCGCGCAGCGCCTGCAGCTGCGGGAGGTCTGCGCCATCGGCGCTGCGCGTGTCGGCCACGCGCACGTGCGCGCCCTGGCGCGCCGCCCACCGCGCCATCGCGACGCCCGAGTCGCCCAGACCGAGCACGAGCACGCGCCGGTCCTTCAGGTCGAACAGGTGCAGCTGCGCGGGGTCGGAGGCTTCGCTCATCGCACTTCCTAGCGCAGCTTCAGCGTCGACAGGCCGAACAGCACCAGCATCATCGTCACGATCCAGAAACGCACGACGACCTGGCTTTCCTTGACGCCCCCGACCTCGAAGTGATGGTGCAGCGGCGCCATCCTGAAGATGCGCCGGCCCTCGCCGTAGCGCCGCTTCGTGTACTTGTAGTACCCGACCTGGACCATCACCGACAGGGTCTCGACGACGAACACGCCGCCCATGATGAACAGCACGATCTCCTGCCGCACGATGACCGCGATCGTTCCCAGCGCGGCACCGAGCGCCAGCGCGCCCACGTCGCCCATGAACACCTGCGCGGGGTACGCGTTGTACCAGAGGAACGCGAGGCCGGCGCCGGCGATCGCGGCGCAGAAGACGGTGAGTTCGCCCGCGCCCGGGATGTGCGGGATCAGCAGGTACCGGGCGAATACCGCGTTGCCCGCTGCGTACGCGAAGATGCCCAGCGCCGAGCCCACCAGCACCGACGGCATGATCGCGAGGCCGTCGGCACCGTCGGTCAGGTTCACCGCGTTGCTCGTGCCGACGATGACCAGGTAGGTCAGCACGATGAACCCGAACACACCGAGCGGGTAGGCGATGTGCTTGAAGAACGGCACGATCAGGTCGGCCTGTGCCGGCAAGCCGGTGGCGAAGCCGCTGAAGACCCAGTCGGTGAACAGCGACCACGCCTGCTCGTTCGTCTGCGCCGGCACCGCGAAGGCCAGCGCGACCGCCGCCAGCAGCCCGATCGCCGACTGCCAGAAGTACTTCTCCCTGGCCGACATCCCCTTCGGATTGCGGTGCACGACCTTGCGGTAGTCGTCGATCCAGCCGATCCAGCCGAAGCCGAGCGTGACGATGAGCACGATCCAGACGAAGCGGTTCGACAGGTCGGCCCACAGCAGCGTGGCCGTGCAGATCGAGATCAGGATCAGCGCGCCGCCCATCGTCGGCGTACCGGATTTCGCGAGGTGGGTCTGCGGGCCGTCGCTGCGCACTGCCTGGCCGATCTTCATCGCGGTCAGCTTGCGGATCAGCGCGGGGCCGAAGATCAGTCCGATCGCCAACGCCGTCAGCGTCGCCAGCACCGCGCGCAGCGTGATGTAGCCGAACACCGAGAACGCACGGATGTCCTTGGCCAGCCACTGCGTGAGCTCGAGCAGCATCAGTGATGCTCCCTCGCCGGTGTGCCCGCGAGCGCCGCGACCGCGCGCTCCATCCTCATGAAGCGAGACCCCTTGACCAGCACGGTGACACCGGGCCCGCACAGGGCGCGGGCACGCTCGACCAGGGGTTCGATCGCGTCGAAGTGCTCGCCGCCAGGCCCGAAGGCGGCCACGCTGTCGCGCGTGGCCTCGCCGAGCGCGAGCAGGTGCGCGACGCCTCGCTCGCGCGCGTACGCGCCGACCTCGCGGTGATAGAGCGGCCCCTGCTCGCCGACCTCGCCCATGTCGCCGAGCACGAGCACGCCACGGCCCCCGCAGGCCGCCAGCGCGTCGATCGCGGCGCGCACCGAGTCGGGGTTCGCGTTGTAGCTGTCGTCGATCAGCGCCGCTCCGCTTGCGCTGCGCAGGCGCGCGAGCCTGCCCATCGCCGGGCGGAACCTCGCCAGCCCGGCGGCGATCGTCGCCGCGCCGATGCCCATCGCGTGTCCGCAGGCCGCCGCCGCCAGCGCGTTGCGCACGTTGTGCGCGCCGTCGATGGCCAGCCGCACCTCGACCCGCTCGCCGGCGACCTCGAGCACGAAGTCGCCGGGGCGCGAATCCGGCGCCGCGCGCACCGGAAAGCGCACGCCCGGGTCGGCGTCGAAGCCGAACTCCACGCGCCGGCGCGCGCCGGCGAGCTCGCGCCAGACGGGCGCTTGCGAGTCGTCGCCCGGGAACACGGCGACGCCCTGCTCGCCCAGCGCCGAGATCGAGGCGCCGTTCTCGCGCGCCGAGCCCTCGACGCCCTGCAGGAACTCCTGGTGCTCGCGCTGCGCGTTGGTCACCAGTGCCACGGTCGGCCGCGCCACCGAAGCCAGCCAGGCGATCTCGCCGACGTGGTTGGTGCCGATCTCGACGACCGCCGCGCGATGCTCGTCGCGCAGCCGCAGCAGCGTCAGCGGGACGCCGACGTCGTTGTTCAGGTTGCCGCGCGTCGCCAGCCTTCGGGCTTCGCCGAACTGCTCGGCGAGGATCGCGGACACCATCTCCTTCACGGTCGTCTTGCCGTTGGCCCCGGCGACGGTGACCAGCGGCAACTCGAAGCGGCTGCGCCATCCGCGGGCCAGTTCGCCCAGCGCGCGGCGGCTGTCGGCGACGCGGATCGCGGGAACGCGGATTCCCGGCACCCAGCGCTCGAACACCACCGCCGCGGCGCCGCTCGCCTGCGACTGCGCGAGGAAGTCGTGCGCGTCGAAGCGCTCGCCACGCAGTGCGACGAACAGGTCGCCGGCCTCGATGCTCCGCGTGTCGGTCGAGACGCCGCCGACGCGGGTGCCACCGTCGCCGTACAGGCAGCCCGTCGAGAGCCAGCCGAGCGCCTCGCGCAGGTCAAACACGGACCGCCTCCGGGCGCTGCTGCAGGCAGCGGCGGGCCACCTCGACGTCGGAGAACGGCAACCGCTGGCCGGCGATCTCCTGCCAGGACTCGTGCCCCTTGCCGGCGATCAGCACGACGTCTTCGGCGCCGGCGCCCTCGAGCGCGCCGCGGATCGCCTTCTCGCGATCGAGTTCGGTCAGCCATGGTTCGCGCGTGAACCCTGCCCGGATGTCCGACACGATCCGGAACGGTGATTCGCCGCGCGGGTTGTCGCTGGTCACGACGACACGGTCGGCGAAGCGCTCGGCCACCATGCCCATGATCGGGCGCTTGCCCGCGTCGCGATCACCGCCCGCGCCGAACACGCACCACAGCGTGCCGCCGCGCGCGTCCGCGATCGGTCGCAGCGCCTGGAGCACGTTGATCAGCGCATCGGGCGAATGGGCGTAGTCCACGACCACCAGCGGCCCGCCGTCGACGGCGACCTGCTCCATGCGCCCGGGCAGCGGACGCAACCCCTCGAGGCGCCGCATCGCGTCCTCGAAGTCGTCTCCCAGGCTCATCCACACCGCGGCGACGGCCATTGCGTTGACGACGTTGAAATGGCCGATCATGCGCAGGTGGACCTGCGCGCGGCCCCAGTCGCCGCCGACCGACACCTGCGTCCCGTCGCGCCCCTGGACGATCTGGTAGGCCGACAGCTTTCGGCGCGCCCGCCAGCCGTGCTCGCCGGGCAGTTGCCCGAAGGCCACGGTCTGCACCGACTCGGGAAGGGCCTCGAGGATCCGCGGCGCAACCGGGTCGTCGCCGTTGACGATCGCGGTTCGCAATCCGGGCCAGTCGAACAGCCGGCGCTTCGCCTCGAGGTACGCCTCCTCGGTCTCGTGGTAATCGAGATGGTCGCGCGACAGGTTGGTGAACACCGCAGTGCCGATCCGCGTGCCGTCGAGGCGACCCTGGTCGAGGCCGATCGACGACGCTTCCATCGCGACCACTTCGACGCCGCCCTCGACGAAGGCGGCGAGCATCCGCTGCAGGGCGACCGCGTCGGGCGTGGTCAGGCCGAAGGCATCGAGCATGGGCGCCGAGTCGTCGGAGGGAACGACGCCGCTGCCCAGCGTGCCGATCACGGCGGCGCGACGGCCTGCCTTCGCCAGCCCCCGCGCGATCCACTGCGTGCAGCTGGTCTTGCCGTTCGTGCCCGTGACGGCGACCACCTCGAGGCGCTCGCTCGGCCGGCCGTAGTACTCGGCGGCGATCGGGCCGGCCAGTTCGCGCAACCCCGAGACGGCGCGGCTCGCGACCGCGCCGGTCGCCGCCTCCGCACCGCCCTCGTAGAGCACTGCCGCGGCGCCGCGGGCGATCGCCTGCCCGATGTAGTCCCGGCCGTCGTGGCTCGCACCGCGCCACGCGACGAAGGCGTCGCCGGGCCGCACCGCGCGGCTGTCGGCGACCAGCGCGGCACCCGGAGCGAGCACCTCGCGCAGCCACTGCCCGAGCGAAGCGGCAAGCGTCGCCTGCTGCCCGGCCTGATCGATCACATGCTCTCCTTCACCGCCTCGGCCGGCACCGACAGTTGCGCCATCGGCGCATCGGGCGGCACGCGCAGGGTGCGCAGCGAGTCGCCGACGATGCGGGCGAACACCGGTGCCGCCACCTGTCCCCCGTAGTATTTTCCGGCACTCGGCTCGTCGACCATGACCGCGACGATCACGCGCGGGTCCGACGCCGGGGCGAGCCCGACGAAGGAAGCGAGGTACTTGTTGACGTACTTGCCGCCGTCGCGCTTGTGCGCGGTGCCGGTCTTGCCGGCCACGCGATAGCCGGAGATCTGCGCCTGCGGCGCGGTGCCGCCGGGACCGGCGGCCATTTCGAGCATGTGCCGGACCGCGCGCGCGGTCTTCGCCGCGACCACCCGCTGGCCTGCGGGCGGGTCGTCGACCTTGAACATCGACAGCGGGAGCAGCTCGCCGTCGTTGGCGAACACCGTGTAGGCGCGCGCCAGCTGCAGCAGCGATACCGACAGGCCGTAGCCATACGACATCGTCGCCTGCTCGATCGGCCGCCAGCTCCGGTACGGCCGCACGCGCCCGGCGACAGCGCCGGGGAAGCCGATCCGCGGCGGCTGCCCGAAGCCCAGCTCGGCGTACATCTCCCACATCTTCTGCGCCGGCATGCCGAGCGCGATCTTCGCCGTGCCGACGTTCGACGACTTCTGCACGATCTGCTCGACGGTCAGCGGGCCGTGCGCGTGCGCGTCGCCGATCGTGTTCGGGCCGATGGTCAGCCGCCCGGGCGCCGTCTGGATCACGGTGCCCGGCGTCACCTCGCCGAGCTCGAGCGCGAGCGCGATGGTGAACGGCTTCATCGTCGAGCCCGGCTCGAACGTGTCGGTGATCGCCCGGTTGCGCAATTGCGCCCCGGACAGCTGGCCGCGCTGGTTCGGGTTGTAGGTCGGCCAGTTGGCCAGCGCGAGCACCTCGCCGGTGCGCGCGTCGAGCACCACCGCGGCGCCTGCCTTCGCCTTGTTCGCCTGCACCGCCTCGCGCAATGCATCGAAGGCGAGGAACTGGATCTTGCTGTCGATCGACAGCGCGAGGTCGTGGCCGTTGTGGGGCTCGCGCACCGCGCCGACGTCCTCGATCACCTGGCCGAGCCGGTCGCGGATCACGCGCCGGCTTCCGGGCCGGCCCGCGAGATCGGGATTGCGCGCGAGCTCGACCCCCTCCTGTCCGACGTCCTCGACGTTGGTGAAGCCGACGACGTGGGCCAGCGTCTCGCCCTGCGGGTAATAGCGCTTGTACTCCCGCTGCTGGTGGATGCCCGGGATCCGCAGCGCCGCGACGCGTTCGGCCACGGCGGCGTCGACCTGGCGCTTGAGATAGACGAAGCTGCGATCCTCCTCGGCGAGCTTGCGGCGCAACTCGCGCTCGCTCGTGTCGAGGAGCTTCGCGAGCGACGCGATCTGCTGCGGCGTGGCTTCGACGTGCTCCGGAATCGCCCAGACCGCGCGCGCCGGCAGGCTCGACGCGAGCACGACGCCATTGCGGTCGAAGATCTTGCCGCGCGAGGCCGGCAGCTCGAGCGTCTTGGCGTAGCGCAGCTCGCCCTGCTTCTGCAGGAAGTTCTGCGAGAACACCTGCAACCAGACCGCCCTGGCGGCCAGCGCCACGAACGCGACCGCCACCATCAGCATCACGACCTGCGAGCGCCACGCAGGCAGCTTCACCCGCAGCAGCGGGTTCGACGCGAACGGAACGTTGCGGCTGGTACGGCGCGCCATCAACGTCCCCCTGCAGCCTTGCTGCGCGCGACCGGCTTGCCGCCCGCCGCGGCCACGCCGGGCAGCGGCGAGCCGAGCCGGACGACGCGATCGACCGGGTCGACCACCAGGTGCAGCGTGCGATCCGCCGAGACCGACTGCATGGTCAACTCGCGGCGCGCCTTCGTGTCGATCAGCGACGCCTTGGCGAGCGCGGTCTGCTCGACCTGCAGCTGGTTCCATCCCACCTCGAGCTGTGCGGCCTGCGCCTGCGCGCGCTCGACGTCGACGAAGAGCTTGCGCGCGCGGTACTGGGAGGTGACCAGGCCGAGCGCGCAGGCGACGAGCAGGGCCGACATCAGGATGTTCGCGCGGGTCATGGTCGCCTCCTCGGTGTGCCTCGGGTGTCCGTTTCGAATGCGCTCAGGTGCGCTCGGCCACGCGCAGGACGGCCGAACGCTCGCGCGGGTTCGCGAGCCGCGCGCGACCCTTCGCGCGCGGCGCACCCGGCAGCACCCTGGCGATCGCGCGCAGGCGCGGCGCGGCGACGTGGTGCACCGCGCCCGTGACGGGATCGCGGGGAGCGTCGCGTCCGGCCTCGTGCGCGATGAACTGCTTGACCATCCGGTCTTCCAGCGAGTGAAAACTGATGACGACGAGCCGCCCGCCCGGTGCGAGGCGCGCGACCGATTTCCCGAGGACTAGCGCGAGCTCCTCAAGCTCCTGATTGACGTGAATCCGTAGAGCCTGAAAGGTGCGGGTGGCCGGGTCCTTGCCCACCTCCGGCCGGCCCCCGCGGCGCCTGACGACGCCCGCCACGAGTGCGGCAAGCTCTCCGGTCGTGCGAAGCGCCTGCTCGCCGGCATCCCCGCGGCGAGCAACAATCGCCTTTGCAATCTGAACAGCAAACCGTTCTTCCCCATAGTCTTTCACCACCTTCGCGATGTCGTCCTCGGTTGCACGCAGGAGCCACTCGCGCGCGGAGAGTCCGCGTGTCGGATCCATCCGCATGTCGAGCGGCCCGTCCTCACGAAAGCTGAAGCCGCGCGCCGGGTCGTCCAGTTGCGGCGAGGAGACGCCGAGGTCGAGCAGCACGCCATCGACCCGGTCGAGACCGTGAGCGTCGAGCACGGCGTCGAGCTCCGAGAAGCGCGCGTGCTCGATCGCGAAGCGTGGATCGCGCCGGGCCCGGCCGACAGCCACCGCCTGCGGGTCGCGATCGATCGCGAGCAGCCGGCCGGCCGGTCCGAGACGCGCGAGGATCGCGGCGCTGTGCCCGCCGCGACCGAAGGTGCAGTCGACGTAGCGACCGTCGGCGCGGATCGCGAGTGCCTCGATCGCCTCTTCGAGCAGCACCGGCTGGTGCCCGTATCGGTCGGCGTCCTGATTCCCCCGCGGCTCACTGTCTGTTGCCACCGGTCAGAAGTTGAAGTTCGCGATCGCCTCGGGCATGCCGGCGGCGAGCGTCTCGCGCTCCTTCGCGGCCAGCGTCCCGGTGTCCCAGATCTCGAAGTGGCTGCCCATGCCGAGCAGCATCACCTCGCGGTTCAGCGAGACGGCCGTGCGCAGCTCCGGGGAGATGAGGATCCGGCCCGTGGCGTCCATGTCGACGTCGAGCGCATTGCCGAGGAAGATCCGCGCCCAGGCGCGGGCGGCGATCGGCATCGCCGCGAGCCGGTCCCGATGCACTTCCCACACCGGCCTGGGGAACAGCAGCAGGCAGCCGTCCGGGTGGCGGGTCAATGTGAGCAAGCCCTCACATTGCTTGGAGAGCGCGTCGCGATGACGCGTCGGGATCGTCATCCGACCCTTCGCGTCGAGCAACAGTGCGGAACTCCCCTGGAACATGCCCTTCCGACCCGCCCTCGAAGGGGGCCATACGCCCCGCCAGAGCGGAGGTTTGCCCCACAAAATTGCACTTTTCTACACGAATCTGCACTGTACGGAAAAGCGCCGGGCATGGCAAGTCGCGTGAAGGGTTTTTTCCTTGTCGTAACAGGGACTTAGCCGCCGTTGTTCAAGCACGGAGGCGGTGGACGCTTTTTCTCGATGAATGAGTCACTTGGCGTGACTATCGCAGGTGATACATGAAGACGGAGAAGTGGAGCGGGTCTGTAGGCCGGATTCTGTTCGCCGGCGAACCGGCGCGACGATCATTCGTCTGGGCGGTCGGTTGCCCGGCCGCTCGAGCCATCTACCCGCACGCTCGGGCGAGCCGCCCTGTGCGATCCGCAGACCGCGCGCGTGCCTATTCGATGTTGCTCCGGATGGGGTTTGGCGTGCCGTCCGTGTCGCCACGTCCGCGGTGAGCTCTTACCTCACCTTTTCACCCTTGCCGTCGACGCCGGCGAGCCGGCGCCGCTTGGGCGGTGTGCTTTCTGTTCCACTTTCCGTCGCCTTGGGCCTTGCGGCTTGCTGCGCCTGGCCGTTAGCCAGCATCCTGCCCTGTGGAGTCCGGACCTTCCTCCAGCGACGGCGCTTGCGCGCCGCGGCCAGCGATCGCCCGACCCGCTCCAGTGCGCATTTTACGCTGCCGCGGCCGCGCGCGCCTCCCAGACCTGAATACCTGCGGATCGTCGTAGAACGCGGGGTCGGCGTTGTCCGACCACCAGCCGGGCACGCCGAGCAACGGCAACGGACACAGTGCCGCCGCGCGCAGCGTGTCGGGCTGCAACTGCGCGCTCGCCGCCGCGTCGAGCGCGTCGCCGGCCAACGCGTCGACCGGTGCGTCCGGCGCGGCCTCGACGATCCACGCGTGCGCGCACAGCGCCTTGTACGGCGCCAGCAGCTTCTCGCCGAGGCCGTGGCCGACCAGATGCACGCGCGCCGCCGCACGGAAACGATCCCTTCCTTCGACGAACAGCGCGCGCCAGTCGAAGCGACGCAGCGCGTCGACCAGCGCCGGGTCGCGGCAGACGAACAGCGCGCCGCTCTCGTCGAACAGCGTCGCCGCATCGCGCAGCGCACCGCGACGCGATGCGCGCTCGTCGCACGCGGCGAGGGCGTCCGACTGCAGCCGGTTCAGCCGCGCCTTGGTCCGCGGCCAGGCAAGCCAGGCCATCGCGTTGAACCAGTCGTGCAGCATTCCTGGCCCGGCGAGCCGCGTCGGCACTTCGCCACGCTCGCGAATCACCCGCTCGTAGGCGGCCGACCCTACCCCGTTCGCGTCGACGAATCGCAGCGGCAACCCGCTCTCGGTACGCAGTCCGCGCGTCGCGGCGAGTGGGTTCAGCGCCTCGAGGTCGATGCGCCCGGCCGGGCGCGGATCGCTGGGCGGCATCCACGGTCGAAACGGCGCGAACCAGTCTTCGCCGGCGCCGCACGCGCCCGGGCCGCGGCCGCCGGCATCGCGGATCAGCGCACCAGTTTCCACGCGAGCGCCTCGCCGCCGGCGAGCGGCACGATGCGATCGGCGCCGAACGGCAGCGACTCGGGGATGGTCCAGGCCTCGCGGCGCAGCGTGATGCGCCCGCGGTTGCGCGGCAGGCCGTAGAAGTCGGGCCCGTTGAAGCTCGCGAAGGCCTCGAGGCGATCGAGCGCGCCCATCTGCTCGAACGCGCTCGCGTACAGCTCGATCGCGTGCGGCGCCGTGTAGCACCCGGCGCAGGCCGCCGCGTGCTCCTTCAGCCGCGCCGCGTGCGGCGCGCTGTCGGTGCCGAGGAAGAAGCGCACGTTGCCGCCGGTCGCCGCTTCGAGCAGCGCGCGCCGGTGCTCCTCGCGCTTGAGCACGGGCAGGCAGTACCAGTGCGGCCGCAGCCCGCCGGCGAAGATGGCGTTGCGGTTGTAGAGCAGGTGGTGCGCGGTGACGGTCGCGGCGAGCGTGGCGCCGGCCTGCGCGACGTACTGCGCGGCCTGGCGGGTGGTGATGTGCTCGAACACGACGCGCAGGCCGGGGAAGTCGCGCCGCAGCGGATCCAGCACGGTGTCGATGAACACCGCCTCGCGGTCGAACACGTCGACCTGCGCATCGGTGACCTCGCCGTGCACCAGCAGCGGCATCGCGCAGCGCTGCATCGCGTCGAGCACCGGCCAGGTACGCCGCAGGTCGGTGACGCCGGCATCCGAATTGGTCGTCGCGCCCGCGGGGTACAGCTTGACCGCGACCACGCGGCCGCTGTCGGTCGCGCGCCGGATCTCGTCGGCCGACGTGTTGTCGGTGAGGTAGAGGGTCATCAGCGGCTCGAACGCAACTCCGGCGGGCAGTGCGTCGACGATGCGCTGCCGGTACGCGAGCGCCTGCTCGACCGTGGCGACCGGCGGCCGCAGGTTCGGCATCACGATCGCGCGCGCGAACTGCGCTGCGCTCGCACCCACCACCGCGCGCATCGCCTCGCCGTCGCGCAGGTGCAGGTGCCAGTCGTCGGGGCGGGTCAGCGAGATCGAGTCCACGTTCGGCTCCGGTGCCGCAGCGGGCGGGTTCAGGCGTCGCGCGCGGGCATCAGCACCAGCGCGCGAAAGTCGTTGACATTGGTGCGCGTCGGGCCGGTCGTCACCAGGTCGCCGAGCGCGTCGAAGAAACTCCAGGCGTCGTTGTCGTCGAGCAGCGACCGGGCGTCGAGCCCGGCCGCCGACGCCCGCGCCATCGTATCCGGCGCGACGATCGCGCCGGCGTTGCTCTCGGAACCGTCGATGCCGTCGGTGTCGGCGGCGATCGCCCAGGCGCCGGGCACGCCGTCGAGCTCGCGCGCCAGCGCGAGCAGGAACTCGGCGCAGCGGCCGCCGCGTCCGCGACCGCGAACCGTCACCGTGCACTCGCCGCCCGAGATCAGCGCCACCGGGCGCTCGAACGGCTGGTCGTAGCGGGCGATCTGGCGCGCGATCGCCGCCATCACCTGGGCGACTTCGCGCGCCTCGCCGGTGACCGTGTCGCCGAGGACGACCGGACGAATGCCGGCCTGCGCGAACACCGCGGCTGCGGCCTCGAGGCTGCCGTGCGCCGTGGCGAGCATCCGCGCCTGGACGCGCGCGAACAGGGGATCGCCCGGCTTGGGCGTCTCGTCGACGAGGCCACGGGCCCCGCGCTCGAGGTGTTCGCGCACGCTGGCGGGCGCCGCGACGCGCCATCGGACGAGGATCGCCATCGCATCGGCGTAAGTGCTCGGATCGGGGGAGCACGGCCCGCTGGCGATGGAGGACGGATCGTCGCCGGTGACGTCGGAAATCATCAGCGCGAGCACGCGCGCGCGGGTGTGTTGCGCGAGGCGCCCGCCCTGGATCCGCGACAGGTGCTTGCGCACCACGTTCATGTCCTGGATCGGCGCGCCGCTGGCGAGCAGCGAACGCGTGACGGCCTTCAGGTCGGCCATCGGCACCGAGTCGACCGGCAGGCTCAGCAGGCTCGAGCCGCCGCCCGAGACGAGCGCGACCAGCAGGTCCTCCTCGCCGAGCGCCGTCGCGCGCTCGAGAATCCGGGCCGCCGCGCGCTCGCCGGCCTCGTCGGGCACCGGATGCCCGGCCTCGATCACCTCGATCCGCCTGCACGGCAGGCCGTGCGCATACCGGGTCACGACCAATCCGTCGAGTGGCGCATCGGCGGGCCAGTGTCGCTCGACCGCCATCGCCATGCTCGCCGCGGCCTTTCCGGCGCCTACCGCAAGCGTGCGACGCACGTGCCGAATCGACGCGGCATCCGGCAACGCCGGAGCCAGCACCTGCAACGGATCGGCGGCCGCCACGGCAGCCTCGAAACCGTCGAGCAGGAGCCGGCGCAGATCCATGCCGCGCCTACCGCAACGCCTCGGCGACCGCACGCCCGACGTCGGCGGTCGACGCCTCGCCGCCCATGTCGCGCGTGCGCGGGCCGTGCGCGGTCACCTGCTCGATCGCGGCGACGATCGCGTCGTGCGCCCGCGGGTAGCCCAGGTGCTCGAGCATCATCGCGCCGCACCAGATCTGGCCGATCGGGTTCGCGATCCCTTTCCCGGCAATGTCGGGCGCCGAGCCGTGGACCGGCTCGAACAGTGACGGGAACCTGCGCTCCGGATTGATGTTGGCCGACGGCGCGATGCCGATCGTGCCGGTGCACGCCGGTCCGAGATCCGACAGGATGTCGCCGAACAGGTTGCTCGCGACGACCACGTCGAACCAGTGCGGGTTGCGCACGAAGTGCGCCGTCAGGATGTCGATGTGGAACTTGTCGACCCTGACGTCCGGGTACTGCTGCTGCATCTCGGCAACGCGCTCGTCCCAGTACGGCATCGAGATGAAGATGCCGTTCGACTTGGTTGCCGAAGTCAGGTGGCGAGCCGGCCGCCGCCGCGCCAGCTCGAACGCATAGCGCAGCACGCGGTCGACACCAGTACGGGTGAAGATCGACTCCTGCAGCACGAACTCGCGATCGGTGCCCGCGAACATCCTGCCGCCGACCGACGAATACTCGCCCTCGGTGTTCTCGCGCACCACGTAGAAATCGATGTCGCCGGGCTTGCGGTCGGCGAGCGGGCACGGCACGCCCGGCATCAGCCGGACCGGCCGCAGGTTGATGTACTGGTCGAATTCCCGGCGGAACAGCAGCAGCGAACCCCACAGCGAGACGTGGTCGGGGACGGTCGCCGGCCAGCCCACCGCGCCATAGTAGATGGCGTCGTGGCCGCCGATCAGCGCCTTCCAGTCGTCGGGCATCATCGTGCCGTGCCGGGCGTAGTAGTCGCAACTGGCGAAGTCGAAATGATCGAACTGCAGGTCGATGCCGAACCTGCGCGCCGCCCCCTCCAGCACGCGCACGCCCTCGGGCATCACCTCCTTGCCGATTCCGTCGCCGGGGATCACGGCGATCCGGTGCGTGGCCATTCGGTTCTCCAGCAGCGCCATGGGGCGGCAATGATCGCACAGCGCGGCGGCGGGCTGCGGCGCGGGCTGCGTCAACCCTGCCGCGGCGACGAACGTTCAAAAGGGATGGACTGCGCACCCTCCGCCCGCTCGAGCCCCCCTGTCCGCGCCGCGACCACCAGCGCCGGCCGCATGGCCCCCTGGGTCGCGGCAGCCGCCGCACTGCTCGCACTGGCGGCCGCCGGCTGCGCAACCCCCGAAGGGGCCCGCTACGGCGAGGTCGTGGCCGTGCCGGGCGCCTACGCGTCGGTGCCGGCGCCGCTGAGCATCGGCGAAATCGTCGCCGAACTTCGCGCCGGCCGCTTGCAGGCCGACCTCGCCGCCGACATCCGCCAGCGCGGGCTGCTCGCGCCGGCCCGCGGCGCGGACATCGACCTGCTGCGGCAGCAGGGCGCGGGCAGCGAACTCATCGATGCCGTCCGCGACGAGTCCGAGGACATGCTGAGGGCCGCCCCGGTCGCGCCGGCACCGGTCACGGTGGTCCCGGGCTACTACGGGTACTACCCGTACTACGGCCCCTATTACGGCTGGTATCCGTGGGTGCCGTTCAGCTTCGGCCTGTGGTGGTACGGCGGCGACCACCACCACCACCGGCCGGCACCCGGCGCGCGCCCGTATCGTCCTCCGCCGGCGGCACGCCCGCCGTCGCCGCGCACGCCGGTGCCGTTCAAGCCCTCGCGCTGAGCGGCGCGGGCCGGCCGTCGCGCGATCCGGATGCGCCGGGTTCGCCCGCCGGCGTCGATTCGTCGGCCTGCTGCATCGCCCAGAGCCGCGCGTATTCTCCGCCCGAGCGCAGCAGCGACTCGTGGTCGCCGCGCTCGACCACACGGCCGTTGGACATCACCAGGATCTGGTCCGCGTCGACGATCGTCGACAGCCGGTGCGCGATCACCAGCGTCGTGCGGTCGACCGCCACGCGCCGCAGCGCGTCCTGGATCGCCTGCTCGTTGCGGCTGTCCAGCGCCGACGTCGCCTCGTCGAGGATCAGGATCGGCGGGTCCTTGAGCAGCGTGCGCGCGATCGCCACCCTCTGCTTCTCGCCGCCCGACAACTTCAGGCCACGCTCGCCGACGTTGCTGTCGTAGCCCTGCGGAAGCGCGGCGATGAAGTCGTGCAGCTGGGCGGCACGCGCCGCCGCCTCGATCTCTTCCTGGGCCGCGCCCGGCCGGCCGTAGCCGATGTTGTAGCGGATCGTGTCGTTGAACAGCACCGTGTCCTGCGGAACGATGCCGATCGCCGCGCGCAGGCTCGACTGCGTGACCTCGCGCAGGTCCTGGGCGTCGATCGTGATGCGCCCCGACCCGACATCGTAGAAGCGGTACAGCAGCCGCGCCAGCGTCGACTTGCCCGCCCCGCTGGCGCCCACCACTGCGGTGGTGGTGCCGGGCGCCATCGTGAAATCCACCTGGTGCAGGATCGGGCGCGCAGGGTCGTAGGCAAACGACACGCGCTCGAAGCGAATCAGCGGCGCGCGGTCCGCCCCCAGCGCGAGCGGCCGGGCGTCGGGTGCGTCGGCCACCTCGCGGTGCTCGCCCATCAGGCGGAACATCCGCTCCATGTCGGTCAGCGCCTGCTTGATCTCGCGGTACAGCACGCCCAGGAAGTTCAGCGGAATGTAGAGCTGGATCATGAAGGCATTGACCAGCACCAGGTCGCCGAGGCTCATCGTGCCGGCGACCACGCCGGCGGTCGCGCGCCAGACCAGCAGCGTGACGGCCACCGCGATGATCAGGCTCTGCCCGAGGTTCAGCACCGACAGCGAGGTCTGCGCGCGGATCCCGGCGCGCATCCGCGCGACCAGGTTCTCGTTGTATCGGCGCGCCTCGAACTCCTCGTTGTTGAAGTACTTGACCGTCTCGTAGTTGATCAGCGCGTCGATCGCCCGGGTGTTGGCGCGTGAATCCTGCTCGTTCATCTGGCGCCGGAACTGCGTGCGCCACTCGGTGACCTTCACCGTATAGGCGACGTAGAGCACCAGCGCCGCCAGCGCGATCGTCGCGAACGAGGCGTCGTAGTGCACGACCAGGTACCCGATCACCAGCGTGATCTCGACCAGCGTCGGCAGGATGCTGTACAGCGTGTAGGAGATGAGACTGCTGATGCCCTGCGAGCCGCGCTCGATGTCGCGCGACATGCCGCCCATCTGCCGCTCGAGGTGGAAGCGCAGCGACAGCGAGAACAGGTGCCTGAACACCTGCAGCGTGATCGTGCGTGACGCATCGTGCGTGACGCGAGCGAAGATCACCTCGCGCAACTCGGTGAACAGCGTCACGCCGACCCGCAGCAGCCCGTATGCGACCAGCAACGCGACCGGAACGATCAGCGCGGCGCGCGCGTCGCCGGGCTTCACGTCGAGTGCGTCGACGATCTGCTTGAGCACCAGCGGCACGCCGACGTTGGCGAACTTCGCGGCGACGAGGCAGGTCAGGGCCACGCCGACCCGCCAGCGGTAGGCCCACAGATAGGGCAGCAGTCGCCCGATCGTGTGCCAGTCGCCGCGCATCGGGGACGTGCCGGGCGCTGCGGGAGGGTCGAGGACGGTGGATCGGCGCATTATGCGTTCCGCAGGCAAACCGCTATTCTGGGCCCAAGCTTGCCAACTTCGCGCCACGACCATGGAATCCACGCCGACGACGCTGCCGCCAGGGCGCATCCCCGAGCTTCGGGTGGTGCCCATGCCCGCCGACGCCAACGTCCACGGCGACGTCTTCGGCGGCTGGATCATGGCGCAGGTCGACATGGCCGGTGCGCTGCCGGCCATGCGCCGGGCCAACGGCCGCATCGCCACGATCGCGGTCAATTCGTTCCTGTTCAAGCAACCGGTCTTCGTCGGCGACGTGTTGAGCTTCTACGCCGACGTGGTGCGCGTCGGCCGCACCTCGATCACCGTGTTCGTCGAGGTCTACGCGCAACGCAACCAGCTGATCGACTCGATCGTGAAGGTCACCGAGGCAACGCTCACCTACGTCGCCACCGACGACGAGCGCCGGCCCAGGCCGCTGCCCCCGGGCTGACCGGGCGCAGCCGTCGGTGCGCTCAGCCGAGCCGGGTGAAATCCGGCTTGCGCTTCTCGAGGAACGCGCTGAAGGCCTCGCGGGCCGCCGGGGCGGTCAGCATCGCCCGGAACTCGGCGCCCTCGTCGCGCATCTGCTGCACCACTGCGTCGCCGATGCCCTGCTTCATCAGCCGCTTGGTGGCCCGCAGCGAGGCGGCGGGAAGGCGCGCCAGCTTCGCCGCCTGCGCGAGCGCGTAACCGATCGTCTCGGCCGCCGGGAGCACCTTGTTGACCAGCCCCATTTCGCGCGCCTCCTCGGCGCCGAAGGGTTCGCCGAGCAGGAGCTTTTCGGCAGCGCGCTGGTGCCCGACGATCATCGGCAGCAGCAGGCTCGACGCCGCCTCGGGACACAGCCCGAGCTGCGAGAACGGCAACGCGAAGCGCGCATTGTCGGCCGCGTAGACCAGGTCGCAGTGCAACAGCATCGTCGTGCCCACGCCCACCGCGGGACCGGCGACCGCCGCGACCAGCGGCTTGGTGCAGGCAGGCAGCGCGGTCAGGAACTGGAAGACCGGAGCGTCATCGCCGAGCGGCGGCGCCTTCAGGAAGTCCTCGAGGTCGTTGCCGGCGGTGAAGGCCTCCGCGCTGCCGTGGACGACGATGCAGCGCACGGACGGGTCGGCCTCGAACGCCCGCAGCGCGTCGGCCATCGCCTGGTACATCGGCGCGGTCAGCGCGTTCTTCTTCGCCGGCCGGCTCAGCGCGATCGTCGCGACACCGTCGGCGACCTGGCTCACAACGTCCATCGTCTCGTCTCCCCGGGGCTCGCGCCCGAATCGATTGCCCGCCTCAGTGCGTCGGTGCGTCATGCGGCTCGCCCAGCCGCTCGCCGAGCCAGTCCGCCGCGACGGGCCACAGCGTATCCCGATACCGCCGCCGGAAGAAGCCGACGTGCCCGATCGGCCCGCCCGCCTGCGCCGGCGACAGGCGCCGCGACTCGCGCTTCACGCCGCGCAGGTGCGCGTGCAGCGCATCGACGTTGCGCTGCGGCATCATCGAGTCGTCGGTGAAGGTGAGCGACAGCAGGTCGAAGCGCGCCCGCGCGTAGGCTTCGCGCGCGCCCGGCTCGACGCCGACCAGGTATTCCTCGTTCAGGCACCAGCGGCGCCATTGCCGCATCACGCCCTCGGGGAGGTCGCCGATCATGCGCAGGCGGCGACCCGGGAAGTAACCCGCGAGCGGCATCGCGAGCGGCGCGGCGCCGTGCAGCATCAGCAGGATCATCGGGCGAAGGCGCGCCGGAAAGCCGCGCCAGTACCGCTGCCGCCGGCCACCGCGACGAGCGCGCGCACCTCGTCCGCGGACGGCAGCAGCGCGAGCAGTTGCGCACCGAGGCGGTGACCGACGACGACCAGCGGCCGGCCGCCGGCGCGCGCCCGGGCCTCGCGGATCGCGGCTTCGTAGTCGAAGCGGATCCAGTCGTCGATCGTGGCCCGGAATCGCCTGAGCGTGCGCGGCGCAGACTGCCCGATGCCGCGATAGTCGAAGGTCAGCACATCGAAGCCGCGCTGCGCGAGCCACGCCGCGAAATCGCGATAGAACACCTGCGGCACCCCCATCGCCGGCGCGATGACCACCGACGCGCGCGGGTCCCGGGCCGGGAACCGATGCGCCGCGAGCGCTGCCCCGTCGCCCACCGAAAGCTCGAGCCGCTGACCGCCCCCTTCGTCCATGCTCGCCCCCTTCTCGGTTCTCCCTTCTCCCTTCCCCCTACCCCCTTCTCTTGTCCTCGACTCAGACGCGCTCGAAGATCCCCGCCGCGCCCATCCCGGTGCCCACGCACATCGTCACCATCCCGTACTTCAGCCGGCGGCGGCGCAGCGCATGAACGACGGTCGCCGCGCGGATCGCACCGGTGGCGCCCAGCGGATGTCCGAGCGCGATCGCGCCGCCCATCGGGTTGACGACCTGCGGGTCCAGGCCGAGGTCCTGGATCACGGCGAGCGACTGCGCCGCGAACGCCTCGTTCAGCTCGATCCAGCCCATGTCGTCGAGCTTCAGCCCGGCGACCTTCAGCGCAGCCGGGATCGCCTCCTTCGGCCCGATGCCCATGATCTTCGGCGGCACGCCGCGCACCGAGAACGATACGAAGCGCGCCAGCGGCACGAGCCCGAACTGCCTGAGGACGCGCTCCGACACCAGGATCAACGCCCCCGCGCCGTCCGAAGTCTGCGAGCTGTTTCCGGCGGTGACGCTGCCCATGCCGGTGGGCTTGCCGCCGGGGTCGCGCGGCGCGGCGAACACCGCGCGCAGCTTCGCCAGCGCCTCGAGCGTCGTGTCGGCGCGCGGCCCCTCGTCGAGCTCGACGCGGCGGGTTCGCACCTCGACCTCGCGGCTCGCGAGGTTCGGGAAGCGCTCGACGATGTCGATCGGGCTGATCTCGTCGGCGAACTCGCCGGCGCGCTGCGCGGCGATCGCCTTCTGGTGCGACGCCAGCGCGAACGCGTCCTGCGCCTCGCGCGTCACCTTCCATTGCTGCGCGACCTTCTCGGCGGTCAGCCCCATGCCGTAGGCGATGCCGAGGTTCTCGTCGCTTTCGAACACGCGCGGATTGATCGACGGCTTGTTGCCCATCATCGGCACCATGCTCATCGATTCGGTGCCCGCGGCGATCATCACCTCGGCTTCGCCGACGCGGATCCGGTCGGCGGCCATGGCGATCGCGGTCAGGCCCGACGCGCAGAAGCGGTTGACCGTCACGCCGCCGACCGTGTCGGGCAGGCCGGACAACAGCGCGCCGATGCGCGCGACGTTCAGCCCCTGCTCGCCTTCGGGAATCGCGCAGCCGACGATCGCGTCCTCGATCGTCTTCGGATCGAGCGCCGGCACCTGCGCGAGCGCCGAGCGGATCGCGTGGACCAGCAGGTCGTCCGGCCGGACGTTGCGGAACACGCCCTTCGGCGCCTTGCCGATCGGCGTGCGCGTGGCCGCGACGATGTAGGCGTCCTGAACTTGCTTGCTCATCTTCGACTCCTGACTCAGTTACGCACCGGCTTGCCGGTCTGCATCATCCCCATGATCCGTTCCTGGGTCTTCGGATGCGTGAGCAGGCTGGTGAACGCCTTGCGCTCGAGCGCCATCAGCCATTCCTCGTCGACCACCGACCCCGGTTCCACGTCGCCGCCGCACATCACCTCGGCGATCGTGCGGCCCAGGTGGAAGTCGTGCGCCGAAATGAAGCCGCCGTCGCGCATGTTCAGCATCTGCGCACTGACGGTCGCGACGCCCGCGCGCCCTGCCACCTTGATCATCGACTTGCGCGGCGGCCGGTACCCGGCGTCGCTCATCGCCTTCGCCTCGCGAATCGCCGCGTACAGCAGTTCCTGGCGATGGAAGACGATGCGGTCCTCGGGCAGCAGGTAGCCCAGCGCGCGCGCCTCGATCGCCGAGCGCGACACCTGCGCGGTGCCGGCGGCCAGCACGTACTTCTTCAGGAAGTCGAGCAGGTTCGCGTCGGGCGCGGCACCCTGCTCCTCGGCTGCGCGGCGCGCGCCGAAGGCCAGCCCTCCGCCGCCCGGAACCAGGCCCACGCCGACCTCGACCAGGCCGATGTAGCTCTCGAGGTGCGCGACGCGGCGCGCGCAGTACATCGCCAACTCGCAGCCCCCGCCGAGCGCCATGTTGGCCACCGCGGCCACCGTCGGCACCTGCGCGTAGCGCAGCCGCAGCATCGCGTCCTGCAGCGCCTTCTCCGCTTCGCCGATCGCGGCGACGCCGCCCGACATGAACACCGGCAGCATCGCCTGCAGGTCGGCGCCATACGAGAACGGATCGTCGGGCGACCAGACCACCAGGCCCTTGTAGTCGTGCTCGGCGAGCTCGATGCCCTTGAGCAGCCCGGCGATCACGCCGGGGCCGATCGCGTGCACCTTGGTGCGGACCGACGCGACCAGCACGTCGTCGACGCCGCGCCCGTCGAGCGTCCACAGGCGGATCGACTCGTCCTCGAAGACCGTGTTGCCGCCGGTGTGGCCGCTGGGGCCGTGCTCGCCGGCGAGTTGCACCGGAAACAGCTGGCGCTGGTAGACCGGATGCGCCGCGCGCGGCACGAACTCGCCGCGCGCCGGCGACCACGAGCCCTCGAGCTGGTGCACGCCGCCGTGGCGCGCCACCGGGCCCTCGAACACCCACTTCGGCAGCGGAACGTTCGCGAGCGCCCTGCCGGCGTCGATGTCGGCCTGGATCCACTCGGCGACCTGTCCCCAGCCCGCCTGCTGCCAGGCCTCGAACGGGCCCTGCGCCATCGCGAAGCCGAAACGCATCGCCAGATCGACGTCGCGCGCGTTGTCGGCGATCTCCTCGAGCTTGCAGGCGGCGTAGTGCCAGGAGTCGCGCAGGATCGCCCAGACGAACTGCGCCTGCGGGTTGGTCGACTCGCGCAGCAGCTTGAGCCGCTCGGCCGGGTCCTTCTTCTTCAGGATGCGCACGACGGTCTCGTCGGCCTTCGCGCCGGCAGGCACGTAGTCGCCCTTGTCCGGGTCGAAGCGCAGCACCGCCTTGCCGTCCTTGCGATAGAAGCCCGCGCCGGTCTTCTGGCCGAGCGCGCCCTTGCCGATCAGCGTCGCGAAGGACGCGGGCGTCGCGTACAGCGGCGCGAACGGGTCGTCCTTCAGGTTGTCCTGCATCGTCTTCATCACGTGGCCGATCGTGTCGAGGCCGACCAGATCGGCGGTGCGGAACGTTCCCGACTTCGCGCGGCCGAGCTTCTCGCCGGTCAGGTCGTCGACGACGTCGAAGCCCAGGCCGGCCTTCGCGGCCTCGGCGACGGTCGCGAACATGCCGAAGGTGCCGATCCGGTTGGCGATGAAGTTCGGCGTGTCCTTCGCGCGCACGCACCCCTTGCCCAGCGTCGTCGTCATGAAGGTTTCGAGCCGGTCGACGATCGCGGGATCGGTGTCCGGGGTCGCGATCAGCTCGACCAGGTGCATGTAGCGCGGCGGGTTGAAGAAGTGCACGCCGCAGAAGCGCTTGCGCAAGGCTGCGTCGAAGCCTTCGGCGAGCTTGCCGATCGACAGGCCCGACGTGTTCGTCGCGAAGATCGCGTCGGCGCCCAGGAACGGCGCGACCTTCCGGTACAGGTCGTGCTTCCAGTCCATCCGCTCGGCGATCGCCTCGATGACCAGGTCGCAGCCGCGCAGCAGTTCGAGGTCGTCGTCGTAGTTGGCCGCCGCGATGCAGGCGGCGAGGTCGGCGTGACCGAGCGGCGCCGGGTTGATTTTCTTCAGCGCCTCGATCGCCTTCAGGACGACGCCGTTCTTCGGGCCCTCCTTCGCCGGCAGGTCGAACAGCACCACGTCGACCTGCGCGTTGACCAGGTGGGCCGCGATCTGCGCGCCCATCACCCCGGCGCCGAGCACGGCCACCTTCTTCACGATGAAATTGCCCACTTCTTTCGCCTCGTTTCTGGGGAGCGCCGGGGCGCCCCGTTCACTCTTCGCGGATCCAGGTCTGCGTGCGGCCGAACAGCGGCGCACCGATGTAGCCGCGCACTTCGAGCTTCCTGCCGCCTTCGACGAGCCGCATCTGGCTGCGGTACACCTTGCCGTTGTTCGGGTCGAGGATGCGCCCGCCGTCGAAGAGGCCGGGCTCGTCGGCGTTGCGGCGGATGCCCTGGACGATCGTCATTCCCTGCACCGGCTTGTCCTTGCGCTCGTCGGTGCATTTGTCGCACACCGCGTCGGTCTTCTCGGTCAGGATCTTCTCGATCCGGCCGCTGATCACGCCGGCGGTTTCGGTGATGCGGATCAGCGCCTTGGGCTGCTTCGTCTCGTCGTCGATGTTCTTCCACAGGCCGACCGGCGAAGCCGGGGCCTGCGCGCGCAGCGACGGCGCCGCGAAGGCGAGGGCCGCGGCGGCGAGCGCCTGCACCGCGAGGGCGCGCAACGGGAACCGGAATGTCGTCATGATGGAGTGCTCCGTGTCGGGGTGGAATTGCCTCAGAACAGCTCGACGTCGACGTTCATCAGCGGCGCCGCGCCGGCGCGCGCCGTGCGGACCAGCGAGGCCGTCTCGGGGAAGAGCCTGGCGAAATAGAACCGTGCCGTCGCGAGCTTGGAACGATAGACCGGATCGCCCGAATCGAGACGATCGAGCGCGATCCGCGCCATCCGCGCCCAGAAGTAGCCGAGCACCAGGTGCCCGATGACGCGCAGGTAGTCGACCGCAGCGGCGCCGGCCTCGTCGGCGTTGCCGAGCGCCTTCATGCCGATCTCCATCGTGAGTTTCTCCACCTTCTGGCCCAGGTCGGCCAGCGGGTCGATGAACTCGGCCATCTCGTCGTTCGTGCCTTCGGCCTCGACCAGTGCGGTGACCAGCTTGCCGAACTTGCGCAGCTTCGCGCCGTTGTCGCCGAGCACCTTGCGGCCGAGCAGGTCGAGCGACTGGATCGTGTTGGTGCCTTCGTAGATCATGTTGATCCGGGCGTCGCGCACGTACTGCTCCATCCCCCATTCGCGGATGTACCCGTGGCCGCCGTAGACCTGCATCGCCAGGTTCGTCGCCAGGAAGCCGTTGTCCGTGATGAACGCCTTCACCACCGGGGTGAGCAGCGCCAGCATGTCCTCGGCGTCCTTGCGCGCCTCGGCGTCGGGGTGCGTGAGCGCGATGTCGGCCTGCAGCGCGGTCCAGTACGCGAACGCGCGCGAACCCTCGGCATGGGCCTTCTGCGTGAGCAGCATCCGCCGCACGTCCGGGTGCACGATGATCGGGTCGGCCGGCTTGTCGGGCGCCTTCGGACCCGACAGCGAGCGCATCTGCAGCCGCTCCTTCGCGTAGTCGAGCGAGTTCTGGTAGGCGACCTCCATCAGGCCGAGCGACTGCATGCCCACGCCGATTCGCGCCGCGTTCATCATCACGAACATCGCGTTCAGGCCCTTGTTCGGCTCGCCCACCAGCCAGCCGGAGGCGCCGTCGAGGTCCATCACGCAGGTCGCATTGGCGTGGATGCCCATCTTGTCCTCGAGCCGCGCGCACTTCACGCCGTTGCGCGCGCCGAGCGAGCCGTCGGGGTTCGGGACGAACTTGGGCACGATGAAGAGCGAGATTCCCCTGGTGCCGGCCGGCGCGTCGGGCAGGCGCGCGAGCACCAGGTGCACGATGTTCTCCGCCAGGTCGTGCTCGCCCGACGAGATGAAGATCTTGGTGCCGGTGATCCGGTAGCTGCCGTCGGCCTGGGGCTCGGCCTTCGTGCGCAGCAGGCCGAGGTCGGTGCCGCTGTGCGGCTCGGTCAGGCACATCGTGCCGGTCCACTCTCCCGACACCAGCTTCGGGATGTAGAGCGCCTTCTGCTCGGGCGTGCCGTGCGCGTGCAGGCAGTCGTAGGCGCCGTGCGTGAGGCCCGGATACATCGCCCAGGCCTGGTTGCCCGAGTTCAGCATCTCCTGGAACGCGATGCCGACCGCCACCGGCAGGCCCTGCCCGCCGTACTTCGGGTCGCAGGTGAGCGTCGGCCAGCCACCGGCCTTGAACTGCTCCCACGCCTGCCTGAAGCCCTTCGGCGTCGTGACGACGCCGCCCTCGGACCAGCGGCAGCCCTCCTCGTCGCCGCTGCGATTCAGCGGGAACAGCACCTCGGCGCAGAACTTGCCTCCCTCCTCGACGACCTGGTCGATCAGCTCACGGTTGGTCTCGGCGTAAGGCGGCAACGCCTTCAGGGTGCCCTCGATGTCGAGCAGCTCGTGCAACACGAACTGGATGTCGCGCAAGGGCGGGGTGTATCGGGCCATGACTGCTACTCCAGCTTCGAAACGGTGGGGTGGAAGGGAAAGGTCGGGGTCAGGTTCCGGTCTTTACAGACCGAACGTTCGTGCGTTTGCTCGGCCGTGCCGGGCGCATCGTCCGCCGGTACGAGTCGACCAGGCGGTCGAAGCTGCGACGCGCGCGCCCGAAAGCGTCGGGGCTGTCGAGCAGCCTGCCGTCGTGGTGCAGCACGAGGATCACGCCGTAGAGCTGGAACACCAGCTCCTGCACGTCGAGGTCGCCCGGCAGGTCGCCGGCGTCGACCGCCTGCTGGATCGCGCGCGACAGCTCGCGCTGCCACGAGCGCACCATCGCCACGAGTTCCTCGCGAACCGCGCCGGGCCGGTCGTCGTACTCGGCGGCACCCGAGATCCAGATGCAACCTCGCGCCGCCTCGATCGCGGTGCGCTCGAGCCATCGGTCGAAGATCGCGCGCAGCCGCGGCAGGCCGCGCTTTTCCTTCAGCCCCGGGACCAGCACCTCGTCGACGAAGCGCCGCTCGTAGGCCTTGAGCACCGCGATCTGCAGGTCCTCGCGCGATCCGAAATGGGCGAACACGCCGCTCTTGGACATCTGCATGCGCTCGGCGAGCGCGCCGATCGTGAGACCCTCGAGCCCGTCGCGCGCCGCGAGCTCGAGCGCCGCCTCGACGATCGCGGCGCGTGTCTGCTCGCCCTTGCGCGGCCCGCCCGCAGGCCGCCGGCGAGCGGCGGCGTTCGAGCCGGCTGGAGCGGTGGAAGGATGCTTCATCGTCAGTTTTCCGAACGATCGTGCTTTTCGGGGAGCCTAACCGAAAGCGGGCGCCGGCGGGCGTGGAATCCGCCGCCGTTAGGGGCAAGGCTCTAATGGTGCACTGCAGCGAAGGCTGGCGCTGCAAGCCGGAGACGTCGTGCGGTCAGCCGACCGCCTCCTGCGTGCCTCCGGACTCCGCGCCGATCTTCATGATGCCGCTCACGCGGGCCACCGGCGTGCCGCAGGTAGAACGGGCCATTCACGGCGACGAACTCGCCGCCGACCTTCAGGGCGGCGAATCCGGCGGGGATTCCGTTATCCATGGTCTTGCGCTCCACGACTCCGAGTCGTGGCGAGGGTAGCAGGGCGCGCGGCGCGCCCCGCACGGCTACCAGAGCGCGTAGCGCCATCCGAGCAACGCCGTGAGCGCGCCCCACATCAGCAGCAGCAGCGGCGCTCCGACACGGATGAAGTCCGCGAAGCGGTAGCGCGCTGCGCTCATCACCAGCAGGTTCGTCTGGTAGCCGATCGGCGTCGCGTAACACAGGTTGCAGCCGAACAGGATCGCCAGCACGTAGGCCTGCTCCGGCGCGCCCAGGCTGCGCGCGGCCTCGACCGCGATCGGCGTGCCGATCGCCGCCGCCGCGTTGTTCGACACGAAGTTGGTGATCACCGCGACGAACAACATCATCGCGCCCAGCACTGCGAGCGGCGGCCAGCCGGCGACGAGATCGCTGAACGCGTGCGCCAGCGCGCTCGCCGCGCCGGTGTCGAGCAGCGCCTTGCCGAGCGCCAGGCTCGCCGCCACCAGCATGATCACGTCGGCCTTGAGGGCGCGGCCGATCGCCTCGGGCTTCAGGCACCGGGTGGCGAACATCGCGAGCACGCCCGCCAGCGCGGCCAGGTACATCGGCAGAACCTTGCTCGCCGCGAGCACCACGACGGCCAGCATGATCGCCGCCGCGACGCCGCCGCGCCCGCCGCCTCCCGCGTCGACCGCGCCGTCGACGACGACCAGCCCACGGTCGGCGCGCAACGCGGCGACCTTGTCCGGCGCGCCCTGCACCAGCAGCACGTCGCCCGCCGCGAGCCGGATGTCGCCGACGTCTCGCTGCCGCTGCATCGCGCTGCCGGTGGACCGGAATGCCCCGAGCACGACGACGTCGTGCCGGTCGGCGAAGCGCTGTTCGCGGATCGTCCAGCCGACCAGGTTCGAGGTCGGCAACAGGATGACCTCGGCCAGCGCCGCATCGTCGCCGTGCAACGGGTGCTCGTCGTCGACCGGGTGCTCGGAGTCGTCGACGTTGTAGAGCCTGAGGCCGAGCTCGCGCTCGAATGCCTTGAGCCTGGCGGCAGTGTCGCTGACCACGAGGCGATCGCCGGCCGCCAGCCTGACGTTGGGCAATCGGGCGAGGCTCAGGCCCTCGCCGCGATGCAGCGACTTGACGCGCAACTCGCGCTTCGAGCGCTCGAGCAAGTCCTCGAGCGTGGCGCCGTCCAGCGGCGAACCCTCCGGGACGTGGAGCACGGCATCGAAGCGGCGTTCGGCGGGAGCCGCGCCCCCGTCGTCGCCGGCCGGCAGCAGGCGCGGGGCCACCAGCCACAGGTAAGGCAGCGCGACCAGGGCCGCGATCGCGACGAGCGGGGTGAAATCGAACACGTCGAATTGCGCCGCGCCCATCCGCGCGGCGATGGCCACGACCAGCAGGTTGGTCGAGGTGCCGATGGTGGTCGCCATCCCGCCGATCAGCACCGCGAAGTTCATCGGCATCAGCTGCCGCGACGCCGAACCGCCGGTCTGGCGCGCGAGCGCGGCCAGGACGGGAATCAGCAGTACGACGATCGGCGTGTCGTTCACCACGCCGCTCGCCGCGAGGCAGGCGACGAGCACCAGCAGCATGCCGGCGCGCGCGCCGAGCCGCTTCCACAGCGCGGCCAGCTGCCTGGTGACCGGATTCAGCGCGCCGGTCTCGACCAGGCCCTGCCCGAGCACGAGCAGCGCGCAGATCGCGACGAGCGCCTCGTGCCCGAAGCCGAGGTAGAAGTCGCGCGGATCGACGACCCGCTCGCCGCTGCGATAGGGGAACGCGACGAACGCCAGCGGCAGCGCCACCAGCACCAGCAGGCTGGTGACCACGACCGGGACACGCCGGATCGTGTAGAGCGCGAACACCACGATCGTGAACACGAGCGAGGCGACTGCGTGCGGAGTCAGGTCGGACATTTCCGAATCGTAACGGCGCGCCGGGACGGGCTGCAGGTATAATTGCGGCTCGGCGCCCGAAGACGCCGTCGATTCAATCCGTGCCGCCCGCGATCGCGGGCACCCCAGCGCCGGGCATTCGAATTCGCCTCGCAGCAGCCCCGCGAATCGCTGCAGGCTCTCCGCCTTGCCGCGGACACGCGCCGGCCGGCCGCAGCAGACACCTTGCGCTCCGGCGCCCCTGGGCCCGGACGCGCGAGCGCCGCCGACAGCGCCAGGACCGCCCGGGCGGCCCGACGACAGGAGATGACGAAGGATGCGCGAACAGCTGCTCGAACTGAAGGCGTGGATCGCCCCGTACGCGGCCGAGCTGCGCGTCGCGGCCTCGATCGTCGGCGTGCTGCTGATCGCGTTCGTGCTGCGCTACGTGGCCAACCGGTTGCTGCGCCGCTTCTTCGTCGGCGTGTCCGATCGCGCCCCGTCGGTCGAGGAGCGGCGTCGCGTGGAAACGGTGGGCAAGGTGCTGCGACATACCGTCTCGGCACTGATCCTGATCGTCGCCGCGCTGGTGATGCTCAACCAGCTGGGCATCTCGATCGCGCCGATCCTCGGCGCCGCCGGCGTCGTCGGCATCGCGGTGGGCTTCGGCGCGCAGAGCCTGGTGAAGGACATCTTCGCCGGATTCTTCCTGCTGATCGAGAACCAGATCCGCGTCGGCGACGTGGTCGAGATCGCGGGCAAGTCGGGCGTCGTCGAGCAGCTGAGCCTGCGCCGCACGAAGCTGCGCAGTTACGATGGCAGCGTCCACTACGTCTCGAACGGGCTGATCACGACCGTGACCAACATGTCGACCGAGTTCGCGTTCGCGGTCGTCGACATCGGCGTGGCCTACCGCGAGGACATCGACCGCGTCTACGCGGTCATGCGCGAGACGGCCGATGCGCTGCGCGAGACCGCCGACTTCGGGCCGAAGATCATCGACGACCTCGAGATCGCCGGCGTGGACCAATGGGCCGACTCGGCGGTCATGATCCGGGCGCGCATGCGCACGCAGCCGCTGGACCAGTGGAGCGTGCGGCGCGAGTACCTCAAGCGGCTGAAGGCGGCGTTCGATCGCGAGGACATCTCGATCCCGTTCCCGCACCGCACGCTGATGGTCGAAGGCGGCTCCAACTTGCCGACGCCCGAAGCCCCCGAGGCCGGCGCGCGCCCGGACCGGGCGGCGCGCGCTTCGTGAACCGGCGATCCGGCCGCCGCCCCCTGCTGGCACCCTTGCGGAGACCCCGACGATGACCGGCGACAATCGCTCCGACCTGTTCTTCCTGCCTTCCTGGCCGCCGACGCCCGACGTCGTGCTCTGGGTGTCGCTCACGATCGTCGTGGCCGGACTGCTCGGCGAGTTCGTGTTCCGCAGGTTCCGGCTGCCGCGGGTGGTGGGCTATGCCGCCGTCGGAACGATCGTGTCGGCACTCGGGCTGGGCATCGACGGCACCACGCTCAAGCCGAGCTTTCGCCTGATCGTCGACCTCGCGCTCGCGCTGCTGCTGTTCGAACTCGGCAGCCGGATCAACCTGCGCTGGCTGCGCACCAATCCGTGGCTGCTGGTGACCAGCCTGGCCGAGGCGGCGCTGAGCTTCGCCGCGGTCTACCTGACGCTGGCCTACTTCGGCACCGGGCCGAGCGTGGCGGCCGCGGTCGCCGCGATCCTGGTCGCAACCTCGCCGGCGGTGGTGATGCGGGTCGCCTCCGAGTTCGACGCATCGGGCCAGGTGACCGAGCGCATGATCGTGCTCACCGGCCTGAACACGTTCTATGCCGTGCTCGCGTCGAAGTTCGTGGTCGGCTGGCTGCACGCCGAACTCGCCGGCAGCTGGTTCCGCTCGATCGCGCACCCGTTGTACCTGCTCGCCGGGTCGGCGATCGTCGCCGCCTTGCTGGCGTTCTGCGTCTCGCTGATCGCCCGGCGCCTCGACCTGCGCAACGAGAACTCGGCGCTGCTGCTGCTCGGCATGATCCTGCTTGCGCTGTCGGTCACGAAGATGGCCAACCTGTCGACGCTGCTGGTACCGCTGCTGGCAGGCCTGATGCTTCGCAACAGCACCGAGCGGCCCTGGATCTGGCCGCGGCACTTCGGCACCGCCGGCGGCGCGCTGGTGCTGCTGCTGTTCGTCATCACCGGATCGGTCTGGTCGGTCGACGCGCTGATGGTCGGCGCCGCGCTCGGCGCGGCGGTGATCGTCGCGCGGTTCGCGGCCAAGACTCTGGCGACCGTCGCACTCGGACGGCCGAGCGGCCTGTCGGTACGGCAGGGGCTGGCGCTGGGCGTCGCGCTGATGCCGATCTCGGGCGCCGCGCTGGTGATGATGGCCGACCTGCAGGCCGTGTACCCAGAGTTCGCCGCGAAGCTCAACGGCATCGTGTTCAGCGCGGTGGCCGTGCTCGAACTCGTCGGGCCGATCGCGGTGCAGGCGGCGCTGCGATACGTGAACGAAGACAACATCCGCTGACCCGACGGAGACGCCCATGCCGCTGGAAGCCTTCGCCGAATCGCGCGCGCTCACGCTCGGAGTCGAACTCGAGCTCCAGATCGTCAACACGCACGACTTCGACCTCTCGCACGGCGCACGCGACCTGCTGCGCCTGGTCGGCCGGCGCAAGCTGCCCGGCGACGTGAAGCCCGAGATGACCGACAGCATGATCGAGCTGTCGACCGGCGTCTGCGCCGACTACGCCGAGGTCCTCGCCCATCTTCGCGAGACCCGCGACGCGCTGGTCGAGTGCGCGGGCAAGCTCGACGTGGGCCTGTCCGGAGGCGGCACGCATCCGTTCCAGGACTGGAGCCGGCGCCGGATCTTCGACACGCCGCGATTCCACATGCTGTCCGAACTCTACGGCTACCTGTCCAAGCAGTTCACGATCTTCGGCCAGCACGTGCACGTCGGCTGCCCGGGACCCGACGCGGCGCTGGTGCTGCTTCACGGGCTGTCGCGCTTCATTCCCCACTTCATCGCGCTGTCGGCGTCGTCGCCGTTCGTGCAGGGTACCGACACCGGGTTCCATTCCGCGCGGCTGAACTCGGTGTTCGCGTTCCCGCTGTCGGGGCGCGCCCCGTTCACGCTGACCTGGGACGAGTTCACCCGCTTCTTCGACAAGATGACGCGCACCGGCGTCGTCGAGAGCATGAAGGACTTCTACTGGGACATCCGCCCGAAGCCGGAATTCGGCACGATCGAGGTGCGCGTCCTCGACACGCCGCTCACCATCGAGAAGGCAGCGGCGCTGGCGGCGTACATCCAGTGCGTGGCGCGCTGGCTGAGCTTCGAGCAGCCGTTCCGGCCGGTCGAGGACGACTACCTGGTCTACACGTTCAACCGTTTCCAGGCATGCCGGTTCGGTTTCGACGGCACCTTCGTCGACCCGCAGACCGGCGAGCACCGCACGATCCGCGAGGACATCGCCGGGACGCTCGCGGCGATCGAGCACCACGCGATCGAGCTCGGCGCGGAAGACGCCTGCCGGCGCGTGCGCGACGACATCGGCCCGCTGGGCAACGACGCGGCCTGGATCCGCCAGACCTTCGAGCACGAGCACCTGCTGCCGGAGGTGGTGCGCCAGCAGTGCCTGCGCTGGAGCCGCTGACCGACCATGGTTCCCCGGCCGTTGAAGATCGGCCTGTCGGCGCGGCTGATGCACGCGCCGCCCAGTGAACTGGGCTTTCGCGGCAAGACGCTGCAGTACCTCGAGCAATCGATCGCGCACTGGATCATGTCTCATGGCGCGATCGTGCTGATGATCCCGACGCTCGGGTCCGACGCCGGGGTCAGCCGGCGCGGCATCTCGGTGCGCAGCTACGTGCGCGAGCTCGACGGCCTGGTGCTGCAGGGTGGCGCCGACGTCAGCCCGCGCTCGTACGGCAAGCAGCCGATGCGCGCCGACTGGGCGGGCGACATCGTGCGCGACCGCTACGAGATGGAGCTGCTGCACGAGTTCATGGCGCAGGGCAAGCCGGTGCTCGGCATCTGCCGCGGCGCGCAGCTGATGAACGTGGCGCTGGGGGGCACGCTGTTCCAGGACATCGCGACCCAGTGCCCGCAAGCGATCCGGCACGTCGACAGCGCCCTCTACGACGAGCTCCACCACGAGATCGGCTTCGAGCCGGGATCGCGGCTGGCGGGCCTGTACGAGGGGATCGAGCGCGCGCAGGTCACGAGCATCCACCACCAGGCGGTGGACCGGCTCGGCAGCGACCTGGTGATCGACGCGCGCTCGAGCGCCGACGGCATCGTCGAGGCAATCCGCTGGCGCGGCGCCGGCTACGCGATGGGGCTGCAGTGGCACCCCGAGTTCCACGGCGGGGTGCGCGGGCTGCTCGACAGCGCGCCGATCGTGCTCGACTTCCTGGCCGCAGCGCAGCGGATGCGCGAGCCGCAGGGCGGCTGACGACGGGTCAGGCGGCGTCGCAGACGGTCTGGCAACCGCGCCGCGCCGCGGAGACCGGCACCACGCGCAGCGGCGCGCCCGCGGTCCGGGCACCTGCCGGCACGGCCGCCCCACGTCGCGGCAGCGACCAGTGCCGGGCGGTGATTCGCAGGATTCGTGCGAGGTGGGGCGACATCTCGGTACTCCGTGGTCGGGCTTGCTCCCGGCGTGCAGTGTCGGACGGCATGATGACCCGCTCGTGACACCCGCCCGCGCAGGCGCACGACGCGGAGTCTGCGCGAGCGGCGCCGCCGCGGCCAGCATCCGCGCAGGTCGCATATCGATATGCGACCTGCCTCAGCGCGCGTGCGTCGAACCGGCCGGCACCGACACGATCCAGCCTTCGACCGGGTCGATCGCCTCGGGCAGGCCATGGCGCCTGGCACGGCGCCGCCAGCCCCAGGCGGCCTGCACCAGGCAGAGCACCGCATCGAGCAGGTCGCCGGCCGGGTCCTCGATGCAGGCGCGGCGATGCGCCGCGTCGAGCGCGAGCGGCGGCCCGAAGCCGTGATCGCCGTGCTCGAGCAGGGCGATCATTGCCTCGCGCGCCTCACGACGCTCTGGCGTCTGTCGCGCGCGGTCGTCGGCCTTGTACGAACGTCGCCCGACCAGCGCCCGCGCCAGGTACCCCGGATAGCCCTCGAGAACGACCCGCCGGGGATCGCCCGGATGCAGGCCGGGCAGGTCGACCCCGGACGCCAGCAGCCGCGGGGCGCCCGCGTGAAGCATCAGCGCCACCGGCGGGTTGACCCATTTCATCGACGGGCTCGATCCGGCGGGACGATCGGTCGCACGATGGGCGAACTTGGATCCGGTCGGTCTCGCGTCGCAATACGCCCGGAACTGGTCGATCATCCGGTCGCGCGACATGGCGGCGACGTGGCGAATCGACGCCGCCCACGCGCTGTCGCCGTGCCCCGGACGGTGCGGCCACCCGAGTCCGGCCAGCAATGGCCTGGGCAGCCCGAACGGGAAGTCGCAGGCGGCCAGCCACGGCCCCGGGCGCCGCAGCCAGCGGTCGAAGGCGTCGAGTTCCGGCAGCGCCTCGATCCGCTCCAGGCGCAGCACCGCGCCATCGCGGCCCGCGTCGATCCGGCCGTCGGCCACCGCGATCGGCTTTCGGCGCGACGGCGCGCTGGTGAAATCGACGCCGTGCAGCAGGGTGCCCACGCGCTCGGTCGGCTCAATAGCGGCCGGCGACGCCGCTGATCGCGACGCCGATGCGCAGCACGACGAACGCGATCGCGTTGAGCATCCTGATCGGCCATGGGCGGCGCTGGTGCTCGCGCAGCTCGACCGGCACGCCGCCGCGCTCGATGGCCGCGAGGAGACGCTCGCGCAGCTGGCGCGCGAACGCCGCGTCGTGGACGCCGACGTTCGCCTCGCGCGCCAGCAGCAGCGAGAACGGATCGATGTTCGACGAGCCGACTGTCGCCCAGTCGTCGACGACAGCCACCTTCGCATGCAGGAAGCTGCGCCGGTACTCGACGATCTCGACGCCACCGCGCAGCAGTTCGTCGTACAAGGCCTGCGAGCCGTAGTGCGGCAGCCGATACTCGACCCTTCCCTGCAGCAGCAGCCGCACGCGCACGCCGCGGCGCACCGCAGCCAGCAGCGCGCGCCGGAACCGGACGCCGGGAAAGAAGTACGCGCTGGCGATCAGCACCTCGCGTCGCGCGCGCCCGATCGCCCTCAGGTAGGCACGCTCGATCGTGCGCCGATGCCTGAGGTTGTCGCGCAGCAGGAACGCGGCGCGCACCGTGCCCGCCGGCGTGACCTCGCTCGACACCGACTCGGGCATGTGCAGCGGCGCACGCCCCGCCTGCGCCTGGCCGGCGCGGGCCCGGCGCAGCGAACGGTTGACGACCGAGATCTCCCACCACAGGCGCGCAGCGGCGACGTGCACCTGCGCGACCATCGGGCCGCGCACGCGCACGGCGTAGTCGAGCCGCGGGTGCTCCAGCCTGCCGTGCCTCGGATCGTACAGGTCGTCGAGCATGTTGATCCCGCCGACGAAGGCGACGCGCCCGTCGACCACCGCCAGCTTGCGGTGCAGCCTGCGCAGCCGCTGACGGTCGAGCGAGAAGCGCCGGCGCTCCGGCCTGAACGTCTCGAGCAGCACGCCGGCCTCGCGCAGCGTGCGCGCCCACTCGCCGTCGACGCGGGCGGTGCCGAATCCGTCGACGATCAGGCGCACGCTCACGCCGCGAAGCGCCGCGGCGGCCAGCGCTGCGGCCACCCGCCGGCCGGCCGGGTCGTCCTCGAAGATGTAGGTCTCCAGATAGATGCCTTGCGCGGCCACGGCGATCGCCTGCTCGAGCGCCGGGAAGAACTCGGCGCCCGATTCGAGCAGCGTGACCTCGTGGCCGCCGCGCAGCGTCGGCTTCAGGCTCTCGTACCAGGGCAGCGAAACGTACCTGCGATCGCCCACCGCGCTTGCACGATCCACGGGCCTAATCGCCCGGATCGATCAGTTCGAGGTCGGCCACCAGCGGGCTGTGGTCCGACAGGCGGGCCCATTCGATGCCGCGCAGCACGCGGGCCGCGCTCACGCGAAAGCCGCGCTGGTAGATGCGGTCCATGCGGAACCACGGCACCAGCGCGGGAAACGTGCGCGCGGTGCGCACCATGCGCGGCGCACCCCCCACTGCCGCGGACTCGGGCAGCTCGACCGCCGGCAGCCGGTCGCGGGCGAAATACGTGGCGCGCCGCACGAGTTCGACCTGCGGGCTGAGCGCGTCGAACACCTCCGCCACGCCGATCTCGCCGCACAGCCGATCGGAGAGCCGGTTGCGCCAGTCGTTGAAGTCTCCGGCGATGATCAGCGGCGCGTCGGGCGACACCGCGTTCGAGACCCAGTCGATCAGCGCGCCGAGCTGCCGCTCGCGGCTGCGCGCAAGCAGGCCGAAGTGCACGACGAAGCAATGCACGTCGAGCCGCCCGACCTTCACGACGCAGTGCAGGACGCCGCGCTTCTCGAGCGCATGGTCCGAGATGTCGCGGTTCTCCAGCCCGACGATCGGGTAGCGCGACAGCAGCGCGTTGCCGTGGTGGCCGTGCAGGTAACTCGCGTTGCGTCCGTATGCGGTTTCGAAGGTCTGCCTGAGCTTGGGCGACTTCGCGAGGAACACGTCCTGCGGCTCCTCGGGCCAGTGCGCGAGGCGGCGCGCGTGGCGCTCGTGCTGGCCTTGAACTTCCTGCAGGAAGACCAGGTCGCTGTCGAGCTCGTGCAGGCGTGCACGCAGCTCGTGGATGCGCGTGACCCGGCGCAGGCCGATGAACTCGCGCAGCACGCCCTTGTGGATGTTGTAGGTGGACACCCGCAGCGTCGCTGCGGCGGCCCCTTCGGCTGGCGCTTTCGGCGGGACCGCGGCACGGCGCGGCTTCGGCAGCCTGGGGCGCCGGCCGTTGCGCGGCGCGTCGGCGTCGTTGCGCGCGCGATCCGCGGGCGCGTGGGGGCGGCGGCCCGTGGCGTTCATCGGCTCGCGACCTGCCCGGCGCGGACCGGCAGCTGGCGGATCGCCTCGGCGTTGCTCCACGAAAAGCAGCGCTCGGCCGCCTGCTCCCAGGGCAGCCACTCGTAGCGAAGGTGCTCGCGCGGCGCGATCGTCACCGGCAGCGCCTCGGGAACCCGCAGGCCGAACACATGCTCCGTATTGTGCGTCACGCCCTCGGGATAGCGGTGCCGCCAGTGGGCGTAGATCTCGTAGCGGTTCACCAGCTGCCAGTCGGTCAGCTCGTGGGCGGCGGTGTCGATGCCGGTCTCCTCGAGCACCTCGCGCCGGCAGGTCTGCGCGAGCGGCTCGTCGACGCGCTCCTTGCTGCCGGTGACCGACTGCCAGAAGCCGGGGTGGTCGGCCCGCTCGAGCAGCAACACCCGCAGGTCGGGCGTGTGGATCACGACCAGCACCGACTCGGGAACCTTCGTGCCCGCCACGCGCTCGCCTCGTTGCAGCAATGCGGCCCGCGCGCGCTCACGCCTTGGCCGGCTCCGGCACCCGCAGGCGGATGTGCAGCTCGCGCAGCTGCTTCTCGTCGACCGGCGACGGCGCCTGCGTGAGCAGGCACTGTGCGCGCTGCGTCTTCGGGAACGCGATCACGTCGCGGATCGATTCCGCGCCGGCCATCATCGTGACGATGCGGTCGAGGCCGAACGCGATGCCGCCGTGCGGCGGCGCGCCGTACTGCAGCGCGTCGAGCAGGAACCCGAATTTCGCCCGCGCTTCCTCGGGGCCGATCTTCAGCGCACGGAACACCTTGCTCTGCACTTCCTCGCGATGAATCCGCACCGACCCGCCGCCGATCTCCCAGCCGTTGAGCACCATGTCGTAGCCCTTGGCCAGGCAGCGGCCGGGATCGGTCTCCATCAGGTCCTCGTGGCCGTCCTTCGGCGACGTGAACGGGTGGTGCACCGCGACCCAGCGCGCATCTTCCTCGTCGTACTCGAACATCGGGAAGTCGGTCACCCAGAGCGGCTTCCAGCCCGACTCGAGCAGGCCGTTGCGCCGGCCGAAGTCGGAGTGGCCGATCTTCGTGCGCAGCGCGCCGATCGCGTCGTTGACCACCTTCGCGCGGTCGGCGCCGAAGAACACGAGGTCGCCGCTGGCAGCCCCGGTGCGCTCGAGGATCGCCGCGATCGCCGCGTCGTGCAGGTTCTTGACGATGGGCGACTGCAGGCCGTCGCGGCCCTTCGAGGCGTCGTTGACCTTGATCCAGGCCAGGCCCTTCGCGCCGTAGATCGCGACGAACTGGCCGTAGCCGTCGATCTCGCTGCGCGTCATCTCGCCACCGCCGGGCACGCGCAGCCCCACCACCCGCCCGCCTTCCGCGTTGGCGGCCGCGCTGAAGACCTTGAAGTCGACGTCCTTCATCGCGTCGGTCAGGTCGGTGAACGCGAGCCGCACGCGCAGGTCGGGCTTGTCGGAACCGTACAGGCGCATCGCCTCGGCGTACGGCATCGTCGGGAACGGCGCCGGCAGCTCGACGCCGATCGCGTTGCGGAACACGACGCGGATCATGTCCTCGAAGATCGCGCGGATCTCGGTCTCCGACAGGAACGAGGTCTCGCAGTCGATCTGCGTGAACTCGGGCTGGCGGTCTGCGCGCAGGTCTTCGTCGCGGAAGCACTTCGTGATCTGGTAGTAGCGGTCGAAGCCGGCCACCATCAGCAGTTGCTTGAACAGCTGCGGAGACTGCGGCAGCGCGAAGAACTGCCCCGCGTTCACGCGCGACGGAACGAGGTAGTCGCGCGCGCCCTCGGGCGTCGACTTGGTGAGCATCGGCGTCTCGATGTCGACGAAGCCGAGCGAGTCGAGGTACTTGCGCACCTCCATCGCCACCCGGTAGCGCAGCATCAGGTTCTGCTGCATCGGCGCGCGGCGCAGGTCGAGCACACGATGCGTGAGGCGCGTGGTCTCGGAGAGGTTCTCGTCGTCGAGCTGGAACGGCGGCGTCACCGAGGGATTCAGGATCTCGATCTCCTGGCACAGCACCTCGACCTGGCCGCTGCGGATGTTCGCGTTGGCCGTTCCCTCGGGGCGCCGGCGCACCTTGCCGACCACCTTGACGCAGAACTCGTTGCGGATGCGCTCGGCCACCGCAAACACCTCGGCGCGATCGGGGTCGCAGACGACCTGCGCGAGGCCTTCTCGGTCGCGCAGGTCGATGAAGATCACCCCGCCGTGGTCGCGGCGACGGTGGACCCAGCCGAACAGCGTCACCACCTGGTCGAGATGCTCGGTGGAAACCTGGCCGGTGTAGCAACTGCGCATCGATGTTCTCCGGTTCATTCGCGGGGCGTCGCAATGACGGTGGCGCCGCCGCGGTCGGTCGGCGCGACCACCCCCATCGACACCACGTACTTCAGCGCCTCGTCGACGCTCATGTTCAGGTCGATGGTTTCGGCGCGCGGAACCATCAGGAAGAAGCCCGAGGTCGGATTCGGCGTCGTCGGCACGTAGACCGAGACCATCTCGACCCCGACGCGGCGGCGAACCTCGTCGGCCGGCGTCCCGGTCTGGAACGCGATCGTCCAGACGTCGGGGCGCGGGTACTGCACCAGCAACGCGCGGCGGAACGCCTGGCCGTTCGGCGACAGGATCGTGTCGCTCACCTGCTTCACGCTCGAGTAGATCGAGCGGACGATCGGGATGCGGCCGAGCAGCGCCTCCCAGTAGACCACCAGCCGCTCGCCGATGAAGTTGCGCGCGAGCAGGCCGGTGAGCGCGACCACCAGCACCGTCAGGACGACGCCCAGCCCGGGGACGTCGCGCCCGAGCAGCGCGTGCGGCTGCCATTGCGAGGGCAGCAGCCGCAGCGTCTGGTCCATCGTCGTCACGATCAGGTCGAGCACCCAGATCGTGATGGCGAGGGGCACCCAGATCAGCAGGCCGGTGACGAAGTACTTGCGCATGGGGCGCGGCGCGCGCGGCGTCGCTCAGCCCGACTTCGCGCCGGCAGCCGGTGTCGGCGCCGGAGCTGCGGCGGGGGCCGGCGACGGCGCCGGGCTGCTGGCGGCCGGCTCGGCCTTCTTCGCGTCGGCCGCAGCGGGCTTGCCGTCGCCGTCGGCGCCACCCTGCTTCGCGTCGGGGGCGCCCTTCTTGCCGCCGTCGCGGAAGTCGGTGACGTACCAGCCGCTGCCCTTCAGCTGGAACGCCGGCGCGCTCAGGCGCTTGTGGAAGGCCTCGGCACCGCATTCCGGGCAGACGGTCAGCGGCGCATCGGAGAGTTTCTGCAGCACGTCCTTCTCGACGCCGCAGCTGTCGCAACGATAGGCGTAAATCGGCATGGTGCAAGCAACCCGCAGGAGGAAGCCGCCCGGCCGGGCGGCGGGAACGCAAGAAAACCTTGAATTATAAAGGAAAATCGCCGCCGGCTGGGCGGCGTTGCGACAGGTCAGTCGCGCAGCGCCTGCGCGGCCGAATCGATCGCCGCGCGCAGCTCGGGGTAGCTGCGCGTGACCGGGAACTGCGGGAATTGCGCGACGATCGACTCGGGCGGATGGATGAAGAAGCCGGCGTCGGCAGCCGTCAGCATCCCGGTGTCGTTGTAGGAGTCGCCGGCGGCGATCACCTGGAAGTTCAGGCCCTTCAGCGCGTTGACCGCGGCACGCTTCTGGTCCGGCATGCGAAGGCGGTAATCGCGCACGACGCCGTTGGCGTCGACCTCGAGCCGGTGGCACAGCAGCGTCGGGCGGCCGAGCTGGCGCATCAGCGGGTCGGCGAACTCATAGAACGTGTCCGACAGGATGAACACCTGGTAACGGGCGCGCAGGTCGTCGAGGAATTCGCGGGCCCCGGCCATCGGACCCATGCCCTCGATGACCCGCTGGATGTCGGAGAGCTTGAGCCGGTGCTTCGCGAGCAGGTCGAGGCGAAAGCGCATCAGGCGGTCGTAGTCGGGCTCGTCGCGCGTGGTCCGGGAGAACTCCGCAATGCCGGTGCGGCGGGAAAACTCGATCCAGATCTCGGGCACCAGCACGCCTTCGAGGTCCAGGCAAACCACTTGCATGTACGGTCGCTCCTCGTGCGAGGCGCCGGCTGGCGCCGCCGGCGGCCGCCATGGTACCGCAGGCGCCGGCCCCGGGCCGCAGGACCGGCCCCCGCTGATTCAGGTCAAGCCCCGTGCCGCGCCGGCTCGCTAGATTGCGCAGATGGGAAGCGTGGGCGAATACGAGCCGAGCCGAGCCGCCGATCCCTGGGACTGGTGGCGCGGCACCGACGAGCTTTTGCGCTGGGGCGCATGCGTGCGCAAAATCTGGCTCGACGACCTCGCCGACGACGCGTCCCGGCGCGCGACGTGCCAGCGACGCATCGCCGAGCTGCTGCGGCATGCCCGCCAGGACTCGAAGTTCTACCGCTCGCACTATCGGAAGGTTCCCGCCGGATGCACCGACCTGCAGGCCCACCCCCCGGTCACCCGCTCGCAGCTGATGGCGCATTTCGACGACTGGGTCGCCGACCCGCAGCTGCGCCGGCGCGAGCTCGAGGCCTTCGTTCGCGATCCGTCGCGGATCGCCGAGCCCTACCTCGGCAAGTACTCGGTGTGGACCAGCTCCGGCACCACCGGCGTTCCCGGCATCTACATTCAGGATCCCGAGGCGCTGGCGATCTACGCGGCGCTGCTCACGATGCGCTTCGAGTTCGGCCCGATGACCCCCGATCCGTGGCAGGTGGCCGCGATGCCGGCGCGGATGGCGCTGGTGGCGGCCACCGGCGGGCACTTCGCCGGAGTGGTCTGGTGGCAGCGACAGTGCCGGCTGCACCCGGTGCTCGCGTCCCGGACGCGGGTGTTCTCGATCCTGCAGCCGCTCGACGCGCTGGTCGCGGACCTCAACGCATGGCAGCCGACCTTCGTCGCGAGCTACCCGACGATGCTGTCGCTGCTCGCGCGCGAGCAATGCGAGGGCCGGCTGAAGTTGCATCCGCGCTCGCTGTGGAGCGGGGGTGAGGCGCTGACCGCCGCCGACCGGGCCTCGATCGCCGACGGCTTCGGTTGCCCGGTGCTCGAGGACTACGGAGCCTCCGAGTGCATGCAGATCGCCTTCGGCTGCCGCCACGGCCGGCTGCACCTGAACGACGACTGGGTCGTTCTCGAACCGATCGACGAGAGCGGGCGTCCGGTTCCTCCGGGTCGCCCGTCGGCGAGCGTCCTGCTGACGAACCTGGCCAATCGCGTGCAGCCGGTGATCCGCTACGACCTCGGCGACAGCGTGACGATCGACCTGTCGCCCTGCCCCTGCGGCCAGCGTCGCCCGTCGGTGCAGGTGCAGGGCCGGCGCGACGACGTGCTGGTGCTCGACGGCGCCGCGGGCGCCCCGGTTCGGCTGCTGCCGCTGGCGATCGAGACGGTGATCGAGGAAGAGACCGGCGTGCACCGCTTCCAGCTGATCCAGACCGCGCGCAACGCGCTGTGCCTGCGCGTCGACGCGCCCGGCGCGCGCCGCCGCTCGGTCGACGGGCGGCGCGCCATGCGCGCGCTGGCCCGATTCCTGAAGACCCAGGGCGTGGGGCCGGTGGAACTGAAGCTGGACGACTGCCCGCCGGAGGTCAATCCGGTCAGCGGCAAGCTGCGCCGCGTCAGGGCGCTGCGGACCCCGGCGGCCGCGCGCTGAAGCGGCACAGGGCGCGCACCGGCGCCGGGCCCACGCGCGAGAACGGCGTCAGAACGGGATGTCGTCGTCCATGTCGTCGAAGTTGGCCGGCTTGCCGGCGCCGGGCGCTGCCCCGCCGGCGCCGGCGCGTGCCGCGCCGCGTGCCGGCGCGCCCGACGCGGCGGGCTCGCGCGAGTAGCCGCCGTCGTCGCCTGCGCCGCCGCCGTCACGCGAGCCGAGCAGTTGCATCTCGGTCGCGATGATCTCGGTGGTGTAGCGGTCCTGGCCGTCCTTGTCCTGCCACTTGCGGGTCTTGAGCCGGCCTTCGACGTAGACCGGGCGGCCCTTCTTCAGGTACTCGCCGGCGATCTCGGCAAGTCGGTCGTAGAACACGACGCTGTGCCACTCGGTTTCCTCGCGCTTCTCGCCGGAGGCCTTGTCCTTCCAGTTGCGCGTGGTCGCGATCCGCACGTTGCAGATCGCGCTGCCGCTGGGCGCATAGCGCGTCTCGGGATCGCGGCCGAGATTGCCGATGAGGATCACCTTGTTCACCGAAGCCATGCTGCCCTCCCGGGAAATGTCGCAGGAACCGATTGTTTCACGCCGCCGCCCCGCCGCGAGCCGCCGCGGGCCAGCGCCTCTGGCGTGCCGCCACCAGCAGCCACAGCGCCATCAGCACGGCGCAGGCGTCGAACACCGCGGGCTTGCCCCACCCGTGCTGCACCCAGCCGCCGAGCACGCCGCCGAAGAACAGCCCGAGCGACTGCGTGGTGTTGTAGATGCCCAGCGCGGTGCCCTTCGCGTCGGGCGGCGCCAGCCGCGACACCAGCGAAGGCAGGCTCGCTTCGAGGATATTGAAGCCGACGAAGAAGCCGAGCAGCAAGAGCGCCAGCGGGACTAGGCCGCTCGGCTGCGACGCCAGCAGCACCTGCACGCCGAGCAGCAGCGCGACCGCGCCGAGAAACAGGCCGCGCAGGCGGCCGACGCGCTCGCTCCAGATCAGGGGCGGCATCATCAGCGCGAAAGACAGCAGCACCACCGGCAGGTAGAGCTTCCAGTGGTCGCCGAGCGCAATCCCGGCGCGATCGGCCAGCCAGGTGGGCAGCACGACGAACATCGCCATCTGCGCCGCATGCAGCGTGAAGATGCCGAAGTTCAGCCGCAGCAGGTCGGGCTCGAGCGCGACGCGGGCGAACGGCGTGCGTGACGCGCCCGACCCGGCCGCGCCCGGCCGCGCCTCGGGCGTCACCAGCGTGACGACCGCGATCGCGGCCAGCGCGAGCAGGCCGGTGAGCGCGAAGATGCCGCCCATGCCGACCGACGCATAGAGCAGCGGCGCGCCGACCAGCGACAACGAGAAGGTCAGTCCGATCGACGCCCCGACCATTGCCATCGCCTTGGTGCGCTGGGTGTCGCGCGTACTGTCGGCGATCAGCGCGGTGATCGCCGCCGAGATCGCGCCGGCGCCCTGCACCGCGCGGCCCGCGATGACGGTGACGAGGTCGTGCGCGCCGGCCGCGAGGAAGCTGCCCGCGGCGAACAGCAGCAGGCCGAACACGATGACCGGCTTGCGGCCGAAGCGGTCGGAGGCCATGCCGAGCGGAATCTGCAGCACCGCCTGAGTGAGTCCGTAGATGCCGAGCGCGAGGCCGATCAGCGTCGCATCGTCGCCGCCGGGCATGCCGCGCGCGTGCACGGCGAACACCGGCAGGATCAGGAACAGGCCCAGCATCCGCAGCGCGAAGATCGTCGCGAGCGAGACGCTCGAGCGCAATTCGGGCGCAGTCATGGCATCGCGCCGGGCACCGCTCGCGCGCGGCGGGTTGCGCCCGGGCGGCGGCGCGTGCACGCCGGCGGCCGGATCGGCGCCGGCCGGAGAGTCGGGGGACGGGGGGTGCATCACGTAGGCATTCGCGACCGGGTATATTAGCCGATTGGCTTTCGACCGCATGGAATCGATCCGCGTCCGGGGTGCACGCACCCACAACCTGAAGAACGTCAGTCTCGACGTGCCGCGCAACCGGCTGGTGGTGATCACCGGCCTGTCGGGATCCGGGAAATCCTCGCTCGCGTTCGACACGCTGTACGCCGAAGGCCAGCGGCGCTACGTCGAGTCGCTCTCGACCTACGCGCGGCAGTTCCTGCAGCTGATGGAGAAGCCCGACGTCGACCTGATCGAGGGCTTGTCACCGGCGATTTCGATCGAGCAGAAGGCCACCAGCCACAACCCGCGCTCGACGGTCGGCACCGTCACCGAGATCCACGACTACCTGCGCCTGCTGTTCGCGAGGGTCGGTACGCCGTACTGCCCCGAGCACCCGCAGCACGTCCTCGAGGCCCAGACCGTGTCGCAGATGGTCGACGCGGTGCTGGCGATGCCGGAGGGCACGCGGCTCATGATCCTCGCGCCGGTGCTCGCCAACCGCAAGGGCGAGCACCTCGAGCTCTTTGCCGACCTTCAGGCGCAGGGATTCGTGCGGGTCCGGGTGCGCGGCGAGGGCACCGAGCCGCGCATCTTCGAGCTGGGAGCAGGCGAGGCGCCGAAGCTCGGCCGCAACCACAAGCATTCGATCGACGTCGTCGTCGACCGCGTGAAGGTCGCCCCGTCGATCCGCCAGCGGCTGGCCGAATCGTTCGAGACGGCGCTGCGGGTCGCCGACGGGCGCGCGATCGCCGTCGACATCGACGGCGGCGCCGAGCAACTGTTTTCGAGCCGCTTCGCGTGCCCGGTGTGCAACCACTCGTTGCCCGAGCTCGAACCCCGCCTGTTCTCGTTCAACAACCCGATCGGCGCGTGCCCCGAGTGCGACGGGCTCGGCGTGGTGCAGTTCTTCGACCCCAGGCGCGTCGTGCCGTTTCCGAACCTGAGCCTCGCGTCGGGGGCGATCAAGGGGTGGGACCGGCGCAACCAGTTCTACTTCCAGCTGCTGCAGAACCTCGCCGCGTTCTACGGCTTCGACATCGACGCGCCGTTCGACGCGCTGCCCGAGCGCGTGCGCCACGTGGTGCTGCACGGCTCCGGCAGCGAGAAGATCCCGTTCACCTACGTGGCCGACGGCGGCAGGCCGACCGTGCGCGAGCACGCGTTCGAGGGCGTGATCCCGAACCTGCAGCGCCGGCACAAGGAGACCGACTCGGCGCACGTCCGCGAGGAGTTGTCCAAGTACCTGAACTCGCGCGTCTGCCCCACCTGCGAGGGCACGCGGCTGCGCATCGACGCGCGCTTCGTCCGCGTCGGACCGCGCGGCGCCGATCGCCCGATCTACGAGCTCTCGGCGCTGACGTTGCGCCAGGCGTTCGACTGGTTCCAGTCGCTCGCGCTGCCCGGCGCGAAGCAGGTGATCGGCGAGCGGATCGTGCGCGAGATCGTCGACCGGCTCCGCTTCCTGAACAACGTCGGCCTCGACTACCTGTCGCTCGACCGCGCCGCCGAGACGCTCTCGGGCGGCGAATCGCAGCGGATCCGGCTCGCGTCGCAGATCGGCTCGGGGCTCACCGGCGTGATGTACGTGCTCGACGAGCCGTCGATCGGCCTGCACCAGCGCGACAACGACCGGCTGATCTCGACGCTCAAGCACCTGCGCGACCTCGGCAATTCGGTGCTGGTGGTCGAGCACGACGAGGACGCGATCCGTGCCGCCGACCACGTGATCGACATGGGGCCGGGCGCCGGCGAGCACGGCGGCCACGTCGTCGCCGAGGGGCCTCCGGAAGCGATCGAGGCCAGCAAGGCCTCGCTCACCGGCCGCTACCTGGCGGGCGCGCTGCGCATCGAACCGCCCGCGTCGCGAAAGGCGCCGGGCGAGCAGCGCCTGCTGGTGCGCGGCGCGAGCGGCAACAACCTGCGCCACCTGTCGGTCGAGATCCCGCTCGGGCTGCTGGTCTGCGTGACCGGGGTGTCGGGCTCGGGCAAGTCGACGCTGGTCAACGACACCCTGTACGCGGCAGCCGCGCGGGCGATCAACCGCTCGTCGGCCGAGGCCGCGCCGTGCGAGGCGATCGACGGCCTCGAGGACGTCGACAAGGTGATCAACGTCGACCAGAGCCCGATCGGGCGCACGCCGCGATCGAACCCCGCCACCTATACCGGCCTGTTCACCCCGATCCGCGAACTGTTCGCCGAGACGCCCACCGCACGCGAGAGGGGCTACGGCCCGGGGCGCTTCTCGTTCAACGTCAAGGGCGGGCGCTGCGAGGCCTGCGAGGGCGACGGCGTGATCCGCGTCGAGATGCATTTCCTTCCCGACGTCTACGTGCCCTGCGACGTGTGCGGGGGCCGGCGCTACAACCGCGAGACGCTCGAGGTGCAGTACAAGGGGCACAACATCGCCGAGGTGCTCGACATGACGATCGAGCAGGCGTCGGAGCTGCTGTCGGCGGTGCCGGCAATCCGGCGCAAGTTGCAGACGCTGCTCGACGTGGGCCTGGGCTACGTACGGCTGGGCCAGAGCGCGACGACCCTGTCGGGCGGCGAGGCGCAGCGGGTCAAGCTCGCCGAGGAGCTGTCCAAGCGCGACACCGGGCGCACGCTGTACATCCTCGACGAACCGACCACCGGGCTGCACTTCCACGACATCGCGCTGTTGCTCAAGGTGATCCACGCGCTGCGCGACCACGGCAATACGGTCATCGTGATCGAGCACAACCTCGACGTGATCAAGACCGCCGACTGGGTGATCGACCTCGGGCCCGAAGGCGGCGACGGCGGGGGCACCATGGTGGCCGCCGGCACGCCCGAGGCGATCGCCGGCTGCGAGGCCAGCCACACCGGCCGCTACCTGGCGCGGGTGCTGCGCGAGCCCGGTGCGGCGCAGGCCGCCGCCGTCGCATCGCCGCCGCGCAAGCGCGCCAGTCCGGCTCGCGCCGCCTGAGCCTCAACCGGTCGGATCGGGCCGGTAGCGCGCGAAGCGCGCGTGCACGCTCGCCATCGCCACGGCGTCGAGCCGGGCAGGTTCGCCGACCTGCAGCGCCTGCCAGTAGATTCGCGCGAGCGACTCGACCTCGACCGCGAGCTCGAGCGCCGCCTCGAGCGTGCCCGACAGCGCGACCAGACCGTGCTGCGCCAGCAGGCACGCGCGGCGCCCCTCGAGCGCCGCGCGCGCCGCCGCGGACAGCGCCGCGGTGCCGAACATCGCGTACGGCGCGCAACGGATGTCGTCGCCGCCGGCCACCGCGATCATGTAGTGAAAGGCGGGTATGCCCTCGGAGTGGATCCTCGGCAGGCAGGCGAGCGTGGTCGCGAACGGCGCGTGCGCGTGGACGATCGCCCCGGCGTCGCCGCGGCTGGCGTAGAGATCGCGGTGCAGCCGCCACTCCGAAGACGGCTGCCGCGTGCCGTCGCAGCGCAGGGGCTGCTCGGCGTCGGCGTCTTCGCCGGCCGGCGCGTCCACCGGCAGCCACACCAGGTCGTCGACCGTCATCGCCTCGTAGGCAAGCGCGCTCGGCGTGACCAGCAGGCCGTCGGCGCCGCCGCGGTGCCAGCGCATCGACACGTTGCCCGCGCGCCCGCTGTTGATGCCCAGCGGGTTCATGCGCCTCGCGGCGTCGACGATCGCCGCGCGCGCGGCGTCCTCGGACGCATACGGCTCGCGCGTCGGCTCGCTCATGCCGCGCTCGCAGCCAGCACCGCGCGCAGTCCCGCGGCAGAGGCGTCGCAAATGCCGCGCTCGGTCACCAGCGCGGTCACCAGCCGCGCCGGCGTGATGTCGAAGGCGGGGTTCGCGACGGCACTGCCCTCGGGCACGATGCGCACGCTCGCGCGCGAACCGTCGTCGAGCATGCCCGCCAGGTGCGTCACCTCGCGCGCCGCGCGTTCCTCGATCGGAATCGACGCGCCGTCGGGCGTCTCGGGGTCGATCGTCGACACCGGGCAGGCGACGTAGAACGGCACGCCGTTGTCGCGCGCCGCCAGCGCCTTCAGGTAGGTGCCGACCTTGTTGGCGACGTCGCCGTTGGCCGCGACGCGGTCGCAGCCGACGATCACCGCGTCGACGCGTCCCTGCATCATCAGCAGCCCCCCGGCATTGTCGGCGATCACCGTGTGCGCAACGCCGCGCTCGGCGAGCTCCCAGGCGGTGAGCGCGGCGCCCTGGTTGCGCGGGCGGGTCTCGTCGACCCAGACGTGCACCGGCACGCCCTCGGCGTGAAGCCGGTAGATCGGCGCCAGCGCGGTGCCGTGGTCGACGGTGGCGATGCGGCCGGCGTTGCAGTGCGTGAGCAGGTTCAGCACGCCCCCGCCAGCCGCCTGGGCCCCGACGATGCCCCGCGGCCCCGGGCGGCGACTGGCCAGCGCACGCAGCAAGCCGGCCCCGTGCTCGCCGATGCGGGCGTTGCAGGCGACGTCGTCGTCGCAGATCCGGCCGGCTTCGTCCCAGGCCAGCGACGCGCGTCGCACCGGCGGCGCCGCCGCGACGCGCCCGCGCACGCGGCCGAGCGCCCAGCGCAGGTTGACCGCGGTAGGGCGCGCGTCGGCGAGGCGCTCGCAAGCGCGGGCGAGCGACGCGTCCGAAGGATCGGCGCGCAGCGCGAGCGCCAGGCCGTAGGCGCCGACCGCGCCGATCAGGGGCGCGCCGCGCACCCGCATCTCGCGGATCGCGCGATCGCAATCGTCGAGCGTGCGCAGCGCGAGCTCGCGTCGCTCGAACGGAAGCACGGTCTGGTCGACCGTGCGCAGGACGCCTTCTTCGTCAGTCCAGAGGGTTCTTGACATCGTTCAAGACGGTTCGTGGCCGCGGGAGTAGCATTCCCGGCAGTTCGATGCGCCGGCGCGGTGCGTGCCCGTGCGCGCGCTCCCATGGTGCAAGTCTAGCGCCTGTCCACTCCCGCGAACGACGAACGCGCTTCCATGCTCGGCCTGTCTCTGACGTCGGTGTTCCTGCTCGGCCTGTTCGGCGGCGTGCATTGCGCAGGCATGTGCGGCGGCATCGTCGCGCTGCTCGGCTCGCGCCACCGGGTGATCCCGATCCGCGCGCAGGGCGCCGGCGGCGCGCTGGCGGCGGTGCAATCGAGCCTGCCGCTGCAGTTGGCCTACAACGCCGGCCGCATCGCCAGCTATACGGTCGCCGGCGCGCTGGCCGGCGGCGTCGGCTCGGCCGCGTGGCTCGCGGCCAGGGTGCTTCCCGTTCAGCAGGCGGCGTTCATCGCGGCCAATCTGGTGATGATCGCGCTGGGCCTCGCGCTCACCGGCCTGGCGGGCGGCGGCTTGCGCCGGCTCGGCGTGCTCGAGCGCGCCGGGGCGGCCTTGTGGCGGCGCGTCGGCCCGCACGCGACGCGTCTGCTCGGCGCGCCCAGCATCCCCGGCGCGTTGGCCGCCGGGGCGGCCTGGGGCTGGGTGCCCTGCGGGATGGTGTACGGCGTGCTGGTCGCGGCGCTGGTGTCGGGCAGCGCCGCCGACGGCGCGCTGATGCTGCTCGCGTTCGGACTGGGCACCCTGCCCAACCTGATCGCGCTCGGGTTCGCCGCGCAGCGCGGCGCGCAACTGCTGGCCAGCCCTGGCGCGCGCATCGTCGCGGGCCTCGCGATCGTGGCCTTCGGCCTCGCGGGCCTGGCCCGCATCGACCCGCTGGAGCACCTGCACGCGGCGGTCGACGCCTGCGTGAGCTGGTTCCAATGACGGGCACCGTCGCCTGCTTCCATTGCGGCGAGCCGGTCGAGCAGGCCGGCCGCTGGACGGCGACGGTCGAGGGGATCGAGCGCGAGATGTGCTGCGCCGGATGCCAGGCGGTCGCCAACGCGATCGTCGCCGCCGGCCTCGACGACTACTACCGCGCCCGCAGCGCTCCGGCGCCCGGCGCCGCCGTCGTGCCGCCGGCGCTCAGGGCGCTCGAGGTCTACGACGACGCCGACGTGCAGGCGCGCTTCGTGCGCAACCGCGACGCCGACTGCGAAGCGACGCTGATGATCGACGGGCTGCGCTGCGGCGCCTGCGTCTGGCTGCTCGAGCAGGGGCTGCGCAGGCGGCCGGGCGTCGAGGCGGCGTCGGTGAACCTGGCCACCGGCCGCGCAACGGTGCGCTGGAACCCGGCGGCCACGCGGCTGTCCTCGCTGCTCGATGCCATCGGGCACCTCGGCTATCGCGCGCTGCCCTTCGATCCGCGCGAACGCGAGGCGCAGATCCAGCGCACCAGCAAGGCGATGTTTCGGCGCCTGTTCATCGCCGGCCTCGGGATGATGCAGGTGATGATGTACGCGGTGCCGGTCTACGTCGCCGACCCCGGCGACATCGAATGGCAGCACGAGAACCTGCTGCGCTGGGCGAGCCTGCTGCTCACGCTGCCCGTGGTGCTGTACTCGGCCACCCCGTTCTTCGCCGGTGCCTGGCGCGACCTGCGCGCACGCAGCGTCGGCATGGACGTGCCCGTCGTCATCGGCCTGCTCGCCGCGTTCGTCGCCAGCGTGCACGCCACTGTCGCCGGCCACGGCGAGGTCTACTTCGACTCGGTGACGATGTTCGTCTTCCTGCTGCTGTCGGCGCGCTACGTCGAATGGGTCGCGCGCCGGCGGGCCGGACGCGCGATCGACGCGGTGGCCGCCGCGGTGCCCGACATGGTCGACCGGGTCGACCGCGACACCGGCGCCATCGCGCGCGTGCCGGCGACGCGACTCGCGCCGGGCGACCTGTTCCGGGTTCCAGTCGGCGAGCGAATCGCCGTGGACGCTGCGGTCGTCGAGGGCCGCACGGCGATCGACCAGTCGCTGCTCACCGGCGAATCGCTGCCGGTCGCGCGCGGCGTCGGCGACGAGGTTCCCGGCGGCGCGATCAACGCCGGCACTCCGGTGCTGATGCGGGTGCTGCGCACCAGCGCCGAGAGCGCGATCTCGACGATCGAGCGCCTGGTCGATCGTGCCGCCGCCGACAAGCCGCGGCTGGCCGGGCTGACCGAGCGGATCGCCCGATGGTTCGTCGCCGCGCTGCTGCTGCTGGCGGCCTGCGTAGGGTTCGCCTGGATGCAGATCGACCCGTCGCGCGCGGCGCAGATCGCGATCGCGGTGCTGGTCGTGTCCTGCCCGTGCGCGCTGTCGATGGCCACGCCGGCGGCGCTGGCCGCCGCCACCGGGGCGGCGATGCGCCGCGGCATGCTGATCGCGCGCGGCGACGCGCTCGAGCAGGTCGCCGCATGCACCGACGTCGTGTTCGACAAGACCGGCACGCTGACGCGCGGGCGCCCGGAACTGGTGCACGTGGCGCTGCTCGGCGATGCGCCCGGCGCGACGAGCGCCCAGGTGCTGTCGATCGCGACGGCGCTCGAATCCGGCCAGGCGCATCCGCTGGCCGAGGCGATCCGGCGTGCCGGCGGTGACGCCGCGCAGGCGCAGCAAACGCCGGGCGAGCGCGAGACCGTCCCGGGCATGGGCGTCGAGGGCGAGGTCGACGCTCGCCGCTATCGGCTGGGCTCGGCCGCCTTCGTCGCGACCTGGCATCCCGCGCTCGCGCAGCCCGCCGCGTCCTCGCGCGCGGCGATGCGCAGCCGGTGGGGGACACCCTGGCCTGGCTGGTCGACGCCGACGCGGCGATCGCGCGGCTGCACTTCCGCGACCGGCTGCGCGACGAGGCGCACGAGGTCTGCGACGCGCTGTCGGCAGCCGGCCTGCGGCTGCACCTGCTCTCGGGCGACCGCGGCGCCGCGGTCGCGCGCGTGGCCGAAGCACTCGGCATCGAAGCCGCTGTCGCCGACGCCAGCCCGCAGCGCAAGCTCGAGTACGTCCGCTCGCTGCAGGGCGAGGGCCGTCGCGTGCTGATGGTCGGCGACGGCATCAACGACGCGCCGGTGCTCGCCGCCGCCGACGTCTCGGTCGCGGTCGGCCACGCGACGTCGCTGGCGCGTACCGCCGCCGCGGTGGTGCTGCTCGGCCCGTCGCTGACCGACCTGCCGGCACTGCGCGCGCTGGCGCTGCGCACGCGCTCGATCGTCCGCGCGAACCTCGGCTGGGCACTGGCCTACAACGTCGTCGCGATCCCCGCTGCCGCGCTCGGCTGGGTGCCGCCCTGGCTCGCAGCGATTGGCATGTCGACGAGCTCGCTGCTGGTCGTGGTGAACGCGCTGCGCCTGATCCCGGCCACCGCGAAGGGCGTCGCGACGGCGCGCGGGAATGCCGCCGCACCGCAGCGTGGCGCCCGCGCCGGAACGACCGCGCACGGGAGCCCCTGATGGAGGCGCTCTACCTGCTCATCCCGCTCAGCCTGGCGATCGTCGTGCTCGCGGCGTGGATCTTCCTGCGGATGTCCGACAGCGGGCAGTTCGACGACATGGACGCACCCGCGCATGGCATCCTTCTCGACGACGATCGACCTGCCCCGTCGGATATCACCCGAAAGGGTGTGGCGCCCGCGCAGCAGGATCCACCTCCGGAATGAGGCGACCTCCATTACGCCTGCAACCGGGCCGTGTAATTGATCCAGCGCAAGTGCGAACGTGGGCGCGCTCACGATAATTCGGGCGACGAATCAGGGGGATCGAATGACCTACAACTACAAGGTCGTGCGCCAGTTCGCGGTGATGACCGTGGTCTGGGGCGTGGTGGGTATGCTGGTCGGGGTATGGATCGCGGCCCAGCTCGCGTGGCCGCAGCTGAACTTCGACATCCCGTGGATCACCTACAGCCGGCTGCGTCCGCTGCACACCAACGCGGTGATCTTCGCGTTCGGCGGCTCGGCGCTCTTCGCGACGTCCTACTTCGTGGTGCAGCGCACCTGCCAGGTTCCGCTGTTCGCGCCGAAGCTCGCGGCGTTCACGTTCTGGGGCTGGCAGCTGGTGATCGTCGCAGCCGCCGTCACGCTGCCGCTGGGCCTGTCGACCACCAAGGAATATGCCGAGCTCGAATGGCCGATCGACGTGCTGATCGCCCTCGTGTGGGTCGCCTACGCCGTCGTGTTCTTCGGCACCATCGCGAAGCGCAAGACCCCGCACATCTACGTCGCGAACTGGTTCTTCGGCGCCTACGTGATCACGATCGCGGTGCTGCACATCGTCAACAGCGCCGCGCTGCCCGTCACCTGGACCAAGTCGTACTCGGCCTACGCCGGCGTGCAGGACGCGATGGTGCAGTGGTGGTACGGCCACAACGCGGTCGGCTTCTTCCTGACCGCCGGTTTCCTGGGGATGATGTACTACTTCATTCCGAAGCAGGCCGAGCGCCCGGTGTACTCGTACCGGCTGTCGATCGTGCACTTCTGGGCGCTGATCTTCACGTACATGTGGGCCGGCCCGCACCACCTGCACTACACGGCGCTGCCCGACTGGGCGCAGAGCATCGGGATGGTCTTCTCGCTGATCCTGCTCGCGCCGTCCTGGGGCGGCATGATCAACGGCATCATGACGCTGTCGGGCGCCTGGCACAAGCTGCGCGAAGACCCGATCCTGAAGTTCCTCGTCGTGTCGCTGTCGTTCTACGGCATGTCGACCTTCGAGGGGCCGATGATGTCGATCAAGACGGTCAACGCGTTGTCGCACTACACCGACTGGACGGTCGGCCACGTGCACTCGGGGGCGCTCGGCTGGGTCGGCTTCATCACGATGGGGTCGATCTACTACCTGATGCCGCGCCTGTTCGGGCGCACGCAGATGCACAGCGTCCGGCTGATCGAAGTGCACTTCTGGGTCGCGACGATCGGCGTCGTGCTCTACATCGCCGCGATGTGGATTGCCGGCGTCACGCAGGGGCTGATGTGGCGGGCGACCAATCCCGACGGCACGCTCACCTACGCATTCGTCGAGTCGCTCAAGGCCACGTACCCGTACTACTACATCCGCGTGCTCGGCGGACTGTTGTACCTGACGGGGATGGTGATCATGCTCTACAACTGCCTGATGACGATCCGGAAGGGCAAGGCGATCGACGCCGAGATCCCGAGAGTCGCGGTCGCGCACGCCTGAGCCCCCCCGGAGACGACGATGAAATTCGCGCACTCGCTGATCGAGAAGAACCTGCCGCTGCTGATGGTGCTGATCGTCGTGGCGATCAGCTTCGGCGGCCTGGTCGAGATCGTCCCGCTGTACTTCCAGAAGTCGACCACCGAGCCGGTGGCCGGATGGAGGCCCTACGGACCGCTGGAGCTCACCGGTCGCGACGTCTACATCCGCGAAGGCTGCGTGAACTGCCATTCCCAGATGATCCGGCCGTTCCGCGCAGAGACCGAGCGCTACGGCCACTATTCGGTGGCCGGCGAGTTCGTCTACGACCGGCCGTTCATGTGGGGCAGCAAACGCACCGGCCCCGACCTGGCACGCGTCGGCGGCCGCTACAGCGACGAATGGCACCGCGTGCACCTGAACAACCCGCGCGACCTGGTGCCCGAGTCGAACATGCCCGGCTATCCGTGGCTGGCGCGCGCCAGGGCCGACGACGACACGATCCAGCGCAAGATGCAGACGCTTCGCAAGCTCGGCCATCCGTACTCCGACGCCGAAATCGCCGATGCGCCGAAGGCACTCGAGGGCAAGACCGAGATGGACGCGCTGATCGCCTACCTGCAGGTGCTGGGCACGGCGATCCGCAGCACCGCCCGCTGAGGCAACGGGCGCCGCGATGGACATCAACGTACTGCGAGGGGTGATCGCCGTGGTCTGCCTGGTGCTGTTCCTCGGCATCGTCTGGTGGGCCTACAGCCGACACCAGCGGGCGCGCTTCGAGGAAGCCGCGAACCTGCCCTTCGTCGAGAAAGACTAGAAACGGAGCAATCGGACATGGCCGACTTCACCGGTTCCGGCTGGAGCCTCTACATCTCGATCGTCACGCTGGTGTCGATTGCGTTCTGCATCTGGCTGGCGCTGGTGCTCGCCAAGGGCCGTGCGCCCGGTTCGCAGGTCGACACCACCGGGCACAGCTGGGACGAGACGCTGCAGGAGTACAACAACCCGCTGCCGCGCTGGTGGCTGTGGCTGTTCATGATCACCTGCGCGTTCGCGCTGGTGTACCTGGCGCTCTATCCGGGGCTCGGCACCTGGCAGGGCGTGCTCGGGTGGAGCCAGAAGGACCAGTACGAGCGCGAGGTGGCGCGCGTCGACCAGGTCGTCGAGCCGCTGTTCGCCAGGTACCTCGCGCAGGACATCCCGACCGTGGCTGCCGACCCGCAGGCGCGCGAGATCGGCGAGCGCATGTACCTGACGTACTGCGTGCAGTGCCACGGCTCGAACGCGCGCGGCAGCCGCGGCTTCCCGAACCTGTCCGACCGCGACTGGCTCTGGGGCGGCGAGCCCGAGACGATCGTCGCCACGATCACCGGCGGGCGCCAGGGCGTGATGCCGCCGATGGGCGCGGCGGTGGGCTCGGCCGATGACGTGCAGAACCTCGCGAACTACGTGCTCTCGCTGTCCGACAGCGGCCACGACGCGGCGCGCGCGGCGCTGGGCAAGCCGAAGTTCGCGGCGGCCGGCTGCACCGGTTGCCACGGCGCCGACGGCAAGGGCAATCCGGCGCTGGGCGCGCCCAACCTCACCGACAAGACCTGGCTGTACGGCGGCGGCATCGCGACGATCGCGGAGACGATCAACAAGGGCCGCTCGAACCAGATGCCGGCGTTCGGCGAGATGCTCGGCAAGGGCAAGGTGCACCTGCTGGCCGCCTACGTCTGGGGCCTGTCCAACCGGCCCGAGGGTCAGGGCGCACCCCGTTGAGTTCTCCCGCGCCTTCCCCCCAGGGCGCCGGCTCCGAAGTCGAGGTCGCGCTCTACGAAGTCCGGCGCAAGATCTATCCGCGCGCGGTCACCGGCTTGTTCGCCGGCTGGCGCTGGGCGCTGGTCTGGTTCACGCAGCTGATCTTCTACGGGCTGCCCTGGCTCGAGTGGGGCAACCGGCCGGCGGTGCTGTTCGACCTCGACGCGCGCCGCTTCTACCTGTTCGGCGTCATCCTCTATCCGCAGGACTTCATCTACCTGACCGGGCTGCTGGTGATCTCGGCGCTCGGCCTGTTCCTGTTCACCGCGGTGGCAGGCCGGCTGTGGTGCGGCTACGCGTGCCCGCAGACGGTCTACACCGAGATCTTCATGTGGATCGAGCGGCGCCTCGAGGGCGACCGCGCGCAGCGCATGAAGCTCGACCGCTCGCCGATGAGCACGTCGAAGTTCGCGCGCAAGGGCGCCAAGCACGCCCTGTGGATCGCGGTGGCGCTGTGGACCGGCATCACCTTCGTCGGCTACTTCACGCCGATCCGCGAGCTGCTGGGCGCGCTGCTCACGATGTCCACCGGCCCGTGGCAGACCTTCTGGGTGCTCTTCTATGGCTTCGCGACCTGGGGCAACGCGGGCTTCATGCGCGAGCAGGTCTGCAAGTACATGTGTCCGTACGCGCGCTTCCAGAGCGCGATGTTCGACAAGGACACGCTGATCATCACCTACGACCCCGAGCGCGGCGAGCCCCGCGGCTCGCGCTCGCGCAAGGCCGACCCGAGGGCGCTGGGCCTCGGCGACTGCGTCGATTGCGACATCTGCGTGCACGTCTGCCCGACCGGCATCGACATCCGCAAGGGCCTGCAGTACGAGTGCATCGGCTGCGCCGCGTGCATCGACGGCTGCAACCAGGTGATGGACCGGATGGGCTATCCGCGCGGCCTGATCCGGTACACGACGACGAACGCGCTCGCGCTCAAGCTCGACCGCGAAGCCATCGTGCGCCGCGTGCTGCGACCGCGGGTGCTGGTCTACTCGGCGATCCTGGTCGCGGTGACGCTGGCGATCTTCGGGCATCTCGCGCTGCGCGCGCCAGTCAAGGCCGACGTGATCCGCGACAGCGCGCTCGGCCGCGAGGTCGAGGAGGGCATGATCGAGAACGGCTACCGGCTGCAGATCATCAACCCGACCGAGCATCCGCGCACCTTCCGGGTCTCGGTCGGGGGCATCGACACGATCTTCATCGCGGGCGAGTCGCAGTTCGAGATCGGGCCGGCCGGCGTGCGGATGGTGCCGATCTCGGTTCGCGTCAAGCCGGGCCACGGTGCCCCGGGCAGCAACAAGGTATCGTTCCACGTCGAGGCGGTCGACGACGCGGCGGTCGCCGTCGACACCCGCTCCACCTTCTTCGTCCCGCGCTGACTGCCATGGGCACCACGACGATGACCGCAACGACCCCCTGGTACAGGCACCGCTGGCCGTGGCTGCTGGCCATCGCACCGGCCGCCGCGCTGGTCGGCGGGATCTTCACCTTCTGGCTGGCCGCGCATACCGCCGACTCGATGGTTGTCGACGACTCCTATCGCGAGGGGCGCGCGATCAACCAGCAACTGGCTCGCGACCAGCGGGCGAGCGCGCTCGGGCTGCACGCGACGCTGTCGGGCAATGGCGGCACGGGAATCACGCTGGCGCTGACGGCAACGCGCGACGTCGCGTGGCCCGCGCAGCTCACGCTGCGCGTGATCCACGCCGCCCGCGCCGAGCTCGACGTCGCGTATCCGTTGCGGCATGCCGGTGGCGGCACGTACCGTGCCGACGGCGTGCTGCCGAGCGGCGGACACTGGCTGGTCCAGGTCGAGGACCCGGCGCGCAGCTGGCGGCTGGTCGCGCCGGTGGTCACGCGCTTCGACGCGCCGATCGAGTTGCGGGCGGCCATGCGATGAGCGCCGCGCCGACACGTGGGGAGGAAGCGATGGACGACGATCGGCAGCCGATCGGCAGCCGAAGGCTCGGCCGCTTCATGATGCAGGTGCTCTGGCCCGCGTTCCTGATGGCGATCGTCGCCGAAGGCGTGCTGTTCTCGATGATCGACCCTCAGGAGCTGGTCATCGTCGGCCTGCACCTGGCCGACAGCCGCGAAGCCGCCTACACGGTCGGCTTCTTCCTGTTCTGGGCGCTGTTCGCGTGCTCGAGTGGCATCACCTACCTGCTCGGCCACGGCATGCACGAGCCGCCCGCAGGCTAGCGCGGCCGTGCGGCGGGCCGGCCAGCGCCCGCCCGAAACGTCGACCGGATGGCGCCCCTTATGCGGCCTGCGTCTTCAGGGTTCACGCGGCCCGAAGCGTCCGAGGCGGCGCCGATCGCGCTTGGTCGGCCGCCCGCCCTCGATCGCCGCGGCCGGCTCGACGTGCAGCCGCCGCGCCTCCCGGCGCCCGGCACGACGCGCGATCGACTCGTCGGACTCGCGGTACAGCGCCTGCGCCACCGGCGCGGGCCCGCGCGCATCGCTCAAGCCGAGCACGCGCACGACGCGCTCGACGTCGTCGATGCGCACGCTGAGCTCGTCGCCGATCCTCAGCAGCCGGGCCAGCTTGACCCGCTCGCCGTCGACGAGCACGCGGCCCCTGTCGATCGCCTGCTGCGCGAGGCTGCGCGTCTTGAAGAAGCGCGCCGCCCACAGCCACTTGTCGATGCGCACCCCGGCGTCGGGTTGCTGGTTCGCGTCATCGGTCGGACGGCGGTTCGGCATGGCGGGGGCGGCGGCGAAACGCCGGTCGTTCTCGGCTATTCTAGTGTGCCGACGAACCCGACCGCCACTGCGGAGCCCCATCCATGGCCGTGCCCTTCAAGGAGCGTTACTTCGAAGACTTCCGGCCCGGCGAGGTGATCGAGTTCGGCGACTACCTCGTGACCGAAGAGGAGATCGTCGACTTCGCCCGGCGCTACGATCCGCAGCCCTTCCACGTCGACAGGAAGGCCGCGGCCGAGTCGATCTACGGCGGGCTGATCGCGAGCGGCTGGATGACCGGCAGCATCATGATGCGCCTGCTCGTCGACCACTTCATCGCACCGGCGTCGAGCATGGGATCTCCCGGCGTCGACGAAGTGCGTTGGGTGAGGCCGGTGCGCCCCGGCGACCGCCTGCACGTGCGCGTCACGATCGTCGACACGAAGCGCTCGCAGAGCAAGCCCGACCGCGGCATCGTCCAGGTGCAGCAGGAGATGATCAACCAGCAGGGCGACACGGTGATGAGCCTGCGCGGCATGAGCCTGTCGAAGTGCCGCACGCCCGCGCCGGCCTGAGGGGGATTCGAGAATGCTCAGGCTCTGGGGGCGCACGACCTCGTCGAACGTGCAGAAGGTAATGTGGCTGTGCGCCGAGCTGGCCCTGCCGTACGAGCGGATCGACGCGGGCGGGCCGTTCGGGCGCACGCAGGAGCCGGCCTACCTGGCGCTGAACCCCAACGGCCTGGTGCCGACGATCGAGGACGACGACTTCGTGCTGTGGGAGTCGAACACGATCCTGCGCTACCTCGCCAATCGCCACGGCGCGCACGCGTGGTATCCGGTGGAGCCGCGCGCGCGAGCACAGGTCGAGAAGTGGATGGACTGGTCGTCCACCACCTTCGGCCCGGCGCTGTTCAATGCGTTCTGGCAACTGGTGCGCACGCCGCAGGAGCAGCGCGACGCGGCCGTCATCTCCGAGAGCGTGCGCAAGACCGCGACGGTGCTGCGCATCGCCGACGCGCAGCTGGCGGCTCGAGCGTTCCTGTGCGGCGACGCGCCGACGCTCGCCGACGTCTGCATCGGCGTCAACGCATATCGCTGGTTCGAGCTGCCGATCGAGCGGCCCGACCTCCCGGCGCTGCGCGCGTGGTACGACCGGCTGGCGCAGCGCCAGCCGTATCGCGACGTGGTGATGATCCCGATCCGCTGAGCCTGGCCGACGTCAGGTCCGCGCGGGCTGCGGCCAGGGCCGCTGCGGCGGCCTGAGCTGCTCGACCAGGCGCGCGAGGCGCATCACGCCGAGGTCGTCGAACCGGCGCCCGATCAGTTGCACGCCGATCGGCAACCCGTCGCCGCTGAAGTCCCAGTTGATCGACGCGGCCGGCTGCTCGCTCATGTTCCAGGCGACCGTGAAGGCGATGTGCGGCAGCGCATCGTGCGGATCGTCGCCCGGGCACGCGGACTGCGCGTCGTAGGGCAGGATCGGCGAGGTCGGCGACAGCACGTAGTCGAAATCGGCCGTGGCGCGCACCGCCGCCTCGCGCATCGCCACTACCTGCGAATAGGCCGACATCACGTCGGCGCCGCTGAACGCCTTCGCGCGCCAGGTGCACCACTCGACGATGAACGGCAGGACCTTCGCGCGCACCTCCGGCGACATGGCCGCGATGTCGTTGAACGAGCGGGCCTCGAAGAACACGTTCATGCCGTCGAGCATCGCCTCGGTGAGGAACGACTGCATCGGCTCGACCACCGCGCCGGCCGCCTCGAGCGCGCGAGCCGCCGACTGGCAGGCCGCGAGCACGGCAGGCTGCGGGGGCAGCCCGGCGCGCATGTCGGTGAGCAGGCCGATGCGCAGCCGCTTCGCGTCGAGCCCGTCGAGTTGCGCCGCGTAGTCCACCGGCTGGTAGGGCAGGCTCATGAAGTCGCGCCGGTCCGGCCGGGCGAGCTCGTTCATCAGCAGCGCTGCGTCGTGCACGCTGCGCGTCATCGGCCCCGCGACCCGGCCCATGTAGGGCGGGTCGATCGGCACCCTGCCGAGGCTGGGCTTGAGCGCGAACAGCCCGCAGTGGGTCGCGGGCAGGCGCACGGACCCGCCGATGTCGGTGCCCACGTGCAGCGGGCCGTAACCCGCGGCCGCGGCTGCCGCCGCACCCGACGACGAGCCCGACGTGTTGCGGTCGAGCCGCCACGGATTGCGCGTGACGCCGTGGATCGAGGACACGCCCGACGACAGCATCCCGAAATCGGGCATCGTCGTCTTGCCGACGATGACGCAGCCGGCCTCGCGCACGCGCGCCGCCGGCGGCGCGTCGGCGGGCTTGGGCACGAGCCCGGTTGCGGCGGTGCCGAGCGGCGCCGGGTCGCCCTTCGTGTACAGGTTTTCCTTCAACGTGACCGGCACGCCGTCGAGCGCCGACAACGGACGGCCGGCACGCCAGCGCGCCTCGGACTCGCGCGCCGCCGCCAGCGCGGCGTCGCGGTGGACCAGATACATCGCGTTGATCAGCGGTTCCCAGGCGTCGACGCGCTCGAGCACCGCGCGCAGCGCGTCGACCGGCGACGCCTCCCCGCTGCGAAACGCCGCCGCCAGCCGCGCGGCGCCCAGGTCTGCCAGCGAGTGCATCCCGGGCCGGATCAGCGCGGCAGGTCCGACGCGCCCATCAGGAACTCGTCGACCGCGCGCGCGCACTGCCGGCCCTCGCGGATCGCCCAGACGACCAGCGACTGGCCGCGGCGCATGTCGCCGGCCGCGAACACCTTCGGCACGTTGGTCGCGTAGCAGCCCTCGCCGTCGGTGCTCGCCTGCGCGTTGCCGCGCGCGTCCTTGCGCACGCCGAACGCCTCGAGCACCTTGCCGACCGGCGAAACGAAGCCCATCGCGAACAGCACCAGGTCGGCCGGCAGCTCGAACTCCGAGCCGGGCACCTCGGCCATCTTCATCTGGCCGCTGGCCTCGTCTTTCTTCCACTCGACGCGCGCGGCGAGCAGCGCCCTGACGTTGCCCTTGCCGTCGTCGACGAAGCGCTTGGTGGTGACCGCCCAGTCGCGCGCGCAGCCCTCCTCGTGCGACGACGAGGTGCGCAGCTTGTAGGGCCAGTTGGGCCAGGTCAGCGGCTTGTTCTCGTGCTCCGGCGGCTGGGGCATCAGCTCGAACTGCGTCACCGACTTCGCGCCCTGGCGGTTGCTGGTGCCGACGCAGTCGGAGCCGGTGTCGCCGCCGCCGATCACGATGACCCGCTTGCCGGTGGCGAGGATCTGCTTGTCGACCTTGTCGCCGGCCACGACCTTGTTCTGCTGCGGCAGGAACTCCATCGCGAAGTGCACGCCGCGCAGCTCGCGGCCGGGCACCGGCAGGTCGCGGGGCAGCTCCGCGCCGCCGGTCAGCGCGACCGCGTCGAATTCCTCGAGCAGCTTCGCGGCCGGCAGCGTCTCGCGCGACCAGTCGGTGACCCCGCTCGCGCCCGCCTCGCCGACCAGCACGCCGGTGCGGAAGCGCACGCCCTCGGCCTGCATCTGCTCGACGCGGCGATCGATGTGGTGCTTCTCGAGCTTGAAGTCGGGAATGCCGTAGCGCAGCAGCCCGCCGATCCGGTCGTTCTTCTCGAACACCGTGACCTCGTGGCCGGCACGCGCGAGCTGCTGCGCGCACGCCAGCCCGGCGGGGCCCGAACCGACCACCGCGACCTTCCTGCCGGTCGGGCGTGCGGGCGGCTGCGGCACCACCCAGCCCATTTCCCAGCCCTTGTCGATGATCGCGTGCTCGATCGACTTGATGCCCACCGGGTCGCTGTTGATGTTCAGCGTGCAGGCCGCCTCGCACGGCGCCGGGCAGATCCGGCCGGTGAACTCGGGGAAGTTGTTGGTCGAGTGCAGCGTGTCGAGCGCGAGCTTCCAGTTGCCCCGATAGACCAGGTCGTTCCAGTCGGGAATGATGTTGTTGACCGGGCATCCGTTCTGGCAGAACGGGATGCCGCAGTCCATGCAGCGCGCGCCCTGTTTCGACGCTTCCTCGTCGGACAGGTGCATGACGAACTCGCGGTAGTGCCGCACGCGCGCTTTCGCGTCTTCTGCGGCCTCCTGGAGGCGCTGGAACTCGAGGAACCCTGTGACTTTGCCCATGTCGCTGCTTCGTTCGCGCTGTGTCGTTCGATAGGTGCCTGGCGGCGCTGCCCGCCGCGCCGCTCAGGCCGTGGTCTTCTTCTGCTTCGGCCGGACCTGCTGCTTCGCGTGGATCTCGCCGAGCGCGCGCTTGTACTCGCTCGGGAAGACCTTGACGAACTGCGCGCGGCTGCGGTCCCAGTGGTCGAGGATCGACCGCGCCTTCTCGCTGCCGGTAAAGCGGAAGTGCTTCTCGATCAGCCCCTTCAGGATGATCTCGTCGCACTCGCCGCGATGCCAGGTCGACGGATCGGTCTGCACCAGCTGCTCGGAAGTCGACAGCACCCGCTCGAGCCCGACCATCGACAGGTTGCAGCGCGACTCGAAGCGGCCGTCCGGATCGAAGACGTAGGCGATTCCGCCGGACATGCCGGCGGCGAAGTTGCGGCCGGTGTCGCCGAGCACGACGACGGTGCCGCCCGTCATGTACTCGCAGCCGTGGTCGCCGGTGCCCTCGACGACGGCGGTCGCACCCGAGTTGCGCACGCAGAAGCGCTCGCCGGCGACGCCCGAGAAGAACGCCTCGCCGTCGATCGCCCCGTACATCACCGTGTTGCCGACGATGATGTTCTGGTCGGCCTGGCCGCGGAAGTCGTTGGTCGGCCGCACGATGATGCGCCCGCCCGACATCCCCTTGCCGACGTAGTCGTTCGCCTGTCCGACCAGGTCGAGCGTGACGCCGCTGGCGAGGAACGCGCCCAGGCTCTGACCGGCGGTGCCGTTGAGCTGGATGTGGATCGTGTCGTCGGGCAGGCCCTCGTGCCCGTAGCGGCGCGCGACCTCGCCCGAGAGCATCGTGCCGACGGTGCGGTTGACGTTGCGGATCGGGAGGATGAACGACACCTTCTCGCGCCGCTCGAGCGCCGGCCTGGCCAGCTCGATCAGCTTGTTGTCGAGCGCGTGCGCGAGCCCGTGGTCCTGCACGTCGACCTGGTGGCGAGGCACCTCGGCCGCAACGGCCGGGAGGTGGAAGATGCGCGAGAAGTCGAGCCCCTTCGCCTTCCAGTGCTCGATGCCCCTGCGGGTGTCGAGCAGGTCGGCGCGGCCGATGAGGTCGTCGAAGCGGCGGATGCCGAGCCGCGCCATCAGCTCGCGCGCCTCCTCGGCCACGAAGAAGAAGTAATTGACGACGTGCTCGGGCTTGCCCTGGAACTTGCGGCGCAGCACCGGATCCTGGGTGGCCACGCCGACCGGGCACGTGTTCAGGTGGCACTTGCGCATCATGATGCAGCCCTCGACCACCAGCGGCGCGGTGGCGAAGCCGAACTCGTCGGCACCCAGCAGCGCGCCGATCACGACGTCGCGGCCGGTCTTCATCTGGCCGTCGGCCTGCACCACGATGCGCCCGCGCAGCCCGTTGAGGACCAGCGTCTGCTGCGTCTCGGCCAGGCCGAGCTCCCACGGCGTGCCCGCATGCTTGATCGACGACCAGGGCGAGGCGCCGGTGCCGCCGTCGTGGCCCGCGATGACCACGTGGTCGGCCTTCGCCTTGCTGACCCCGGCCGCGACCGTGCCGACGCCGACCTCGGACACCAGCTTGACCGACACCGAGGCGCGCGGGTTCGCGTTCTTCAGGTCGTGGATCAGCTGGGCGAGATCCTCGATCGAATAGATGTCGTGGTGCGGCGGCGGCGAGATCAGGCCGACGCCCGGCACCGAGTAGCGCAGCATGCCGATGTAGTCGGACACCTTGTGCCCGGGCAGCTGGCCGCCCTCGCCGGGCTTCGCGCCCTGCGCCATCTTGATCTGCAGCTGGTCGGCGCTGGAGAGGTACTCGGCGGTGACGCCGAAGCGGCCCGAAGCGACCTGCTTGATGCGCGAGCGCAGCGAGTCGCCGTCCTTCAGCGCGATGTCGGACTCGATGCGGTCGGCGCCGATCACGCTGCCGATCGTGTCGCCGTCGCGGATTACCGGCTTGCCGGCGCGCAGTTCGGCGCGATAGCGCATCGCGTCCTCGCCGCCCTCGCCGGTGTTCGACTTGCCGCCGATGCGGTTCATCGCGACCGCCAGCGTGGTGTGCGCCTCGGTGGAGATCGAGCCGAGCGACATCGCGCCGGTCGCGAAGCGCTTGACGATCTCGGCGGCCGGCTCGACCTCGTCGATCGGCACCGGCGTGCAGGCGTCGAAGCGGAAGTCGAACAGGCCGCGCAGCGTCATGTGGCGCCGGCTCTGGTCGTTGATGAGCTTCGCGTATTCCTTGTAGGTCGAGAAGCTGTTCGCGCGTGTCGCGTGCTGCAGCTTCGAGATCGAGTCCGGCGTCCACATGTGCTCGTCGCCGCGCGTGCGGTACGCGTACTCGCCGCCCGGATCGAGCATGCCGGCCAGCGTCGGGTCGTCGCCGAATGCGGCCCGATGCAGGCGGATCGCCTCCTCGGCGACCTCGAAGATGCCGATGCCGCCGACGTTGCTCGGCGTGCCGGTGAAGTACTTGTCGACCAGCGTGCGCGACAGCCCGATCGCCTCGAAGATCTGCGCGCCGCAGTAGCTCATGTAGGTCGAGATGCCCATCTTGGACATCACCTTCATCAGCCCCTTGCCGATCGCCTTGATGTAGTTCCTGACCGCCTTGTCGGGGCCGATGTCGCCCGGCATCGACCGGTGCAGGTCGGCCAGCGTCTCCATCGCCAGGTACGGGTGGATCGCCTCGGCGCCGTAGCCGGCGAGCAGCGCGAAGTGGTGCACCTCGCGCGCCGAGCCGGTCTCGACCACCAGCCCGGTGCTGGTGCGCAGCCCGCGGTTGACCAGGTGCAGGTGGATCGCGCTGGTCGCCAGCAGCGCCGGGATCGCCACGCGCTCGCGCGACAGGTGCCGGTCGGAGACGATCAGGATGTTGTAGCCCGAGCGGATCGCGTCCTCGGCCTCGGCCGCCAGCGAGGCGAGCCGCGCCTCGATGCCCTCCTTGCCCCAGGCGACCGGATAGCAGATGTCGAGCTCGTACGACTTGAACTTGTGGTCGGTCAGCCGCTCGATGTCGCGGATCTGTGCCATGTCGTCGAAGTCGAACACCGGCTGGGCGACCTCGAGGCGCATCGGCGGGTTGATGTTGTTCAGGTCGAGCAGGTTCGGCCGCGGCCCGATGAACGACACCAGCGACATCACCATCTGCTCGCGGATCGGGTCGATCGGCGGGTTGGTCACCTGCGCGAACAGCTGCTTGAAGTAGCTGTACAGCGGCTTGTTCCTGTTCGACAGCACGGCCAGCGGCGAATCGTTGCCCATCGAGCCGATCGCCTCCTCGCCGGCGATCGCCATCGGCCCCATCACGAACTTGAGGTCCTCCTGGGTGTAGCCGAACGCCTGCTGGCGATCGAGAAGCGTCGTCGACGGCGCCGGGGTCTGCTGCGACACCTCGTCGGTGATCTTCTCGGTGAGCCGTGCCTCCTGCTCGGACGGGCCCTGGGCCTCGCGCGCAGCCTCGGCGGCGTCGCGCGGGACGTCGATCTCGTCGAGCTTGATGCGGATCGCCTCGATCCACTCGCGGTACGGCTTGCTGTGGGCGAGCTGGTTCTTCAGCTCGGTGTCGTCGATGATGCGGCCCTGCTCCAGGTCGATCAGGAACATCTTGCCGGGCTGCAGGCGCCACTTCTTGACGATGCTGCTCTCGGCGATGGGCAGCACGCCGGCCTCGGAGGCCATCACGACCATGTCGTCGTCGGTCACGCAATAGCGCGCTGGGCGCAGCCCGTTGCGGTCGAGCGTCGCGCCGATCTGGCGGCCGTCGGTGAACGCGATCGCCGCCGGGCCGTCCCAGGGCTCCATCATCGACGCGTGGAACTCGTAGAACGCGCGCCGCTTCGGGTCCATCAGCGTGTGCTGCTCCCACGCTTCCGGGATCATCATCATCATCGCGTGCGCGATCGGGTAGCCGGCCATCACCAGCAGCTCGAGGCAGTTGTCGAACGTCGCGGTGTCGGACTGCCCGGCGTAGACGATCGGGTAGAGCTTCTGCAGGTCGTCGCCCAGCACCGGCGAACGCATCACGCCCTCGCGCGCGCGCAGCCAGTTGTAGTTGCCCTTGACCGTGTTGATCTCGCCGTTGTGCGCGATCAGCCGGTACGGGTGCGCAAGCGGCCACTCGGGGAAGGTATTGGTCGAGAAGCGCTGGTGCACCAGCGCCAGCGCCGACACCACCCGCGGGTCCTGCAGGTCGCGGTAGTACTGCCCGACCTGGCCGCACAGCAGCAGTCCCTTGTAGACGATCGTGCGCGCCGACATCGACGGCACGAAGTACTCCTTGCCGTGCTTCAGGCCGAGCTGCTGGATCGCGTGGCTGGCCGTCTTGCGGATCACGTACAGCTTGCGCTCGAGCGCGTCGGTGACCATGACGTCGGGGCCGCGGCCGATGAAGATCTGGCGGATCACCGGCTCCTTGGCCCTCACGGTCGGCGACATCGGCATGTCGCGGTCGACCGGCACGTCGCGCCAGCCGAGCAGCACCTGTCGCTCGGCCCGCACCGCACGCTCGAGCTCCTGCTCGCAGGCCAGGCGCGACGCGTGCTCCTTCGGCAGGAACACCATGCCCACGCCGTACTCGCCGGCCGGCGGCAGCCTGACGCCCTGGCGCGCCATCTCCTCGCGGAAGAACTGGTCGGGCATCTGGATCAGGATGCCCGCGCCATCGCCCATCAGCGGGTCGGCGCCGACGGCGCCGCGGTGATCGAGGTTGCAGAGAATCTGCAGCCCCTGCTCGATCATCCGGTGGCTCTTCTTGCCCTTGATGTGGGCGATGAAGCCGACGCCGCAGGCGTCGTGCTCGTGCGTGGGGTCGTACAGCCCGTTCGCGGACGGCGAAACCGCGCCGTGCGGCGGGTGGCGGTGAGAAAGTCCCATCGTGCCAGCTCCAGAATCCGGTGCGCACGGCGCCTTGCCACGCTGCGCGGCACGCCGTGGCGGGCCATCGCGGGTTCGCCACAGGCTACCGGCAAACCCGGCCACGACCGCCGGAAACCAATATTAAGTTAGTGCTTGCTTGCGTCGCGAACCGCGTCGGACGGCGTTGTGCCGCAGTGCAGCGCGAAAGGCGCGAACGAACCTGTCAGTATACGCCGCAACGGCCCGAAATTGAACCGGGCGACGGCGATCAGGGCTCGGCAGCAGCGGGCCAGTCCGTCGCGTCCGAGCGCGCGAGGTCGGGCGCCGCCTCGCCGGTCAGCCGGGCGTGCTCGCGCAGCGCGAAGCGGTCGGTCATGCCGGCGATGTAGTCGGCGACGGCGCGCAGCCCGATCGTCTCGACGCGATCGCGATGCTCGTCGGGCAGGCGCGACGGCTCGGCGGCATACGCGTCGAACAAGCGCCGCACGACGCCGCGCGCGCGGCTCATCACCTCGTCGACTCGCGGGTGGCGGTAGAGCCCGGCGTGCAGGAAGCGCTTGAGTTGCGCCGAGCGCTCGCGCATCGCCGGAGAAAAGGCCACCAGCGGCGACGCCGCGCGCACCGCGTCGAGCGATTCCGGGGCGGCCGCGTCGATGCGCCGGCGCGTCTCCACGAGCAGGTCGACCACCAGGTCGTCGATCATCCGGCGGATCGTCTCGTGGACCAGGCGCCGGCCGGCGATTCCCGGGTACAGCCGCTCGACGGCGCGCCGGTGACCTGCGAACAGGTCGATATCGTCGAGTTGCTCGAGCCGTATCAGGCCCGATCGCAGCCCGTCGTCGACGTCGTGGTTGTTGTAGGCGATCTCGTCGGCCAGGTTGGCCACCTGCGCCTCGAGCGACGGCTGCCGCCGCTGCAGGAAGCGTTCGCCGACCTCGCCAAGGCCGCGCGCGTTCTCGAGCGAACAGTGCTTGAGGATGCCTTCGCGCGTCTCGAAGCACAGGTTCAGCCCGTCGAACGCACCGTAGCGCTGCTCGAGTTCGTCGACCACGCGCAGCGACTGCAGGTTGTGCTCGAAGCCGCCATGCTCGCGCATGCAATCGTGCAGCGCGTCCTGCCCGGCATGGCCGAACGGCGTGTGGCCGAGGTCGTGCGCCAGCGCGATCGCCTCGACCAGGTCCTCGGCCAGTCCCAGGCTGCGGCCGATCGAGCGTCCGATCTGCGCCACCTCGATCGAGTGGGTGAGCCGGGTCCGGAACAGGTCGCCTTCGTGGTTCACGAAGACCTGTGTCTTGTACTCGAGACGCCGGAACGCGGTGCAGTGGACGATGCGGTCGCGGTCGCGCTGGAACTCGCTGCGCGTCGTCGCGCGCGGCTCGGCGTGGCGGCGGCCCCGGCTGGCGTCGGGATCGGCCGCCCACGGGGCCAGCCACGCTGCCGCGTGCGCCCGGGCTGGCCGTGTCATCGGCGCCACCGCGGCTCAGCCGGTGCAGGCACCGATCGTCGCGCGCAGCGGTTCGTCGGGCACCCGCTGCACGCGCGCCAGGCCCAGGCGCTCGAGCAGCACGAACTTGGGCGTGCCCTGTTGCGCCTTCTTGTCGATGCTCATCAGCTCGACGTAGCGCTCGAACGACCACGCCGGGCCGCGCACCGGCAGGCCGGCGGCGGCGATCGTGGCGCGCAGGCGCTCGACCAGCGCAGCGTCGACCAGCCCGAGGCGACACGACAGGTCCGCCGCCATCACCATGCCCGCGCCGACCGCCTCGCCGTGCAGCCACTGGCCGTAGCCGAGCCCGGCCTCGATCGCGTGGCCGAACGTGTGTCCGAAATTCAGCGTGGCGCGCACGCCCGCCTCGCGCTCGTCGGCTGCGACGACAGCGGCCTTGATCTCGCACGAGCGCAGGACCGCGTCGGCGAGCGCCGCGGCGTCGCAGGCGCGCAGCGCGGCGAGGTCGTGCTCGAGCCGGGCGAGATACGCGGGATCGGCGATCACCCCGTGCTTGATCATCTCGGCCAGGCCCGCCGAGATCTCGCGCGGCGGCAGCGTACGCAGCGTGTCCACGTCGGCCAGCACCAGCTTCGGCTGGTGGAACGCGCCGATCATGTTCTTGCCCAGCGGGTGGTTGATCGCCGTCTTGCCACCGACCGAGGAGTCGACCTGCGCCAGCAGCGTCGTCGGCACCTGCACGAAGTCGACGCCGCGCTGGTAGACCGCCGCGGCGAATCCCGTCAGGTCGCCGATCACGCCGCCGCCGAGGGCCACCAGCAGGCACTGCCGGTCGAAGCGCTCGCGCAGCAGGCGATCGAAGACCCGATCGAGGGACTCCCAGTTCTTGTAGGCCTCGCCGTCGGGAAGGCGGATCGACACGCGCGCTGCCGCACCGGCCAGCGACCCGGCCAGCCGCGCCTCGTAGAGCTCGCCGACCGTGTCGTTGCTGACGACCGCGACCTGACGGCCCTGCGCCAGCTTCGCCAGCGCGTCGCTGCCGCCGAGCAGCCCGGCTCCGATCAGGATCGGGTAGCTACGCTCGCCGAGCGAGACGCGCAATTCGCGAACAGTCATGCGGCAGGGTAGTGGGGGCGTCAGCCAGGCCCGGAGCCGGCCCGGGATTCGGCCCGGATTTCCTCGGGAAGTCGACCGATTATATCGGCGACCAGCTCGTCGACCGGCTGGCGCGCGCTCACGACGGTGAGCGAGGCGATCTCGCGGTAGAGCGGCTCGCGCAGCGCAAGCAGCTCCGCAATGCGTTCGCGCGGGTTCCCGGTCTGCAGAAGCGGCCTCGTCCGATCGCGCCGCAGCCGTTGCCACAGGTCGGGGAGCGAGGCCTGCAGGAAGATCACCAGGCCGCGCTCGGCGAGCAGGCGGCGGTTCTCGTCGCGCATCACCACTCCGCCGCCCGTGGCGAGGACGATCGAGGGCAGCCGCGTCAGTTCGTCGAGGATCGCCGCCTCGCGGCGGCGGAAGCCTTCCTCGCCCTCGAGCTCGAACACCGTCGCGATCGGCACGCCGCAGCGTTCCTCGAGCACCTTGTCCGCGTCGACGAAGCTGCGTCGCAGCCGCGCCGCCAGCCGGCGGCCGACGGTGGACTTGCCCGATCCCATCATCCCGACCAGGACGATCGGGCGGGACGCGGCGCCCGCAGGCGCCGCGCCGTGCGAGGCCATCAGCGGCGGCGCCGGCAGATACGGCCCGGCGTCGCCATCACCGCGCCATCGCGGTTTCGGTCACGACGCGCGGCGTGAGGAACACCAGCAGCTCGGTGCGGTTGTTCGAGCGGCTCGTGTTCTTGAACGCATTGCCGATGACCGGCAGGTCGCCGAGCAGCGGCACCTTGTTGATGTTGTCGCGCTCGAACTGCTCGTAGATGCCGCCGATCACGACGGTGCCGCCGTTCTCGACCAGCACCTGCGTGTTCACGCGGCGGGTGTCGATCGCGAAACCGGCGGGCGTGAGTTGCCCGACGGCGTCGCGGTTGACCTCGACCGACATGATCACGTTGCCCTCGGGCGTGATCTGCGGCGTCACCTCGAGCTTCAGGTTGGCCTTGCGGAACTGGATCGAGGTCGCGCCGCTCGACGTCGCCTGCTGGTACGGCAGCTCGGTGCCCTGCTCGATGATCGCCTTGCCCTGGTCGGCGGTCAGCACGCGAGGACTCGACACGACCTTGCCGCGCTGGTCGGCTTCGAGGGCCGAGATCTCGAGGTTCAGGAACCGCGTCAGGTTCGAATTGAACAGGCTGATCGCGAACGTCGACGGATTGACCCCCGAGATGTTGGCCGCCGGCAGGTTCACGAAGTTCGTGTTGGAAAGCGCCGTGCTGCCGGTGCCCACCGCGCCCGGCAACGGAGTCAGGTCGTGTACGCCCTGCAGGTTGCCCGCGATCGTGCCCTGGCCTGCGACGCTGCCGGCGGGAAATCCGACGCGGTTGTAGCCCAGCCTCACGCCGAGGTTGCGCGAGAAGCGGTCGTCGGCCTCCACGATGCGCGCCTCGATCAGCACCTGCCGCACGGGCACGTCGACCTGCGCGATGATCTTGCGCACCTCCTCGAGGCGCGAGACGGTGTCCTGCACGAACACCTTGTTCGTGCGCTCGTCGACGACGACGCTGCCACGCTTGGACAGCACGCGTTGCTTCTCGTTGGCGAGCAGCTTCTGCAGCGCATCGGCCTTCTGGTAGTTCAGCTGGAAGGTCTCGGTGCGCACCGGCTCGATGTCGGAGATCTGGGCGCGCGACTCGAGGTCGAGCTTCTCCTTCGCGGCGATCTCGTCGCGCGGGGCGACCATGATCACGTTGCCGTTCTTGCGCATGTCCAGGCCCTTGGACTGCAGGATGATGTCCAGCGCCTGGTCCCAGGGCACGTCCTTCAGGCGAAGCGTCAGGTTGCCCTGCACCGAGTCGCTGGTGACGATGTTCAGGTTGGTGAAATCCGCGATCACCTGCAGCAGCGCCCGGATGTCGATGCTCTGGAAATTCAGCGACAGCTTCTCGCCGCGATAGCCGGGCCGCATGCCCTGCGCGAGGCGCGTGGGATCGGGACGCAGCGGCTTGACCTCGACGACGAACTGCGTGTCGCTCTGGTAGGCGTTGTGTTCCCAGTCGCCGTGCGGCTCGATGACCAGCCGGACGTTCTCGCCGTTCTGGTTCGCGCGCACCGCAGTGACCGGCGTGCCGAAATCGCCGACGTCGAGCCGGCGACGAAGCGACTCGGGAAGGGTCGCATTCAGGAAGTCGACCACGATCGACTGGCCCTGCTGCCGGATGTCGACCCCGACGCCGGGATCCGACAGGTCGACGACGACGCGGCCCTCGCCGTCCTTGCCGCGCCGGAAGTCGATGTCGCGCAGCGAGTGCGTGCCCTTGCCATCGGCCTTGGCGAAGCTGTAGGCGGCCGGCGCGGCGGCGGCGCCCGCCGAGGCCACCGGGTCGAGCGCGACCACCAGGGTGTTGCCGTCGATCGACGTGCTGTAGGTCAACGGACGCTTGAGGTTCAGCACGACGCGGGCCCGCTCGCCCGCCTGCACGATCGCGACGCTTCGCACGTCGCCTTGCGGCAGGTCGAGCGAGTTCTTGCCGATCCGGTTGTCGGTGTTGGTGAAGTCGAAGGCGATCCGTGGCGGGCTCGACACGGAGAAGCCGGCGGGCGCCGTGGTCGGCGGGTTCTTCAGCCCGATGCGCAGGTAGGTGGTGCTGCCCTGCTGCGCGCTGGTGACGGATTCGATCGAGTTCGCCTGTGCGTGCGCGGCCGGCGCGAACAGCACCGCCAGGCATGCGAGGAGCGCGGCGAGGGCCGCGCGGGTAGCCATGCGAGCGGCCGAACCCGCGTTGCGCATTGTCGTTCTCATTTACTGCCCCCCTCCTGAAGCCGCAGCGTCGACTCTCGTTGGACCCAGTCGCCGGCGGCGTCCTGGACCAGTTCCTTGAGCAGGACCTCGTTCTCGCTGATCCTGGTGATCACCCCGAAATTCTGGCCGGCGTAGTTGCCGACGTGCGCCTGGTAAACGGTCTTGTCGACCTGCAGCAGCGCGTGGTTCTGGCGCCCGTTCGCCAGGTGCCCAACCATGCGGATCGTGTCGAGCGGGTAGGACTCGAGCACTTCGCGCCGGCGATTCGGGTCGGGCCTGAGCCCGCCCGCACTGGCCCGCTGCGGACTCTCGAGCATGGTGGCCAGCTTCTCGGGCGAGAACGGGTCGACCTGTGCCGCGTCCTCGTAGCGGAACGGCGTGAAGCGCTTCGGCTCCTCGATGCGTTCCTGGATCGGCCTGGTGTTGGCGCGGACGTCCTGCATCCACGCGCGCAGTTCGCTCTGGTCGTTCGAGCAGCCGGCCAATGCGAGCGCTGCGGCCATCATCATGAGCAGGCGCTTCATTTCGCCGCCCCCTTGTTCGCGTTGTTGCCCTTCTTCGCGGCGGCGGCCTGGCGGCGCTGCTCGGCGATCTCCTCGGGATCGAGGTAGCGGAACGTCTTCGCGATCGCCTCCATCGCGAGCGGGCCCGGGCCGGTCGAATTGGCCGGCCGGTCGGGCAGCGTGATCTGCACGTTGTGCAGCGTGACGATCCGCGGCAGGTTGGCCAGGTCGCTGGTGAACGAGCCGAAGTCGTGGTAGTTCCCGGACAGCTTGATGGCGATCGGCAGCTCGGCGTAGTAGTCCTTCACCACCACCTGGCCGGGCCTGAACAGCTCGAACTGAAGGCCGCGGCCGACGCCCGCCTGGTTGATGTCCGAGAGCAGCGCGTCCATCTCCGCCTTGCTCGGCAGCTGCTTCTCCAGCTGGCTCACGTACTGCGACACCTGCTCCTTCTGCTGGCGCAGCACGTCGAGGTTGATCGCCTGCTTCATCTTGAAGGTGAATTCCTGCTTCAGCTGCTGCTCGTCCCGCACCTGCTTGTCGAGCTCCTCCAGCTGCCCGCGCCAGTACGACGCGTAGGCCACGCCGAGCACCACCGCGGCCAGCCCGACCAGCAGGGCCACGCGCGGCAGCCCCGGCCACAGCCCCGGATGGCGACCTTGCAGGCCGGAGAACTGCGCCGTCAGGCTGCTGAAGTCGATCTTCGGATTGAACTTGGCCATCGGATCACCTGTTCGCGGACGCGCCCGCTGCGGCCAGCGTCGCCGGGGCCGAAGTCGTCTTCGGCGCCGGGTTCTGCGACTGCGTTTCGGTCGTCTTGATGAGAGCGTTCAGCGAAAACTCGAAGACGCGGCGGGCGTCCTTCGGCGCCGACGGGCCGCCCGCGCGCGCCGCCTTGATCTCGACGAGTTCCGGGCGCTCGAGCCAGGGGGTGCGGTTGGCCAGGTTGCGCAGCAGCTCCGAGACCCGCTCGTTGGACTGCGCATAGCCGGCCAGCGTGACCTTGCGTTCGTCCTGCCGCATCGTCTTCAGGTAGATCCCCTCGGGCGTGTGCTTGACCAGCTCGTCCATCAGGTGGACGGGAATCGTCCGGTTCGCCTGGAGGCTCTCGACCGCGTACTGCCTCGCGCGCAGCGCGTCGATCTCGGCCCGCAGCGTGGCGATCTCCTTGATCTGCTCGTCGAGCTTCGCGTTCTCGGCCCGGATGAAATCGTTGCGCGCGCGCTGCGCGTCGATCCTCTGGTCGATGCCGAGCGCGACGACGACGGCAGCCGCCGCCGCGCCGATGCCGACGAATGCGAGCAGCCCGACGAAATCCTTCTTGCGCCGCTCACGGCGCATCTCCCGGTGCGGGAGCAGGTTGATCCGGATGCTCATGCGTCGAACCTCCGCATCGCCAGGCCCGTGGCCACCAGCAGCGACGGCGCATCGGCGCGCAGTTGCCGCTCGCGGATCGTGCCCGCGACTTCCATGCCCTGGAACGGGCTGAGGATCTCGGCGGGCACCTGGGTGCGCTGGGCCACGGCCTCGGCCAGGCCCGGCACCACCGACGAGCCGCCGGCGAGATAGATCTGGTCGACGCGCGTGTACGGCGTCGAGGTGAAGAAGAACTGGAGCGCACGCCCGATGTCGGTGGCGGCCTGCTCGACGAACGGCTGCAGCAGGTCGCGCTGGTAGTTGTCGGGCAGGTCGCCGGTGCGCTTCTTGATCTCGGCCTCCTCGGGCGTCAGGCCGTACAGGCGCACCAGGTCCTGGGTGAGCTGCTGGCCGCCGAACGTCTGCTCGCGCTCGAAGATCGTCTGGCGATTCAGCACCACCGTCAGGTAGGTCATCGTCTGGCCGATCGAGAACACCGCGATGATCTGGCCCTGGCCGTTGTTCGGCAGGAAGTCGACCACGTGATCGACCGCGGCACGCAACGCGTAGGGCTCGACGTCCATCACCACCGGACGCAGGCCGGCCATCTCGGCCACCGCCACCCGGTCGTCGACCTTCTCCTTGCGCGATGCCGCCAGCAGGACGTCGACTTCCTCCTCGGATCCCGCCGCGGGCCCGAGCACCTGGAAGTCCAGGTTCACTTCCTCGATCGGAAACGGGATGTACTGGCTGGCCTCGGTCTCGACCTGCAGTTCGTAGTCTTCCTCGCGCAGGCCGGCCGGCAGCATGATCTTCTTGGTGATCACCGCGCCCGACGGAAGCGCGAGCGCGGCCTCGCGCGCCCGGCTGCTGCACTTGCGCAACGCGCGCTGGAGCGCGTCGGCCACTGCTTCGGCCTTCTCGATGTTGCCGTCCACGATCGCGCCGCGCTCGAGCGGCTCGATCGCGTAGCGCTCGAGCCGCATCGGGGCGCGCTGCCCCTTTTGCAGTTCGACGACCTTGACGCTCGACGCGCTCAGGTCGATACCGACCAGCGGTGGAGCTGCACGGCGAAACAGACTCGTTGGGTTCACCGCCACGGGGTGCCTCGACTTCGAAAAAATCCTTAATATCTAAGGATTTACAGATTATTTCTACAATTCGCTTGAGATGCTAGCAACAAGCTCGATTTACTGTAAAGCCTTTTCTGGGGAACTTAGCGACCGGCCGCCTCCATCCGTCGCACGGCACCGACCATCCGGCAGGACCGGGTCATCCACCGGGTATCGGCGGTTGATCGAGGGGGTCGTACGGCACGCCGGCGCGCGGGCGTTCCCGCAGGCCCGCGCGCGGCGCCTTGCCCCGCGGCCAGGGCGGGGCCCCGGCGCACGAACCGTATAAAATCCGCCCACTGCAACGCCGGCGCCGAGCCTGCGGATGCGCGCATGACCGACACCACGACACGCAGCCCGCGCAAGAAGCCTCCCTCGAAGACGAACTGGGTTCGCCTGGGCCTCGCCGCGCTCGCGTTTCCGCTGGTCGGCGCGCTCGCCGGCGGCCTGCTGGTCGCGATGGCGCTCATCCTCGTCAACGACCGGCTGCCTCCGCTCGACGCGATGCTCGACTACCGGCCGCGCATCCCGCTGCGCGTGTACACGGCCGACGGCCAGCTGATCGGCGAGTTCGGCGAGGAGCGCCGCACTTTCGTGCACATCGAGGACGTCCCGCCGGTCGTCAGGAACGCGGTGCTCGCGGCCGAGGACGCGCGCTTCTTCGAGCACATCGGGGTCGACCTGGTGGGCGTGGTGCGGGCGGCGCTGGTCAACTTCGTGGCCGGCGGCACCGAGCAGGGCGCCAGCACGATCACGATGCAGCTCGCACGCGAGTTCTTCCTGTCGTCCGAGCGCACCTACACGCGCAAGATCGTCGAGATCCTGCTGGCGCTGCGCATCGAGGACAACCTGAGCAAGGAACAGATCTTCGAGCTGTACCTGAACCAGATCTACCTCGGGAAGCGCTCGTACGGCTTCGCGGCCGCCTCGCAGACCTATTTCGGCAAGCCGATCGCGAAGCTCACGGCGGCCGAGGCGGCGGTGCTGGCCGGGCTGCCCAAGGCTCCGTCGCGCTTCAACCCGATGGTGAACCCGAAGCGGGCGATCGAGCGACAGCGCTACATCCTCGGCCGGATGCACGACACCGGCGTCCTGTCCGACGCCGACTACGACGCGGCGCTCAAGCAGAAGCTCGTCTTCACGCCCGCGCACACCGACTACCCGGTCCATGCGCCCTACGTCGCCGAACTGGCACGGCAGCTGGCCTTCGATCTGTACCGGGAGGAGATCTATTCCGCCGGGATGAAGATCTACACGACGATCGTCGCAGACGACCAGCGCGCGGCCAACGAGGCGCTCGAGCAGGGCATCGTCGAATACGACCGGCGCCACGGCTTCCGCGGGCCCGAGCGCATGCTCGACCTTCCCGCCGACGCCGCCGCCGAAGACGTCGTCGAGACGTCGATCAGCGACAGCGACGACATCGGCCGGTTCCTCGCCGCGGTCGTGCTCGAGGCCGACCCCAGGCGCGTGGTGGTGTCTCGCGGCCGGGGCAGCTCGATCGAGATCACCGGCGAAGGCCTGAAGTTCGTCGCACCCGCCCTGAGCGAGCGTGCGCCGGCCGCGCGCCGCCTGCGGCGCGGGGCGGTGGTGCGCATCGTCGAGGCCGGCAAGGGCGGCTATGCGATCAGCCAGCTGCCCGAGGTGCAGGCTGCGCTGGTCGGCCTGAACACCCACGACGGCGCGGTGCGCGCGCTGGTGGGCGGATTCGATTTCGAGCGCAACAAGTTCAACCGCGTGACGCAGGCCTGGCGCCAGCCGGGATCGAGCTTCAAGCCGTTCATCTATTCGGCGTCGCTCGAGAAGGGCTTCATGACCAGCACCGTGATCAACGATGCCCCGGTGCTGATCGACCCCGCGCGCACCGGCGGGCAACTCTGGGACCCGAAGAACTACGACGGCAAGTTCGAGGGCCCGATGCGGATGCGCACCGCGCTCGCGAAGTCGAAGAACATGGTTTCGATCCGCCTTCTCGACGCGATCGGACCGCAGTACGCGCAGGACTACGTGTCGCGCTTCGGCTTCGATGCCGAGCGCATCCCGCCGTTCCTCACCATGGCGCTGGGCGCCGGGTCGGTCACGCCGTGGCAGATGGCGCGCGCGATCACGGTGTTCGCCAATGGCGGCTACCGGATCGAGCCCTACATCGTCGCCCGGATCACCGACATCAACGGCCGACTTCTCGCGAGCGCGCATCCGGGCCAGGCTGGCGACGAGTCGCTGCGCGCGATCGACGCGCGCAATGCGTTCCTGATGGACAGCATGCTGCGCGACGTCGTGCGGATGGGCACCGCGACCCGCGCACGGGTGCTCAAGCGCAACGATCTGGCGGGCAAGACCGGGACGACCAACGACTCGATCGACGCGTGGTTCGCGGGCTACAACCCGCGCATCGCGGCGGTGGCATGGGTCGGCTTCGACCAGCCGCACAAGCTCGGCGACCGCGAGACCGGCGGCGGCCTGGCGCTGCCGATCTGGATCGACTACATGGCGACCGCGCTCAGGGGCTTGCCGGAGCAGGAGCCCCAGCCTCCGGCGGGCATCGTGCGCGTCGACGGCGAGTACTACTACGCCGAGACCCGCCCGGGCCAGGGGATCGCCTCGCTCGGTGTCGCCGAGGACGGCGTCGCCGCAGGTGCCGACGCCGACCTGATCCGCAACCAGGTGTTCTGAGTGCGGCCAGCCGGCGGGCTCATCGAACGGGCGGCCGGACGCGCCCGCCCCGCCGGGCTGCTCGTCGCGGCAGTCGCCACGGCGGCCGCGCTGCTGGTCGGCTGCGGCCAGCGCGGCCCGCTGTACCTGCCCGATTCCCAACCGAAGAAGAAGCTCGCTGCGGATCCGCAGCGCCCTCCCGCGCAGCCGGCGACGCCGGCATCGCGCGGCTGATCCTCCGAGCGACGCGCTGCCGATGGACGCCTTCCACTATCGCGGGAACGCGCTGCAGGTCGAAGACCTGGCGCTATCGACGATCGCCGAGCGCTTCGGCACACCCACCTACGTGTACTCCAGGCGCGCGATCGTCGACGCGTTCACCGAGTTCAGGCGCGCGGCCGGCGTGCGCGACGTGCTGGTCTGCTATGCGCTGAAGGCGAACTCGAACCTCGCGGTGATCGACCTCCTGGCTCGCGAGGGCGCCGGCTTCGACATCGTCTCGGGCGGCGAGCTCGCGCGCGTGCTCGCCGCGGGAGGTGACCCGTCGCGGGTCGTGTTCTCGGGCGTCGGCAAGAGCGGGTCCGAGATGCGCATGGCGCTCGAGGCGGGCGTGCGCTGCTTCAACGTCGAGTCCGAGAGCGAGTTGCTGCGGCTCGACCAGGTGGCGGGCGCGCTCGGCAAGCGCGCGCCGGTCTCGCTTCGTGTCAATCCGGACGTCGACGCCGGCACGCACCCGTACATCTCGACCGGGCTGCGCGAGAACAAGTTCGGCATCGCGCACGACGCTGCGCTGGCGGCGTACCGGAGGGCGGCGCGCCTTGCCCACGTCGAGGTGATCGGCATCGACTGCCACATCGGCTCGCAGATCACGGCGATCGACCCGTTCCTGGCCGCGCTGGACAAGCTGCTCGAACTGGTCGACGCGCTTCACGCCGAGGGCATCGTGCTGCGGCATCTCGATCTCGGAGGCGGCCTCGGCATCCGGTACGCCGACGAGCAACCGCCGTCGCGCGAGGCGCTGTTCGGCGCACTCTTCGAGCGCATCGACAGGCACCCGCGCGGTGCCGCGTACGAGCTGGTGTTCGAGTTCGGCCGCTCGATCGTCGGCAATGCCGGGGTGCTGCTGACCCGCGTCGAGTACCTCAAGCACAACGCCGATCGTCGCTTCGCGATCGTCGATGCCGCGATGAACGACCTGATGCGCCCGGCGCTCTACGACGCGTACCACGGCGTGCTGCCGGTGCAGCGGCGCGAAGCGGGGCAGGTCGAGTCCTACGACATCGTCGGCCCGGTCTGCGAATCCGGCGACTGGCTCGCCCGCGGCCGGCAACTCGCGCTCGCCGAGGGCGATCTTCTGGCGATCGCGTCGGCGGGTGCCTACGGGATGGCGATGGCGTCGAACTACAACACGCGGCCGCGCGCCGCCGAAGTGATCGTCGACGGCAGCGACGCGCACCTGGTGCGCGAGCGCGAATCGATCGCGTCGCTATTCGCGCTCGAGAGGCGCCTGCCGCGCTGACCCGCCGGCGGGCGCGCGGCGCACGAGCGGCCACAGCGCCCGGAACCCGAGCAGCGCGGCCACGACGCCGGCGTACACCATCGGCTCGGCCAGGTCGTTCTTGCCGGCCTTGTGCCACCAGAAGTGCAGCACTCCGAGCACCGCGATCGCATAGACGAGCCGGTGCAGCTCCTGCCAGCGACGGCCGAGCCGCCGCATCATCGATTGCGTCGACGTCGCCGCGAGCGGCAGCATCAGCACGAATGCGGTGAAGCCCACCGTGACGAACGGGCGCTCGACCACGTCGGCGATCATCGACGAGAGGTCGAACCACTGGTCGAGCCACAACCAGGTGGTGAAGTGAAGCGTGCCGTAGAAGAACGCATAGAGACCGAGCATGCGCCGCAGCCGCAGCAGCCACGGCCAGCCCAGCAGGCGACGCAGCGGGGTGACCGACAGCGTGAGGCACAGCATCACCAGCGTCCAGGTGCCGGTGGAGCGCGTGACGAACTCGACCGGATTGGCGCTGAGCGCGTCGGCATGGCCGAGCGCCACCAGGCGCAGCAGCGGCAGCAGCGCGGCGGCGAAGACAACCGCGCGCACGACGGCGATCGCGCGCCGCGAAGGCTGCGCCAGCGACGCTGCCGCGGGCGAACGCGTGGATGCAGCGGCCACGCGCGAGCGCGCCTCAATAGGCCTTGCGCAGGTCCATGCCGGCATACAACGAAGCCACCTGTTCGGCGTAGCCGTTGAACATCAGCGTCGGGCGCTTGCGCTGCAGGAATCCGTCCTCGCCGATGCGGCGCTCGGTCGCCTGCGACCAGCGCGGGTGGCTCACCTGCGGATTGACGTTGGAGTAGAAGCCGTACTCCTGCGGTGCGGCGAGGTTCCAGCTCGTCTGCGGCTGCTTCTCGACGAAGCGGATCCGGACCAGCGACTTGCCGCTCTTGAAGCCGTACTTCCACGGCACGACGATGCGCACCGGCGCGCCGTTCTGCTTCGGCAGCACCTCGCCGTAGAGCCCCAGCGTGAGCAGCGTCAGCGCGTGCGCGGCCTCGTCGATACGCAGTCCCTCGACGTAGGGCCAGGCCAGCACCGACGATCGCAGCCCCGGCATCTGCCCGGCATCGGCGAGCGTGACGAACTCGACGTACTTCGCCCTGGCGGTCGGCTCGACGCGCTTCATCAGCTCGGCGAACGGATAGCCGACCCAGGGGATCACCATCGACCAGCCTTCGACGCAGCGCATCCGGTAGACCCGCTCCTCGAGCGGCGCGAGCTTGAGCAACTCGTCGATGTCGAACACGCGCGGACGCGCGACCTCGCCTTCGACGGCCACCGTCCACGGGCGCAGCCGCAGCGAGCCGGCGTAGCTGGCCGGGTCGTCCTTGTCGGTGCCGAATTCGTAGAAGTTGTTGTAGCCCGTGACGTCCTTGTAAGGCGTCGGTCGCTCCATCGTCGACAGCGTGCTCGAGCGCCCGCGCAACCCCACCGCGCCGGCCGGCCGCCCCGCGTCCTCGGCGACCGCGGCGCGGACGAAGCCCGACGCGGGCCAGGTGGCCAGGCCGGCGGCTGCGGCCTTCAGCACCGAGCGGCGATTCTCGTGGAGGATGCGAGGGGTCAGGTCCGACGGCTGCGGGTCGGCTGCGGACCGGATGCGAACCAGCATGGCAGGCTCCTTTCGGCCCGTGGGTCGCCGGGCCGTGTGCGCACCTTACCCGCGGTCGGCGCCGCGCGCGCCGACCGGCGCGTCAGCGCAGACCGGCGATGTAGTCGGAGACGGCCTTGATCTCGCGATCGGAGAGCCGGTCGGCGACCGCGGTCATCACGGTGCTGTTGCGACGCTCGCCCTGGCGGAACGCGACCAGCTGCGCCTCGGTGTACTCGGCGAACTGGCCCTGCAGTCGCGGGTACTGCGCAGGGATGCCCGCGCCGCTCGGGCCGTGGCAGCCGGCGCAGGCGGGCACGCCCTTCGAGGCGACGCCGCCGCGATAGATGCGCTGGCCGAGTTCGACCATGTCCTTGTCCTTCGCGGCCGCGGGCTTGAGCTTCTGCGACTCGAACCAGGCCGCCACGCTGCGGATGTCGGCGTCGGAGAGCATCGCGGCGAAGCCCGCCATGACTGCATTGGCGCGTTCGGCTTCCTTGGCGCCGGCCTTCACCTTGAAGTTCGACAGCTGCTTGGCGAGGTAGTCGGCGTGTTGCGCGGCCAGCTTCGGATTGACCGGCGTGGTGCTGTTGCCGTCGGCCGCGTGACAGGCCGCACAGACTTCCTGTGCGATCTGCGCGCCGCGCTTGAGGTCGGGGCGGGCGGGCTCGCCGCCTGCTGCGGGCGCCTGCGCGAAGGCAGTGCCGACAAGCACGAAGGTGGAGGCGACGACTGCGGCAAACGGTCTGGCTCGGAGCATGGGGCAAACCCGGGAAACGGCGGGCCGCGGGACGCGCCCGGTACAAACCGTGGATTGTACAATAGCCGCCCAGGCGCGGTCATTCCGATCGTCGCATCGGATCGAGCTTCGCTGCCGTGGCCTCTGTCCTCCTGACCGCCCGGTTCGCCACCACCGTCGCGAAGCTGGCGCAACTGCCCGACGACGGCGCCGCCCCCGAAATCGCGTTCGTCGGCCGCTCGAACGCCGGCAAGTCCTCGGCCATCAATGCCCTGTGCCAGCAGCGACGCCTCGCGTTCGCCAGCAAGACGCCGGGCCGCACGCAGGCGCTGAACTACTTCGCGCTCGGCCCCGGCCAGCTGCCGCCCCGCGCGTTCGTCGTCGACACGCCCGGATACGGCTTCGCGACTGCGCCGATCGAGGTCAAGCGCGCCTGGGACCAGCTCGCCGGCCGGTACCTGTCGCAGCGGCGCGCGCTGGCCGGCGTCGTGCTGGTGCTCGACATCCGCCGCGGCCTCACCGATCTCGACCGCACGCTGCTCGCGTGGATGCAACCCGACGTGCCGCTGCTGGTGCTGCTCACCAAGTCGGACAAGCTCAAGCAGGCGCAGCGGGCCGCGGCGATGCGCGAAGCCGAGGCCGACCTGCGGGCGCTGCAGATGCCGAATCCGGTCGCTCTGCTATCGTTCTCGGCGACGCGCCAGATCGGGCTCGAGGAAGCGCGCGAGTTCATCGGCGAATGGCTTGCCGGACGAAGCGCGGACGCCGATCCGGGCCGTGACGGCGACGCTTCCGGCACCAGCGCCGGCACCAGCGCCGGCACCGGCTGAACGCGCGCAGCGACGCGCCCCCGCATCGGAGGAACCCACGGACATGGCCTCAGGCGAGCACTTCTTCCAGGACTACCCGTCGGTACGCATGCGCAGGCTGCGCCGCGACGACTTTTCGCGCCGGCTGGTGCGCGAGCACGTGCTGCATGCCGACGACCTCATCTACCCCGTGTTCGTCCTCGATGGCGCCGCGCAGACCCAGGCGGTGCCGTCGATGCCCGGCGTCGAGCGGATGACAGTCGACCGGCTGCTGCCGGTCGCCGAGGACTGCCTGAAGCTGGGCATTCCGGTGATCGCGCTGTTTCCGGTCATCGAGCCGTCGGCGAAGACTCCCGACGGCCGGGCGGCCCTCGATCCGGCCGGCCTCGTGCCGCGAGCCGTCGCGGCGCTCAAGCAGCGCTTCCCCGAACTGGGCGTGCTCACCGACGTGGCACTCGACCCCTACACCAGCCACGGACAGGACGGCGTCATCGACGAGAACGGCTACGTGCTCAACGACCCGACCGTCGAGATCCTCGCGCGCCAGGCGCTCGTGCAGGCCGCGGCCGGCGTCGACATCGTTGCGCCGTCCGACATGATGGACGGGCGCATCGGCGCGATCCGGCGCGCGCTCGAATCCGCCGGCCGCATCCACACGAAGATCATGGCGTACTCGGCCAAGTATGCGTCCGGATTCTATGGGCCGTTCCGCGACGCGGTCGGGTCCGCCGGCAACCTCGGCAAGGGCGACAAGAAGACCTACCAGATGGATCCTGCCAACTCCGACGAGGCGCTGCGCGAGGTCGCGCTCGACCTGCGCGAGGGCGCGGACATGGTGATGGTCAAGCCGGGCATGCCGTACCTGGACGTCGTGCGCAGGGTGAAGGACACCTTCCGCTGCCCGACGTTCGTCTACCAGGTGAGCGGCGAGTACGCGATGCTGAAGGCGGCCGCCGCCAACGGCTGGCTCGACGAACGCACGGTGGCCACCGAGTCACTGCTGGCGATGCGCCGCGCGGGCGCCGACGGCATCCTCACCTACTTCGCGCGCGACGTCGCGCGCTGGCTTGGCGAGGCACGCTGAGCGGCCGGCCGCAAGCCGCCGCCGCGCTCCCTCGCCCGGACCGCCCGCGATGCAGTTCGTGATCGTCCGACCCGTCGGCGCCGCCGTCGCCGACGCCGTGCCGGCGATGCCCGAGGACGGGTTCGTCTGGTGCGACTGCGTCTACGAGGACCGCCGTGCCTGGACGGCCCCGGTGCAGCAGCTCACGGGCACGACCGTGTTCGAGGATCACCTGCTCGACGCCGAGAATCCGAACCATCCGTCGTTCTTCGATTCGACCAACGACTACGAAATGATCGTGTTTCGCGGCCTCGCGTTCCGCACCGACGTCGTCGACCCGGCGGAGGTGATCCGCGTGAAGACGCGCCCGGCCGTGTTCTTCGTGTTCCCGCGCGTGCTGGTCACGGTGCGCGCACCCGACAGCCGGCTGGTGCCGGCGATCCGCGACCGCCTGCTCGCGGCGGGCGGGCGGGCGCGCCTACCCGCCCTGCCCGAGGAGCTGATGCTGCGCATCCTCAACGGCATGGTCGATCGATACCTCGAACTGCGGCAGCCGCTCGGCGAGCAGTTCGAGCGCCGGCAGCGCGAGCTGCTCGATCCGCGGCGGCCGTTTCGCGACTGGTACGCGCTGCTCGAGGCGCGGCGCGAGGCGCGCCGGCTCGAGGACCTCTGCGAGGAGCAACTCGACGCGCTGCAGGAATGGCGCGACGAGCGGCGCGAGCGCACCGAGGCGGCACCGCAGGGCGCGCACGGGCTGCACGCGCTCAGCGACGCGCTGGAGGTTCGCACCAGCGACCTCGTCGGGCACATCCACCGCGTGCTCAGTCACGCACGGCGACTGGAATCGTCGGTCGAGAGCGCAGTGCAGCTGCATTTCTCGGCCACTGCCTACCGCACCAACGAGATCATGCGCACGCTCACCGCGATCACCGCGGTGTTCCTGCCGCTCACGCTGATCACCGGCATCTTCGGCATGAACTTCGAGTTCATTCCCGGCCAGCACTCGGCGTCGGGCTTCTGGTGGGCCCTCGGCGCGATGGCGGCGATCGGCGTGCTGCTGGTCACCTTCTTCCGGGCGCGCGCGATGTTGTCGGCGTCCAGCCTGTTCGGGAGGCACCGGCAGCGACGCGCGCGGCGCGCGAGCCCGCGCGCCCGACCGGGCGACGCTCAGTCCTGATCGCGCCCGCCGAACGCGTCGCGCGTCTCGGCGATCGCCCAGCTGGCGTAGGCCGGCCACACCGCATCGGGCGCGATCGTCACGAGCTCGGGTACCTCGTATGGGTGCAGCGCCTTCAGCCGCTGCTGGCACGCGGCGTGCCGGCGACGGGTGGTCTTGACCAGCAGCGTGACCTCGCCGGCCTCTTCGACCGCGCCCTTCCAGCGGTAGACCGAGCGGCACTCGCCGAGGACGTTCACGCAGGCTGCCAGCCGTTCGTCGACCAGCGTGCGCGCGATCGATGCCGCGACGTCGCGATCGGGCACGGTGGTGAGGACCAGCAGCAGGCCATCGGTCGGCGCGATGCGCACCGGTTCGGGGACGGAACGTTCGGCGGGGTCCATGCCGGGCGGCTTCGGTCGTGGGCGGCGGTGCCTGTCCTCAGGCGGCGAAGCGCCGCCGTGTCAGGATCATCGCAAGATACAGCGCCCCGCCGGCGTAGGCCAGCAGCTTGAGCAGCGGCACGAGCGGGGCGTCGGGCAGGCGACCGAGCACGAGCGGGCGCGCGAGCTCGACGGCGGCCGCCAGCGGCAGCGCGCCGGCGATCGCCGCAAGCCAGTCGGGCAGTTGCGCCACCGGGTAGTACACGCCGGACAGGAAGATCATCGGCGTGAGCACCAGCGTGAAGTAGTAGGTGAAGAAATCGTAACCACGCGCGAGCGCGTTCACGCAAAGCCCGATGGCGCCGAACACCAGGCCGGTGAGGGCCACGACCGGCAGCGCCAGCACCAGCGTCGGCGCGCGCGAGATGCCCAGCAGCCAGACGACGGCGACGATCGCCACGCCGGAGAGCACGCTCTTGGTCGCGGCCCACAGCCACTCGGCGATCACGATGTCGTCGAGCTCGAGCGGGGCGTTCAGCAGCGAATCCCAGGTGCGCTGCACGTGCATCCGCGAGAACGCCGAGTACAGCGACTCGAAGCTCGCCGCCATCATCGTGCTCATGCACATCGAGCCGGCCGCGAGGAACAGGATGTACGGCACGCCGTCGACCTGCTGCAGCAGCCGGCCGAGCCCGTAGCCGAAGGCGACCAGGATGATCAGCGGGTCGGCGATGTTGCCGATCACGCTGGCCACGGCGAGCTTGCGCCACACCAGCAGGTTGCGCCGGTAGACCGGCAGGAATCGCATCGACGGGCGTGGCGCGGCGTAGCGGTTCATCGCGTTCGGCTCTCGTGGCTCGGTCGTGCAGGATCAGTCGCGCAGGTCGCGACCGGTGAGCTTCAGGAAGACGTCCTCGAGGTTGGCCGGGCGCTGCAACACGCGCAGCGACGCGATCGCGGCCGCCGAAGCGCCGGCCGCCGTCGCGGCCTCGAGGGTCGCGCAATACGCGAAGGCGGTCTCGCCGACCACTTCGACCCTCGCCGCGCGCGCCGGGGCGAACTCGCGCGCCCATCGGGCCACCGCGTCACCGGTCGCCTCGACGACGTGCGGCTCGATCTGGCTCGCGATCAGCGCCGCGGGCGTGTCCATCGCGATGCGCCGCCCGTGGTCGATGATCGCCAGCCGGCTGCACAGGCGCTCGGCTTCCTCCATGAAGTGCGTGGTCAGGACGATCGTCTTGCCGTTGGCGAGCAGCCGCCGGAGCCTTTCCCAGATCAGGTGCCTCGCCTGGGGGTCCAGGCCGGTGGTCGGCTCGTCGAGGAACAGCACTTCGGGGTCGTTGACCAGCGCCCGCGCGAGCGTGAGGCGCCGCCGCATCCCGCCCGACAGTTCGTGGATCTTCGCGTCGCGCTTGTGGGCGAGTCCTGCGAACTCGAGCAGCGCGTCGAGCCGGGCGTCGAGCGCCGCGCGCGACAGGCCGAAGTAGCGGCCGAACACGATCAGGTTCTCGGCCACCGTGAAGTCCGGGTCGAGCGCGTCGGCCTGGGGAACGACGCCGACCCGCGCGCGCGCCTGGCGCGCCTGCGCGGGAATGTCGAGGCCCAACAGCCGGATCCGGCCCGCGTCGGGCTCGACCAGCCCCAGGATCGCCTTCAGCGTCGTGCTCTTGCCTGCGCCGTTGGGCCCGAGCAGGCCGAAGCACTCGCCGCGGCGCACCGCGAAGTCGAGCCCGTCGAGCGCCTCGACGCCCGCGAAGCGCTTGACCAACCCGGAAACGCTGAGGATCTCGGACATCGGTACGAAGCGACCCCGGAAAAAAACCAGGGCGCCGCGCGGTGCCGACACCGCGGGGCGCCCGTTCCCGAGTCCGTCGCAGCGCCGCCGGCCGGCTTGCGGCCGCAGCGGCAGCCCGCGACCGGCGCTCAGCCGGCGCTCGACGCGCCTTCGGCTTGTGCCTCTTCGGGGCGGTCCATCAGCTCGACCAGCGCCATCGGCGCGGCGTCGCCCGCGCGGAACCCGAACTTCAGGATCCGCAGGTAGCCGCCGTTGCGCTTGGCGTAGCGCGGGCCGAGCTCGTCGAACAGCTTGACGACCATCTCGCGATCGCGCAAGCGGTCGAATGCCAGGCGCCGGTTGGCCAGCGACGGCTTGCGGCCCAGCGTGATGATCGGCTCGACGACGCGGCGCAGCTCCTTGGCCTTGGGCAGCGTGGTCTTGATCAGCTCGTGCCGAAGCAGCGAGTTGCACATGTTGCGCAGCATCGCCTCGCGATGGGCGCTGGTGCGGTTCAGCTTGCGTAGTCCGTGACGGTGACGCATGACGGTTTCCTCGCGTTCTCGCCTTGTTCTGTTACGGGCGCTCGAGGCCGGCCGGAGGCCAGTTCTCGAGCTTCATGCCGAGCGTCAGTCCGCGCGACGCCAGCACTTCCTTGATCTCGTTGAGCGACTTGCGGCCGAGGTTCGGCGTCTTGAGCAGCTCGTTCTCGGTGCGCTGGATCAGGTCGCCGATGTAGTAGATGTTCTCGGCCTTCAGGCAGTTCGCCGAGCGTACCGTGAGCTCGAGGTCGTCGACCGGGCGCAGCAGGATCGGGTCGATCTGCGGGCCACGCGCGCCGCCGCCGAGGCCGATACCGGCCGGCTCGATCGCCGGCTCTGCGCCGCCCTCGAGCGCGGCGAACACGGTCAGTTGCTCGACGAGGATGCGCGCGGACTGGCGTACCGCCTCTTCGGGAGCGATCACGCCGTTGGTCTCGACGTCGACCACCAGGCGGTCGAGGTCGGTGCGCTGCTCGACGCGGGCGCTCTCGACCTGGTAGCTGACGCGACGCACCGGCGAGAACGAGGCGTCGAGGACGATCTTGCCGATCGTCTTGGTCTCGTTCAGGTTGCGCATCGTGCCGGGCAGGTAGCCGCGGCCACGCTCGACCTTGATCGACATGTCGAGCTTGCCGCCCTGGGTCAGCGTCGCGATCACGTGGTCGGGGTTGATCACCTCGACGTCGTGCGGCACGTCGATGTCGGCGGCGGTGACCGGCCCCGGCGTGTCCTTGCGCAGCGTGAGGAACACCTCGTCGCGGTTGTGCAGCCGGAAGGTGACGCCCTTCAGGTTCAGAAGCAGGTCGACGACGTCTTCGCGCACCCCGTCGATGGCCGAGTACTCGTGCACCACGCCCGTGATCTGGACCTCGGTGGGCGCGTAGCCGACCATCGAGGACAGCAGGACGCGGCGCAGCGCGTTGCCCAGCGTGTGACCGTAACCGCGCTCGAACGGCTCCATCACCACACGGGCATGCGATGCACCGAGTTGCTCCACCTCGACGATGCGCGGCTTCAGCATGGCAGTCTGCATAGATATCCTCTCGATTAGCGCGAGTACAACTCGACGATCAGGCTTTCGTTGATGTCGCCGGCGAGATCGGTGCGGTCGGGCATGTTCTTGAACACGCCTTCCATCTTGTTCTTGTCGACCGACACCCAGGCCGGGAAGCCGCCTTGCTCGGCGAGGTTGAGCGCGTCCTGGATCCGGGCCTGCTTGCGGGCCTTCTCGCGGATCGTGATGACGTCGTTCGGGCGGACCATCAGCGACGGAATGTTCACCGCCTCGCCGTTGACCATCACCGACTTGTGGCTGACCAGCTGGCGCGCCTCGGCGCGGGTCGAGCCGAACCCCATCCGGTAGACCACGTTGTCCAGGCGACTCTCGAGCAGCCTGAGCAGGTTCTCGCCGGTGTTGCCCTTGCGACGCTCGGCCTCGGCGAAATAGCGCCGGAACTGGCGCTCGAGCACGCCGTACATCCGCTTGACCTTCTGCTTCTCGCGAAGCTGGATCCCGTAGTCGGACGGGCGCGAGCCCGAGGTGCGTCCGTGCTGGCCCGGTTTGCTGTCGAGCTTGCACTTGGTGTCGAGCCCCCGGCGGGCGCTCTTCAGGAAAAGGTCGGTCCCTTCGCGGCGGGACAGCTTGGCTTTCGGTCCGGTATAACGTGCCACGTCTTCAGTCCTTCGAATTGCGCGAATCGCTTCGCGGTCAGTCCGTCTTCGGTAACCCGGCCTGGACGGCCTTGCGGGTGACGAACAGTGGGCTTGGTTGCAGGGAAGGGAGACGGGATCTCCCTTCCCGTTCCTCAGATGCGCCGCTTCTTCGGCGGCCGGCAGCCGTTGTGCGGAATCGGCGTGACGTCCTGGATCGAGATGATCTTGATGCCCAGCGCGTTGAGCGCGCGCACCGACGACTCGCGACCGGGGCCCGGGCCCTTGATCTGCACCTCGAGGTTCTTGATGCCGCATTCCTGCGCCGCACGGCCCGCAGCCTCGGCCGCCACCTGCGCGGCGAACGGCGTGGACTTGCGCGAGCCCTTGAAGCCCGCGCCGCCCGACGACGCCCACGACAGCGTGTTGCCCTGCCGGTCGGTGATCGTGATGATCGTGTTGTTGAACGACGCATGGACGTGCGCGATGCCGTCCGACACGTTCTTGCGCGCCTTCTTGCGAAGGCGCGACGCGGCGGCCGCCTGCGCTGCCGATTGTGACTTGGTAGCCATGTGCTGGATCGACTCCGATGTGTTGGTCAGCCGCGACGCTTACTTCTTCAGCGCGACGCCGGCCTTGCGCGGCCCCTTGCGGGTGCGCGCATTGGTGCGGGTGCGCTGGCCGCGCACCGGCAGGCCGCGGCGGTGCCGCACGCCGCGGTAGCAGCCGAGGTCCATCAGCCGCTTGATCGACATCGACACCTCGCGGCGCAGGTCGCCCTCGATGGTGAGCTTGCCGATCAGCTCGCGGATGCGCTCGAGCTCCGCGTCGTTGAGGTCCTTGACCTTCTTGTCGAACGGAACGTTCGCCGCCTCGCAGATCTGGCGAGCGCGCGTGCGTCCGATGCCGTAGATCGCCGTCAGGCCGATCTCGGCGTGCTGACGGTCGGGAATGTTGATGCCCGCAATACGTGCCATGGATATTCCTCGTTCAGCCCTGGCGCTGCTTGTGCCGCGGATCGGTGCAGATGACGCGAACGACGCCCTTGCGCTTGATCACCTTGCAATTGCGGCAGATCTTCTTGACTGATGCCATCACTTTCATCGTTCACCTCGTTGCCCGGATCGACCCACTCGCAGCGGCCGACCGGAAATCACTTCGTCACTTCGCCCTGAAGACGATCCTCGCCCGCGACAGGTCGTACGGCGTGAGCTCGACCGTGACCTTGTCGCCCGGCAGGATCCGGATGTAGTGCATCCGCATCTTGCCGGAGATGTGCCCGAGAACCATGTGGCCGTTCTCGAGCTTCACGCGGAACGTCGCGTTGGGGAGGTTCTCCACCACCTCGCCCTGCATCTGGATGACGTCTTCCTTGCTCATCGATTCCCGCGTCGCCCGATGTTCCGACACCCCACCCTTGCCCGGCCGCCAGCCCGCGGGCCGCTACGCGCCGGCCCCCTTGGCGCCGGCCTTCTTCAGCAGGCTCTCGTACTGGTGCGACATCACGTAGGCCTGCACCTGCGCCATGAAGTCCATCGTGACCACGACGATGATCAGCAGCGAGGTGCCGCCGAAGTAGAACGGGACGTTCCACTTCAACACCAGGAACTCCGGCAGCAGGCACACGGCGGTGATGTAGATCGCACCGACCAGCGTGAGCCGCATCAGGATCTTGTCGATGTACTTCGCGGTCTGCTCGCCCGGCCGGATGCCCGGAACGAACGCGCCGCTCTTCTTCAGGTTCTCGGCAGTCTCGCGGCTGTTGAACACCAGCGCCGTGTAGAAGAAGCAGAAGAAGATGATCGCCATCGCGTACAGCAGGATGTAGACCGGCTGCCCCGGCGACAGCGTCGCGGCGATGTCGCGCAGCCAGCGCACCATCGGGTTCGACACGTCGCCCGACGTGAACCACTGCGCGATCGTCGCCGGGAACAGGATGATCGACGACGCGAAGATCGGCGGGATCACGCCCGACATGTTCAGCTTCAGCGGCAGGTGCGAGGTCTGCCCGCCGTAGACGCGGTTGCCGACCTGTCGCTTGGCGTAGTTCACCGTGATCTTGCGCTGCCCGCGCTCGACGAACACCACGGCGGCGGTGACCAGCACCACCAGCGCGACGATCACCAGCGAAACGAAGCCGCTCATCGCCCCGGTGCGGATCAGTTCGCCCATTCCGGCCATCGCGCCCGGCAGGCCGGCGACGATGCCGCCGAAGATGATGATCGAGATGCCGTTGCCCAGCCCGCGCTCGGTGATCTGCTCGCCCAGCCACATCAGGAACATCGTTCCGGTGACCAGCGACACCACCGTCATGAAGCGGAACGCCGGGCCGGGCTCGATGACCAGCCCCGGCTGCGCCTCGATCGCGATCGCGATGCCGATCGCCTGGAACGTGGCCAGGCCAACGGTGAACCACCGCGTGTACTTGGTGATCTCGCGCCGCCCCGCCTCGCCTTCCTTTTTCTTCGCCTCGAGGGCGGGAACGACCACGGTGAGCAGCTGCATGATGATCGATGCCGAGATGTACGGCATGATCCCCAGCGCGAACACGGTGAACCGCGACAGCGCGCCGCCCGAAAACAGGTTGAACATCCCGAGGATGCCGCCCTGCTGGCCGCGGAACAGCTGCGCCAGCTGGTTCGGGTCGATTCCCGGAACCGGGATGTGCGCGCCGATCCGGTAGACGACGAGCGCGAGCACGAGGAAGACCAGCCGGCGCTTGAGGTCGCCGTACTTGCCTGCCTTGGCCAGCGCTGCGGGGTTCGTTGCCACGGGTCTGTTCCGGATCGCTCGTTCTCGTGCCTCAGGCGACCGAGCCGCCGGCCGCCTCGATGGCCGCCTTCGCGCCCTTGGTGGCGCCGACGCCCTTGAGGTTCACCGCACGGGTGATCGCGCCCGACAGGATCACCTTCGCGCCCAGGGCGAGTTGCGGCACGACGCCGGCGGCTTTCAGCGCCAGCAGGTCGACGTCGCCGCCTTCGAGGCGCTCGAGGTCGGACAGCCGCACTTCGGCCGTGTCACCGGCGCTCATCGACTTGAAGCCCCGCTTGGGCAGGCGGCGCTGCAGCGGCATCTGGCCGCCCTCGAAGCCGACCTTGTGGAAGCCGCCCGAGCGCGACTTCTGGCCCTTGTGGCCGCGGCCCGCGGTCTTGCCCAGGCCCGACCCGATGCCGCGACCGACGCGCTTGCGCGCGTGCGTGCTGCCTTCGGCGGGTTTCAGTTCGTTCAGTTTCATCTCAGTGCACCCTGACCAGGTACGACACCTTGTTGATCATGCCGCGCACGGCGGGCGTGTCTTCCAGCTCGCGCGTCTGGTTGATCTTCTTCAGGCCCAGGCCGAGCACGGTCGCGCGATGCGTGCCGCGCGTTCCGTTCGGGCTCTTCACCAGGGTCACCTTCAACGTCTTCTTGCTCATCGTGCTCTCCATGCGCCGGCGCGCTTCGCCGGCACGCCCGCGCGCTCTCAGCCGAGGATCTCCTCGACCGACTTGCCGCGCTTGGCCGCGATCTCGGCCGGCGTGTTCAGGTTGCGCAGCGCATCGAGCGTCGCGCGAACCATGTTGTACGGGTTCGACGAACCGTGGCTCTTGGCGACGACGTTGGTCACGCCCATCACCTCGAAGATCGCGCGCATCGGGCCGCCCGCGATGATGCCGGTACCGTCCGGAGCCGGCTTGAGCATCACGACCGACGCGCCGTGGCGGCCCATCACCTGGTGATGCAGCGTGCCGCCGCGCAGCGGGATCTTGACCAGCTTGCGCCGCGCCTCGTCCATCGCCTTCTGTACCGCCACCGGCACCTCCCGCGACTTGCCCTTGCCCATGCCGATGCGGCCGTCGCCGTCGCCCACCACGGTGAGCGCTGCGAAGCCCAGGATGCGTCCGCCCTTGACGACCTTGGTGACGCGGTTGACCGAGATCATCTTCTCGCGCAGGCCGTCGTCACGCTCCTCGGCGGTCTTGCCGGCGACTTTCGCTTGAATCTTTGCCATGTTCGAATCCGTTCGCTTAGAACTTCAGGCCCGCTTCGCGGGCCGCCTCGGCGAGCGCCTTCACGCGCCCGTGGAAGCGATAGCCGCCGCGGTCGAAGGCCACGCTGTCGATGCCGGCCGCAAGCGCCTTCTCGGCGATGCGCTTGCCGACCAGCGCGGCGGCGTCGACGTTGCCGCCGAGCCCCTGCTTGCCCGCGAGCTGCGTGCGCACGTCCTGTTCGACCGTCGACGCCGACACCAGCACTTTCTCGCCTGCGGCATCGAGGATGCTGGCGTAGATGTGCAGGTTGGTACGGTGCACGGTCAGGCGCCGGACCCGCAGTTCGCGGATCTTCAGCCGGGTCTGGCGGGCACGGCGCAGACGGGATTGGTTCTTGTCCATCGGTCGATTCCTCAGAAGCAGCCCGGTCGCTTACTTCTTCTTCACTTCCTTCAACGCCACCCGTTCGTCGGCGTAGCGCACGCCCTTGCCCTTGTACGGCTCGGGTTCGCGGAACGCGCGGATCTCGGCAGCGACCTGGCCGACGACCTGCTTGTCGGCACCCTTGATCAATATGTCGGTCTGCGTGGGCGTCTCGGCCTTCACGCCTCCGGGCAGCTTGTAGACCACCGGGTGCGAGAACCCGAGCGACAGGTTCAGGGTCGCGCCCTGCGCCTGCGCGCGGTAGCCGGTGCCGACCAGTTGCAGCTTCTTCTCGAAGCCCTTCGAGACGCCGTGCACCATGTTCGCGACGATCGCGCGGTACGTGCCGCTCATCGCGTTCGCCTCGCGACTCTCGTCGGCCGGCGGGAACGTGATCTGCGCGCCTTCGCGCGCGATGCTCACAAGCGGGTTGACCCGTTGCGTCAGCGTGCCCAGCGGGCCCTTGACGGTGATGGCGCCGTCGGTGAGCGTCACCTCGACGCCGGCGGGCACCGCGACCGGATTCTTGCCTACTCGAGACATCTCGACCTCCGTCAGGCCACGTAGGCGATGACTTCGCCGCCCACGCCGCTGGCGCGGGCGCGGCGGTCGGTCATGACGCCCTTGGGCGTGGTCACGATGGCCACGCCGAGGCCGTTCATCACCTGCGGCAGCGCGTCGCGGCCCCTGTACACGCGAAGGCCGGGACGCGAGACGCGCTCGAGGCGCTCGATCACCGGACGGCCGGCGTAGTACTTCAGCTGCACTTCGAGCTCGTTCTTGACGCCTTCGCCCTTGACCGCGAAGCCGTCGATGTAGCCCTCGTCCTTCAGGACCTGCGCAATCGCCACTTTCAGCTTGGACGACGGCATTGACACCGATTCTTTTTCGACGCGCTGCGCGTTGCGGATGCGCGTGAACATGTCGGCGACCGGATCGCTCATGCTCATGATGGATTCCTTGTTTACCAGCTCGCCTTGGTCAGGCCCGGGACTTCACCGCGCATCGCGATCTCGCGAAGCTTGTTGCGGCCGAGGCCGAACTTGCGGAAAGTGCCCCGGGGCCGGCCCGTGATCTCGCAGCGATTGCGCAGCCGCGTAGGGCTGGAATCGCGCGGCAGCGCCTGCAACTTCAGGCGCGCCTGGTAGCGATCTTCCTCGGACAGCGACTGGTCGTTGATGATCGCCTCGAGCGCCTTGCGCTTGGCGGCGAACTTGCGAACCGTCGCCTGGCGCTTCAGGTCGCGGTTGATCATGGCGAGTTTGGCCACTTTGTGCTTCCTCGATTCAGTTGCGGAACGGGAACTTGAAGGCCGCCAGCAGCGCCTTCGCTTCCTCGTCGTTCTTCGCGGTGGTCGTGATGCTGATGTTCAGCCCACGCAGCGCGTCGACCTTGTCGTACTCGATCTCGGGGAAAATGATCTGTTCCTTGACCCCGATGTTGTAGTTGCCGCGACCGTCGAACGCCTTGCCCGACACGCCCCGGAAGTCGCGCACCCGTGGCAGCGCAACCGTGACCAGGCGGTCGAAGAACTCGAACATCCGCTCGCCGCGCAGCGTGACCATGCACCCGATCGGGTAGCCGGCGCGGATCTTGAAGCCGGCGATCGCCTTCTTCGCCTTGGTGGTCACGACCTTCTGGCCGGCGATCTTCGCGAGGTCGCCCGAGGCGTTGTCGAGGACCTTCTTGTCCGCCACCGCCTCCGAGACGCCCATGTTCAGCGTGATCTTGGTGATGCGCGGCACTTGCATCACGGACTTGTAGCCGAACTGCTTCATCAGGTCGGGTACGACCTTCTCGCGGTAGTGCTGTTGCAGGCGAGCCATTTCGATTTCCTAATCAGCCCCAGGGAAGGACCCTCAGGCGTTCACCATTTCGCCGTTGGACTTGAAGACGCGCACCTTGCGGCCGTCTTCGAGCGTCTTCACGCCGACGCGGTCGCCCTTGCCCGTGGCCGGGTTGAGCAGCATCACGTTCGACTGGTCGATCGGCATCGACTTGTCGACGATGCCGCCGGTCTGGCCCTTCATCGGGTTCGGGCGCACGTGCTTCTTCACCATGTTGACGCCCTCGACGACCAGGTGCGTGTCGTCGACGCGGCGCAGCACCGTGCCGCGCTTGCCCTTGTCACGTCCGGCGATGACGATCACTTCATCGCCCTTGCGGATCTTGCGCATCAGATCACCTCCGGGGCGAGCGAAACGATCTTCATGAAGCGCTCGGTGCGCAGCTCGCGCGTGACCGGCCCGAAGATGCGCGTGCCGATCGGCTCGAGCTTGGCGTTGAGAAGCACCGCGGCATTGCCATCGAAGCGGATCAGCGAGCCGTCCTGGCGCCGCACGCCCTTGGCGGTGCGCACGACGACCGCGTTGTAGATCTCGCCCTTCTTGACGCGACCGCGCGGCTGCGCCTCCTTGACCGAGACCTTGATGACGTCGCCGATGCCGGCGTAGCGACGCTTCGAGCCGCCCAGCACCTTGATACACATGACTGAGCGCGCGCCGGTGTTGTCGGCGACGTCCAGCGTCGATTGCATCTGAATCATTTGTCTGCCCCAACTTGATCCGCTACCTGGCTCAGGGCCCGCTCGCGGTCAGTCTTGGTCCCGTGGTTTGGGTGATCCGGTGGCGAAACCTGCCCGCCAACCAGAGCCGAACATTATTGCACGTGTGCAACCTTCCTGCAAGCCCGTTCCGGTCGCACAGCCCCGAAACGAACCGGCCGCCCGTTGTGCGGGCGGCCGCAACCGGGTCTCGCCGGCCGGCTCAGGCCGCCGCCGGGGTCACCAGCTTCGTGACCTTCCAGGCCTTGGTTCGCGAGATCGGGCGGCACTCCTGGATCTCGACGAGGTCGCCCTCGTTGTACGGCGTCTCGGCGTGGGCGTGGTACCGGGTGCTCTGCACGATGTACTTGCCGTAGACCGGATGCTTGACGCGGCGCTCGATCAGCACCGTGACCGTCTTCTGCATCTTGTTGCTGACCACGCGCCCGACCAGCGTGCGCTTGAGCGCGGTCTTGCCGGAGGCGGTGGCCGCCGTCGCTTGGGTCGTCGTCATTTCGCGGCCGCCTTCTCGTTCATCACCGTGCGCACGCGCGCGATGTCGCGCCGCGTCTTGCCCAGCTGGCTGGTGTTGTTCAGTTGCTGCGTGGCGATCTGCATGCGCAGCGAGAAGTGCGCCTTGAGCAGCTCGTCGAGTTCCTTCTTGAGCGCCGCGGGATCCTTGGCGCGCAACTCTTTCGCTTTCATGTTCGTGCCCTTGTCGTCGCCGGCAGCGCTCACGCGCCGACCATGCGGGAGACGAAGACGGTCGCGATCGGCAGCTTGGCCGCAGCGAGCGCAAACGCCTCGCGGGCCAGCGTCTCGTTCACGCCGTCCATTTCGTAGAGGACCTTGCCCGGCTGGATCTCGGCCACGTAGTACTCGGGGTTGCCCTTGCCGTTGCCCATGCGGACCTCGGCGGGCTTCTTCGAGACCGGCTTGTCCGGGAAGATGCGGATCCAGACGCGGCCGCCGCGCTTGATGTGGCGCGTCATCGCGCGGCGCGCGGCCTCGATCTGGCGCGCCGTGAGGCGCCCGCGACCGGTGGCCTTCAGGCCGAAGTCGCCGAACGAAACCGAGGTGCCGCGCGTGGCGATGCCCTTGTTGCGGCCCTTCTGTTCTTTCCTGTACTTACGTCGAGCGGGTTGCAGCATCGCTCACTCCTATTCGCCCTTCTTTTCACCGTCGGCCGAGGCACCCGCCACCTTGCGCACGCGCTTGACGGCGGTCTTCGGGGCTTCGGCAGGCTGTTCGGCCGGCCGATCGGCAGCGCCCGCCTCACCATCGGCGCGGCGGCGCGG